>CAWIOC010000006.1:0-174945 GCA_963837565.1 uncultured Pseudomonadota bacterium
CTCATCTGTGGAAAATATATATTTTTCAGATTCTTGGGTGTCGTCCCTTTCTTCCAATCGATCCTTCAGCCCAGCGAGTCGCTCGTTGGCGCCTCGATACCGAAGTAGCGGCACCAGTATCGTCTCTGAAGTCAACGGATGCGTCCGGGCCGCAATGCGGTCACGATGACAGACAATAGCAGCCGAGTTTTTTTGCCGATGGCGAAGATGGACATTACTGCCCGCTACCTCGGCGTAGAGCTTGAGGAAGCGCTGGCGATCTCCGAAGCGGTGGAGATCTGACAGGCAAGGCCGTCCGGCGCCGACGGCGCTAAGCTCACTCTCGCTGCAAACGCCGAAAAAAGGCTGGTAGCCAGACTAGGATCGGATCCCTGTTCGCTGCGCCAGATCGGCAAGACATGAGGGTCATCTCTGAGCCGAAGGCGGTCATTCCTGGCGCGCCGATGCTACCCGGCAGTTTCCCTGGGCCGCCCGGTCGCGCGGGGGGTGCAGGGCAATCTGCCGGGATACCTTGGGCCGGGACGGCCTGCCCTTGGTTCAGCGCCAGCCGAGGGCCGGCGCGACATGCGTCAGGATGCTTTCCAGCACATGCACGTTGTACTCGACCCCCAGCATGTTCGGCACCGTGAGAAGCAGCGTATCCGCCGCCGCGATAGCCTCGTCCCCTTTCAGCGCCTCGACCAGACGGTCGGGCTCGTCCGCATAGCCCCGGCCAAAGATGCCGCGGAAATTGTCGATCTGACCGATCTGGTCACTTTCCTTGCCGCGGCCGAAATACGCCCGGTCCATATCGTTCGTCAGCGCAAAGATCGACCGGCTGACCGAGACGCGCGGCGTACGCGTATGGCCCGCCTCCTTCCAGGCCTCACGGAAGGCCTGGATCTGCTTGGCCTGCTGCACATGGAAAGGCTCGCCCAACTCGTCGACCTTCAGGGTGGAGCTTTGCAGGTTCATCCCCATCTGGGCCGCCCAGACCGCCGTCGCGTTCGACGCCGACCCCCACCAGATGCGGTCCTTCAGACCGGGCGAATGCGGCTCGAGCCGCAGGAGGCCCGGTGGGTTCGGGAACATCGGGCGCGGGTTGGGCTGGGCAAAGCCCTTGCCGTCAAGGTGTTTGAGGAAGACCTCGGTATGCCGGCGCGCCATCTCCGAGGCATCCTCGCCCTCGGCCGGTTCATAGCCGAAATGGCGCCAGCCATCGATCACCTGTTCGGGCGAGCCGCGGCTGATGCCCAGTTGCAACCGCCCGTCCGAAATCAGGTCGGCCGCGCCGGCATCTTCGAGCATGTAGAGCGGGTTCTCATAGCGCATGTCGATGACCCCGGTGCCGATCTCAATCTTTGAGGTCCGCGCGCCAATGGCCGCCAGAAGCGGAAACGGCGAGGCCAGCTGCTGGGCGAAATGATGCACGCGGAAATAGGCCCCGTCGACGCCCAGTTCCTCGGCCGCCACGGCCAGTTCGATGGATTGCTTCAACGTCTCGCCAGCGGTCTGGAGCGGTGAGCGTGGCTCGGGGTTCCAGTGTCCGAAGGACAGAAATCCGATCTTTTTCATGATGCCTCTCTGAAAGCGGATACGATGGTGTCAGGTTGCCTGCTACCTAAGGGGTCAGGTCCCTCGCCACCAGAGGAGCCGCCGCACAGCCCCGGTTCACACAAGCACATGGTCCGGAGCGGAACTTCAGCGCGGGCTCTGCGCCGTATCGAAAACGGCGACCCAGGATTGCCGCAGCGTATGTCCATCGGCGAAGTCTCCGGGGCGACTTGATTTTGGAGGAGCTGCAGCATCGGCTGGCTCACCCGCCGTTCGCGGCGGGCTTCCCCTAGGCGCCAGTCGAGCAGCGCAGTCTATCCCGAGACCGCGGCGGCCGCAGAAACGGCCGCGGCCACTCCGCTCGCGATCAGCGGAACCAGCGCTGGGTTCGGCTTCAACGTCATACCGCTGTCTCCAGCACTTTCAGGTAGCGCGGCAACGAAATATTCGAGCCGCAGGCGATGATCCCCACCTTCTTGCCGCGGCAGCGGTCGCGCAGCGGACCGAGCAGGCCGGCAAGGGCCGCCGCGCAGGCCGGCTCCGCCACAATGCGGAACGCGTCGTAATAGAGCTTCATCGCCGCGCGCAGTTCGCCGTCGCTTACCCGGACCATCCCGGTCACATTCTCGCGGGTAATCCCGAAGGAATATTCCATCGCATAGGGCGCGCCGAGGCTGTCGGCGATGGTGTCGACCCGGTCCAGACGGGCCGGGCTGCCGGCCTCGAAACTGCGCGACATGCTGTCCGCTCCGACCGGCTCGACGCCATAGATTTCCGCATCCGGCGCGCTCATGTCGGATCGCGGCGGCCATGCCGCTGATGAGGCCGCCGCCACCGACCGGCACAATGAAGACCGTGCAGTCCGGCGCATCCGCCACGAATTCCAGCCCGCAGGTGCCCGCGCCCAAAGTCATGTGCCTGGCCTCGAACGGATGCATCACCGTCAGCCCGTCGCGCGCAGCCACGTCCTGCATCCACGCGAATGCGGTGGCGATATCGGCAACCAGCGTCACCTCGGCCCCCTGCGCCTCACACCCCGCGATCCGGATCGGATCGGCAGCCTGCGGCATCAATATATGGGCGCGCACCCCCGCCGCCCGCGCAGCCCAGGAAACCGCCATGGCATGATTGCCACCGCTGGCCGCGATCACCCCCGCCGCCCGCGACGCGTCCGACAATCCGTCGATGCCCAGCAAGGCTCCGCGCGCCTTGAACGAACCGGCGTGCTGGAACAGCTCGAGCTTGACGGTCACTTCTGCCGCCTCGGGCAGATGCTTGCGGATCGGATCGACTGTCAGATCCAGACAGGGGGTATGCACCACCCGGCCGCGCAGGGCGTCAGCAGCGGCGGCAAATTCATCGGTGGAGGGCGCAAGCATGTCTCGGACCTGTTGTGGGAAGCGGCAGGATCACAGTCCGGGAAGCCGCCGGACTATACAACGCAGAACATCGCATGATCGTATTCAGTCTTGCCGCTCGCAATAGGGGGCGATGACCCCGAAGCGACGAAAACGCTGGGCAAAGAGGCCCGCCGCCGCCTCTCCGTCGGGCCAGACGCCCGGCGGCCGCGCGAGATATGGCATCATACAGTCCGGCGCTCACGTTTTCGTTGGTAGGTCAAGTGATAGGGATGCCGGACCATTGCGCACCGAAAAGCGGCGAATGTGTATTTGTGGTTGGACAAAAGTCTCCGGCTGGTGATGATTGGCTGGGACAGACGTCTGCAAGGAAGCCGAATCGGTGCGCGAGACGAGCGAAGCAACATCCGGCGAGCCGGGGCGTCCCGCCCCCGCGATCAGCTCTGCCCCAGGTTCAGCCGTGGACATGGCGGTCGCCCGGATCCGCACGCTGATCTCCGACGCCCAGCTTCGCGTCGGCGACAGCCTGCCCACCGAGCGCGAGCTCTGCGAGCGCTTCTCGCTCTCCCGCAACACCGTGCGCGAGGCGATGCGGATTCTGAAGGCCTACGGCGTCGTCGATGTCCGGCCCAAGGTCGGTGCCACCATCATCGACCACCGGATGAGCCAGGCCTTCGAGCTGTTCTCGTTCAATCTGATGGAGGTCTCGCGCAAGACCTTCGCCGACATCCAAGGGTTCCGCTCCCTGCTGGAAGTGTCCTCGGTCGAGAACATCCTCGAAAGGATCACGCCCGAGGACATTGCCGAGCTCCACGCCATCAACGACGAACTCCTCGGCGTCTCGCCGATCGACGCGGCCTCGGAAGTCGACTTCCGCTTTCACACGCGGCTGATCACTGTCCTTGGCAACCGGGCGATCCTCGACGTTTACATGATCATGAAGCCCGTGATCCTGAGGATCATGATGAAGGGCAAGACCCGGCGCACCTTCGGGACCACGACCCATGACGAGCACGCCGGCATCGTCGACGCGATCGAGGCGCGCGATCAGTTGGCTTACCAGTACCGGATGAAGACCCATCTCGCTTCCGGCTTCGCGCATTTCGCGAGGGAAGCAGACACGGAGGCAGCAGGAGCAAGAGCGTGAGCGAAATCGGTGAGCCGCCAAGAAGAGCGGCGCCATCAATGCGCGCCCGCGGGCGCGAATAGGGAGGAAGTGAAATGAACGCACTGAAATTGACCGCTGCGGCCGTTGCCCTCACCATCTATGGCGGAGTGGCCATTGCCGATCCCGAGATTGTTCCGGGGCCGGCATCGGATCCGGGCTGCATGGCGCCCTGGTCGAAGGACACCAAGTTCTTCAAGTTTCCGGCCAAGAAGGCACCGTACCGGATCGCGCTGGCCAACGGCTACATCGCCAACACCTGGCGGATCCAGATGATCCAGACCGCCAAAGCCTACGCCGAGCAGCCCGAGGTGGCCGCGAAGCTGAAGGAGTTCAAGGTGGTCTCCACCGGCGAGGACGTGCCGGCGCAGATCGCCGCGATCAACAACTTCATCGACTCCGGATATGACGCGATCATCGTGAACGCGCAGAACCCGACAGCCTTCGGCCCGGTCATCAAGCGCGCCAAGGAGGCGGGCGTGGTGCTTGTCGCCTTCGACAACATCCTCGACACCACGGACGCGATCAACGTCAACGTCGACCAGAAGGGCCTGGGCGAGCTCTGGGCGCAAGTGGCTGGTCGATCACATCCCGGACGGCGGCAAGCTCCTCGAGGTGCGCGGCGTCGCCGGAACCTCGGTCGATACCGACCGGCACAACGGCATCCACGAGGTGCTCGACGGCTCCGGCAAGAAGTGGGACGTGATCGAGGTCGTCGGCAAGTGGGACGACGGCACCGCGCAGAAGGTGACCGCGGACGCCATCGCCGCGTCACGGCCCGTTCGTCGGCATCACCGCTCAGGGCGGCGACACCGGCGTGGTGCAGGCGATGATCGACGCCAAGCAGCCGTTCGTGCCCTTCGGCGGCGAGACCGAGAACGGCTTCCGCAAGTTCTGCGCCAAGTTCTCGGGCGACGGATTGAAGTGCACGTCCGCCGGCACCGGCCCGGCGCAGGTCGCGGTGGCGATCAAGATCGCGATCGCCGCGCTTGAAGGTACAGGTCGTGCCGCAGTCGGTGAAGCTGCCGCTCGCGGTCGTCTCCGATCCGGACATCAAGGCAGGGACGGACTACTTCCCCGACCAGTCTGACAACTTCTTCGTCGGCAACTCCTTCCCGACCTGCGGCATCAACTTCTCGGCGCAGGAGATCATGGATCAGAGCAAGGAAAACCAATAGATCTTTGCACTGAACTCGCGGCGCCGCGGGATGCATGTCCCGCGGCGCCCTTCCTAGTCCTGGGGAGAGGACCGATGGACGGCGACCGTTCCGCTGCTCTCGCATGCAGGGGATATCCAAGCGCTACGGCGGTGTGCACGGCGCTCGGAGCAGGCCGACCTCGACCGTATCCGCCGGCTCGATCCACGCCATCCTCGGCGAGAACGGGGCCGGCAAGTCGACGCTGATCAAGGTGCATGGCCGGCGTCGTCGCGCCTGACGAAGGGACGATGCATGCTCGACGGGCGAGAGGTGCGCTTCGCCTCGCCGGCCGCCGCCAACGACGCCGGCATCGTCTGCGTGTTCCAGGAACTGTCGCTGATCCCCGAACTGTCGGTCGCCGACAACATCGTCATTTCGCGACGCCGCCGCAGCGCTTCGGCATGATCGACCGCGCCGCGCAGCGCCGCATCGCCGAGGACAGCGCTGGCCCGCGCCGGCGCCGCCGACATCCATCCTCGCGCGCTGGTCAAGGACCTGCCGCTGTCGCGCCGGCAGATGGTCGAGATCGCCAAGGCGCTCGCCCGCAGCCCGCGCATCCTGATCCTCGACGAGGCGACCTCGGCGCTGACCGCAGCCGATGTCGACCCGGGTGTTCGAGGTGTTGAAGCGGCTGCGCGATGATGGGCTGGCGATCCTCTATATCTCGCACCGAATGAACGAGATCGCCGAGA
Organism: uncultured Pseudomonadota bacterium; assembly: GCA_963837565.1. Lineage (GTDB taxonomy): Bacteria > Pseudomonadota > Alphaproteobacteria > Rhodobacterales > Rhodobacteraceae > Solirhodobacter. The sequence goes on from CAWIOC010000006.1 coordinate 5,948, forward strand.
TCGCCGATCGTTGCACGGTGTTCCGCAACGGTCGCAACGTCGCAAGCTACGATGCCGGCACCCGGACGGACGCGCGAGGTGGTGGAGATGATGATCGGCCGCGAATATAGCCGCGCCTTCCCGCCGCGTCCGGGCATCCCCGCCGACGCGCCCGCCGTGCTCGAGGCCAGGGATCTCGGCTGGACGGACCGGCTGCAGCACGATCTCGCTGAGCCTGCGGGCCGGCGAGGTGGTGGGCCTCGGCGGGCTTGACGGGCAGGGCCAGCGCGAGCTGCTGCTCGCCTGCTTCGGCGTTCTCCGCGGCGCTCCGTGGCGAGATCCGCATCGACGGCAGACCGGTCACCATCCGCAGCCCGCCGACGGCGCGGTCGCGACGCGGTGGGCATGGCGTTGATCCCCGAGGACCGCAAGACCGAAGGGCTGATGCTGTCGATGACGGTGCGCGAGAATCTGTCGTTGGCGGCGCTCGACCGTGTGTCCCGCGCCGGCGTCGTCGACCGCGCGGCCGAGGCGGCGCTGATCGCGGAGATGGTGCAGCTGCTCGATATCCGTACCGCCGGGCTGGACATTGCCGGTGGGCGCGCTTTCGGGCGGAAACCAGCAGAAGGTGGTGATCGCCAAGTGGCTGATGCGCCGGCCGCGGATCATCCTGCTGAACGACCCCACGCGCGGCATCGACGTCGGCACCAAGCAGGAGATCTACCAACTCCTGCGCAAGCTCGCCGCGAACGGCGCGGCGATCCTCTTCTACTCGACCGACTACGACGAACTGATCGGCTGCTGCGACCGGGTGCTGGTGCTCTACGACGGCGCCGTCCAGGCCGAACTTTCGGGCGCCGGGCTCACCGAACATGCGCTGATCGCCAGCGCGCTGAATATCGTCGAGGAGCGCGGAGGCCAGGGCATGAGAGAGTGGCGCTTCTGGCTGGCCGAGAACCGCGGCACGCTGGTCGCGATCGTGCTGTTTGTGGTGATGTTCGCCGTCTACACCGCCAACCACCCGGTCGGGTTTTACCGCCAACGTCGTGCAGACCGCCGCCAACAAGGGCGTGCTGCTGGCTTTCGTGGCCATGGCGCAGGCGCTTGTCGTCATCACCGCCGGCATCGACCTGTCGGTCGGCATGGTGCTTGGTGCTGGCAAATTGCATCGCCTCGTGGATCGTGGTCGGTACGCCGCTTCGAGACCGGGCTTGGCGTGCTCGGCGTGCTCTCTGCGGCGTGGTCTGCGGCGCGCTCAACGGCGCCATCGTCGATCTACGGGCGGCTGCAGCCGATCGTCACCACCATTGCCACCGGCGCGATCTTCTTCGGCATCGCGCTGATCCTGCGCCCGTTCCCGGGCGGCGGCGTCAATCGAGACGCTGGCCGACGCGATGACCGGCAGGATCTTCGGGGTGATCCCGTCGAGCCTGGTCCTGCTGACGGCGGTGCTCCTGGTGCTCTGGGTGCCGTTCCGCCGCTCGGTGCTCGGGCGCGGCGCCTATGCCGCGGGCTCGTCCGAACTGGCGGCCTACATGTCGGGCGATGCCGGTCCAGCGGTCGAAGTTCGCGGCCTACGTGCTCTCCGGCCTGTTCGGCAGCATCGGCGGGCTGTTCCTGACCTTCTACACTTATACCGGCGACGCCGCCTATGCCAGCGGCTCCGGCTACACGCTCTGGTCCATCGCCGCCGTGGTGCTGGGCGGCATATCGCTTTACGGGGGCAGAGGCAGCGCGGTGGGCGCGGTGTTCGGCGCCTTCACCGCGCGCACCATCGGCGACATGCTCTTCGTCTTCGACGTGGACCCGCTGTGGCAGCCACTGATGCAAGGAGTGTTCCTGATGCTCGCGATCTCCATCGGCGCGGTCGGCCTGATCCGTGTCAAGAACCGGCTGGATTGGTTCGAATGACGAACGCATCCCAGAACCGCCCTCCCTCGTTCCTCTCCAGGCTCAGGCATAGAACCGATCCGGCGGTCGTCACCGCGTTCGGCTGCATCGTGCTCCTGCTCATCATCGGCAGCCTGTACTCGCCGAACTTCCTGTCGCCGGCCTACATCCTGCAGCAACTGAAGGTCGGTGCCTTCCTTGGCATCGCGGCGTCCGGTGTGATGCTGGTGATCCTGCTTGGCCACATTGACCTCTCCATCCCCTGGGTGCTGACCTCGGGCGCGATGATGGGCTGCGCGGCGGCAGGCTTCGGCCCGCTGGGCGCGGCACTGGCGGTGCCGGTCGGGATCCTGACGGGCGCCTGCTTCGGGCTGGTGAACGGAATTGGCGTCGCCTACCTTCGGATACCGGCAATGATCGTGACGCTCTCGACCAATGTCGTCGCCCAAGGCCTGATGGTGGTCTACTCGGGGGGCTTCTCGCCGAAGGACGTCGCACCTCCGGCAATGCGCTGGCTCGCCACCGGAGAGTTGATCCCGGGCCTGCCGAACGCCATCCTCGACTGGGCCGCCGTCGGTGCGGGCGTGGTGTTTTTGCTGACCCGCACTGCCTATGGCCGCGCGGTCTACGGGATCGGCAACCGAGAGCGGGCGGTGTATCTCTCCGGCATCGACACCCGCAGGACGGTGCTTATCAGCTTCGTCCTCGCCGGCGCGCTCTCGGCCTTCGCCGGGGTTCTGCTTGCAGGCTACGCCTCGAAGGCTGCGCAGGCGATGGGTGACGCTTACCTGCTGCCGGCGATCGCCGCGGTGGTTCTCGGCGGCACCTCGATCCTCGGCGGCAAGGGCAGCTACATCGGCACCGTGGCTGGGGTGATCCTTGTCACCCTGCTTCAGTCGATCCTGTCGGTGATGCAGATGCCGGAGGCCGGGCGGCAGATGGTCTACGGCATCGTCATCATCTTGATGCTGCTGCTTTACGGCCGCAAGGCGCCGGCATCGTCGTAGAACCGACACGGAAACCGCTGCGGTGTCACTGCGGAACAGGCCGCGTCCGGCGTCCGGTACAGTCGCAGCGCAGCCTCACGGCGGATTTCAGGCGTCGGCTGCCCAGCTGTAAGAGCATGGATACAGGTACCACTGTCCCTCCGAAAAGCCGAGGACCTGCAACGAGTGAGAGGCATCGGCATCTGCCACGAACTGACTGGGCATCTGTGGCGGACCTTAAGCGGGGCTGCTGCCGGGTCTGTCGCAAGGGTTACGACAGGCATGAGTCCGACCCATTTTGGGCAGAGGAAGACCCCAGATTCGGTCCTCCCGGCCTCGATCCAAATCGACATGTAGACAGCCGCGCGCCGACGAAGCGTGCAAACAAAACCTTTCGATAGCACCCTTGCTCGGTAATCGAGGTTCGCCACGATGTTTCCTGCGCTGTCGCGCGTTGCGATCGGTGCCTCGGGCGAGGTCGACCACCGGGCGGTTGCGGCTTCAAACCAGGCTGTACCCATGACACTGACCGCGATCAGGCTATGTTACCGCCAATTGCCCGCCGTTTGAGGAGAGACCCATGCCCCAGTCCGCCACCCAAAACCGCCGTATCGTTCTGGCCGAGCGCCCGAAGGGAGAGCCCGATGCCGCGACCTTGCGGCTTGAGACGGTGCCGGTGCCGGTTGCCGGGCCGGGCCAGATGCTGTTGCGCACGGAATTTCTGTCACTCGACCCCTATATGCGGGGCCGGATGAACGATGCGCCGTCCTATGCCGAGCCGGTGGCTGTCAACGCGGTCATGGTGGGCGGGACGGTGGCGCAGGTCGTCAGCTCGGGCGTCGCCGGATTTGCGGCGGGCGACTGGGTTCTCAGCTTCAACGGATGGCAGGATTATGCGCTGTCGGATGGCATGGGTGTGATGGCGCTTGGTCGGGATCCGCAGCACCCGTCCTGGGCGCTCGGGATTCTCGGGATGCCGGGCTTTACCGCCTGGGCCGGGCTGATCGAGATCGGCGCCCCGAAACCGGGAGAGACGATCTGTGTCGCGGCGGCCACCGGGCCGGTGGGTGCGACTGTCGGGCAGATCGGCAAGCTGATGGGCTGTCACGTCGTCGGCATCGCCGGCGGGCCCGAGAAATGCGCCTATGCCGTTGGTACGCTGGGGTTTGATGCCTGTATCGACCACAAGTCGGCGGATTTTGCGGCCCAACTCGGCGCGGCGGCGCCCAAGGGGATTGATGTCTATTTCGAGAATGTCGGCGGCAAGGTCTTTGATGCGGTCCTGCCGCTGATGAACCCGAATGGGCGGATCCCGGTCTGCGGGCTGGTCTCGCAATACAATGCGACCCGGCTGCCGGAGGGGCCGGATCGCCTGTCGATGCTGATGGGGCAGATCCTGCGCAAGCGCCTGACGCTGCGCGGGTTCATCATCTTCAACGACTTCGGCGCGCTCTATCCGACCTTCCGGACGCAGATGACATCCTGGATCGCTGCGGGGAAGATCCAGTACCGGGAAGATATGATCGATGGTCTGGAGCAGGCGCCAGAGGCGCTGTTCGGGATGCTGCGCGGCGAGAATTTTGGCAAGCGGGTGATCCGCGTCGGGGCCGGGGGCTGATCGCGGGAAAATTCATGCGCCGAGCAGAAGCTCAGCGCTTTTTGGCCCGGGTCTGCAGAGTTCTGTTGCCGCGCGGCCCGGTCTGTACCGGGGTGTTGTTGCGGTTTTCCGCGTCCAGTTTGCGCCACCGATCGAGGCGGGCGGGATCGAGCAGACCGGCCGCCACGGCCGCTTGCACGGCACAGCCCGGCTCATGCGCATGGGTGCAATCGCGAAACCGGCAATTGGGCGCGAGCTCGGTGATTTCCGCGAAGAGCTGATCGAGCCCGGAGGCGACATCGCTGACATGCAGCGTCCGCATGCCCGGCGTATCGATCGCCCAGCCGCCGCCCCGGATCGGGTGCAGGGATCGCGCGGTCGTCGTATGGCGCCCCTTGGCATCGTCGTCGCGGATCGCGCCTGTCAGTTGCACCTCGTCTCGCCCCGGCCCGGCGAGCGTGTTCAACAGCGTCGATTTGCCCACGCCGGACGAGCCGACGAGGGCCACGGTCTGGCCGGGGCCACACCAGGGCGACAGCGCGGCTGCAGCATCGGGCGCTTTGGCGTTCAGCGTGACGACGATCAGGTCGCGTTGCAGGGCTTCGGCCTGCTGCTGATAGCTCGCGGCGTCTGCCACGGTGTCGGCCTTGGTCAGCACGAGCACCGGCGTGCAGCCGGCCTCATTGGCGAGCGCCAGATAGCGCTCAAGCCGGGCCGGATTGAAATCGGCGTTGCACGAGGTCACGATGAACAATGTATCCACATTCGCCGCGATAAGCTGCGGCCCGCGCGCGCCCTCGGCCCGACGCTGGAGCAGGGATTTTCGATCCAGCCGCCGGATCAGCACATGGCTTTGCGGATCGGCGAGGACCCAGTCACCCACAGCGAAGTCTGCCGTCGTTGCGTGCAGCGGAAGGTCGAGCCGTATCGGGCCTGCCTCGGAAAGGCCTGTCACGCGCGAGCGATGGACCGTCGCGATCCGCGCTCGGGTAAGCTCTGTCTCTTCCGCTGCCAACTGGGCATCAAAGAACGGCGGCCAACCGAGGGCCGTCGGGGAATTTGGGGTTAGGTCATCAGACTGTGCCACTGCTGCCTGTGATGGCTGCGGCATTCGGCCAATGCAAGCCTTTCCCATCTGAACCGGGGCAAACCTGGGCAAAGGTTGAAGATCGCCGGAACCATCCAAGCCTATGACTGCATCCCGTGATCGGCTAGGAAGCGCGTCAGATCAGGCGATGGGAGTCCGGCATGCTGCCCTGGATACACTTGGCGACGGCGACGGTTCCGCAAGGCGGCACGCTGAGGCTTCTGCAACGCGGCGACGAGTTTTCGATCCGTCTCGATGGCGGGAACGAGCTGATGAACAGTCGGCTTGGCGGGTCGGAGGAAGATCTTGCCACTTTGGCCCTCGATCGTCTCGCCGGGCGCCCCGCGCCGCGCGTGCTGATCGGCGGGTTGGGGATGGGCTTCACGCTTCGCGCCGCCCAATCCGTCATGCCCGCCGATGCCGGTCTGATCGTCGCGGAGATTGTGCCCGAGCTGATCGGCTGGGCGTCGCAGTACATGGGATCGGTGTTCGGGGATTGCCTTTCGGACCCGAGGGTAGAGCTGAGGACCGGCGATGTCGGCGCCATGATCCGCGCAGCAGCGGGTGCGTTCGACACCATTCTGCTCGACGTTGACAACGGCCCGGACGGTCTGACCCGCGCCGGCAATGAGACCCTTTATGGCGAGGCCGGTCTGCGGGCGGCGCGGCGGGCACTGACCACGGGCGGCGTCCTTGCCGTCTGGTCCGCCGCACCGGATCGGGCCTTTTCGAAGCGGCTTTCCCAGTGTGGGTTCGAGGTTGCCGAGCGAACCGTCCGCGCCGGCCGCACAAAGCGCGGCGCCCGGCACACGATCTGGACGGCGGTTCGAACGGGCGGCTGATATCCGTGGCCCTGGCCAGACGCTGCGATTCTCACAACGTGAAGATCCCGCGCGTCAGAGTCAGAACCGATCGATCTTCCGCGTGCGGCATGATCTTCCTCGATAGCTGATGACGCGGTCCGCGCACAATGCGAAGACCGCTCCCTTCAGTGGGCGCGGTCTCTGCCGTCATGTCGAAGATTCTCCGGGGCCGAGGCGCGGGTGGCACGCCCGTCGCTCAGATCGACCCTGCCTCGACCATGTAATTGTTGGCCGTGCACATCATCGCATCATCGGAGGCCAGAAACAGAACCATCCGCGCGACATAGATCGGGTCGATCAGATCGGGCAGGCATTGCCTCTTTTGATGGGCGGAAATCGTCTCCGGCGTGACCCAGAGGTCTTTCTGCCGCTCGGTCATGATCCAGCCCGGCACGACCGTGTTCACGCGGATCCGATGCGGCCCAAGGTCCCGTGCCATCGTCCGGGTCAGACCATGCACAGCGGCCTTGGCGGTGGCGTAGGCCGGAAACCCTCCGCCCGCCTCCCACCAGCTGTTCGACCCCATATTGATGATCGACCCGCCACCGAGCGCGATCATGTCCGGCGCCACGGCCTGAATGGCAAAGAACTGATGCCGCAGGTTGGTGTCCATGCGATCGTCCCAATATTCCGGCGTGACCTCGCTCCAGTCGTGCCGATCATCACGGGCCGCGTTGTTGACCAGCACAGAGACCGGACCAAGCCGCGCCTTCAGCGCGCCAAAGGCCGCTGTCAGCGACGCGATATCCCGCAGATCGCAATATTCATAGGCCACGCCCGGCACCGCTTCCGACAGGGCCTGCCCCCCTGCCCTGTCGATATCGACAAAGCCGACCCGCGCACCCTGTTCCGCGAACCCCCGGACGATCTCCGCCCCGATGCCAGAGGCGCCCCCGGTCACAAAGACGACCTTGCCTTCAAGGCTTGGAAATCTGGCAAATCTGCTGCTCATCGAGCGTCCTCCTGAATGTTGGGGAACCTGCATGCGCCCCGGCCCGTGACTTCATCCATGAGCCGCCGCCTCTATTCAAGGCCCGGTTGACGTCTGGCCGATTGCCACACTGCTGCGGCCGCGCGTCGCCCGCCCTCTCTCTGCCACCAATGGCGGCAAACTGGCGAGATACACCCACCCCAAAAGCAACGGCGCCAGAGGTTCCCCCCCGGCGCCGCGCCGCCCCCTCTGAAACCCTTCAGATTTCCCACTTCTCCGCGCTGACGCCGGCCAGAGACTGCAACCGCGCCTCGTCGGCCTGCAAATCCGCCGCCGTGCCCTCATAGGCGATCTCGCCGTCGTTCAGCACATAGACGTAATCGGCCACCTCAAGGCTCATCCGCACGTTCTGCTCGACCAGCAGAACCGAGATGCCGTCGGCCCGCATCTTGGTGATGATGCGGAACACCTCACGCACGATCAGCGGGGCCAGGCCCTGCGACGGCTCGTCGAGGATCAGCAGCTTCGGGTTCAAGAGCAGCGCACGCGCGATCGACAGCATCTCCTGCTCGCCCCCCGAAAGCTGCCGCCCCTTGTTCATCCGCCGCTCCTTCAGCCGCGGGAACAGCTCGTAGACAGCCTCGATGTTCCAGGGCCCTGCCGTGTCGATCGGCACCTTCAGGTTCTCCTCCACGGTCAGAGAGGGGAAGATCTTGCGCCCTTCCGGGACAAAGCCCACCCCCATCGCGGCGATGGCGAAGGGCGGCATGGCGGTCGTCTCCTTGCCGAAGATCTCGACCCGCCCCTCCCGCGCCGGGGTCAGGCCGACAAGGCTGCGCAAAGTGGTGGATTTGCCCGCGCCATTGCGGCCGAGCACCGTGGTGATCTTGCCTTTCGCAACCTTCAGGCTGATGCCATGCAGGATATGGCTCTTGCCATAGTAGGTGTGCAGCCCCTCGGCGATCAGTGCATAGTCGCTCATGCTTCCCCTCCCAGATAGGCGGCCTGCACCTTCGCATTCTCGGTGATTTCCTGCGGCGTCCCCTCGGCCAGGGGTTTGCCCTCGGCCAGAACGGTGATCCGGTCGGCTAGGTTGAAGACCACGCGCATGTCATGCTCGATCAGCACGATGGTCATCTTCTCGTCGCGGTGGATGCGCTTGACCAGCCGTGCCACGGCATAGGTCTCGTCATCCCCCATCCCCGCTGTCGGCTCGTCGAGCAACAGCAACCTCGGCTTCAGCGCCAGCGACATCATGATCTCGGTCGCGCGCTGGTCGCCGTGGCTCAACTCGCCCGCCAGACGGTTGGCGATCTTGGTCAGGCCACCCTCTTCCAGCAATTGCTCGATCCGGCTCCGCACCACCTGCACCATCGCCTTCGGCATGAAGGGCGACATCCGCAGCCCGGCCTGAATCTCGACCGGAATGCGGATATTCTCGCGCACCGTCAGGTCCGGGAAGATCTCGGTGATCTGAAAGGTCCGCGCCATGCCAAGGCCGACCCGATGCGACGGATCGATCCCGGCAAGGTCCTTGCCATCCAGCGAAACCTTGCCCTTGGTCAGCGGCAACATGCCGGTGATCAGGTTGAAGAAGGTGGTCTTGCCCGCCCCGTTCGGCCCGATCACGGCGCGCAGCTCGCCCTGTTCCACGTTCATGCTGACGCCATCCACGGCGACAAGGCTGCCGAAATGCTTCGACACGTTCTCGATGGTCAGGAAACTCATTCCGTGGCCTTCCTGCGAATGATACCAAGCACGCCGCGCGGGAAAAACAGCACGACCGCGACGAAAACCAGACCGACGAAACTCTGCCAGTTCTCGGTCATGCTCGACAGATAGTCCTGCAGCCAGACGAAGATCGCAGCCCCCAGCAGCGGGCCCCAGAAGCTGCGCATCCCCCCCATCACGCACATGATCACAAAGGTGCCCGACTGGGTCCAGAACAGCGCGCGCGGATCGACAAAGTTGTTGAGCAGCGCATACATCGACCCCGCCAGCGCCATGAAGGTGCAGGAGATAACCCAGCTCATCCAGATATGCAGGTTGACGTTGATCCCCATGAAGCGGGTCCGCCGCTCGTTCTCGCGGATCGCGATCAGCGTGCGCCCGAATGGCGAGCGCAACAGAAAGGCCATGACGCCGACGCCGAGAATGAAGATCGCCAGCACGAAGTAGTAGAACAGCACCGCGTCCCTCTGGATGTCGAGGGTGCCGAACGGGGTCCAGATCGGCAACCGCCGCCAGTTCGACAGCCCGTCGTCGCCGCCGGTCACCGAATGCCAGCGGAAGGCGATGAAGTAGAACACCTGCCCGAAGGCGATGGTGACCATCGCGAAATAGACGCCGCGCAGCCGCACGATCAACGGCCCGATCAGCATCGCGGCAATCATCCCGGCCAGCGTGCCGACGATGATCGCCGCCCCGGTGCTGGGCAGCAGATAGCGCAGCGTCAGGGCCGTGCCATAGGCGCCAAGCCCGAAATAGGCCGCATGCCCGAAGGACAGCACACCGGTGAAGCCGAGCAGAAAGTTCAGCGAGATCGCCGCCAGCCCCATCACCACGATCTGCGTGCCAAGCTGGGTATAGCTGACCGCGTTGATCCACAAAGGCAGCGTCAGCAGCAGCAGCCAGACGACAATGTTCGGCGCCTGTTTTCTAAGATCGATGTTCCCCACCTCAGAACCGCCCCTCTTCGCCCAGCAGGCCCTGCGGGCGCACCAGCAGCACCAGCGCCATCATGACGTAGATCACCGCCTCGGTGCCCGAGGGCACGAAGACCGCCGTGATGTTCATCGCAAGGCCGATCAGCAGGCCGCCCAGCAGCGTGCCGGTCAGGCTGCCAAGGCCGCCAATGATGATCGCAACGAAGCTCGGCATGATCAGCGAAGACCCGATCGTCGGCGTCAGCCCCAGCTGACCGGCGGCCAGCACCCCGGCAAGCCCGGCCAGAAAGATGCCGATGCCGAAGTTCAGGTTGCGCAACACGCGCACGTTCACGCCCAGAATCGAGACCGTCTCAAGGTCGAGCGTTCCGGCGCGAATCCGCAGGCCCAGCCGGGTCTTGGTCATGATCAGGAACAGCGCGCCCACCACCACCACGATCAGCGTGATCATGAAGACCCGGTAGCCGGTCAGGAAGAACAGGTTGAGCGACAGCGGCGCCATCAGCCAGCCCGGCACCTGATAGGGCAGGCTCTGCGCGCCCCAGATATAGCGGGTGCCGTCCTCGAAGATGAAGGCAAGCCCGAAGGTCAGCAGCAGCGAATAGAGCGGATCGCGCCCGTAAACCCGGCTGATCAGGAACCGCTCGACGATCAGGCCGAGAATCGCGGTCAGCACCGGCGCCACGACAAGCCCGCCCCAGAAACCGATGTAGGGCGCCAGAGAATAGGCCAGATAGGCGCCCACCGCGAGGAACCCGCCATGGGCGAAGTTGATCACGTCGGACAGCGACATGATCAGGGACAGACCGATCGCCATCAGGGCATAAAAGGCCCCCACGATCAGACCGTTCACGACGGCAAGCAATAGAAGTTGAGTTATTCTGTGATGCTTTCCCTTGGTCCCCCGCGCGTTTCGGGGAAGAAGATCGGCGCAGGCCCTGCGCAGGTTCGATCCGGTATTCCGCCGGGTCATCGGGCCAGTCGGCCTGATGACCCGGTGGTCCGGCAGGTAAAAAAACCCGGCGCCGGGGTCTGCCCGGCGCCGGGGGTCAAACGATCGCGGCTTACGCCGGCCAATCCTGCTTGCACATCGTCTCTTCCAGCGTCGGCGAGATCTCGGACCCCTTCACGACCTCGGCGACGGCGAACAGATCCTCCGGATCAGACTTGCCCGCCGCTTGGACCTTCCCGACATAGAGGTCGGGGATCAGCTGGTTCTGACCGGCGCGGTAATAGGCCCCGTCCGGCATCAGTGCGATCTCGGGCGGCAGCTTGAAGCCCTGCATCGCCTTGGCCATGGCGACCGCCTCCAGCGATTTGGCAGCCTCTGCAGCCAGCGCGCAGGTGTGGATCGAGGCATAGCCGAACCAGGTCCGCGCGGTCGGCACATGGCCGCCGGTCCGCTTGCGCACTTCGGCCACGAACTCGGCGACATGCGGCACGTCCGGCTGGTTCCAGTACCATTCGAACACCCAGGTGCCGACCCGCGCCTCGGGCGGCAGGCCGAGCTGCACTTCCAGCTCCATCTGCGCCCCGGCAAGGTGGAACTTCTTGTCCAGCCCGAACTGCACCGCCTGCTTGAGCACGTTCACCCCGTCATCGCCCTGCTGCAGGATGATGATCACGTCCGGGTTCGCCGCCTGCGCCTTGATCAGGTAGGACGAGAAGTCGGTGGTGCCCAGCGGCGTCAGATCCTCGCCGACCTTCTCACCCCCCAGCTTCGCCGCCGCCTTTTCCAGCCCGCTCTGAAGCGTATGGCCGAAGGAATAGTCCGGCGTCAGATAGTACCACTTCTTGCCCGCGTTCTTGATCAGCGTCGGCGCAACCGCGTTGGCCTCGGTCTGGGTCGTGTTGCAGACCCGGAACGTGTTCCAGTGGCAGTTGGCCCCGGTGACCGAATCCGTATGGCCGCCCGGAACGACGTGGATCACGCCCTTCTCGTTGGCGACGTTCGAAATCGCCTGCGCCAGGGCAGAGTTGATGTTGCCGATGATGAAGTTGACCTGGTCGCGGTCGATCAGCTTGCGCGCCTTCTGCACGGCAGTACCAGCATCGCCCGAGGTCGAGTCCTCGATTGCCAGCTCCACCTTCTTGCCGAGAATCCCGCCCTTGGCGTTGATCTCGTCCACCGCCATCGCCATGCCTACGGCCTCGTTCTTGCCCAGTACCGCATAGGTGCCGGTCAACGGGTTATCGACGCCGATCTTCACCGTATCGGCCGCTCTCGCCATCTGCACGAAGGGAGACGCGAGCTGCGCCGCACCGATCACCGCGCCCGTCTTGATCAGGGTGCGGCGGTTAAACCTCGAAGAGCTTCCGTTGCTTGTCATCTGGTCCTCACCTGGTGTTATGTTTCCGGTTTTCTGCTGAAACGGGTGTCACGCGGCCTCCCGCCGCCTCCACCAATTCCCTCCTCGGCGCAGAGATCGGCATAATTGGTCAATTCGTTTGGCCAATTTGCCCCTCCCTCCCCAGTCCGACCGATACCGAGTTTTTCCAGGGACGCCAATGATTTTTTGCATAACGGGTATGCATTCAACGAATTCCGCCCGGCAAACCGAGATGTTTCCGCTAACAGCAGAAAATCGTCAGGCGTAGTGATAGATAATTACGCGTTTGCATGAGAACCGGGAATATTTTCCCGTGCCCCCGCACATCCTGCAAAGACCGTTCCAGAGGGCGTCACGGATGGCCGACCACCCCGCCGGCTGCGTCCGGACGGTGGGGTGACTCGCGTCAGTTCAGCGTTTCGGCAAAGAAGCCCAGCAGCCGGGTCCAGTGCCGCTCTGCGCCCGCCGCGTCATAGACACCATGATCGGGCACACACCAGCCATGCTCCACGCCGATGTAATTCTCGATGACATAGTCGACCTGCGCCTCGCGCAGCGAGCGGTCGAGCCGCGCTGATTGCTCTGGCGGAAAGCTGCGGTCAACCCCGGCGCAGCCGACATAGACCCGGCCCTTGATCGCGCCCACGCTGTGATGCGGGCTGTCGGGCGCATCGCTGGCAAGGTTGCCGCCATGGAAACTCGCCGCCGCCGCCACACGCCCCGGGGCCGTCGCGGCCAGCATCAGCGCCCGACCGCCGCCAAAGCAATAGCCGACGCCACCGACCGGCCCGGTTGCCCCCGCCTCATCCAGCGCGGCCAGAAACGCCGGGGTGTCGCGGACCGTCATGTCCTGCTTGGTGCCCTGCAGCATCGCCATCAGCCTGGTCCGGGTCGCCTCTTCGGCAAAGGCGGTCTTGGCATCGAATGGCCCATAGGGTGCGACCCGGTAGAACAGGTCCGGCACCAGCACGGTGTAGCCCGCCCCGGACAACCGTTCCGCCATCCCGTCCAGCGCCGGGCGCAGCCCGAAGGCGTCCATGTACAACACGACCCCGGCTTTTGAGGCGACCGGCGCAGCCGGAAGAAACAGGCTCGCTTCTGCAGTGCCGTCCTGGGTCTTGATCATCAAATCGCGCTTGGTCATGTCGCACTCCCTGCTTTTCCCGAACCAATTAATGGGCGGACCCCGCCCTCAGCGGGCCCGCCAGGTGACAAATAGGCTGGCCCAGAAGTTCCACAATGCGCCAATCAGCGCACCCGCAGCACTCGCCAAAAGCACACTCGGCGCCACCGCAAAAACCGAATCCGCAATCCCCACATTGGCCACCGCCCCCACCGCGCAGACCGCATAGAACGACAGCAGACCGCGCAGAAACTCGACCCCGCGCAGGCTCCGGTCCCGATATGTCAGCAGGTTGTTGAGCATGAAGTTCGTCGTCATCGCGACAAACACGCCAAGACTATAGGCCAGCGGAAAGTGCCGCGTCAGCACGGCCAGCATCAGGTCCGTCACCGACAGTTGCACTGCCAGACCGCTCAGCCCGACCATCACGAACAGCACGAAGCGGATCGGCACCATCCCGCCCGACAGCCGCGACACCAGCAATCCGAAGAACTCGAAGGTCACGGCACTGTCGAGCTTGGATGCGCCGTGCTGCCGCTCGCGGAACTGATAGGGCAGCTCGAGCACTTTCCAGCGCCCTTCCGAGGCTGACAGCATGTCGGCCAGGATCTTGAATCCCTGCTGTTGCAGGCCCACCACCACCTCATTGAAGGCGGCGCGGCGGACCATGAAAAAGCCGCTCATCGGGTCGGTCGCGGTGATCTTCAACATCCGCCGCGCCAGACCATTTGCCCGGTCAGATCCCCATTTGCGCAGGCCACTCAACCCGATGCCCGCGGATCCCTCGGCGACATTGCGAGAGCCGATCACCAGATCCAGATCCGGGTCGGCGCGGAACCCCTCCAGCATCTTCGGCAGCAGCGTCTCGTCATGCTGCAGATCCGCGTCGATCACCGCGATCAGCGGCGCGATCGATGACAGGATGCCTTCGATACAGGCCCCGGCGAGGCCACGCCGCCCGATCCGGTGGTGCAGGCGCACCCGTGGATTTTCCCGGGCAATGGCGCGCACTTCCCGGGCGGTGCCATCCGGGCTGTCGTCATCGACGAAGACGACTTCCCATGCGACTCCGGCCAAAGCGGCCTCCAGCAAGGCCACCATCGGGCGCACGTTGTCGCATTCCTTATAGGTCGGAACCACGACGGTCAGGGCAGGCACGGGTGTCAGGATCACGGTCGGAACCTTTGCATAAATTGGCGCGTCGGCCGCCACCTAGCCGCGCAGTACCCACGAATGCAAAGTGTTTTTGGCATCGCCCGGCCGCGCCCGCTCCGGCGGGCAAAAGACCGGTACAGACCGTCAGCAGGCTGACAGGTTCACCATGCCAATCACTGCCAGCGCCGCAGCAGGCGCGGGGAAACAAACCACAATGAAACGCGACTCAGACGGGGGAACTGCGCCCTCGGTTCGCCAGAATGTCCTGCCCGCGACCGTGATCGACTGGCACGAAGCTGTGACAAAAGGGGCAGCGGTCCGCATTCCACCACTCTGGCTGACCCTGATCAGCTTCCTCTGCCTGCACCTCGTGCTCGCAGCCCTGATCCCGCCGGTCGAGGATGAGGCCTATTACGCCCTCTGGGCCAGCGTGCCGTCGCTTGGCTATTACGATCATCCCGGCATGATCGCCTGGTGGATCTGGATCGGTGAACACCTGCTCGGCCACACCCCGCTTGGGCTGCGCCTGGTCTCCGTGCTGGCCTATGCCACGGTCCCGCTGATGGCTGCGCGGATGGCGCTGCGGCTTGGCGGCGAAGCCCCTGTCGCGGCAGCAGCGGCGTTGCTGGCCAATGCCACCGTGCTGATCTTCGTGCTCGGCTTCACCGCCACTCCGGATGCGCCTTCGGTGTTCTTCTGGACGCTGACAAGCTGGGCGATGGTCGAGGCCGTCACCACGCCCGACCGGCGCATCTCGGCGCGCTGGTGGCTGCTGGCGGGGCTGGCTGCCGGGCTTGGCGTGCAGTCGAAATTCACCAACTTCTTCCTCTGGGTCGGCATTGTGCTGTGGCTGCTTGCCACCGCCGAGGGCCGCGTGCAGTTGCGCCGCCCGGTGGTCTGGCTCGCCGCCGCCCTCGCCGTGGCTGCACTCGCGCCCCTGCTCTGGTGGAACGCGGCGCATCACTGGATCGGTCTGACGCGCCAGTTCGGCCGGGTGGATCAGGTCGGCTTCACCCCGCTCTGGACGCTGCAATACATTCTGGGCGCGGTGGTTCTGGTGACGCCGCTGATCGCATGGGCAGCCCTGCGCACTGCGATCCGGGACAAAGGGCCGGCCCGGATGCTGGTCTGGCTCGCGCTGCCGATGCTGGCCTACATGCTGTACCATTCGACCCACGCAAAGGTGCAGGGCAACTGGCTGGTGCCCCTTTTCCCCGGTGTCGCGGTGCTTGCGGCCCTCGGCGCGCGCGGCCTGCGCCCGCGCTTTGTCACCTCCGCCGCAGCGGTCGGCACGGCGCTTGGCGCGCTCACCCTGCTGGTCGCGTTCTGGCCCGGCACACCCCTGATCTCCGGCCATAACCCCCCGAATGAGACGCGCGGCTGGCACAGAATGGTGGCGGAACTGCGCGCCGACATGTCAAAGTCCGGCGCGCGTTGGATCGCCACCGATGAATATGGCCTGACCGGCAGCCTGTTCTATGCGATGCCCGATACCATCGTCTGGTCCATGATCGAACCGCAGCGCTACCTGTTCCGCGGCCCCCTGCCGGCGCGGCTTTGCAATGCACCCGGCCTGCTGGTGTCGCGCAACGATCCCGACGCCCGTGTCATCGCCCGCTTCCGCAGCCACGGCCAAACCGTTCAGATGAACCGCACGGCGGGCGGCCGCAGCCTCGACACCTACAGCGTCACGCCGGTTGCGGGCCTTCTGCCGGACGGTTCCGGCACCTGCCCGCCTGAACCGGCTCAGCCTCTCAGGCCTTGATGCGCAGCATCTTGGGATCGTAGAGCGGCCCGAGATGCACCTCGCAGGGCACCCGCTCGCCCGCGACCTCCAGCTCGTAGCGGCCCGACAGGACGTAATCCTCGCTCACCCCATTCGGGTTGCGCACAAAGCCATAGCCGATGGCCCGTTCCAATGTATGCCCGTAGCCGCCCGAGGCGAGCCAGCCGACCCGCTCGCCATCGCGATAGATCGTCTCGCGCCCCAGCAGCACCACCTCCGGCGCGGCGGTGAACCCTGCCAGCCGCTTCTTCACCCCGCCGGACAGCTGCGCCGCCACCGCCGCCCGCCCGATGAAGCCGATGCCAGAGGACATCTTGCAGGCCCAGGCCAGCCCGGCCTCGACCGGCGTGTGATCCGGACCGATCTCGGCGCCCCAGGCGCGATAGCCCTTTTCCAGCCGCAGCGTCTCGATCGCGCGATAGCCCGCGTTGACCAGCCCGAGCGGCGCCCCCGCCGCCATCAGCGCCTCATAGACCGTGACCGCGAATTCGGTCGGGATATGCAGCTCCCAGCCCAGCTCGCCCACATAGGTCACCCGCAGCGCCAGGACCGGACAGCCCGCCACGGAAATCCGCCGCGCCGTGCCAAAGGGGAATCCCGCATTCCCCAGATCGTCCCTTGAAAGCTGCGACAGGATCGCCCGCGCCTGCGGCCCCATCAGCGACAAGACGGCAGAACCCGAGGTCACATCCACCAGTTCCGCCCGCGCCCGATGCGGCAGATGCCGCGCAATCCAGTGGAAATCATGCGTCGCAAAGCCGGTGCCGGTAACAATGTAGAACTCGTCCCAGGCCAGCCGCGCCACCGTCACATCGCATTCGATCCCGCCCGCCTCGTTCAGCATCTGGGTATAGGTCAGGCTGCCCACCGCCCGGTCGACATTGCCTGCCGCCACGTGGTTCAGCGCCGCCGCCGCCCCCGGCCCTTTCAGCGTGAACTTGGCGAAGGACGACTGGTCGATCACCACCGCCGCCGCGCGGCAGGCACGATGCTCGCGCGCCACCGCATCGAACCAGCCCGGCCGCTCGTAGCTGTAGACGTCCACCGGGCTTTCACCGCCCAGCGCGAACCAGTTCGGCCTCTCCCACCCCAGCTTCTCGCCGAAACAGGCGCCCTGCGCCTTCAGATGCGCATAGAGCGGTGACCGCCGCGCCGGTCGGGCCGAGGTATGCTCCTCCGAGGGCCAGGCGATGGTGTAATGCTTGCCATAGGCCTCGGCGGTGCGCGCCCGGACCCAGTCCACCGCGCCATGCACCCGGCCAAAGCGCCGGATATCCACTGGCCAGAGGTCGAACGGCGCCTGCCCCTTCGCCACCCATTCCGCCAGCGCCATTCCGGCCCCGCCGCCCGAGGCGATGCCGAAGGCATTGAACCCGGCACCGACGAAGAAATTCCGCAACTCCGGCGCCTCGCCCAGAATGAAGTTCCCATCCGGCGTGAAACTCTCGGGCCCGTTGATCAACTGCTTGATCCCCGCCGTCTGCATCGCCGGAACGCGGCCAATGGCAGGCTCCATGAACTGCTCGAAATGGTCGAGGTCAGAGGGCAGCAGCGTGTAATGGAACCCCTCCGGTATCCCCTCTTCCGCCCAGAACTTCGGGTTCGGCTCATAGCCCCCCATCACCAGCCCGCCGACATCTTCCTTCCAATAGGTCAGCCGGTCCGGATCGCGCAGCGTCGGCAGGCCAGAGGTCACGCCCGCGATCCGCTCGGTCACCATGTACTGATGCTGCACCGAGACGAGCGGCACATTCACCCCCACGGTGGCGGCCAGCGCGCGGCTCCACTGTCCCGCGCAGCAGACCACGATCTCGCAGGCAATCGTGCCGCGTGGCGTCTCGACGCCCCGGATCCGCCCATCCTCGACGATGATCCGCGTCACCGGCGTATCTTCATGGATCGCCACCCCGGCCATCCGCGCCCCCTTGGCCAGCGACATGGTGATATCCGAGGGGTTCACCTGCCCGTCCGTCGGCAGGAAGGCCGCGCCCAGCAGATCATCGACCTGCATCAGCGGCCACAGATCCTGCGCCTCCTTCGGCGTCAGCAGATGCATCTCCAGCCCGAAGGACCGCGCCGTCGTCGCCTGCCGCTTCACCTCGGTCCAGCGCGCCTCATTGCAGGCCAGCCGCAGCCCGCCATTCATCTTCCAGCCGGAAGCGATGCCGGTCTCCGCCTCCAGCCGTTGGTAGAGGTCCACCGAATACCCCAGAAGCTGGGTGATATTGGCCGATGTCCGCAGCTGGCCCACCAGCCCTGCCGCATGAAACGTCGTGCCACTGGTCAGCTTGGCGCGCTCCAGCAGCACCGTATCGGTCCAGCCCAGCTTGCCAAGATGATAGGCGGTCGAACAGCCGATGATGCCGCCGCCAATGATGACGGCCCGCGCCGTCGAGGGGAATTCTGCCGCTGCCATCGCAACCTCAGCTATGAGTGAAATCGTCCAGCGCCGACAGATAGGCGGCGAGGGTGGTCCGGGTATAGGCGGGAAAATCGACATCCAGCGCCGAATGCCGCTCCGAGACCATCGACCACATCGTCTCGCGCAGCGCCGCGGCCGCCTTCATGGCACGATAGCGCCGCCACAATCCGCCATCGGGCGGGCACCCGAAGTACAGCTCGAGCATCCGCGCCTCGGCCACGCCGTCCAGCCCGGCATTGGCGGCCAATCCGCCCAGATCGAACAGCGGAGAGTTGAAGCCCGCATAATCCCAGTCGATCAGCCACAGCCGCTGGCCATCGTCGAGCCAGTTGCCCGGCAGCATGTCGTTATGGCCAAAAACCAGATCGACAGGCCCGACCGCCGCCTCCAGCTGGGCGGCGTCGTCGCAAAAACCCCGCATCTGCGCGGAGACCGCCGGGGCCTCGGATTCGAGCCTTGCCGCATAGTCGCGGATCACGTGGAAGACCCAGAACGACAGCGCCGGCCCACGCAGATGGCGCGGGATTTCACGATGCGCGCGGGCCAGCACCGGCACCACCCGCTCCAGCATCGCGGGCGCGCGGATATCCTCCGCGGCCAGCGTCCGGGCCTCGACAAAGCTCAGCACCAGCGCGCCGGGCTGATGATGCAAAACCTCAGGCGACACGCCTGCGGCATGGGCGGCCCGGCTCGCCGCCAGCTCGTTGAAGCGCAGGATATGATGCTCGGGCATGTCACCGCCGATCCGCACGACCGCCCGCCGCCCGGCATCCTCGACCACGAAATTCGTGTTGGTTATACCGCCGCCCAAAGGCTGCGGCAGCACCGCGCCAGACCAGATCGGCAGATCCCGTGCCGTCTCATAGGGTGTCACGCCAGCCTCGCATGTTCTGCCCCGTAACCATCGGGGCACGGAGGAAAACCACCGTGCCCCGAGTTGCGCGCAGAACCCTGCGACTGTCAAACCAAAGCTGTCACGCAGCCGGCGGAGGCGTCTCGCGCTTGCTGAAGATACGCCGCACCGTCACGAACAACAGCGGCACGAAGAACACGCCCAGCAGCGGTGGCCGAGATCATCCCGCCCATCACGCCGATGCCGATCGAATTCTGCGCGCCTGCCCCGGCGCTCGATGGCCATCGCCAGCGGCGTCACGCCCAGAATGAAGGCGAAAGAGGTCATCAGGATCGGGCGCAGCCGCTGCCGCGCCGCCTCGAGCGTGGCCTCGATCAGACCCATCCCGGCCGCCTGCCGCTCGATCGCGAATTCGACGATCAGAATGGCGTTCTTCGCGGCAAGGCCGATGGTCGTCAGCAAACCCACCTTGAAGTAGACGTCATTCGACTGCCCGAACAGCTTCGCCGCCAGCACGGCGCCGAAAATGCCGATCGGCACCGCCAGCATCACCGCCAGCGGGATCGACCAGCTTTCGTAAAGCGCGGCAAGGCAGAGGAACACGACCAGCACCGAGATCGCATAGAGCGAGGTCGCCTGGTTGCCCGACAGCCGCTCCTGATAGGACAGGCCGGTCCATTCATGGCTGAACCCCGGCGGCAGCTTGGCCACCAGCTCGTCGATCTCGTCCATCGCCGTGCCGGAACTGACCCCGGCCGCAGCGCTGCCCTGAATCTCGACCGCGGCCGATGCCGTTATAGCGCTCGAGCCGCGGCGACCCATAGGTCCACTGCCCGGTGGCGAAGGCCGAGAACGGCACCATGCCGCCGCTCGCATTGCGCACATACCATTTGCCCAGATCGCCGGGCTGCATGCGGAATTGCGCATCGCGCCTGCACATAGACCGGCTTGACGCGGCCGCGGTCGATGAAGTCGTTGACATAGTTGCTGCCCCAGGCCGTCGACAGCGTCGAGTTGATGTCGGACGAGATTGACGCCCAGCGCGCTGGCCTTGTCCTGGTCGATCGTCGATCTGCGAATTGCGGCTGTCTTCCTGTCCCGTCGGGCGCGCCTGGGCCAGACGCAGCTTGCTCTGGCCGGCGAGGCCAAGCAGCTTGTTGCGGGCCTCGATCAGCTGCGTCATGGCCGGCGCCGTTGACGTCCTGCAAGGTAGAAGTCGAAGCCGTTGGAATTGCCCAGGCCCTGGATCGCCGGCGGCGCCAGCGCAAAGACGAAGGCCGAACGGATCTTGCCGAACAGCCCCCATCGCGCGCCCGGCAACCGCCTGGGCCGACAAGGCGGCCGCGGTCGCGCTCGGCAAAGGGCTTCAGCGGGATGAAGGCCAGCCCGACATTCTGCCCGCCGCCGCCAAAGCCGAAGCCAGCGACCGTGAAGACGCCCTCCACCGCCGTCCTTCTCGTCGTTCAGGTAATAGTCTGCGTCACCTGACCCAGCACATCGAGCGTGCGATCCTGCGTCGCGCCGACCGGCAGGGTGATCGCGGTGATCAGGATGCCCTGATCCTCATCCGGCAGGAAGGAACTCGGCAGCTCGCGTGATCAGCACATCCGGCCGCCACGACGATCACCAGGAAGACGAGCAGGAACAGCCAGGTCCGGCGCAGCATGCCCCGCCGCACCAGAGCGATAGGCATCCGCGGTCCGGTCGAAGCCACGGTTGAACCAGCCAGCAAAGCCGCGCTTTCCCTCGCCCGTCCTTGGGCGCGCGCAGAATCGTCGCGCAGAGCGCCGGCGTCAGGATCAGCGCGACGATCACCGACAGGATCATCGCCGAGACGATGGTGATCGAGAATTGCCGATAGATGACGCCGACCGAGCCGCCGAAAAAGGCCATCGGCACGAACACCGCCGACAGCACGGTGGCGATGCCGACCAGCGCGCCGGTGATCTCGTCCATCGACTTGCGCGTCGCTTCCTTCGGCGACAGCTCCTCCTCATGCATCACGCGCTCGACGTTCTCGACCACGACGATGGCGTCGTCGACCAGCAGGCCGATCGCCAGCACCATCGCGAACATGGTCAGCGTGTTGATCGAATA
The DNA here is from genome assembly GCA_963837565.1 of uncultured Pseudomonadota bacterium. Classification (GTDB taxonomy): domain Bacteria; phylum Pseudomonadota; class Alphaproteobacteria; order Rhodobacterales; family Rhodobacteraceae; genus Solirhodobacter. Next base: position 27,713 of record CAWIOC010000006.1, read on the forward strand.
GCCGAGCCGCCGACAGCACGCCGAAGGTGCCCAGCAGCACCACCGGCACGGCCAGTGTCGGGATCAGCGTCGCGCGCAAGTTCTGCAGGAAGACGAACATCACGATGAAGACCAGCACGATCGCCTCGAACAGCGTCTTGACCACGTCCTCGATCGACAGCCGCACGAAGGGCGTGGTGTCATAGGGATAGACCACCTTCACGCCCGGCGGCAGGGTCGAGGACAGCCGCGTGATCGTGCTGCGCACCGCGTCGGCCGTGCTGATCGCATTGGCGCCGGTGGCAAGATTGATCGCCAGACCGGCTGCAGGCATGCCGTTATACTGCCGCCGAGGTCGATATAGCTTTCGGCGCCAAGCTCGACCCGCGCGACGTCGTCGAGCCGCACAAGCGATCCGTCGGTGTCGCTCTTCAGCATGATGTTGCGGAACTGCTCGGCGGTCTGCAGCCGGCTGTCCGCCGTCACCGTGGCGTTGAGCTGCTGCCCGGTGACCGAGCGGCAAGGCCGCCGAGCTGGCCGGCGGAAACCTGGGTGTTCTGCGCGGCGATCGCCGTCGCCACATCGCTCGGCATCAGCGAATATTCGGCCAGCTTGTCCGGGTTCAGCCAGATCCGCATCGCATAGCCGGAGCCGAACAGCTGGGTGGCGCCGACGCCTTCGACCCGCTTGAACGTGTCGTTGAGCGTGCTGTCGACATAATCGGCGATGTCGGTCTGCGTCATCTTGCCGTCGGTCGAGACGAAGCCGACCACCATCAGGAAGCCGGTCGAGGCCTTGGTGACCGTGATCCCGGTCGCCTGCACGATCGTGCGGCAGCTGCGACGCGACCAGCTGCAGCTTGTTCTGCACCTGGATCTGGGCGACGTCGGGATCGGTCGCCGCTGTTGAAGGTCAGCGTGATATGCGCCGAGCCGGTCGAGGGCGAGGTCGAGGTCATGTAGTCGAGGTTGTCGATCCCGGTCATGCCCTGCTCGATGACCTTGGTCACCGAGTTTTCGACGGTCTGCGCGTCGGCGCCGGGATAGGTCGCGCTGATGCTGCACCGTGGTCGGCGCGATCTGCGGATATTGCGAGATCGGCAGCGTGGTCAGCGCCAACAGCGCCGCCAGCATGATCACGATGGCGATGACCCAGGCGAAGATCGGGCGGTTGATGAAAAACTACCGACATCCGGCCGCCCCTAGTTCTTGGCCGCAGCGGCGGGCTGCGAAGCTGAGGCGGCGGCGCTCGTCGAGCTCATCCGTCGCATCGTTCAGCGAAACCTCCACCGGCGTCACGGTCTGGCCCGGACGTGCGAACTGCGATGCCTTCGACGATGACCCGGTCGCCATCCTCAATGCCGATCTTGACCAGCCAGTTGTTGCCGACGTTGCTGGCCGACAGTCAGAACGCGCTGTTCGACCTTGCCGTCCTTGCCGACGAACAGCGCCACCGCCTCGCCCTTCGGATCGCGCGTCACCGCGCGCTGCGGCACCAGGAAGCTGTTCTGCGCCACGCCCTGCTCGACAATGGCGCGGACATACATGCCCGGCAGCAGCAGATGCGCTCGGGATTGGGGAAACTCGGCGCGGAAAGAGATCGTGCTCGTGGTCTGGCTCACCGTCGCCTCGGCGAACTGGAACGTGCCGGTCTGGTCATAGGTCGATCCGTTGTCGAGGATCAGCTTCACCTTGATATCCGGCCCCTCCAGCTTGATGCGCCCGGACGCGATCGCCTGTTCGAGATCGAGGAGGTTGGCCGCGGATTCGGTCACATCCACATTGATCGGATCGAGCTGCAGGATCGTCGCCAGCGAGGCGCTCTGCCCCGAGGTCACCAGCGCGCCCGCCGTCAGTTCGGATTGCCCGATCCGGCCGGTGATCGGCGCAGTGATCCGGGTCAGGCCAAGGTTGATCTTTGCCGTCTCTTCATTCGCCGCAGCCACGGCAACCGCCGCCTTGTCCTGCGCCAGCGTCGCCAGCGCCGTGTCGAGTTCCTGCTGGCTGACCGTCGCCTGCTTCACCAGCGTCTGATAACGCGACACCACCGCTTCGGCATTGGGGATCGCGGCCTCGGCCTGGGTGCGCGCTGCGGCGGCACTGTCATAGGCGGCCTGATAGAGCGCCGGGTCGATCTGATAGAGCAGATCGCCCGCCGTGACGTCGCTGCCTTCCTTGAAGAAACGCTTCTGAATGATCCCGCTGACCTGCGGGCGCACATCGGCGGTCAGCGCGGCGGTGACCCGGGCAGGCAGATTTACCGTGATCGCCACATCCCTCGGGTGCAGAACCACCACATTCACCTGCATCGGTGTAGCGGCCTGTGCCAGGACCACCGACGGCAAACTGGCCCCGGCAAGGGCACAGGAAAGACCGATGCCCCGCGCGCCACCCAGAACCATCCGCTTGAAACCATACATCGTCAAATTCCCCGTCTTGCCGGCAACCCATCCGGCCAGTCCCTAGCCAAACGTCGCGCCAGCGCAATCCCGTCGCTGCATTGCGGCATGAAATAACCCTTGAAATGCCCGCGCCAAGCCCTGCGCGAGCATTTATTGTGCAAAGGTGCTATCCTTGCGCGGTCAGAAAAATCCGCGCGGGATCAAACGGTTCTCATAGGCCTCGCGTTCCAGTGCCTCGCGGAAATCCGGATGCGCGATCGAGATCAGCGCGCGCGCACGCTCGGCCACGGCCTTCCCCTTGAGGTTGACGATGCCGTACTCGGTCACGACATACATCATGTCGCTGCGCGGCGCGGTGACGATGTTGCCCCTGGTCAGGCTCAGCGCGATCCGGCTGCGCCGGTCGCCCTTCTTGTCATAGGTCGACGACAGACAGATGAAGGACTTGCCCCCCTTCGAGGCATAGCTGCCCCGGATGAACTGCAACTGCCCGCCAGTGCCGCTGATATGCCGGTGCCCGTCCGACTCCGACGCCGCCTGTCCCTGCAGATCGATCTGCGTGGTGTTGTTGATCGCCATCATCCGGTCGTTCTGCATGATGACATGCGGCAGGTTGGTGTAGTCCACCGGATGGAATTCGAAATCCGGGTTTTGCGCCACTGCGTCATAGAGATATTTCGATCCGACCGCGAAGGTACAGACGATCTTCCCCGGATCGATCTGCTTTTTCGCACCCGTCAGGCATCCCGCCTTGTACATGTCGACGATGCCGTCGGTCAGCATCTCGGTATGCACGCCAAGGTCCTTGAGGCTGCTCTGCGCGATCAGGCTGCAGACCGCATTCGGCATCCCTCCGATGCCGATCTGCAGACAGGCGCCATCCTCCAATTCGCCGGTGATCAGCCGCGCCACGGCGCGATCCACGTCGGTCGGCGGCGGGTTCGGCAATTCCGGCATCGCCTCATTGCCCCCGTCAAGGATGTAATCCACTTCGCTGACGTGAATTCGGTTTTCAGGGCCGCAGACCGTCGGCACCGAGGTGCATTCCTCGACGATCACCATCCGCGCCCGCTCGATGACCGCGCGGTGCCACAGATTCGACGGGCCAAAGTTGAAATAGCCATCGGCATCTATCGGCGTCGTCTTCATCACCAGAATATCCACCGGCTCCATGAAGCGGCGATAATAATCCGGGATCTCTCCCAGATTGACCGGAAGATAATGTGAAATGCCCGCATCGTGCTTGCGCCGGTCGTAGCTGGAAAAATGCAGGCTGAACCAGAAGACATGCTCGCCTTCGGGGTCGGCTTCGATCACTGCGCGGGGGCGCATCGACAGGCAGGACCTTATCTTGATACCGGTCAGGTCCGGCACACGGCGCGCCAGCGCTGTGTCAAAGACATCCGGCTGCGCCAATACCCCGCCATAGTCGAGCCACATGCCGGATGTCACCAGCCCCGCAGCCTCCTCTGCCGAGATCCGGCGCGCAGCCGCCTTCGCTATCCGTTTTTTCATGCGTCTCCCGCCTCCCCACGGTGCCGCGATCGTCCTTATCCGGCCATACCATCGGTCGAGAGAGCGCAGAAAGCAAAGCGAAATATTGCCGGTTCGGCAAAGAGGGGCCGGACTTTGGTCGCACCTCGCTCTGCGTCAGCGTTCTGACAGGCGGTGCGCTTTAGGCAGGCCCCACGCCGTCCGGCATGAACCTCCGGGCACGGACCTAACCTATGACGGCCCCCGGACCCCAAGACCGGTCAGGCCGCCCCCTAACAGGAGATCTGCTATGTATCGCATTCTTTCGCTCGCCGCCGTCGCCGCCATGGTGACGGCACCGGCCTTTGCCGCCAACACCTGCAGCACCGCCGCCGCGTCGAAATTCCAACCCAAGACGGCGCTGGAATCGCAATTGAAGACCGAAGGCACCACCGTGCGCCGGATCAAGACCGAAAAGGGCTGCTACGAGGTCTACGGCATCAACAAGGCGGGCAAGAAGGTCAATCTGGCCTTCAACGCGGAAACCCTCGCACCGGTCGGCAACCCCGAAGCGGGCGAGAACTGATCCCCATGCGCGACATGACCTTCGTGCGCCCCGCCTATGGCGGGGTGCGCGTCTGGGACCCGCTGGTGCGGCTGTTCCACTGGACCCTCGTGCTGTCATTCGGCACGGCCTGGGTCACTGCGCACGGATCGGAAACCATCCACCACGCGGCAGGCTACCTCGCCGCCGCGCTGGTCGGGTTCCGCATCCTCTGGGGGCTGGTCGGGCCCAATTATGCAAGGTTCTCGCAATTCCTGCGCGGGCCGAAAACCGTGGCGGCCTATCTCGCCGCGATCCGCAAGGGTCGCGAAGCGCGCCACCTCGGGCATAACCCGGCGGGCGGCGCGATGGTCGTCACCCTTCTGGGCCTGATGGCGCTGGCCGCGCTCTCCGGCTGGATGATGACGACCAATGCCTATTACGGCGTCGATTGGGTCGAGGCGATGCATTCGCTCGTCACCCACCTGCTCGCGCTCCTCGTGCTCGTCCATATCGCGGGTGTCGCGCTCGCCAGCCTGCGACACCGCGAAAACCTCGTGCGGGCGATGTTCGACGGACGCAAGCGCGCACCGGCGCCCGACGATATCGACTGACCCGACGCGCGCAGGCGCTCTCCCCCGCCTTGCGTCAGGCCGCCCCGCCCCCGCACCCGTGCCAAAGCCCTTTCGGGCCGGGGGCGGGATGTGCACAATGGTCGAAATGCCGAACCGGGGGAGCAACGGAGGGGATGGAGAGTGAACTGCCGCGCGCCGGGGCCCGAGTCGGCCCCGACAATCTGGCGGCGCGGCTTGCGCGCGCCTCCGTTCTGATCGTCGACGACGAACCCGGAATGCGCAATTTCCTTGGCAAGACGCTCTCGCCGCATTGCCGGCAGGTTGCCGAGGCTGACAGCGTCGCCGCCGCCGAAGCGGTGCTGGAACGCCAGCATGTCGACGTGATGCTGCTCGACAACATGATGCCGGGCGGCAATGGCATCGACTGGCTGCAAGGCCAGCGCCGCCGTGGCGCGCTGGTCGATACCATCCTGATCACCGCCTATGCCGACCTCGACACGGCGATCGATGCGATGCGTGCGGGTGCTGTGGATTTCGTCCTCAAACCCTTCCGCTCCAATCAGGTGCTGAACGCGGTCCGCCGCTGCATGGATTTCGCCGACCTGCGGCGCGAGAATGCGCTGCTGCGCCACGAATTGCGCACCCTCGACGTCTGGCGCCACCGGCGCGGCGAGTTGATCGGCACCTCGCCCGCAATCGCCGCCGTCCGGGCCATGCTCGACCGGGTGGCGAACCTGCCCACCCCGGTGCTGATCTCCGGCGAAAGCGGCACCGGCAAGGAGGTCGCCGCGCGCCACCTCCACGCCGCCTCGATGCGCGCCGCGCGCCCCTTCGTGCCGGTCAACTGCGCGATGATCCCGGCCGACCGGCTGGAGAAGGAACTCTTCGGCGCCAGCGGCACACGCGGCGGCCCCGAGGGGCTGCTGGTCTCGGCCCAAAGCGGCACTGTCTTTCTGGATGAGGTCGCAGACCTCTCCGCCTCCGCGCAACTCGCGCTGCTGCGCGCGCTCGAACAACAACGCGCCCGCCCGGCCGATGGCACCCGCGACCAGACGCTCGATCTGCGCTTTCTCTTCGCCACAACCCGCGATCTCGGCGCCGACGTCGCCGCCGGGCGCTTCCGCGAAGACCTTCTGTTCCGCATCAACGTGGCCGAGATCCAGATGCCGCCGCTGCGCCAGCGCGGCAGCGACACCGTCGAGCTGACCGAACTCTATCTACCCGAGATCGCCGCCCAGCTTGGTGTGGCCCCGCTTGCCCTCGACAGCGCGGTGCGTGCGGCAATCCTGCGACACCGCTGGCCCGGCAATATCCGCGAACTGGTGAACTTCATCGAACGCGGCCTGATCCTTGGCCGCTTCCCGCTCGAAACCCTCGCCCCCGCCCCTCGCGGCGAGGTCGAGCCGCTGGACGCGGTCGAACGCCGCCACATCCTCGCCGCGCTTCAGGCAACCGGCGGCAACCGGACCGAGGCCGCCCGCCGCCTCGGCATCTCGCGCAAGACGATTGATCGCAAATGCACCCTCTGGGGCCTTTAGGGTGACTTTCTGGCGCAACCTCGCCGCAGGCTCGGTACGCCTCCGCCTGCTGGTGATCGCCCTGTTGCCGATGCTCGTGCTGCTGCCCTTCCTGCTCGGCGTCACCACGCTGCGCTGGTCGAACAAGGTCGATGACCTGCTGATCGTCAAGGTGAACGGCGATCTGACCATCGCGCATCAATACCTCGCACGCCTGCTGGAAAACTCGGGCGACAAGATCGCGGCCCTTGGCGCCTCGGTGGATTTCGCAACCCATCTTGCCGGCCCGGAAAACGCCAAACCCTATCTCGATCGCGAACGAGAGCAACTCGGGCTCGATTTCCTCTATATCGCGCTGCCCGATGGCGGCGCAATTGGCCTGAACACGCCTGCCGCTGCCATCGCACCGGAAAAATGGCCGGTGGTGCAATCCGCGCTTACCGGCACGGGGCGCAGTGCCGTCGACGTGTTCGACGCCCGAACCCTCGCCGCCCTGTCGCCCGCCCTCGCCGAACGCGCCCGGGTGACACTTGTGCCGACCCGAGCCGCGCAGCCCACCACCCGCTCGGTGATGGATGACGGCATGGTGCTGCACTCCGCCACCCCGATCCGGCTTCCCGACGGGCGCAGCGGCGCCCTCGTTGGCGGTGTGCTGCTGAACCGCAATCTGCAATTCATCGACACGATCAACGCGCTGGTCTACCGCGACCGCAGCCTGCCCGCAGGCAGCAAGGGCACCGCGACGCTGTTTCTCGACGATGTCCGCGTCTCGACCAACGTGCGCCTGTTCGAGAACGTGCGCGCCCTCGGCACCCGCGTCTCGGCCGAGGTCGCGCGCCCGCGTGCTGGGCGAGGGCAAGGTCTGGCTCAACCGCGCCTTCGTGGTGAACGACTGGTACATCTCGGCCTATGAGCCGATCATCGACAGTTTCGGCCAACGCGTCGGGATGCTCTATGTGGGCTTCCTCGAAACCCCCTTCCGGCAGGAAAAGATCGTCAGCATCGTGCTGATGGTGCTGACCTTCATCGGCATCACCGCGCTCTCCGTCCCGGTCTTCCTGCGCTGGGCGGGCCGCATCTTCCTGCCGCTCGAACGGATGACGGAAACCATCGCCCGCGTCGAACAGGGCGACCTCGGCGCCCGCATCGGCGCCCCCCTCAGTGCCGGCACCGCCCAGGATGAAATCGCCCGCGTCGCCCGGCACCTCGACGATCTGCTCGATCAGGTGCAGGAACGGGATCGTCAGCTGCGCAACTGGGCGGCAGAGCTGAACACCAAGGTCGAGGAACGCACCCGCGACCTGACGCAAGCGAACCAGGCGCTGGAACGGACCACCCAGCAGCTTGTCATGTCCGAAAAGCTGGCCGCCGTGGGCGAGATCACCGCCAGCGTCGCGCATGAAATCAACAACCCGATCGCGGTGATCCAGGGCAACCTCGACGTCGCGCGGGATCTGCTGGGCAAACACGCCGCAGCGGTCAAAACCGAATTCGCCCTGATCGACGATCAGGTCTACCGCATCTCCTCCATCGTCACGCGCCTGCTGCAATTCGCCCGCCCCGAGGAATACTCCGGCTCCGCCAACAGCCTTGTCGCATCCGAGGTGGTGGAAGACTGCCTCGTGCTGACCCGTCACCAGCTGCGGCAGGCCGGTGTCACCGTGATGCGGGCCGATCACACCACCGCCCTCGTCCGCATCGAACGTACCGCCTTTCAGCAGGTGCTGATCAACCTGATCGTCAATGCGATCCACGCCATGCCGGACGGCGGAACCCTGACCATCACCACCCGAGACCTCACCCAGGACGGTCACCCCGGCGTGGCGGTTGAGGCCGCCGACACCGGACGCGGCATTGCACCCGCCCTGATCAACCGCATCTTCGATCCGTTCTTCACCACCAAACGTCACGAAGGCACCGGCCTCGGCCTCTCGATCTGCCGGATGCTGGTGACGCAAGCCGAGGGGACCCTCTCGGTAGAGAGTGTCGAGGGCAGCGGAAGCACATTCCGCATCTGGTTGCCGCTTGCCACCTGAACCGGGCAGAAATGGACAAAATGTCCCACATCCGCCGCGATTTTGTCGAACCAATGGACAAAATGTCCCGGCATTGATCCGTTTCCGCCGGAAGACCAGACAGATTTTCCAAGCAACATATTGATATTATTAACTTTTTTGTTTGACCGCCAGTGCCTGATTGTCGCATCCTGTCAGCGCGCGGCGGGAGGTCGCGCGCGGCGGCTGGTTCCTGAACCAAACAAAAAGGGACCATCCCCGCGAAAAAGGGAGGGAATTACCTATGAGCACCGCCAATAGCGGCGGCATGTTCTCGTTTCTTCGGAAAGAGAACATCGTCGCCAAACCCGGCTTCAACCGCTGGCTGGTTCCGCCAGCCTCGATCGCCATCCACCTTTGCATCGGCTCGGTCTACGCCTGGTCGGTGTTCAACCCGGCCGCTGACCCGTCAGCTTGGCGTGGTCGCCCCCGCCGCAGATGACTGGTCGCTGTCGTCCGTGGTCTGGATCTTCTCGGTCGCGATCCTCGTGCTCGGCCTCGCCGCCGCCTTCGCCGGGCGCTGGCTGGAAGAGGTCGGGCCGCGCATGGTCGGCGTCGTCGCGGCCTTCTGCTGGGGCGGTGGTTTCCTGATCGGCTCGGTCGGCATCGCGATGCACCAGCTCTGGCTGATCTACTTCGGCTATGGCGTGATCGGCGGCATCGGCCTCGGCCTCGGCTATGTCTCGCCGGTCTCGACCCTGATCCGTTGGTTCCCCGACCGGCGCGGTCTGGCCACCGGCCTTGCGATCATGGGCTTCGGCGGCGGCGCGATGATTGCGGCACCGCTCAAGGGCTGGCTGCTGTCCACCTTCGCGCAGGCCCCGCAATTCCTCGGCGCCTCCGACGCGGTCAAACTGGTCACCCAGAACGGCCGCCAGTTCGCCGAACAGGCCAGCGGCCTGGTCGAGGTCGTGGTCGCCTCGGCCAAGCAGGCGGCAGCCCTTCCGGGCGGCGGTCAGGCGGGCGTCTATGTCGTGGGCACCGGCAACACCGGCGCCTCGTCCACCTTCCTCGCCCTCGGCATCGGCTATTTCATCGTGATGATCATCGCCGCGATGAGCTATCGTGTCCCCGCCCCCGGCTGGCGTCCCGAAGGCTGGGCCCCGAAGCCCGTCGCCGACGGCATGATCACGCGCAACCATGTCGACATCAATCAGGCGCTCAAGACCCCGCAGTTCTGGCAGATGTGGCTGATGCTCTGCCTGAACGTGACCGCCGGGATCGGCGTGATCGGCGTGGCAAAAACCATGATGAGCGAGATCTTCGGCTCCACCATGCCGCTGGTCGTCACCGCCGGCTTCGCCTCGACCTATGTGTTGATGATCTCGGTCTTCAACATGCTGGGCCGCTTCTTCTGGGCCTCGACCTCTGACTGGATCGGGCGCAAGGCGACGTTCCACTGCTTCTTCGTGCTGGGCACGATCCTCTACCTGTCGATCCCCTATTTCGCCTCGGCAGGCGCCTCGCATCCGGCGATGATCTACCTGATCAGCTTCTATGCCGCGACGATGATCATCTTCACGATGTATGGCGGCGGTTTCGCCACGATCCCGGCCTATCTGGCCGATATCTTCGGCACGATGCATGTCGGCGGCATCCACGGCCGCATCCTCACGGCATGGTCCACCGCAGGCGTGCTCGGGCCGCTGGCGATCACCTCGCTGCGCGACATGTCGGTCAGCAGCGCGCTCGCCTCGCTGGCCGGCAAGGTCGATCCGGCCGCGTTCCAGGCCAAGTTCGGCGCGCCTCTCGGTCAGCTCGACGCGCTGGTCAGCGCCAAGACCGTGACCATCGCCAAACTGATGGAGATCGCGCCGGCAGGCACCATCGACCCGACGCCCAGCCTCTACAACACGACGATGTACGTCATGGCGGCGCTTCTGGTCGTGGCCTTCTTCGCCAACCTCTTCATCAAGCCGGTCAGCGCCCATCACCACTATGATGAGCGCAAGGCGCCGGACGGCGTCCCGGCAGAGTGACCTGTCGCGAAGGGCGGGTTCGCCCGCCCTTCGCCCCCCTCAGGCTGCGCCCAGCGCCCTGATCCAGCCGAGCCCCGCCAGGGTATCCCCCGCAGGCCGGTATTCGCAGCCGACAAACCCGCGATAGCCCATCTCGTCCAGCGCCCGCAGAATGCGGAAATCGTCCAGCTCGCCGGTTCCCGGCTCATGCCGATGCGGCACGGCGGCAATCTGCACATGCCCGGTGATCGGCAGCAGCGCCTCCAGCCCCTTCAGCACATCGCCATGCAGGATCTGGCGGTGGTAGATGTCGAACTGCAGCTTCAGGTTCGGCAGCCCCAGATCGGCAATCAGATCGGCGGCATAGCCGAAATCGTTCAGGAAATAGCCCGGCATGTCACGCCCGTTGATCGGCTCGATCACCACGTCCAGCCCTTCGGCTCCGGCCTGATCGCAGAGATAGACCAGCGCCTCGCGATAGGCCGCGCGCGCCCCCGCATCACCATTCGGCGCGATCCCGGCCATCATATGCACCTGCCCCACCCTGGTCGCCTTCGCATAGACCAACGCCGTGGCAACCGAGGCGCGGAACTCCGCCCCCCGCCCGGGCAAGGCGGCGATCCCGCGCTCGCCCGCCGCCCAGTCGCCCGGCGGCAGGTTGAACAGGGCCTGCACCAGCCCCGCCGCCTGCAAGCGCCCGGCCACAACCTCTGCCGGATGATCATAGGGAAACAGGAACTCCACCGCCTCGAACCCCGCCGCTGCCGCCGCAGCGAAGCGGTCGAGGAACGCGACCTCGGTGAACATCATCGTCAGATTGGCCGCCAGTTTCACCATCGCTCACTCCCCCGGTTTCGCGCCCGGCAGGTCCAGCCCCACCACCCCCGCCAGCATCCGCGCGACCGAGGCGTCGTCGTCCCGCCCCATCCCCGCGCCCGCCGTCATCACGAACATCTGCAAGGCCATCGCGGCGATCGGCGTCGGCAGCTTCATGCCCCGCCCGATATCCGCGACGATCCCCAGATCCTTGGTGAAGATATCCACCGCACTGCGCGGCGCATAATCACCCTCGAGGATATGCGGCACCCGGTTCTCGAACATCCAGGAATTCCCGGCCGAGGCGGTGATCACCTCGTAGACCTTCGCCAGATCCAGATCCATCGCCCGCGCCATCACCATCGCCTCGCAGGCCGCAGCGATATGCACTCCGGCCAGCAGCTGGTTGACGATCTTGAACGCCGCCCCGGTTCCCGGCTCCGGCCCCAGCTCATAGACCTTGGCCGCGATGCAATCGAGCATCCCGCGCAAACGCTCAAAGACCTCGGGCGCGCCCGACCCCATGATCGTCAACTCACCCGAGGCGGCCCGCGCCGCCCCGCCGCTGATCGGCGTGTCGAGGTAGCCCAGCCCCAACTCCGCCGCCCGCGCCGCCAAGCCGCGCGCGGCGTCTGGCGCCATCGTCGCGCAGGACAGGATCACACCGCCCGGCGCCATCGTGGTCGCCGCGCCGCCCGGCCCGAACAGCACAGCCTCGGACTGGGCCGCATTGACCACCACCGCGATCACCACATCCGCGCCCCGCGCCGCCTCATCGGCCCGCGCCGCCACCGCGCCGCCCAGCGCCGCAAAGCGCGCAAGGCTGTCCGCCGAGACATCACATCCGGTGACAGAAAACCCGCCTCGCAACAGCGAGGCCGCGATCCCGAACCCCATCGAGCCAAGCCCGATCACCGTCACGCGAAGCCCCTCGGATGCAGCCATTCCACCCTCCACTTGCGCTACCCTTGCCTTGCAAAAACACGAATGATAGCGTTGTCATCGCTATCGTTAGCGCGATGCACAAAGCCATTGCAAGGCGCAATATCCGGGCGATTGCAGGCGCGCCCCGGCACAAAAAAGCGAGGCACCATGCAGATCGGAGCGGTTGCGGACGACATCACCGGGGCCACCGACCTTTGCCTGATGCTGTCGCGCGCGGGGCTGCGGACGCTGCAGGTCATCGGCCTGCCCGGCCCGGCGGAAACCGCCCGCATGGCCGGGGCCGATGCCGTCGTCGTGGCCCTCAAATCCCGCACCATTCCGGCACCGCAGGCGGTCGAGATGTCGCTCGCCGCCGCCCGCGCCCTGCAGAAGGCAGGCGCCAAGCGGCTGTTGTTCAAATACTGCTCGACCTTCGATTCCACCGATCAGGGCAACATCGGCCCGGTGGCTGGGGCGCTCTTGTCCCTCACCGGCGCACCCGTCACCATCGCCTGCCCCGCCTTCCCGGCGGCGGGCCGCACGGTCTACAACGGCCACCTCTTTGTCGGTGACCGGCTGCTGTCGGAAAGCCCGCTGAAGGATCACCCGCTGACCCCGATGCGCGACCCCGATCTGGTCCGCGTCCTCGCGCGCCAGACCACCCTCCCGGTCGGCCTGCTCGGCATCGCCACGATCCGTCAGGGAGCCACAGCCGTCCGCGCCGCGCTTGCGGCGGCCCAGAACGCGGGCACCCGCATCCTGATCGCCGACACATTGATCGACGAAGACCTTGTCACCCTCGGCATCGCCTGTGCCGACCTCGCCCTCGTCACCGGGGGCTCGGGCATCGGCATGGGGCTGGCCACCGCGCTCCACCCCGGCAAAGGCGCTTCCGCCCCCAACACCATGCCCGCCCCAGCCGGGCGCTCGGCCATACTCGCCGGGTCCTGCTCGGACGCAACGCGCGGCCAGATCGCAGTTGCGAAAGCGGCGGGCCTGCCCAGCCGCGCGCTCGACGTGGCAGCCCTGGCCGAGGGCCGCGAAACGGCGGCGGAATTGGCCGCCTGGATCATCGCCCAACCCCCCGGTCGCCCGCCCCTGCTCTACTCCAGCGCCGACCCCGACACCCTCGCCGAGATCCAGACGCGCCTTGGCCGCAACGCCTCGGGCGAACTCGTCGAAAGAACCCTCGCCGCCGTCGCCGCCCGCCTGATCCCGGCAGGCTTCACCCGCCTGATCATCGCAGGCGGCGAAACCTCTGGCGCGGTCACCGCCGCTCTCGGCGTCACGCTGCTGTCCATCGGCCCGGAAATCGCCCCCGGCGTGCCCTGGACCCGCAGCCTTGCCGGCCCCGACCTTGCACTCGCGCTCAAATCCGGCAACTTCGGTGGCAGCGACTTCTTCCTGACAGCCTGGTCGCACCTCACCAAGGACGCCTCGGATGGCTGAGATCCTGTCAGACGAAACCAAGCTCCGCGATGCGATCTGCCGCGCTGGCAAGTCGCTCTTCGACCGGGGCCTGACCGCAGGCTCCAGCGGCAATATCTCGGCCCGGCTGCCCTCGGGCGGCTGGCTGATGACGCCCACCAATGCCTCGCTCGGCGCCCTCGACCCCGCGCGCCTCGCGCAGTTCGACGCCACCGGCCGCCACATCGCGGGCGATGCGCCCACCAAGGAATCCCTGCTCCACTTCGCCATGTATGACGAACGCGTCACGGCGGGGGCGGTGGTACATCTGCACTCCACCCATTCCACCGCCGTCAGCCTGCTGGCCGATATCGACCCCGCCGATGTCCTGCCAGCGCTCACCGCCTACCATGTCATGCGCGTCGGCCGCCTGCCTCTGGTCCCCTATTTCGCCCCCGGCGACCCCGACCTCGCCCGGGCCGTCCGCGCCCTTGCCGGGCGCCATCACGCAGTGCTTCTGGCCAACCACGGCCCGGTCGTCGCCGGAACCTCGCTCGATGCCGCCCAATACGCGGCAGAAGAGCTGGAGGAGACGGCCAGGCTTTACCTGCTGCTGCAAGGCCACGCGATCCGCCCGCTGACACCCGATCAGGTCACCGACCTGCGCCGCCGCTTCAATCTCGACTGAACCACCTACGGAGGACACCATGACCACCAAACAGGAAACCATAGGCTTCGTCGGCGTCGGCCTGATGGGCCAGGGCATGGCCCGCAATCTGGTAACCAAGGGCTACCCCCTCACCGTCATCGCGCACCGCAACCGCGCACCCGTGGAAGACCTCGTGGCCCTCGGCGCGACCGAGGCGAAAAGCCTCGAAGAGCTCGCCCGCGCCTCCTCCATCGTCTTCCTCTGCCTGACCGGCGCGCCAGAGGCCGAGGCGGCGGTCACCGCCCTCGCCCCCGGCCTCGCCCCCGGCAGCGTCATCGTCGATTGCTCGACTGGCGAGCCGACCGTCACCGCCCGCCTCGCCGCCGCGATGGCGAAACAGGGCGTGCACTACGCCGACGCGCCGCTGTCACGCACCCCGAAAGAGGCCTGGGAGGGCACGCTCGACTGCATGGTCGGCGCCGATGACGCGATCTTCGTCCGTCTCCGGCCGGTGATCGCCACATGGGCCGCCAAGATCGTCCATATCGGCGGCATCGGCGACGGACACCGGATGAAACTCCTCAACAACTTCCTCTCGCTCGGCTATGCCGCGATCTATGCCGAGGCGCTTGCCCTGTCGCAAAAGGTCGGCATCCCCGTCGAGACCTTCGACAAGGTGATCCGCGGCGGGCGCATGGATTGCGGCTTCTACCAGACCTTCATGGGCTACGCGCTGGAGGGTAACCGGGAGGCGCATAAGTTCACCCTGTCGAACGGCTACAAGGACCTGCGCTATGTCGAGACGATGGCCAATGCCGCAGCCCTCGCCACGCCAATGGCCAGCGCCGCCAAGAACAGTTTCGCGATGGCCGTAAACACCGGCGGCGCGGGACCCGAGGATTACGTCCCCCACCTCGTCGATTACGTCGCCCGCGCGAACGGGCTCGGCTGAAACGGGGCTCCGGTATCGCGGCCCCGCCCGGACCACGGCCCGCGCTGAACCGCAGGGAAAGACCCGCCATGACATCGCCACTCACCACCTCTTCCGGCACCTTCCACGCCCTCCGGCTGACGCCGGGCGAGAACCTTGCCACCGCCCTGCGCGCCGTCTTCACCGCCTCGGGCGCCGGGGCGATGGCCATCGTCACCTGCGTCGGCAGCCTCACCGATGTGCGCATCCGGCACGCCAACGCCGCCTCAGCCACAGCCTATTGCGGGCATTTCGAGATCACCTCGCTGGTCGGAACAATCGATGCGCAGGGCGAACACCTGCATCTGTCCATCGCGGATCCCGAGGGCCGGACCCAGGGCGGCCATCTGATGTCTGAGGGATCGGCGGTCTACACCACCGCCGAAATCGTCGTCGTGGCCTTGCCCAGCCTCACCTTCCGCCGCGAACCCTGCCCGCTTTCGGGGTATCGAGAGCTTGTCATCACAGAGCGCCCCGCCACCTGACACAGGCAGCCCACGTCACCACACAGCCCCCACAGGAAAGCCCGCCCCATGCATATCCTCATCATCGGCGCCGCAGGCATGATCGGCCGCAAACTCACCGCATCCCTGCTCGCTGACCTGAATGTCGGCGGGCAGGCCGCAAGCCGCCTGACGCTTGTCGACGTGGTCGAACCGCCGCTGCCCGACACGCGCATTCCCAGCACCACACAGGCCGCCGATCTGTCCGACCCCGCCACCGCGACCACCCTCGCCGCCCTGCGCCCCGACCTGATCTTCCACCTCGCCGCCATCGTCTCGGGCGAGGCCGAGGCGGATTTCGAAAAGGGCTACCGCATCAACCTCGACGGCACCCGCTTCCTGCTCGAAGCGATCCGACTGGAGGGGCTGAAGTCCCCCTATAGCCCGCGCCTCGTCTTCACCTCCTCCATCGCGGTCTTCGGCGCGCCCTTCCCCGAGGCCATCGCGGATGAGTTCCTGACTGCCCCGCTCACCAGCTACGGCACGCAAAAGGCGATCTGCGAATTGTTGCTGAACGACTATTCCCGCCGTGGCTTTGTCGATGGCGTGGGCATCCGCCTGCCCACCGTCACGATCCGTCCGGGCAAGCCCAACGCGGCAGCCTCGGGCTTCTTTTCCAATATCCTGCGCGAACCGCTGGTGGGCCTGCCCGCCGTGCTGCCCGTGTCACGCGACCTGCGCCACTGGTTCTGCAGCCCGCGCGCCGCGATCGGCTTTCTGCGCCACGCCGCGGCGATGGACACCGCGGCCCTCGGCTGGCGCCGCACCCTGTCGGCCCCCGGCCTCTCGGCCACGGTGGGCGAAGAGATCGAGGCGCTGCGCCGGGTCGCCGGGGACCGGGCCGTGGCCCTGATCCGCGAGGAACCCGACGCCACCATCGACCGCATCGTCAAAGGCTGGCCGCGCAACTTTGACGCCAAACGCGCGCGGGCCCTCGGCTTCACCGCCGAGACCAGCTTCGATCAGATCATCCGCATCCATATCGAAGACGAACTCGGCGGCACCCTCCCCGGCTGAGGCCTTAGCCCAAGGCCACAGCCAACGCGCCCGCCAGCTTGTCGACAAGTTCGCCGATCTGCGCATCCTCGATGATGAACGGCGGCGCGAGCAGGACATGGTCACCGCGCACCCCGTCAATCGTGCCGCCCATCGGATAGCAGATCAGCCCGGCCTCGAAGGCCGCCGCCTTGACCTTTCGATGCACCCCCAGCGCCGGGTCGAACGGCGCCTTGGTTTCCCGGTCAGCAACCAGCTCGATGCCGCGAAACAACCCTCGTCCCCGGATGTCGCCCACATTGGGATGCTGCCCGAAGGCCAGGCGCAGCGCCCGGTCCAGCGCCTCGCCCTGCGCCCGCACCCGTGCCAGCAAATCCCTCCGCTCGATCACGCCCAGCACCGCACAGGCCGCCGCCGCCGCGACCGGATGGCCCATATAGGTGTGGCCATGCTGGAAGAACCCGCTGCCCGCATCAATCGCCGCGTAAATCCGCCCCGAGGCGAGCAGCGCCCCGATCGGCTGATACCCGGCCCCCAGCCCTTTCGCGATGGCGATCATGTCGGGTGCCACGCCATCCTCGGCGCAGGCAAACAGATGCCCGGTGCGCCCCATCCCGCACATCACCTCGTCGAGGATCAAGAGCACACCGTAGCGGTCGCAGATCTCGCGGATGCGCTTCAGATAGCCGGGAACCGGCGGCACCGCGCCTGCCGTGGCCCCCACCACCGTCTCGGCGACGAAGGCCATCACGGTCTCCGGGCCCAGCCGCAGGATCTCGGCCTCCAGCTCATCCGCCACGCGCAGGCCGTAGGCCTCGGGCGTCTCACCCTCGCCCCGGTCGCGATATTCGTAACAGGGCGCGATATGGCTGGTCTCGACCAGCAGCGGCGCGAATTGTGCCCGCCGCCATTCGTTGCCGCCGGTCGCCAAAGCCCCCAGCGTATTGCCATGATAGCTCTGTCGCCGCGCGATCACACGATGCCGCGCAGGCTGACCGATCTCCATGAAATACTGCCGCGCCAGCTTCAGCGCCGCCTCCATCGCCTCGGACCCGCCCGACAGCAGATAGACCCGTTCGATCCCCTCGGGGGCCTGTGCGATCAGAAGATCGGCCAATGCCTCGGCCGGTTCCGAGGTGAAGAACCCGGTATGGGCAAACTCCAGCCGGTCGACCTGCGCATGGATCGCGGCGCGCACATCGGCATCCGAATGCCCCAGACAGGACACCGCCGCGCCCCCCGAGCCATCGAGATAGCGCTTCCCCGCGGCATCGATCAGATAGCATCCCTCACCGCGCAGCGCGACCGGCGGCGCGGCGCGCGTGGAACGACCGAAGATATGACCCGACATGAAACGCTCCGCTGCCTCAGGACCCGGCGACTCACCGCCAGCCTCATTGCAAGCCATAGCGCAATCGCCCGCTGACCGCAGCCTGCCCGTGCCCGACAGGCACCGAGACGCGGCAGTTTCGCGCAAAGCGCCCCAAGCCTGCAAAACTTCGGGCAAAAGGGGTTGCACGGATCGCACGATAGGTGCATCCGCTTGCCAACGCTTGGCAAAAGGGGCTTGGGAATGGTGGTGCGACGGACGACGCGGAACAGACTTGTGCGCCGGTCCAAGGCATTGGTGATCTCCGGCAGGCACTGGCGCTCGCGACTCGTCTTCTGGCTCGGCGCCCTCGCCATCGGCGTGATCTCGGCCGCCTTCGCCCGCAGCGCCGACTTCGCGCAGAAAGTGTTCGAGGCTGTGGTCGGCGGCACCGGCTGGCATCACTTCGTGCCCCTCGTCATCACCCCGGCCGGCTTCGTGCTCTGCGCCTGGCTGGCGGACCGGTACTTCCCCGGCTCGCAGGGCAGCGGCATCCCGCAGGTCATCGCCGCCCGCCACCTGCGCGAAGATGAAGATCGCGGCGGCTACCTGACAATGCGCACGGTCTTCGGCAAGATCCTTCTGACCCTCGTCGCCCTCACCTGCGGGGCCTCGATCGGACGCGAGGGCCCGACCGTTCAGGTCGGCGCCGCGATCATGCTGCAGGCGGCCCGGCTGGGCGGCATGCTGCGCGCCCGAGGGCTGATCCTTGCAGGCTCGGCCGCCGGCATCGCCGCCGCCTTCAACACGCCGCTCGCCGGGATCGTCTTCGCCATTGAAGAGATGAGCCGCAGCTACAACGCCCGCACCAACGGCATCGTTCTGTCGACTGTCATCATCGCGGGCGTGGCCTCGCTGGGGATCGTCGGCAATTACACCTATTTCGGCGTCACCCACGCCATCGCCGCCTTCCCCGGCGACTGGCCGCTGGTCATCACCTGCGGCGTCATCGGCGGCATCGGCGGCGCGATCTTCAGCCGTTCGGTGCAGGCGATCACCAGCGCGATCCGCCGCTGGCGCTCGATCCAGCCGCGCTGGCGCGTCATCGCGGTCGCCGCCTGCGCCGGCCTCGTCGTCGCGGTGATCGGCCTCGCCTCGGGCGGAATGACCTTCGGCACCGGCTACGCCCAGGCCCGCAGCGCCGTGGAAGGCACCAACCTGCCCGCCACCTTCTTCATCGGCAAGTTCGTGGCGACCCTTGCCTCGACGCTGTCGGGCATCCCGGGCGGCCTCTTCGCGCCCTCGCTCGCGGTCGGCGCGGGCCTCGGCAGCACCCTCGGGCTGATCTTCGCCTCCAACGCCAGCCTCGCGGCAGTGCTGGGCATGGCGGGCTACTTCGCCGGGGTCGTGCAGGCCCCGATGACCGCCTTCGTCATCATCGTCGAGATGACCGGAAACCATGACAACGTCGTGCCGATCATGGCCGCCTCGATGATCGGCTACGGCGTCTCGCGGGTGGTGTCGCCACACCCGCTCTACCATGCGCTGTCGCGCCTTTTCATCGCGGATGCGCTGCGCAAACGGCGCGCCGCCACAACGCCTCATACCGCAGGCACAACCGTTACGGCAGCCTGACCCAAAGCCAGCCCATGGCCTGCGCGCAACCCAAAGGTATATCTTGCCGGCCGGCGCTTCGATACTACGTCAGTCACCAACCGCGGGTCGTACCGGGACCAGCGGCCTAAGTCATACCGCATCGGCACCACCGGGAGTTTGATATGTTCGGCTTGCAGGCCCTTGAGCTGGCGCGGTTTCAGTTCGGCTTCACCCTGGCCTTCCACATCATCTTTCCGGCCTTCTCGATCGGTCTGGCAAGCTATCTTGCCGTCCTGAACGGTCTCCATCTGCTCACCGGGCGCGAACGCTACCTGATCGTCTTTCACTACTGGAAAAAGATCTTTGCCGTGGCCTTCGGCATGGGCGTCGTCTCGGGCATCGTCATGTCCTATCAGTTCGGCACCAACTGGTCGGTCTTCTCCGACAGGACCGGTCCGATCCTCGGCCCGCTGATGGCCTATGAAGTGCTGTCGGCCTTCTTCCTCGAAGCAGGCTTCCTCGGCGTCATGCTGTTTGGCCGCGAGAAGGTCGGGCCCCGGCTGCATTTCTTCGCCACGCTCATGGTGGCGGTCGGCACCTTCTTCTCGGCCTTCTGGATCCTCAGCGCGAACAGCTGGATGCAGACCCCGGCCGGCTATGCGATCAACGACAAGGGCCAGTTCGTTCCGCAGGACTGGCTGGCAATCATCTTCAACCCGTCCTTCCCCTACCGGCTGACGCATATGGTGCTGGCGGCTTACCTGACCACCGCGCTGGTGGTCGGGGCAACCGGCGCCTACCACCTGCTGCGCAACCGCGACAACCGCGCGGCGCGGCTGATGCTGTCGATGGCGATGTGGATGCTGGTCATCGTCGCCCCGATCCAGATTGCGGCAGGCGACGCGCACGGGTTGAACACGCTCGAACACCAGCCCGCCAAGATCGCCGCGATGGAGGGGCATTACGACACCTCAACGGGCCAGACCCCGCTGATCCTGTTCGGCATCCCGGACGACAAGGACATGACCGTGCATTACCCGGTCGAGATCCCGCACCTCGGCTCGCTGATCCTGACCCATACCTGGAACGGCGGCCTCAAGGGCCTGAAGGATTTCCCGCCCGATGCCCGGCCCAAGGCAGGCGTGGTGTTCTGGTCGTTCCGCTTCATGGTGGCGCTTGGGATGGCGATGCTCGGCCTCGGGCTCTGGGGCGCGCTGGCGCGCTGGCGCGGGCGGCTCTATGACAGCCCCTGGCTGCACCGTGCCGCCGTGGCAATGGGCCCGGCAGGCTTCATCGCCGTCGTCGCAGGCTGGATCACCACCGAGGTCGGACGGCAGCCCTTCACCGTCTACGGCCTGCTGCACACCGCCGACAGCGCCTCACCGATCCAGTCAACGGCGGTGGCTGCGTCCCTGGTGGCCTTCGTGCTGGTCTACTTCACCCTGTTCGGCGCCGGCACCTTCTACATCCTTCGCCTGCTCAAAGCGCCGCCCAGCGCCCTGTCCGACCCAGATGCCGAAACCAAGATGCCCAGCCGCAGCGCGGGCCTCACCCCCGGTTTCGGCCTGAACCCCGATGGACTGGCAGAGGAGGTGAAATCATGATCCTTGGCGTCCCGATCGACCTGCCCAACATCTGGGCCGCCCTGATCGCGCTGGCGGTGATCCTCTATGTCATCCTCGATGGCTTCGACCTTGGCATCGGCATCCTCTACCCGCTCCTCGAAGACGGCACCGAACGCGACCACGCGATGAACACCGTGGCCCCGCTCTGGGATGGCAATGAGACCTGGCTGGTGCTCGGCGGCGGCGGCCTGTTCGCCGTCTTCCCCCTCGCCTATGCGGTGATCATGCCCGCGCTCTACGCGCCGATCATCATCATGCTGCTCGGCCTCGCATTCCGCGGCGTCGCGTTCGAGTATCGCTGGCGCACCAGACGCGGCAAGCCGTTCTGGGATCTGGCCTTCTTCGGCGGCTCCACCATCGCCGCCCTGATGCAGGGCATCGCGCTGGGTGCGATCCTGCAGGGCATCAAGGTCTCGGGCCGCGCCTATGCCGGTGGCAACTGGGATTGGCTGACCCCCTTCACCTTGCTGACCGGTGCCTCGGTGGTCGCCGGATATGCACTGCTCGGGTCGACATGGCTGGTGATGCGGACCGAGGGCCCGATCAACGCAAAGGCGCGCCGCATCGCCTGGGTCGCGGCGCCCGCCACGCTGCTGGCAATCGGGCTCGTCTCGGCAATCACACCGTTCCTGTCGCTGCCCTATTCCGAGCGCTGGTTCCAGGGCCCGGCACTGGCCTTTTCCGTGGTGGTGCCGCTTCTCGTGCTGGGCTGTGCCGCCACCCTCGCCCGCGGTCTCGCCCGGCATCACGACACCACACCCTTCATCGCCGCACTGGGATTGTTCGTTCTGTCCTATATCGGCCTCGGGATCAGCATCTACCCGAACATCGTGCCGCCCTCGATCAGCATCCACGATGCCGCCGCCCCGGACGCCAGCCTGCGCTTCCTGCTCATCGGCGCGCTGCCTCTGATCCTGTTGATCCTGTGCTATACCAGTTTCGCCTATTGGGTTTTCCGCGGCAAAGTCGACCCCGACACGGGCTACCACTGATGCCAAGCGAGGCTCCACCCAGCACCACCCGCCGCCTGCTCTGGTTCGCAGCCTACTGGGCCGGGGGCGTCATCGCCCTTGCCCTCGTCGCGGGCGCGATCCGCCTCGCGATCAGCTAGGCCACACGCCGCGAACGGAAGAGGGCCGACCCCGGCAAAGGATCGGCCCCTGGTCTCCGGCGGCCCTTCGACCGGCCGTCACGCGAAAAAAATCAGCCGCGCAGGTCTTCCGGCAACAAGGCTTCGGGCAGGTTCTGATAGGCCACCGGGCGCAGGAAGCGCCGGATCGCCATCGTCCCCACAGAGGTCGCGCCGAAATTGGTGCTGGCCGGATAGGGCCCGCCATGCACCATCGCATCCACCACCTCGACCCCGGTCGGGAAGCCATTCGCCAGAATCCGCCCCGCTTTCCGCTCAAGGATCGGCACCAGAACCGCGGCCGCGGCCACATCGCCCGCATCCATCTGCAGCGTGCAGGTCAACTGCCCTTCGAGGCCCTTGGCCACGGCCACCATCTCATCCATCCCGTCCACTCGGACGATCAGGCCCAAAGGCCCGAACACCTCTTCGCCCAGCGCATGATTGGCCAGCCACTCGGCCCCGGTCGTCTCATAGACGTAAGGGGTCGCGTTGCGCCGGTCGCAGGTGCTGGTCAGAACCTCCTGCACCCCGGCACTCGCCGCGATCCGGTCGCGCCCGGCACGATAGGCATTGGCGATCCCTTCGGTCAGCATCACCTGCGCCGGGGCCGCCGCCAGCGCATCCTTGGCCGCACCGGCAAAGCGGTCGGCATCGGCACCCTGCTGCACGACGATGACGCCGGGATTGGTGCAGAACTGCCCCGCCCCCATGGTCAGCGACCCGGCCCAACCGGTACCGATCGCCTCAGCCCGTGCCGCCACCGCGGCGGGCAGCAGGAACATCGGGTTGACGCTGCCCAGCTCGCCAAAGAACGGGATCGGCTCTGGCCGCCGCGCGCAAAGATCGAACAGGGCCCGCCCCGCGCCGAGCGATCCGGTGAACCCCACCGCCCGGATCAGCGGATGCTGTACCAGCGCCGCACCAACCTCGCGGCTGGACGCCCTGCACGAGCGAGAAGACACCGCCCGGCAGACCCGCCGCCGCGACAGCCTCGGCTATCGCCTCGGCCACGATCTCAGCCGTGCCGGGATGCGCCGGATGGCCCTTGACCACGACCGGACAGCCCGCCGCCAAAGCGCTCGCCGTATCCCCGCCAGCGGTGGAAAAGGCCAAGGGAAAGTTCGACGCCCCGAATACCGCCACCGGCCCGATCGGGCGCTCGATCATGCGGATCTCCGGGCGCGGCGGCACCCGATCCGGCAGAGCGCCATCGACGCGCCGATCGAGATAGTCGCCCTTGCGGATATGGCTGGCGAACAGGCGCAATTGCCCGGTCGTGCGGCCCCGCTCGCCCTCCAGCCGCGCCTTGGGCAGGCCGGTCTCGCGTGACCCGATCTCGGTGATATCCGCGCCGCGCGCTTCGATGGCGGCGGCTATCCCTTCAAGCAGGGCCGCGCGAACCTCACGGCTGGTCGCCCCAAAGACCGCAAAGGCCGCCTCGGCGGCCTCTGCCGCCCGCGCGACCTCTGCCGCGCCGCCTTCCGAAACCGAAATCCCCGCGCCCTCCGCCGGGTCCGAGGTGAATCGCGTGGCACTCGCCACCCGTTCGCCTGCAATCAGGTGATCGCCATGCGGTACAAATGTCATATCCGTCGTCCTTTCGCTTGGGCCCGCCACCCTCAGGCGGCACGGGCCTTATTCCATGAAGGGCTCCGCCGCGACCTGCCGCCCCACCAGATAGGCATCGGCACAAAGCCGCAGCGGCGCGATATCCGCGTCCGAATGCCGCGCCACGATCAGGCTGGCGAAACGGCGGTAGATCTCGGGGTATTCCGCCTCGGGGCCAACTTCAATGGCACTTCCGTCAATTTCCATCTTCGCCCCGCCCATCGACAGGCGCAACAGCCGACCTTCGGTCTCAACCTCGATGTCCCAGGTCTGCGGGCCTTCCTGGCGCCAGTCGAAGACCGCCGCAACCGGAATGTCCCCGCGCGCCAGCATCGCCATCTCGACCCCGATCGGCGTGGCACAATTCGACGGCACCTCGAGCAGCGCCGACCTCACATGCATCGCCCCCGGCAGGATCTCGGTCAGGATCGACAGCGCGTTGATCCCGGGATCGAACACGCCAAAGCCACCCGGCGCCCAGACCCAGTCCTGCCCCGGATGCCAGCGCCGCACATCCTCGCGCCAGTTGATCCGGACCGCGCTGATCGCACGGCTGGACAGCCACTCCCGCGCCCGCGGCACCGCCGGGGCAAAACGCGAATGCCAGGTCTGGAACAGCGTCACCCCCGCCGCCCGTGCTGCCGCAATGATCGTCTCGATCTCGCCCAGCGTCGCCGCAGGCGGCTTTTCCAGCAACAGGTCACGCCCCGCCGCAATCGCCTTCAACGCCATCTCCAACCGGACCGAGGGCGGCGTGCAGAGCGCCACCGCGGCCTCCGGCCCGTTCTTCAGGAAGTCGTCGAAATCGGTGAAATTCGGCACGTCCCTGACGGTTCCGTGCCGCGACACCGCAGCGGCCAGCCGGAAATCCGGATCGCCCGCGATGGCCGGCAGATGCTGATCACGCGCGATCTTGCCGACGCCAACCACGGCGACGGGGATGGGATGGGTCATCTCACACTCCTCAGTGGCTGTCGCGCCCGACCGCACTGCCCCGGCCGCCGATCAGGAAGTCCATATCGGCCCCGGTATCCGCGCCCTGCACATGGTCATGGTAGAGCTGCGCCCAGCCACCCGAAGGCCGCGCCACCGGCGTCTTCCACGCCGCGAGCCGCGCCGCGAGTTCCGCATCCGAGATATCGAGATGCAACCTGCGCTTCGGCACGTCCAGCTCGATCATGTCGCCGGTCCGCACCACCGCCAGGGGTCCACCCCGCGCCGCCTCGGGCGAGGTATGCAGCACCACCGTGCCATAGGCCGTCCCCGACATCCGCGCGTCAGAGATCCGCACCATATCGGTGATCCCCTTGCGCAGCACCTTGGGCGGCAGGCCCATATTGCCGACCTCGGCCATCCCCGGATAGCCGCGCGGGCCGCAGTTCTTCATCACCATCACGCAGTTTTCGTCGATATCCAGCGCCTCGTCGTTGATCCGCGCCTTGTAGTCGTCGATATCCTCGAACACGACCGCCCGACCGCGATGCACCATCAGATGCTCGCTCGCGGCCGAAGGCTTCAGCACCGCCCCACCCGGCGCCAGATTGCCGCGCAGCACGGCGATGCCGCCATGCGCGGTCAGCGCCTTGTCGACCGGACGGATGACATCCTCGTTCCAGTTCCGGACGTCCTTCACCTCGTCCCAGATCGGCCCGCCGGACACGGTCAGCGCATCCTTGTGCAGCTGTCCGCCCTCGCCCAGCGATTTGATCACGACCGGCAGACCACCCGCATAGAAGAATTCTTCCATCAGATACTTGCCCGAGGGCATCAGGTTCACGATGGTCGCGATATCGCGGCCCCAGCTTGTCCCAGTCGTCCAGCGTCAGATTGATCCCGAGGCGTCCGGCGATCGCCAGCAGATGGATCACCGCATTGGTCGATCCGCCGATCGCCCCGTTCACCCGGATCGCATTCTCGAAGGCATTGCGCGTCAGGATGTCGGACGGCTTCAGATCGTCCTTCACCATATCACGATGCGCCGACCCGTCAGATGCGCCATCACCCGCCGCCGGCTGTCCACCGCCGGAATGGCGGCATTGCCCGACAGCGCCATGCCCAAAGCCTCGGCCATGCTGGCCATCGTGCTCGCCGTGCCCATCGTGTTGCACGACCCCGGCGAGCGGCTCATCGAAGCCTCGGCCTCGACAAACTCGGCCGTCGTCATCTCGCCCGCCTTCACCGCTTCCGAAAACTTCCACAGATGCGTGCCGGACCCCACCAGCTCATTGCGGAAATGCCCGTTCAGCATCGGCCCGCCAGAGACGAGGATCGCCGGAATATCGACACTCGCCGCCCCCATCAGGGTGGCGGGCGTGGTCTTGTCGCAACCGGCCATCAGCACGACGCCATCCATCGGGTTGTTGCGGATCGCCTCTTCCACATCCATCGCGGCAAGGTTGCGATACATCATCGCGGTGGGCCGAAGCGCGCTCTCGCCGGTCGAGAACACCGGAAATTCCAAAGGCAGGCCACCGGCCTCATAGATCCCATGCTTCACCCGCTCTGCCAGATCGCGCAGATGCGCGTTGCAGGGGGTCATCTGGCTCCAGGTGTTGCAGATGCCGATGACCGGGCGCCCGTCGAACAGATCGGCCGGCAGGCCCTGGTTCTTCATCCAGCTGCGATAGTAGATGTTGTCCTTGCTGGTGCCACCGAACCAGGTCTGCGAGCGCAGCTTGCGCGGCCAGCTTGCGGGTTTGAACGTCATGCTCTCTCTCCTGTCACAGGGCGTGCACTTGCGTGCCGCGTGCGGGCTCCTGGCCCAGCGTGTTGATCAGCGGCAGCCCGAACCCGGGCGCAGAAATCTCGAATGTGTCGCCGGTCTCGGTCTTGATCCCGTCCGCGAAACTCAAGGTCGCGGTGCCGAACATATGCACATGCACCTCGCCCGGCTGGCGGAAGAGGGCGTATTTGAAATGGTGGTGCTCAAGGTTGGCGATGCTATGCGACATGTTCGCTTCGCCGGAAAGGAAGGGCTTCTCCCAGATCACCTTGCCACCGCGCAACAGGCGCGAGGTGCCGCGGATATCGGCTGGCAGATCGCCCACCAGCAGCTCCGGCCCCAGCGATGCGGGGCGCAGCTTGGAATGCGCCAGCCACAGGTAATTGCCGCGTTCGGTCACATGGTCGGAAAACTCATTGGCCAGCGCGAAGCCCAGCCGATGCGGCGTGCCATCCGGGCCGATCAGGTAGATCCCGGCGATCTCCGGCTCCTCGCCGCCATCCAGCGCGAAGGCAGGCGAATTCAGCGCCGCGCCGGGCGCCACCAGGTTCACGCCATTGCCCTTGTAGAACCACTCGGGCTGCACGCCGACCTCGCCGGCCTTGGGCTTGCCGCCCTCCATCCCCATGCGGAACATCTTCATGCTGTCGGTCATGCCCGCCACATCCGCATGCATCGCATCGCGCGCCGAGGCGGAACCGATATGGGTCAGCCCGGTCCCGGTCAGATGCAGATGCGCCGCATCCGGGTGCCGCACCGGGCAGTCAAGGCGCCCCGCCGCCAGCAGGGCAGCCATATCCACGGCCTCGCCCGTGCCGCGTGCGCTCACCACCTCGGCCAGCCCGCGTCCGGCGGCGATCGCCTCTGCGGCCAGCGCCAGAATGGTGGTCGCGCCCGGCACCATCCGGGCATCTTCGCCCATGCGGCAGACAACGCCGCCTTCAGTAAGCTGCGATAAAAGCATGATGCCCTCGGTTGTTTATGGTCTCAGTGCGATTTCGATTTGTTGTAGACGTCGAAGATCACCGCGGCGAGCAACACCAGCCCCTTGATGACCTGCTGATAATCAATCCCGATCCCAAGGATCGACATGCCGTTGTTCATCACCCCGATGATGAAGGCGCCAACGACCGCGCCGACAATGGTCCCCACGCCGCCCGACATCGAGGCGCCGCCGATGAACACGGCCGCGATCACGTCAAGCTCCAGCCCGAAGCCTGCCTTCGGCCCCGCCACGTTCAGCCGCGCGGCAAAGATCATGCCCGCAAGTGCCGAAAGCAGCCCGAGGTTGGCGAAGGTCAGAAAGGTCAGCCGCTCGGTGTTGATCCCGGACAGCTTCGCCGCCTTCTCATTGCCGCCGATGGCGTAGATGCGCCGCCCGATGGTCGTCGAATTGGTGATGAACATGTAGATCACGATCAGGATGCCCATCGTCACCAACACGTTGGGTATACCCCGGAAGGTCGCGAGCAGGCAGCTGATATAGACCAGCGCCACCGCGATCAGCACGTTCTTGCCCAGGAAAAAGATGAACGGCTCGTCGACGATGCCATAGGCCGCCGCCCGCGCCCGAGACCGGATCGAGGACACCACGATCACCGCCGCGATGGCGACCCCCGCGACCACCGCCAGCGCGTTCAGCCGGTCAAGGCCCAGCATCGGCGCGACGAAGGGAAAGACATCGGGCACGAAGCCGGTGGACAAAAGCTGGAAGGACTGCGGGAACGGCCCCACATTCTGCCCGTTCAACAGCCACAGCGTCAGCCCCCGGAACACCAGCATGCCGGCAAGCGTCACGATGAACGAGGGAATGCGCCAATAGGCCACCCAATAGCCCTGCGCCGCCCCGATCAGACCGCCCGCCAGCAGGCAGGCCGGCACCGCGATCCACATCGACAGGTGCATGTTGACGATCATCACCCCGGCCAGCCCGCCGATGAAGCCCGCGACCGACCCGACGCTCAGGTCGATATGGCCCGACACGATGACCAGCAGCATGCCCAGCGCCATCACGATGATATAACTGTTTTGCAGGAACAGGTTGGTCAGGTTGACCGGCTTCATCAATGTGCCGTTCGTCATCACCTGGAAGAATACCATGATGACCACCAGCGCCAGCAGCATCCCGTACTGCCGCATGTTGTTCTTGAGGTAGGCCCCGACAGAGGTTTTCCCGTCCATCTTCTAAACGCTCCCGACTTCGGTCTTCTGCAGGCCGCCGGCTTCGGCGGCCATGATGATTTCCATGATCCGCTCCTGGCTCGCTTCGGCCTTCGTCAACTCACCCACGAAGGTCCCCCGGCTCATCACATAGATGCGGTCACACATGCCCAGCAGCTCGGGCATCTCGGACGAGATCAGGATGACCCCGCGGCCCTGATCCGCCAGCTCGTTGACGATCGAATAGATCTCGAACTTCGCCCCCACGTCGATGCCCCGCGTCGGCTCGTCGAGGATCAGGACCTGCGGATCGGTGAACAGCCACTTGGCCAGCACCACCTTCTGCTGATTGCCGCCCGACAGGTTCACCGTCCTCTGAAACACCGAGGGCGTGCGCGTGCCCAGCGCCTGCCGATAATCCTCGGCCACCTTGCGCTCGCGGTTGGTGTCGATCACGCCGCCATTGGCAACGGCGGGCAGGTTCGCCAGGGTCGTGTTGTGCAGGATGCTGTCGTCCAGCACGAGGCCGAGCGCCTTGCGATCCTCGGTGACATAGGCCAGCCCCGACAGGATCGCGGCAGGCACATTGCTCAGATCGGCGGGTTTGCCGCTCAACGTCACCTCGCCCGATGATCTTGCGGCCCCAGCTGCGTCCGAACAGGCTCATCGCGAATTCGGTGCGCCCCGCACCCATCAGCCCCGCGATGCCGACCACCTCGCCGCGCTTCACGCTCAGGCTGGCCTTGTTGATCACCTGCCGGTCGGCGTGATGCTGGTGCCAGACGCACCAGTCGCGCACCTCGAACAGGGTCTCGCCGATCTTCGGCACCCGCGTCGGATAGCGGTGCGCCATGTCGCGGCCCACCATGTCGCGAATGATCCGCGCCTCGGTGATCTCGCCGCGCTCCATGTCCGACACGGCGGCGCCATCGCGCAGCACCGTCAGACGGTCCGCCACGCGGGATGATCTCGTTCAGCTTGTGGCTGATCAGGATCGAGGTGATGCCCTGCGCCTTGAACTCGAGCAGCAGGTCCAGCAGCTTCTGGCTGTCGTTTTCCTGCAGCGCCGCCGTCGGCTCGTCGAGGATCAGCAGTTTCACCTTCTTCGACAGCGCCTTGGCGATCTCGACCAGCTGTTGCTTGCCGACGCCCAGACTGTCGACGCGCGCCTGCGGATGCTCATTCAGGCCCACCTTCGCCAGCAACCCCTCGGTCCGCCGGAAGGTCTCGGGCCAGTCGATCACGCCCGCCGCGGGTAATCTCATTGCCGAGGAAGATATTCTCGGCGATCGACAGAAGCGGCACCAGCGCCAGCTCCTGATGGATGATGATGATGCCGCGCTCTTCGCTGTCATGGATCCCCATGAACCGCGTCGGGCTGCCCTCGAACAGGATCTCGCCCTCGTAGCTGCCATGCGGGTAAACCCCTGACAACACCTTCATCAGCGTGGATTTGCCCGCGCCATTCTCGCCTACCAGCGCGTGGATCTCGCCGGGCATCACTGAAAGCGTCACGCCGTCCAGTGCCTTCACGCCGGGAAATGTCTTCGTGATGCCGCGCATCTCGAGGATCGGGACCATACCGCCATCCGCCATGCTGTCGTGTCTGTGATGAGTGACCCCGCCGCAGGGGAGGTGCGGCGGGGTCGGGTCGGCCGGACGCCAGCTTATTTCAGCTGGTCAGCCTTGTAGTAGCCGCCAGCCCACGAGGATCTTCTCGTAGTTGGTCTTGTCCACTTCCACCGGCTGCAGCAGGTAGGACGGAACCACCTTCACGCCGTTGTTGTAGGTCTTGGTGTCGTTGATCTCCGGCGTCTTGCCCTCAAGCAGCGCGTTCACCATGCCCACGGTCACCTTGGCCAGCTCGCGCGTGTCCTTGTAGATCGAGGAATACTGCTCGCCCGCGATGATCGACTTGACCGAGGCGACTTCGCAGTCCTGCCCGGTCACGATCGGCATCTTCAGATCGCCCGAGCCGTAGCCCACACCCTTGAGCGAGGACAGGATCCCGATCGACAGCCCGTCATAGGGGCACAGCACGCCGTTGACATGGGCGCTGGTGTAATTGGCCGACAGCAGGTTATCCATCCGCGCCTGAGCGACCGCGCCGTCCCAACGCAGGGTGCCGACCTTGTCCATGCCCATCTGGCCCGAGCCGATCTTGATGTCGCCGGAATCGATCAGCGGCTGCAGCACCGACATCGCGCCGTTGTAGAAGAAGAAGGCGTTGTTGTCGTCCGGGCTGCCGCCGAACAGTTCCACGTTCCACGGCTTCACGCCGGGAAAGCGTTCCTTCAGGCCCGCCACCAGCGAATTCGCCTGCAGCACGCCAACCTTGAAGTTGTCGAAGGTCGCGTAATAGTCGACGTTCTTGCTGTCGCGGATCAGACGGTCATAGGCGATGACCTTGATGCCCGCTGCAGCCGCGTTCTCCAGCGCGTTCGACAGCGTGGTGCCGTCGATGGCGGCGATCACCAGAACCTTGTCACCCTTGGTGATCATGTTCTCGATCTGGTTGAGCTGGTTCGGAATGTCATCTTCGGCATATTGCAGGTCGGTCTTGTAGCCGGCCGCCTGGAACTGTTTCACCATGTTGTCGCCGTCGGCGATCCAGCGCGCGGAAGATTTCGTGGGCATCGCGATACCGACGGTGCCCTTGTCCTGCGCGGCCAGCGGGCCGCGGCAAGGATCATCGTGCCCAGCGCAATAGACGCCAGAGCGGCGGAAATGGACTTCATGAATTATCCTCCCTAGCCTCCGGTCACCCGCGGCCTTAGGCCTGTCGATGCGCCGGAGAATATGCGTAACGGGCCTGTCACGACCCGCGCTGCAGCCTAGACCCGCAATGCCATACCATGCAAATGCATAATTTAACACATCTGCATATCAAAACCGGTAACCAATGTCTGCATCCCTCGCCACCCAACTCCGGACTGAAACACCTGCGCCTGATCGCGGCCATCGCCGAACACCGGCAATTGTCGCTCGCCGCGCAGATGCTCTGGCGATCACCCAGCCCGCCGCCTCGCGCGCCCTGGCCGAGATCGGAGCGCTGATCGGCGCGCCGCTCTTCGACCGCCACCCGAAGGGCATGATCGCAACCGCGGTGGGCGAAGGCCTGGCCGCCATGCCCATAACATCCTCGATGAAGTCGAGGATGCCGCCGAAGAGGTCGAGAAACTGCGCCTCGGCCAGGGCGGCGTGGTCCGCATAGGCGCGGTTACCGGCGCCGCGGTGGGCTATGTCGTGCCCGCGATCCGCCAGTTGAAGGACATCGCGCCAGAGCTCGAACTGCACGTCGACGTCGCCACCAGCGACGAGCTGATCAAGGGCCTGCAGGCCACCCGGCATGACATGGTGCTGGGTCGCCTGCCGATCGGCGCGCGACAATCGGATTTCAACGTTCAGCGCGCCAGCGGCGAAAAGGTCGCGATCGTCGCCAACCGGGGCAATCCCTTCGCCTCGGTCGACAAGGTCGGGCTGGCCCAGATTCTGGGCTGCGAATGGGTGATGCAGGGCCCCGGCGCGCCGATCCGTCAGGCGGTGGAAGAGGCGTTTCTCGATCTCGGTCAGGCGACGCCGCACAATGTCACCAACACCGCGTCCCTGCTCGTCACCCTGGCGCTGCTGCGCAATCGCGATGTCGTCACGCCGGTCAGCGAGGAGGTCGCCACGCTTCTGACCGAGCGACAACCCGATCTGATGACGCTCGACCTTGCCGAGACGATCTCGGTCGCGCCCTATTCCCTGATCACCCTGACGGCGCGCCGCCTGTCGCCCGCCGCCGCGCGCTGCCGCGACCTGATGTCCGAGGTCCTGCGCCGCCGTTAGGCCGGCCTTGCCCTGCCGGATGGAAAAGCGGCATGCCCGGCCCGGGCGGCTGATTTTTGGGCGAAGCGCTTCGGCCGGCGCGGCCCGTTGCGGTACCAGGGCTTGACGGGAAGGCCGCTTTTTTGCACCCTGAGACCAACGCATCAGAAACGTTGCGCCCTCATATCTCGAAGGACTGGATCAAAGCCGTCCGACCGTCTGCGCCCCGGCGCAGCTCGTGTCGGCGGCTCTTTTTTTGTGGCAGCGGAAGCGCTGGCGGAAAGCGGGGGGCTGTCTGCCCCCCGCACCCCCCGAGAGTATTTTCGCCAAGAAGATTCAGGGTCGAAGGGTCAAGATTGGGCAGAGCCCGCGTTGACAGCACATCCTGCACGAAGCGGACACAGGGACGCCGGGGGTCTTCGCCTCAGACCCCCTCGGCGCGATAGCCCTCGCTCGCGCTCAGCAGCGCCCTTGTATAGGCCTGCCTCGCCGAATGCGCCGCTGGAGCGCCTCGCGGCGACAATTCCTCAACGGACTGTCCATGCTGCATGACCAGCAGCCGCTCGCACATATGCGCGACGACGGCCAGATCATGGCTGACCAGCACATAGGTCAGCCCCCGCTCGGCCCGCGAGCCTGTCGAGCAGATTCAGCACCTCGGCCTGGATCGAGGCATCCAGCGCCGAGGTCGGCTCGTCCAGCAGCAGAACCTTCGGCTCCAGGATCAGCGCCCGCGCAATGGCAACCCGCTGGCGCTGCCCGCCCGAGAGCTGGTGCGGATAGCGGAAGCGGAAGCCCGGGCCAAGGCCCACCTCGTCCAGCGCCTGTTCGATCCGCGCCTCGCGTCGGTCAAAGCCGTGGATGGCCAAGGGCTCTCACCAGCACCCGGTCAACCGTGTGGCGCGGGTGGAGCGAGCCATAGGGGTCCTGAAACACCATCTGGACCTGGCGGTAGAACTCCGGCTGCGGCGCGGCCCTGTCAGCTCGACCCCGCCACGGCGATCTGCCCGGCCGTGATCGGCGCAAGCCCGCAGATCGCGCGCAGCACGGTGGATTTGCCCGATCCGCTTTCGCCGACGATGCCGAAGCTCTCGCCCTCGCTGCAACCGTGAAGCGAGACGCCGCGCACCGCGCGCACCAGCGCTCGCCCGAGGCCGAAGGTGACGCCAGAGTCTGGCGACTATCGATCAGTCGCCCTCATCGCGCCCACTCCGCGTCGCGTTGCAGGGTGGGCAGCGGGCTGGGTGTCGCCCTCGATCCGCGGCAGGCAGTTGAAAAGCCCCTGCGTATAGGGATGTTGCGCGCGCGACAGATTCGGAGGCGCGCAACTCCTCCACCACGCGGCCGGCATACATCACCAGCACCCGGTCGCAGAAGCTCGAGACCAGCCGCAGATCGTGGCTGATGAAGATCAGCCCCATGCCACGCTCGCGTCACCAGCCGGTCGAGGATGCGCAGAACCTCGATCTGCACGGTCACATCCAGCGCCGAGGTCGGCTCATCCGCGATCAGCAGATCGGGCTCGGTGATCAGCATCATCGCGATCATCGCCCGCTGGCCCATGCCGCCCGACAATTCATGCGGATAGGCGTGGAACACGCGGTCCGGATCGCGGATCTGCACCGCCTCCAGCATGGCCATCGCGCGGTCCTGCGCCTCGGCCTTGCCGCTGGCGCGGCCGCGCAGCGATTCCATCAATTGCCGGCCGATGGTCATCACCGGATTGAGCGAGAATTTCGGGTCCTGCATCACCATCGACATGCGCGCTGCCGCGCAGGCTGCGCCACTGGGCCGGAGCTGGCACGCGCAGGTCGATCCCGTCGAACTCCAGCCGTCTGCGCCGTGGCCTTGCCCGGTGGCGGGCGTCAGCCCAAGGATCGCGCGCCCGGTCTGGCTTTTGCCCGATCCGCTTTCGCCCACGATCCCCAGCCGCTCGCGCCCCAGGGTGAAGGTCACGCCGCGCACCACCTCGACCGGCCCCTTGCGGGTCGGGAAGGCGACGCGCAGATCCTCGACCGTCAGCAGATGTCGCGTCATTGTCCGTCCGTTCCTTCGGGTCAAGCACGTCGCGCAACCCGTCGCCCAGCAGGTTGAAGCCCAGCGAGACGACGAAGATCGCGATGCCCGGCATGGTCGCCACCCACCAGTAGTCGATCAGGAATTGCCGCCCGCCGGCGATCATCGCGCCCCATTCCGGCTGCGGCGGCTGCGCGCCAAGGCCGAGAAAGCCCAGACCCGCCGCCGTCAGGATGATCCCGGCCATGTCCAGCGTCACCCGCACGATCACCGAGGACAGGCACAGCGGCACGACATGGCCCCAGATGATCCGCAGCGCGCGCGCGCCCTGCAGCCGGATCGCGGCGATATGATCGGCCTCGCGGATGGTCAGCGTCTCGGCCCGGGCCGAGGCGCGCATAGGGCGGCCAGGAGGTGATGGCGATGGCGATGATCGCATTCTCGATCCCCGGCCCGAGGGCGGAGACGAAGGCGAGCGCCAGGACCAGCCGCGGGAAGGCCAGGAAGATATCGGTGATCCGCATCAGGACCGCATCGACCCAGCCGCCGAAATAGCCCGCCGATCGTGCCGACCAGCAGCCCCACCGGCGTCGCGATCACCGCGACCAGCGCCACGACCATCAGCGTCAGCCGCGAGCCGTAGACGATCCGGCTGAAGATGTCGCGCGCCTGATCGTCGGTGCCCATCCAGATGCGTCGCAGACGGCGGCAAGCAGGCGGTCGGTGCGCAGATCGCCGCCCGCGATCGGGTTGTAGGGCGCGATCACATCGGCAAACAGCGCCAGCAGATCAGCACCAGCACGACGATGCCCAAGCCCGACCATCGCCAGCCTGTTCTGCCGCAGCTGCGCCAGTCCGATAGGCCTGCCCCAGCCGCGCCTGACGGCGCGAGGTGCGGGCGCCTCGCTCAGCAGCCAGTCGCGGCGGCTTGAGATCGCCGACGCGTCATCCGCGCCTCCGCACCCGCGGGTCGAGCAGCGTGTACAGCAGATCGGACAACAGGTTGAGCGCCGACGAAGATCACGCCGATGACCAGCGTGCCGCCCAGCACCGCATTCATATCGGCGTTCTGCAAGCGAATTGGTCAGATATTGCCCAAGACCCGGCCAGGCGAAGACGGTCTCGGTCAGCACCGATCCTTCCAGCAGATTGGCATAAGCTCAGCGCGATCACCGTCACCAGCGGCACGGCGGCATTGCGCAGGGCATGGCCCCAGATGATGCGCCATTCCGGCACGCCCTTGACCCGCGCGGTGATGATATATTCCTGCGCCAAGCTCCGCCAGCATGAAGCTGCGCGTCATCCGGCTGATATAGGCCATCGAGAAATAGCCCAGCAGCGAGGCGGGCAGGATGATATGCGAGAACGCATTGGCGAAGGCGTCCCATTGGCCCTGCAAGCGCGAATCGAGCAGCATCAGCCCGGTGATCCGGCTGATCGATATATTCATAGGCGATGTCGATCCGCCCCGGCCCCGCGACCCAGCTGCAGCTTGGCATAGAACACCAGAAGACCCAGCAGGCCGAGCCAGAAGATCGGCGCCGAATAGCCCACCAGCCCCAGCACGCGCACCACCTGATCGGCCAGCTTGCCCTGCCGCACCGCGGCCCAGACGCCCGACCGGCACGCCGATCAGCGTGCCGACAGAAAGATCGCCAGCAGTCGCCAGCTCCAGCGTGGCGGGAAAGACCCGCGCGATGTCGTCAATGATCGGTCGCTTGGTCAGAACCGAGGTCGCCCAGATCGCCATGACAGCAACGTTCGTTCAGCATAGATCGCAGAATTGTTCCTACAGCGGTTTGTCGAGGCCGCAGCTGGTGAGACAGGCCTGGTCATAGGTCGATTGCGATGCCCGGTCGCCGACGACGGCCAGCACCGGATCGATCGGCACGACGCGCCCGATCAGGAAGGTGACCAGCAGCAAGCCCGAAGAGCGTGACCGCGACGGTCACGAACAGCCGCCCGATCCGATCCAGCCAGGGCGGAAGGGCGCATGCAGCGCCCTCCCTCGATATCATGGCGAGCTCGCTCATCAGTTCTTGGTCATGCGAGCGTAATCGATTGTCGTTGAACGACGGCCCGATGATGAAGCCCTGGACGTTCGTCGCGCAGGCCCATAGACCTCGATCTCCTGGAACATGATGACGAAGGGCGAATTCTCCTGCACTTTCTTCTGCAGGTCCTGATACATCTCGGCCCGCTTGTCGCCGGATCCGGCTCCAGCACGGCAGCATCGGTCTGCTTGCGTCAGCTCGGGAATGTCCCAGGCGTTGCGCCAGGCCAGCGGCTTGGAGCGCCGCGTCGTCAGAGTTGTCCGGGTTGCGAGGCGAAGGTCTCGCGCGTTGGTATTCGGGTCCTGATAATCCGGCCCCCAGCGTCCGATATAGATGTCGTGGTTGCGCGCCCGATACTTGGTCAGCGTCTGCTGGCCGTCGCCGGGGATGATTTCCAGCTTGATGCCGGCCTGCGCCATGGTCTGCTGGATCGCCTGCGCGATCGCCGGTGATGTCGTGGCGTGTTGCGGGTGTCCATCGTCACCGTGAAACCATCTGGCAGACCCGCCTCCTTCAGCAGCGCCTTGGCCTTTTCCACGTCGAGCTTGTAGGGATTGTCCGTCCAGCGCGCCGAGGAAGCCTTCCGGCAGGAAGGTCTGGTGCACCTTCACCTTGCCCTTCATGATCGTGTCGGCAATCGTCGCGTAATCCACCAGATATTTCATCGCCTGCCGCACCTGCGGCTTGGCAAGGTTCGGGTTCTTCTGGTTCAGACCGAGGTAGTAGATCGTGCCCTTCGACGCCGTCATCGATCTTGATGTCCGGGTTGCCGGCCAGCGCCGTGATATCTTCGGCGCCGAGGTTGCGCGCGATGTCGATGTCGCCCTGTTCCAGCAGCAGACGCTGCGTCGCCGTTCGGGGATATGGCGATAGATCGCGCGCGCCATGGCGGGCTTCGGGCCGCTGATAGTTGTCGTTGCGCTCCATCACGACGACTTCGTTGGCGCGCCATTCGCGGATCGATGAAGGCGCCGGAGCCGGCATAGTTCGTCTTCAGCCAGTTATAGCCGAAATCGCCGTCGGCCTCGTGGCTCATCACCAGTTTCTTGTCGACGATCGAAGCCAACCGTCGCCGTCAGGCAATAGAGCGCGAAGGTCGGCGCATAGGCCTTGTCCATCGTGAAATCGAAGGTCATGTCGCCGGTCTGCAGGATCATCGCAGTCGACATTGTCGGCTTGGTCAGGCCGAACTGCGTCGAGGATGAAGGCGGGCGACTTGTCGAGCTTGACCGCGCGCTGCAGCGAAAACACCGCATCCGCCGCGGTGATCGGATTGCCGTAGGCGAACTTCAGGCCCGGCCGGATGTTGAAGCTGAACGTCTTGCCGTCCTCCGAAACCGTCCAGCTTTCGGCGATCTGACGCCGAAGATTTCGAGACGTCGTTCACGTCGATAGTCGACCAGCGGCTGATAGCTGTTGCCGAGGATCTCGGACGGCGGAGAATTCGAAGACCTCGGCCGGGTCGAGCGAGATGATATCGTCAATGGCCCAGGCCTCGATCAGCGTGTCGGCAGGCGTCTCCGCCTCCAGCCGCGCGCCGGTGCCGATCACCAGGGCCGAGATTGCGGCAGCCGCAATCACTCGGAAGGAATGTTTCACAATGATCCCCTGTTTTTTGGTTTTTTCTCGAATGAGAGCGGGGTCCGAACGGCCCCCGCCCATTGGGACACTACGGACACGCGCGCCCCGGGTGTCAAGCGATGCGATGCGGCAGGCGGCCTTGCATCGTCGTCCAGCCCCTCCGCCGCCTTCTCGGGCAGCTTACCGCCGATCTGCCGAACAAATAGGCGATTGGTTCAGACTGCCAGCCGGGTCATGCTGATTACCGCAGCCGCAGCCGCAAAACCCGCACCAACGAACAGCGCCGTTGTCGCACCGACGATCCCGAACTGCGCCAGCAGCAAGGCGACCAGCGCCGCGCCAACGGTTTGCCCGCCCAGCCGGGCGGTGCTCAAAAGCCCGCTCGCCGCGCCGCTCCTGCTGCGCGGGGCGGAACCGACCATCACCCGGTTGTTGGGCGACTGGAACAGACCAAAGCCGACGCCGCAGAGCGCCATCCGCCAGCAGATGTCGGGAACCGAGGGATGCGGCCCGAGCAGGCCAAGCGCGACCAGTCCCAGCGCCAGCAGGATCAGCCCGACGCCGCCCAGCAGGGCGGGCGAGGTCCGGTCCGACATCCAGCCCGAAATCGGTGCCACCACGGCCAGCGCCGCAGGCCAGGGCATCATCAGGAACCCTACCTTTTCAGGTGAAAACCCCATCGTGACCTGAAACAGGAAGGGCAGGGACACGAAGGCCAGCAGCTGCGCCGCGAAGGACGCCACCGAGGTGCCGATCGACAGGCTGAAGACCGGGATGCGCAGCAGATCAACCGGCAACATCGGTCGCGCCAGCCCGCGATCGCGCCGGATCAGCAGCCAGAAGGCCAGACCGCAGCCCACCGCCTGCGCCACCACCAGATACCAGGCAAGATCATGCCCCAGACTGTCGATCACCGTCACCACAAGGCCGAGCGCCACCGCGCTCAGCACCGCGCCGATCGTGTCGAACGGCCCTTCGGCCAGATCGCTTTCGGGCAGGCTGCGCCAGCCCAGCGCGATCGTCAGGATCCCCAGTGGCAGGTTGATCGCGAACAGCCATGGCCAGCTGACCACCGACAGCGCAACCCCGGCAAAGGCCGGCCCCACCGTCGAGGCCGCCGCAACGACAAAGGCGTTGATCCCGATCGCCGCCCCGAATTTCTCTTTCGGCACGGTGTAGCGCAGCACCGCCGCATTCACGCTCATCAAGCCGGCCGCACCCAGGCCCTGCACCACCCGCGCCAGCGTCAGCTGGTTCAATGACTCCGCCATCACGCAGCCGAGCGAGGCGAGCGTGAACAGCGCAGTGCCCCAGAGATAGACCTTGCGATAACTGAACATCTCGCCCAGCGCGGAAAGTGGCAGCAGCGACACGACGATCGCCAGCTGATAGCCATTCACGATCCAGATCGAGGCCGCGGCCGGGGCGTTGAAATCCTGCGCGATGGTCGGCAGAGCGACGTTGGCGATGGTGCCATCCAGCACGGCCAGGGTCAGACCGACGATGATCGTCGCCATCGCGAAATGGCGCCGTGGCGCAGGCAAGCCCTCATCCGATATGGCCGCTCGCGTCCGGGCCTGGTCCCCGGTCATCTGCTGCGTCATATCCAACCTGCACCTTCCTTCCGCCGGGCACTGGCCCAAGGCGCGAACCTAATGCGCCATTGGTCCGGGTCCAGCCCTTTTCAGCGCAAGCCTGCCTTGGCCTGGCGTCATGGCAGAGCCCGGATCGTCGGAACAGCGCCCGCGTCCCTACTTCAGCTCGACCTCGACGAAACTCATCGGCAGATCACCGTCATTGACCACGTTATGCTCCACCCCCTCGGCGCGGCGATAGGCCGTGCCGGCGGGGACGAGCACGCGGCGGCTGCCCCCGCCCGGCTCTTCCAGCAGCATCGGGCAATCGGTCACGGCGGTGATCACATAGTCCATGCCGTGCCGATGCCAGCCGGTCTCGGCGCCCGGCACGAAGTCGAAGCGGGTCACCCGCACCCGCTCGTCGTCGATCAACTGCGTTGCCGTGCAGGGCGGGCGCATCACGCTCAGTCCAGCGTCTTCAGCACGTCGGCCAGCGTGCCGATCAACGTGTCGATATGCGCCTTCTCGATGATCAGCGGCGGGCTCATCGCGATGATATCGCCGGTGGTGCGGATCATCACACCCTTCTCAAGGCGTTGAGGAAGGCGGAAAACGCGCGCTTCGTCGGCTCGCCGGCGATCGGCTCCAGCTCGATCGCGCCGATCAGGCCGATATTGCGGATGTCGATGACATGGCGGCGTCCCCTTCAGGCTGTGCAGCGCCTCCTCCCAATAGGGCGCGATCTCGGCGGCCCGCTCGAACAGCCCCTCTTCCTTGTAGATCTCCAGCGTCGCGATCCCGGCGGCGGAAGCGATCGGGTTGCCGGAATAGGTATAGCCGTGGAACAGCTCGATCATATGTTCCGGCCCGTGCATGAAGGCGTCATGCACCTCACCCGTGGTGAGCACGGCACCCATCGGGATGACGCCATTGGTCAGTCCCTTGGCGGTGGTCATCATGTCCGGCAGCACGCCGAAATGCTGCGAGGCAAAGGCGCTGCCGAGACGGCCGAACCCGGTGATCACCTCGTCGAAGATCAGCAGGATGCCATGCTTGCGGGTGATCGCGCGCAGCTTTTCCAGATAGCCCTTCGGCGGCAGCAACACCCCGGTCGATCCCGCCACCGGCTCGACGATCACCGCCGCAATCGTCTCGGCGCCATGCAGCGCCACGATCCGCTCCAGCTCATCCGCCAGAGTGCCGCCATGCTCGGGCTGCCCCTTCGAAAAGGCGTTCTGCTCGGGCAGATGGGTGTGGGGCAGATGGTCCACCCCGTTCAGCAGGCTGCCGAAGACCTTGCGGTTGCTGACGATCCCGCCAACCGAGATGCCACCGAAGTTCACCCCGTGATAGCCCCGCTCGCGCCCGATCAGCCGGGTCCGCGCGCCCTCGCCGCGCGCCCGGTGATAGGCGATGGCGAGCTTCAGCGCGGTCTCGACCGATTCGGAGCCGGAGTTGGTGTAGAACACATGCTCCATCCCCTTCGGCGCGATCTCGATGATGCGGTTCGCCAGCTCGAACGCCGCCGGGTGTCCCATCTGGAACGCCGGGCGCGTAATCCAGCTCGGCCGCCTGCCTGGCGATCGCCTCGGTGATCTTCGGGCGGCAATGGCCCGCGTTGCAGCACCACAGCCCCGCCGTGCCATCCAGCACCTGGCGGCCATCGGCGGTGGTGTAATGCATGTCCTTGGCCCCCACGAGCATCCGGGGCGCCTTCTTGAACTGCCGGTTGGCAGTGAAGGGCATCCAGAAGGCGTTCAGGTCATTCGGGGCGGGTTTGCGGTCAAGCGCCATCACGGCTCTCCTTGTTGTCCGCCTGCCGATGCGGCAGCAGACCGAAATTTGCAGATTTGACCAAACGGTCAGCGACACGCTATCACAGAGTCGCGCGCAGTGAAGAAGAAGCGCCCGCGCTTTGCAAGCGCCTTTGCGGCGCCGGCATCCATTCGCCCGCCACGCAAGCGGCGCGGCGAAAATTCACGGCTGGTTTTGCCCCGCAGGGCCGAGAGGAAGGACCCCAGATGACGGCCAGCCGACCGCGCACCCGGATCCAGGCCCGCAATTCCCAGACCATCCTCGACGCCGCGCTCGAGGTGTTCTCGAAATACGGCTTTCGCGGCGCCACCCTCGACCAGATCGCCGAGGTCGCAGGCCTGTCCAAGCCCAACCTGCTGTATTACTTCCCGTCGAAAGAGGCGATCCACATCGCCCTCCTCTCCGGCTTGATGGGCACATGGCTCGATCCCCTGCGCGCGCTGCGGGCAGAGGGCGACCCGGTCGAGGAAATCCTCGCCTATGTCCGCCGCAAACTGGAGATGAGCCGCCGCTATCCCCGCGAAAGCCGCCTCTTTGCCAATGAGATCCTGCAGGGCGCGCCGCGTATTCTTGATCAGATCGAGGGCGAGCTGAAATCGCTGGTGGACGACAAGGCCAGGATGATCCGGGGATGGATCGCCGAGGGGCGCCTTGCCCCGGTCGATCCGCATCACCTCCTGTTCTCGATCTGGGCCACGACGCAGCACTACGCCGATTTCGACGTGCAGGTCCGCCATGTTCTCGGGCCCGGCGGCGACGCGCCCTTTGCCGAGGCGGAACGCTTCCTGACCCAGCTTTACCGCTCCGCGCTTCTGCCCGGCCCGCGTTAATCCCGCGCTAAGGCAATCTGCCTATCCTGATTTCGCGGGAGCATGGGCATCTCTTCCGGAGGGGAACATGATGTGGGAAGCCGGGCTGACTGCGATCATGGGCGCCTGGGCGCAATACCCACCGGTGACGTCCGCACGACCGACGACCTCTGTCGCAGCCTCCCCGGTCGCGGCGGCTGCAACAATCGTGCCGGGCGCAAGTGCGGCGGGCGGCGCGCCGACGGCAGGCAACCTCTCCGGTCAGGACAGCGGCGCAGGCACCAGCGCCGACCCCGAACGCGCCCCCTTGACCCCGGACACGCCCACCGGCCCGCCCCCGGCCTTTGCCGCAACGATCCTGGAACTGGAATTGAGCCTTCAGGTCACCCTCGCCCGGATCAATGCGACGGGCTATGGGAAGATGCCGAATGCAGCGTCAGCCGCGGCGCCCCCGGTCAAGTCAGTGCCCCGATCCGGCAGTCAGCACGGCACCAACCCAGGGCGCTGCGGCCCCGCCGGAAACGCTATCCCTGCCGACCGCCACGCAGGGCCCCCTCGCTGGCCTGCAGGCCAGCGCCCTGACGCTCACCGCAATGCCCTCGGGGGCAATCCCGCAACCGCCCGGCGCCAGGGCCTGAGCGCCGCCTCACCCTGCCTGCGTCCGCGTCACTCGGCCGCCGTCGACGCCGGGTTATTGGGATGCGTCGTCCAGTTCGCGTAGTCGCCCACGACACGCCCGGTGCGCGGGTCCACCGTGCCCTTGGGCAGTTCGACCATGGTGATGCAGTCTTCCACCGGGCAGACATCGACGCAGAGGTTGCAGGCGACGCATTCGTCGTCCATCACCTCGAACACCCGGCCCGGCTTCATCGCGATGGCCTGATGGCTGGTATCCTCGCAGGCCGCATAGCAGCGCCCGCATTTGATGCAGGCATCCTGATCGATCTTCGCCTTGGTCACATAGTTCAGGTTCAGATACTGCCAGTCGGTGACATTCGGCACCGCCCGCCCGACCAGATCCGAGGCGACCGGACATGCCCCTTCGCATCCATCTAGTCCGACAGGCCCGAGATCATCTCCTGCACGATCTTGAACCCATAGGTCATCGCCGCCGTGCAGACCTGCACATTGCCCGCGCCCAAGCGCCAGAAACTCCGCCGCATCGCGCCATGTCGTGACGCCGCCAATGCCCGAAATCGGCAGGCCCCGCGTCTCGGCATCGCGCGCGATCTCGGCCACCATGTTCAGCGCGATCGGCTTCACCGCCGGGCCGCAATAGCCGCCATGGGTGCCCTTGCCGTCAATCGTCGGCATCGGCGCGAAATTGTCCAGATCGACCCCGGTGATCGACGATCACCGTATTGATCAGGCTGACCGCATCCGCCCCGCCCTTCTTCGCCGCCCGCGCCGGATAGCGGACATCGGTGATGTTCGGCGTCAGCTTCACGATCACCGGCATCCGGGTGGTCTGCTTGCACCAGCGGGTGATCATCTCGATCAGATCCGGCGCCTGCCCCACGGCCGATCCCATGCCGCGCTCGCACATGCCATGCGGGCAGCCGCAGTTCAGCTCGATCCCGTCCGCGCCGGTCTCCTCGACCAGCGGCAGGATCGCCTTCCACGCCGCCTCCTCGCAGGGCACCATGATCGAGACGACCATCGCGCGGTCCGGATAATCGCGCTTCACCGCCTTGATCTCGCGCAGGTTCACCTCCAGCGGGCGGTCGGTGATCAGCTCGATGTTGTTCAGCCCCAAAAGCCGCCGGTCCGCCCCCCAGATCGCGCCATAGCGCGGGCCGTTGACGTTGACGACCGGCGGCCCGGCCTCGCCCAAGGTCTTCCAGACCACGCCGCCCCAGCCCGCCTCAAAGGCGCGGCGCACGTTGTATTCCTTGTCCGTCGGCGGCGCCGAGGCCAGCCAGAACGGGTTCGGGGATTTGATCCCGACGAATTCGGATGCCAGATCAGCCATCTCTTTCCCTCCGTTGGGCGGGGACTACCCCGCCACCCCCGTCAAAACCGCGTGAATATCCATCGCCGCATCGCGCCCTTCGGCCACGGCGGTC
The DNA here is from genome assembly GCA_963837565.1 of uncultured Pseudomonadota bacterium. GTDB lineage: Bacteria > Pseudomonadota > Alphaproteobacteria > Rhodobacterales > Rhodobacteraceae > Solirhodobacter. The sequence goes on from CAWIOC010000006.1 coordinate 72,359, forward strand.
ACGGTCAGATCATCGCCCCCGGCGGCGCAATCGCCCGCCGCCCAGACCCCGGGCAAGCTGGTCCGTCCGGCCCCTTCGACCGCGATCTTGCCGCCCGCGATGGTCAGCCCCTCGGGCGCCCCGTCGAGCATCTGCCCGATCGCCTTGAACACCTGATCCGCCTTGATCCGGAACAGCTCCGGCCCCAGCGTCAGCCCCTTCGGCCCATCCAGGGTATAGGCGAACTCCACCGCCTCGACAGCACCGTTCCCGATCACTCGCACCGGCGCTGCATTGGTCACGATCCGCACGCCATGCGCCGTCGCATGCTCCTGCTCATAGGCGGAGGCGCCCATCTTCTCCTGCCCGCGACGATAGACGATGGTCACCGTCTCGGCGCCAAGCAGCTTCGATTGCACCGCCGCATCCACCGCCGTCATGCCGCCGCCGATCACCACCACGTCGCGCCCCACCGGCAGCGCGACCATGTCGCGCGCCTGCCGCAGTTCTGCGATGAAATCGACCGCGTCGCGACGCCAGCACTTCGCCCTCGGCGCGCAGCGCGTTGACGCCGGCCAGCCCCATCGCCAGCAACACCGCGTCATAGTCGCTGCCGCAGGCCTTCCAGCGTCAGGCCGTCACCCAGCCGCACCCCGGTCCGCACCGAGATCCCGCCGATCCGCAGCAGCCAGTCGACCTCGGCCTGCGCGAAATCCGTCCGTCGCCTTGTAGGCTGCGATGCCGAATTCATTCAGCCCGCCCGCCTTGCCGCGCCCGTCGAACAGCACCACCTCATGGCCCAGCATCGCCAGCCGATGCGCCGCCGAAAGCCCCGCAGGCCCTGCGCCAACCACCGCCACGCGCTTGCCCGTCGCCTCGGCCCGCGTGAAAGGATGCACGCCTTTCGCCATCAGCCTGTCGGTCGCAAAGCGCTGCAGCCGGCCGATCTCCACCGGCTTGCCCTCGGCCGCCTCGCGCACACAGGCCTCTTCGCACAAGTGTCTCGGTCGGGCAGACCCGCGCGCAGATGCCGCCAAGGATATTGGACGACAGAATCGTCTTCGCCGCCGCATCCGGGGTGCCGGTCGCGATCTGGCGGATGAAGAGCGGGATGTCGATTCGCCGTCGGGCAGGCCGTGATGCAGGGCGCATCATGGCAGAAATAGCAGCGATCCGCCGCCACATGCGCCTCATGGCCATCAAGCGGTGGCACCATATCGGCAAAGTTCCGGGCAATCACGTCGCCCGCAAGGCGACCGGACACAACGCCCGGGGTCAGCGAAGAATTCGGCAAGATGGAAAACCTCCCTTGGCTTCCTCGTTTCAAAAACGCTGCCACAGGTCCTGTTTTTTATCAAATGGTAAATTTTCGATGCCCCGGAAAACCCCGCCAATCCCGCCCCTCAGGGCGCTGTTTTGCCCGAAAAACGTGCGCCGGGTTCCGGACCGCAACCAGCAACCTCACAACTGGTGCTTTCCACCCCCGGATTGCTCGCGTATAAGCAACCTGTCTCAGGGCAAGGCCCGCATCAGACGGGCAGCAAAAAGACCGATCGAGGACGGCATGACCAACCAACCGCATGATACTGATGTCGCCTTCATTCAGGCGCTTGCAGAGCTTCTCAACAAGAACGACCTGACGGAACTGACCGTGAAACGCGAATATGGCGAAAATGACAGCCTGAACGTCCGCGTCTCGAAACAGACCAATGTGGTCTCGGTTCAGGCGCCGATGCAGATGGCAGCGCCCAGCGCGCCCGCCGCCGCTGCACCCGCCGCTGCCGCCGCCGCTCCGGTGTTGGAAGACCCGGCCCAGCATCCCGGCGCCGTGACCTCGCCGATGGTGGGCACCGTCTATCTCGCCGCCGAACCCGGCGCCGCCGCCTTCGTCGCAGTCGGCGCCGTGGTGAAAGAGGGCCAGACCGTCCTGATCATCGAGGCGATGAAGACCATGAACCACATCCCCGCCCCGCGCGCGGGCACGGTCAAGCGGATCCTCGTCGAGGATGGCAGCCCGGTCGAATACGGCGCGCCCCTGATGATCATCGAATAAGGGACACCTCATGTTCGAGAAGATCCTGATCGCCAACCGCGGCGAGATCGCGCTGCGCGTCATCCGGGCCTGCCGCGAAATGGGGATCAAGTCGGTCGCGGTGCATTCCACCGCCGATGCCGATGCGATGCATGTGCGCATGGCCGACGAATCCGTCTGCATCGGCCCGAAATCCTCGGCCGACAGCTATCTGTCGATCCCGGCCATCATCTCGGCCTGCGAGATCACCGGCGCGCGAGGCGATCCACCCGGGCTATGGCTTCCTGTCGGAAAACGCGGCCTTCGTGCAGGTGCTGGAAGATCACGGCATCACCTTCATCGGCCCCACCGCGGAACATATCCGCATCATGGGCGACAAGATCACCGCCAAGGAAACCGCCAAGGCGCTGGGCATCCCGGTCGTTCCCGGCTCCGACGGGCGGCGTGCCCGATGTCGAGCCGCGGCGCTGAAGGTCGCGGAAGAGATCGGCTATCCGGTCATCATCAAGGCCACCGCCGGCGGCGGCGGGCGCGGCATGAAGGTCGCCAGCGACGCGGACGAGCTGGAGAACGCCTTCCGCACCGCCCGGTCAGAGGCCAAGGCCGCCTTCGGCAATGACGAAGTCTATATGGAGAAATACCTCCAGAAGCCGCGCCATATCGAGATTCAGGTCTTCGGCGATGGCAAGGGCGAGGCGGTTCATCTGGGCGAGCGTGACTGCTCGCTGCAGCGCCGCCACCAGAAGGTCTTCGAAGAGGCCCCCGGCCCGGTCATCACCCCCGAACAGCGCGCCCGCATCGGCAAGGTCTGCGCCGACGCCGTCGCCAAGATCAACTACATCGGCGCCGGCACGATCGAATTCCTCTTCGAGGACGGCGAGTTCTACTTCATCGAGATGAACACCCGCCTGCAGGTCGAACATCCGGTGACCGAGGCGATCTTCGGCGTCGATCTCGTGCGCGAACAGATCCGCGTCGCCGCCGGCCTGCCGATGTCCTTCACGCAGGACGATCTGAGATCAACGGCCACGCGATCGAGGTCCGGATCAACGCCGAAAAGCTGCCGGATTTCGCCCCGCGTCCCGGCAAGGTCAAGGTGTTCCACGCCCCCGGCGGGCTGGGCGTGCGGATGGATTCCGCGCTTTACGGCGGCTATTCGATCCCGCCCTATTACGACAGCCTGATCGGCAAGCTGATCGTGCACGGCCGCGACCGGCCCGAGGCGCTGGCGCGCCTGCACCGCGCGCTGGGCGAGCTGATCATCGACGGGGTCGAGACCACGGTGCCGCTGTTCCATGCGCTGCTGGCAGAGCCGGACATCCAGATCGGGCAATTACAACATCCACTGGCTGGAAAAATGGCTGGCCGCGACAATTCGGCTGACGCCCCGCGCGGTCAGGCGCGCCCGACAGATCCCTGCCCTGCAATTCCCTGCGCGCCGAGGCTCGCGATGGATCGCAGCTGACGCCCGCGACTTCTGCTGCGCGCCTATGCCGCCGGCATCTTCCCGATGGCGGAAAGCCGCGACGATCCGACGATCCACTGGATCGATCCGCGCCGCCGCGGCATCATCCCTTTGGACCGCTTCCACATTTCCCGCTCGCTCCGCCGCCATATCCTGGCAGACGCCTTTCACCATCCGAACCGACAGCGATTTCGAAGGCGTTCTGCGCGGCTGCGCCGACCGGCCAGAGACCTGGATCAACGAGCACGATCCGCGCGCTCTATCTCGGCCTGTTCACGACTCGGCCATGCCCATGCGCTGGAGGTCTGGGAGGGGGACGATCTGGTGGGCGGCGTCTATGGCGTCACCCTGGGCGCGGCCTTCTTCGGCGAGAGCATGTTCTCGCGCCGCACCGATGCCTCGAAGATCGCGCTGGCCTATCTGGTGGACGGCATTGCAGGCGCGGCTTCAGGCTGTTCGACACGCAGTTCCTGACGCCGCATCTGGCAAGCCTCGGGGCCATCGAGATCAGCCGCGCCGACTATCGCAGACGGCTCACCCGCGCGCTGGCCAGGAGGCCGAATTCGACGCGCCCGTCCCCTGCCCTCGGTCTCCGGACATGGTGCAGCGCAGCACCCAGACATCGTAGCGCGCTGATCCAGCGCATTCAGCGCCGGGCTCGAGGCGATCATCCAGCCCTGAAAGATCGGGTCGGTCACCAGCTTGTCGTGGATCGTAAGGAAGGCATAGGCGTTGCTCGCCGGGTCCGTCACCGGATAGCGGCAGTCGCCAAGCGCGATCGTCAGCCGCCCCTCGGTCTTCGATTCCCCATTTTTCAGGTCGAGATCGACCGTTGTGCCCGAGACCTTGTCGAGCCAGCGCAGGACCGCGCCCTTGGCGTCCGCCACGTCCTGCGTCTGGGACTGGGTCTGCACCTGGCCCGGAAAGTTCGCGCCCGGCGCGGTAGACGGCGCGATCGGGGCCTGAGTGATGGGGGCCTGAGTGATGGGTGCCTGCTGCTCTGTCCCGGTCGGGGGCAACTGCCCCGGCACAAGCTGCAGCGGCTCCATCTGGATCGCATTCGGATCGGTCGCCCCACCCGTCGCCCCATCTGTCGTCTGCGCCGCAGCGGCACTCGCCAGAAGGCCGGCCACCATCGCAGCAGCGCACAACCGTCTCATTTCGTCACGGTCCCGTCGACCGGCGCAGCGTCACCGGCAGCGCCCTGCGACTTCGCGGCGGTACTCGCTCCGCCGCCCACGAATTTCATCAGAAGCGACACAAGACTGACAGAGCCCTGGGTGTCCTGGATCCGGTCGCCCGGCTTGAAATTGTCAGGAGACCCACCCGGCACCACCTCGACGTAGTTGCCGCCCAACAGGCCCTGTTGCGAAATCAGGATGGCAGAATCGTCCGGCAGGACGATGCCGTTTCTCATCTCGATCGTGGCATCGGCGAAATAGGTCTTGGGGTTCAGGTCAAGCGAGGTGATCGTGCCGACCTTGACGCCCGCCAGCTTGACATCGGTGCCCACCGAGATCCCCTCGACCGAGCGGAACGAGGCGACCAGCGGATAGCCACTGGTCTGCCGCGCCAGTCCGGTCGCATCGGCGGCGAAGACGACGAACCCGAGGGCGGCGGCAAGCACGACCCCGCCCACGATCACTTCTGTAACGTTCTCGGACATGTTCCGCCTATTCCGGCTGCCAGGCCTCGTAGTCGCTCCGCGCCAGGGGCGCCTCGCGACGGATCGAACCCGGCGGGACATAGGCCAGCGCGGTGCCCGTCAGGTTCTCCAGATGCGGCAATTCCCACGCCCGGTGCTTCATCGGCTGTTTGGTCGGCGGCTCGTCCCAGGTGTGGTGCAGCCAGCCGTGCCAGTCGGGCGTCACCCGGCTCGCCTCGGCTTCGCCGTTGTAGATCACCCAGCGGCGCTTGGCGTCGGCCGTCTGGTAGAACAGGTTGCCCTGTTCATCCTCGCCCACCTTCACGCCCTTGCGCCAGGTGAACAGCTGCGTGCCGACAGTCTGGCTGTTCCACCAGGTCAGAAGCCGTATCAGGAAATCCATGAACATCCTCCGGGACGGTTTCCCTTCATATGACCCAAGCCATGGCCAAGGTCCAGTGCTTACGGCCGGGATAGCGGCCAAGTGACTCACGCCTTGCCCGGAATGCAGAACGGCGGGCAATCGCCCGCCGTTCCGTCAGATTGCAACCCTCGGGCTCAGCCCGCGGTGGCGGGCTCGCCCTTGGCCTTGGCATAGATCAGCAGCGGCTTCGCCTCGGCGGCATTCACCGCCTCTTCGTTCACCACGACCTCTTCCACACCGTCGAGTCCCGGCAGTTCGAACATGGTATCCAGCAGGATATCTTCCATGATCGAGCGCAGGCCCCGTGCCCCGGTCTTGCGCTTGATCGCGCGCCGGGCGATCGCTTTCAGCGAATCGTCGGTAAAGGTCAGATCGACCCCCTCGATGTCGAACAGCCGCTGATATTGCTTCACCAGCGCGTTCTTCGGCTCGGTCAGGATGGTGACCAGCGCCTCTTCATCCAGATCGGTCAGGGTCGCGATCACCGGCAGACGACCGACGAATTCCGGGATCAGCCCGAATTTCAGAAGGTCCTCCGGCTCCAGCTCCTTGAACATCTCGCCGACGCCGCGGGTGTCGTTCTCCTTCACATCGGCGCCAAAGCCGATCGAGGATCCCTTGTGCCGCTGCGCGATGATCTTTTCGAGGCCCGAGAAGGCGCCACCGCAGATGAACAGGATGTTCGTCGTGTCCACCTGCAGGAATTCCTGCTGCGGATGCTTGCGCCCGCCCTGCGGCGGCACGCTTGCCACGGTGCCTTCCATGATCTTCAACAGCGCCTGCTGCACGCCCTCGCCCGACACGTCACGGGTGATCGAGGGGTTGTCCGACTTGCGCGTGATCTTGTCGACCTCGTCGATGTAGACGATGCCGCGTTGCGCCCGCTCCACGTTGTATTCGCTGGCCTGCAAGAGCTTCAGGATGATGTTTTCCACATCCTCGCCAACATATCCGGCCTCGGTCAGCGTCGTCGCGTCGGCCATCGTGAAGGGCACATCGAGAATCCGCGCCAGGGTCTGCGCCAGCAGCGTCTTGCCGCAGCCGGTCGGCCCGATCAGCAGGATGTTCGACTTCGACAGTTCGATATCCGTCGCCTTCGACGAATGGTTGAGCCGCTTGTAATGGTTGTGCACCGCCACCGACAGCACGCGCTTGGCATGGATCTGCCCGATGACGTAATCGTCCAGCACCTTGCAGATGTCGCGTGGCGTCGGCACCCCGTCGGTCGCCTTCAGGCCAGAGGTCTTGGTCTCCTCACGGATGATATCCATGCAGAGTTCGACACATTCATCGCAGATGAAGACCGTCGGGCCCGCGATCAGCTTACGCACTTCATGCTGGCTCTTGCCGCAGAAAGAGCAATACAGCGTGTTCTTGCTGTCGCTACTGGAATTATTCGCCATCTCTCACCTCTGCGGCCCTCGCCGTCCTGCCGTCCGGGCCGGGTTGCCCCCGCCCAGGACTGCCCCCAAAACTGTAGGACAGCCATATAGCCTTCACAATCACAAATTTCCCGCTGCGGCGCTTCTGCAACGCTCCTGCGGTCACTTGGGCGTGTCATCCATCTTGCCGCGGCTCTCCACGATCTCGTCGATCAGACCCCAGGCCTTCGCATCCTCGGCCGACATGAAATTGTCCCGCTCCAGCGCCGAGACGACCTTTTCAAAGGTTTGCCCGGTGTGCTTGACGTAAATCTGGTTCAGCCGGTCCTTCAGCTTCTGGGTCTCCTGGGCGTGGATCATGATATCCGTCGCCTGGCCCTGATACCCGCCAGAGGGCTGGTGCACCATGATCCGGCTGTTGGGCAGGCTGAAGCGCATCCCCGGCTCGCCCGCCGTCAGCAGCAGCGACCCCATCGAGGCGGCCTGACCGATGCAGACGGTCGAGACCTTCGGCTTGATGTATTGCATCGTGTCATAGATCGACAGTCCGCTCGTCACCACGCCGCCGGGGCTGTTGATGTACATCGAGATTTCCTTCGACGGGTTCTCCGCCTCAAGGAACAGAAGCTGCGCCACGATGACCGTCGCCATCTCGTCATGCACCGGGCCAGAGACGAAGATGATCCGCTCTTTCAGCAGCCGAGAGAAGATGTCGTAACGGATCGACCCGCGAGAGTTTGTCTCTTCGACGGTCGGGATGATGAAATTCGTGACCTGGGCGATAGGGTCGAACATGCTCGGCGCTCCTACGGGATGAGACGGATCATTAGCGATCATTGCTTACCCGAATCTTAGTTGTGCGCACCGACCCCCGCAAGGGGCGCTGCCTCAGTTTCCGCCCATGCCCCTCCGATCGCCCCCCCGGGGCTGGACCACACGCGCCGCAGGGTGCATGTCTGGCGCAACGCGAAACCGAACCGAAAGGCCGCCAAAATGACCACGCCAGAGCTTCTCGCCTCCCTGGGCATCACCCCCGCCGAACGTGATGGCGGCACGCTCGCGGTGCGGTCCCCGATCGACGGCGCGCCGCTTGCCATGCTGGGCGAAACCCCGGCCTCCGAGATGCCTGCGGTGATCGCCCGCGCCCAATCCGCCTTCCGGTCCTGGCGCGAAGTACCTGCGCCGCGCCGGGGCGAGCTTGTCCGCCTGCTGGGCGAGGAACTGCGCGCCGCCAAGGACGCGCTCGGCGCACTCGTCACCCTGGAGGTGGGCAAGATCGCCTCCGAAGGGCGCGGCGAAGTGCAGGAGATGATCGACATCTGCGACTTCGCCGTCGGCCTGTCGCGCCAGCTCTACGGGCTCACCATCGCCTCGGAACGCCCCGGCCACCGGATGATGGAAACCTGGACGCCGATGGGGCCCTGCGCGGTGATCTCCGCCTTCAACTTCCCGGTGGCGGTCTGGTCCTGGAACGCGGCCCTTGCCCTGGTCTGCGGCAATCCGGTGATCTGGAAGCCGTCCGAGAAAACCCCGCTGACCGCGCTTGCCACGATGAACATCCTCGCCCGTGCGCTGGAACGCTTCGGCGACGCCCCCGCTGGCCTTGCGCAACTGGTGATCGGCGGCCCGGCGCTGGGCGAGGCTCTGGTCGCCTCGCGCGATGTGCCGATCGTCTCGGCCACCGGTTCCACCCGGATGGGCCGCGCCGTGGGCCCGAAAGTGGCGGAACGCTTCGGCCGCTCGATTCTCGAACTCGGCGGCAATAATGCGATGATCGTCGCGCCTTCGGCCGATCTCGACATGGCGGTGCGCGCCATCGTCTTTTCGGCGGTGGGCACCGCAGGCCAGCGCTGCACCTCGCTGCGCCGCCTGATCGTGCACAACTCGATCCGCGCCGATCTGACCGCCCGCCTCGTCAAGGCCTACGCCAGCCTTCCGATCGGCGATCCGCGCGCCGCCACCACCCTTGTCGGCCCGCTGGTGGACGCCGCCGCCCTCACCCGGATGACCGCCGCCCTCGACCGCGCCCGGGCTGAAGGCGGCACCGTGCACGGTGGCACCCCGGTCGCGAACGGCGTGCCCGCAGGCGGCGCCTATGTCTCGCCCGCGCTGGCCGAGATGCCCGCCCAAACCGATGTGGTGCGCGAAGAAACCTTCGCGCCGATCCTCTACACCCTCGGCTACGACACGCTGGATCAGGCCATCGCGCTGCAAAACGACGTGCCGCAGGGCCTGTCCTCCTGCATCTTCACCCTGAACCTGCGCGAGGCAGAGACCTTCCTTTCCGCCACCGGATCGGACTGCGGCATCGCCAACGTCAACATCGGCCCCTCGGGCGCCGAGATCGGCGGCGCCTTCGGTGGCGAAAAGGAAACCGGCGGCGGGCGCGAATCCGGCTCCGACGCCTGGCGTGGCTACATGCGGCGGCAGACCAGCACGGTGAACTATTCCGCCAGCCTGCCGCTCGCCCAGGGCGTCAAGTTCGACATCTGACAGCCAGGGCCCAAGGTGGGACCGCGCCCCGCGGTGCGGTCCCGCCACCATTGGCCCGCCATTATTAGATGGACAGCGCCAGTCCGTCTTCTAGGCTCCGTCCAGAACGCCACACAGGGGACGCGCATGACCGACCAGATCGCAACCCTCGACGCCACCGCCCAGGCCGCCCTCGTGGCAAAGGGCGCGGTCAGCCCGGATGAGCTGCTCGACGCAGCCCTTGCGGCGACCGCCCGGATCAACCCGCAGATCAACGCGGTCGTGCTGATACAGGAAGACATCGCGCGTGCCTCGATCAAGCGCGGCCTGCCGCGCGGGCCGTTCCGGGGCGTGCCCTTCCTGATCAAGGATCTGGGCTGCGAGGCGGCGGATTTCCCCTCGCACAACGGCTCCCGGCTCTGGGCCAACACCCGCTACAGCCGTGATTCGTCGATCTTCGAGCGGATCCGCGCCACCGGAGTCGTCACCTTCGGCCGCACCACCTCGCCCGAGGGCGGCATCGGCGCGGCCACGGAATCTGTCGTCTACGGCGGGCCAACACGCAACCCCTGGAACCTCGATCATACCTCGGGCGGCTCCTCTGGCGGGTCGGGCGCTGCGGTGGCCGCAGGCATCGTTGCCGCCGCACATGGCTCTGACGGCGGCGGGTCGGTGCGCATCCCGGCCTCGTCCTGCGGCCTCTTCGGCTTCAAACCCACCCGCGCCCGCCTGCCCGACGGCCCCTATGCCGGCGAGGGCTGGGCCGGCATGGCGATCGACGGCTTCCTGACCAAATCGGTGCGCGACAGCGCCACGCTGCTCGACGCCTGCGAAGGCGCCGACCTCGGTGCGCCCTACTGGGCACCACCGCTGACCAGGGGCTACGCCGCCGCCATCTCGCACCCGCCGCGGCGCCTGCGCGTGGCGCTCTGCGACACCACGCTGACCGGCACCCCGATCCACCCGGACTGCCGCGCCGCCGTGCTGAATGCCGCCAAACTGCTGGAATCGCTCGGCCATCACGTCTCGCCGCATCTGCCAAAGGCCGATACCGACGGCATGATGCGCGCCTGGATCGATATCGTCGCCTGTGGCGCCGCGCTTTCGGTGCACAACACACTCCGCGCCCTCGGACGCCCGCTCGGGCCCGACGATGTGGAAGGCGTCACCCGCGGCGCCATCGCCCATGCCGCCACGATCTCGGGCGAGCGCTATCTGGAAGCCGTCGGCAAAATCCACGCCTACGGCCGCGAGATGGCGGCCGCCTTCGGCCATCACGACATCCTGCTGACCGCCACCCTCGCCGAACCCCCGGCCCGGGTCGGCCGCTTTTCCCACGCGACCGAAGATTACCTCGCCTTCCGCAGCGGCCCCGATGGCGTCTTCCCCTATTCGCCCTTCTGCGCCGCCTTCAACGCCTCGGGCCAGCCCGCGGCCTCGATCCCGCTCGGCACCTCGACCGAGGGTCTGCCGATCGGCATCCACCTCGCCGCTCCCTTCGGCGCGGATGAGGAACTGATCGCGCTCTGCGCCGAACTGGAAGCCGCGCAACCCTGGGCCGGCCGCCGCCCACCGATCCACGCCTGAAAGCCCGCCCGATGGACCTGACCCAGCTCACCTGCACCGACCTGTCAAACCGCCTCGCCGCCCGCGAAACCTCGGCGCTCGAGGTGATGACCGCCCATCTTGACCGGATCGAGCGGATCAACCCCACGATCAACGCCATCGTCAGCCTGCGCGACCGTGATGATCTGCTGGCCGAGGCCAGGGCCGCCGACGCCACCCCGCGCAAGGGCTGGCTGCACGGCATTCCGATGGCGGTCAAGGACCTCGTGCTGACCAAGGGCATCCGCTCGACCATGGGCTCGCTGATCCACAAGGATCTGGTGCCACAGGCAGACGACCTGCTGGCGCGCCAGCTGCGCGAGGCCGGCGCGATCCTGATCGGCAAGACCAATGTGCCGGAACAGGGCCTCGGCTCGCACAGCTTCAACCCGATCTTCGGCGTCACCCGGAACCCCTATGACACCAGCCGCTCCGCCGGTGGCTCGTCCGGCGGCGCGGCGGCGGCACTTTCGGCGCGCCTGATCCCCATCGCGGATGGGTCGGACGCAATGGGCAGCCTGCGCAACCCCGCCGCCTTCTGCAATGTCTACGGCTTCCGCCCCTCCTACGGCACGGTGCCCTTCGACCCGCAGGCCGACAGCTTCCTGCACCAGCTCTCCACCAACGGCCCGATGGGACGCACCGTCGAAGACGTCGCCCGACTTCTCGAGACCCTCGCGGGCTTCGACGCCCGGCTGCCGCATTCCCGCCCATCCGAGACTTACGCCGACGGGCTCGACATCGACCCCAAAGGGCTGCGGATCGGCTGGCTGGCAGATTGGGGCGGCGCCTATGCGATGGAACCGGGCATCCTCGATCTCTGCGCGCAAGCCCTTGAAACCTTTACCTCTTTGGGCTGCCACGTCACCACCGTTGCCCCGCCCTTCCCCGCCACGAAACTCTGGGACAGCTGGATCACGCTGCGCTCCTGGTCCGTCGCCGCGGGCAACAGCGCCGAATATGCCGATCCGAAAACCCGCGACATGCTGAAGCCCGAGATGATCTGGGAGATCGAACGTGGCCTCGCCCTCTCCGCGATGGACGTGCACAGGGCCTCCGTCCTGCGCTCGGAATGGTTCACCACCCTCGCCTGGCTGTTCAGCGAGTATGACGCCCTCGTGCTGCCCTCGGCACAGGTCTGGCCCTTCCCCGCCGACTGGCGCCGTCCCGAGGTGATCGCGGGCCGCAAGATGGACACCTACCACCGCTGGATGGAGGTGGTGATCCCGGTCAGCCTCGCCGGTCTGCCCGCCCTCGCCCTGCCCGCAGGCTTCGGCGATCAGGGCCTGCCGATGGGCTTTCAGCTTTTCGGCGCGCGCGGCGCGGACCGGCGCATCCTGCAGCTCGGCCAGGCCTATCACCGCGCCACCAACTGGCCGGAACAGCGCCCGCCGAAGGTCTGACCGCTCGCCCTGCCGGGTCCGCCCGCAGAGTGCCATATTTCGGTCGCGAAAAATCCCCAGCCCGCCATCACCCCGCCACAGTGCCGGGGCAAGCATTGCCGATACGGGTCGCAGAGCCCGCGCCGCGAAAGACGACGGCGTTCGAGTCAGAGCAGAACCAAGGAGTGGGACAATGAACAATCAACGCCGCTGGATGACCTCCATTCTCGCCGCCAGCACCCAGGCCACGCCCGCGCTGCCCTTTGCCCGCGGCCAGCGCAGCCGTCCCGCCAGCCTTGCCCCCAGCAGCCTTTCCCCCACCATGATCCGCGCAGCCGCGGCCCAGCCGGCCCTGCGCCAGCACCGGGCTTCCGCCGCCGCCAAATGATCCCTCCTCGGGGGATCTTTGCGGCCCTTCCGCCGCTCCACCTCTGCCCGGACATAACCGGCAGCGGTGCCCTCGCACACCGCCCGCAAGACACCGCCCTGACCTGCGGTCCGACCCGTCAGTCGCGCCCCTCCACCTGTGTTGCAGCGCAAGACCCGACCGATGACACCCGCCGATCAGACGCCACGCCCGCGTCGCTGTCGTTGGCCAGGCCACAGGCAAGCCCGCTTGTCAGCTGGTGCGCCGCGCCGCATGTGACCCGCCCGGAAAGGCTGATCGCATGAACGTCCCAACCCGTCCCGCCCAAACGGCCGAGCCGACGTCCGCCCCCGCCCGGGCGCGGCCAATGTTGCGCCGCTATCAGGCCAACTGCCTCGGCGAAAGCGGCGAAATCATCGAGATCAACCGCCTCGCCCCCGCCGCATCGCTGTTCGAGCAACCCTTCAACGCCTTGGCCCGGGGCACGCTTCTGTCTGGCCGCAACGGCTCCGTCGCGATCGAGGATATCTTGCCCGGCGACCATCTCGATACCGCCGAGGAAGGCTCGCAAAAGGTGCTCTGGATCGGCCAGATCACGGTCTACCCCACAGCGCCGGACCAGGCCTCCCGGTCCTGCCGCCTGATCCGGCTTACCGCCGACGCTCTCGGCTATGGCCGCCCGGTGCAAGATCTGATCACCGGCCCCGGCGCGCGGCTCTGGTCACCGGCCGCCGCAGCCTTCCGCGCGCCCGAAGACATGCTGGACGGCGAGACGATCATCGAACTGACGCCCGTTGCCCCGGTGACGCTCTACCAGCTTTGCCTTGCGGGTGGCCGCACCGTGCTCGCCAACGGCCTTGCCGTGCAATCCTACATGGCAGAGACCGAGACCCTGCGCCGCCTCGCCCCCGACATGCTGGCGCTGTTCCTGTCGATGTTCCCGAACCCCGATCTGCACGCGGCCTTCGGCCTCGACCCGCGCCCAAAGGGCCCGAAGGACGGCATCGCCGCCTGACGGCCTCAGGCCATCTTCGCCAGCCGCGCTTCCAGCACCTCGAACGGCACGCCCGGCTCATCCTTGGCGCCGCGGATCACCAGGCTGGTCTTGACCGAAGCGACATTGTCCGCCGAGGTCAGCCCCTCGGTCAGGAAGGTCTGAAAGGTCGAAAGGTCCGGCGCCACGCATTTCAGGATGAAATCGATCTCGCCGTTCAGCATGTGGCACTCGCGCACCAGCGGCCAGGCCTTGCAGCGTTTCTCGAAAGCCGAAAGGTCCACCTCGGCCTGGCTGTGCAGCCGCACCATGGCAAAGACCTGAACCTCGAACCCCAGTTCGCGCGGGTTGATATCGGCATGGTAGCCGCGGATATAGCCCGCCTCCTCCAGCGTCCGCACCCGCCGCAGACAGGGCGGCGCCGAGATGCCCGACACGCCGCGCCAGTTCGACGTTCGTCATCCGCCCGTCTGCCTGCAATTCAGCCAGAATCATCCGGTCGATCGGATCGAGCTTGGACCCTGCCATAGACGTCTCCTTTGCATTCGCGCGGACGTTACAAAATCTGCCCGCGACGCGCAATATTATTTCACGGTCACGCAATTTCCCATCGCGCATCCCCGGCATCCCGCGCTTCGGCCCCGGACCCGCCCTCAGGGCTTTCCGTCTGCCCCGCGCCGCCCTATATCGGGGGTCGACAGGACGGCTTTCGGGGGCACCATCATGGGCGATACGCGCCACACCAGACTTCTGATCATCGGTTCCGGACCGGCCGGATATACCGCCGCCGTCTACGCGTCCCGAGCCATGCTGGAGCCGGTTCTGATCCAGGGCATTCAGCCCGGCGGTCAGCTGACCATCACCACCGAAGTGGAAAACTGGCCCGGCGACACCGAGGTTCAGGGCCCCGACCTGATGGTCCGGATGGAAGCCCACGCCAAGGCGATGGGGGCCGAGGTGGTCTCGGACATCATCGCCTCGCTCGACCTCTCGCGACGCCCCTTCGTCGCGCAATCCGACTGCGGCACCACCTATACCGCCGATGCGGTGATCCTCGCCACCGGGGCGCAGGCCAAATGGCTCGGCATGCCCGTCCGAGGAGAAGTTCAAGGGCTTCGGCGTCTCGGCCTGCGCCACCTGCGACGGCTTCTTCTATCGCGGCAAGGAGGTCGTGGTGATCGGCGGCGGCAACACCGCCGTGGAAGAGGCGCTGTTCCTGACCAACTTCGCCTCCAAGGTCACGCTGATCCATCGCCGCGACACGCTTGCGCTGCCGAAAGATCCTGCAAAACCGCCTGCGCAAGCATCCCAAGGTCGACGCTCGTCTGGAACAAGACGGTTGAAGAGATCATCGGCGACGAGGCCCCGCTTGGGCGTGACCGGCGTGCGCGTGCAAGACACGCTGACCGGCGAGATGAACGGTCATCCCCTGCGCCGGCTTCTTCGTCGCCATCGGCCAGCGCCCGGCCTCGGAACTGGTCAAGGACCAGCTCGAACTGCACAACGGCGGCTATGTCAAGGTCACCCCGGGTTCGACGCGAAACCTCGATCCCCGGCGTCTTCGCCGCAGGCGACCTGACCGATCACATCTACCGTCAGGCCGTCACCTCGGCCGGCATGGGCTGCATGGCCGCGCTCGACGCCGAACGCTGGCTCGCCACGCAGGGCATGGCCGAAGACGGCGTGAAGGCGGCAGAGTGATACCGCACCGCTCTGCCCGCCCGGGGCGCGCGTTCCGACGTGACCCGGCAGGCTGGCCCTCGGCCTGACGCAAAATCGACGGCCGGCACGGTGGGCAGTGCGTGGAAAATGCCGCTGCGGCGGAACATTGTCCCAGCCCCGGCACCAGCGGTGGCATTTCCTCCGTTTCCTTTTGCAATTCGTCGGCGTTACTTGAATATCGTCCCATATTCCGGCTAAGGCGCTTTCCGAAACGGGCGCCCCGGCGCCCCACCGCCCCCGTTGCAAAGGCAAAGTAATCGCATGTCACTCCCCAACCTCGCCCCGATCCCAGAGCTTTACGTTTCCTACGACTCCGCCCAGAAACTGAAAGCCGAGGCCGGCGATCTGCCGTCCTGGGATCTGACGCTGCGCCAGGTCTGCGATCTGGAACTGCTGATGAACGGCGGCTTCTTCCCGCTCAAGGGCTTCCTGACCGAAGCCGATTATGACTCGCGTGGTCGATACCATGCACCTGGCCACGGGCGAGCTCTGGCCGATGCCGATCACCCTCGACGTGCCCGAGACATTCGCCGCAACCATCGAACCCGGTCAGGACATCGCGCTGCGCGACGCCGAAGGCGTGATCCTCGGCATCCTCTCGGTCACCGACAAATGGGTGCCGAACAAGGATCATGAGGCGGAAAAGGTCTTCGGCGCCAACGACCTCGCCCATCCTGCGGTGAACTACCTGCACAACATCGCAGGCAAGGTCTATCTCGGGCGGCCCGATCACCGGCATCCAGCAGCCCGTGCACTATGATTTCAAGGGCCGCCGCGACACGCCCAACGAGCTGCGCGCCTATTTCCGCAAACTCGGCTGGCGCCGCGTCGTGGCCTTCCAGACCCGCAACCCGCTGCACCGCGCGCATCAGGAACTGACCTTCCGCGCCGCGCGCGAGGCCCAGGCGAACCTGCTGATCCACCCGGTCGTCGGCATGACCAAGCCGGGCGACATCGACCACTTCACCCGCGTGCGCTGCTACGAGGCGGTGCTCGACCAATACCCCGCCGCCACCACGACGATGTGCCTGCTGAACCTCGCCATGCGCATGGCCGGCCCGCGCGAGGCGGTCTGGCACGGCATCATCCGCGCGCAACCACGGCTGCACCCATATCATCGTCGGGCGCGACCATGCCGGCCCGGGCAAGAACTCTGCCGGGCAAGGATTTCTACGGCCCCTATGACGCGCAGGACCTGTTCGCCAAGCATCAGGCTGAAATCGGCATCGAGATGGTCGACTTCAAACAGATGGTCTACATGCAGGAACGCGCCCAGTACGAACCCGCGCGACGAGGTCGAAGAGGGCGTGACCATCCTCGACATCTCCGGCACCGAACTGCGCCGCCGTCTGGCCGAAGGGCTGGAGATCCCCGACTGGTTCTCCTTCCCCGACGTGGTCGAAGAACTCCGCCGCATCGCGCCCGCAGCGCTCGAAACAGGGCTTCACCGTCTTCTTCACCGGCCTCTCGGGGTCGGGCAAGTCGACCATCGCCAATGCGCTGATGGTCAAGCTGATGGAGATGGGCGGCCGCCCGGTCACCCTGCTCGACGGCGACGTGGTGCGCAAGCATCTGTCCTCCGAGCTCGGCTTCTCGAAAGAGCACCGCGACATCAACATCAAGCGCATCGGCTATGTCGCCTCCGAGATCACCAAGAACGGCGGCATCGCGATCTGCGCCCCGATCGCGCCCTACACCGCAACCCGCCGTGCCGTGCGCGAGATGATCGAGGCCTATGGCGCCTTCATCGAGGTCCATGTCGCAACCTCGCTCGAGGAATGCGAACGCCGCGACCGCAAGGGTCTCTACAAGCTCGCGCGCGAGGGCAAGATCAAGGAATTCACCGGTATCTCGGATCCCTACGAGGCCCCGACCAAGGCCGAGCTGGTGCTCGACACCGAAATCGATCGATGTCGACAACTGCGCGCATCAGGTCATGCTGAAGCTTGAACAGATGGGGCTGATCCGGGGCTGATCCGCCTTCGAGGTTGCGCCGCACCTTGGTGCGGCGCCCGAAGCGGGGGGCTGTCTGCCCCCCGCACCCCCCGAGGATATTTATGAACGGAAGAAAGGGCAGGGTTAAGGAAACCCTTCAGCCTCTTCTTGGCCCAAATACTCCCGCCGGAGGCGGACCTGAGCCGAAGGCGCGCAAGCGCCGCAGGCGAGGCGAAGGAAGCGGCGCCGCAAGGCGCCTCCGCCGGATCACCTCGTCGTCAATGCGCGTTTTGCGGCGCCATGTCGTTCTGCCGGGCCAGCGCGAAGGCCAGCGCGCGATCGCGCACCAGCGCGATGCGCTCGCCATCCGTGTCATGCACGGCATAGAGCGTCTCGAGCCCCATCGCCTGCTCGCGCACTTCTGCCGGCAAGGTGGAGACCGAAACGGGACGCACATAGACGATGCGTTGACCCTCTTCAGGTCCGAAATCATATTTCGCATCCATCGAAACCTCCTCAGGCTTTCGTGATACGGATTGTCTGCACCACCGGCTCCGGCACCGACCGGCTCAGATCGACATGCAGCAGCCCATTTTCCATCGCGGCCCCGGCGACTTCGACCCCTTCGGCCAGCACGAAACTGCGCTGAAAGGCGCGCGCGGCGATGCCACGATGCAGGAAGACGCGGCCTTCGCTCGTCTTCGTCGTGCCGGCCGCGGATCACCAACTGGCGGTCTTCGACCGTGATCGACAGATCCGCCTCGCGGAAACCCGCCACGGCCAGCGTGATGCGATAGGCGTTCTCCGCCATCTGCTCGATATTGAAGGGCGGATAGCCCTCTGTCCCGGTCTTGGCGGTGCGTTCCACCAGCCGGTCAAGCTGTTCGAAACCCAGCAGAAAGGGATGCGATCCAAAGGTCAGTTTGGTCATTTGGCCATGCCCTTGCAGCAAGCGACAGTGCAGACGGGCCCCGGGAACCGGCGGCCCTGATGAAATATGGGAAAGCCGCGGCACGGATCCCGCAAGATGCCTGTGCACCGGTGCAGAATTCTTCCCGCAAACCCCGAAAATCGCTATATTGCCGGCAAGACGATGCAGCGACTCAATCCCTCTCCACGGAACGGTCCGACATGAACGCGCCGACGGAACTGAACAATGAAGAGATGCTGCGCATCCAGCTCGGGGTTCTGCGGCGCGAACATCGCGACCTCGACGACGCGATCCATGTCGCTGGAAACCTCCGGCCGCGGCGATCAGCTGGCGCTGCGCCGGCTGAAGAAGCAGAAACTGGCGCTCAAGGACCAGATCGCGCGGCTCGAGGATCAGCTGACCCCCGACATCATCGCCTGATCGGCCCGCATGGCTATAGTGCGCGCTCTTCCAGACCGGGCGCGAAAGGGCGGGCATGACGGACGTGAAGGTAGGCATCATCATGGGCAGCCAGTCCGACTGGCCCACGATGAAAGAGGCGGCCAAGATCCTCGACGAACTTGGCGTCGCGTATGAGACGAGGATCGTCTCGGCCCATCGCACGCCCGACCGGCTCTGGGCCTATGGCCAGACCGCCGGCGGGCGCGGGCTGCAGGTGATCATCGCAGGCGCAGGCGGGCGCCGCGCATCTGCCCGGCATGATGGCCTCCAAGACCCGGGTGCCGGTGATCGGCGTGCCGGTCCAGACCCGCGCGCTCTCGGCGTCGACAGCCTCTATTCCATCGTGCAGATGCCCAAGGGCTTTCCCGTCGCCACCATGGCGATCGGGGCTGCCGGCGCGGCCAATGCCGGGCTGATGGCCGCCGCCATCCTGGCCCTGACCGATCCCGCCCTCGCGCGCCCGGCTCGAGGCCTGGCGCGACGCGCTCTCCGCCTCGATCCCGGAGGAGCCGCACGGATGACTGACCGCCTCGCGCCGGGCGCAACCATCGGCATCCTCGGCGGCGGCCAGCTCGGCCGGATGCTCTCTGTCGCGGCCTCGCGCCTCGGCCTGCGCTGCCATATCTACGAACCCGCCGCCAATCCCCCGCCGCCGATGTGGCGCATCGCTGTCACCACCGCCTCCTACGACGATGCCGCGGCCCTCGCCGCCTTCGCTGCCAGCGTCGATGTCATCACCTATGAGTTCGAGAATATCCCGACCGCCGCCCTGGACCTGCTGGAACAGACCCGGCCCGATCCGCCCCAACCGCCGCGCGCTGGCGATCAGCCAGGACCGGATCACCGAGAAGGAATTCCTGACCTCGCTCGGCCTGACCACCGCGCCCTATCACGCCGTCAGCACCGCCGCCGATCTGGAGACCGCGATAGCCCGGATCGGCACGCCCGCGATCCTCAAGACCACCCGCCTTGGCTATGATGGCAAGGGGCAGGCCCGCCTCATGGCCCCCGCCGACGCCGCCGCAGCCCTTGCCGCGATGCAGGGCGCGCCCGCCGTGCTGGAAGGCTTCATCGACTTCAGCCACGAAGTCTCGGTGATCGCCGCGCGCGGCCTCGACGGGTGAGGTCGCAGCCTATGATCCCGGCGAGAATGTGCACCGCGCGGGCATCCTGCACACCACCACCGTGCCCGCCCGCCTCTCGCCCGCACAGCGATCGGATGCGGTCCTGCTGGCCGCCCGCATCCTGAACGCACTCGACTATGTCGGCGTGCTCGGCGTGGAACTCTTCGTGACGCCCGAGGGCCTGATCGTGAACGAGATCGCACCGCGCGTGCACAACTCGGGTCACTGGACCCAGAATGGCTGCGCCGTCGACCAGTTCGAGCAGCACATCCGCGCCGTCGCGGGCTGGCCGCTCGGCGACGGATCGCGCCATTCCGATGTCGTGATGACCAACCTGATCGGCGACGACATCGCCGAGGTACCCGCACTCGCCCGCGAACCCGCCACCGCCCTGCACCTCTATGGCAAGGCCGAGGCGCGCCCGGGCCGCAAGATGGGCCACGTCAACCGCATCACCGGCCCGGCCCCGCGCTGATCCCGCAGGCAGACCGTCCAGCCCCGCGGCGTGATCCGCCCCGGGGGTGCTGCCGCTTGCGCATCGCAACGCAGTAACGTCCGTCATTTAACAATACAGTTGACTGATGCGCGCAAGCCGCTACATTCAACCACATGATTGAACCAGAACCGACTCACCTCAACGCGATCTTCCACGCCCTCGGCGATGCCACCCGGCGGCAGATGCTGCGCGACCTTGCCGATGGCGAGCGCACCGTCAGCCAACTGGCAGAGCCTTTTGCGATCTCGCTCGCCGCTGCCTCCAAGCACATCAAGGCGCTCGAGGCTGCCGGCCTGATCACCCGCGAAGTGCGCTGGCGCACCCATACCTGCCGGCTCAACCACGAACCGCTCAACGAGGCGCATGACTGGCTGAGCTTCTACCAACGCTTCTGGACCGACCGTCTGGATGCCCTCGACCGCCTGCTGCGGGACGCCGATGCGCCCCTCCCTCAACCCTCGACCCCGAAAGGATCCAAGCCATGACAGATCTAGCGACCAAGGGTGCCTTCGGCACGCTCAGCGCGCCCGACACGCTGACCATCCAGCGGCTTCTGCCCGGCCCGATTGACCGGGTCTGGGCCCACCTCACCCAGGGCGAACTGCGCCGCCAATGGCTTGCGTCCGGCGAGATGGAGATGAAGCTCGGCGCGCCTTTCACCCTGACCTGGCGCAACGACACCCTGACCAACCCGCCCGGCCAGCGCCCCGAAGGCTTTTCCGCCGAGCACAGCATGGACAGCAAGATCACCGAACTTGATCCACCGCGCCGGCTGTCCTTCACCTGGAGCGGCTCCGGCGATGTGACGATCGAGCTTGCCCCACAGGGCGCCGAGGTCCTGCTGACCCTCACCCACCGCCGCCTGCCGACCCGCAACATGCGGATGAACGTCAGCGCCGGCTGGCACCAGCACCTTGACCTGATGGTGGCCCGGATGCGCAACGAAG
The DNA here is from genome assembly GCA_963837565.1 of uncultured Pseudomonadota bacterium. GTDB lineage: Bacteria > Pseudomonadota > Alphaproteobacteria > Rhodobacterales > Rhodobacteraceae > Solirhodobacter. The sequence goes on from CAWIOC010000006.1 coordinate 93,702, forward strand.
ACACCGGGCCGTTCTGGGATGGCTGGGCCGCGCTCAAGGCGGAATACGAAAAGCGCCAGCCGCTCTGACCCGGCACCGCCCGCTGCACCGTCAGACCAACGCGCCGGGGCATGGACAAGGCAGCCCCGACGCGACACTCTTGCGGGATGAAATCGCGCTCGCCCCGTCTCGCTGCCCGCGCCCTGATCCTCGATCAGGACCGGTTGCTGCTGGTCAACGCCTATGCCGCGGCGCGCTCCAACCTCTGGTGCGCGCCGGGGGGCGGGGTCAACGCGGGCCGCTCGCTGCCGGAAAACCTCGCCCGCGAAGTCTATGAGGAATGCGGCATCGGCATCAGCATCGGTTCGCCCTGCCTGGTGAATGAATTCCACGACCCCGCCACCGGCTTCCATCAGGTCGACATCTACTTCCGCTGCACGGCGACCGGCCCGCTGCCCGCCGACTGGCACGATCCCGAAGGTGTCGTCAGCAAGCGCCGGTTCTTCACCCGCGCCGAGATGGCGAAGGTGCGCTTCAAGCCCGACAGCCTGCCCGCCGCCGCCTGGGGCGAAGGCATCCTCTACGACCCGCTGGAGGTCATCGTGAGATGAGCCGCGCTTTCGTGAAGGAAGATTCCGGCGGCCTCGACCCGCTGCCCGACCTGCCGCTCAGCCCGCACCCGAACTATGTCACCGCTTCGGGTCTTGCGGACCTGAAGGCACGGCTGGCCCGCACCCAGGCGCTGCTCACCCAACTCCGCGCCCGCCCCGAACGGCTCGACAAACTGCCCGAGGCGGCGGCGGAACGCGACATCCGCTATATCGAGGCGCGGCTGCGCAGCGCGATCCCGGTCAACCCCGCCGACCAGCCCAAGGACGAGGTCACCTTCGGCTGCACCGTCAGCGTCACCGACGAGGCCGGCAAGACCCTCCGCTTCCGCATCACCGGCGAGGATGAGGCCGACGCCACCCGCGGCTGGATCGCCCCGCAATCGCCGCTCGCCCGGGCCCTGCTCGGCGCCCGCGTCGGCGACGAGGTGACATGGCGCCGCCCGAATGGCGCCCAACGCCTTGAGATCGAAACCATCACCCCGGAAATGCCCCAGGACGACACCGCATGACACCCGCCATCCGATCGCTCGACCCGGTCGCCGACCGCGACGCCGTCGCCGCGCTCTTCGTCTCGGCCGAGGATTATATCCGGCTGGAACGCGGCACCCGCCCCGGCCCCGAGGTGACCGAGGAATTCTTTACCGACCTGCCCCCCGGCTGCTCAGCTTCGGCCGCACACAAACTCGGGCTGGAAGATCGGGAGACCGGCCAGCTCCTCGGCCTCGCCGACCTGGCCTTCGGCTATCCCACCGCCACTGACGCCTATCTCGGCCTGATGATCCTCGCCGCCTCGGCGCGCGGGCGCGGGCTTGGCGCCAGCCTGCTCGCCCATGTCGAGGCGCTGGCGCGCGATGGCGGCGCAGGCACGCTCTTCCTCTCGGTGCTGGATGCCAATCCGCGCGGCCGCGCCTTCTGGCAAAGGCAGGGCTTCACCCTGCGCTACGCCGGTCGGCGCATCACGCTCGGGGGCAAGACCCAGACCGCCGCGCGCTACGGCAAGACCCTCTGACGGCGCAGGAGCGACAGCGCGACCCCGCCCAGAACGACCACCGCCGCCAGCAGCAGCCTCGGCCCGGGCACCTCGCCGAGCCAGAGCGCCCCGCCCGCCATCGCGATCACCGGCACCGTCAGCTGGGCCACCGCCGCCACGCTCGGCGCAAGCTGCGGCAAGACCGTATACCACAGCGCATAGCCCAGCCCCGAGGTGACCACCCCCGAGGCCACGGCCAGCAACACCCCCTCGGGCGTCACCACCCCCTGCCCCGGCACCAGACCCCAGAGCAGCAGCGCCACAGGTGCCGCCAGCAGGAAATTCGCCGCCGTCACCGCCTGCGGATCGGCCTGCCCGCGCCCCTTCAGGGAATAGACGCCCCAACCCGCCCCGGCCGCCGCCATCAACGCGGCTCCACCCGGCGCAGGGGCCCCGGCCCCCTGCGGCCACAGCAGCCAGACCAGCCCGCCAAAGGCCATCGCAGCCCCCAGCCAACGCCGCCCCGGCACCACTTCGCCACCGATCAGCGCCCCGGCAAACATGGTGATCTGCACCGTCCCGAACAGGATCAGCGCGCCCACCCCGGCATTCAACGAGACATAGGCAAACGAGAAGCCCAGCACATAGACCGTCAGCCCCGCCACCATCACGCCGCGCCCGGGCCTGCGCAACGGCAGGGGCCGCCCGCGCAGCATCACCAGCGCCGTCAGCGCCACCGCACCAGAGGCCAGCCGGATCGCCGCAAACCCCTCCGGCCCGATGGCCGCACCCGACAGCGCCAGCCGGTTCAACACCGAATTGGCGGCAAAGGCGATCATCGTCAGGGCGGTCAACAGAAACAGGCGCATGGCGCCACTCAATGCGGGCGCCGGTTTCCGCGCAAGGGGGAAACCGCCGCGCGACGCCCCCCCGTCAAAGCAAAAGGGGCCCCTGTTTCCAGGGGCCCCTTCCGATCTGCCTCAAGCGGCAGGGATGATTACATCATCCCGTCCATGCCGCCCATTCCGCCCATGCCGCCGCCCATGCCGCCGCCAGCGTTGCCTTTGTCCGCCGGCTTGTCGGCGATCATGGCTTCGGTGGTGATCAGCAGGCCAGCGATCGAGGCCGCATCTTCCAGAGCGGTGCGAACCACCTTGGCCGGGTCGATCACGCCGAACTTGAACATGTCGCCATATTCTTCGGTCTGCGCGTTGAAGCCGAACTTCGGATCGTTCGATTCCCGCACTTTGCCAGCGACGACAGAGCCGTCAACGCCCGCGTTCTGTGCGATCTGACGCAGCGGTGCTTCCAGCGCCTTGCGCACGATGGTGATGCCCGCGTCCTGGTCAGAGTTGAAACCCTTCAGGTCGGCCAGCACTTTCGACGCCTGGATCAGGGCCACACCGCCGCCAACGACGATGCCTTCCTGAACCGCAGCGCGGGTCGCGTTCAGCGCGTCATCGACGCGGTCCTTGCGCTCTTTCACTTCGACTTCGGTCATGCCGCCAACGCGGATGACAGCAACGCCACCGGCGAGCTTGGCAACACGCTCCTGCAGCTTCTCTTTGTCGTAGTCGCTGGTGGTCTCTTCGATCTGCGCCCGGATCTGGCTGACCCGCGCTGCGATCTCGGCCTTGTCGCCGCCGCCATCAACGATGGTGGTCGCGTCCTTGGTGATCGAGATCTTCTTGGCTTTGCCGAGCATGTCCATGCCGACATTTTCCAGCTTCATGCCGAGGTCTTCCGAGATGACCTGACCACCGGTCAGGATCGCGATGTCCTGCAGCATCGCCTTGCGACGATCGCCAAAGCCCGGCGCCTTCACGGCGGCGATCTTCAGGCCGCCACGCAGCTTGTTGACCACGAGGGTCGCCAGCGCTTCGCCTTCAACGTCTTCCGAGATGATCAGCAGCGGCTTTTGCGACTGGATGACAGCCTCCAGCAGCGGGACCATCGGCTGCAGCGACGAGAGTTTCTTCTCGTGCAGCAGGATCAGACAGTCTTCCAGATCCGCGACCATCTTGTCGGCATTGGTCACGAAGTAGGGCGACAGGTAGCCACGGTCGAACTGCATCCCCTCGACCACTTCGGTCTCGGTTTCCAGGCCTTTGTTCTCTTCGACGGTGATCACACCCTCGTTGCCGACCTTCTGCATCGCATCCGCGATCTGACGGCCGATCTCGGCCTCGCCGTTGGCCGAGATGGTGCCAACCTGCGCGACTTCGGCAGTGTCGGAAACCGGACGCGACGCGGCTTTGATCGCAGCCACGACCTTGGAGGTCGCGAGGTCGATCCCGCGCTTCAGATCCATCGGGTTCATGCCGGCCGCAACCGCCTTCATGCCCTCTTTCACGATCGCCTGCGCCAGAACGGTCGCGGTCGTGGTGCCGTCGCCGGCTTCGTCATTGGTGCGGGAAGCGACTTCCTTCACCATTTGCGCGCCCATGTTCTCGAACCGGTCTTCCAGTTCGATTTCCTTGGCGACGGTAACGCCGTCCTTGGTGATGCGCGGTGCGCCGAACGATTTCTCGATGACGACGTTACGGCCTTTCGGGCCGAGCGTTACTTTGACAGCATCGGCGAGGATGTTGACGCCGCGCAGCATGCGGTTGCGGGCATCGGTGTCGAACTTGACGTCCTTGGCAGCCATGTTGGTGTGCTCCTGGTTGTCTTGATTACAGTGAAAAAGGAAGAGCGGCTCAGGCGGTCACGCCGAGCCGGTCCAATCAGGCGATGATGCCGAGGATGTCGCTTTCCTTCATGATCAGCAGTTCCTTGCCGTCGAGGGTGACTTCGGTGCCCGACCATTTGCCGAACAGGATCTTGTCGCCGGCTTTGACCGACGGGGCGATCAGCTCGCCCGAGTCCTTGCGCGCGCCTTCGCCAACGGCGATGATCTCGCCCTCGGCGGGCTTTTCCTTGGCGGTGTCGGGGATGATCAGGCCACCTTTGGTCTTTTCTTCACCTTCAAGGCGACGAACGAGCACGCGATCATGCAGCGGTTTGAATGCCATCTGAGAACTCCCTTGGGGTCCAGGTTGAATTTCCGTTAGCACTCACCTGGCGCGAGTGCTAACGACCCCGATGTAAGGCGCATCGCGCAACCTGTCAACCACAGCGCTCGCAAAAACCGGGCCCAGAAGACAGCGGTGCTGGCCCGAGCGGCGACGACGTGGCAGGTTCCTGCCGAACGAGGATTTTGCCCATGCGTCTTGCCCTTTCCGTCTTCCTCCCGCTCTGGCTCGCGCTGGTGCCTCCGGCCTTCGCGGCAAACCCTGCCGCCCCGGCCGGGACCTGCGCCGGGCAAGACCTGATGGCCGGCCTCTCGGCTGCGGACCGCGCGGCCCTGGTCGGCGATGCGCCCTTCGCCTATGGCAATTTCTGGACCGCGACCCGCGGCCCCACGCATCTGACGATCGCGGGCACCTACCACCTCGATGATCCGCGCTTCGATGCCGTGATGCCCCATCTCGCGCCGCTGCTGAAACAGGCCCAGGTTCTGATGGTCGAAGCCGGCCCTGCCGAGCTGGACGAATTGAAGACCGACATGATCAAACACCCCGAGCGGATGATCATCACCTCCGGCAAGACCCTGCCCGAAGCGCTGCCAGAGGCCGAATGGCAAAAGCTGTCGACCGCGATGCGGGCGCGCGGAATGCCCCCCTTCATGGTCTCGAAATTCCAGCCCTGGTATGTCGCGACCCTGCTCGCGATCCCGCCCTGCGCGATGACGGGCATGGCCAAGGGCGGCCAGGGCCTCGACTCGCGACTGATCACGCTGGCCGAGGCGAACCATACCCCGATCCACGCGCTGGAACCTTTCGACACCGCCTTCCGCCTGTTCGACCAGATGTCGCGCGCCGATCAGCTGGACATGCTGCGCGTCTCGGTCGCCGGGGTCGATGTGGCGCAGGACATGGCCACGACCCTCGCCGACGCCTATTTCGCCGGCGCCCACCGCCTGATCTGGGAATTCGACCGCAGAAAGACCTTGCAGGAAGATGGCCCGGATGCCGCCGCGGGCTTCGACACGATGGAAAAGACCCTGCTGATCGGGCGCAACCACGCCTGGATGAAGGTCCTGCTGCCCGAAACCGACGGCAAGACCGCCTTCGTCGCGGTCGGCGCCGCACATCTTGGCGGGCCTGACGGGGTCCTGAAGCTGCTGCAGGATCAGGGCTTCACAGTGACGCGCCTCGGGTTCTGACCGGCGCGCCGTCCGACGCAGGTGGGGGGCTGTCTGCCCCCCACACCCCCCGAGGATATTTCCGAACGGAAGAAAGCGCGCCGCGCCGCCCCGTGACAAGGCCAGGCACAGCGCCTATAAGGCACGCGATTTTACCCCTGCGCTGAACGGACAAGCACATGATCAAGGTTTTCGGCCACAAGGCCCCCGACACCGATTCCACCGGCTCGCCCATCATCTGGGCCTGGTATCTGACCGAGGTGAAGGGCACCCCCGCCACCGCCATGCTGCTGGGCGAACCCAATACCGAAGCGCTCTTCGTGCTGGATCACTGGAACCTGCCGAAGCCCGCGATCATGTCCGATGTCGGCGCGGGCGACACCTGCGTGATCGTCGACACCAACAACCCCGCCGAACTGCCGGCCTCGATCAACGAGGCCGAGGTGATCGAGATCATCGACCACCACATGCTGGTCGGCGGCATCAAGACCAAGAACGCCGATCGCCATCACCATGCGTCCGCTGGCCTGCACCGCCACCATCCTGCACGATCTGATCGGCGCAGGACCTGGCCCGCGCCCCGCGCGGCATCCTCGGCGCGATGCTGTCCTGCATCCTGTCCGACACGCTGGAATTCCGCTCGCCGACCACCACCCCGCATGACCGCGCCGTGGCCGAGACAGCTGGCCAACATGCTCGGCGTCTCGATCCCCGATCTCGCCGAAGCGCAGTTCGCCGCCAAATCCGACGTCTCGGCCTTCTCGGATGCCGAACTGCTGCGCATGGACAGCAAGGAATACAATGTCGCCGGCAAGGAACTGCGCGTCTCGGTGCTGGAAACCACCGCCCCCGCCGTGGTGCTCGACCGCAAGGCCAGCCTGATGGCCGCGATGCCCGCCATCGCCAAGGAGGACGGCGCCGATCAGGTGCTGCTCTTCGTCATCGACATCCTGCGCGAAGAGGCAACGCTGCTGGTGCCGAACGACCTGGTGAAATCCCTGGCCGAGGCGAGCTTCGGCGCCAAGGTCACCGGCGACACGGTCGTCCTTCCCGGCATCATGAGCCGCAAGAAGCAGATCATCCCCTCGCTCAAGCTCTGATCGCAGGCGCGGGCTCCGATCCCTCGGGGCCCGCCACCGACCCTCCCCTGCCCGCCGCCGGAAAGGCCCGCCATGACCCCGATCATCGCCTCCCTGTCCGAGGTTTCGGCACGCTACGATGCCGTCTTCTGCGACCTCTGGGGCTGCCTGCACAATGGCCACGAGCCCTTCCCCGCCGCCGTGGCAGCGCTGCAGGCCTTCCGCGCCCAGGGCGGCCGGGTGATCCTGCTGACCAACGCGCCGCGCCCGAAGTCCAGCGTGATCCACCACCTCAACCGGATGGGCGTGCCCTCTGACGCCTATGATGCCGTCGTCTCCTCCGGCGATGCCACGCAAGAGGCGATGGTGGCGGGCGTCGCCGGGGATGCCGTCCTGCACATCGGCGCGCCCAAGGACAGCAGCTTCTTCACCGATTACCCAGCCGATCCCGAGGCGCTCGCCCGGATCCGCCGCGTGCCGGTCGATCAGGCCACCGGCGTGATCTGCACCGGCCTCGCCGACGACCTGACCGAGACGCCCGAGGATTATCGCGGGGTTCTGCTGGCGGCGAAGACCTATGGCCTGACGCTGCATTGCGCCAATCCCGACATCGTCGTCGATTACGCCGACAAGCGGCTCTGGTGCGCCGGGGCGCTGGCGCAGATGTATACCGAGATGGGCGGCAAAAGCGTCTATTACGGCAAGCCCGCCTCGCCGATCTACGCCCTTGCCCGCCGCCGCCTCGCCGAAATGGGGGTGGAGGCCGCCGAAGACCGGATCCTCGCCATCGGCGACGGCATCGACACCGACGTGCGCGGCGGTCTGGCCGAGGGGCTCGACACGCTCTTCGTCACCGGCGGGCTCTACGCGGCAGAATTCGGCCCTGATCCCGACCGGCCCGATCCGGCTCGTCTGGACGCCTGGCTCGCGGCGCGCGAACTCAGCCCGACGGCGGCCATCGGCCGACTGCGCTGACGTGTCACAGCATGAAAATTACGACCTTTAGGTAATCTCAGCAACATTGTTGCGTCTCCATCTTGCGCAATCGCACCCTTGAAGCTATGCTGCACTGCAACATGGCCAAAGGGACTCGCCCAATGCTCGACACCGCACGCGACAATCTGCCCCGCGGCACGATCTGCATCGAGGACATCGAGATCGGCATGACGCGCCACCTGCAAAAGCGGGTAACCGACCACGACATCGCGCTCTTTGCCGAGATCTCGACCGACCACAACCCGGTGCATCTCGACGATGCCTATGCCCGCGATACGATCTTCGAGGGCCGCATCGCGCATGGCATGCTGACCGCAGGCCTGATCTCTGCGGTGATCGGCGAACAGCTTCCCGGCCACGGCACCGTCTACCTCGGCCAAAGCCTGCGTTTCCTCGCCCCCGTCCGCCCCGACGATCTGGTCCGGGCCGAGGTGACGGTTCAGGCCATCGACCATGCCCGCCGCCGGGTGACCCTTGATTGTCGCTGCATGGTCGGCGATACGGTCGTCTTGAAAGGTGAGGCGCTGGTTCTGGCGCCCAGCCGCAAATTCGACTGACGGCGGGCGACCCCGCCCAGGGGGACGATGCGCGTTCTGACGACATGGACCGGGCTCGAGGCCGCTGATCGTGGTGCCTCGGTGGCGATGGGCAACTTCGACGGCATCCATCTCGGCCACCGCGCGGTGATCGGCCTTGCCGCCGCAGAGCCCGCCCCCCTTGGCGTCATCACGTTCGAGCCGCACCCGCGCCAGTTCTTCGCGCCCAAGGCCCCGCCGTTCCGCCTGATGAATGCCGAAGCCCGCGCCCACCGGCTGGAAAAGATCGGCGTCACGCGGGTTTACGAGCTGCCCTTCGACGCCACGCTCGCCGCGATGCCCCCGCAAACCTTCGCCACCGAGGTGCTGTCGCGCGGCCTCGGCGTCAGCCATGTCGTGGTCGGCGCCGATTTCTGCTTTGGCAAGAACCGCGCCGGCACCGCCGCCGACCTTGCCGCCTTCGGCCAGACGCTCGGCTTCGGCGTCACCGTGGCAGAACTGATCGCGGATGCGGGCACCGAGATCTCCTCGACCAATATCCGTGCCGCCCTGACCGAGGGCCGCCCGCGCGATGCCGCCCGCATGCTGGGCCACTGGCACCGCATCGAGGGCGAGGTGATCCACGGCGAGAAACGCGGGAGAGAGCTTGGCTTTCCCACCGCCAACATGGCCCTCGCCGGTCTGCACCTGCCCCGCTTCGGCGTCTACGCGGTCAAGGTCGACGTTCTGACCGGCCCGCATCAGGGCAGCTACTGGGGCGCCGCCAGCCTCGGCGTGCGCCCGATGTTCGGCGTGAATACCCCGAACCTCGAAACCTATCTGCTGGATTTTGCGGGCGACCTCTATGGCGCCCATATCTCGGTCGCACTGGTCGACTACCTGCGGCCCGAGGTCGAAATTCACCGGCCTGCCCGCGCCTGATCGACCAGATGCAGGCAGACTGCGATCAGGCGAGGGCAATTCTGACGGCGCTCTGATCGCGGCTGCCCGACGGCGCTCCCAACTTATGCGTGGATGCGCCTTCTCCTGCCCTTCCCTTTCCCCGCAAACCTCGCCAGAGTCGCCCGCATGAAAGACCCCATTCCCCGCGATCATCTCCGTGCCGGATTCTGGAAACAGCCGCTCGACCGCCTCACCCCGCGCGAGTGGGAGGCGCTCTGCGACGGCTGCGGCAAATGCTGCCTGAACAAGCTGGAAGATCCCGATACCGGCGAGATCGCCTTCACCCGCGATCTCCTGCCGCCTGCTCGACGGCCATACCTGCCATTGCGGCCAATATGAGATCCGCAAGCAATTCGTCCCCGAATGCGTCGTCCTGACGCCGAAGAACATCGCCGAGATCGCCTATTGGATGCCCACCACCTGCGCCTACCGCCTGCGCTATGAGGGCAAGCCGCTCTTTGACTGGCATCCGCTGATCTCGGGCGATCCCGAAACCGTCCACACGCGCCGGCATCTCGGTGCGCGGCTGGACCGTCCCGGAATTCGAAGTTCCCGAGGATGAATGGGAAGACTATATCATCGAAGGTGATCTCTGATGTTCTTTGCCTCCGACAATGCCTCACCGGTCCCGGCCGAGGTCATGGCCGCCCTGACCCGCGCCAATCAGGGCTATGCCATGCCCTATGGCAACGATGCCATCATGGACGAGGTCCGCACCCGCATCCGCGAGATATTCGAGGCGCCCGAGGCCGCCGTCTACCTGGTCGCCACCGGCACCACGGCCAATGCGCTCTCGCTCGCCATCTGCTGCCCGCCCTGGGCCACCGTCTTCTGCCACCGCGCCGCCCATATCGCCGAGGATGAATGCGGCGCGCCAGAATTTTACACCGCCGGCGCCAAGCTTACCCTGATCGACGGGCCGCATGGCAAGATCACGCCCGAAGCGCTGGCCACCACCATCGCCAATACCGCCCGTGGCGGCGTCCACAACGTGCAGCGCGGCATGCTCAGCCTGACCAATATCACCGAGGCCGGCTCAGCCTATACAGCCGCCGAAATCGCAGCCCTCACCAGGATCGCCCGTGACGCGGGCCTGCCCTGCCACCTTGACGGCGCGCGCTTCGCCAATGCGCTGGTCGCAACCAACGCCTCGCCCGCCGAGATGACCTGGAAGGCCGGCATTGACGTGCTCTCCTTCGGCGGCACCAAGAACGGGTTGATGGGGGTCGAGGCGGTGGTGATCTTCGACCCCGCCAAAGCCTGGGAGTTCGAGCTGCGCCGCAAACGCGCCGGCCACCTGTTTTCCAAACACCGCTATCTCTCGGCGCAGATGCAGGCCTATCTGACCGATGATCTCTGGCTGAGCCTCGCAGGCCGCGCCAATGATGCGGGCCAGCGCCTCGCCTCGGGCCTGCGCGCCCTGCCATTCGCGACACTGGAAACGCCCCCGGCCGCCAACCTGATGTTCGCCACCCTGCCCCGCGCCGCGCACCGCCGCGCCAAGGCCGCAGGCGCGGCCTATTACATCATGTCCGCCGACGACGCCCTCACCGGCCCCGACGACACCCCGCAACTCGCCCGCTTCGTCACCTCATGGTGCACCACGAACGAGGATGTCGACCACTTCCTGAACCTCATCCGGGGCTGAGGAACGCCCGCACCGCCGCCGCAACCTCTGCCGCATGGGTCAAGGGCAGCATGTGCCGCGCGCCCGGCACCGCCACGCGCCGCACCTCGGGCAACCGGGTCGCCAAGGCGCCGGCAATCGCATTGATGACCGGCGGCGAGGCCGCGCCTTCCATCAGCAGCACCGGCAGATCCAGCGCCTCGAGCCGCCCCGGCGCCAGCAATCCCTGCGCATCATCCATCAGCAGCGGCGCGGCGGCAGCGATCAGATCGATCCGCTCGGTGATATAGCGCCTCTGGCGCTCCGGCACCGCGTCCCAGGGCACATCGCCGCCCCAGCCCTCGGTGAACAACCGCGCCGCCCCGGCCTTGTCGCCCCGCGCCAGCGCCGCCTCATAGGGCGCGTCGAAGGCGAGAAATCCGGCAAAGCCCGCATCCCCTTTCGCCGCGGCGAACAGCGTCGGCTCGATCAGCACCAGCCGCCGTACCCGCGCGGGATGGGTCATGGCAAGCCAGAGCGCCACCACCGCGCCAAAGGAATGGCCGATCAGATCCACCCGGCCCTCCGGCAGGGCCGCCTCGGCCAGCCGCAACGCCTCGACCCCGATATCCTGCCCCGGCACCAGATCGGCGGCCGTGCCATGCCCCGGCAGATCCACCGCCGTGATCGTCAGCAGATCGCCCAGCGCAGCCCCCAACCCCGCCCATTCGCCCGAATGCGCCAGCGAGCAATGCAGCGCCAGCGCCGCCTGCGGCCCCGCGCCGAAAACCCGCGTCGCGCTCACAGCTTTCCCGACAGATGCAGATCCAGATCGTCCAGCCGGTCCTGCCCCCAGAACCGTTCCTCATCCTCGCAGATGTAGAACGGCGCGCCAAAGGCCCCCCGGCTGACCGCCTCCTCAAGGTTGCGCACATAGGTATCCGCGGCACTCATCATGCCCCGGTCGGCCACCGCCGGGTCAAACCCTGCCCGCACCAGCAGATCGCGGATCACCTCATCCTCGGCAATGTTGCGCTCCTCCGCCCAGACCGCACGGGTGAAGCCATGCACCAGCGCGCCCATATCGCCGCCGCCCGCCGCCTGGGCCGAGATGATGGCATAGGACGATGGCGCCGTGTTCACCGGAAAGAACTGCGGCCGCAGGTTCACCGCCAGCCCCCCCTTCGCCGCCTGCCGCCGCAATTCCTGAAAGCGATAGCTCAGCCGGCTTTCATGCCGGTCCTTCGGCGCCGTGCCCCCGGTCCGGGCAAACAGCGCCATGATATCCACGGGCTTGTAGGCGATGCTCGCGCCATGTCGCGCCGCAATCTCCTCCAGCCGCGTCCCGGCCAGATAGGTGAACGGTGATAGTGTGGAAAAAAAGTAATCAATATGGGCCATTCGCGCGTCTCCCCTACCCCTCGCGGTTTGCAAGACCCTAGCCCGGTGATAAGCGGTGTCAACGTTACGAATCCGTCATCTGGCACCCCATCAAGGATCCCGACAATGGCTGCAATGAGCGAACCGAAGCTGATCTCCGGCAATGCCAACCGATCCCTTGCCACGGCGATCGCCCGGCGGATGTCGATGCACCGCGGCATGTCGGTCGGCCTCGTCAACGCCCGCGTCGAACGCTTCAACGATCAGGAGATCTTCGTCGAGGTCTTCGAGAACGTCCGCGGCGAGGATATGTTCATCATCCAGCCGACCTCGAACCCCGCCAATGACAACCTGATGGAGCTCCTGATCATCTCCGACGCGCTGCGCCGCTCCTCGGCAGACCGGATCACCGCCGTCATCCCCTACTTCGGCTACGCCCGTCAGGACCGCCGCACCAAGGCGCGCACGCCGATCTCCGCCAAGCTCGTCGCCAACCTGCTGGTCGAGGCCGGGATCGAGCGCGTTCTGACGCTCGACCTGCACGCCACCCAGATTCAGGGCTTCTTCGACATTCCGGTGGATAACCTCTATTCCGCCCCGATCTTCGCGCTCGACATCCAGCACCACTTCGCCGGACGGCTCGACGACGTGATGGTGGTCTCGCCCGATGTCGGCGGCGTCGGCCGCGCCCGTGAACTGGCACAGCGCATCGGTGCGCCGCTCTCCATCGTCGACAAGCGCCGCGAAAAGGCCGGCGAAGTCGCCGAGATGACGGTGATCGGCGATGTCGTCGGCAAGACCTGCATCATCATCGACGACATCTGCGATACCGCAGGCACGCTCTGCAAGGCCGCCGAACTCTTGATGGAACAACGGCGCGACCGAGGTCCATTCCTACATCACCCATGGCGTGCTGTCCGGCCCGGCGGTCGACCGGATCAAGGCCTCGAAGATGAAAAGCCTCGTGATCACCGATTCCATCGAACCCACCGCCGCGGTCAAAGCGGCCTCGAACATCCGCATCGTGCCGACCGCGCCGATGTTCGCCCAGGCGATCCTGAACATCTGGAACGGCACCTCGGTCTCGTCGCTGTTCGAGGTCGATACCCTGGTTCCGATCTACGAAGGCATGTATTCGCGCCCCTGAGGCCCGCAGGATTGCGCCTCAGCGCACGTCCCACTCGTCGTCATCGACCAGGCCGCCAATCGCGGTCCAGTCCGCACGGATCCGCGCGACCCGCGTGTCGCCCCATGTCTTGAACACGATCTCGAAGCCGTCCGGGGTGATCTTGTCAGCCGAGATATCGGCGCGCTGGTTGGTCTTCTGGTCCAGATCCCACATTGAAATCCCGACCATCACCGCCGGTTTTCCCGCGAACCGCGCCCCGAAATCAACCGTGCGACGGCTCTCGCGCGGGCCCGGTCCCGGTCCACATCACACCACCATCGGCAAAGTCCGAGAACAGCACGACCGATCCCTGGTCGATCCCGATCGTCTGGCGTTCAAACTTTCGCATCACGTCCCGCCACTCCTGCGCCAAACTCGCATCGCATTTCAGACGCGCGGCGGTCAAGCAACGAAAAAGGCCCCGGTCACCCGAGGCCTTTTCGAAAGGGCCCTGCGCGGCGGGTCAGATAACCCCAGTTCCGCGCAGGGCCTGTATGTCGTGCACCAATTTCTCGGCCGCATCCTTGTCCTCGGGCAAAGCCGCCGCAGCCAGGCTGCGCGCTTCTTCCAGCATCTCGTCCACCACCGTGCCGTCGGCTTCCTCGATCGGCACCGCACGCTCGGCCAGAACCGAGACCGAACCGGCCACGATCTCGGCAAAGCCCCCGGTCACGACAAAGGCTTCCAGCCCGTCCGGCCCGGCCGCGCGCAGCACGCCCGGACGCAGGGTGGTGATCATCGGCGCATGGCCCGGCATCGCCGTCAGATCGCCATCGGCGCCCGGAATTTGCACCTCGGTCGCCGCAAACGACGCCAGCTTGCGCTCCGGGCGTGACCAGGTCGAATTGCATCGTTTCCGCCATTCCCGCCTCCTCAGGCCGCTGCCGCAGCCAGACGCTCGGCTTTGGCGATCACTTCCTCGATCCCGCCGACCATGTAGAAGGCCGCTTCCGGCAGGTGATCGTATTCGCCCGCCACAACCGCCTTGAACGAACGCGATCGTCTCTTCCAGCGGAACCTGCTTGCCGTCCGAACCGGTGAAGACCTTCGCCACGTCGAACGGCTGGCTGAGGAAACGCTGGATCTTGCGGGCGCGCGCCACGGTCAGCTTGTCCTCTTCCGACAGCTCGTCCATCCCGAGGATGGCGATGATGTCCTGCAGCGACTTGTAGCGCTGCAGGATCCCCTGCACCGAGCGCGCCACGTCGTAATGTTCCTGCCCCACGACCAGCGGGTCCATCAGACGCGAGGTCGAGTCGAGCGGGTCCACGGCCGGGTAGATCCCGAGCTCCGAGATCGCGCGGCTCAGGATGGTGGTCGCGTCAAGGTGCGCGAACGAGGTCGCAGGCGCCGGGTCGGTAAGGTCGTCGGCCGGAACGTAGATCGCCTGCACCGAGGTGATCGAGCCCGCCTTGGTCGAGGTGATGCGTTCCTGCAGCGCGCCCATGTCGGTCGCCAGCGTCGGCTGATAGCCCACGGCGGAAGGGATACGACCCAGCAGCGCCGACACTTCCGAACCGGCTTGGGTAAAGCGGAAGATGTTGTCGACGAAGAACAGAACGTCGGTGCCCGACTGGTCGCGGAACTGCTCGGCCAGGGTCAGGCCCGACAGCGCGACGCGCATACGCGCACCCGGCGGCTCGTTCATCTGACCATAGACAAGGGCCACTTTCGATTCCTTCAGGTTATCGATCTTGATAACCCCGGATTCGATCATCTCGTGATACAGGTCGTTGCCCTCACGGGTCCGCTCGCCCACCCCGGCGAAGACCGAGAAGCCCGAGTGCACCTTGGCGATGTTGTTGATCAGTTCCATGATCAGAACCGTCTTGCCCACGCCGGCGCCGCCGAACAGGCCGATCTTGCCGCCCTTGGCATAGGGCGCCAGCAGGTCGATCACCTTGATGCCGGTGACGAGGATCTCGGACGCGGTCGCCTGCTCGGTCGAAGGTCGGCGCGGACTGGTGGATCGCGCGGTATTCGGTCGCGTCGACCGGGCCCTTTTCGTCCACCGGCTCGCCGATGACGTTCAGGATGCGGCCCAGCGTCGCGTCGCCCACCGGAACCATGATCGGCTCGCCGGTGTCGGTCACGGCAGCACCGCGCACCAGACCTTCGGTCGCGTCCATGGCGATGGCGCGCACGGTGTTCTCGCCGAGGTGCTGGGCAACTTCCAGAACCAGCGCTTGCCGTTGTTGTCGGTCTCAGGGCGTTCAGAATCGCGGGCAGATCGCCTTCGAACTGAACGTCCACGACGGCGCCGATCACCTGGGTGATCTTGCCGGTGGCTTTCGCTTTTGCTTTTGCCATGTCGTTTCTCCGGTTCCTCAGAGCGCCTCGGCGCCCGAAATGATTTCGATCAGCTCTTTGGTGATCGCAGCCTGACGCGAGCGGTTATAGATCGATCGTCAGCCGGTCGATCATGTCGCCCGCGTTCCGCGTCGCGTTGTCCATCGCGCTCATCCGCGCACCCTGTTCCGACGCCGCGTTTTCCAGCAGCGCGGTAAAGATCTGCGTCGCCACGCCGCGCGGCAGCAGGTCGGCCAGGATGTCCTCTTCCGACGGCTCGTAGTCATAGAGTGTCGAGACGGCATAAGCCATCGCCCTCGAACACCGCCGGGATGATCTGCTGCGCGGTCGGGATCTGGCTGATCACCGACTGGAAGCGGTTGAAGAAGATCGTCGCCACGTCAAACTCGCCGGCATCGAAGCGCGCCAGCACGTCCTTCGCGATGCCCTGCGCATCGGCATAGCCCAGCCGCTTGACGTCGCTCATGTCGACATGGCGCGATCATGTACTGGCCATAGTCGCGGCGCAGCTGCTCGCGGCCCTTCTTGCCGACGGTCAGGATCTTCACCGTCTTGCCCTTGGACAGGAGCGACATGATATGCGCCCGCGCCAGCCGCACGATGGTCGAGTTGAAGCCACCGCAGAGCCCGCGTTCCGAGGTCATGACGACCAGCAGATGCACCTTGTCCTCGCCGGTCCCGGCCAGCAGACGCGGTGCGGTGTCGGATCCGACCATCCGCCGCGGCCAGCCCCGACATCACCGCGATCATCCGCTCGGCATAGGGACGCGCCGCCTCGGCGGCCTCCTGGGCGCGGCGAAGCTTCGCCGCCGCGACCATCTGCATCGCCTTGGTGATCTTCCGCGTCGACTTGACGCTTCCGATCCTGTTTTTCAGGTCCTTGAGGCTAGGCCATCTACGTCTCCCGACCCCCGCGCTCAGGCGAAGTCTTTGGCGAAAGTCGTCAAGCTCGGCGCGGATCGCCTTTTCCAGATCGCCCGCAACCTTGCGGTCGTTCTTGGTGATGTCGTCCAGCAGCGCCTTGCCGCCGGTACGCAGATGCTTCAGCAGACCCCGCCTCGAACCGCCCGACATCCTTGACCGGGATGTTGTCGAGATAGCCCTTGGTGCCCGCGAAGATCACGCAAACGATCTCGGCGTTGGTCAGCGGCGAATATTGCGCCTGCTTCATCAGCTCGGTCAGACGCGCGCCACGGTTCAGCAGTTTCTGCGTCGAGGCGTCGAGGTCCGATCCGAACTGCGCGAAGGCCGCCATCTCGCGGTACTGCGCCAGCTCCAGCTTCACCGGGCCCGCGACCGACTTCATCGCGTTGGTCTGTGCGGACGATCCCACACGCGACACCGACAGACCGGTGTTCACGGCCGGGCGGACGCCCTGATAGAACAGTTCCGTCTCAAGGAAGATCTGCCCGTCGGTGATCGAGATCACGTTGGTCGGGATGAAGGCCGACACGTCGCCGCCCTGCGTCTCGATGATCGGCAGCGCGGTCAGCGAGCCCGAACCGAAATCCTCGTTCAGCTTCGACGAGCGCTCCAGCAGACGAGAGTGCAGGTAGAACACGTCGCCCGGATAGGCTTCACGCCCCGGCGGACGGCGCAGCAGCAGCGACATCTGACGATAGGACACGGCCTGTTTGGACAGGTCATCATAGATGATCAGTGCGTGGCGGCCGTTGTCGCGGAAGAACTCCGCCATCGCGGTCGCCGAATAGGGCGCGAGGAACTGCATCGGCGCCGGGTCGGACGCGGTCGCGGCCACGACGATCGTGTATTTGATCGCGCCGGTCTCTTCCAGCTTCTTCACCAGCTGCGCCACGGTCGAACGCTTCTGCCCGATCGCGACATAGACGCAGTAGAGCTTCTTGCTCTCGTCGTCGCCAGCCGCCTCATTATAGGACTTCTGGTTCAGGATGGTGTCGAGCGCGATCGCCGTCTTGCCGGTCTGACGGTCGCCGATGATCAGCTCGCGCTGGCCACGGCCCACCGGGATCATCGCGTCCACCGACTTCAGGCCGGTCGCCATCGGCTCATGCACCGACTGGCGCGGAATGATGCCCGGGGCCTTCACGTCGGCCACCCGGCGCTCGGTCGCCGCGATCGGGCCCTTGCCGTCGATCGGGTTGCCAAGGCCGTCCACGACGCGGCCCAGCAGGGCGTTGCCCGCGGGCACGTCCACGATGGACTTGGTGCGCTTGACGACGTCACCTTCCTTGATGGTCCGGTCTTCGCCGAAGATAACGATCCCGACGTTGTCGACTTCGAGGTTCAGCGCCATCCCGCGGATGCCGCCGGGAAACTCGACCATCTCGCCGGCCTGGACATTGTCGAGGCCATAGACCCGGGCAATCCCGTCGCCGACGGACAGCACACGGCCGACCTCTGCGACTTCGGCGTCTTTCCCGAAGTTCTTGATCTGCTCCTTGAGGATCGCAGAGATCTCAGCTGCTTGGATACCCATTTATCCGACCTCTTTCATTGCATTCTGGAGGGCTGCGAGCTTCGAGCGGATCGAGGTATCGATCATCTTCGAGCCCACTTTGACAACAAGACCGCCGATGAGCGAGGCATCGACGGCGGTTTTCAGTTTAATGTCCTTGCCGAACTGCGCCTTGAGCACAGTGATCAGCTTGTCGGCCTGCGCCTTGGTCAGTTCCGACGGCGCGGTCACTTCGGCGGTCACTTCGCCTTTTTCCTCGGCGATCTTGGCGCGCAGCACCTCGATCAGCTGCGGCACGACGAACAGGCGGCGCTTGGCGGCCATCAGGCCCAGCGTATGCGTCACCAGTGGCGACAGGCCCATCTTCGCGGCCAGCGCGGACATGACACCCGCCTGCTGATCCCGTGTGTAGATCGGCGAGGCGATCACGCCAGCCAGATCCGCGCTTTCGGACAAGGCGCCATCCAGCGCATCCACGTCACGTTCAAGCGCCGCAAGTGTCTTGTCTTCGCGCGCCAGCTCGAAAATGGCTGTCGCATAGCGCGCGGCGATACCGGTAGAGATCGAAGCTGGTTCGGACACGTCCACCCTTCCGCTTGTCTGTCCCTTCCCGGCCACGCAACGACACGCGGGGAAAGGGCACCCCCAAAGGACCGCGCCACTCGCACAGCCCTCAAATTCGGCGTGGGTGTAGCAGAGGACTTTGGCCCTCGCAACCGTCTAACTCACGAACTGGTGAGCGCCCGCCTACATAAAAACAAGGGCTTGGCCGAAGCTCACGAAACTGCGACCCTCGACAGCCGCCCTCCCGCCCCAGAATCCTTTCCCGCACCCGCGCCGGGTGCCTGATTCAGGCCGGCTCCACCCCCGGAACCGGCAGGCCTTCCAATACCTTCAACGGGCGCCGCACCACATCGCGCAGTCCCGGCCGCTTGGGCGCATAGACCTGCTTGGACGCCTCCACGATCAGCACGCCGCCCGAGAGCCAGGGCGCGACATAACGCCCCGAACGCTCCCAGAACGGGGCCGTCCGCAACCAGAACCGCTTGTGCGACGGCACCGCATAAAGCGCCGACAGGTGCCGCTCGGGGGTAAAGGCATGGTCGCGCAACTGCGCCTCGATCTGACCCAGCGAATAGGGGCGACCATGGCCAAAGGGCGTGACATCGCGCCGCGCCCAAAGACCCGAGCGCGACGGCACCACGACGATCAGCCGCCCGCCCGGCCCCAGCACGCGCCAGCATTCCTCCAGCACCGCCGTCGGGTTGTCCGAGGGCTCCAGCCCATGCAGCAGCACCAGCTTGTCGACCATGCCGGTCGGCAGCGGCCATTGCGTTTCCTCGGTCAGCACCGAGACATTCTGCATCCCCGCGGGCCAGGGCATCACCCCCTGCGGCGCGGGCATCAGCCCGATCACCCGCCGCGCCGTGCCCAGATAGGGCCGCAGCAAGGGCACGGCAAAGCCGAAGCCCACCACCGTCTGGCCCTTCGCCTCGGGCCAGAGCTCGACCAGCCGGTCGCGCACAGCCTTCTGCGCCGCGCGCCCGAGCCCGGTGCGATAGTAGAAGTTGCGAAGGTCAAGCACGTCCAGATGCACGAATAAAAACCCAACCAGCCTTGTCCCGCCACGCCCGGCGCGCGACAGTCAGGCATCACCATAGCCAAGAAGACCGGAAACGCCATGCCGCTTGAAATCATGACCATCCCCTGCCTGAAGGACAATTACGCCTACCTGTTGCACGACCCCGCCACCGGCGCGGTTGGTGTCATCGACGTTCCCGACGCGGCGCCGATCCTCGCCGCCCTCGCCACGCGCGGCTGGACCCTCGGCCAGATCCTGATCACCCATCACCACTGGGACCATATCGACGGCGTGGCCGACCTTGTCGCCGAAACCGGCGCCCGCGTCACCGGGGCCGCGGCGGATGCGCACCGCCTGCCACCGCTCGATCGCGCTGTGGTCGAGGGCGACACCGTCACCATCGGCTCGCAGACCGGCCATGTGATCGACGTGCCCGGCCATACCGTGGGCCATATCGCCTTCCATTTCCCGGAAGCCGCCGCCGTCTTCACCGCCGACAGCCTGATGGGCCTCGGCTGCGGCCGCCTGTTCGAGGGCACCCCGGCGCAGATGTGGACCAGCCTGCGCAAACTCGCCGCCCTGCCGCCGGACACGCTGGTCTGCTCGGGCCACGAATATACCGCCTCGAACGCAAAATTCGCGCTGACCATTGAACCGGACAACGCAGCCCTTATCTCTCGCAGCGACCGGATCGCAGCGCTGCGCGCACAGGGCCTGCCCACGATCCCGGTTCCGCTTTCCGAGGAAGCCGCGACCAATCCATTCCTTCGGGCCGGACTGCCCGAATTAAAGGCAGCCGTCGGTCTTCCCGGTTCTCAAGATGCCGAAACCTTCGCCGAAATCAGGCGCAGAAAGGATGCGTTCTAATCACGATGTTGCGGGATACGTTTCAATCCTCCCCAAAACGCGGGTTTCTGATCACATTTTGGGCCCTTGCGGAATATTCGACAGTTTCAGGGAAAAAACCCTTGAAGCCGAGCGAATAACACCGAACTTTAATCACATGAGGCCACGGTTGGATGGGGCTCAAAACCCCCTCCGACCCTCAGGATAGGAGCACGGACAGTGCCGTCATTTTCGAACACGCTCGAGCAGGCCATCCACGGCGCACTGGCACTGGCCAATGCGCGCAGACATGAACTCGCAACGCTGGAACACCTGCTCCTGGCGTTGATCGACGAGCCCGACGCCGCCAAGGTGATGCGCGCCTGCTCGGTCGATCTCGACACCCTGCGGCGCACGCTGGTCGATTTCATCGATGATGATCTCTCGACCCTCGTCACCGATGTCGAAGGCTCAGAGGCGGTGCCGACCGCCGCCTTCCAGCGCGTGATTCAGCGCGCGGCGATTCATGTGCAATCCTCCGGCCGGACCGAGGTGACAGGCGCCAACGTCCTCGTCGCGATATTTGCCGAACGCGAATCCAACGCCGCCTATTTCCTGCAGGAACAGGACATGACGCGCTATGACGCGGTCAACTTCATCGCCCATGGCGTGGCCAAGGATCCGTCCTTCGGCGAAACCCGCCCGGTCACCGGCGCGCCCGACCAGCAGGAAACCCCCAAGGCCGAGGCTGGCGAGGCGAAGGAATCCGCGCTGTCGAAATATTGCGTCGATCTGAACGTCAAGGCCCGCAAAGGCGATGTCGATCCCCTGATCGGCCGCGAGGCCGAGGTTGAGCGCTGCATTCAGGTGCTCTGCCGCCGACGCAAGAACAACCCGCTCCTCGTGGGCGATCCCGGCGTCGGCAAGACCGCCATCGCCGAAGGTCTCGCCTGGAAGATCGTCAAGGGCGAAACACCCGAGATCCTCGCCCATGCCACGATCTTCTCGCTCGACATGGGCGCGCTGCTCGCCGGCACCCGCTATCGCGGCGATTTCGAGGAACGCCTGAAAGCGGTCGTGAAAGAGATGGAGGATCACCCCGACGCGATCCTCTTCATCGACGAGATCCACACCGTGATCGGCGCCGGCGCCACCTCTGGCGGCGCGATGGATGCCTCCAACCTGCTGAAGCCCGCGCTTCAGGGCGGCAAGCTGCGCTGCATGGGCTCGACCACCTACAAGGAGTTCCGCCAGCACTTCGAAAAGGACCGCGCGCTGTCGCGGCGCTTCCAGAAGATCGACGTGAACGAACCCTCGGTCGAGGATTCGGTGAAGATCCTGATGGGCCTCAAGCCTTACTTCGAGGAACACCACGACATCCGCTACACCCATGATGCGATCCGTTCCGCCGTGGAACTGGCCGCGCGCTACATCCATGACCGCAAACTGCCCGACAAGGCGATCGACGTGATCGACGAAGCCGGCGCGGCGCAGCACCTCGTGACCGAATCCAAACGTCGCAAGACCATCGGCTCGAAAGAGATCGAGGCGGTTGTGGCGAAGATC
Source organism: uncultured Pseudomonadota bacterium (assembly GCA_963837565.1). Classification (GTDB taxonomy): domain Bacteria; phylum Pseudomonadota; class Alphaproteobacteria; order Rhodobacterales; family Rhodobacteraceae; genus Solirhodobacter. The sequence goes on from CAWIOC010000006.1 coordinate 115,875, forward strand.
GCCCGCATCCCCCCGAAGAACGTCTCCAAGGACGATGCGGAGATCCTGCGCGACCTCGAAAAGTCGCTCAAGCGCGTGGTCTTCGGTCAGGACAAGGCGATCGAGGCTCTGTCCTCGGCGATCAAACTCGCCCGCGCCGGCCTGCGCGAGCCGGAAAAGCCGATCGGCAACTACCTCTTCGCCGGTCCCACCGGCGTCGGCAAGACCGAAGTGGCCAAGCAACTCGCGGCCTCGCTCGGCGTCGAACTGCTGCGCTTCGACATGTCGGAGTTCATGGAGAAACACTCGGTCTCGCGCCTCATCGGCGCCCCTCCGGGCTATGTCGGCTTCGATCAGGGCGGGATGCTCACCGATGGCGTCGATCAGCACCCGCATTGCGTGCTGCTGCTCGACGAAATGGAAAAGGCCCACCCGGATGTCTACAACATCCTGCTGCAGGTGATGGACCACGGGAAACTCACCGACCATAACGGTCGCACGGTGGATTTCCGCAACGTGATCCTGATCATGACCTCCAACGCAGGCGCCTCCGAGATGGCGAAATCCGCCATCGGCTTCGGTCGCGAACGCCGCGAGGGCGAAGATACGGTGGCGATCGAACGGGCCTTCACCCCGGAATTCCGCAACCGTCTCGACGCCACCATCTCCTTCGCGCCGCTGCCGAAAGAGGTGATCCTGCAAGTGGTCGAAAAGTTCGTGCTGCAGCTTGAGGCGCAGCTGATCGACCGCAACGTCCATATCGAGCTGTCGCCAGAGGCGGCCGCATGGCTGGGCGAAAAGGGCTATGACGACAAGATGGGCGCGCGCCCGCTGGGCCGCGTGATCCAGGAGCACATCAAGAAGCCGCTGGCCGAGGAGCTGCTCTTCGGCAAGCTGATCAAGGGTGGCGTGGTCCGCGTCGTGATCAAGGACGACGCGATCGAGCTTCAGGTCGAGGAACCCTCGCGTCCGCGCCTGGCTGGCTCCAAGCCGCCGCTGCTGACAGCGGAATGATCCGCCCGGCCCCTCTGGGGCTGGCGGGACTGATCCTGTCCCTCGCGACCCCAGCGGTCGCGGGGGACATTCATTTGGGCTGGCCGCTCGACTGCACGCTGGGCCAAAGCTGCTATATCCAGAACTATGTCGACCACGATGCCACCCCCGCCGCGCGCGATTTCACCTGCGGCGCGCTGAGCTATGACGGCCATCAGGGCACCGATATCGCCCTGCCCTCGCTCGCCGCGATGCGCGCCGGCGTCACCGTCCGCGCCGCCGCGCCGGGCAAGGTGCTCGCCACCCGCGACGGCATGGCCGATATCGCCTTCAACGCCCCCGACGCGCCAGAGATCACCGATCGCGACTGCGGCAATGGCGTGCTGATGGACAATGGCGACGGCTGGCAGACCCAGTTCTGCCACATGAAATCCGGCTCGATCGCCGTGCACAAGGGCGAAACCCTTGCCGAAGGCGCAGCGCTCGGCCAGGTCGGCCTGTCGGGCCGGACCGAGTTTCCCCACCTCCACGTCACGCTCCGCCACGACGGCAAGGTGACCGACCCGTTCGACCCGGATGAGGCCACCAGCTGCGGCACGCCGCCCAGCCACACGCTCTGGCAGAACCCGGTGCCCTATGCCCCCGGCGGGCTGATCGGCATCGGTCTCACCACCGCCGTGCCGACATTCGAGGCGATCCATGACGGACTTCCAACACCGCCAACCCTGACACCGGACGCCCCTGCCCTGGTGCTCTGGGCCAATGCCTATGGCAGCCGCCCGGGCGATGTGCTGAGCCTGAAGATCACCGGCCCCTCCGGCCCCGTGGTCCAGGCCAAGGTCGCTCTCGAGCGCGCGCAGGCCACCCTGTTCCGCGCCGCCGGCCGCAAACGCCCGGCCACCGGCTGGCCCCCCGGCCCCTACAGCGCAGAGGCCAGGATGCTGCGCGGCGCCGAGGTGCTGGGCCATGCCACAACCACGCTGATCATCACACCCTGAGCCATCCGGCAGCCCTCCCGCCATTCGTCGAGGGCCTCGCGGCCCCCTCCTCAAGGTTGGGCCCGGCGCCGTGGCTGCGCCACGGCGTGCCTGCGGCGCGAGTATTTGGGCCAAGAAGAACTGCCGGCAGTCCGACCTGAGAGGCTATTTCTCGGTCAGCTTCAACTCGATCCGGCGGTTCTGCGCCAGCGCCTCGGGGCTGTCGCCCTGCGCCACCGGCTGGAACTCGCCAAAGCCGGTCGCGGCCAGGCGGTTGGCGGGAAAGCCAAGCCCGTCGATCATGTAATGCACCACCGACAGGGCGCGGGCCTGACTCAGTTCCCAGTTGTCGTGGAACTGGCCATTGCCCGAGAGCGGCGTCGCATCGGTATAGCCGTTCACCTGCAGGATCCAGTTCACCCCGGGCGGGATCTGCGCCGCGACCTGTTCCAGCACCTTCACCACATTGGCGATCTGCGCCTTGCCGGCATCCGACAGCGTGGCCGAGGCCGAGGGGAACAGCACCTCGGAGGAAAACACGAACCGATCACCCACCACCTGCACGCCCGGCACACCCGCGATCACCTGCTTGACCTTGCCGAAGAATTCCGACCGGTAATCAGCCAGCTGGGCATTCTCGGTCTCCAGCTTCTTGCGCGCCGCCTCTTCCAGATCGGCGCGCTTCTTCTGCTCTTCCGCCACCCGCGCCAGCGCCGCGTTCAGCTGGTTGCCCAGGGCCTGCAACTGCACCGAGTTCTGCTTGTCCTTGACCGAAGAGGCATCCAGCACCGCCTGCAACGACCCCAGCTGATCGCGCAAAGTTGCCACCTGCTGGTTCAGCAAGGCCACCTGCCGCTGCGCTTCCGCCGATTTCGACTGCTCCGCCGACAGCGCCGTATTGGCGATCGCCAGCAGCGCCGCCTGGCGCTGCGCCTCGGTCATCTGGCTCTGCGCGGTCTGCTCCGCGGCGGCCTTGGCGGCAAGAGCCGCGGCAAGCTTGTGGGTGATCTCGTCCTGGCTCTGCGCATCCGCCGCCTTCAACTGATCCAGCAGCGCCTGCGCCGTGCTCGCATCACCCGCCGCCTTGTTGCGCTCCGCCAAGGCGGCGGCAAGCTTCACATCGAGATCCTTCTGCGCCGACTGCGCCGCCGCCAGCATGGTCAGCGTATCCTCGGCCCGCTTGCGCTGTTCCTCCAGCGCAAGGGTCATCGCGGTCAGCGCATCACTCGAGGATTTCAGCTTGTCGCGCAGCGCCTGCGCCGCCGCTGCATCCACCAGCTGCTGCTTTTCCTGCTCTGACAGCGCCGCCTGCGCCCCGGCCAGCGCCGTCTCGCCCGCGGCCACCCGCTTGTGCAGATCGTCGATCAGCGCCTGCAAGGCATCGGTCCGCGCCGCCGCCAGCCGCGCCGCCTCGGTCTGCGCATCGATCTCGCTGCGCGCCTTGGCCACGGCGAGTTGCAGCGCCTCCTGCTCGGTCTGTAGCTTGTCGCGCGCCGCGGTCAGGTCGCTGACCTGTCCGCTCAGCGTCGTCACCTGGCCCCGCGCGGCATCGCGGTCGGCCAGCAGGCTCGCCACCTGCTGCTCGAAGCTGGTGATCCTGGCCTGCGCCTGCGCCAGCTCGCCCTGCCGCGCCGAAAGCTGGCTGTTGAGCGAGGCAATCAGCGTGCTCTGCTGGTCCGACTTCGCCTTGGCATCCGTCAGCTGGCTGTTCAGCTTCGACACATCCTGCTTGGCCAGCCCCAGCGCATCGGCCAGCCCGGCCACCTGTTCGGTCAGCGACGACAGCTCGTTATCCTGCGCGGCGATCTTGCTGTCCTGGTTCGAGATCGTATCGCGCAGCACGAATTGCACGATCAGGAAGATGGTGATGACAAACATCAACACCAGCAGAAGCGAGGTCATCGCATCGACGAAGCCCGGCCAGATCGGCGCCTCTGCCCTGCTGCCCCGGCGCGACAGGCCCATCGCTTAGCCCCGCCCCATCGGCTGCGTGGCGCCGCGCGACAAGGCCCGGATCGCCGCCGTCAGCGCCGCCAGATCGCCGCGCAGATCGGTGATGCTCTCCTGCCGCCCGGCCGAGATCTCTTCAAGGATGCGCAGCAGCTGCACATCGATCGAGCGCAGCCGCATCCGGCTTTCCGCATCGACATGCTCGCCACTGGCGCCGCCCTCGCCACGCATCTCGAGCGAGGCGATCAGCCGTTCCTGCCCATGCGCCACCCGGTCCTGCCGGTCAGAGTTATGCGCGATCCCGTCCGCCACCCGCTCCTGCCGCGCCACATTGCGCTCCAGCGCGTCGAGGATGCGATCCTGCGTCAGCGCCATCCGCTCCTGCCCTTCGGCGACATGGGCCAGCGCACCCAGCGCATCCTCGCCCGACCGCTCGCCCAGCCGATGCGTCAGCCGACCCACCGCCTCGATCAGCCCGCCGATCCGGTCATCCAGCGCAGACCGGCTTTTGTCCGATTGCAGGAACAAGACCTGCAGCGCCTCGATCTGCTCGGCCATATGGTCCAGCACCGAGACCACCACGCCCTGGTCAAAGCCGCCCTCGCCATCCGACCCGGCAAAGCCGAGGCGGGTGATCGAGGTCAGCCATTCCTCCAGCTCGCGGTAAAACCGGTTCTGGCCATGGCTCGCGAACAGTTCCAGCAGCCCCAGCACCAGCGATCCCGCCAGCCCGAGCAGCGAGGAAGAGAAGGCAACCCCCATCCCGCCCAGCTGGGTCTGCAAGCCCCCCATCAGCTTGCCAAAGACCTGCACCGCGGTCTCGCCCTCTTTCGGCGCCAGCGATCGGATGGTTTCCACCACCGCCGGAACGGTCGTGGCAAGGCCCCAGAAGGTGCCCAGAAGGCCAAGGAAAATCAACAGGTTGGTCAGATACCGCGTGATATCCCGCGCCTCGTCGATCCGCGTCGCCACGGAATCCATGATCGAGGTCGCGGCCGATCCGGTGATCTGCGACCGCGCCCCCCGCGCCCGCAACAGCGAGGCGAGCGGGGCCAGCAGCCGCGGCGCCGTCACGTCGTCATGGCCCGGCACATTATTGGCGAAATCCACGATCCAGCTGACCGAGGTGAAGATCTGCGTCACCTGCAGGAAGCAGGTCAGCACGCCCACCGAGAAGACGAAGATGATCACGACGTTCAGGTAGGGGTTGGATTCGAACACCCCCTGCAACCGCGACCACGCGAAATAAGCGCCGCCGAGAACCAGCGCCACCACGATCAGCATGATCGCGATCTGGCGCACCGGCTGGGCGAAATTCGGCGCGGTCTCGCGCGCGGGTCTGTCCATAGGGACGGGTCCTGACATTTACCTCAATTGCCCGGACAATAGGCGTGGGACAGGGCCGTGCCAACCGGCATTTGGTCACGCCGGGGTTACAGTTGCCGGTTTGCGCGCCGCTGTCGCACCTCTGCCGCAAGTGCGCTCAGATCCGCGTCTTCGATGCCCAGTTCGGACAGATGTGCTGCGGTATTGTAAAGGTATTCCCAGTTCGGGCCCCTCCCGCCGACGCGGGCGGCGATGATCTCGGCCTGTGCCCCGGCCGAGAGGCCGCCACAATATTGCACATGGCTCCGGTCGATCACGAAGATCAGCGCGCGCACCTGTCGGCCGTCCTGCAAGGTCACCGCGTCCCAGCGTTCCAGATAGGCCGCCGAGATCAGCTCGCGCTCGCGCAGCGCGGCCAGTGTCGCGGCCTCTTCGCCCGGTGTCACGCGAAAGGCCACACCGTCGCAATGCGCGCCCTCCGCCGCATCCAGCGCCAGCACCAGCCCCGGCTCTGCCTCGCTGCCGCGGTGGTGGATCGACCACATGCAAAAGCTGCGGTGCCAGCCCTCCAGCCGCGCCACGCTCTGCTCGGCCACCGGAAACTCCGGGTTCCAGATCAGCGATCCGTAGCCGAAAACCCACATCGGGGTGTCGTTCATGTGTCTGGTCCTCCTGTCGCCCCCCCTGTAAACAACACACCTGCGACGGGGAAAAGGGCCGGAACGATGCGACTGATGACGATTCTGGTGCTGGCCCTCGCGGCGCTCTGGGGCGGCTGGTGGTTCGTCGGCGCGAACGCCGAGCACCGCGCCGTGGCCACGGGCTTCGCGAATGCCCGCGCGCGGGGCTATGACGCGAACTATTCCGCGCTGTCCGTCGTGGGGTTCCCGAACCGCTTCGATCTGACCATCTCCGACCCGGTGCTGGGCGATCCCGCCACCGGCACGACATGGCGCGCGCCCTTCGCGCAGGTGCTGGGGCTCAGCTACAATCCCTATCATTTCGTCGCAGCCCTGCCGCACAGCCAGACCCTGACCACGCCGGACGGCAGCCTCACCCTGACCTCGCAGCGGATCGAGGGGTCGCTGACCCTTAGCCCCGGCCTTGCCTTCACGCTGAACCAGATCGTGCTGATCGCAGATCACCCCGACCTCGCCTCGGACAAGGGCTGGTCGATCGCCGCCGATCAGGTCCGCTTCGCCACCCGCGCCATGCCCGACCTGCGCAACGCCCATGAACTCGGGCTCGAGGTCGCGAACCTGACCCTCGATCCCGCCGCCCGCGCGCTGATCGATCCCGACGCGGCCCTGCCCGCCAGCATCGCCGAGATCCATCTGGATGCCGCGGCCAGCTTCGACGCGCCGCTCGACCGCCACGCGGCCAGCGTCCATCCGCATCTGATCGGCCTGACGGTGAAGGACGCGCATCTGTCCTGGGGCACTGCGCTGCTCTCGGCCAAGGGCACGATCACGGTCGATGCAGAGGGTACACCCGAAGGCCGGCTCGACCTCACGGCGAAGAACTGGCGCCCGCTGGTCAAGGTCGCAGCCGCCCTCGGCCTGATCCGCCCGGAAATCGCCCCGACATGGGAGAATATGCTCAACGCCCTGGCTCAGGGCTCGGGCGATCCCGCAACCGTCGATATCCCGCTCGAGATCAACAAGGGCTGGATGAGCCTTGGGCCCTTGCCCCTCGGCCCCGCGCCGAAGCTGCGCTAGGCCAGACCGCCACGCCCGGCACCGCCGGGCTCAGTGGCAATAGGCGCCGTAATTGTAATGCGCCGTATCGAAATGCATGTGGGTCTGGTGGTACTTGTCCCCGTCCGGCGACAAGGTGGTGCCGAAAATCCCGCAGGCCTTGTGATAGGCCGCCTTCAGGATCGGCCCCTGAGCGGCGCTGCGCCAGCCCTTCTCGACCATCACGGACTGCCCATTGGCCAGGGTGAAGCCGCCGATGTCGATCGCCTTGCCCTGCGAATGCAGGCTCAGCACCGCGCCCTTGATGTTGTCGCGCGACCGGCAGGTATAGCTGTCGAACACCGTCAGGCTCTTCACCCCGCCGCCTTCGTTGCCCACCGCAGGCTTCAACCCGGTCGTCACCCATTTCTTCAGCGCGATCGCGGTCGGGCATTCGACGGTGGCTGGAACCGACAGCCGCACCCCGGCAACCGAGGTCACCTTGACCGCCGCCGCAATCCCGCAGCCCCGCACCCGGCTGGTGACCGGCGCAATCGCCTCGCCCTGAATCTCTGCGTCACCGCAGATCGATCCCTTGCCGCTGCGGGTCAGACCGGCGCCCGGCGGGGCCGCAAAAAAGGCAATCCGTTGCAACAGGTTCGGCTTTCCGCCCGCGGGTTCGACAGGCTCGGCCGCGGTGTCCGCCACAGGCGCTGCCGCAGCCTGCGCCACCGGCGCGGCAGCCGCCACCCTGACCGGAGCCGTGGCCGGACGCAGCTGCGGCCGTATCGTGCTGGCAGGCGCAAGCGCCGATCCGGCCAGCGCCGCTTCCTCTGACGGGCGCAGCTTCGGGCGCAGGCCCGGCGCAACTGCACCCTGCGGCAGGATGATCGGAGCGGTCGCATCCGGCACCGGCGGCAAGCTCAACGGCGCGGGCAGCGCCGCCGAGGCCATCTGAACCGGGGCCGTTACGGGATGGGCCAGCGACAGGCTCGCCAGCGTCACATCGCGATGCCCCGTCATCAGCGCCGAAGGACGCGGCGCAGGCACCAGCGATATGAGCGGCGCATCCGCTTGCGCTGCCCCCGAGGCTCCGGCCAGCACCATCAGCGCAATCAGGGATATCCGCATCAGCTGTCTACCTTGGACCTGCCAAAATCAGCTGTAGCTGTATCCTGTCCGGCCTCGATGATGCCACGTCGAATTGCGCGGGTCCGGGTGAAGTAGGCGTAAAGATGCTCACCATCGCCGGTGCGGATGGCACGCTGCAGGGCGAACAATTCCTCGGTGAAGCGGCCGAGGATCTCCAGCGTCGCGTCCTTGTTGTTCAGGAACACATCGCGCCACATCGTCGGATCGCTCGCCGCGATCCGGGTGAAGTCGCGAAAACCGGCAGCGGAATACTGGATCACTTCGCTGTCCGTCACCCGGCGCAGATCATCGGCCACGCCCACCATCGTATAGGCGATCAGGTGCGGCGCATGGCTGGTCACCGCCAGCACCAGATCATGGTGCGCCGCATCCATCTCGTCGACCTTGGCCCCCATCGCCTCCAGCAATGCGCGCAGCTTGGCAACCGCGCCCATATCGGCCTCGGCGAGCGGCGTCAGCAGCCACCAGCGGTTGTTGAAGAGCGTGGCAAAGCCCGAGCGCGGGCCGGAATATTCGGTCCCCGCAATCGGGTGGCCGGGAATGAAATGCACCCCCATCGGCAGATGCGGCATCACCGCCTCGATCACCGCCTGCTTGACCGACCCCACATCGGTCACCGTCGTGCCCGGCGCAAGATGGGGCGCGATCTCTGCGGCGAGCGCCGCCATCGCGCCCACCGGCACGGCGAGCACCACCAGATCCGCCCCCTGCACCGCTTCCGCCGCGGTCTCATGCACCGTGTCGCAGATCCCGATCTCCAGCGCGATCGCGCGTGTCTCGGCGGTCCGGGCATGGCCCGAAATCGTGCCCGCCAACCCGCGCGCCCGCATCGCATGCGCCATGGACGAGGCGATCAACCCCAGCCCGATCAGCGCAACCTTCTGATAAATCTGCGTCATTCCCGCTGCCCCTTGAATTGCCCCACGGCATGGGCAACACGCCGACAGGCAGCCTCATCGCCCACGGTGATGCGCAGGCAATGCGGCAGACCATAACCCGCCACCCGCCGCACGATCAGCCCGCGCTCCTGCAAGAACCCGTCGCAGGCCTCGGCCTCGGCCTGATCGGCAAAGCGCGCGAGCACGAAATTCGCCATCGAGGTGTCGGACGGCACCCCCATCTCGGCCAGGGCCTCGGCCAGCCAGCGCCGCATCCGCGCATTCTCGGCCCGGCACTTGGTCACATGCTCCTGATCGCGCACCGCAACCTCGGCCGCCTCCAGCTGCGTATTGGACAGGTTGAACGGCCCCCGGATCCGGTTCAGCACATCAATGATCGCGCGCGGGCCATAGCCCCAGCCGATGCGCAGCCCGCCCAGCCCGTAGATCTTGGAGAATGTCCGCGTCATCACGACGTTTTCCCGCGCCTCGACCAGCGAGGCGCCGCCGTCGTAGCCCTGCACATATTCCGCATAGGCCCCGTCCAGCACCAGGATCGCCTGCGGCGGCAGGCCCGCCGCCAGCCGCGCCACTTCCCCGGCGCCGATCATCGTGCCGGTCGGATTGTTCGGGTTGGCCAGGAACACCAGCCGGGTGCGCTCGGTGCAGGCCATCAGCAACCCGTCCACATCCGTCGTGCGCTCGCGCTCGGGCACCTTGACCGGCGTCGCCCCCACCGCGCGGGCAGAGATCGGGTACATCAGGAAGCCATGCTCGGTATAAAGCACCTCATCCCCCGGCCCGGCATAGGCCTGGCAGAGGAAGGTGATCACCTCGTCCGATCCGACCCCGCAGATGATCCGCCCGGCATCGAGCCCATGCACCTCGGCAATGGCGGCGCGCAGGCTGGCATGGTCGGTCGGCGGGTAGCGGTGCAGCTGATGCACCGTACGCTGGAATGCTTCCTTGACCTTTTCCGAAGGCCCGAACGGGTTCTCGTTCGACGACAGCTTCACCACATTCGACGCGACCGCCCCCGGCACATGCCCGGCACCGCCTTGATAAAGCTCGATATCCAGAATTCCGGGCTGCGGGCGAATGGCGTCGTTCATCGTCTGTCTCCGAATGTGGCGCATGAATAGCGATGCCCCCGGTCCAAGGCCAGCAGGATTTCGCCCTCCGACCCGGCCAACGAAAAGGGGCCTGCCTCTCGGCAGACCCCCATGATCCGTTCCGAGAGCAGGCGGATCAGTTCTTGGCGTAATATTCGACGACGAGGTTCGGTTCCATCTGAACCGGATAGGGCACATCGCCCAGACCCGGCTGACGGACGAATTTCGCGGTCATTTTCGAGTGGTCGACCTCGATGTAATCCGGCACGTCACGCTCGGCCAAAGCCACGGCTTCCAGCACGATCGCCAGCTGCTTGGACTTCTGGCGCACTTCGACGACGTCGCCTTCCTTCACGCGGTAGGACGCGATGTTGACGCGCGCGCCGTTCACCAGAACATGGCCGTGGTTCACGAACTGACGCGCCGCAAAGACGGTCGGCACGAACTTGGCGCGGTAGACGACGGCGTCGAGACGACGCTCCAGCAGACCCACGAGGTTCTCGCCGGTGTCACCCTTCACACGCTCGGCTTCGCCGTAGATCTTGCGGAACTGCTTTTCCGTCAGATCGCCGTAATAGCCCTTCAGTTTCTGCTTGGCACGCAGCTGGGTGCCGAAGTCGGACAGCTTGTTCTTGCGGCGCTGGCCGTGCTGGCCCGGGCCGTATTCACGCTTGTTGAGCGGGGATTTCGGACGGCCCCAGATGTTCTCGCCCATCCGGCGGTCGATTTTGTGTTTGGCAGAGGTGCGTTTGGTCACCGCTGATCTCCTTCGTTATGGCTGGCCCTTGCGGACCGATGAAGGGCGTTGTCCTTTTCCCCGAGGGGACGACAGGTCTCCCCTTGCGGGGTCCACCAACACCAAATGAAAACCCGGCCCTAATGGACCGGATCAGGCGGCGCTTATACAGCGCGCGCGTGACGCTGTCAACACCCCGCGCCATGCCCAAGGGTCAGGCGCCGCGGACCGGGACTGTCCCGTGGACTGGCCCCCCGCAAGATTGCCCGAAGGCGCAAGCCACAGGGCAAAGGGCTCAGGTCTTGGGACCTCGTCTGGAAATCAGGTCAGGTCGAGCAAGAGAAGAAAACCCCGGGAAACCCCGGCCCGCCCTTCACGCCGCGCAGTCATGCCGCAATATCGCCGCCTCGGATGCCGTCAGGTTGCGTCGGGCAAAGGCGCCATAGCGTTGCGGATCTTTGTCCAGACCGGGAAACAGGGCCAGAAGCTCGGACCTCTGGACCGGATTCACGGTTTCTAGCGATGTATTCGAGGGGTGAAAACTTTCCGTCTCCAGCCCGTTGGCCCAGACCACCTGATGCCGCGCCAGAAGGATATGCACATAGGTCACCTCCTTCAGCGCCGTATCGATCAGGATATTGCGCCCGTTCACCAGATCGGTGGCCGCCACCAGAACCTCGGCCTCGTTGAACAGGGCCTTGGCGGCAGCCCCCTTCACCAGCATCCGGTGCTGCGGCGAGACCAGCAGCTCTTCCCCCGGCCGCCCCGCGCCCAGCGCCCCGGCGCGGAACCGCACCGGCCGCAGATGCGGCATCGCGAACAGCCGCGCCCCGGTCATCCGGCGGCTTCCGGTCCACAGGATCTCCTGCGCGCCATCGTCCTTGGTCTGGATCCGGTCGCCCTGACGCAGCTCGTCAATCCGGCGCGGGCCATCGGGCGTGGTGATCCATGTTCCGGGGGTAAAGCAGATCACGCCGCCCAGCAGCGGGTTCAGATCCTCCGGCACGCCCAGCGCCACGGCGGTCCGCACCACCCAGAGCGTTTCGCCCTCTTCCGGCATGGCACCGACGAACATCAGCAGACGCGTGCCCCGGTCGGCGGTGTCGATCACCGTCGCGGCATAGCTGCGCCGCCCGTCCGTCACCACGAAGCCCCGCTCGGGCATGTCGTCGTCCGGCAGATCTGCCAGCCTCTCGACCGGCGCACCCGACAGCGCCGCGCCCACCAGCCGGCGCACCATCTTGGCCGCATGGCGGTGCAGCTCTGCGCCTTCCGGGTCGCCCTGCAACACCAGGATCCCCTGCGGCCCGTCGACCCGCACGGCCTCGCCCATCCAGCGCCAGGTGACGCCGACCTCAAGCAAATCGAGCGGCGCGGCTATGACACCGTCCAGCTCGGTCTGACGCCATGAAATGACAAACGTGCCGTTATAGCCCGTTCCCATACCTGTCTGCCTGCTCAATCGTTCTTCATCGCCGCAGTCTGCGCCACAGCTTCTAACGACAGGTTTATCACGCAAATCCCCGAAAGCAAAGGCGTTTCGGCCCTGCCCCCGCCGCCGGGCACCCCTGCACAAGGGGGGTCTGGACCGCGTCTCAACCCTGCCGGGTGCGCCGAGGGCAGAGCCAACCGCCGGTGGCGGAAATATCCCACCCCGCGGCAGGCGCCGCTAAAGGCTGGCGCAATCCGGCCTCGGCCCGCTCACTCCGCCGCATCCGCCCTTGTGAACCGAACCGGGCGCGCCCACTGGATCAACACCACACATCCCGCGTCGGACCAGACCGAATGTCGGCTCCCCTCCGGGTTCACCATCAGCGTGCCCACGCCATAGTCGCCGCGCTCATCGCTCTGCACCCCATCGAGCACGAGGATCGTCTCCAGCCCCATATGCTCATGCTCCGGCACCCGCGCACCCGGGGCATAGCGCAACAGCGCCACGGCGGGCTCGCCCTGCACGATCTGCGCGATCTCCACGCCCTCGTGGAACGGCCCGAAGGGCACCTGCTGCCAGCCACCCGCGGCCAGCGCCGCCAATGCGAAGGGCTCAGACATTCAGCGCCCCGACGATCTCATCCGTGGTGGCGGTCCAGCCGACAATGCCGCCCTGCGCGCGGATCATCTCCAGCGTGGCGGTCTTGAAGGCGGGGAAATAGCTTTCCGTCGCATCCTCGGCCAACAGGCAGTCATAGCCGCGATCATTCGCCTCGCGCATCGTGGTCTGCACGCAGACCTCGGTGGTGACACCGGCGAAGATCAGGCTGCGGATGCCCAGCTCCTCCAGCGTCTCACCCAGGCTCGTGGCGTAGAACGCCCCCTTGCCCGGCTTGTCGATGACGATCTCGCCCGGCTCTGGCGAAAGCTCAGGCACGATCTCGGCCCCCGGCTCTCCGGCGATCAGGATGCGCCCCATCGGACCCTCATCCCCGATCCGGAGCGCGGGCGCCCCGCGCAACCGCTTGGCGGGCGGGCAGTCCGACAGATCCGGCCGGTGGCATTCGCGGGTGTGGATCACCGGAACGCCCGCCGCCCGCGCCCCCGCCATCAGCCGCGCCACGCTGGGTACGATCGCCGCCAGCAGCGAAACGTCATTGCCCAAAGCCGCGCCAAAGCCGCCCGGCTCGATGAAATCCCGCTGCATGTCGATCACGATCAGCGCCGTGCGCGCCGGATCGAAGCGGAACGGAAACGGCTTGGCCGCAGCAATCTCGACCATCAGGCGTGGCCTCCCATATGATGTCCGATCGCCGCGACATCCGCTGTCGCTGCCGGCGTTTCATAGGCGATCCGGCCTTCCGACATCACCAGAACGCGGTCGGCCAGCTCCAGGATCTCGTCCAGATCCTCCGACATCAGCAGCACCGCCGCGCCCGCGTTCCGCGCCGCCATGATCCGCGCGCGGATCTCCGACACCGCCGCGAAATCGAGCCCGAAACAGGGGTTCGAGATGATCAGCAGCCGCACCTCTCCGGTCAGTTCCCGCGCCAGCACCGCACGCTGCACATTGCCCCCGGAGAGCGAGGCGATCGGCGCGTCGATCGAGGCGCATTTGACCTTGTAGTCCCCCACCAGCCGCTCGGCCAGTTGCCGCAACTCGACACCCGAGGTCCAGAACCGACTGCCTGCCCCCTTCGCGTCGAAACTGCGAAAGGCGATGTTCTCGGCCACCGACATATGCGGCGCCGAGGCGTTGCGCAAAGGCTCCTCGGGCAGATAGCGGATGGCGTGCCGCCGCGCCTCCTGCCGGGTGGCGCGATAGGTCTCGCCCTGCACCACCATCTCGCCCGCCTCCAGCGGACGCTGACCGGTCAGGATCTCCATCAGCTCCATCTGGCCATTGCCGGATATTCCGGCGATGCCGACGATCTCACCCGCGCGCACCGCCAGCGCATCAATCGCGATCTCCTTCAGGCCGGACCGGTCCCGCGCCCGCACCCCGTTCAGCGACAGGACCGGGGCCCCCGCCGCGCCGGTCCGCGCAGCCGGCGCGGGCAGCTTCGCCTCGCCCATCATCATCGCTGCCATCTCGGCATGCGACAGCGCCGCGACCCTGCCCTTGCCCACCAGCTTGCCCCGGCGCAGCACGGAAACCTCATCGGCAAAGGCCGTCACCTCGCGGAACTTGTGGGTGATCATCAGGACCGTGATCTCGCCCGCCTCGCAAAGCCCGCGCACATGGCCCAGCACCTCATCCGCCTCATCCGGCGTCAGAACCGAGGTCGGCTCGTCCAGAATCAGGAACCGCCGCCCGAGGTAGAGCTGCTTCAATATCTCCAGCTTCTGCTTCTCGCCCGCCGCCAGCGCCCTGACCGGCTGGTCGAGCGGCACCCGGAACGGCATCCGCTCCATGAACCCGGCCAGCGCCGCGGTCTCGCGCCGCCAGTCGATCACCGCAGGCGCATCCTCGCGGCTGATCACAAGGTTCTCGGCGGCGGTCAGCGAGGGCACCAGCGTGAACTGCTGATAGACCATCCCCAGCCCCAGCGCATGCGCCACCCTCGGGTCCGCCACCTGCGCCTCGCGCCCGCCCACCAGCAACTGCCCCGCCGTGGCGTGGTAAAACCCCATCATGCATTTCACCAGCGTCGACTTGCCCGCGCCATTCTCGCCCAGCAGGGCATGGAAGGACCCCGCCGGAATCCGGATCGACACATCGTCGAGCGCGGTGAACCCGCCAAAGCGCATCGTCATGCCCACCGTCGCCACCTCCAGCGCGGCGTCGAGCGGGGCCTTCTCCTCACCGATGATCATGGCAGGGCCGCGATCAGCGTGGCGCTGTCGGCAACCGCGCCGAACACGCCGCCCTGCATCCGCACCATATTGATCGCCGCCCTATGGTTGGCCGGATCGGTCGCGCCGCAGCAATCCTCCAGGATCAGACATTCGAAGCCCGCGGTCATTCGCCTCGCGCATCGTGGTCGAGACGCAGACATCCGTGGTGATCCCGGTCAGGATCAGGTTGTCGATGCCCTTGGTGTGCAGGATCAGCTCCAGATCGGTGGCGCAGAAACTGCCCTTGCCCGGCTTGTCGATGATCGGCTCGCCCGCCTCGGGGTAAAGCTCGGGGATGATGTCCCAGCCCGCCTCGCCGCGCATCAAGGATCCGCCCGCAGGGCCCCGCATCGCCGATCCCCGCGCCGATCTGCTGGCTGCGCCAGCGCTTGTTCGCCGGCAGGTCGGCCAGGTCGGGGCGGTGCCCCTCGCGCGTATGGATGATGGTGTAGCCCTTGGCCCGCATCGCGGCGAGCAGTCGCCTTGATCGGCCCGATCGGCGCCTGAGTCAGGCTCAGATCATAGCCCATCGCGTCGACATAGCCGCCCTTGCCGCAGAAATCGGTCTGCATGTCGATGATGATCAGCGCCGTATTGTCCGGCCGCAGCGCCCCGTTCCAGGGCCAGGCATAGGGGGTGGAGGCTATCGTGGTCATGGCAGTCCCTGCTTGGAAATGGCCTCTATTTGGTAATTGAAAGCTCGCCCGGCGCACCGCTCGTGGCGCGCGTGGTCGAAGAGGTGGCGATCAGCACGCCCAGGGTCAGGACGTAAGGCGCCGCATAGAACAGGTAATAGCCCTGCGAGATGCCGACCGACTGCAGCGCGGGCCCCAGCGCGCCCGCGCCGCCAAACAGCAGCGCCGCCCAGAAACAGTTGACCGGGCTCCAGCGCGCGAAGATCACCAGCGCCACCGCCATCAACCCTTGCCCGGAACTGATCCCCTGACTCCAGGCGCCGGGATAGAACAGCGACAGATAGGCGCCGCCGACCCCGGCAAAGGCCCCGCCCGCCGCCGTCGCCAGCGTCCGGATCAGATTCGGCCGCAGCCCCATCGCGCGCGCCGCATCGGTGCTGTCGCCCACCACCCGCAGGATCAGCCCGGCCCGGGTCGAGCGCAGCATCCAGGCCAGCACCAGCGCCAGCACGATGCCCACAAGGAACAGGATATTGACGTTCAGCGCCGCCTGCACCTGCGGCACCGACGACCACCAGCCCAGCGGCAAGGACGGCAGATGCGGCGCCACCGGCTGCACATAGGGCGTGCCGAAAAAGAACGCGAGCCCGGTGCCCAGCAACATCAGCGAGATGCCGATGGCGATGTCATTCACCTTCGGCAGCGAACAGAGCAGCCCGTGCAACAGCCCGAAGCAGATCCCCGTCACCGCCGCCGCCAGCACCCCCAGCCAGGGCGAGCCGGTCAGATAGGCCACCGCATAGCCCGACATCGCGCCGAAAACCAGGGTGCCCTCGAGCCCCAGATTGATCCGCCCCGAGCGCTCGGTGATGACCTCGCCAAGGCTCACGAACAGGAACGGCGTCGACACCCGGATCGCCCCGCCCAGAATGGCGATCGGCACCGCCCAGACCCCGATATCGCCACTCATGTCTTGCTCCACCGCTCTGGGGTGAAGATCCTGAACCGGCCATAGAGCGTGTCCGACACAAGGATCACCACGAAGACCACCGCCTTCAGCACAAGGATGGTGGCATCCGGCAGATCCATCCGGCGCTGCACCAGCCCCGACGAGGCCTCGAACCCCGCCAGCAGCAGCGCCACCGGGATCACCGCCAGCGGGTTCTGCCGCGCCAGAAAGGCGATCAGAATGCCGGTATAGCCATATCCGGCAGCGAGCGAGGCATTGGCCGACCCCTGCACCGCCGTCACCTCGAAGAACCCGGCGAGCCCCGCGAAGGCGCCGCCGAGCGCGGTGAAGCCCACGATCAGCCGGCCCACCGGCAGCCCCTGCACCTGCGCCGCCCGCACATTGTCGCCCGCAATCCGCGCCGCGAAGCCCCAGGAGGTGCGCTCGATCAGCACCCAGGTCACGACGCAGCAAACCAGCCCGACGATCAGCCCCCAATGCACGTCCATCCCCGGAATATCGCCGACCCGCAGCGCCGGCGGCAGCGCGAGGGTCGATGGCTTGTTCAGGCTCGCCGGGTCGCGCAGCGGCCCGCCCACCAGATGGTTCATCAGCGCGATGGCGATATAGGCCATCAGCAGGCTCGCGATGGTCTCGTTCACCCCGCGATAATAGCGCAGCGCGCCCACCGCCCCGATCCAGAGCGCGCCCACGCTCGCCCCGGCCAGCGCCATCAGCGGCAGTCCGATCCCGCCCGGCGTCGCCCCCAGCACGCGCGCCCAAGGCGCCCGTGGCGGTGCCGCCCAGCACGATCGCCCCCTCGCCGCCGATCACCACCAGCCCGAGCCGCGCCGGCAAGGCCACGCAGAGCGCCGCGAACAGCAGCGGTGCTGTGCGCGACAGCGTGTTCTGCCAGGAAAAGGCGCTGCCATAGCCCGCCTTGTAGACCAGCTGATAGAAATCCACCGGCGACTTGCCCAGCACCAGCAGAAACAGCCCGAACAGCGCCAGCCCAGCGCCAGCGCGCCCAGCGGCAGCACCACCGCCTCGGCCCGCCGCGCAACCGCGGCGAGCCAGTCCGGCGCCGCCCTGTCCTGCACCAGGGAAATGCTCTGGTCCGCCATCGCCCGGCCCCTTACGAGGTTGACCCGACGACGCCCTCGACCAGGTAGTTCATGCTCTCGAGTGACACGTCGGTTTCCATGAACGCCTTGCCCGCCGGGATGATCTCCTTGCCGGCATTGTCCTTCATCGGCCCCTTGAAGACCGAGAAGCCGCCCTTCAGGATCGCCGCCTTGGTCGCCTCGAACTGCTTGCGCGCCGCGTCAGAGTTTGCCGGCCCGAGCGGCGACATCTTCACGAATTCCTCGGCCAGCCCGCCGCGCACGAAATTCGGGATCGTGCCGCCCGCCATCATCGTGCCGATGAAATCGGTATAGACCTTGCCCCAGTTCCACTCGGCCCCGGTCAGGTATTTCTCCGGCGCCAGCGCCGACTGGTTGGCGTGATAGCCGCAGATGAAGGCGCCGCGCCCCGCCGCCGTCTGCATCACCACCTTCGGCCCGTCGACATGGCAGGTGATCACGTCACAGCCCGCATCGCAGAGCGAGTTGGTGGCTTCCGCCTCCTTCACCGGCATCGACCATTCGCCGGTAAAGATCACCTGACAGGTGATCGCGGGGTCGACCGAGCGCGCGCCGAGCAGGAAGCAGTTGATGTTCTCCAGCACCTGCGGGATCGGCTTGGCCGCGACAAAGCCGATCTTCTTCGACTTGGTCGCATGCCCCGCCGTGACCCCGTTCAGATAGACCGCCATGTCGATATACCCGAAGTAAGAGCCCGCGTTCTTCGGGTCCTTGTCATTCCACAACCCGCCGCAATGTTCGAAACGGACATCCTTGTACTTCGGCGCCAGTTCCAGAATGAACGGGTCGAAATAGCCGAAAGAGGTCGGGAACAGCAGCGAGGCACCATCGAAGTTGATCATGCTCTCCATGGTCTTGGTGACATCCACCGCCTCCGGCACCTTCTCTTCCTCCACCACCGTCACCCCGGGGATCTTCTTGACCACCGCCGCGCCCTCGGCATGCGACTGGTTGTAGCCATAGTCATCCTTGGCGCCGACATAGATGAAGCCGACGGTGATCTTGTCAGCCGCCCGCGCGGCCATCGGCAGCGAGGCGAGCGCGCTGGCGCCGGCAAGCCCGGCAGTGCCGCGCAGAAAGGAACGGCGGGACAGGGTGGGGTCGGACATCGGCAAGCCTCCTGGCTGGCATGGGTGGAAACAGGCAAATCCGCTGCGGATCGATGGGAGTTACAGCGCTCTGGCCAAAGGCTAGGGCACTTGTTCCGATGCTGTCTTCTGCTAAGTTTGCACAAAGCCGATGCAAAAACTGCAGCAGTCCCGAAAGCCAGATGCGCCACCTCACCCCGCTGCATTACATCGAGGCGATCCACCGCGCGGGCTCGATCCGCAAGGCGGCGGAAACCCTCGCCATCACCTCGACCGCACTCAACCGCCGCGTGCTGGCGCTGGAGGAAGAACTCGGCGTGCCGATCTTCGAACGCCTGCCGCGCGGGGTGCGCCTGTCCACGGCGGGAGAGCTGCTGATCCAGCACATCCGCGATCAGGTCTCGGATCTCGAACGCCTGAAATCGCGCATCGCCGATCTCGCGGGCGAACGCCGCGGCCATGTCTCGATCGCCTG
Organism: uncultured Pseudomonadota bacterium; assembly: GCA_963837565.1. Classification (GTDB taxonomy): domain Bacteria; phylum Pseudomonadota; class Alphaproteobacteria; order Rhodobacterales; family Rhodobacteraceae; genus Solirhodobacter. Next base: position 135,215 of record CAWIOC010000006.1, read on the forward strand.
CTCACAGGCCATGCTGCCCTATTTCCTGCCCGAACAGATCGCCCGCTACCGTGCCAGCCACCCGCGCGTCACCTTCTCGGTGCTGCTGCGCGACCGCGCCGCGGCAGAACAGGCGCTGGTCGACCACGCGGTCGACCTCGCCCTGGTGTTCGAGCCGGTGCGGCTCAGCGAATTTCAGGTCCTTGCCACGGCGCGGCAATCGGTCCATGCCGTGATGCCGCCCGACCATCCGCTCGCCGCGCAGAAAACCCTGCGGCTCGCCCATTGCGCGCAATACCCGATCGCGCTGCCCACCGCGCAATACGGCGTGCGCCACCTGATCGACCTCGCGATGCGCCGTTCATCGGCCGTGCTGCATCCCGCCGTCGAATCCGACAGCTTCGAATTCCTGCGCCGCCTGCCCGCGCAGGAACAGATCATCGGCTTCCAGATCCCCGTCGGCCTGCCAGAGAAGGATGGCGCCGACGGCGTCGTCTCGCGCCCGCTCGACAAACGCGACGTGCCAGAGGGGCTGCTCTATCTCGGCCAGCTGCGCGGCCGTACCCTGCCCGTCGCCGCCGCCAAATTCGCAGGCCAGCTGGAACGCGTGCTGATCGACCGCTTCGGGGAATGACCGCCCGAAGGCGCAGGGATCACCCCTGCGCCTCGATGTATCGCTTGAAGTTGTCCAGGATCGCCTGCCAGCCGCCGCGCTGCATCTCGACCGGGTTCTCGGTCTCCGCGTCGAACTCGGTCGTCACCCGCGTGCCGCCCGCCTCCGGCGAAAAGCGCGTGCTGGCGCGGCGGCCATCCGCCATCGCAAGGGTCAGCGCGCGGCCCGGCGCAACCGCCTCGTAGACCGCCTCGAAATCAAAGCCGAAACTGCCATCCTTCGCCTCCATCCGCGCCTTGTAGGTGCCGCCCACCCGCAGATCGGCCTCGGCACTCGGGCAATACCAGTCGTCGCTGGCAAAGTTCCACTGCGTGATCTCCGCAGGCTCGGTCCAGCCGCGCCACACCCGGTCCGGCGGCGCCATCACCAGCGCGCTGACGGTCACTTTTTCCGCACTCATTTCCCTGCCTCCTCGGCCGCCAGTTCCACCAGCAACTCATCCAGCCGTTCCAGGGTCGAGGTCATGCCGGCCTCCATCCCCATCTGGACGACCTTGTCGAGATCCTCGGCCGAGGCATAGCGCACCTTGGTCCGCACCGTCGTGCGACCCTCCGCCTCGGTAAATCCCACCGTCCATTCCGCCTGCGGCAGGGCGGGGTTCAGCACCCCCTCGGCGTCGCAGAATCCATCCAGCGCGGTGTAGCCGTCGATCGGGTCGATCGTCTGATATTCCAGCAAGCCCCAGAATTCCTGCCCGTCGGGCATGACCATCGCATAATGCCAACGCCCACCGGCGCGAAACGACATCACCTTGGTCCGCGTCGTCAGCGGCTTGGGCGCGAACCAGCGGTCGAGCAACTCGCTTCTGGTATGGCAATCCCAGACCCGCTGCTGCCCGGCCGCGAACTCGCGCCGGATCGTCAGCGTGCTGGCGCGCCGGTCGACCTGAAAATCATACCGCAGATCAGGCGTCATCCTCTTCTCCCTTCAGACTTTCCAATAACAGATCAAGATTGTCGAACCGCGCCTGCCACAGCGCGCGCTGCGCCTCAAACCAGCCCTCCGCCGCAATCAGCCGCTCCCGGTTCAGCGTGCAGGTCCGCACCCGGCCCTGCTTCCGCGTTCCGATCAACCCGGCGCGCTCCAAGACCGAGACGTGCTTCATGAACGACGGCAGTGCCATGTCGAACGGCTCCGCCAGCGCACCCACCGTCGCATCCCCCCGCCCAAGCCGCTGCACCACGGCGCGCCGCGTCGGGTCTGCAAGGGCGTGGAATATCGAATCGTAGGGGGTTTGATTGTTTTCCATGTGGCTAACCATAGGACAGCCAGACACTTATATCAATGGCTAAGTTTTATCGCCGACAAAACCAGCCGCAAAGACCCCCTGCCCGCGGCGCCACAACCAAAGACCACAGTGAAACTTACGTCAGGCCACGCCAAAGGGCCCGCCCGGCGCCCGGTCCCGGGCGCCGGTCTCGCCTTAGACGCCGCTCAGCCGCATTTGGAAAACCCGCAATTCGCGCAGGTCATGCAGCCCTCGATCATCCGCATCTCGTAGCTGCCGCAGCTCGAACAGGCCTTGCCCTTGGGTCCGTTCAGGTTGACCACCTCGGCCTGCGGGTCGGTCTTCAGACCCAGCCCCAGCCCCTCGATGAACCCGATCGCCACCAGGTGCCGCTCGATCACCCCGCCGATCGCCGCCAGGATCGAGGGCACATAGCGCCCCTCCATCCAGGCCCCGCCCCGCGGATCGAACACCGCCTTCAGCTCTTCCACCACGAAGGAGATATCCCCGCCGCGCCGGAACACCGCCGAGATCATCCGCGTCAGCGCCACGGTCCAGGCGAAATGCTCCATGTTCTTCGAGTTGATGAAGACCTCGAACGGACGCCTGTGCCCGGCGATCACGATGTCATTGACGGTGATATAGATCGCATGCTCGCTGTCGGGCCATTTCAGCTTGTAGGTCGCCCCCTCCAGCGCCTGCGGCCGGTTCAGCGGTTCCGACAGATAGACCACCTCGCCATCGTTCACGGTGCCGCTGCGCGCCTCTTCCGGCGCCGCCTCGCTGCTGCCCGAGACGGTCAGAACCGATCCGGTCACATCATTCGGCCGATAGGTCGTGCAGCCTTTGCAGCCCTGATCCCAGGCGGCCATATAGACCTCCTTGAAATCCTCGAAGGAGATATCCTCGGGGCAGTTGATCGTCTTCGAGATCGAGCTGTCGATCCATTTCTGCGCCGCCGCCTGCATCCTTACATGGTCGAGCGGCGGCAAGGTCTGCGCATTGACGAAATACTCCGGCAGCGGCGCGTCGCCCTTCAGGTCGCGCCACATCTGCACGGCGTAATCCACCACTTCTTCCTCGGTCCGCGATCCGTCCTTCTGCAACACCTTGCGGGTATAGGCATAGGCAAAGACCGGCTCGATCCCGGAGCTTACATTCCCCGCGTAAAGGCTGATCGTGCCGGTCGGCGCGATCGAGGTCAGCAGCGCATTGCGGATGCCATGTCTGGCGATCGCGTCCCGCACATCCTTGTCCATCTGCAACATGTTGCCCGAGGCGAGGTACTTCTCCGCATCGAACAGCGGAAACGCCCCCTTCTCCTTCGCCAGATCGACCGAGGCCAGATAGGAGGCCCGCGCAATCGCCTTCATCCAGACCTCGGTCTGCGCGGCGGCCTCTTCCGAGCCATAGCGCAGCCCCAGCATCAGCAGCGCATCGGCAAGCCCGGTAACCCCGAGCCCGATCCGCCGCTTGTTGCGCGCCTCTTCGGCCTGCTGCGGCAGCGGGAACCGGCTGGCATCGACCACATTGTCCATCATCCGGATCGCGAGCCGCACCAGATCGTCCAGCGCCTTCGGATCCATCCGCGCTTTCGGGCCGAACGGGTCGCTGACCAGCCGCGCGAGGTTGACCGAGCCGAGCAGACAGGCGCCATAGGGCGGCAGCGGCTGCTCGCCACAGGGGTTGGTCGCGGCGATCGTCTCGACATAGTTCAGGTTGTTCATCGCATTGATCCGGTCGATGAAGATCACCCCCGGTTCGGCGAAATCATAGGTCGAGCGCATGATCCGGTTCCACAGATCGCGCGCCTGCAGGGTGCGGAACACCTTGCCGCCGAATTGCAGGTCCCAGGGTCCGTCGGCCTTCACCGCGGCCATGAAATCATCGGTCACCAGCACCGAGAGGTTGAACATCCGCAGCCGCGCCGGGTCCTGCTTGGCGGCGATGAAATTCTCGATATCCGGATGGTCGCAGCGCATCGTCGCCATCATCGCACCGCGACGCGAGCCCGCCGACATGATGGTGCGGCACATCGCATCCCAGACATCCATGAAGCTCAGCGGGCCAGAGGCATCCGCCGCCACCCCCATCACCTCGGCGCCGCGCGGCCGGATGGTCGAGAAATCATAGCCGATCCCGCCGCCCTGCTGCATCGTCAGCGCGGCCTCCTTCAGCATGTCGAAGATGCCGCCCATGCTGTCCGGGATCGTGCCCATGACGAAGCAGTTGAACAGCGTCACCGCCCGCCCGGTGCCAGCCCCCGCGGTGATCCGTCCGGCGGGCAGGTATTTGAAATCTTCCAGCGCGGTGTAGAACCGCTCCTCCCAGATCGCGGGGTCTTTCTCGACCTCGGCCAGCGAGCGCGCGATGCGCCGCCAGGTATCCTCGATCGTGCCGTCGATCACCGCGCCATCCGCCGCCTTCAGCCGATACTTCATATCCCAGATCTGCTCGGCAATGGGGGCGGAAAAACGGGTCATGGCAGCGTCCTTGGTCGGAATTAGGGGGCAATCGGGCACAGCGTCACAGACCGCCGCGCGGCGAACCCCCAAGATACCTCCCTCCCTTGAACTCCGCAAGGACTAGCCTATCCTAAAGCCCAACCCTCAACACCTTGAGCGAGTCGTGCCGGACCACATCAATATCCTCAAACTCTGCGTCGGGGCGGAAAAGGTCGAGGACCTGACCGACTGGCAGGACTCGCGCCGCCACCTGCGCCCCGATGGCCGCCCCTTCCACGTCACCCGGATGTGGCCGAAACGAGAGGATGAAATCCTCGCAGGCGGCTCGCTCTACTGGGTTTTCAAAGGCCTCGTCCTCGCCCGCCAGCGCATCCACGCGCTGGAAGAGAGGCGCGGCGAGGATGGCATCCTGCGCTGCGCCCTGATCCTTGACCCCGAGGTGATCCGCACCGAGGCGCAGCCGCGCCGCCCGTTTCAGGGCTGGCGCTACCTGACCCCGCAGGACGCCCCCCGCGACCTGCCCAAGGGCCGCGACCGGGAAGAGCCGCTGCCCGCCACCCTGCTCGCCGCACTGGCCGAGCTGGGGGTGCGATAGGACCCTGTCATCCCCGCGCAGGCGGGGGCCTTGCGGGCACAGGTCGCGAGAGTGGCAAGGGGGCGCGAGAATGGCAAAAGATCCCCGCCTGCGCGGGGATGACACCCTTCAATGCTACCCCGAACCGCCCCGCTCCCCCGTAGCAAGCGCCCCTCCCGGACCCGCGCCGCCCCCCGTCGCGCAGCATCGCCCCGAATGGCGGTAGGGCGGGGTTCACCCCGCCGCGCCCCCGACCCTCACCGCAAAACCGCCCCCGGGTTCATGATCCCCAGCGGATCGAGCGCCGCCTTGATCGCCCGCATCGCGGCCAGCTTCGCCGGGTCGCCATAACGCTCCAGATCCTCGACCTTCAGCCGCCCGATGCCATGCTCGGCACTGACCGATCCGCCATAGCCATCGACCAGATCATGCACCAGCCGCTTCACTTCCTCCCGCGCGGTTGTCGTAGTCACCCCGGCTCCGCCCCTTGGCGGGAAAGACGTTGTAATGCAGGTTGCCGTCGCCGAGATGGCCAAAGCAGTTCACCCGCCAGTCGCCCGCCGCAGCCAAAGCCGCCCCCGCCTCGGCGATGAACTCCGGCACCGCACTCAGCGGCAGCGAGATGTCATGGGACGAGACCGCACCGATCCGCCGGTTCGCCTCCGGGATCATCTCGCGGATCGCCCAGAATTCGGCCCGCTGCGCCTGCGATTGCGCGATCACACCGTCGCTGACCAGGCCCGCCTCCAGCCCGGCCTCGAACAGCGCCTCCAAAGCGCGCCGCAGGCTCCTGCCCGCGCGGCAGGCCGACATCGATCAGCACCATCCATGCCGGGGCCTTGGCAAAGGGCTGGCGCACCTCGGGCAGAGTCTCGGCCAGAAACTCCAGCCCCATCCGCCCGATCAGCTCAAACGCCGAAACCCCCTCGGCCAGCCGCTCGCGCGCCAGCGCCAGCAGGCTCAGCGCGCGCGGCCGGGCTGTCGCACCACCATCAGCGCCGCGCCCTTCGGCCGCAGGCACCGGCAACAGCTTCAGCGACGCCGCCGTGATGATCCCCAGCGTACCCCTCGGACCCGATCAGCAGGTCGCGCAGATCATAGCCGGTGTTGTCCTTGCGCAGCCGCTTCAGCCCATGCCAGATCGTGCCATCCGCCAGCACCGCCTCCAGCCCCAGACACAGCTCGCGCGCATTGCCATAGCGCAGCACATTCACGCCGCCCGCATTGGTCGGCAAGGTTGCCGCCGATCCGGCAGGAGCCCTGCTGGCCAGCGTCAGCGGAAACAGCCGCCCCACCGCCGCCGCCGCCTGATGCACCGTCTCCAGCACCGCGCCCGCCTCGGCGATCAACACGTTCTCTTCGGGATAAACCGCCCGCATCGCCGTCATCCGCTCCAGCGACAGGATCACCGGCGCCGGGCCCGCCTCCATCACCTGCCCGCCGACAAGGCCCGGTGCCGCCGCCCCAGGGCACGATGCCCACCCGTGCTGCGGCGCAAAGCCGCACGACCGCCGCCACCTCCTCGGCCGAGCCGCGGCGCCACCAGCGCCCCGCCCTGCCCGTGATAGCGCCCGCGCGGCTCTTCCAGATAGGCCGGCGTCAGTTCGCGCAGGGCCCCCTCGGGCAAGGCTTCGGCCAGTCGCGCGACGAAATCGGCATCGGCAGGGTTCAGCATCGGCAGGCTCCTTTGGCGACAGGTGAAGCATGGCGCGCGCAGCCCTGCAACCCCCCGGCCTAGCCCGCCACCGCGCGCGCCAGCGCGACGATCGCGCGCACCGAGCGCAGGTTGCGCCCGGTCACGGGCACCGCCAGCAACCGCCCCAGACGCTGCACCAGCACAGAGCGCCCAACCCCCTCCGGCGCCAGCAGATAGAACACCGAGCCGATCAGCGCAAAGCGCTCCGAAGGGCGCGGCAAGGGCTGCGATCGCGGCAAGGTCCACCTCGGGCGCGGGGTGGTCCAGAAACATCAGATGCACCGTCGCCTCCGCCCCCTCGGGCGGATCAAAGGGAGTGGCGGCCAGCATCGCCTCCAGCGCCGTCAACGAGATCAGGAAGACCCTGGGGCGAAACCCGAAGCGCGCCTCCAGCGCCGCCTCGATCCGCGCCCCGAGCGCGGCGCCACCGCCGCGGAACACCGCATTGCCGCTCTGGATATAGGTCCGCACCTCCGCACACCCGAGGCCCTCGAGAACCTCGCGAAACCCCGCCATCGGCAACTTGCCGGTGCCTCCGACGTTGACCCCGCGCAACAGCGCGATGCGAACCTCATCCGACATCCGTCCGCCCGCGCCGATCACTGCGCAGGTTCGCGTAAAGCACATGGTTGCGCCAGCGCCCGTTGATCTGCAGATAGCTCTGCGCCACGCCCTCATACTTGAACCCGGATTTCTCCAGCACGCCGCGCGAGGCGGCGTTTTCCGGCAGACAGGCGGCCTCGATCCGGCTCAGGTCCATCATGGTGAAGGCGTGATGCACCACCGCCTGGATCGCCTCGCGCATGAAGCCCTGCCGGGCGAAGGGCTGGCCGATCCAGTAGCCCAGCGTCCCGGCCTGCGCCGGGCCGCGGCGGATATTGTCCAGCGTGATCGCCCCGAGCAGCGCCTGATCCTTGCGCCGGATCAGGAACAGCGGCAGCGCGGTGCCGCTGCTTCTGGGCCCGCGCCGCCCAGTAGACCCGGTTGGTGAAGGCCCGGCGCGACAGGTGATCCTCGGCCCAGCTCGGCTCCCAGGGCTGCAGAAAGGCGGTACTCTCGCGCCGCAACCCGGTCCAGGCGGAATGGTCCGATGTGCAGTGGCAGGCGCAGGGTCATGCGCTCGGTCTCGATCCGCACCTTGCGGCGCAGGGCTAACATCAGGCGGCTAGCCTTGCGCGCAGCTTGCCAAGATCGGGCGCCGTCTCGACCGGCCCGTAAAGCGCCAGCGCCGACCGCCCGGCCTGCACCATCTCGGCGGCATTGCGGCGCACATCGGCCACCGTCACCGCATCGATCCGCTCCACCGCTTCCGCGACATCGGGCACCCGGCCCCAGATCGTCAGCAATCGCGCCAGCCGCTCGGCCCGGGCCGAGGGGCTTTCCAGCCCCATCAGCATCCCGGCCTTCATCTGCGCCCGCGCCCGCGCCACTTCCGCCTCGGTCATATCCTCGGCCGAGCGTTTCAGCTCATCAATCGTCAGCTGCGACAGCTCGCCGATCTCTTCCGCCGAGGTGCCGGCATAGATCGTGAAGATGCCCGGTATCCTCATAGGCGCCGGACTGCGCGAAGATCGAATAGCACAGGCCGCGCTCTTCCCGGATCTTCTGGAACAGCCGCGACGACATGCCGCCGCCCAGCGCGGTCGATAGACCTGGCTGGTATAGACGTCATCGTCGCGATAGCCCGGCGCCTCGAAGGCCAGCGCGAAATGCACCTGCTCCAGCTCCTTGGTCTCGCGCCGCTCGCCGCCGCTGAAGGCGGCCGGCTGGATCAGCCCGTCTCGCCCACCGGCTTCAGCCCGCCAAAGATCGTCTCGGCCTGCGCCACGATGCGGTCGTGATCCACCGCCCCCGCCGCCGCCAGGATCATCTGGTCGGGCCCGTAATGCTCGGCCACGAAGTCCTTCAGATCGGCGCGGCTGAAGGCCCCGACCCGCTCGGCCGGCCCAAGGATGGTGCGGCCAAAGGCCTGATCGGGGTAGGCCGCTTCCTGCAACCAGTCGAAGATCACGTCATCGGGCGTATCCAGCGCCTGCCCGATCTCCTGCAGGATCACATGGCGCTCGACCTCGATCTCCTTCTTGTCGAAGACCGGGTTCAGCACGATGTCGGCGATCACATCCAGCGCCAGCGGCACATCCTCCTCCAGCACGCGGGCGTAATAGGCCGTCATCTCGCGGCTGGTATAGGCGTTGATATAGCCGCCGACATCCTCGATCGCCTCGGCAATCTGCCAGCGCCGACCGCCGCTTGGTGCCCTTGAACGCCATATGCTCCAGGAAATGCGCGATGCCGTTCTGCTCGGCCCGCTCATGCCGGCCCGCCCGCCATCACCCAGATGCCGACCGAGGCGCGATTTCAGTCCCGGCATCGCCTCGGTGACGATGCGAAAACCATTGGGAAGGGTGGTCAGACGTGGGCTCAACTGTCGATCCTTTCTCGGATCAGGGTTTCAATCGCACTAAGATCATTCGGCACCCGCGTCAAGCGCTCTGGCGGTCAAACAGGTCCGCCATGCGTGCCGGCAGCGCGGGCCGGATCCCCATCGCCGCCTCGACCGCATCGGGAAACTTCGCCGGATGCGCGGTGGCCAGCGTGATCATCGGCACCGGCCCGAGATGCGTCCTCGGCGACCTTCACCCCCACCGCGCGTATGCGGGCAGAGCACCTCGCCGGTCGCGCGCAAAGACATGCCGGATCGTGTCGCGCGTCTCCTCCTCGGAACAGCGGCCCGAGGCGAAGCGTCCCGCGCAGCACGCTCCAGCGCGCCCTGGCTGATGCGGAACCCGCCCGCCTTCAGCTCGTCCATCAGCGTCCGCCACGGCCTTGCCATCCCGGCCATAGGCGTCAAACAGCGCGCGCTCGAAGTTCGACGACACCTGAATGTCCATCGACGGGCTGATCGAGGGCATGACCCCGGTCCGGCATATACTCGCCCGCCCGACAGCGCGCGGTGCAGGATGTCGTTCTGATTGGTCGCCACCACCAGCTGCTCGATCGGCAGCCCCATCTGCCGCGCGATATAGCCCGCGAAGATGTCGCCGAAATTGCCCGTCGGCACGGTGAAACTGACCGCCCGCTCCGGCGCGCCCAGCGCCACCGCGGCAATAGAAATAATACACCACCTGCGCCAGCACCCGCGCCCAGTTGATGCTGTTCACCCCGGCCAGCCGCACCCCGTCGCGAAACTCGAAATCGTTGAACATGTCCTTCACGCGGGCCTGGCAATCGTCGAAATCGCCGTCCATCGCCATGCGCATGCACATTGGCTCTCCGTCGGCGTCGTCATCTGCCGCCGCTGCACCTCGCTGACCCGGCCATGCGGGAACAGGATGAACACATCGACATTCTTCAGCCCGCGGAACGCCTCGATCGCGGCCGACCCGGTGTCGCCCAGGTCGCGCCCACAATGGTCACCCGCTTGCCCGACCGCGCCAGCGAGGCCTGAAACAGCTGACCGATCAGCTGCATCGCGAAATCCTTGAAGGCCAGCGTCGGGCCGTGGAACAGCTCGAGCAGGAAATGCCCGGCGCCCAGCTGCACCATCGGCGCCCGCGCGGCATGGCCGAAGCCCGCATAGGCCTGCGCAATGAGGCCGCGGAACTCGGCTTCGGTGAAGGCGCCGCCGAGATAGGGCCACATCACCCGAAACGCGACCTCTTCATAGGGCAGGCCCGCCAGCGCCGCGATCTCGGCCTCCGCCAGCACCGGCACCGCTCTCGGGCACATAGAGCCCGCCATCCCGCGCGAGGCCCGTCATCATCGCCTCTTCGAAACTCAGCACCGGTGCCGCACCCCGGGTCGATACGTAGTTCATCCTGTCCGCCTTCATTCTGTCCGCCGCCTGTTGCGCCACAGCAAGAGCCCCGACATCGCCAGCCAGCAGAGCGCCAGAGAAAACCAGGTGATGGCATAGTTCAAGTGGTCGTTGGGGATCCCCGACGTATCCACCGGAATTGGCGTCGATCCCCGGCACCTCGCCGTCAACATGGCGCGCGATGATCATCACCGGCTCGCTCTTTAGCGACGCGGCCATGCGCGGCACGTCGCGGGCGAACCAGATGTTCGGCCTTCAGATCCGGCGCCGGGGTATAGCTGTCGACCTCGTGCGGCCAGTGCAGGTTGCCCACGACCGTGGTGTCAAAAGCCGGTCGCGGCTTGTCCTTGCGGTCTTCCTGCAGGAACCCGCGATCCACCAGAATGCGCCGCCCGTCGGCGGTCTCGAAGGGAGAGATGATGTAATACCCCGGCCCCTCCCCGGCGCCCCGGCTGGTCAGCACGTCAACCTCCTGATCCAGCATCCGCCCCGTCACCGTCACGTCGAGATAGTCGTCCCGCACCGGGTCAGGCTGCGCCGGCAAGGCCACCGGCGGCGCACCGATCCGCGCCGTGATCTCGGCCAGGATGCCTTGCTTCCACTGCAGGCGCTGCAACTGCCAGACCCCGAGGCCGACCAGCAGCCCGCAGCCGATCAGCCCGAACAGCACCGGAAAGATGAAACGCCGCATCTCGGGCCCCCTCAAAAGTCTGGCCTCCTCAAAGCAAAAGCGCGTGCCTCGCGGCCCGCGCTTTCCGGCAAGCGGTGCATCCGGGGCCATCGCGGCCCCGGACGCGGATCGGTCAGGCGCTGCCCCAGATGTAGATCGCAGCGAACAGGAACAGCCAGACCACGTCGACGAAGTGCCAGTACCAGGCCGCAGCCTCAAAGCCGACATGCTCGGTCGGGGTGAAATCGCCACGCAGCGCGCGGATCAGGCAGACGCCCAGGAAGATCGTCCCGATGATCACATGCGCGCCGTGGAACCCGGTCGCCATGAAGAACGAGGCGCCATAGATGTTGCCGGCAAAGCCGAAGGCCGCTTCCGAATATTCATAGGCCTGAAACACCGTGAACAGCGCGCCAAGGCACATCGCGAGGATCAGACCGTTGACCATGTCCTTGCGGTTGTTGTCATGCACCAGCGCATGGTGCGCCCAGGTCGCGGCAGCCCCCGAACACAGCAGGGTCAGCGTGTTGATGATCGGCAGATGCCAGGGGTCGAAGGTCTCGATGCCGGCCGGCGGCCAGACATCGTACATCGCCGGTTCGCCCGGGCCACCCGGATACATGGCGTGCTTGAAGAAGGTCCAGAACCAGGCCGCGAAGAACATGACCTCGGACATGATGAACATGATGAAGCCATAGCGCAGCCCGATCCGCACCACCGGGGTATGGTCGCCGTGGTTGCCCTCATAGATCACCTCGGACCACCAGCCATACATCACGTAGAGGACCAGAAGCGCGCCGACGATGAACATCCAGGGCCCCATCTGGTGCATCCACAGCACCGCCCCGAACAGCATGATGAAGCCGCCGAGCGCGCCGAGGAATGGCCACAGCGAGGGCTGGAGGATGTGGTAGTCGTGGTTTTTTTCATGCGCCATGTTGGTCGTCCCTCGCAGGCTCAGTTTACAGGTGACTTGGCGGCAGGCGACGGGGTCGTCTGCGCCGCGGGCAATTCCGCCTCGGTATAGGTATAGGACAGCGTGATCTCGCGCAGGCCGCGCGCGGCCGCATCCTTGGCAATCGCCGGGTCGATGTAGAAGGTCACCGGCATGTCGATCTTCTCATGCGGCTGCAGCTCTTGCGACTGCGTACAGAAACAGGCCAGCCGGACAACATATTTGTCGAACGCGGCCGGGCTGACGCGATAGCTGCCCTGTCCGGTCACGGCATGGTCGCTCGGGTTGCTGGCCTCGTAGAAGGCGATGCCGGTCTCGCCCAGCCGCAGTTTCATCTCGTCCTGCACCGGGCGAAAGCCCCAGGCGTCCGCGGCCTTGGCATCGGCGGCAAAGCGCACCGTCACCGCCCGGTCGAGGGGCGATCCCCCGATCCCGCTGATTTCCTGCAGCCGCGGCAGCCCGGCCCAGGCGCCGAGCCCGAGCAGCGAGGCCACGACAACCAGCGATCCAGCCCCGACAAGGACGCGAAACGCCGTCATTCCACGATCTCCGTCGAAGGTCCGGGCATCTTCATCGGCTGATGCGCCATCTTCACCATGGTCAGGCCGAAGATCAGCCCGACGAAAACCACCAGCGTCAGCCCAAGCCCGAGATTGCGGCCAAAGCGCCGCTTGTGCAATTCGTGATCCGGCTCGAATGCCATCACCAGCCCCCCAGCCCGTAACCCGCCAGAACGGCCTGCGCCAGGAAGGCGCCGAAATGCAGGAAGAGATAGAGCAGCGAGAAGCGGAACACCTTCTTCTCGACGGCATAACCATCGGCCTCGGCCACAAGCCTCGTCGCGCCGCCAGATCCGCCAGGCGCCGAGCAGGAACATCGCGTTCAGCACGATCGCGGTGGCAAGATAGACCGGCCCGCCGATCGAGGTGAAGGCCGCGCCGATCGCCACCGGCGCCAGCAGGATCGTATAGACAAGGATATGCGTCCGCGTCGACTTGCGGCCATGCGTGACGGTCAGCATCGGCACGCCGGCGTTGGAATAGTCGTTCTTCATGAACAGCGCGAGCGACCAGAAATGCGGCGGCGTCCACATGAAGACCAGCGCGAACATCAACAGGCTCTCGACCGAGACGCCGCCGGTGGCGACCGCCCAGCCGATCATCGGCGGAAAGGCCCCCGCCGCGCCGCCGATCACGATGTTCTGCGGCGTCAGCCGCTTCAGCCAGATCGTGTAGATGACGACGTAGAAGAAGATGGTGAAGGCCAGCAGCAGCCCGGCGAAGATGTTCGAGGCCAGCGCCAGCATGACCACAGAGATGCCCGACAGCGCGATCCCCAGCGCCAGCGCGTCTGACCCGGCAATCCGTCCCGCCGGGATCGGCCGGTTCCGGGTCCGGCGCATCTTGGCGTCGATATCGGCATCCCACCACATGTTCAGCGCGCCCGAGGCGCCGCCGCCCAGCGCGATGAACAGGATCGCGGTCAGCGCGACGAAGGGATGCACCCGGACCGGCGCCACCAGCAGCCCCACCATCGCGGTGAAGACAACCAGCGACATGACACGCGGCTTCAGCAGGGCGACGTAATCGCCGAACCCCGCCTCGCCCGTCTCATCGAATACCCTGATGTCGCTCATCTTACCCTCGTGCCGGCGGCTGGCGGCCCATGATCGGGCCCGCCCCCGTCTCTCAGTCGTTCGACGCGACCTGCACCGCCTGCGGCGCATCGGCGCTGGCAAACAGCTTCTTGGCATTGGCCAGCCAGGCGTCATACTCCTGCTGGCTGACAACCTTGACCTCGATCGGCATATAGGCATGGTCCTTGCCGCAGAGCTCCGAGCACTGGCCGAAGTAGATGCCTTCCTTCTCCGCCTTGAACCAGGACTTGGCGACCCGGCCCGGCACCGCATCCTGCATCACGCCGAAGGCCGGCACTTTCCAGGAATGGATGACGTCGGCGCCGGTGATGTCCACCACCACCGTCTTGCCCACCGGCACGACGATCGGGTTGTCCACCGCCAGCAGGAACTCGTCCCGGCTGTAGCCCGCCTTTTCCAGCTTCGCCACCATCGCGTCGTTCAGGATATAGGGCTTCACCCCGGCCTTCTCGTCGTCGCTGTTGACGCTCGCCGGGCTGCCGATCATGTAGCTGTCAAAGCCGAACGCGGCATCGGCGATCTGATAGTCATAGTGCCAGTACCACTGGTTGCCGGTCACCTTGATTTCCAGATCGGCCTGCGGCGGAATTTCCTCTTCGAGGAACAGGACCGGCAGCGAATAGGCCCCGATGATCACCAGGATCACGATCGGGATCAGCGTCCATGCGATTTCCAGCGGGCTGTTGTGGGTGAATTTCGCCGCCGTCGGGTTGGTCTTCCGGTTGAACCGGATCATCACGAAGACCAGCAGCAGCGTCACGAAGAGCACGATCGCGGTCATGATCCAGGTGATCATGTGGTCCAGCCCGTGCAGCTCGCTCGCCACCCGGGTTCCGGCTTCCTGGAACCCGGTCAGCCCGTCCACCGGGTGCCCGATGATCGGCAACTTATCCTGCGCCATCGCGGCCACGGCCGAGACTAGGGTTGCAACGGTGGCCCCAAGGCCCGATTTGAGGATCGAGAGTCGCATGTTCTGTTCCCGTATTCTCGCAGCCTTTCGGGCCGCTTGTCGGACAACCACCCGGCTGGGGCGGAATCCCATTGTTTACGCCCTCGGTAAAACCATATTAGCGAACAAGGAACAAGCAAAACCGTTGCGGCAAGGTGCCGCCATTTGAATGCAATCGCCGACATCGGAAAGGCCCGCCAATGCCCGAGGACAGCTTCCGCCCCTTCGACTCCCACCTGGATGAGGCGCGCGCCCTCTCGATCCTGCAAGCCGCCACCGAAGGCGCGGATGATGGAGAGCTTTTTCTCGAACGCCGCCGCTCCGAGGCGCTGGTCTTCGACGACGGCCATATCAAGACGGCAAGCTACGATGCCTCCGAAGGGTTCGGCCTGCGCGCCGTGCGCGGCGAGGTCGCAGGCTATGCCCATTCCACCCGCCTGACCGAAGAGGCGCTGACGCGCGCCGCCGAAACCGCCCGCCTCGCGGTCGGCGCCGGCGGCGGCACGATGGCCGACGCGCCCGCCGGCACCAACCGCCGCCTCTACACCGATCTCGACCCGATCGCAGGCGCCCCCTTCCCGGTCAAGATCGACACGTTGCGCGAGATCGACGCCTTCGCCCGCGCCCTCGATCCCCGGGTGATCCAGGTCTCGGCCACCATCGCGGCCTCGCTGCAGGAGGTCGAGATCCTGCGCCCCGATGGCCACCGCGTCCGCGACGTGCGCCCGATGGTGCGCCTCAATGTCTCGGTGATCGTCGAGCAGAACGGACGCCGCGAAAGCGGCGGCGCGGGGCTTGGCGGGCGCACCGGCCTGACCGGCCTGATCGCCCGCGATCAATGGGAAGCGACGGCGAGCGAGGCGCTCCGCATCGCGCTCGTGAACCTCGAGGCGGTGCCCGCCCCGGCCGGGGTGATGGACGTCGTCCTCGGCGCCGGCTGGCCCGGCATCCTGTTGCACGAGGCCGTGGGCCACGGCCTCGAAGGCGACTTCAACCGCAAGAAAACCTCGGCCTTCTCGGGCCTTATGGGTCAGCGCGTGGCCTCGCCCGGGGTCACCGTGCTGGATGACGGCACGATCCCCGACCGGCGCGGCTCGATCACCGTCGATGATGAAGGCACGCCCTCGGGCAAGAACGTCCTGATCGAGGATGGCATTCTGGTCGGCTACATGCAGGACCGCCAGAACGCCCGCCTGATGGGGGTCGCCCCCACCGGCAACGGACGCCGCCAGAGCTATGCCCATATCCCGATGCCGCGGATGACCAACACCTATATGCTCTCGGGCAATGCCAACCCGGAAGACATCGTGGCCTCGCTCAAGGACGGCATCTATGCCGTGGGCTTCGGCGGCGGTCAGGTCGACATCACCAACGGCAAGTTCGTCTTCTCCTGCACCGAGGCCTACCGCGTCCAGAACGGCAAGATCGGCGCGCCGGTCAAGGGCGCCACGCTGATCGGCGACGGCCCGACCGCGATGCAGCAGGTCCGCGCCATCGGCAATGACATGGCGCTCGACCCCGGCATCGGCAATTGCGGCAAGGCCGGGCAATGGGTGCCGGTGGGGGTGGGCCAGCCCACCCTGATGATCGGCGGCCTGACGGTCGGCGGCTCCGCCTCCTGAAACAGGGCGCGCGCCCCTCAAGGCGCGCCTTCCCCGACCGCGGGCGTCATGCTAGCAAAAGCGCATGAGCGCCCGACACTCCCCTCTCTGGCCCGGCGTGCCCCTCGCCCTCGGCGCGGCAGTGCTGTTCGGGGCCGCCGCCCCGCTCGCCAAACTGCTGATGGGAACCGTGGATCCCTGGCTGCTCGCCGGCATCCTCTACCTCGGCGCGGGTCTGGGCCTCGCCCTCGTGCACTGGGGCCGCCCGCGCCTCGGCCTGCCCACCGCCGAGGCCGCGCTCAATCGCGCCGACCTGCCCTGGCTCATCGCCGTCATAGGCTTCGGCGGGCTGGCCGGGCCGGTGCTCCTCATGCTCGGGCTGGCGCGCACCTCGGCCGCCTCAGGTTCGCTCCTGCTCAACCTCGAGGGCCTGGCGACGATGGCCATCGCCTGGCTGGTGTTTCGCGAAAACGTCGACCGCCGCCTGCTCGCCGGGGCAGCCGCCATCCTTGCCGGCGCGGCACTCCTGTCCTGGACCGGGCAGGGCCTGCACCTCGATACCGGCGCCGCGCTGATCGCTCTCGCCTGCCTCTGCTGGGGCATCGACAACAACCTGACGCGCAAGCTCTCCGCCGCCGATCCGGTCCAGATCGCGATGATCAAGGGGCTTTGCGCCGGCACGGTCAACATCGCCCTTGCCACAGCCCTCGGCGCGGCCCTGCCCGCACCCGCCAGCATCGCCGCCGGGGCGCTCCTGGGCTTCTTCGGCGTCGGCGTCAGCCTCGTTCTCTTCATGCTCGGCCTGCGCCATCTCGGCGCCGCCCGCACCGGCGCCTATTTCTCGCTCGCGCCCTTCCTCGGCGCCCTCCTCTCGCTCGCGCTCTTCGCCCAGCCGCTCACCCCGCAGCTGATCGCAGCCGGGCTCCTGATGGCCGCGGGCCTC
This sequence comes from uncultured Pseudomonadota bacterium, assembly GCA_963837565.1. Lineage (GTDB taxonomy): Bacteria > Pseudomonadota > Alphaproteobacteria > Rhodobacterales > Rhodobacteraceae > Solirhodobacter. The sequence goes on from CAWIOC010000006.1 coordinate 152,422, forward strand.
TGGCTCCACCTGGCCGAGCGTCACGATCACGACCACTTCCACCCGGCGATCGAGCATGACCACCTGCACCGCCACGACGCCCATCACCAGCACGACCACGGCGATCTCGACCCGCGGGAACCTCACTCCCACCCGCATCGCCACCAGCCGCTGCGCCACAGTCACCCGCATTACCCCGACCTGCATCACCGACATGACCACGACCACGCGCAGGACCCGTCCTGATCGCCTCGCCCCCGGCTTCCGTCAGAAACCATGGCCCTGTCGGGATTCCCAAAACCGCCAGCCCGGTCAGGCGGTGCGCGCGGCGACAAGTGATCTGATGCGCGCCGCGCCGTCACTCGTGGCGGGATTGAAGACCGTCATGTTCAGATCCGGACGCCCTTCGACGGCGAAGGTCGAGAATTCCAGCTCGAGCAGCCCGATCTCGGGGTGATGAAGGCGCTTGACCCCCTCGCCATGGCCGGCAATGGCATTGTCCCGCCAAAGCGCTTCGAACTCCGGACTCGTCCGGGAAAGTTCCGCGACAAGCTGCGCGATTTCCGCAGATGCGCCGGCGCGCGTGGCATCGGCCCTGAACGCCCCGACCGCAAACCGGGCCACGCTGATCCAGTCCTCCTGGGCAGCCCGCACCCGCGTGTCCGAAAACAGCATGCGCAGGATGTTGCGCTGTTCCTGCGGGAGCTTTGAATAGTCGGTCAACAGCACCGCCGCCGCCTGGTTCCAGGCCACAACGTCCCATGTCGCAGTCTTGATGATGGCCGGGCTGGTCGGCATCGCGTCCAGCACGTGCTGCAGCCGCGGCGTAATCCCTTCGTGCCGCTTGTATCGCGCTTCCGGGCGATGCCCGAATGCGAGCAGGAAAAGGTGCTCGCGCTCGGGTTCGGTCAACATCAGACCCGCTGCAATGCGATCGAGCACGTCGGTCGAAGGCGCGCCGCCCCGGCCTTGCTCCAGCCAGGTGTACCATGTCGGGCTGATATTGGCGCGTTGCGCGACCTCTTCCCTGCGCAGGCCCGGGGTGCGCCTGCGCCCGGCCTGAAATCCGAAAGCCGCAGGATCGAGCCGGATCCGGCGATCCCGCAGGAAACTTCCAAGCGTGCCGTTGCTCTGGTTGGGCATGGCGATCCTGTTACTGATTATACCATGATAAAGTCACTACTTTACCGGGAAATACTTTACGCTCACATGGGCCTCGAAGCAATATAGGAGGGTTTCCCATGCTCGTCTTTCTGACCGGTGCAACCGGTTTCATCGGATCGCGCATCGCACCAGAATTGCTGGCTGCCGGTCACCAGGTGCTGGGCATGACCCGGTCCGACCGTGGCGCCAAGGCGCTGGCGGCAGCCGGCGTGCGGGTGCATCGTGGCACATTGGAAGACCTTGACAGTCTTCGGGCCGGTGCGGCGCAGGCGGACGCCGTGATCCACACCGCTTTCGACCATGACTTCGCAAATTTTGTCGCGAATTGTGAAAAGGACCGCCGTGCGATCGCCGCAATGGGGTCCGTGCTTGAAGGCTCCGATCGGCCGCTGATCATCACCTCGGGCACCGGGATGGGAGACGGCGAAAACGGCCGGCCCGCCACCGAGGATGTGTTCAACATCAACCATCCCAACCCCCGTTCGGCCTCGGAACTGGCCGGCAATGCCCTGCTCGAGGCGGGCGTCGATCTTCGGGTGATGCGGCTGCCGCAGGTTCACGACACGGTCAAGCAAGGCCTCATCACGCCCTATGTCGAGATCGCGCGAGCGAAGGGCGTCGCGGCCTATGTCGGCGACGGTGGCAATCGCTACCCGGCGGCGCATGTGCTGGACGTGGCAAAACTCTACGCCCTGGCGCTCGACAAGGGTCAAAGAGGCGCCCGCTACCATGCCGTTGCCGAAGAAGGCGTGACGGTCCGCGAGATCGCCGAGGCGGTTGGCGCCGGTCTTGATGTGCCGGTTGCATCCATCCCCCAGCAAGAGGCGTCGGCGCACTTCGGCTGGCTCGGCATGTTTGTCGGTCTCGACCTTGCGGCCTCCAGTGAAATGACCCGCGCGCGTCTCGGGTGGCAACCGACCGGGCCGCGGTTGATCGAGGACCTCAGGCGGATGGACTACTCTTTGCCAGCGGCGGCTCGACAGGCCTGAAACCTGCCTAGGGAAACCGAGCCTCGAAGGACGTCTATGGCGTGGTGATCCGAGGCCAACACCCTTCCGAAGCCGGGTGGGAATTGTTGGATGATTCACGTTCAGCGCTACGATCAGGATACGAATTCTCATCCGGATCGTAGCGCGAAATCGCCTCCGGACGCGGTCGCAGGCGCTCCTTAGGCCAGTGACCGCTCCGCTCCGCAGAGCGGACCGGCACGGTTTTGAGACAGGGCCAAAAAGTCCCGGGGCGACGGGCGTCCGGACATCCTCCAGTGGCGGACGTCCAGCGAAGGACGCCCGCCTCTGGGCGCGCCCGGAAAGGCTCCGCGCCCCAATTCCCCGATTTCCCCCAGATCACCGGTTAAGATCCGGTAACCCCGGCGCCCACATCAAATCGTGCACGAAACGGGCATGAACCGGACAAGTGGAATTTCCCTCCCTCCGGACAAACTTCATCACTTGTTAACCTTGCCCCCCCAGCCTGCGAATCGCGAATGAGGCGAGCGCGTGATGGCTGACGATCCGGTTTCCGATACCCCACCACTCTCCACCACTCTCACGGAATTCGATCCTCTTGCCTGCCTCCGCCTCATTCGCTCTCGCCGCATCGGCCCCGCCACCTTCCGCCGCCTGATGGCCGAACACGGCACCCCCGACCGCGCCCTTCTCGCCCTGCCCGACATCGCCCGCAGCGCCGGGATCGAGGGGTATTCCCCCTGCCCGCCCGCCGTCGCACAGGCCGAACTCAACGCCGCAAGGCGCGTGGGCGCCCGCCTCGTGATGCAGGGCGACCCGTCCTATCCCGCTGGCTTTCTTGACCTTTCCGACGCGCCGCCGCTGTTCTGGACGCTCGGTGATGCCGCCCTTCTGACCCGCCCGATGGTCGCACTTGTCGGCGCGCGCAACGCCTCCAGCCTCGGGCGGCGGATGGCGCAGAAGATCGCAGCCGCCCTTGCCGGGGCCGGCATCGTCGTGGTCTCCGGCCTCGCCCGCGGCATCGACGCCGAGGCGCATGAGGCCGCCCTGCCGGGCCATACCGTCGCGGTTCAGGCCGGCGGCGTCGATGTGATCTACCCGCCCGAAAACGCCGCCCTTGCTGCCCACATCGCCGAAACCGGCTGCCGCCTGTCCGAACAGCCGATCGGCCTCACCCCGCAGTCGCGCCACTTCCCGACCCGCAACCGCCTGATCTCCGCCCTCTCCCGCGCCGTCGTCGTGGTCGAAGCCGCGCCCCGCTCCGGCAGCCTGATCACGGCAAAGACCGCATTGGATCAAGGCCGAGAGGTGCTGGCCGTGCCCGGCCACCCGTTCGACGCGCGGGCCGGCGGATGCAACCAGCTGATCCGCGACGGCGCCACCCTGGTGCGCCATGCCGAGGATGTGCTGGAGGCCATCGGGGGCCATCTCGCCCCCTCTTCCCCCGCAACTCCCCGGGCCCCGCAACCGCCCCGCAGCCTGCGCGATACCGCCGCCCTGCATCATCTCATCCTCGACCGCCTCAGCCCCAGCCCGCTGGCCGAGGATCAGCTGATCCGCGACCTCGCCCTGCCCGCCGCCGCCATCACCCCGGAACTGCTGACGCTGGAACTCGACGGTCGCATCCTGCGCCAGCCGGGCGGGCTGCTCAGCCGCCTGAACTGACCCACCCCTCACGATCCAAACAGAGCCTCCATTGACATTGCCAGCCGTTCTCCCCCATCTAACGCCGCCGTAGCATGGCCAGTCAGTTTGAGGGTTACATGGCAGTCGTCGTCGTCGAGTCACCAGCTAAAGCCAAGACAATCAACAAATATCTCGGCTCCGGTTACACGGTTCTCGCGTCCTACGGCCATGTCCGCGACCTGCCCGCAAAAGATGGATCGGTCGATACCGACCATGATTTCGCGATGATCTGGGAAGTCGCACCCGACAGCCGCAAACACATCCGCGCGATCACCGACGCGCTGAAAACCGACAATGAACTGATCCTCGCAACCGACCCCGACCGCGAAGGCGAGGCGATTTCCTGGCACCTGCAAGAGGCGCTGGTGAAGTCGATCAAGAAAGACACCAAGGTCAGCCGCGTCACCTTCAACGCGATCACCAAGGCCGCGGTGACCGAGGCGATGGCGAAACCGCGTCAGGTCGATCAGGCGCTGGTCGATGCCTATCTCGCCCGCCGCGCGCTGGACTATCTCGTCGGCTTCAACCTCTCGCCGGTGCTCTGGCGCAAGCTGCCCGGCGCGAAATCCGCCGGCCGCGTGCAATCGGTCTGCCTGCGCCTGATCGTCGAGCGCGAGATGGAGATCGAGGCCTTCCGCGCCCGCGAATACTGGACCGTCGCGGCCACCCTGCTGACCCCGCGCAACCAGTCGTTTGAGGCGCGCCTGACCGTGCTCGGCGGCAAGAAGCTGGACAAATACGACATTCCCACCGCCACCGCGGCGGAACTGGCGGTTCAGGCCGTCACCTCGCGCACCCTGGCGGTCAAATCGGTCGAGGCCAAGCCCGCCGCCCGCAACCCCTATGCGCCCTTCATGACCTCGACCCTGCAGCAAGAGGCGAGCCGCAAATTCGGCATGGGCGCCAAGGTCTGCATGTCGGCGGCGCAGCGGCTCTATGAGGCCGGGCACATCACCTATATGCGGACCGACGGCATCGACATGGCGCCAGAGGCCGTGATGGCCGCCCGCGACGAGATCAAGCGCCGCTTCGGCCCGACATACGTTCCCGACAGCCCGCGGATGTACAAGAACAAGGCCAAGAACGCGCAGGAAGCGCATGAATGCATCCGCCCGACGGATATGTCGGCCGCACCCGAAAAGCTGCGCATCACCGATGCCGACCAGCGCCGCCTCTATGACCTGATCTGGAAACGCACCATCGCCAGCCAGATGTCGGCGGCCCGTCTCGAACGCACCACGGTCGATATCACCAGCCCCGACGGCCAGATTGAACTCCGCGCCACCGGGCAGGTCGTGCTGTTCGACGGCTTCCTCAAGGTCTACGAGGAAGGCCGCGACGATGACGGCGACGAAGACAGCGCGCCGCCTGCCGCAGATCATGCAGGGCGAGCCGCTCAAACGCAGCCCCGGCGCCTATGAGGCCGACTATGCCCGCCGGACGAGCGAGGACGGGCCAGAGGCCGCCGCGGCCTCTGATCAGATGCACCGCGCCAAATCCGCCGTCATGCCCGCCGATGCCAGCGTGCTTGCGGCGCAAAGCTTCACCCAGCCGCCGCCGCGCTATACCGAGGCCACGCTGGTCAAGCGGATGGAAGAGCTCGGCATCGGCCGGCCCTCGACCTATGCCTCGATCGTCACCACGATTCAGGATCGCGAATATGTCCGCAAGGACAAGAACCGCCTGATCCCCGAGGACAAGGGGCGGCTGGTCACGGCCTTCCTGTCGAACTACTTCCACCGCTACGTCGAATACGACTTCACCGCCGGTCTGGAAGAGCAGCTTGACGATGTCTCGGCCGGCAGCCGCGACTATAAGGAAGTGCTGGCCCGCTTCTGGCGCGACTTCTCCGGCGCGATCGCCGAAACCGCCGACCTGCGGATCGGCGAAGTGCTCGAAAAGATAGACGAGGTTCTGGCCCCGCACCTCTACCCCGCCCGCGCCGATGGCAGCGATCCCCGGATCTGCCCGACCTGCGGCAAGGGCCGGCTGAACCTGAAGACCGCCCGCTCTGGCGGCGCCTTCATCGGCTGCTCCAATTACCCCGATTGCCGCTACACCCGCCCGATCTCCTCGCCGGGGGGCGAAGATGACGGCGCCGTGCCGCCCGAAGGCAAGCTCCTGGGTCAGGATGACGCCGGCCTGCCGATCTCGCTGCGCTCGGGCCGCTTCGGCCCCTATGTGCAGCGCGGCGAGGCTACCACCGAGCAGCCCAAGCCGCCCCGCGCCAGCCTGCCCAAGGGCTGGTCGACCGAGAGCATGGATCTGGAACGCGCGCTCAAACTGCTGGACCTGCCGCGCCTCGTCGGCCCGCACCCCGACGACGGCGCCCCGGTCGAGGCCGCAATCGGCCGCTACGGCCCCTATATCAAGCACAATGCGACCTACGCCAATATCCCCGACGTGGAAGAGGTCTTCACCATCGGCATGAACCGCGCGATGGAGGTTCTGGCCCTGAAAGCCGCCTCGCGCGGACGCGGTGCGGCCAGCGCGGTGGCCCCTTTGAAGGAGCTGGGCGAACACCCGGATGGCGGCCCGATGCAGGTGATGTCCGGCCGCTACGGCCCCTATGTCAAATGGGGCAAGGTCTTTGCGACGCTGCCCAAAGACATGGAGCCCGAGGCCGTGACCTTTGACGAGGCCGTGACGCTGGTGAACGAAAAGGCGGCGAAGGGCGGCAAGGGCAAGAGCAAGGCGAAAGCCCCCGCCAAAGCGAAAGCTGCCAAACCCAAGGCCGCAGCCAAACCCAAGGCCGCAGCAAAGCCCAAGGCAACCAAGGCGAAAGCCACCGGCACGGCGCGCAAACCCGCCGCTGCAAAACAAGACGGCTGAGCGTCACCTTCAGAGACGACGCCGGCAATACATGGACTTGCCTCCCCGGCACCGAAATCGCCGCGCTGCGGCGATTGACACCCACCGGGGGGCGCGGCACAACTCGACAAAGCTTTTCTGCGGGAGGTCATGCATGAAAAAGGTCTATGACAGCGCGGCAGCGGCCCTGGACGGCCTGCTGTTCGATGGAATGATGATCGCCGCAGGGGGGTTCGGGCTCTGTGGCATCCCGGAACTCCTGATTGCCGCCATTCGCGATGCCGGCACCAAGGGCCTGACCATCGCCTCCAATAATGCCGGCGTCGATGACTTCGGCCTCGGCCTGCTGCTGCAGACCAAGCAGGTGAAGAAGATGATCTCGTCCTATGTCGGCGAGAATGCCGAATTCATGCGGCAATATCTCTCGGGCGAGCTGGAGCTGGAATTCAACCCGCAAGGCACGCTGGCCGAACGGATGCGGGCTGGCGGCGCGGGCATTCCCGGGCTTCTACACCAAGACCGGCGTCGGCACCGTGATCGCCGACGGCAAGGAGCACAAGGATTTCGACGGCGCAGACCTATATCCTGGAACGCGGCATCGTCGCCGACCTGTCGATCGTGAAGGCCTGGAAGCGCCGACCCCTCGGGCAATCTCGAATTCCGCAAGACCGCGCGCAACTTCAATCCGCCAGCCGCGACCTGCGGCAAGGTCTGCGTGGCAGAGGTCGAAGAGATCGTGCCGCTGGGCGCGCTCGACCCCGACAAGATCCATCTGCCGGGCATCTATGTGCATCGCCTGATCAAGGGCGAGCACGAGAAACGCATCGAAAACCGCACCGTGCGCGCAGCCTGAGGGAGAACGAACATGGCTTGGGACCGCAACCAGATGGCCGCCCGCGCGGCGCAGGAACTTCAGGACGGCTGGTACGTCAATCTCGGCATCGGCATCCCGACGCTGGTATCGAACTACATCCCCGAAGGCGTCAACGTCACGCTGCAATCCGAGAACGGCATGCTCGGCATGGGCCCCTTCCCGACCGAGAATGAGGTCGACGCCGACCTGATCAACGCCGGCAAGCAGACCATCACCGAACTGCCGCAAACCGCCTATTTCGACAGCGCGTCCTCCTTCGGCATGATCCGCGGCGGCAAGATCGCCATGGCGATCCTCGGCGCGATGGAGGTTTCGGAGGAAGGTGATCTCGCCAACTGGATGATCCCGGGCAAGCTGGTCAAGGGCATGGGCGGTGCGATGGACCTCGTGGCCGGCGTGGGCCGCGTCGTCGTGGTGATGGACCACGCCAACAAGCAGGGCGAATCCAAGGTGCTCAAGGCCTGCACGCTGCCGCTGACGGGCAAAGCCGTGGTGGACCGCATCATCACCAATTACGGCGTCCTCGACGTCGTGCCGGGCGGTCTGAAGATCGTCGAATGCGCCGATGGCGTCTCCGAGGCCGACCTGCGCGCTGCAACCGAGGCAACCATCGTTGGCTGATCCAGAGATCACACACCCCGAGATCAAGCGTGAGGTGCAGGGATCGAAGGGCCGCTATGTCATGCGGCTTGGCGCGGAAGAGGCAGAGATGACCTATTCCATCGCCTCGCCCACGCTGATCATCGCCGACCACACCGACGTGCCGGACAGCTTTCGCGGTACGGGCGCCGGCATGGCGATGTTTCTGCGGCTGGTGTCCGATGCGCGGGCAGAGGGGGTGAAGATCGTACCGCTCTGCCCCTTCGTGAACGCCACGCGCAAGAAGCATCCCGAATGGGCCGACGTGTTCTCGGCCTGACGGCTCAGTTGCCCGCGGTGCGGAAGACGCAGCCGTCGCTGACCAGTTCGGGCGGCGTCAGGCAAAGCCCCTGCGCCACCGTCCAGGCCGCCAGAACCTTGGGCACATAGTCCCGCGTCTCGGCATAGGGCGGCACCCCGTTGTTCGCCGTCACCGCGTTCTCGCCTGCGTTATAGGCCGCCAGAACCATCACCGGATCGCCGTCGAACTTCTTCATCAACCAGTTGAGGTAGGCGACCCCGCCCTTGATGTTCTGGATCGTGTCGAACGTATCCGACACCCCGAACCGCGTCGCCGTCGCCGGGATCAGCTGCATCAGCCCCTTGGCCCCGGCCGGGCTGGTCGCCGTCGCGTTGCCCGCGGACTCGACGCCCATCACCGCCAGCACCAGCGCAGGCGAGACCTGGGTGCCGACCGTCGCACTCAGGATCTGCGGCCCATAGGTCACGGCCATCTTCTGCATGTCGGCAAACCGCGGGCTGGCCACGGCCTGGCCATCGGGCCCCAGCGTCAGCGCGGCGAGCGCTTTCGCGAAGCGCCCGCTGCGATCCGTCAGCGACGGCGACACCGCCTCCCAGTACCAGTCGTAATGCGCCATCCCGGTTGGCGCGCGCCCCGGCCCGGAAGCCGCCACCTGCACTGGCTTGGTCAGAGGCACATAGGGTGGCAGAGAGGCAAGCGCCTTGGCCTGCTCACTCGGATCGATCTGCACAGTGATGAAATGCCTGGTGCCCGGCGCGGGCGGCTTGACGATATGCGGCCCCGGCGAAATCGGCGGGCCGACGGACAGGGCTGCCGCCGGCGCAGCCGTCTGATCTGCCGAAGGTGCCGTCGCTACAGGCGTGGCCGCATCCTGCGCAACCACATGCCCCGCGCAAAGCACGGCGATCGCAATCGCGCCTCGGAACTGCCTGCTCATCGGGACTGCCCTGCCCGTTTTTTTCTTCTGCAATTATTTTGGCAAGATTTCACGCAAAAATCCACCATTTACACTCGAGATGGAAACGCCCGTGTCTGATTGTGTCGAATTCGAGCGGGAATAGCCCTTTCTTGGAATTTGCAAAAATATTTATTTGTTCTATTTCAAATAGTTACGATTAATCCCCTCAGATCTTAAAAAATATCTGAAAAAATTCGACCCCCCGAAAATGTACGACCTTCGCCAAAGTCTCGACACGATTCGAGTGCCATATGAGGTCATGCCAAGACGGAGATCGACCCGGAGCAGATGCCGGACAGAGTGGAAACCGACGCGGCGATAACGAAGCGATCATCATCCTGGAGAGGAACACATTATGAAACTTTTGAACATCCTGAAGACCTTCCGCAACGACGAAGACGGTGCTGTGACCGTTGACTGGGTTGTGCTGACCGCCGCCATCGTGGCTCTGGGCATCGCCGTCATGAGCGTTGTCGGCCCGGCCATCACCGGCCAGGCAACCGCTCTGTCGACCTCGATCGGCAACGCGAGCACCTCGATCAACGGCTGATCGGCGCTGCTGACCTGAACTACCGCCCCATCCGGGCTGATCCGGATGAGGCGTCACGCTCAAGCCCTCATCACCTTATCCCCGAAAGGGACCCCCCATGAAACTCTTGAACATCCTGAAGACCTTCCGCAACGACGAAGACGGTGCTGTGACCGTTGACTGGGTTGTGCTGACCGCCGCCATCGTGGCTCTGGGCATCGCCGTCATGAGCGTCGTCGGCCCGGCCATCACCGGCCAGGCAACCGCGCTCTCGACGAAGATCGGGAACGCGAGCACCTCGATCAACGGCTGATCCGTTGATCGGATAAACTACACCCGCCCCACGCGGGTCGGATCGGGCCGCATCGGAAACGATGCGGCCCTCTCCATTTTTCAACTGGACGATCCTGGCGGAATCACTGTCAGACACGACGCTCCACGCCATGAGAATGCAGAACCGACTCCACATTTGCGCCTTAGTTTTCGGGGCAAATGGTTGCAAGGGGACGGGCGGTTACCGCGCTCAGCGGCAGATGCCAAAGAGCAAGCGCAAGGAAAGACGATGATGTTGAAACGGGTCAAACCCTTCCTGAAGTCCGAAGACGGAGCCGTCAGCGTTGACTGGGTCCTGCTGACCTTCGCGATCCTGTTGCTGACGATTGCAGTCTTTCCGCCAATCCTCAACAGCACCGTGGCGGTCGCGAACTCGATCGTCGCCATGATCAACTCGCAATAACTCGGGCGATACCGTTCTTCGAAACAGACGCATCGCCCAAAGACGACCCATCATTGTCCATGAAAGCGCCACAATCAGATACATAATGGGACGTTGACTATTCCCTCGGATCTGCGCGTTGCAGTGACCGCTTTGGGAAGGGGCACCTACGAAAGGGAATTACGATGCGTATGGTATTTGGTCTGGTCCTCATCCTGGGCCTCGCACTGGCAGGCTTTGCAGTCTACATGGCGCGCGGCGTCATCAATCAGAATGCTGCAGCTCTGGCGCGCGAGCAACAGGCCCGGGCGCAACAGATCCCGACCGTCACGGTCTATGTCGCAAAGGACAAGATCGCCTCGGGAGTGGTCCTGAAGAAGGAAGACCTTCAGACCATCAACTGGCCGCAGAACGCCGTCCCGAAGACCGCCTTTACCGACCTCGCCAAGATCTTCCCGGCCGGCGACAACAAGGCCCGGATCGTGACCCGTCAGATCGATCAGTTCGAACCGATCCTGGCCTCCAACGTGACCGGCCCGGGTGAAGACACCGGCATCACCTCGCATCTTGCGCAGGGCATGCGCGCCTTCGCGATCAAGGTCGATGTCGCCTCGGGCGTTTCCGGCTTCCTGCGTCCTGGGGATCATGTCGACGTTTACTGGACCGGCACCAACACGCAGACACATTCCGACGTCACGCGCCTGATCGAACCCGGCGTGAACGTGATCGCGGTCGACCAGACGTCTGACGCGAACCAGGCCACCGCGACGATCATCGCCCGCACGATCACCGTCGAGGCGACGCCGCAACAGGTCGCCACCCTTGCCCAGGCCCAGGCATCGGGCAAACTCGCCATGTCGCTGGTCGGATCGCAGGACACGTCGATCGCCAGCGCGGTCGAGGTCGACGCGAACCGCCTGCTGGGGATTCAGGATGCGGCCCCGGAAGTCGTGGCACCAAAAGAGAAGGTCTGCACCGTGCGGCAGCGCAACGGCGCGGTCGTGGTGGATGTCCCGATCCCCTGCACCAACTGAGCGCGCATCAGCGACCTGGAAAAGATTTGAGGCGTGGACCACTTCATCTGGGGTCCACGCCTTTCCATTGGCCGCAACACCTAGCGCATGTTGCCAGTTATCCACATAAGAGTTGGCATCCAAACACTTGATTCTTGCTTATAAAGCCCGGGTCAAGCATTGTAGCGACCAATCAGGGCATCAAGACCCTCATTTGGGCGTGATCAGAGAGGCGGATCACATGAGCATTTTCAGACTGTGTCAGGCGGGCCTTATGGGCGCAGCCTTGGTGATTGCGGCGCCCTATTCAACCCGGGCTGAAACACTTCATGTGATGAGCGGGGCGCCTTCCAATGCGCTCAGCGTGTCGATGAACCGTGCGGTGGTGGTTGAAAGCGATACACCCTTCTCCGAACTGTCGGTGGCAAACCCCGGGATCGCGGATATCTCGACCCTGTCGGACAAATCCATCTACGTGCTTGGCAAGGCCCCCGGCCGCACCACGCTGACCTTGCTCGGGCCGGACGGAAAGCTGATCACCAATGTGGAAGTTCAGGTGACGCCCGATGTGGCCGAGCTGAAGGAACGCCTCAAGCAGATCCTGCCGAACGAGAATATCGACATACGCACCGCGAATGACGGCATCGTCATGTCCGGCACCGTCACCAGCTCGGCGCGCCTCGATCGCGCCCTCGAACTGGCCCAGCGCTACGCTCCGGGACGCGTCTCGAACCTGATGAACGTCGGCGGCACCCAGCAGGTCATGCTCGAGGTGCGCTTCACCGAAATGCAGCGGTCGGTCGAGAAGAGCCTCAGCTCCAGTCTCGCCATCAATGGCGGAACCGGCGGCGGCGTCGGCCTCAAGGGCGGCAGCGGCGGGCTCGTTACCGGTGCGGCCAACGACAACGTGTTCAACGGTGGCAACGCGCCCGTTGCAAGCAACACCCAGGGCGCGATCACGCTCGGCTTCTCTGCCGGCAGCCTGCAATTCGCAGTGCTCCTGCAGGCGCTTGAATCGAAAGGCGCCGTGCGGACCCTGGCAGAACCGAACCTGACCGCGCTGTCCGGCCAGCAGGCAAAGTTCCTTGCCGGTGGCGAATATCCGATCCCGGTGCAGGATCAGAACGGCGGCATCACCGTCCAGTACAAACCCTTCGGTGTCGGGCTGAACTTCACCCCCACCGTGGTTGACGGCAACACCATCAACCTGCAGATCGACGCGGAAGTCTCTGCCGTCGATACCTCGATCAGCTACAACAACAACGGCTTCACCATCAACGCCTTCAAAACGCGGAAAACCTCGACCACGGTCGAGATGCGCGATGGCGAAAGCTTTGCGATCGCGGGCCTGTTGCAGGACAACTACACCAACCTGATCAACCAGATCCCGTGGCTCGGCAATATCCCGATCCTCGGCTCGCTGTTCCGCAGCGCGGATTTCCAGCGCAACCAGAGCGAGCTTGTGATCATCGTGACGCCGCATCTCGTGACGCCAACCCGTGGCGAGGCGCTTGCCCTGCCCACCGACCGGATCCAACCGCCGAGCGAGAAGGACTTCTTCCTCTACGGCCATGACGTGGCGCCGAAAGGCCGTGCCGGAGAGGTCGCCAAACAAGACTTCAGCGGCTCTTACGGCTATGTGATGAACTGAGGCTTGGGGGAATGGCGATGCAGCATCTGATGCGGAACGGTCTGATCGGAGTTAGCCTTCTGGCCCTCGCAGGCTGCATGGGCGACCCGGCCTATGTCTCGAACTCGCTGAGCGCGAGCGGCTTCGGCGAGTCCACGGACAACAACATGTTGGTCGAAACCGGGCAGCGCAGCTTCGCCATCAACCTGTCGCGCCGCTTTGCCTCGCAGGTGCCCAATACGGTGAACTTCGCCTTCGACAGCGCCGTGCTGGACGACGGTGCGCGCGCCATCCTGATGAAACAGGCCGACTGGATCCGGCACTTCCCCGAAGTGCGCTTCCGCGTCTACGGCTACACCGACCTTGTCGGGTCTGAAGCCTACAACAAGGGCCTCGGCATGCGCCGCGCCCGCGCTGTGGTCGCCTTCCTGTCGCGTCAGGGCATCTCGACCTCGCGGCTTGAGGCTGTCGTGTCCTACGGCAAGACCCAGCCGCTGATCCCGGTCCAGACCGAAGAGCGTCGCAACCGCCGCGCCATCACCGATGTCTCCGGCTTCGTGCGCAACAGCCCCATGATCCTGGATGGCAAATACGCGGAAGTCGTCTATCGCTCCTACGTCGCCTCCGCAGCCAACGAGAAGAGCTCGTCAGGCTCCAGCGCATCTGGCGGATCTGGCGGAAGCACGGGCTCGAGCACCGGTGGGCTGGACGGATCGACGCTGCCCCCGATAAAGTAACCCGGGTGCCATCCGTTGAACAACTGGCCTGAATTGGTCGGATAATAACGGATTTTTAGCCCAAATGTTGCCAACATTGTCCCTCAACGTCCGACGAGTGAGCAAAGCGCGCGACCCTGAGTCGCGAGCGGGCAGTGACGAGGCGGCAACCGGCAATGAGCAGGTCTAATCCACCGGCGACTCCGCCAGATCGTCCCAGCCCGACAATGGAAGGACGTGAGGCAATGACGAATGTGGCTGCCCTGAAGCCAGAACCGGCACCGATCGTGGCATGCACGATTTCGCGGGATGTTCAGAATTTCGATCTGCTGATTGAAGACATGGAAGCCGAGCTCGGCGAAAGCTGGGGCGATCTGAGCTTCAATGACGCAACCTTGTTTCTTTCCCAGGCCGACGCGAATTCGCTCGAATTCGTTGCAATTGCTGTGGATGATCAGGATGAGACCGACCTGAACCGGATCAGCGAACTGATCAAGACCGCCAAATCGCGCGGCATCAAGATCATCCTGATCGCGGAAGAAGTCAGCCCGATCATCCTGCATCAGATGCTGCGCCTCGGCGCCGACGATTTCGTGCCCTATCCGCTGCCGGAAGGCGCGCTGCGCGAAGCCATTGAACGGGTCCGTCAGCCCGCCGTCCTGCCGCGCGAGGTCGCGGGCGCCGAAGCGGCCACCGCAACCTCTCCGACCTTCAAGGCCAAGGGCGATCGCGATGGCGTCGTGCTTCCGGTGCATGGTCTGGCTGGGGGCACCGGTGCGACCACCTTCGCGGTGAACCTCGCCTGGGAACTTGCCAATGTCGTCAAGAAGGACGCCCCCCGCGTCTGCCTGATCGACTTCGACTTCCAGTCCGGCGCGGTCGCCACCTACCTCGACCTGCCGCGGCGCGAGGCGATCTATGACATCCTGTCGGACACCGCTTCGGTGGACAGCGACGCCTTCATCCAGTCGCTTCAGCCCTTCAACGACAAGTTGCATGTCTTCACCTCGCCGACCGAGATGCTGCCGCTCGACATGGTCACCTCGGACGATATCGAGCGTCTGATCAACATGGCCAAGACCAACTTCGACTTTGTCGTCATCGACATGCCGAAGACCGTGGTGCAATGGACCGAGGCGGTGCTGCATCAGGCGCATATCTACTTCGCCCTGGTCGAGCTCGACATGCGCTCGGCGCAGAACGCGCTGCGCTTCATCCGCGCCCTCAAGGCCGAGGAACTGCCCTTCGAGAAGCTGCGCTTCGCGCTGAACCGCTCGCCGCGCTTCACCGACCTTTCCGGCAAGTCGCGGGTCAAGCGGATGGCCGAAAGCCTCGACATCGACATCGAACTGATGCTGCCCGATGGCACGCGCCAGGTTACGCAGGCCAACGATCACGGACTGCCGCTTTCCGAATCCGCAGCCAAGAACCCGCTCCGCAAGGAGTTTCAGAAACTGGCGAAATCCCTCTACGACCTGAACAAGGCGGCCGAGGCTGGAAAAGGTTAAGTAAAAGATGGCGATGTTCTCGCGCTTCAAGAAAGACGACGACGGCACCGGCCGCAGCATGCCGATGGCAAAACCGGCGCCCTCTGCGGCCCCGCAGAGCACGGCAAAGCCCGCCGCCGCCCCGGCGCCGCGGGTGCAACCCGTCGTGGCACCCAAGCCTGCGGCGCAGGCCGTCGCACAGGACAAGGAAAAGAAGCGCCGGGATCGCCTCGGCGAGATCAAGGTCGAGCTGCACAAGCGGCTGCTCGAGAACCTCAACCTCGCCGCCCTCGAGACCGCAACGGAAGCGAACCTGCGCGCCGAGATCGGCGCCATCGCCGGCGAAGCCCTGGACGAGATGTCGATCGTCCTGAACAAGGAAGACCGGCAGACCGTCAACCAGGAACTCTACGACGAGGTCATGGGCCTCGGCCCGCTGGAACCGCTGCTGAAGGACGAACTCGGTCAACGATATTCTGGTGAACGGGCCGAACCGGATCTTCGTCGAACGCGGCGGCAAGCTGGAACTGACCGAAATCACCTTCAAGGATGAACGCCACCTTCTGCGCATCATCGACAAGATCGTGTCCGCCGTCGGCCGTCGGGTTGATGAATCCAACCCCTATGTCGACGCCCGCCTCGCCGATGGCTCGCGTTTCAACGCCATGGTGCCGCCGGTCGCGGTCGACGGCTCGCTGGTCTCGATCCGGAAATTCAAGAAGGAA
This sequence comes from uncultured Pseudomonadota bacterium, assembly GCA_963837565.1. GTDB lineage: Bacteria > Pseudomonadota > Alphaproteobacteria > Rhodobacterales > Rhodobacteraceae > Solirhodobacter. The sequence goes on from CAWIOC010000006.1 coordinate 168,578, forward strand.
AAGCTCGCGATTTCCGACCTCGTGAAATTCGGCGCCTTCACCGAGGAAATGGCCGCCTATCTGCAGGCCGCCGTCGCAACCCGCCTGAACATCATCGTTTCGGGGGGTACCGGTTCGGGCAAGACCACCACGCTCAACGCGCTGTCCTCCTTCATCGACAACTCCGAACGGATCCTGACGATCGAGGATACGGCGGAACTTCAGCTCCAGCAGGTCCACGTCGGCCGCATGGAAAGCCGCCCGGCCAACGTCGAGGGCAAGGGCGCCGTCACCCAGCGCGACTGTCTGCGCAACGCGCTGCGGATGCGCCCCGACCGTATCATCGTCGGCGAAACGCGCGGCGAGGAAGTCATCGACATGCTGCAGGCCATGAACACCGGCCATGACGGGTCGATGACCACGATCCACGCCAACTCCGCCCGCGACGGCGTCAGCCGCCTCGAAAACATGGTGGCGATGGCCGGTATCGAAATGCCGATCAAGGCGGTCCGGTCCCAGATCGCCGCCGCCGTGAACCTCATCGTGCAGGCCTCGCGTCTGCAGGACGGTTCGCGCCGCATGGTCTCGATCACCGAGATCACCGGGATGGAAGGTGACGTCATCTCGATGCAGGAGATCTTCCGCTACGAGCGGCTGGGGATGGAACCGAACGGCAAGATCATCGGCCGCTTCAACGCGACCGGCGTGCGCTCGCATTACTCCGACCGCTTCAAGCAGTGGGGCTACCACCTGCCCTCCGACATCTTCGAACCCATCCCGTAAGGACATCAACATGGATATCAGCACCGTTCCCCTGATTTATGGCGGTATCTTCGTCGGCGTGCTGCTGTTGGTGGAGGGTATCTACCTTACTGTCTTCGGCAAATCGATCCGGCTGAACAACAAGGTGAACCGCCGTCTCGCCCTGATGGAAAAGGGCGGCGGGCGCGAACAGGTGCTCGAACAGCTCCGCAAGGAGATGTCCCAGCACATCAGCTCTGGCGGCATCCCGCTCTATTCGATGCTGGCGGCCAAGGCGCTGAAGGCCAACATCGCCTTCTCGCCCAAGGCGCTGATCGGCATCATGGGTCTGGTTTCGCTCTTTGCCTTCATCGGCCTCACCATCGGGACCGAGGCTTCGGCGGTCATCCGCCTCGCGGTCGCGCTGGTGATGGGCGTTGGCGGGGTCTATCTCTGGGTCGCCAACAAGGCCAAGAAACGCATCGATGCGCTGGAAGAACAGCTGCCCGACGCGGTCGAACTGATGGTGCGCAGCCTGCGCGTCGGCCATCCGTTCATCTCGGCCATCGGCATCGTCGCGAAAGAGGTCAAGGACCCCCTCGGGACAGAGTTCGGGATCATCGCGGATGAGGCGGCCTACGGCCGCGACGTCTCGGAAAGCCTCAAGGCCCTGGCCGAGCGGATGGATATGCAGGATCTTCGCTTCCTCGCCGTTGCGGTGACGATCCAGCAGACCTCGGGCGGCAACCTGGCCGAAATCCTCGAGGGTCTGGCCAAGGTGATCCGGGCGCGCTTCAAGCTGTTCCGCCGCGTCAAGGCGATCACCGCCGAGGCGAAATGGTCGGGCATGTTCCTGTCGGGTTTCCCGATCGGCGCGATCGTCGTGATCAACGTCGTGCAGCCGCATTATTACGATGCCGTCAAGAACACGGCGGCCTTCATTCCGGCCTGTCTCGTGGTTGCCGGCTTTCTGATCCTAAACGTGATCTTCATGAAGATCATGGTCAACATCAAGGTTTGAGGAGCGCTTGTCATGAACCTAGTCGACACGGTCAACCAAACCCTGATTGCCTCGATGGGCCCGCTTGGGCCGCTTATCGCGGTCGGCGGCCTCGGGCTTTTCCTCGTGCTGCTCACCCTGCCGATCATGATGAAGAAAAAGATCGATCCGATGGAAAAGCTCCATCGCTCGATCAAGGCACAGGCCGAGGGTCGCAGGACCGACAAGGGCCCCGCGCTGCGCCACGCCGAACGCGGTGACAAGCTCAAGAAGTTCGCGACCTTCCTGGAACCGCAGGACGAAGGCGAAATGTCCGCCGCGCGGATGACCATGCTGCAGGCCGGCTATCGTTCGAAGAATGCGGTGCGAACCTTCCACGCCGCCCAGTTCGTCTTTGGCATCGGCGCTCTGGCCTTCGGCCTGCTCTACGCCATGCTGCGCAGTGCGCAGGGCCCGGTCGGGCTGCGCGACCTGATGCTCTACACCGCCGCTCCGGGGGCGCTTGGCTATTACTTCCCGAAATACTGGATCCAGCGGCGCGTGCAGACCCGGCGCGAGCAGATCGTCAACGGCTTTCCGGACTCCCTCGACATGATGCTGGTCTGCGTCGAAGCCGGCCAGTCGCTCGACCAGTCGATCATCCGCGTCTCCAAGGAAATCCGCGCCGGCTACCCGGCCCTCGCCGATGAATACGAGATGGTGGCGCATGAGGTGAAGGCCGGCAAGGACCGTGTCTCGGTGCTCAAGGACATGGCCGAACGCGCCGGTGTTCCCGATGTCGCCTCCTTCGTGACGGTGCTGATCCAGTCCGCAACCTTCGGGACCTCGATCGCCGAAGCGCTGCGGGTCTACGCCGCCGAGATGCGTGACAAACGGGTTATGCGCGCCGAAGAAAAGGCGAACAAACTGCCGACGAAGTTGACACTCGGCACGATGATGTTCACGGTTCCCCCGCTGATGATCATCCTGATCGGGCCGTCCATCTACGGGATCGCGACGACCCTGGGACATACCAAGTTTTGAGGGACCGTGGGGCAGAACCGGCAGGCAAGGATCGCGGCGGTCTGCTCGGCTCTGCTGTTGCTCGCCTCCTGTGAAAATGCGGGCGTGCTGACCCCCGAAAGGGTCGGCCCGCCCGCACCAGCCGGCACCCCTGTGGTGCGCGAAGCGGTGGATGGCCTCGTGGTCGGGCACCGCCTGATGGCCGCCGGCGAATATGATCTTGCGCTGAAAGCCTACTACCTTGCCGCCTCGCAACACGGCCTGAACGCCGATGTCCTGTCGGCAATCGGCTCTGCCGATCTGAAACTCGGACGCCTCGGTCAGGCCGAACAACGGCTGCGCAGCGCGCTCGCGCTCGACGGAACCTTTGTCCCGGCGCTCAACAATCTCGGCGTCGTCCTGATGGACGAAGGCAAGCCCGCCGAGGCGAAAGAGGTGTTCCAGAACGCCTTCGCGCTTACTTCGGTCTGGGCGGCAGGGAGGTACGCGATGAGCTCGCTCGGGTTCTGGCGCCGCGCGCAGCACAACCCCGGCTGGACCGCAGTAATCGAGGCGGACGGCACCAGCCACGCCGCGGGCGACCTGCTGGCCAATGTCAACAAGATCACCCGCGGGCTGCGCGCCTGCGGGCTGCGGGCCGGCGATGGCATCGCCGCCGTGCTGCCGAACGGAGCCGCGCCGGTTGAGCTGTACCTGGCCGCGCTGCAGTCAGGCTGGTACTACACGCCGATCAACTGGCATTTCACCGCCGCCGAGATTGACTACATCATCCGGGACAGCGGGGCCGCGGCCTTCTTCGTGCACGAGCGATATGCCGGCATCGGCATCCAGGCAGCCGACCGGGCCGGACTTCCCGCGGCCGCCCGGTTCTGCTACGGCGAGATACCCGGATTCAGGCCGGCCGCCGAGCTGCGGGCAGGCCAGCCGTCGAGCCTGCCCGGCGAGCGCACGGCGGCAGCGCCATGCATTACACCTCCGGTACCACCGGCAGGCCGAAGGGGGTCCGCCGGGCGCTTTCCGGCCTGGACCCTGACGAAGCCGCGGAAGTGGCGTCGCTGCTGCTGCAGCTCTTCGGGATCACGGCCGGGCCGCAGAACATGCCGCTCATCACCTCGCCGAACTACCACACGGCCGTCACCGTCTTCGGCGGCGGTGCCCTCCATCTCGGGCACACGCTCGTCTGCATGGACGGATGGGACGCGGAACAGGCGCTGGCGCTGGTCGAGCGCTACCGGGTGACCAACACGCATATGGTGCCCACGCAATTCAAGCGGATGCTGTCGCTGCCGCCGGCCACCCGCGGTAACTATGACCTGTCGTCGATGCGGTGGCTGATTCATGCCGCCGCGCCGTGCCCGGTGGGGATCAAGCAGGCGATGCTCGAATGGTGGGGGCCGCGGGTCTATGAGTACTACGCGGCCACTGAGGGCGGCGGCACCATCGCGACCCCGCAGGACTGGCTGGCCCGGCCGGGCACGGTCGGCACGGCCTGGCCGGTCAGCGAGATCATGGTCGCCGACGAGGCAGGCAACGAATGCCCGCCGGGCGTTCCCGGCACCGTCTACCTGAAAATGGGCGTGCACGAGTTCGCCTACAAGGGCGATCCGGAGAAGACCGCGGCCAGCCGGCTGCGCGGCTTCTTCACCGTGGGTGACATCGGCTATGTCGATGAGGACGGCTTCCTGTTTCTCTGCGACCGAAAGTCAGACATGATCATCTCGGGCGGCGCGAATATCTACCCGGCCGAGATCGAGGCCGAGATCATCATGCACCCGAAGGTCGCCGACGTCGCCGTATTCGGCATCCCGGACGACGAGTGGGGTGAGCAGGTGAAGGCGGTCGTGCAGCCCGCGGACGGGGTAGCGGCCGGGCCGGAGCTCGCCACGGAGATTCTCAGCTCGCTGGACGGGCGGCTGGCCAGGATGAAATGGCCGAAGACGGTCGACTTCATCGCGGAGATGCCAAGAGACCCTAGCGGCAAGCTGCTGCGGAGACGGCTGCGTAACCCGTACTGGGAAAGCCACGGTCGTACCATCTGACCCGGCGGCAGTCAGCCGCTGCCCGGCTCGATCCGGGGGGCGCGCGGGGCGCTGCCGGGGCTGGCCGCCCGCCGCAGTGCGTCGAGCAGCCTGGCCGTGGCGGGCGGGTCGGGCGGCTCGCCGTAGGTCATCGCGAACACGTGTCGGCGCGCGCCCCTGATCGGCGCCGTGGCGATGCCCGGGTGGCGGGCCGAGCGCAACGCGAGGTCGGGTAGCGTGGCGACCCCGAGCCCGGCCGCGACCAGCGCCTGCACGGCGATGTAGTCGTCCGTGGTGAACGCGATCTTGGGGGTCAAGCCGGCCAACGCGCACTCGCGGATCAGGTGGTCGCGGCACCGTTCGCAGCCGGCGATCCATCGTCGCCGGCGTAGGCGGCCAGGTCAGTCGCGCCGCCTGGCCCGGCTGCGGCCGTTACCAGGTGCACCGGCTCGTCGAGCAGCAGGGTGCCGCGTGCGCCGTCGTCGCCGCCGCCCGGCGGACCCGGGTCGGCGGCCTGCTGGTAGTGCTGGAAGACCAGGGCGACGTCGACGTAGCCGGCCCGCAGCATGCGCAGCGCCTCGGGCGGCTCGGCCTCGGTGAGCATCAGGTCCATGCCCGGGCTCTGGGCCTCCAGGCAGGCTGCGGCGGCCGGCACGATCGTGGCGAGGGCCGACGGGAAGGCGGCCAGCCGCACCCGGCCCTGGCGCAGCCCGACGTGCGCGGCGAGTTCGTTCTCGGCTGCGTCGAGTCGGCCCGAGTATCTCCGCCGCCCGCTCGGCGAGCAGCCGGCCCGCGTCGGTCAGCCGGACGCCGCGCCCGGCCCGCTGCAGCAGACTCGCGCCGGTCTCGGCCTCCAGCCGGGCGATGTGGTGGCTGACGGACGGCTGGGCGTAGTTGAGTGCCCGCGCTGCCGCGGTCACCGAGCCGTGCCTGGCCACCGCGACGAGAACCCGGAGCCTCGTCACGTCCAGCATGACCTGAAGTATAGATCGTCTCGATATTTTACGATCCCGAAGGGCTGGGAGCCTATCAAATTAGGTCAGGCGATTTCCTGATCGTGATGAGCGCGCGGTCGTGCCAGTCCACAAGATGAGCGGCAGCGGCTGGCCGGCGCCCAGCCCCAGATCGCGTCCAGCGCGACCTGGGGCTGACGGTTCAGGTCGGCCTGGCGGCCGGTCAGACCTGGGCGACGAGATAGCGGAAGATGTTCTCTTGCCGGTAGGTCGCGTCGGGCTTCCGGCTGCCGGCGAATGCGCGGGTCAGCGCACCGCGGACGGCAGGAAGGCCGGAGTGCTCGATGGCCGTGCGGGCAGGCCCAGAGCTGAGCTGGGTGCGGACCGCTGTCGCGAGGTCGGGATACACCAGCGGGTTGGGCACGTCCGCGACAGCAAGCGGGGTAAGGCCCGCTTGCGCGGCAAGATCCTCGAGCTTCCCCTCCTCGCTCCAGGTGACGGCCCCCGGTGCGGCGGGAGGCGCGGGCGGCATCAGCGGGCGAGCTCGGAGAACAATACGACGCTCTGGCACTGCTCCGGCGGACCCCACACCAGCAGGCTGATGAGCCCGCCGGGTCTGGTCACCTGGCTCATGCCCTTGACGACTGAGACGGGATCCGCGGCGTACTGCACCGA
>CAWIOC010000007.1:0-237653 GCA_963837565.1 uncultured Pseudomonadota bacterium
CGCTAGCGGTGGTGAGACGGTGCTCAACGACGCCGCGATGAAACAGTTGACCGTCGATGTGGAGGCAGAGGCGTTGACGCCGAAGCTCGTGAAAGGGCGAGACACTCCGGTGGAGGCCTACAAGATCGGAAGGGTCGCAGATGTCTGAAGACGTGTTGGTCGCACGGGGCGTCCGCAAGACGTTCGAAGCCGAGAACGCTCCTGTGCGAGCCCTTCGTGGTGTCGACATGACGGTGAAGGCCGGCGAGTTCGTCGCGGTGATGGGCCCGATCTGGGTGTGGCAAGTCCACACTGCTCAATCTCGTCGCCGGCCTCGACACCGCGGATGAAGGCACCATCACCGTTGCGGGCGACGACGTGACCGGCCGAAGCGAAGACGATCTGTCGCGCCCTTCCGCCGGCGCCACATCGGCACCGCGTTCCAGTTCTTCAACTTGCTCGACGGCATGAGCGTGCTCGAGAACGTCGCGCTGCGATCGTGGCCGGGGCGAAGCGACGTCCGGCAGAGACCGGCGCGCGATCTACTCGATCTACTCGGTCTGAGCGACAAGGCCAAGGCCGCGCCCGGCGCGCTCTCCGGTGGGCAGCAGCGGCTGGCGATTGCTCGCGGTCGCGAACGAGCCCACGCTGCTCCGTGGACGAGCCGACCGGCGCGGTCGACTCCGAAGGGGGCCAGGAGGTCATGAGCCGTTCCACCGGCTCCACACCGGAGGGCAGACGATCATCCTCGTCACCCATGCCGACGAAGTGGCCGGCACGGCCGAACGTCTCGTGCGCATGCGCGACGGCCGTGTGGTCGAGGACGGGGTGACGGCCACCGACGCCACGGTGAGCACCACCGCCGTGAGCTGATCGAAGGGACTGGAGCATGGGTCCCTGCTGGCGCGGTCACACTCGATCGCATGACGGAGCCCGACGTCGCGGCCACAGCACGAGTGGTCGAGGGGAACTCCTTCCCCCGTCGGACTGATCGGCGTCGCGGCCGTCGGAGTCGCGTGACGGACTCATCGCAGCGAGTGCCGACGTCGTGCGAGCCGCCGATGTCGTGCGGGCGGTGCTCGTCATTGCATGGGCGACTGGGGGAGTACTGGCTCTGAGGCGCGGTCGGCGTCCGTCGTCTCGGCGTACTGGTGCTCATCGGTTCGGCGCTCGGCGCGATCGCGTTCGCCGGCGTGAGTTGGTGACACGAAGGCTGGCGACAGTACCGCCGGGCGGTTCGTGGCCACGTTCGCCTGCCCGCTGTTGATGGCCCTGTCGGGCCATGCGCTCCTCGCGTACTTCCGAACGGCTCGTTGGTCACGTGGGCCCGTCGTGTCACCGCGATCGCCGGCTATGCGCTGGCCGCGGTCGCCGCAGCGGCGTTGTGGGTCGGGCCCGGCCACGTGAGCGTCGGGGGCGGCGCCGTCGGCTGGACGGTGGCCGTGGCGGCCACCCTGCCCTCCGCACATCGGCAGTACCTCCAGTCCGCCGGCGTCGACCGCCAGCGATTGCAGTGGCTTGGTTGTGGCGCGGCGATTGCGGGTGAGATCGCTCTGGGGCTGCTGCCCTCGACCTGTTCCTCGGCTGGCCGTCGAGCGTCGGTGCGATCGCCGCCGGAGCAACGGTGCTGCTCCCGGTGGCGTTTGCCGCGAGTACGAGCGAGCGTCTCGTGGCGCTGTTTGACCGCCTGCTGGTCCACACCGTTTCGATCACCGGGCTGACCGTCGTGGTCATCGCGGTGTACCTCGTCATAGCAATACGCTGAGTAACGACATAATGTATTGCTAAAATATATTGGTGCCGGTTGAGGGACTCGAACCCCCGACCTTCGGTTTACAAAACCGTTGCTCTACCAGCTGAGCTAAACCGGCCACGCGGAGGCTATTAGCCTTGCAAGGGCCGCTTGGTCAATGGGCGCTGGGTGGCTTTTCGGCCAACGCACTGCGGATTGCCGCCAGACCGGGAAAAGCCTCAGGAGCTTCGCGACCCAGCCACAATATTGCCGTTTAACCGGCGGCAATACGCCCTATGCTTGGAGCATCAGCCGGGCGGGCCCCGGTGCGAAGGTGGGAAGAGGCTGCGGATATGAAGGTCGTGTATCATCTTGGGGCGCAATGCACCGACGAGCAGAAGCTGATCAGCTGTCTGCGCTCCAACGTGGGCGTGCTGGCAGAACAGAGCATCATCGTCCCGGATCCAGCCGTGTATCGCCCGATCCTTCGTGAGGTGCTCAACGCGATGAAGGGTGCGCCGTCCAGCCTGCAGACGGAAGAGACCGTGCTCGATGCGGTGATGGTGCAGGACGAAGCAGACCGGATCATCTTTTCCCACGACATGCTGCTGAGTGCCAAGCAGCGGGCGCTGTCGAAGGGTATGCTCTACGCCAATGCGGCAGAGAAGGTGCAGGGTATCGTCAATCTTCTGCCGTCGCATGACTGCGAGATATTCATGGCGATCCGCAATCCGGCAACCTTCGTTCCGGCGTTGTTTCAATCCGCCAAGACCTCTAACTACTCCGAGTTCATTGGCGCGACGGATCCGCTGACCCTGTCCTGGTCGAACATGATCGAGCGCATCCGCGAGCTGTGCCCGGACACGCCGATCACGCTGTGGTGCGACGAGGATACGCCGCTGATCTGGCAGGATGTGCTGCAGGCGGTAACGCAACATGCCCCGGGCACGGTGCTGGAGGGGGCAGATGATCTGGTCGCCTCGATCATGTCGCCCGAAGGCGTGGCGCGGATGCGCGCCTATCTCGACGGCCACCCGGCGCTGCCAGCGCCGCTGCGGCGTCGGGTGGTGATGGCCTTCCTCGACAAGTTCGCGCTGGAGGACGAGATCGAGATGGAGCTCGATCTGCCGGGCTGGGACGAGGACTATATCGAGGAATTGACCGACATCTATGACGATGACGTGGCGATGATCGCGACATTGCCGGGCGTCACGCTGATCACGCCTTAAGCGCGCCCGCCTCAACTCATTCCGAGCGCGGCCTTGTAGAGTTCGAGGATCGATTCCTCTTCCGCGATGTCGTCGGCGTCGCGTTTGCGCAGCGCGATCACCTTGCGGATCACCTTGGTGTCATAGCCGCGGCCCTTGGCCTCGGCCATGACTTCTTTCTGCTGCTCGACGATGTCCTTTTTCTCGGCTTCGAGATGCTCGTAGCGCTCGATGAACTGACGCAGTTCTTCGGCGGTGACGTTGTATTGCACGTCGGTGACGGGATCGCTCATGGCTGCCTCTCTGGTGGGTTGACGATCCCTACCGGGAGGGGGCGGCGGGTTCAAGGGTGTCGCGCAGCGGGGATCCGACGGGCTTGAACGGCGGCGGCGGGTCGGGTAGCCGTCTGCGGCGGGCGGCGTCTGAGAGGGAAGACGGATATGGGCTATCTGATCTGGGCTGGGGCGGCATTGGCGTTGCTGGGGGTCGTGGGCCTGGTGGCCTGCGGCATGGCCGCGATCGCGGCGCGGCGCGCGGCGGCCAGCGATGCCGAGTTGCGCGATCGGCTGGCGCGGCTGATCCCGCTGAATTTCGGTGCGCTGGCGCTATCGGTTCTGGGCCTGCTGGTGCTGGGCGTTGCCCTGATGCTGGGCTGAACGGCGGGAGCCCTAGCCTGAACTGCTGTTGAGGTCGTCAAAGTTGCGGCCGTTCTTGATCAGCTCTGACAGAAGCTCTGACGGGACCCAGAAGGCTGGATCCTGTGGCGCGAAGGCGAGGATCGCCTTGCGCAGTTCGAGCAGGCCCTGCAGGTCGGCCCATTTCATCGGTCCGCCGCGCCAACGTGGGAACCCCATTCCAAGGATCATCACCACGTCGACATCGGATGGCCGCAGCGCGATCCCTTCAGCGACGATCCGCGCGCCCTCATTGGCCATTGCCGACAGCGCGCGGAACTGGATCTCTTGCATCGGGAAGGCGCGTGGCGTGATGCCCTTTGCGGCGCGTTCCGCTGCGATCAGGGAGAGCACTGCTGGGTCTTGCTGTGCGGCATGGCCTTCGGGGTAGAGGTAATAGCCCGCGCGGGTCTTCTGGCCGAAGCGGCCGGCCTCGCACAGCCTGTCGGCGATGGTGACATGCCGGCGTGCGGGGTCGCGCTGGGCGGCGAGGCGTTTGCGCCGCGACCACGCCATGTCGAGGCCCGCCATATCGGCGGCCTCATAAGGGCCGAGCGCCATCCCGAAGTCGCGCATCGCCGCATCGATCTGTGCCGGTGACGCGCCGTCTTCGAGCATCAGGTCGCAGGCGTCGCGATAGGCGGTCAGCACCCGGTTGCCGATGAAGCCATCGCAGACGCCAGCGCGGACAGCGATCTTGCCCAGCCGGCGGGCGAGGGCGAAGCCGGTGGCCGTGACCTCTGGCGCCGTCTGCACACCGGGCACGACCTCGATCAGTTTCATGCTGCGGGCCGGGGGAAAGAAATGCATCCCGATCACGTCCGGCGCGCGGGACGTCGCCTGCGCGAGGGCATCCGGATCAAGATAAGAGGCATTGCTGGCAAGCACCGCGCCGGGTTTCAGGACCGCGTCGAGGTCGCGGAACAGGGCGGTTTTCAGCGCCTCATCCTCGGGAGTGGTCTCGATCACCAGATCTGCGGTGGCGAGTGCGGAGAGTTCGGCAAAGCCGTTGAGACGTTCCCATTCGGCATCGCGCTGTGCCGAGGTCAGGCGGCCCTTGGCGATTGCCGCGTCCTGCAGCGCAGCGATGCGCTTGATGCCTGCGAGCAGCATTTCGGTGTCCCGCTCGATCAGCGTGACGGAGAGACCGGAGTGGAGCAGGGTCGCCGCGATGTCCGTGCCGATCGGCCCGCCGCCGACCACGCCAACCTCTCCCACCGGGCGTGGCTGGGCTGCGGATTCGGGGTAATGGGCGGCCCGCCGTTCGGAAAGGAAGACGTGGCGCAGGCCCTGCGCGGCCTCGGAGGCGAGGCATTCCTCAAAGGCGGCGCGTTCATAGGCGAGGCCAGCCTCGAAGGGCAACAGCAGCGCGGCCTCGATGCAATCAATGATGCGTGCAGGGGCGGGGAGGTGCGGGGCGTTCAGGCCCCGGCGTGCCTCGGCGATGGCTTGCGAATAAGGGATCGGGTCGCGCAGGCCGGTCAGGCGGTCACGCGTGGGCAAGGGGGCGTGGCCATCGAGGGCGAATTGGCGCACCAGAGCTATCGCCGAGCCATTAAGACCATCTTCGACCACCACGTCGAGCAGACCTCTGGCCTGAGCGTCGGCGGCACGCATCGGCCTGCCGGAGAGGATCAGGCGCAGCGCAACCTCGGCCCCGGCAAGGCGTGGCACGCGTTGCGTGCCGCCCGCGCCCGGAAGCAGGCCAAGTGTCACCTCGGGCAGGCCAAGACTGGCGCTGGATAGCGCGACACGGGCATGGGCGGACAGCGCCAGTTCGAAGCCGCCGCCAAGCGCCTTGCCGTGCAGCGCAGTAACGACAGGCTTGGTGCAGGCCTCTACCCGGTTGCAGAGATCGGGCAGGGTGGGGGCGAGCGTCGCCTTGCCGAATTCGCGGATATCAGCCCCGGCAGAAAAATTGCGCCCGGTCGAGCGGATGACGAGGCCAAGGATCGCGGGGTCAGCTTCGGCGGCGTCTATCGCGGCAAGAAGGCCGCGGCGCACTGCCTGACTGAGGGCGTTCACCGGCGGATTGTCGATGCTGATAAGCGCCACGCCGTCGTGGTTTTCCCAAGTCACGGGGTCGGTCATGGGAAGGGCTCTCCTGTCAGGTCAAGTGCGAGCTCGGCAAGGATCGGGATCGCCTGCGCATAGCGCCGCGCCGCCTCGGGGTTCGAGGCATTGCCCTCATCGGCGCGGCGCACCACGCCTTGCAGGATCGCGGCGAGGCGGAAGTAGGAAAAGGCGAGGTAGAAGGGCCAGCCCTCGATTGTGCCGATGCCACGGGCAGCGCGGTAGGCCGCGACGTAGTCATCCTCGGTCGGGATGCCGAGTGCGGCGCGGTCCAGCCCGCCCAGGCCACGCATCCCGGCGTCATGCGGCAGGCGCAGCTGCATGCATTGATAGGCCAGGTCGGCGAGCGGGTGGCCCAGCGTCGAAAGCTCCCAATCCAGCAGGCCGATGATGCGGGGCGCGTCGGGTGCGAAAACCATGTTGTCGAGGCGGTAGTCGCCATGCACCAGAGCGACCTGCCCGTCATCGGGCGGTTGATGGGCGGCGAGCCAGTCGATCAGGCGAAGCAGGCGCGGATCTGGTGTTTGGGCGGACGCGAGGTATTGCCGGGTCCAGCGGTCGGTCTGTCGGGCGAAATAGGTGCCGGGGCGGCCGAAATCGGTCAGCCCCAGGGCCGTGGGGTTCAGACTGTGCAGGTCGGCCAGGGTCCGGGCCATCGCGGCGTAGATCGCGGCGCGGTCAGCCGCGGCCATCTCGGGCAGGGCCGGGTCCCAGAAGACGCGGCCCTCGAGGTGCTGCATGACGAAGAGACCGCGCCCGATGGGTGAGGTCTTCGGGCAAGGCCTCGGCGATCACCTTTGGCACCGGCACCGGCGTATCGGCAAGCGCCGCCATGACGCGGAATTCGCGGTTGACCTGATGTGCCGAGGCGAGCAGCGGCCCGGGCGGCTGGCAGCGCAGAACGTAGGTGTCTGAGCGCGCATCGACGCGGTAGGTCGGGTTCGACTGGCCGCCGGCAAACTTGGTGAAACGGGCGGGGCCGTGAAAGCCCGGGACTTTGGCCGCAAGCCAAGCCGTCAGCGTATCGGCAGTGATGTCGTGCCCCGCTCCCATCTTGCCATTAACAAGGCAAGTCAGCGGTTTGGCAATGGCTTCATTGACAATCCGGGGGGCCGCTGCTTGGCTTCGCGCAAGGAGGATCGCCGATGACTGCCAGCCAGACCCCGAGCTTGACCCTTGGGATGAGCGAGCGGGTGCGCCCGATCCACGCGGCGATCCGCGCCATGGTGCGCGAGGAGATCGCACCGCTGGACGCGGAGTTTCTGGCGGAGGTCGCGATCGGCGACCGCTGGACCTATACGGCACGGCAGACCGAGATCCTCGAAGGGCTGAAAGCCAGGGCACGGGCGCGGGGATTGTGGAACCTCTGGCTGACCGACAGCGCAAAGGGCGCGGGGCTTTCGACGGTGGATTATGCCTGGTTGGCCGAAGAGATGGGGCGCAGCCATCTGGCGCCGGAGGTGTTCAACTGCAACGCGCCCGACACCGGCAACATGGAGGTGCTGGAGCGCTACGGCACCGAGGCGATGAAGGCGCGTTGGCTGCTGCCGCTGATGGAGGGGCGCATCCGCTCGGCCTATCTTATGACCGAGCCGGAGGTGGCCTCGTCCGACGCCACCAATATCGCGATGTCCTGCCTGCGGGAGGGCGACAGCTTTGTGCTGAACGGCGAGAAGTGGTGGGCGACGGGGGCGGGCGATCCGCGCTGCGCCGTGCATATCGTCATGGTGCGCACGGCGGCAGACGGGCCCAAGCATGCCCGGCATTCGATGTTGGTCGTGCCCGCTGACACGCCGGGCGTCGAGACCCTGCGTGCGATGGAGGTATATGGCCACGACGACGCGCCGCATGGCCATATGCACATCCGCTACAGCAACGTTCGGGTGCCGCTGGACGCGCTTCTGGTTGGAGAGGGCCGCGGTTTCGAGATCGCGCAGGGGCGGCTTGGGCCGGGGCGCATCCATCACTGCATGCGGGCCATCGGGCAGGCCGAACTGGCGCTTGAAATGATGTGCGAACGCGCGCTGGCGCGCGAGGCTTTCGGCAAGCCATTGGCGCAGCTGGGGGCGAATTTCGACATCATCGCCGAGGCGCGGATGGAGATCGAGCAGGCGCGGCTGTTGTGCCTGAAGGCGGCCTGGATGATGGATCAGGGCGATGCGCGGGCGGCGGCGCCCTGGATCAGCGCGATCAAGGTGGTGGCGCCCGCGATGGCGCTGAAAGTGACCGATCAGGCGGTGCAGATGTTCGGCGCGCAGGGCATCAGCCAGGACACGCCGCTGGCGCGGCAATGGACGCATCTGCGGACCTTGCGGCTGGCAGACGGCCCCGATGCGGTGCACCGGCGGCAGGTCGCGCGGGCGGAACTGGCGCGCTTTCAGGCGCTGTAGAGTTTAGATCGGCAGGTTGTCGAAGAATTCCCCGTTCTCCGTTTCGCTCTCGTCGGCGTCCGTCGCGAGTTTGACGGGTGGCTGCACTCCGCTTAGCAAGCGGGTCAGGGCGACGTCGGGCGGCAGAGGCTCGGGCTTTGCCGGGGTGCGCTTTTGTGCAGGCACGGGGCGGATGTGGGGGGAGTTTGGGGGGGCCATGGCGATCTCCTTTCACGTCAGGTTCGGTTGAGTCAGGTCAGCCCGGGGCGCAGGAGCTGCAAAAGGGGGTGGCAGGCAGGAGGTTCAGGCGCGCCTCCGAGATATGGTCGTTGCAAGTGACACAATAGCCATACCTGCCTGACGCGATCCGCTCGAGCGCCGCCCCGATCAGGCGCGCTTCGTACTGGCCAGCCTGGCCGAGAGTCTCGAGCACTTCGTCGCCCTCGCGTTCGGTGGCGCGGTCGGCCCAGTCGGCCGAGGCTGCGGCGTCAAGGTCACGTTCGATCCCGGTCAGGCGCTCGCCCAGTGCCGCGCGCCGCCCGAGAAGCTGATTTCTGTGGTAGTCCAGATCGGTCATATCGCTCTCCTAAGCGTAGGGTTACGATAGGCCATGCGAAGATGCGGCGCGTTGATCCATGTCAAAGATGCTTTCGGCGCAATATTCCGATCTTGCCATGTTTCCGGCCGAGGCCATATTATGCGCAGCACGATTTGAAGGAAGGGAATGCCATGTCGCCCGCAGTCAAATCATTCTTCGACGATGCCACCAACACGATCACCTATGTCGTCCGCGATCCTGCGGGGCAGCATTGTGCGGTGATCGATTCCGTGCTGGATTTTGACTATGCCTCGGGTCACACCGACACGAAGTCGGCGGATGCGGTGATCGGCTGGATCGAGGCCGAGGGGCTGAACGTCGACTGGATCCTCGAAACCCATGTGCATGCCGACCATCTGTCGGCGGCACCCTATATTCAGGAACGTCTGGGCGGAAAGATCGGGATCGGCGAGCGTATTACGGCGGTGCAGGAAACCTTCGGCAAGGTGTTCAACGAAGGTACAAGGTTCCGCCGCGACGGCAGCCAGTTCGACCAGTTGTTCCGCGAGGGGGACAGTTTTCACATCGGGCAGATGCGTGGGGATGTGCTCTATACGCCCGGCCACACCCCTGCCTGTCTGACCTATGTGATCGGCGATGCGGCCTTTGTCGGCGATACGCTGTTCATGCCGGATTTCGGCACGGCGCGCTGTGATTTCCCCGGCGGTTCGGCCGAGGTGATGTTCGACAGTGTGCAAAAGATCCTTTCGCTGCCGGAGGATACGCGGATTTTCGTGGGCCATGATTACAAGGCGCCGGGGCGCGAGGAATTTGCCTGGGAAACCACCGTTGCCGAGGAGAAGCAGCGCAACGTCCATGTCGGCGGCGGGCGTGGCAAGGAAGAGTTCGTCAAGCTGCGGCAGGCGCGCGATGCGACGCTGGCGATGCCGCGGCTGATCGTGCCGTCGTTGCAGATCAACATGCGGGCGGGGCAGATGCCGGAGCCGGACGACAATGGCGTGTCCTATCTGAAGGTGCCGCTGAACAAGCTCTGACCCGCGCGCAGAGATTGCCGTGACGAAGCCGATTGGGTAAGGTCCGGTGGCCCGCGCCGGGGCGCCAGGGATGCCAAAGGACTGAGCATGGATATACGCCAGATTACGCCCGAATACGCCGTTTCGCCGCAGATCCTGCCCGAGGATGTGGCTGCGCTGAAGGCGGCGGGGTTTGTCATGGTCATCTGCAACCGTCCCGATGCCGAGATCCCGCCCGAGCTGCACGCCGGCGCGATGCGCGATGTCGTCGAAGCGGCGGGGATGCGGTTCGTCGTCAATCCGGTCATTTCCGGCGGCATGACCGAGGCAAATGTCGCCGCGCAGGGCAAGGCGATTGCCGAGGCGAACGGGCCGGTTTTTGCCTATTGCGCCTCGGGCAACCGGTCCAGCCAGGTCTGGGCGCTGAGCCAGGCGGGTAAGCGCCCGGCGGATGAGCTGATCGGATTGCCGGCGAAATTCGGCTACCAGCTCGAGGGGTTACGCCCGCTGATCGAGCGTCTCGCCGGCGCGGCCGAGTAACCGAGGGCACGAATGCCGGAGCGGGGCGGCAGTGGAGATGCCGCGGCCCTGTCGGGGTGAAAAGCTTCGGCAAGGCATTGTGGTTCGCTCTGGTGCAACCCCAAGCAGTGCGAAGTGCGAAAGGGCGGAATTGCCCCCAGGGGATTCGCTTGTCGGCGGGAGCCGCCACGGCCGGATTTCATGCCTCCTGTCCGTGGCGTATTGCCGGGGCGGACGGCAGGTTCGCGGATCTCATTGCCCACCGACTGCCGGATGGCGGTGCGGCGATTTAAGTCTTGATAACAGATGTGTTTTATTGTCGCGCCGTGAGCGGGCAGAACACCGGATGCCCAGCTTTGCCTCAAAGCCTCTGCCAAGGGGTAAAGCCTTTGCAGGCAAGGGTTTTGTCTTGGTCGAAGCCAGCGAAGGCTCTCGAAAATTGAAACCAAATGCGCATAAAGGGTCGCCGAATTGCCGCAGTTACGCCACAGCCAGATGCAACCTTGAGCGGTATGCAGAGAGCGTGATCGCTGATCCGCAAAACAGGATGGTGCTCAGGAACCTGCTCGTTAGGGCAGTCGATGCCGAAAGGGGACGACGTGAAGATACTGGTAGTTGACGATGATGAGTTGATCCTGGCGCTGGCGGCGGATGCGTTGCGCACGGCGGGTTTCGAGGATGTCACGCTGGCCGCTTCGGCGAAGGAGGCGGTGAAGGTGGTCACCTCGGCCGCGCAGCCGTTCGACTGCTTTCTGCTGGATATCCTCATGCCCGAGATTGACGGGATCGAATTGTGCCGCTGGCTGCGCCTGCAACCGGCCTATGTTTCGACCCGTGTGATCATGGTTACGGCCCGATCCGACAAGGCACATATTGACCGTGCCTTTGCCGCTGGTGCCTCGGACTATGTGACAAAACCCCTTGATATTTCAGAGCTTTGCTCGAAATTGCTGGTGATTGAAAAGGCGACCCGGGCGCAGCCGCGGCTGCGGGCCGTGGCGGGGCGGGGGGTTCTGGAGCCGACGCGGTTCGCCTTTTCCGAGCCGCAGTCGATCGGGCCGGTCATGGGGGTGCTGGAATATCAGGCGCTGCAGAACTATCTGCTGCGAATCTCACGCTCCGGCCTCTTCGTGACGCGGATTTTTGCGTTCAAGATCAGAGGCATAGGCCGCATCTACGCGACGTCTGAGCCGCGCAGCTTTACGGAGTTGCTGACCGAGGTGGCCCGCGCCATCACGGCGAGCCTGAAGACCACCGAATTCTTCGTCTCCTACGCCGGTGAGGGGGCCTTTGTCTGCATCGCCCGGGGCCGGTCCGACTATGATCTGGAGAAGCTGGAATTTGAGGTCAACCGATTGTTGCGCAACGAAAATCTGACCGATGAGATGGGCCTGCCGCTGGATGTGAAAGTCTGCGCGGGAAGCCAGATCCGGGGTGGCTTGATGCGGTCGGGCAGAAGCGTCCTGTCGGCGCTGACTCTGGCGGTTCAGACCGCGGAGAAGGCGGCTTACGCCCTGCTGGAAGACGCCGACCCGCTGCTGGGGCGTTACGGGTCTTTTGACGTCGCGGACGCACATATCCGGGCGAATTGACGGGTTCTGTGCAAAAAAGTTGAGGTAAGCTTTGTGCCCGATTTGATGTGCGCGGTGCTGTAAGACTTCGTTCACGCTTTCGGCGGGAAAACACGGATTTCGGGGCTCCTCGCGGGGCCCCGTTTACGTTTGGTTAAGGGGTTGGCCGGGGCTACGGGAGGCCGAGCGCCTTGCGCAGCGCCGCGTTGGCGCGGGTCTGCCAGCCCTTGCCATCGGCCTTGAGACGGTCGAGCAGATCCCGATCGAGATACATCGTCACCCGCGCCTTGCGCTGATCCTCGGGCAGGGCGGGGCGGCCGGGGCGGAGGATGCGGTCGAAGTCTTCCTGGGTGAAGCGGCGACCCTCGCGGAAGAATTGCTCGTCGACCTCGCGGGCCTCGCCGTCGTCGTCAATGTAGCTTTTCGTCCCGCTCATGCTTGGTCCTTTCGCGCGCATTGGCCCGGCGCAGGCTGATGAGGCGGATCGCCTCGCCCCGGATCGTCCAGACGCAGACATGCAGATGCCCATCAAGCCGCCCGGACGAGACAAAGCGCGCCTCGCCATAATCGCCGCGTGTGTCTTCCCGCGTGACGGCCCGTTGCCAGTCGAACCCCGCGATGCGGGCGAAATCGACGCCGTGTTTCGCCAGGTTGGCGCGGCGCTTGGCCTCGTCCCACTCTGCATTTATATGCATACATTAAGTCGCGTTTCAAGCTGCGACCTGAGGGTGGGGCAGGGGTGGTTAAGGGGGTGTTAAAGGGAGGGGGGGGCGGGGTGAACCCCGCCCTACGGCGTGGGTAGGGTGCGCATTTATTGCGCACCGGGCGAGGGCGGCGGAGTGGTGCGCAATGAATGCGCACCCTACGAGGTGCTTACTGACCCTAGGCGACCGCCCTGCCCAGTCTCAAGAATTTTGCGCTGACAGCGCCCGGCGACAGGACCAATAAATTCGAGCACGCTCATCCAGAATACTATTTATTCTCGATTTAAAGAAAGACGCTCCGAGCTTCTGACAAATTTTCCACTCCGCATACAATTGATAGAACGCGCAGATAAAAATCGTGAAAAAACCAAAGGAAATCGTGTCCGACCGCTCAATATTCCGGCTCACAACACCCTCATCTGACTTATAGCGGCAGATCGTCAAATTCAACGGTTACGTGCCATCCAGGATTATCTAACGTTTTTATCGTAACTTGCTAAGCGGTGCTCCCAATCGACCATCGCACGATTTGGCAAACCATTGCTCGATCGCTTTCATTGTCATTCCGCCTCTCGGTCACACTCAATTAGGTACGACTTTTGGATCCCCCGGCTTTACGTCCTTTTTTCCGGGCTCGTGAACGTGGGGCGTCGGCACTAGCATCTCCGAAAGCGATTGAGCAGAAGTTGTCACTTGTTTTACCTCGGGATTTCAAGAAGATCATCAACATATATCACCCATAGAAAAGTAGAAAAGTCCTTATCGTTCACTCAAACATCCAACTCCTCCACAAACCTCGCATTCTCCGAGATATACTGGAACCGCAGTTCCGGCTTCTTGCCCATCAGCCGCTCGACCAGATCGCTCGGTCTCGCCCGGGAACTCCTCGTCGATGCTGACCCGGATCAGCTTGCGGGTCGTCGGGGTTCATCGTGGTGTCTTTCAGGTCCTTGGCGTCCATCTCGCCCAGACCCTTGAAGCGCTGGACGTCGATCTTGCCTTTGCCGCCAAGGCCCTTGGCGAGCCAGGTCTCTTTCTCGGCCTCGTCGATGCAATAGACGCGGCGCGCGCCCTGGGTCAGGCGGTAGAGCGGCGGGCAGGCGAGGTAGAGGTGGCCCTTGTCGATCAGCGGGCGCATCTGGGTGAAGAAGAAGGTCATCAGCAGCGAGGCGATATGGGCGCCGTCGACATCGGCGTCGGTCATGATGATGATCTTGTCATAGCGCAGATCGTCGATGTTGAACTTGGTGCCCATGCCGACGCCGAGCGCCTGACAAAGATCGGGGATCTCCGGATTGGCGCCCATCTTGCCGGAGGCGGCGCCGAGCACGTTGAGGATCTTGCCGCGCAGGGGCAGCAGCGCCTGATTGCTCGCGGTCGCGGGCCATCTTGGCGGAGCCGCCGGCGCTAGTCGCCCTCGACGATGAAAAGCTCGGTGCCGTCGCGGTTGGTGGCGGAACAATCGGTCAGCTTGCCGGGCAGGCGCAGCTTTTTGGTGGCGGTCTTGCGCGGCGGTTTCCTTTTCCTGCCGGCGCTTGCAGGCGCTCTTCGGCGCGCAGGACGAGGAAATCGAGGATCGCGCCGGCGGACTTGGTGTCGGCGGCCAGCCAGTTGTCGAAATGGTCGCGCACGGCGCCTTCGACCAGGCGCGCGGCCTCGGTCGTGGCGAGGCGGTCCTTGGTCTGGCCGACGAATTCCGGCTCGCGGATGAAGCAGGAGACCAGCGCGCAGCCGCCGGTCAGCAGGTCGTCGCGGGTGATCTGGTCGGCCTTGCGGTTCTTCACCAGTTCGCCATAGGCGCGGATGCCCTTGAGGATGGCGGCCCAGAAGCCGGCCTCATGCGTGCCGCCTTCGGGGGTGGGGACGGTGTTGCAGTAGGACTGGATGAAGCCGTCGCGCGACCGGCGTCCAGTTGATCGCCCATTCGACCTGACCGGGGACGTCGAATTTCTCGGTGAAAGGTGACCTGGCCGGCGAAGGGGCGGTCGGCATAGGTGGTGGGCTTTGCCGAGCGTTTCGTTGAGGTAATCGGCGAGGCCGCCGGGGAAGTGGAAGATCGCCTCCATCGGGGTGTCGCCGTCGGGGATGGCGGATTTCCAGCGGATTTCGACGCCGGAGAAGAGGTAGGCCTTGGAGCGGACCATCTTCAGCAGGCGCGCGGGCTTGAACTGGTGGTGGCCGAAGATCTCGGCATCGGGGTGGAAGGTGACGGAGGTGCCGCGGCGGTTGGGGGCGGGGCCGATCTTTTGCGAGCGGGCCCTGCGGGATGCCGCGCGAGAAGTCCTGCGCGTAAAGTTCGCGGTTGCGCGCGACCTCGACCCGCAGGTGGTCGGAGAGGGCGTTGACCACCGAGGCGCCGACGCCGTGCAGGCCGCCCGAGGTCTGGTAGGCCTTGCCGGAGAACTTGCCGCCGGCATGCAGGGTGCAGAGGATCACCTCCAGCGCGGATTTGCCGGGGAATTTCGGATGCGGATCGATCGGGATGCCGCGGCCGTTGTCGCTGACGGTGACCGAGTAATCCTCGTGCAGCTCGACCTCGATCCGGGTGGCATGGCCGGCGACGGCCTCGTCCATCGAGTTGTCGAGGATCTCGGCGACGAGGTGGTGCAGCGCGCGTTCATCGGTGCCGCCGATATACATGCCGGGGCGTTTGCGGACGGGTTCCAGCCCCTCCAGCACCTCGATGGAGCTGGCGTCATAGGCGTTGGAGGCGGCGTCGCCGGAGAGGAGGTCATTGGCCATCGGGTGCTCGATTCTTGTTCTGTTCCCTGGACCGGGATTAGACCATTCCGAGCGGGGTTGCGCAACATGTTGGGTCAGGCGGGGAAGATCGCGCGGGTGATTGCGACCCCGGCCCAAGCGGTAAGGGCGGTGAGGCAGGTGCCCCAGAGCGTGTCGATGGCGACCATCACGGGGGACCAGGCGCCGAGGGTGGCGTAGTTGGAGAACTCGTAGGTGCCATAGGCCATGGCGCCGACCACGGCCCCGGCGATCAGCGCCTGCATCGGGTTGGCCGAGCGCAGCGCGGGCAGCGAGACCAGCCAGATCAGCCCCGCGATATAGACGAGGTAGAAGAGCGCGGCCGGGACCATGCGCGGGTCGGGCATCAGCAGCGCGCCCAGATGCGACTGGAACAGCGGGCGCATCACCAGCTTCAGCATCACCGCATCAAGGCCGAGGAAGATCACGAGGCTGGAGAGATAGAGGACGGCGATCTGCATTCTGGCGCTCCCTTTGCCGTGGATACGCGGCGGGGGCGCGCCCGGATCAGTTCAGCCAGCGCGCCTGCACCGCCTCATCCCAGCCAAGCGTCAGGGTGTCGCCGTCCTGCAGCACCGGGCGCTTCATCAGGGCGGGGTTCTGGGCCAGCTGTTCGTCGGCGTCCGAGGCCTTCATCCAGTCCGACAGCCCGCGCCAGGTGGTGGAGTTCTTGTTGACCAGCGTGTCGCCGAATTCCCGCAGCAGGACCTGCCATTCGGCGGGCGAGAGCGGCTCGGCGCGCACATCGCGGAAGGTGACGCTGTGGCCCGCGGCCAGCAGCGCCTTTTGCGCCTTCTTGCAGGTGTCGCAGGTGGGGATGCCGTAGAGGATCATTTGGGGCTCCAACGCTTGGGGGTTGGGGCGTTGTGGCATGTCGCGCGCGGGATGGGAAGCGAGGGGTAGGGTGCGCATTCATTGCGCAACGGTTGGGGGCGCGTGGTGGGGGAAAGGTTGTGCGAGATCACGGTGCGCAATGAATGCGCACCCTACACCTTGGGTTAACCCTGGGGCGGCATCGTGCGGGCATGTCACGCTATCTTCGCCCGGACATGCCGGGTGCCGCCGTGTTCTTCACCGTTGCTCTGGCCGACCGCCGGTCGGATATGCTCGTGCGCGAGATCGGCGCGTTGAGGCAGGCGGTGCGCATGACACGGGCCGAGCGGCCGTTCGGCATTGATGCCTGGGTGGTATTGCCCGACCACATGCATTGCGTATGGCGGTTACCCGAGGGGGATGCGGATTTCTCGACCCGGTGGAGCGTGATCAAGGCCCGGTTTTCGCGCGCCATGCCGCAGGTGACCCAGCGCCGCAGCCATGTGGTGCGCCGTGAGCATGGGATTTGGCAGCGGCGGTTTTGGGAGCATCACATTCGGGACGAGGTCGATTGGCGGGCGCATGTCCGGTATTGTTGGATCAATCCGGTGAAGCATGGATTGGTCAGCGACCCGGCGGAGTGGCCGTATTCGTCGTATCACCGGGATGGCCTGGGTTTGCCGCACGCGGGTTGAACGAGACGTAGGGTGCGCATTCATTGCGCACCGATCCCGGAAAGGACGGCGCGCGCATTGAGGCATAGCGCGTTGGGTTGGCGGGGATTGGTGGTGCGCAATGAATGCGCACCCTACGGCTGGCTGGGGGATTAAAGTGACGTTTCGTGCAGGTCGCGCTTGCAATCGAGCGGCGCCGCGCGGCGCGAGGAATAGGCCTCTACCCCGCAGGTCTGACAGGTGTAACACGCCAGCGCGCCACTATCCTGTGCGGGGGTGCGGTGCCATTTGCAGGGCTTGCGGGGGCGGCGGAGCAGGCGTGGGATCAGGAAAAGCGACAGCATCGCGAGAACGCCCAGCGCGGCATAGATGATCCAGCCATAGGGGTTCTGTCCGAAATCCGTCGATGCGGAAGACGGGGCAAGCTTGATCCAGTGTGCGGGGAGATCGTTCATCGAGGGCTACGGAGATGGGAGGAGCTTCGGGTTGATCAGAGGTGTAGGGTGCGCAATTACATTGCGCACGGATCGCGGAAAGGGCGGCGCGCGCATTGAGGCATAGCGCGTTGGGTTGGCGGGGATTAGGTGGTGCGCAATGAATGCGCGACCCTACGGGTTCTGATTGCAACGCCTTTTGGTTTGATAGGCTGTTTTATGATTGAAATGTAGGAAAGTCCTTGCCCATATCTATGGTTAGTTTGGCTATTTCGGTCACGAGTAGAAAGAGAAAGGTTATTATGAGGAAGAGTATCGTTTTAATTGCTGTATTGCTTGCCGGGTGTGAGATTGCGCCTGCAGTGTCTGATTTTAACGGAAACAGTGTAAAGATTTAGGAGGCCCTTGGCGGTCAGACGCCATCAAGCGCTACCGTGGCCGAAGCTACGCGAATTTGTTCCAAAGTTGGAAAACAGGAAGAATACGCATCAACGCGGCAGCTCCCAGATTATCAAATGGAATATCTATTCCTCTGCCTTTAGGCTACTCGCTCAAATAATCACAGTGCGCCATTCGAGCGCGCTGTGATCTTCATCCAATCTCTACTCTACCTGATATTAGAAAAGTTTTTTGCTAATTCACTCGCTTTTGTTTCAATCCAGGTCAGGTAATTTAATGATTCCCCCTCGCGTGCTCAGTTTTCAAAGTGGCAGTCATAAATTGACCCATCTGATTGTTGAAGAACCGCATAAATTCAAAGTACGCTTTCGCTTTCTGACGTCCAAGGGAAGCGTGAAAATGGCCGCTGTTCACTAGTGGCATAAGAATAGAATAATCAAATTCATTCATCGCCACAAAAAGGTCCACGTCTTTGATCTGATGGGCCGATATACGTTCTCGTAAATATGAGATGTGTTTTTTTAGGCTTTCGAAGGCCTCAAGATTTATTTCAACTTCTGTCGCTAGCGCTCTAAATGCGTTTTCACGTTGTCCTCGTTCGGTAAGTTTACCCAAGACAAATTGGATTACAGCGCCGGCAACGATCCCGACAAATACCCAAAACCATTCCAAAACGGCTCACCCATCTCACCCCAATACCCCCACAAACTCGCGCCATTCCCCCTTGCTCATGCCGGAGGTCTCCTGCGTCACCTGCTCACCCTTGAGCATCCGTTTCACGCAGTCAATCGCCTTGGACGAGAGTGTGGCGCCGCCCATGCGGTAATCCTCGAAGGCGGCAAAGGCGATGGGCAGCCAGTCTTTCACGCAGGCGGCAATGGCATCGGCATAGACGCGGATCTCGTATTGGGCATGGGCGTCGGCGCGCAGGCGCAGGAAGTGGAAGAGGTTGTGCAGGTCGACCTTCCAGTACCATTGGGTGTAGATGTTGGCGGGCAGGTTCATCCGGGCAAGTTCGCGGGCGAGGCCCTGCTGGCCGTCTTGGGAGAGCATCGCCTCGTAATGGTCGTAAGCGCGGGCGGCGTCGGATTTGAGCCAGTCGAGCACGCGGGCGGCTTCGGCGCCGGTCAGGGTCTCGCCGCGGCCCTGGTTGTTGACGGTGGATTGCGCGGCGAGCTGTTCCGGGGCGGGGATGTAGAATTCGCGGTCCATGATCGAATAGCGCGCCGAGTATTCGTTGACGTTCGCGGTGCGGTGGCGGATCCACTGGCGGGCGACGAAGATCGGCAGTTTGACGTGCAGCTTGACCTCGCACATCTCGAAGGGGGTCGAGTGCCAGTGCCGCATCAGGTAGCGGATCAGCCCCTCGTCATTCGAGACATGTTTGGTGCCGGCGCCGTAGCTGACGCGGGCGGCCTGCACGATGGCGGCATCGTCGCCCATGTAGTCGATCACGCGGATGAAGCCGTGGTCGAGCACCGGGTGGGCGCGGTAGAGATGCGCCTCCATCCCGTCGGAGACGGCGCGGAGGGTGGGGCGTGGCGTGGCGCGCTGGGCGTCGATTTCGGCGAGCTGTTCGGGGGAAAGCGGCATGGGCGGCGTCCTATGACGGAGGGAGTGAGTCGCTGCCTACTATATCTATGTATCGGCCTTCACGGAACCGCGAGATAAGGTGGCGCGGCGGGTCTGCCACGCCTCTGGGTTCTTTCTGTGGACGAATTGACTTTTGATGGGGCAATCAGGACACTTCGTCAAAACATAAACGAGATTGAGGCAGTGCAATGAAATTTCCCATCATGGCGGTGACGCTGTTGGCTCTGGCTGCCTGTGGGGGCAACCCGTTGAACAATGGCGGGCCGGGCGGCAGTGGCAGTGGCGGCAGCGGGGGCAGCGGCAACCCGACCGGCGGGACCACGGGTGTGCCCACGGCGATCCTGCAGAACCTCAAGAGCGCGAGCTACAATGCGGGGACGGATACGCTGACGATCACGATGCAGTCGCTCGACGCGGGGACGGCCTCGGCGTCCTATACGCGGAATGCGGCGCTCGATGTGCCGGGGTTCAAGGCCTATAGTTCGCAGCAATCGCCGCTCGACCGTCTGTTCATCGCGGAGACGGCGCAATCGACGGATGGGACGGTCGGGGCGACGGTGGTGGCCGACGGCGGCCAGTTCAACAAATTCTTTGCCGGCGCGACCTACGGGCGCAGCGGCAGTGCGACGATGCCGACCACGGGCGAGGCGAAGTTCGCAGGCTCCTATGCGGGCATCACCAATATGGCGGGGACCGGCGCGGATTTGCAGCCGGTGTCCGGATCGCCCGATCCCTCGACGCTGCCGTCCGAGGCGATGCGGGTTACGGGCGATGGTTTCATGATCGTCAACTTCGCGGATAAACTGGTGAACGGCTCGATCTACAATCGGACGCTGGTGGGCGGTGATGCGGGAACCCAGCCGGGAGGCAGGTCCGATTTGCCGCCGGTGACGCTGACGGCGGGGACGGTGGCGACGACTGGCAGCTATACCGGGGACGTCCAGTTCCACGGTCGACCCGATCTGGGCACGCAGGGCAGCTATGCCGGGGTGATCGGCGGCGGCGCTCAGCCGGCAACGGCGGGGGCAATGCAGTTGAACGCGGTCTACCCGACGGATGACCCGCGCTACAACGTGTTCCAGAAAGAGACCGGCGCCTTTGTCTTCAACAACTGCCTGCAGGCAGGATCTCCGGCGATCTGCGCCTCGGCGGTTGTCCCGTAAGGTGATGCGGGCCCGTCCGACAGGCCGGGCCGCCGCGCTGATGCTGGGGGTGGTGCTGGCGCTGGCCCCGGATGCGCTGCGGGCTGCGCCGGTGGAAGTGACGCTGACCCCGGATCAGGCGGCGCAGGTTGCGGAAAAGGCGTATCGTTCCAAGAACTTCGCCCTGTCGGACCAGATTGCGCGCGGGCTTGTTGCGCGCAATCCGAAGGATGTGGGCGCGCTGCTGCTGCTGGCGGCAAGCGAGACCGGGCTGGGCCATCCGGCCGAGGCCTATGGCCCGGCGCGGCGCGCCTATGAGATCGCGAGCGATCCGCGGCTGCGCTATCAGGCGGCGCGCTTTGCCGGCAAGGCCGCCGCCGATCAGGGCCGCTACGGGCTGGCGCAGCTCTGGTTGCGCCGCTCGGTCGATGTGGCCGGGACGCCGGCGCAGAGGGATCAGAGCATCTCGGACTTCCGCCTGATGCGGGCGCGCAATCCGTTGCATGTCATGCTTGATCTGTCGGCGATGCCGACGTCCAACGTGAATGGCGGTGCGGCGGGATCTTTGCTGACCGTCGCGGGGGTGCCTTTCATCGGCACGCTGAGCGGGCCGGCGCAGGCGCTGTCGGGCACGCAGGAGACGGTGAACCTGACCTTCGGCTATCGTCTGTCGGGCAATCCGCGCGGCCAGACCGAGATCGTCGGGCGGGTCTTTGCCACTTTCAACCAGCTGTCAGCTTCCGCGAAGGCGCTGGCGCCGGGATCGAAAGGGTCGGATTTCAATTTCGCGCAGGTCGAAGGCGGAGTGAAGCGGACCTTTCTGCTGGGCGCCTCGCCGGACGTGAACTCGGTGGCGCTCAATGTCGGGAAAAGCGTCTATGGCGGGGCGCTCTACGACAGCTATGCGCGACTGGATCTGTCGCGGATGCATGAATTCTCGGCCAGGGACGGGGTGCGGGCGTCGGTTTCGGTGCAGCGGCAGTGGATGGTGGATGGCGCACCGGCATGGGCGACCTCGGTCGGGCTGGACTGGATGCATCAACTGAAGCGGGGCGATCTGCTGAGCCTGTCGGGTGGGCTGCTCAAGGTATCCTCGAGCGATGGCAACGCGGCCTATCACGGCGGGTTTGTCCGGATGGGCTATGCGCTGGGGCATCCGGTCGGGCCGGTGCAGTTTGCCGCCAGCCTGACCGGGGCGATCAATACCTATCCGGCTTATAGCGTGATCTTTCCGGTGCCGGGGGGGCGGCAGGACAAGTCGGTGACGGCGCAGCTGTCGATGAGTTTCACCAAGCCGTCCTATCTTGGCTTCGTGCCGGTGCTGACGCTGTCGGATCAGCGCAGCTTTTCCAATGTCAGCCGGTTCCAGACCACCAATCTGGGGCTGGGGATCGGCATTCGGTCGGCCTTCTGACATGGCCTTGCGCGGCGGGCGTGCTATGTAGGCCCCCGAACCGCACGGAAGGAGCGCCAAAATGACGATCAGATATTTGCACACCATGGTCCGGGTGCAGGACCTTGACGCCTCGATGAAGTTCTACGCCTTGCTGGGGCTGAAGGAGACGCGGCGGATCGACAATGAAGGCGGGCGTTTCAGCCTGATCTTCATGGCGCCGGAGGGGCAGGAGGACTGCCCGGTCGAGCTGACCTGGAACTGGGATGGCGATACCGGCCTGCCGTCGGATTCGCGGCATTTCGGTCATCTCGCCTATGAGGTCGACGATATTTACGCAACCTGCGCCGAGTTGCAGAAGAACGGCGTGGTGATCAACCGGCCACCGCGCGACGGGCGCATGGCCTTTGTGCGCTCGCCGGACAATATTTCCATCGAGCTGTTGCAGAAGGGCAAGGCGAAGGCCGTGGCGGAGCCCTGGGCGAGCATGGCGAACACCGGGCACTGGTAGGGCCGCGAGATCGGGTGACGATGGGGGTGCGGGAGACCGCGCCCCCTTTTTTCTGGCGCGGCGCTGTCCGGCGGGCGCCCGGGGCGTCAGTAGATATAGCGGATCTGTTCGGCCCAGTAGCGTTCCATGCGTTTCAGCGTGGTGTTGACCTCATCCATCCGGTCGAGCGAGACGATGCCTTTCTCGTCCAGTCCCTGCGCGTGGCGGGCGAAGAGGTCGGAGATCACGGCGCGGACATGGCGGCCTTTTTCGGTCAGGCGGACGCGGACCGAGCGGCGGTCGATCTCTGACCGCTGGTGGTGCATATAGCCAAGCTCGACAAGTTTCTTGAGGTTGTAGCTGACGTTCGAGCCCTGATAGTAGCCGCGGCTTTTCAGCTCGCCCGCCGTCACTTCGTTATTGCCGATGTTGAACAGCAGGAGCGCCTGAACCGAGTTGATTTCGAGCAGGCCGAGACGCTCGAACTCATCCTTGATCACGTCGAGCAGAAGCCGGTGCAGCCGTTCCACCAGCCCGAGATTGTCGAGATATCCCGCCATGAAGCCCTGGCGCGGCAATTCCGGCTGTTGTCCCTGAATACTCATGTCACCTCCGACGGGTCTGTGCTGGACATGGAGACTCGGCGGGAAAGGCGAACATTCGGTTAAGTCGAGGAAAGTTTGAATTGATCAGCGCGCCAGACGGGTCTTTGCGAAACCCGTCAGGCGAGCGATCAGGTCCGCGTAGGCCGCGGGCGCCGGATTCTGGCCGGTGATCCAGGTGAAGATCTCCTGGTCGTTCTCGGTCAGCAGGCGGTCGAAGAGGTCGAGGGCGGGGCTGTCGAACCCCGCCAGTTCGGTATCGGAGAAGGGGCCGAGGACGAGGTCCATCTCTTTCATGCCGCGCCGCCAGCTGCGCATCTGCATGCGTTTCAGGCGATGTTCACGCGACTCGCTGGGGGTGACGGGCCTCTCGTCGGGCATCAGATGGCTTCCTTCAGGGATTCGCGCAGGCGTTTCTCGAGCCGGCCGATGCGGTCGGCCAGGGTCAGCGCCTCGGTCCTGAGCGCGCGCATCTCGACCAGCAGGGCGACCGAGGGGGCGGGGGTGGTATCCGGCGGCGCCTCGAGCCCGTCGCCGCGCCCGGTGAGCAGCCACATCAGTGAGACGTTGAGCAGGCCCGCCACCATCTGCAGCTTGTTGGCGCGCGGGTCGGCGAGGTCGTCTTCCCAGTCGGTAAGGGTTTTCAGCCGCACGCCAAGCCGGCGCGCCAGATCGGCCTGCGTCATGCCTGCCGCCTCGCGGGCGCCGGCGAGCCGGTCGCCGAAGGTTGCGGTTTCTTCACTGTACCAGCCGGTGGTGCTGTCTGGTGCCATCTTGCCTCTCCCATGGTGATATCGCTTGATCGCTGTCGCGGGCCACCCTAAGACATGGGCCCGGCAAGTACAAACCGGAGTTCCCCCCATCATGGCCTTCCTGTCCGCGACGCTGGACCGCGTGAAACCCTCGCCCACCATTGCGGTGACCACGAAGGCGCAGGAATTGAAGGCAGCGGGGCGCGATGTGATCGGGCTTGGCGCGGGCGAGCCGGATTTCGACACGCCGCAGAACATCAAGGACGCGGCGATAGCGGCGATCAACGCCGGCAAGACGAAATACACCGCCGTCGATGGGATGCCCGAGCTGAAACGCGCGATCTGCGCCAAGTTCAAGCGCGAGAACGGGCTGGACTATACGCCGGCGCAGATCACGGTTGGCACCGGCGGCAAGCAGACGCTGTACAATGCGCTGATGGCGACGCTGAACCCCGGCGACGAGGTGATCATCCCGGCGCCCTACTGGGTGTGCTATCCGGATATGGTGCTGCTGGCGGGCGGCGAGCCGGTGGTGGTCGAGGGGCCGATGCAGACCGGCTACAAGATCACGGCGGATCAGCTGGAAGCGGCGATCACGCCGAAGACCAAGTGGTTCATCTTCAACTCGCCCTCGAACCCGACCGGGGCGGGCTATAGCCGCGATGAGTTGAAATCGCTGACCGATGTGCTGATGCGGCATCCGCATGTCTGGGTGATGACGGATGACATGTATGAGCATCTCGCCTTTGACGGGTTCGAGTTCTGCACCCCTGCCGAGGTCGAGCCGGGGCTTTATGACCGCACGCTGACCTGCAATGGCGTGTCGAAAGCCTATGCGATGACCGGCTGGCGGATCGGCTATGCGGCGGGGCCGGTGCCGCTGATCAAGGCGATGGCGAAGATCCAGTCGCAGAGCACCTCGAACCCGTCCTCGGTCAGCCAATGGGCGGCGCTCGAGGCGCTGAACGGGCCGCAGGACTACATCGAGATGAGCCGCACGGTGTTTCAGCGGCGGCGCGATCTGGTGGTGGCGATGCTGAACGAGGCCGAGGGGATCAAATGCCCGACGCCCGAGGGGGCCTTCTACGTCTATCCCAATATCGCGGGCTGCATCGGCAAGACCAGCGCGGGCGGGGCGAAGATCGTCGATGACGAGGCCTTTGCCACGGCGCTTCTGGAGGAAACCGGGGTTGCGGTGGTGTTTGGCGCGGCCTTCGGGCTATCGCCGAACTTCCGCGTCAGCTACGCTACCTCGGATGAGGCTTTGACCGAGGCCTGCAGGCGCATCCAGACCTTCTGCAAGGGTCTGAAGTAACGAGGGCTGAATGGCGGGCGATCTGCCGGAGTTCTATTTCCGAGTCCGAGAGAACGGGGCGGCGGTGTTCCGGGTGGACACCGAGAACCGCCAGCGGCGGATCGAGATGGAGCAGATCGCGCTGGCCAATATCCGCAATGGCGAGGTCAAGCCGCATGGCGAGCGCAAGCTGACGCCCGAAGAGATGCGCGCGATCAAGGCCTGGATCGCCGCGCGGGTCGAGCTGCTGGCGCGGCGCGATCTGGATGACATCCTGCGCGCGGTCGACCATCTGAACCTGACGACGCAATGGGTGCAGAGCAAGGCCAGCGACGATCAGCTGGAAACGGTGACCGATGCGCTGCTGCTGGCGATGCATGATCTGCGCACCGTTCTGGTCCGCCGCAAGGCCGAACGGATGAGCGGCGAGGCGGCTGAGGGATAAGAGGGGGCTTTGCCCCCCGCGCCTTTGGCGCGCCCCCCAGGATTTTCAGGGGCAGAAAATGAGCAGGGTCAGTGCGTCATCTGGGCCGGGATGGCGGTCGCATCGGGCGCCTCGGTGGCGGTGCCGGGGCGGGCGTTCGCGCGGCTGATCCAGAAGCGGGCCATCATCGTGGCGGCGGCGCAGGCGAGACCGACGACGAGGCCGAACCAGAGGCCGATGCCGCCGAGGCCCAGCGGGAAGGCCAGGAGGTAGCTGACCGGGATGCCGATCAGCCAGTAGCTGATGCCGGCCATGATCATCGGCACGCGGGTATCCTGCACGCCGCGCAGCAGGCCGAGCGCGATGACCTGGATGGCGTCGAAGAACTGGAACAGCGCCGCCACCAGCAAGAGCTTGGTGCCGAAGGCGATGATCTGCGGCTCCAGCGGATCTGCGGGATCGACGTAGAGCCGGATCAGCGTGCCCGGCAGGGTCACGAAGAGCGTGACGGCGACGATGGCGAAGACCATCGAGAGCACGATCGCGGTGCGGGCGGCAGCGCGCAGGCCCTGGGTGTCGCCTTGCCCGAAGGCGCGGCCGGTGCGGATCGTGGCGGCCTGGCTGAGCCCGAGATGGACCATGAAGGTGAGTGCGGCCAGTTCCAGCGCGATGCCATGCGCGGCAAGCTGGACGGTGCCGATCCAGCCCATCATCAGCGCCGAGGCGTTGAAGAGGCCGCCCTCGGCCAGTCCGGTCAGCCCGATCGGCCAGCCGAGGCGGAAGACCTGCAGGAAGGCGGGCCAGTCCGGCCGCCAGAACCGGGTGAAGAGCTGGTAATGGCGCAAGGGCTGGTGGCGCGCGGCATAGAGCCCGACGATGGCCAGCGACAGCAGCTGGGTGCCGACGGTGGCCAGCGCCGACCCCGCGACCCCGAGTTCCGGGGCGCCCCAATGGCCGAAGATCAGCATCCAGTTCAGCAGCGCGTTGCAGGGCAGGCCCGCCAGCGTGGCCCAGAGCACGACCTGGGTGCGCTCGAGCGCGGCGAGGAAGCTTTTCAGCACCATCACCACCAATGCGGGCGCCATGCCGAAGCCCGCGATACGCAGGAAGCGCTGCGCGAGTTCCGCCGTCTCGGGGGTCTGACCGAGGGCGATCAGCACCGGGCCGGACCACCAGAAGAGCGGCAGGATCAGGAGCGAGAAGAGCAGCGACAGCCAGAGGCCCATGCGGGTGGCGCGGCGGGTTTCGCCGCTCATCCGACACCGCGGCGGCAACCATCGGCATCACCGCGATGGCGAAGCCGGAGCCGAGGATGAAGAGGATGAAGAAGCTCGACGCGCCGAGCACGACGGCGGCGAGGGCGGGGACCGAGAACCAGCCCAGCATGACGGTATCGGTGACGTGCAGGCCCATCTGCGCGAGGTTCGACCCGATCAGCGGCAGACCAAGCCGCAGGAGCGCACGGGCGTGCGCTGCATATGTCATCTGCTGTGCCATGCCAGCCACTTATCCGAGGCGGCGGGTTGGGGCAAGATGGGGCGAACCCCCGGGGCTGGGAGGCGTGGCAGGTGGCCCGCGCGGGCGGGCGCCCGCGGAAGGGATAGAGGGAGATCGGACCGGGTGGCTGGCTTGCCTCTGAAAGGGCTTCTCTCTGCCCCCGCACGGCTTTAGGGTTCGCGCGGATTCACAGGAGGAAAAAGAGTATGGTCACCCTCTATGGCGTTGCGAGGTCGCGGGCGTCGCGGCCGTTGTGGCTGCTGGCGGAGATCGGGATGGAGTATCGGCATGTGCCGGTGATCCAGCGCTATCGCATCACCGAAGCCGAGGCGGCGGAGCGGTTGAACAGCGCCTCGGCCGAATATGTCGCGATCAACCCGCAGGCGCAGGTGCCCTGCATGACGGATGGCGATCTGGTGCTGACCGAGTCGCTCGGGATCAACCTGTACCTCGCCGCAGCCTATGGCGGCGATCTCGGCCCGCGCGACGCGGCGGAACAGGCGCTGATGGTGCAATGGGCGCTGCAGGCGGTGACCGGGATCGAGGGTCCGGCGCTCGAGATCCTGACGGTGCAGGGCACGGGCGGGGCCGATACGCGGGAAGGCCAGGCGGCGATCTCGCTTGCCGCGGAAAAGCTGCGCCGGCCGATGGCGCGGCTGGAGGCGCATCTGGCGGAGAACGCGTGGATGATGGGCGCGCGCTTTACCGCAGCGGATATCAATACCGCGGAATGCCTGCGCTATGCCGCAGGCCACGCGCCGCTGATGGCCGAGTTCCCGGTCCTGACGGCATGGCTTGATCGCTGCCAGGCGCGGCCCGGGTTCAAGGCGATGTGGGAGATGCGGATGGCTGAGCCGGCCTGAGCCGGTGTCAGCGGCACCTGGGACGGCCCGGCGATGGGCCGTCCGGACGCGCCGTCAGAGCATTCGCAGATCGCTGGCCGAAGCGCGTCCGTCGCGCCCGGACTGCAGCTCGTACCCGATCTTCTGGTTGTCGTTCAGACCTTTCAGGCCGGCACGCTCGACCGACGAGATATGTACGAACACGTCCTTACCGCCATCATCCGGGGCAATGAAGCCGTAGCCTTTGGTGCTGTTGAACCACTTCACGGTGCCGGTGGGCATCGCCGTCTCTCCTGTTCTTTTCCCTTCCCGGAGCGGGACTGCCCCGGGCCGTGCCGCCAGGCCTTCCTGTGTTTCCGGCAGCCTGAATCAGCGGGCGGTCGTTCAGAAGTCTGTTGTCACCCTTAAAAAATGCCAAAACCGTAAAAAAAATCAAGATGGATTGACGTGCCGCTGTGGCGGGATGTCGCGGGGGCGCGCGGGCGCGGCATTGCCAGGCGATTTAGCCCGAGGGGCTTTCGCCGGGCCGCACGCATGGCTATATCAGCCGTCGGTCAATCGGGAGGCGCGCAATGCGCAATGCGGCACTGATCCTTGGCATCATCGGCGGCCTTTGGGGCATGGTGGTGGGGTTTTTCAGCTATGGCTACACCGTTCTGGTGGGCAATTACGGCAACGATCTGCCGGATTTCGCGCATCAGGTGCATAACCCGGGCATGATCCAGGGGGTCAGCCTGATTGCGCCGATCCTTGCCATTGCGGGTGGGGCGATGGCGCGGTCGCAGAACGTGATCGCCGGGGCCTTGCTGCTGGTCTCTGCCGCCGGGATGTGGAACGCCTTCGGCTTTGGCGTCTTCACCATGTTCCCGATCGCGATGTGCACCTTGGCCGGGATACTGGCGCTGGCCGCGCGTCAGCCGGACGCCCACTGACGCAGCGCCCGGTCGGCGGAAAGCGGGCCGGGGCCGAGCAGGGCGAGGATCAGCAGAAGCAGCATCCAGAACGCGCGCTGATCGTAGATCAGGGCGCCGGACTGGCCGTCAAACCAGTGTCCGATATCCTCGGGGGCGAGGTCATGGCCGGTGATGTCGGTATAGCTTTGCACCAGGATGAAGCCTGCCATCCCGAGCGCGGCGAGGCGGGTGGCGAGGCCGATCAGGATCAGCAGGGGCAGGGTGAATTCGGCCCACATGCCCAGCACCGCGATCAGGTGATAGGGCAGCGGCAGGGCCGAACTGTCATATCCGACGGCGTCGAACTGCTTGGGGAAGATCTGCGCATAGGCGCCGACGGAAGGATGCAGGAAGCCGGTCAGGCCGGGACCGAGTTTGGTCAGCGCGGAGGTCCAGAAGTAGACCAGCAGGACGCCTGCGAAGGTGAGGCGGGCGGCCGTGGGCAGCAGGATCGGGGCGAGGCTTCGGCTGGCCCAGTCCGACATGCCTTCATAGAGCGAAAACAAGGCGTTCATGGGCGTTCCTCAAGCGTGAGCGCGGTGATGGCCCGGCCCGCGATGAGCAGGCCGAGGGTGGCTTGCAGATCGAACTCTGGCGCTGTGCCGAGGGCCTGTTCAAGGGTCTCGCCTTGCATCAGGGCGGCGAGGAAAGGGGCCGCGCCGGGGGGCAGGGGGTGGGGTTCAGGATCATAGCCGGGGCGGGTGATCAGCACGTCCTGCGCGGCGGCGCCGGGCTGGGCGCCGGACCAGATGTCATGCAATGGCCAGACCGAGGGGATCAGGCGCAGCGCGGGGGCCAGCGTCAGGCGGGCGCGCATCAGATCGTCGGGCGGCAGGGCGAGGGCTTCGGGTGAGACCGGGGTGCTGTCGGCGGCGTGGTAGCTTTGTCGAAGCGCCAGTTCGAGGCGGGCGACATCGGGCAGGTAGGGGTAATCGGCGAGCGGCGGGAAGCTTTCCAGAAAGCCGGGCATCGCCGCGCCCCATTGCGCCAGAACCGGGGTTTCGGGCGGATGGGCGCGCAGATAGAGCCGCGCCATTTCGCCGAAGAAATCCTCACCCACGAGAGTTTGCAGGGCGGGGAAGGATGCCGCCAATGCCTCCGACAGGGCGAGGGTGACGTTGTTGCGGTAGACCGCGAAGCGGCGGCCGGCGGGGCGGCCCTGCGGGTCTGTCAGCCCGGGCGGCTCTGGCAGGGCGGGGTCCAGCAGGGCGGCGCGGAAGCTGGATTGGGTCATGCGGGCAGCAGGGCTGCGGCGCGGGCGGCCTCGGCAGCAAGTGTCGGCCAGTCGGGGATGTCGTTGTCCCATTCGATCAGGGTGGGTTTGGCGCCGCCGCGGGCAATCGTATGGGCGTAGAGGTGCCAGACCGGATCGGTGACCGGGGTGCCGTGGCTGTCGATCAGCAGGGGCGCGCCGTGATCGTCTGATTGTTCCTCATGCCCGCCGAGGTGGATTTCGCCGACCAGATCAAGCGGGAAGCCGTCGATGTAAAGATAAGGATCGGTCTGCTGGTTGGTGGCCGAGATGAAGACGTTGTTGACGTCCAGCAGCAGGCCGCAACCGGTGCGGCGGGCGATCTCTGACAGAAAGGCGATCTCATCCATCTCGGCCTCGGCGAAGGCGAGGTAGGAGGAAGGGTTTTCCAGCAGCATCCGGCGGCCCAGGGTGTCCTGCACCTGATCGACATGGGCTGCGACGCGGGCCAGCGTGGCCTTGGTATAGGGCAGCGGCAGCAGGTCGTTCAGGTAGGCGCCGTCATGGCTGGACCATGCCAGGTGTTCGGAGAAGCTGGCGGGGTCGAGCCAGTCGGCGAGGGTTTTCAGCCGGGCCAGATGATCGCTGTCGAGCGCGGTCTCGCCACCGATGGAGAGGCCGACGCCGTGCAGGAGATCGGAAAGCGTTCGGCGAGCGCGCGCAGTTGCGCCAGAGGGCGGCCCCCGGCGCCCATGTAGTTTTCTGCATGGATTTCCAGCCATTCCACCGGGTCTGCACCCTCGAGAATGTCGGAAAAGTGCTGCGGCTTGTAGCCGACGCCGGGGCTGCTCGGCAGGCGGTTCGGGAGGCCGGAGGGCCGGTCGTCGCGCATGATGGCTTCCTCAGGGTGCCCCCGGCGCAATCGCCGGGGGCGGTCTGGATCAGGTTTTCGGCAGGTCGCGCTTCAGCGCCGAGAGCGAGCCCATACGGTCGCCCGGCAGTTTCATCGTGGTGCAGGTGCCCGCCGGGACCAGTTTGAACGAGTTGCCCTGATAGTCGACCTTCGAGGTGCCCGCGCAGGTCGTGCCGGCCCCGGCGGCGCAGTCATTATGGCCCGCCATCGCGACACCGAAGCATTTTTCCTGCTCGGCGGCATGGGCGGGGGCGACGAGGTTCGCGGACAGCGCGGCGGCGAGCGCGCCTGCGACGGCAAGGCTGTTGATGCGTTGAGACATGATGGATTTCCTCTGAATGAAGTGTCGAAGCCGCTTGGTCGCGACTGGGGTATGCGTAACAGGCCCAGAGTAACGCGCGCCACTCACAGCGACGTGCAGCACATGGGCGTTAGATACTGTAACATATTGTCGCAGGGCTGAATATTGCCAAACGCCCCGGCAGGGGCTTCCTGCCGGGGCGTTTAGCGGTTCAGGATCAGTATCTTAGCGCAGGTCCGGCGGCAGGGAGAGCGCCGTCAGATCTGCCAGCGCCTGTTCCAGTGAGACGGTGCGCGTGATGCTTTCGCCCAGCGTGCGGACCGAAACACTCCGCTCTTCAACCTCTTTCATGCCGATGGCGAGCAGCACGGGGACCTTGCCCACGGAATGTTCGCGGACCTTGTAGTTGATCTTTTCGTTGCGGGTGTCGGCCTCGGCGCGCAGGCCCAGTTCGCGCAGGGATGCCACGATCTCGGTCACATAGGCATCGGCATCGGAGACGATCGAGGCCACCACCACCTGACGCGGCGCAAGCCAGAACGGCAGGCTGACCGGCGTAGTTCTCGATCAGGATGCCGATGAAACGCTCGAAACTGCCGAGGATGGCGCGGTGCAGCATGTAGGGCATGTGCTTGGCGCCGTCTTCGCCGACATATTCGGCGCCGAGCCGCTGCGGCAGTTGGGCATCGACCTGGAAGGTGCCGCATTGCCATTTGCGCCCGATCGCGTCGGTCAGCTTGAAGTCGAGCTTGGGCCCGTAGAAGGCGCCTTCGCCGGGGTCGATCTCATAGGCGTTGCCGGTCTTCTTGATGGCGTTTTCCAGCGCGCCTTCGACCTTGTCCCAGGTCGCATCGTCGCCGATGCGAACCTCGGGGCGGGTGGAAAGCTTGATCTCGAAGCTGTCGAAGCCGAGGTCCTTGTAGATCGAGGACAAGAGCGTGATGAAATCGGCGCATTCGCTTTCGATCTGGTCTTCGGTGCAGAAGATATGCGCGTCGTCCTGGGTGAAGCCGCGCACCCGCATGAGGCCGTGCATGGAGCCCGGAGGATTCGTAGCGGTGGCAGGAGCCGAATTCGGCCAGCCGCAGCGGCAGGTCGCGGTAGCTTTTCAGGCCCTGATTGAAGACCTGCACATGGCAGGGGCAGTTCATCGGCTTGAGCGCGTTGATCCGCTTTTCCTTGGCGCCTTCCTCGTCCACCTCGACGATGAACATGTTCTCTCGATAGGCCTCCCAATGGCCCGAGCGTTCCCAGAGGACGCGGTCGACCACCTGCGGGGTCTTGATTTCGCGGTAATCCGCGCGCGCTCAGGCGGCGGCGCATGTAATCTTCCAGCGTGCGATAGATCGTCCAGCCGTTCGGGTGCCAGAACACCATGCCGGGGGCTTCTTCCTGCAGGTGGAACAGCTCCATCTCGCGGCCCGAGCTTGCGGTGGTCGCGCTTGGCGGCCTCTTCCAGCATGGTCAGGTGGGCCTTGAGGTCGTCGCGGTTCTTGAAGGCCACGCCATAGATGCGCTGCAGCTGTGCGTTGTTGCTGTCGCCGCGCCAGTAGGCGCCGGCGACCGACATCAGCTTGAAGGCATCGGCGGGCACCTGGCCGGTGTGCTGCAGATGCGGGCCGCGGCAGAGATCCTGCCAGTGGCCGTGCCAGTACATCCGCAGCGGTTCGTCGCCGGGGATCGCCTCGATCAGCTCGACCTTGAAGGGCTCGTCCTTGGCGATCGTAATGCGCGATGGCGCGCGAGCGGTCCCAGACCTCGGTCTTCACCGGGTCGCGGGCGTTGATGATCGCCTTCATCTCTTTCTCGATGGCGCCAAGGTCTTCCGGGGTGAAGGGCTCGGCCCGGTCGAAGTCGTAGTACCAGCCGTTCTCGATCACCGGGCCGATCGTCACCTTGACGTCTGGCCAGAGCTTTTGCACCGCGCGCGCCATGATATGGGCGAGGTCGTGGCGGATCAGTTCGAGCGCCGGGGCTTCGTCGGCCATCGTGTTGATGGCGATCCTGGCATCGGCATTGAGCGGCCATTGCAGATCGAAATGCTTGCCATCGACCTGGGCCGAGATCGCCTTCTTGCCAAGGCTGGTCGAGATCGCGGCGGCAACCTCGCCGGGCGTGGTGCCGGCCGGAAAGTCGCGTTGATTGCCATCGGGGAAGGTGAGGGTGATCTGGGCCATGGCTGGCGATCCTCGTCGGTTTGGCGCCCACTGAACGCCCGGTTGCGGGTTATATGTGGAGGCTGTTTGACGGGGAAGAAAACGGGTGTCAAGCCGCGCCTGACACCCGCTGGAATTTGTCGCAGGACGGTGGTTCAGGCCGCGCGGGGGTTGAACTGACCGTTCTTTCCGGTCTCGAGCCAGCTCTTCAGGCCCGAGAGCAGGCGGGTCCAGCCGTCGGCGACGCTTTCGGCCTGCTCGGCGGGCAGGGCGTGGTGTTCGAGGGTCAGTTTGCAGGAATCGCCGAGCGGCTCGATCAGATAGACGACGCGCGAGGATTTCAGGTCTGGCATCCACTTCGGCTCGAAGGTCGTCTCGATCCGGGTCTTTGGGGTGACCGAGGTTTCGACCGCGACGAGGATCGGGTTGCCGTCGGGGCTGTAGGTGGTGATCTGGTTGCCGTCACGCTTGGCCGAGGCGGTGAAGAACTTGAAGTTCGGAAAGGTCTGTTCGTTGGTCAGCGCCTCCCACAGGGCATCCTGGGTGCAGCGGATGTAGGTGGACATGATGAAATCGGGTTTGGACATGGCAGTGTCTCCTTCCAGTCGGGATTTGAGGGCGATCATCGCCCGGGTCATCGGTCGGGCCATCAGGGGTTCGATCCAGCGGGTCAGAACCTCTGCCAGCGGCAGGGTGTTGAGGTAGTGATATTTGAAGCGGCCATCGCGCCGGGTGTGGACGAGATGGGCGTCTTCGAGGACTTTCAGATGTTTCATGACGCCGAAGCGGGTCATGGCGAGGGTGGTTTCCAGTTCCGTCAGGGTTTGCCCGTCACGCGCGCGCAGAGCGTCGAGCAATGTGCGGCGGGCGGGGTCGTTCAGGGCTTTGAAGATGTCGTCCATGTCCTGTGTATACGTGATTCCATAGTCACGTGACAATAGGGTCACGTGACGATTTTGCGGGGGCTGGCAATTTTCGGCCGTTTCGGCGCAAACTGGGGTCAGGTTGAGGAGAGGGTGCTGCGATGGTCGATTTTCTGACGACGCCACAGGGCCGGCGGATCGCCTACAAGGCGACGCCGGGCAAGGCGCCGGGGGTGGTGTTCCTTGGCGGGTTTCGCAGCGACATGCAGGGGACCAAGGCGCAGTTCCTGCAGGACTGGGCCGAGGCCGAGGGGCGGGCCTTTCTGCGATTTGACTATTCGGGGCATGGCTGTTCCTCGGAAAATTTCCTCGACGGGGCGATCGGCGACTGGGCGGCGGATGCGATGGCGGTGGTCGCGGGCCTGACCGAGGGGCGGCAGGTGCTGGTCGGATCCTCGATGGGGGGCTGGATCGCGCTGCTGCTGGCGCGTGCGATGCCGGACAAGGTGGCGGGGATGGTCGGAATCGCTGCGGCGCCGGATTTCACCGAGGACAGCATGTGGGCGGGGTTCACCGAGGCGCAGCGCGAAGAGATGGCGTTGGATGGCCAGGTGGCGCTGCCCTCGGACTATTCCGATGATCCCTATATCATCACCCGGCGGCTGATCGAGGAGGGGCGCGAGCACCTGGTGCTGCGCACGCCCCTCGCGCTGCCGTTTCCGGTGCGGCTGTTGCAGGGTACGGCGGATGAGGATGTGCCGGTCTCGGTCGCGCTGCGGCTGTTCGACCATGTGACCGGCGGGGATATCCGGCTGACGCTGGTGAAGGGGGCCGATCATCGCTTTTCCACCCCGGATTGCCTTGCCCTGATCCGGGCCGCGCTGGAGCAGGTTCTGGCGCGCGCCAACGGCTGAGGCGGGCGAACCGGCAACAGGCGTCCGGCCGTTCCTGCGCGAAG
Source organism: uncultured Pseudomonadota bacterium (assembly GCA_963837565.1). GTDB lineage: Bacteria > Pseudomonadota > Alphaproteobacteria > Rhodobacterales > Rhodobacteraceae > Solirhodobacter. Next base: position 34,847 of record CAWIOC010000007.1, read on the forward strand.
GCCTCTAACCCGTTAGCGGCGCTTGCTTTTCGATCCGGCACTGGCGACAGTTCGACACGGGTTCGGGAGGGGGTGCGCCGATGGTTGAGACCTTGGTGCTGATACCGGGGATGGCCTGCGATGCACGGGCCTTCTGGCACCCGGTGATTGCGCTGTCGGGGGATCGTCCGGTGCTGGTGGCGGCGCCATTGCGCGGCAGCACGATCGAGGAGATGGCGGCGGATCTGATCGCTGCGTTGCCGATGAAATTCGCGCTGCTGGGCGAGGGGTTGGGGGGCAATGTCGCGCTCGAGATCCTGCGGCGGGCGCCGGAGCGGATCAGCCGGATCGCCCTGATGGGAACCGGCGTGCAGGCCGAACTGCCACAGGCTGCGGCGGCGCGCGAGGCGCGGATCGTGGGCGCGCAGGTTGGGCGGCTGGCCGAGATGGTGGCGCTCGATGTGCCGGCAAGCGCGCTGGTCGAGGCGCCGGGGCGGGGCGATGTTCTGGCGATGCTGCGCGACATGGCGCTGACGGTGGGCGAGGGGGTCTATATCCGGCAGAACCGGGCGATGCAGCGGCGGTCGGACCAGACCAAGATCCTGCGCCGCGCGATGCTGCCTGCCGTGGTGATCTGCGGCGCGCAGGACCCGGTGACGCTGCCGCGCCGCCACCAGTTCATTTCCGAGATGCTGCCCTATGGCAGGCTGGAGCTGATCGAGGGCGCGGGCCACCTGCCCGCGCTGGAACAGCCCGAGGAGGTGACGCGCGTGATCGAGACCTGGCTGGCCGCGCCGTTACTGCTGCGATGACACCAGGGCGATCGGCGCCTTGGCGGGAACACCCGAGTTGGCGTCGATGAAATCGAGGATCAGCGGGCGGATGTTCTGGCGCCAGGATTTGCCGGCGAAGATGCCGTAATGGCCCGCGCCCGGTTCAAGGTGCTGCGCCTTCTTCGAGTCGGGCAGCCCGGTGCAGAGCGCAAGCGCCGCGACGCATTGGCCCGGCGCCGAGATATCATCATTGGCGCCTTCCACGGTATGCACCGCGACCTGGGTGATCTTGCCGATATCCACGGCCTTGCCCGCGACGACAAATTCGTTCTTGGCGATCTCGCGGTTCTTGAAGATCCGCTCGACCGTCGAGAGATAGAATTCGGCGGTCATGTCCATCACGGCGAGGTATTCGTCGTAGAAGCGGTTGTGGTGGTCATGCTCTGACGCCTCGCCCTTGGCGGAGGCGACGATCTCATCGAAGAAGGCCTGGGCGTGGCGGTCGGCGTTCATCGAGATGAACGAGGCGAGCTGCAGCAGGCCGGGGTAGACGAGGCGGCCGGCGCCCGCGAATTTGAAGCCGACGCGCTGGATCGCGAGATGTTCGAGCTGGCCCATCGTGATGCGGCGGCCGAAGTCGGTGACATCGGTATCGGCGGCGTCCGGGTCGATCGGGCCGCCGATCAGGGTCAGGGTGCGGGGCTGCGCCGCCGGGTCTTCCTCGGCCAGATAGGCGGTGGCGGCAAGGGTCAGGGGGGCGGGCTGGCAGACGGCGATGACGTTGATGTCAGGGCCGAGGTGGCGCATGAAATCGACGAGGTAGAGGGTATAATCCTCGATATCGAATTTGCCGGCGGAGACCGGAATGTCACGCGCATTGTGCCAGTCGGTCACATAGACTTCGCAATCGGGCAGCAGGCTGGTGGCGGTCGAGCGCAGGAGGGTGGCATAATGGCCGGACATCGGCGCGACGAGCAGGACGCGGCGCTTGCGCAGCGGGCGGCCCTGCACGGCGAAATGGATCAGCGAGGCCGAAGGGTTTCTTGACCAGCGTCTCGACCGAGACGACGGAGTCGCGGCCATCCTCGCCCGCGACCGAGGTGATGCCCCAGTCGGGTTTGATGACCATGCGCGAGAAGCTGCGTTCGGTGACGCGACCCCAGGCCGAGATCGCCTTGAACATCGGGTGGGGAACCAGACCGAAGGCCGGACTGGAGGCGAAGGCCCGTGCCGTTGCGCCCAACCATTCGTTGGTGTTGCGCATCGTTTCCATCAGGTCGTAGGTGGCCATGTACTTCATCTGGTGTCCTTCCCCGGACATTCGCGGAAAACGTTGCTTTCCCCCCAAGTCGGGCAACGTTATGGTCACAGGGCGACCGGTATGCCGGTTTCGCCATGCTGCATAGCAGCAATGTAGGGGGGAAAGGTTAAGATGACAACTGAGGAAGAGGATGCCGGCGTCAAGCTGGAGCGTCTGAACGCCAACCTCGCCAAAGTAGAGGAGTTGTCGCAGCGACTTGTGGCAGCAATGGCACACAAGAAGCCCATAGACCCGAGCCTGCAGGGCCCGAGCCAGGAATTGTTCATGAAGGCGGCGGCCGCCTATATGGCCGAAATGATGCAAAACCCGGCCAAGATCCTCGAGAACCAGATCGGCTATTGGGGCAAGTCGGTGAAGCATTACGTCGAGGCGCAGCACAAGCTGGCGCAGGGCAAGCTGGAACCGGCGAGCGACGAGACGACGAAGGACCGCCGCTTTGCCAACCCGCTCTGGGACACGCATCCCTATTTCAATTTCATCAAGCAGCAATATCTGATCGGCAGCCGAGGCGATGCACAACGCGGTCGCCTCGCTCGACACGCTGGATGCGCATGAGCGCAAGCGGGTCGAGTTCTTCACGCGCCAGATCCTCGACATGATGGCGCCGACGAATTTCCTTGGCGACCAACCCCGAGGCGCTGGCCAAGGCGGTCGAGACCGACGGTGCAGTCGCTGGTGCACGGGCCTTGAGAACCTGGTGCGCGATCTGGAGGCGAACAACGGCGATCTGCTGGTGACGCTGGCCGACAAGAACGCCTTCAGGGTGGGCCAGAACATCGGGCTGACCGAGGGTGCGGTGGTGTTTCGCAACCGGATGCTGGAGCTGATCCAGTACAGCCCCAGCACCGAGACGGTGCACAAGACGCCGCTGATCATCTTTCCGCCCTGGATCAACAAGTTCTACATCCTCGATCTGAAGCCGCAGAACAGCCTGATCAAATGGATCGTCGATCAGGGCTTTACCCTGTTCGTGGTCAGCTGGGTGAACCCGGACGCGAGCTATCGCGACGTCGGCCTCGATGACTATATCCGCGAGGGCTACCTCGACGGCGATCGGCGCAGGTGCGCGAGATCTGCGAGCGTCGAGAAGGTCAATGCGGTGGGCTATTGCATCGCCGGCACGACGCTGGCGCTGACGCTGGCGCTACATGAAGCAGGCGGGATCAAATCGGTGAACGCGGCGACCTTCTTCACCACGCTGACCGATTTCTCGGATCAGGGCGAGGTCGGGGTGTTCCTCGACAATGACTTCGTCGACGGGATCGAGCGCGAGGTGACGGGACAGCGGCTTGTTCGAGTTCCTTCTTCATGTCGCGCACGTTTTCCTTTCTGCGCTCGAACGACCTGATCTATCAGCCCGCGATCAAGAGCTACATGATGGGCGAGGCGCCGCCGGCCTTCGATCTGCTGTACTGGAATGGCGACGGCACCAACCTGCCGGCGAAGATGGCGGTGCGAATATCTGCGCGGGCTCTGTCAGGAAGACCGGCTGGCGCAGGGCAGCTTCACGGTGCTGGGCAAGACGGTGTCTCTGGCCGACGTCACCCTGCCGGTCTGCGCGATCGCCTGCGAGACCGACCATATCGCGGCCTGGCGGTCGAGCTTCAACGGCATCGCGCAGATGGGCTCGAAGGACAAGACCTTCATCCTGTCGGAGTCGGGCCATATCGCGGGCATCGTCAATCCGCCGGGCAAGAAGAAATACGGCCATTACACCAATGACGTCCCGCTGGAGCGACCCGGATGCCTGGAAGGCGGGGGCCGAGCAACATCAGGGATCCTGGTGGCCGCGCTGGGAGCGCCTGGCTGGCCAAGCGGTCGGGTGCAAAGGTTCCGGCGCGCGTGCCCGGTGATTCGGCCCATCCGGTTCTTGCAGCTGCGCCCGGCACCTATGTGGTGGCACAGCCAAGCGTCTGATTTTGCAGCAGCATAAAAATTTCATGCTGCACTGCAGCGAAAAACCTTGAAATGCTGCACTGCAGCATGTAATTATAGTTGCAGAGGCGGGCAACTGGTCCGCACAGGCATATGGAGATGGATATGATGGCGAAGACCCAGGATTTCACCAAAGTCATGCAGGACATGATGGCTTCTTTCCCGATGGACATGTCGTCCTTTCAGGGCGCGTTCAAGACCTCGGCCGCGCTCGGCGAGAAAATGACCAAAGTCGCGCTGGAAGCTGCCGAGAAATCGACCGAGATCTCGACCAAATGGACCAAGGACACCCTGTCCAAGGTTGGCGACATGACCAAGGCCAAGGAAGAGCCGACCGAATACACCAAGGCGATGACCGATTTCGCTTCGGCCGCTGCTGAAATGGCTGCCGAGAACATGGCTGCCTTCGCTGAAGTTGCGAAGAAAGTCCAGATGGAAACCGTCGAGCTGATGCTGGCTGCTGGCAAGGACATGTCGGAAGACGCGACCGCCGCAGTGAAGAAAGCCACCGCGGACGTGACCACGGCTGCCAAGAAAGCAACCGCTGCAGCTGCGAAGTAATCGGCGCGGCGCCGGCGTCCTCCCCTGCCGGATGCGCCAAAGGGCGGGCCTTGTGCCCGCCCTTTCTTTTTCTGCGCTGCGGTCTTAAGCTTCTCTGCACTGCCGCACAGGAGAGCGAGAGATGGCCGAGACCGACAAGCCGTTGTTGATCAAGCGTTACGCCAGCCGCCGCCTGTATAATACCGAGACCAGCGACTACGTGACGCTCGAGGATATCGCGGGGTTCATCCGCGGCGGGCGCGAGGTGCAGATCATCGATCTGAAGAGTGGTGACGACCTGACGCGGCAATATCTGCTGCAGATCATCGCCGAGCATGAGAGCAAGGGCGAGAGCGTGCTGCCGATCAACGTGCTGACCGATCTGGTGCGCAGCTACACGACCCAGGCGCAGAGCGTGGTGCCGCAGTTCCTTGCGATGTCCTTCGAGATGTTGCGCGACGGGCAGTCGAAGATCATGGAAAATCTGACGACCCCCCGCAGCCCCTTGGCGACGATGCCGGGTTTCGAGGCGATGCAGCGCCAGCAGCAGGCCTTCATGAAGACGATGATGGCGGGCTGGCCCAAGGGTGTCACCGGAGTTGACGTGGATAGCGACGCGGCTGCGCCCACCGATCTCGATGACATCAAGAAGCAGCTGGCCGCACTGCAGGCGAAACTCGCCAACCTTTAGCGGCCTTCAGATTTTCTGCCCCGAGATATCCGCGGCGGTGATGAGCGATCAGAAACGCCCCGGTGGGGCGTTTCCGCGAAGAACGCCCGCGCGTGTCGAGCGGGCTGGGGGGCAGGACCGCCCCCCGCTTTTGTTTGGGTCAGGCGACCTCGGCGAAAACCTTCTTCAGCGCCTTTTCGAGCTTGCCGAACATCTCGTCCATCTGCGCATCCGTCATGATGAACGGCGGGCAGAGCACGATGGCCTGGCCCAAGGGGCGGCAGATCAGGCCCTGATCGGTGCAGGCATTGGCGATGCGTTCCGAGACCGACAGCGCGCCGTCGAAGGGGGTCTTGCTGGCCTTGTCCTTGACCGCCTCGAGCGCGCCCATCAGACCCTTGCCGCGCCATTCGCCGATGTTCGGGTTTTCGGCCAGATGCTTCAGCCCGGCTTCGAATTTCGGCGTCAGGGCGCGGACGTTTTCGGCCAGCCCTTCGTTCATCACCACGTCGATTGCCTTCAGCGCGATGGCGCAGCCGACCGGGTGGCCGCTGGCGGTGAAGCCATGCGGAAATTCCTCGATCGCTTCGGCGGCGGCCTGCAGCCGTTCGGCGAGGTCGGGCCCGAGGATCACCGCGCCCATCGGGAAGAAGCCTGCGGTGATGTTCTTCGAGGAGATGATCGCGTCGGGCATGAAGTCGTAGGTTTCGCAGCCCCAGGTATTGCCGGTGCGGCCAAAGCCGGTGATGACCTCATCCGAGATCAGCGGGATGCCGTAGCGTTTCAGGACCGGCTGGATCGCCTGGAAATAGCCCTTGGACGGCGGGATCACCCCGCCTGCGCCCATCACCGGTTCGGCGAAGAAGCCCGCGATCGTGTCGGGGCCTTCCTTGATGATGGTGGCTTCCAGTTCGGCGGCGAGGCGGGTGGTGAACTGTGCTTCGGTTTCGCCGGGCTTGCCGAAGCGCCAGTAATGCGGGCAGCCGACATGGATGAAGCCGGGCAGCGGCAGGCCGAAGACCGAATTGTAGGGCTTGCCGGTCATCGAGGCCGAGACGGCGGTGACGCCGTGGTAGGAGTTGACCCGGGTGATGATCTTGCGGCGCTGCGGCTTGCCTTCGGCCCCCGCGAGGAACCAGAGCATCTTGACCATCGTGTCATTCGCTTCGGAGCCGGAGTTGGTGTAGAACACCTTGCCGGTCTCGAAGGGCGAGACCTCGACCAGTTTCTCGGAGAGCATCACGGTCTGGTCGGACATCCGGCCGAAGAAGGCGTGGTAGCCGGGGAAGCGGTCGTATTGTGCCTTGGCCGCGGCGATCAGGCCGGGGTGGTCGAAGCCCGCCACCATGTTCCAGAGACCCGAGTTCGCGTCGAGATAGCGGTTGCCATGGACGTCGACGACATAGGGGCCCTCGCCGTGGGTCAGCACCACTGCGCCACGGTCGTGGATCGTCGGCAGGTCGGTGAAACCGTAGAGCGAAAACTGGTCGGCGCGGGTTTCCCAGCTGTTGGGGGCGTTGTCACGCATGATCTGTCCTTCCATTCGGAGATGGGCGGCAGGGTATCCGGCGGCGCGGGGCAAGGCAATCCGGCATGGCGCAGACTGCCGCGCGGTTCTGGCGGGATGGCGTGCCGGACGGTGGCTTGTGCTGCAGAGTGGAGTATGCGGGCGGCAGGAGTGGGGGGACGGGCGCCGCCCGGGGCAGCTTGCGCTGCCGCATCGGGCCCCGGTGTATCGGTCCGGCGTTGAGGGGTGCCGCCCGCTGGTGTGCCTTTGTTTTCAAACGTTTGCGTGCCGGGCGGCAAATGCGGTTCCCTCTGCCTGCCGAAATGCTCTAGCCTGTCGGGAGCAGCGCAAGGGGACCGGGAATGGTGGAGACGCATGGCCGGATCACGCTTTGGGCGCTCGAAGTGTTCATGGCGGCGGCCGAGGATGGCTCGATCTCGGCGGCCGCGCGGCGGCTGGGGGCGAGCGTTTCGGGGGTGAGCCAGCAGCTCGCCGCGCTGGAGACCGCGCTCGGGGCCGAGCTGATGGACCGCTCGGCGCGGCCGATGGTGCTGACGCCGGCGGGCGAGATGTTTCGCAAGCGGGCGCAGAGCATCCTGAACGAGGCGATGCAGGCGCGCGCCGAGCTGGCGGCGGGCGATCTGGCCGGGCTGACCACCTTCCGGCTGGGCATGGTCGAGGATTTCGACGCCGATGTGACGCCGCGGCTGCTGGCCGGGATGGCGGAGGAATTGAAGGGCTGCCAGTTCCTGCTGGAAACCGGGGCGAGCCACCGGCTGTTCGACCAGCTCGACAGCCGCGCGCTCGATGTCGTGGTGGCCGCCGATATGGGGGCGGCGGCGGAGTGGATGGAGGTGCATCCGCTGCTGTCGGAGCCCTTCGTGGTGGCGGCGCCGCTGGGCGCGATCGACCGGGGCGGCGATGTGCTGGCGCAGCTGCGCGCGCTGCCCCTGATCCGCTACACCCGCGCCATCACATGGGCCGCCAGATCGCGGCGCATCTGGCGCGGGAAGATCTGCGGCTGGCGCATCGCTTCGAGCTCGACAGCTATCACGCGATCATGGCGATGGTGGCGGGGGGGCTGGGCTGGACAATTCTGACGCCGCTCGGGTTCCTGCATGCACAACGCTTTCGCGATCGGGCCGAGGTCCTGCCGCTGCCCTTCGCGCCGCTGTCGCGCACGATCTCGCTGAACGCGCGCGAGGGGGTGCTGCGCGATATGCCGGGGCGGGTGGCGGGGCGGCTGCGGCCCTTGTTGCAGGAGCTGGTGGTGACGCCGGCGGTGGCGCAGATGCCCTGGCTGGCGGGAGAGTTGCGGGTGCTGTGAGGGCGAGGGGCTTTCTGCCCCTCGCGCTCCCCGAGGATATTTCTCGGAAAAGAAACGGGTAAGTACTGACGGTCAGGTGCCGTAAGCGCGGGTCTCGCCCATGACATCTTCGGCGGCGGCGAGAAGCGCGCTGGCGATGAAATCCAGCTCGGCCTGCGTCAGCCGGGCCGGCAGGCGCACGTCGCAGGCGCGCATCAGCATGGCGCGGGTCTGCGGCAGATCGGGCGCCTCGCCGAGGAACTGCCAGTTCCAGAAGGCGCGGGCATTGTCGTCGCTGCAGGCCGAAGACCTGGACCGCAGACGCCGCGCGCCTTGGCGGCGTCCTGAAAGGCGCGGGCCTGCGGCATCGTGTCGAAGCCGATCAGGTTGAACTGGATGGAATCCGGCGCGCGCGTCTTCCGGCGCCAGCGGCGGCGGCACGTCGAGCCAGGGCGAACCGTTCAGCCGGGCGGCGACGTGGTCATGGTTGGCAAGGCCCGTGGTCACCCGGCGGGCGAGTTCGGGCAGTTGCGGGCGGATCATCGCGGCGGAGAGGTTCTGCATCCGCATGTTGTAGAGCGGCAGCTTGTTCTGCCAGTGGTGGAAGCTGTTCTGCATGCCGGGATGTTTCTTCCAGTTATGCTCGTAGGCGCCCGACATGATGATGGCGCGGGCGGCGATTTCCGGGTCGTCGGTGACGAGGATGCCGCCTTCGCCGGCATTGATCATCTTGTAGGACTGGAAGGAGAAGCAGCCGATCTTGCCGATCGTGCCGATCTTGCGGCCATGCCAGAGCGTGCCGAGGGAATGGGCCGCATCCTCGACCACCGGGACGCCGCGCGCATCGCACAGCGCCATGATGGCGTCCATGTCCGAGGTATGGCCGCGCATGTGGCTGATCAGGACGCAGCCGATGCTGTCGTCGAACTTGGCGGCGAAATCAGCCATGTCGACGCGGTAATTCGCGCCGACCTCGACCAGCACCGGCACGCAATCGGCATGGACCACGGCGGAGGGGACGGCGGCGAAGGTGAAGGCGGGGATCAGGACGCGGGCGCCGCGCGGCAGGTCGAGCGCTTTGAGCGACAGGAACAGCGCGGCCGAGCAGGACGAGACGGCAAGCGCGAAGCGGCTGCCCAGCAGCGCCGCGAATTCCTGTTCGAGCAGGGCGACCGGCGAGCCTTCCGAGGTGTAGCGGAACAGGTCGCCCGAGACAGCAGACGCTCGATCTCGGCGCGGGCTGCGGCGGGGATGGGTTCGGCGTCGTAGACGTTCGGGGCCTGGGTCGTCTGCTCTGCCATGTTTCATCTTTCCTGAAACTTGTTTTCAGGAAGTGTGTACGGTTGTTTGGTGCTCGCGCCTGAAAAGAACAAAATTCTGTGAGCGGTCGGCCGAGACTGGCGGTCAGACGCCCAGCCGGTCGCGCAGCGCGTACCAGGACATCGCCGGCGATCAGCATCGGCCAGCGCAGCAGACTGCCGCCCGGGAAGGCGGGCATTGGCAGGGCGGCCATCGCATCGAAGCCGTCGCCAGTGGCGGTGATCGCCTCGCGCCATCAGGCGGCCCGAGAGGGTGGCCAGGGCCACGCCATGCCCGGAAAACCCGCAGGCCGAGAGCACGTTGGGCGCCGGGCGGCGGAAGCAGGGCATCCGGTTCATGCGTGATGGCGAGGGTGCCGCCCCAGGCGTGGGTGATCTTCACGTCGGCCAGCTGCGGATAGACCTGCAAGCATCGGCTCGACGGACCTTGGCGGCGATGTCGCGCGGGAAGCGGTAGGAGACCGTCTCGCCTCCGCCGAAGATCAGGCGCTGATCGTCGGCGAGAGCCGCCAGTAATTGACCACGAATTTCGTGTCATGCGGCGGCGATGTTCTGCGTCAGCACCTCGGCCGCGCGGGCGCCGAGGGGTTCGGTCGCGACGATGTAATTGTTGATCGGCATGACGCGGGCGGCGATCTGCGGTTCCAGCCCGTCGAGATAGCCGTTGGCGGCAAGGATGACGTGATCGGCGGTGACCTCGCCGCCTGCGGTAGTGATCCGGCTGGGGGTGGTGGCGGTGCCGTGGGCGATGCGCAGCACCTCGGAGCTTTCGTGCAGCGTGGCGCCGGCGGCCTCGGCCAGACGGGCGAGGCCGAGGGCGAGTTGAGCGGATGGACATGGCCCGCGCCGCGGTCGATGTCGCCGCCGACATAGGCGGGAGAGGGGATCAGCGCCTGCAGGGCGTTCCGGTCGAGCGGCGTCGATCCGGTCATAGCCATAGTCGCGGGCGAGGCGTTCGGCCATGGCGGTGGGCGTGGGTCACTTCGGACGGGTGGCGTGCGGCATGGGCGACGCCGGGGTGGGTACGGCACGCCAGCCTCTGCGGCGAGGGCATAGGTCAGGGCCTTTGCCTCTTCCGCCATGTCCCAGAGGCGGCGGGCGGTGGCGCGCCCGGCGAGTCTTCTCCAGCGCGTCGACCTCGAGCCGCTGGCCAGAGCCGATCTGGCCGCCGTTGCGACCGGAGGCGCCAAAGCCTGCGCGATGCGCCTCGAGCAGGATCACGCGGCGCCCGGCGCGCGCGAGATGGAGCGCGGCGGACAGGCCGGTATAGCCGCCGCCGATCACGCAGACATCGGCCCGTACCGCACCTTGCAGCGCCGGGCGGTCCGGGGCGGGGTCGCGCGGTGGCGGCGTAGAGGCTGGCCGGATAGCTGCCGGGCCGGTCGTTGGCGTGCAGCAGGTTCATACGTTCAGCAGCAGATGTTCGCGTTCCCAAGGGCGAGATGACCTGCAGGAACTCCTTGTATTCGTTGCGTTTCACCGAACTCGTAGACGTTGCAGAAATCATCGCCCAGAACCTCCCGCATCGGCGCGCATTCGACCAGAAGATCCAGCGCGTCGCCGAGGTTGGTGGGCAGATCATCGGCCGACATATAGGCGTCGCCCTGGCATTCGGCGCGCGGCATCTTGCCCTCCTTCAGCCCGAGATAGCCGCAGGCGAGCGAGGCGGCGAAGCCGAGATAGGGGTTGCAATCCATCCCCGGCAAGCCGGTTTTCCAGACGCCGCGACGCCGGGGCCGGAGATCGGCACGCGCAGCCCGGTGGTGCGGTTGTCGCGGCCCCATTCGAGGTTGATCGGGGCGGCGAAATCCGGGACATAGCGGCGGTAGCTGTTCACGTAGGGCGCCAGCAGCGCGATGACGGCGGGCAGGTAGGTCTGCATCCCGGCGATGAAATGCAGGAAGGCCTCGGTCTCTTCGCCCTTCTTGTCGGAGAAGATGTTCTTGCCGGTCTTCGTGTCCACCACCGAGTGGTGGATATGCATCGCCGAGCCCGGCTCGCCCTCGATCGGTTTGGCCATGAAGGTGGCGAAACAGTCGTGGCGCAGCGCGGCCTCGCGGATCAGGCGCTTGAAGAAGAAGATCTCGTCGGCCAGCTTGACCGGGTCGCCGTGGTTCGAGGTTGATCTCGATCTGGCCGGCGCCGCCTTCCTGCAGGATGCCGTCGATCTCGAACCCCTGGGCTTCGGCGAAGTCGTAGATGTCGTCGATCACCTTGCCGTATTCGTCGACGGCCGACATGCGAATAGGCCTGCTTGCCGGCTGCGCGGCGGCCGGAGCGGCCCATCGGCGGGATCACCGGCTGGTTCGGGTCGATGTTGCGGGCGACGAGGAAGAATTCCATCTCGGGCGCGACGACCGGGGTCCAGCCTTCGGCGTGCATAGAGCTCGATGATCGTTGCGCAGCACGTTGCGCGGCGCGAAGGGGACCGGATTGCCCTTCTGGTCCTGCGCGTCATGGATCACCTGCAGCGTCACATCCGCCGTCCAGGGCGCGGCGGTGGCGGTGGTGAAATCCGGCACCAGGATCATGTCGGGTTCGGTGAAGGCGCCGGAGGGGTTGTCGGCCCATTCGCCGGTGATGGTCTGCAGGAAGATCGAGTTCGGCAGGAAGAACGACGATCTGGCTGGCGAATTTCGACGGCGGGCATGGCCTTGCCGCGCGCCACACCGGCGATGTCGCCGATGATGCATTCGACTTCGTCCAGCCGCCGACCGGCGATGATAATCTCGGGCGGCTTCGGGCAGTTGTCTGGGTCCAGTCGGACATGGGTCAGCCTTTCGGGCTTACGTCTCTGGGTTGCTGGAAGAAGGCGGCGATGCGATCCGCCATGGTCGGGCGAGGCGAGCGGCGTGCCGAGGCGGGCGCTGCGCCTGTGCCAGCAGCGCGTCGGGCACCACGCCCTTGCCACGGGTGCGGATCAGGCCATCGACGAAATCATCGCGGAATTCGGGGTGGGCCTGCACCGTGAAGGCGCGGTCGCCATAGAGCAGGGCGGCGTTTTCGCAGAATCGGCGCGGTGGCGATGACGCGGTCGCCTCGGGCGGTTTCACGGTGACCTGATCCTGATGCCAGGCGTTGAGCATCATCGTCTCGCCGTCGAAGTCGTAGTCCTGCGGGCCGACCGACCAGCCGCCCTTGAATTTCTCGACCTTGCCGCCGAGCGCCTGGGCGATGATCTGGTGGCCGAAGCAGATGCCGACAAGCGGCACCTTGGCCGCATAGGCGTCGCGGATGAAGCTTTCGAGCGGCTTGATGAAGGGATGATCTTCATAGGCGCCGAAGCGCGAGCCGGTGATCAGCCAGCCTTCGGCGTCATGCACCGAGGCGGGGATCTGGTTTTCGACCACGCGCTAGGTGCGGAAGGTGAAGCCATGCCCGGCGAGCAGTGTCTCGAACATGTCCGGGTAATCGCCCAAGTCGCCGCGCAGCGCGTCTGGCGCTTCGCCGGTTTGCAGGATGCCGATCAGCATGATGGTCTCTTGTGATTGTTTTCAGAACGGTAGACGGCCCGCCGCCGGGCGGCAAGGGGGGCCGTAGCAGCGGGGCGATGTCAGACGGTGTCGAGATAGACCTCGACCTGTTCCTCGGGCGAGAGCTCGGCCATGTAATGCAGTTCCTGCCGCTTGGTCAGGACGAAGTTGCGGATCAGCTCTGCCGGAGAAGATGCGCGGGATGATCGAGCTCTCGTCGAAGGCGCGTCGATCGCGTCTTCCCAGGTGTCGGGGATCTGCGGCAGGTCGAGCGCATAGGCGTTGCCGGTGATCGGCGGCGGCGGCGTCAGGTCATCCTCGATCCCGATCAGGGCGGCGCCGAGGATGCCGGCGAGCATCAGGTAGGGGTTGATGTCCCCCCCCGCGACCCGATGCTCGATCCGGCGCGCGGCGGCGCTGCCGGAGGGCATGCGGATCGCCGCGGTGCGGTTTTCATAGGCCCAGCAGACCTCGTTGGGCGCATGCTTTTCCGGCACCAGCCGGTCGAAGCTGTTCGGCATGGGGGGCAAACAGCAGGGTTGAATCATGCATCGCGGCAAGGCAGCCGCCGATGGCCTGCATCAATGTGCGCGAGCCCTTCGGCGCCGCCGTTGGAAAACACGTTTTCGCCCAGGTCGTTGATGACCGAGAAATGCGTGTGCAGCCCGTTGCCGGAGTAATCCGGATAGGGTTTCGCCATGAAGGAGGCGGCGAAGCCGTGGCGCCGGGCGAGGCCCTTGACCAGCATCTTGAAAAGCCAGGCATCGTCGGCGGCCTGCAGCGCGTCATCGCTGTGCATCAGGTTGATCTCGAACTGGCCGAGGCCCGCTTCGGAGATCGCGGTATCGGCCGGAATGTCCATCGCCTCACACGCGTCGTAGAGGTCGGTGAAGAAGGTATCAAACGCGTCGAGGGCGCGCATCGCCAGGGTTTCAGCCGCTTTGCGGCGGCTTGACCGGAGCGGGGGCTGGTGGGCACCTGCAGCGTCTTGCCAGAGTCGTCGATCAGGAAGAATTCGAGCTCCATCGCCACGACGGGGGTCAGCCCGCGCGCCTTGTAGCGATCGAGGATGGCGCGGAGCGCGTGGCGCGGGTCGCCTTCATAGGGGTGGCCGTTTTCGCGGAACATCCAGATCGGCAGCAGGGCGGTGGGCGCCTCGAGCCAGGGCATCGGGATGAAGCCGCGCTCGGTCGGGCGCAGGACGCCATCGGCATCGCCGCTGTCGAAGACCAGCGGGCTGTCCTCGATATCCTCGCCCCAGATGTCGAGGTTGAGGACCGACATCGGGAAGCGGGTGCCGTCGTTGACGACCTTGTCGGCGAAGCGGGCGGGGATGCGTTTGCCGCGCGCCTGACCGTTGAGATCGGCGGCGGCGACGCGGATGGTGCGCACCTCGGGGTGTTTTCGAAGCCAGTTTTTCATGTTGTGCCTTGGGTTGCGGCCGCGCAACAGCGGCCTTGGCCCCGGAACCGGCGCTGCCGGTGGTCCCCGATGCGGCCCGAATTCACGGGCTGGTGGCGGGGGTCACGGGCAGGGGCGGGCGGAGTCACGATTTCACTTTTTGGATGTTGCAAATCCAGTTGCCCTTAAAACCGCACGAAAGGCAACGAACAAACGGCGGGTCAGCCGTTTGAGCGGATCGCCGTGGCCGGGGTGTCGCGCATCTCGGACGGGGTCGGCGGCGTCTGCAGGGCGAGCGTCGCGGTGAGGGGGATCTGGGTCAGGCCGGTCAGCCCAAGGGTTGCGCGGGCCTCTGGCGGCATAACGGCGATGGCTTCGGCGAGGGCGGCGCGCAGGGGATCGGGATCGGCACCGGCGGCTGTGATCAGCGCCTGACCGGGGCTGGGAGCGGTGGCACCGATGATCTGCAGGCGGGCTGCGACCTCGGGGTCCCAGCGGGTGATCGCGCGCCAGGAGATCGCATCGATCGCGGCGATATCGGCGCGGCCTTCGGCCAGCGCGCGGGCTGAGGCGCGGTGTGAGCCGGTGGCGAGGCTGGGGGCGAAGCGGAAGCCCAGGGCTGCTGCGGCGATCTGCGGGGCGGCCCAGCCGGAGTGGCTGTCGGTCTCGTTATAGGCGAAGCGGCGATGCGCATGCTCGGCGATCTGGCGGCTGTCACCCCGCCGGGTGACGAAATGGCTGAAGTAATAGCCGGGCGCGGTGTCGGGCAGCGCGTAGTCGAAGGTCGCGACATAGGCGACGCGGCCAAGGAGTGTGGTGCGCATCGGCAGATTGCAGGCCTGCCCGAGGGTCAGGGCGGGGTGCAGCCAGCCTGCCAGTGTGGGCAGATCACGGGTCAGGGTTTCCGGAGCGGGCTGGCCCCGACGGCGCAGCGCGTCGCGGATGCAGGCCCAGAGCGCATCATGCGCGGCCGCGTTTTCCGGCCGGTCGTACATCGGCAATGCTGCGATCATTTCTGTCGGGATTCAACGCGCTGGCGGGCGAGGTTCGAAATCGCGGTCGTTGACGCCGAGCAGGTTGGCCAGCAGCCGCAACAGGGTGTCTTCCTCGGTTTCGCGGACGCCGTCGGCCAGCACCACCTCCCACAATGCCTCGACCACGCCTTCGCGGTGGTCGTAATCGACGGCATCCTTGATGGCACGGGTGAAGCGGACGGTGTCGGGGGCCTGCGCCTCAAGCTCTTCCGCCTGACGGCGGAGCGCCACGGCATCGAAGGGCGAGAGGCCGTAGCGGGTGGTGAGGATGCGGTCGATGCGGTCGATCTCGGCGTCGGAATAGGAGCCGTCGGCGCGACCGATGCGCACCAGAAGCGCCGCCAGCGCGAGGCGGGCGTCGGGATCGGGCAGGCGGGCGGGATCGGGGGCCAGCAGGCCTCGGAGGAGATCGGCAAACATATGCGCTCTATAAGCCCGCGGCGGGCTTGGGAAAAGCCTCAAACGCCGCGGGCACGGGGTTATGATCTGATCGGTTGCGGACCGTCATAGCCCTCGATGATGATGAAATCCTCGACCGCGGCATTGCGGCGGAGCGCGAGGGCGGATTGATATTCCGGGCTGTCGTAGCAGGCGCGCGCGGTGGCGAGATCGTCGAATTCGATGACGACGCAGCGCGCGCGGGGGGCGCCCTCGCGGACGTCCTGATCCGCGCCGCGGACGAGGAAGCGGGCGCCGTATTTCGCGAAGGCGGTGCCGTTGGCGGCGCGGTAGGCGTCATAGGCCTTGGGTTCGGTGACGTCGATATGGACGACCCAGTAGGCTTTGGGCATGGCGTTTCCTTTCAAGCGGTTCCGGTGGGAGTCCGAGGCACGCGGATGCGCCCTTCGGAGATCGGGACGGCGGTTCCGGCGATGCGGATCGCGGTCGGCTGGTCGGTGGCGTCGATGGTGAGGGTGAGGTGGCTGGGTCGCCCCATCTCGGCGCCCTGCAGCAGGGTGAAGCGGCTGGTGCCGGGCGGCACGAGGCCCGAGGCGTGAAGCTGGGCTGCAAGGATCGCCGTGGCCGAGCCGGTGGCGGGGTCTTCGAAGATGCCCGCGGTGGGCGAGAACATGCGGGCGCGGAAATCCTGAGCCACGCCGGGCGTGTAGAGATAGGCGCTGTCGACATTGGCGGCCGCCATCAGGGTGGACCAATGCGGCTCTGTCGGGCGGGCGGTGGCGAGGGCTTGGGCGCTGCGCAGCGGGACGTAGAGGAAGGCGGGGCCGCCCTGCCAGATCGCGGGGACATGCGGGCCGATGGCATCGGCGGGCAGGCCGAGGGCTGCCGCGATCAGGGCGGGGTCGGCGCGGCCGGGGTGGCGGACGGGCAGCCGGGGGGCGGTGAATTCGGCGTTTACTGTCGCGCCCTTGCGGGTGACGGTGACGGGGACGAGGCCGGCTTCTTCCTCCAGCGTGATCGTGGTCTGGAAGTCGCCGGTCTGGGCCTCGGTGGCAAGCAGGATGGCGCAGCCGATGGTGGGGTGGCCTGCGAAGGGGATCTCGGCGGTCGGGAAGAAGATGCGGACGCGGGCGCTATGGGCGGGGTCGCGCGGGGTCTGGACGAAGATCGTCTCGGACAGGTTGAACTCTCGCGCGATGGTTTGCATCTGCGCGCGGCTCAGCGCGTCGGCGTTCAGGACAACGGCGAGCGGGTTGCCGGCGAAGGCGGTGTCGGTGAAGACGTCGAGGGTGTGAAATGTGAGCATGGGCGCCTCCTGTGCCGGGAGAGTAGGGCGGGAGGCGCGGAGTGGGAAGGGGGGCACTTGGGTCGGCGGCGGGGGTTTCACACCCCCGCACCCCCGTGGGATATTTTCGGGCAGAAAATGGGGGGCAAGGTCACCCTTCGAGGGAGTGGGGTTTCACGGTTCACGCCTGAGGCCATCAGGGATGCATCGGGGCGTCTGGGTGCTGACCATGTCCGTTTCTGCGTCTTCCGATCTGTTGGGCAGGACTGTGACGCTCTTGAACCAACGGGAATAGGCAAGCGTTGAGCCGTTTGTCCTAAACCGCATCGCGAAAATAGGGAAATTCCGGGAGCTGCATGGGGGCGGGATCCGGGACGCGACAGAAAACGAAGCGTCTGGACTCCCTGCCCGTCAATTTTACAAAGTGCTTTCAAGCGTTTGTCTGAGCCGCGCGGACCAGATATCGGCCATACGGATCTCGAGACATGGCGCATTCTGTCCGCAACGCCGCCCTCCGGTCCGAACGCCGAAAGCGAAGGTCTGCGCCGAATGCGGCCATCAGCTTGCAGAAGGTCAGGTGGCAGGAGCCCTTACGGAATGGCGAGGGGCGACGGCTTGGCGGAGGCGGACAGCCTCGGCGCCTTCGTCCCATACTCGAGCCATCGGCACCGCCACTCCATTGGCCCGGGCCGCGCCCTCACTCCCGCCAGGATCGGCGCATTTGGGGGGTTCGGTCGTCGTTTCGGGATTGCGCGACAAAGCACAGATCACGGGCGGTGTCGCGCGCGCCCCGCGCGCCTCAATACCTCTGCGGCACGTAAAGTTCCGGCGGCAGGACGGCGCGTTCGTAGGCGGGGTTGAAGACGCGGTCGGGGAGGTGGACGTCGTCATGCGGGACCGGCTGATAGGGGATCAGCGACAGGAAATGGTCGATGCAGTTCAGCCGCGCGCGTTTCTTGTCATTGCCCTCGACGATGTACCAGGGCGCCTCGGGGATGTTGGTGCGGGCGAACATTTCCTCTTTCGCCTTGGTGTATTGTTCCCAGCGGACGCGCGATTGCAGGTCCATCGGCGAGAGTTTCCACTGTTTCATCGGGTCGTGGATGCGCATCAGGAAGCGCATCTGCTGTTCCTCATCGGTGATCGAGAACCAGTATTTGATGACGCGGATGCCGGAGCGGACCAGCATCCGTTCAAACTCTGGCACGTCGTGGAAGAAGTCGGCGACCTCACCCTCAGAGGCGAAGCCCATCACCCGCTCGACGCCGGCGCGGTTGTACCAGGAGCGGTCGAAGAGCACGATCTCGCCGCCGGCGGGCAGGTGCGGGACGTAGCGCTGGAAGTACCACTGGGTCTTTTCGCGGTCTGATGGCGCGGGCAGCGCCACGGTGCGCACGACGCGGGGATTGAGGCGCTGGGCAAGGCGCTTGATCACGCCGCCCTTGCCGGCGCTGTCGCGCCCCTCGAAGATCACCACCACCTTTTCGCGGTGATACTGCACCCAGTCCTGCAGCTTGATCAGTTCGGATTGCAGCCGGATCAGGGCGTGGAAATAGGTCGTGCGGTCGATCGTGTCGGGGTGCTTCGACTTGTAGATCTTCGCGATCTCGAGCGAGAGCGCGGCATCTTCGAGATCAAGCTCGATATCCTCATCGAAGGCATCGGCAAGTTCGGCCTGCAGCCAGTCGCGGCCGGGGAGATCGGAGGAAGGCGGCATGGCGGTGCTCCTGCATAGGTCGGCGCGGTTAGAGCAGGGAAGTGCAAAGGTTTTGTAACGGAGGAGGCGGTTCGGGAAAGCCGGATTGGGTGCTAGGCTGAGCGGATCAGTTCGACGGAGGGACTTATGCCCAAGCGTATCGTGATTCTCTGCGATGGCACATCGAATGAGATTTCGGAGAACCGCACAAACGTGCTGCGGCTTTACGGGGTGCTGGCGAAGGACGAGGCGCAGATGGTGTTTTATGACCCTGGAGTGGGCACCTTCGGGGCGGAAAACTCGTTTTCCTATTACTGGCGCAAGACGGTCGAGATCTGGGGCCTCGCCACCGGCTGGGGGATGGATCAGAACGTCAAGGAGACCTATCGCTTCATCGCCGAGAGCTATGACGACGGGCAGCGCGCTAATGGCCAGCATGAGTTGCCGGACGAGATCTGGTTGTTCGGGTTCAGCCGGGGCGCCTATACGGCGCGGGTGCTGGCGGGGTTCATCCATGCGGTGGGGCTGATCCGCCCGATCAACATGAACCTTGTGGAATATGCCTTTCGCGCCTTCAAGGAGGTCGGCGACCGGGCCGATCTGGCCGAGGGCGAGGGATCGCGCGACCCGAAGAAGAACCCCTTTGCCGAGGTGAACCTATATGAGCGCATCCTGCAGCCAAGGCGCGCGGTGGTGCGCTGTCTGGGGCTGTTCGACACCGTCGGCTCGGTCTTCGACTGGGGGCGGCGGGGGGTGAGGGTGCGGACCTATCCCTATACCGTGGCGAATCCTTCGGTGCAGGCGGTGCGCCACGCGGTCAGCCTTGATGAGCGGCGCACGATGTTCAAGCCGACGCTCTGGAGCAAGGCCCGGGCATTCTGGGGCGGGGCGGCCGAGGCGCCGGAGGTGCCCGGCGCGCAGGACGTGGCCGAGGTCTGGTTTTCCGGGGTGCATGGCGATGTGGGGGGCGGCTATCCCGAAGCGCGCAGCCATCTGGCGAAGATCCCGCTGCGCTGGCTGATCGACGAGACGCGCAAGCTGGGGCTGACCTATGACGAGGCTTTGGTGGCGGCCCTGGTGGATGGCGTGGCGCCGGACAATCATTATGTGCGACCGGATCCGCTGGCCGCGCCGCAAAATTCCATGAACGCCGCCTGGTCGGTGCTCGAGGTGCTGCCGCGCCGGGGGCGGACCGGGGTGGATACCGCGCGGCGCACCCGGTTTGGCTATTACATCCCGTATTTCGAGCCGCGGTTTCTGCCGCCGGGGGCAATGATCCACCCCTCGGTGCTCTTGCGGCGCGGGACCGGGAACGATTACGCACAGCCCAATATTCCCGAGGGCGTGGCGGTCTGGTCTGAGGGAGCGACTGTCGGAGTGGCGCCTGAATGATCGAGACGGAGCGGTTGACCCTGCGCTGCTTCGAGGCGCGCGATCTGGATGGCTTTGCCGCGATCAATGCGGATGAGCAGGTTCGACGCTATTTCCCCTCGGTTCTGACACGGGAGGAGAGCGCGGCTCAGATGGCGCGGATGCAGGCGGGGTTCGAGGAGGATGGATTCTGCTTTGGCGCGGTCGAGCGGCGGGCGGATGGGGTGTTGCTGGGCATGGCGGGAATTGCCCGGTTCGAGGCCCCCGCGCCGCTCGGGCCCTGCGTCGAGGTGGGCTGGCGGCTGGCGGTGGCGCATTGGCGGCAGGGCTATGCCACCGAGGCGGCGCGGGGCTGGATGCGCTACGGTTTTGATGATCTGGGGATCGGGCAGATCGTGGCCTTTACCGCGGTTGCGAACCGGGCAAGTCAGGCGGTGATGGCGCGGGCCGGGATGCGGCGCGCCGAGGCGCTCGATTTCGACCATCCGAAGCTGGCCGAGGGGCATGACTTGCGCCGCCACCTTGTCTGGGAGGCGCGGCGGGGCCGTTGGACGGGCGCCGCTGGGCTAGGCCGGTGACTTAGCGCAGGCCGGTTTCGCGGAGCAGGCCACGGCGCTTGGCCTCGTAGTAATAGCCCCTCGAATACCACATCTCGGCGGTGCTGTAGCTGCCGCGCGACAGGATCCAGGCGCCGCGCAGGTATTTCACGCCATAGGTCAGGTTGGTGCGGGCATCGAGCAGGCCGGAGGCCGGGCCGTTGTATCCCATCGTGCGGGCGGTGCCGGGCAGGATCTGCATCAACCCGTAATAGGGCCCGTTGCGGGCCGAGGGGTTATAGCCGCTTTCGCGCTGGATGATGCGGTGGATCAGCGGGGCGGGCACGCCGTAAGTATCGGAGGCCTCGTTGATCATGGCATGAAGCTCGGCCGTCTCGCCGGAGTGGATGACGCTGTCGCCCTGATCGGGCGGGGCCGCGCAGGCGGACAGGAGGCCGAGCACGAGGACCATCACGGTACGGCGAAGCACGGATACCATCTGAACACTCCGGTTGACCGGCGTGTGATAACGGGAGAACGCGGATTGGGAAAGGGAGTTGCTTTGGCGTCAGCGGAAAAGCGTCGGTGAAACGGGGTGTTGGCCCCGTTTCCTGATCTTTTGCCTGGCCTTGGGGCGGCTCAGGTCAAAGCTTGCCCAGCGTCAGCAGACCGGCATAGCCGCCAAAGCCCGAACGCGGGTTCCAGGTGCCGCCCAGTTGCAGGTGCTGCGCGTTGATCCCGCCGAGGCCAAAGACCTGACCGCGCTGCAGGTTGTAGCCGAGGCCGAGCTCGCCCTGGCCCCAGTCGCGCCCGGCGAGGCCCGAGAGCTTCACGGTCGAAGGCTGGAAGCCCTTGCTCATATCCATTCCGAATTCCGCTTTCACGCCGGTGACCGAGCCCGAGGACGAGGTCGAGGCATGGACGAGGCCGACCAGCGCCTCGGGCGTGTTGCCGTTCGCGCCGCCGAAGGCGAGGTTGACACCGAGGAAGGCCCGGTTGGTATCGGCCGAAGCGGCAAGGCTGCTGACGGCGAGCGCCGCCGCGGCGAGGAGAAGGGTGATTTTCATTGTGTTGCCCGTATGTTGTTTGTTTTGCGCCAGCATACCGCGCGCGGGGGCGCGTGACTCGTGGAAAACGCGCAATCTGGCTACACGATCTTGTGTGGGCGAAAAATTGCCTATACCGCGGGTGGGGTCGGGCGGCGGACTGCCGGGAGCGTCAGTCCTCGTCTGCTGTCTCGGGCTCGGGGCTGTCGTCGCTGGCGGTGAAGCCTGAGGCGTCGAGGGCGGCGAGGAAATCCGAGCGCTCGGGCGCGGACATTGCCGCAGTGGCACAGTCGAGCACATCGGGCCAGTGCGGCCAGGCCATCAGGTAGCGGCCCCGGTGATAATGCAGGATGCGCGGGTCCATGTCCGGCTGCATCAGCCGCTTCGAGATCGTCAGATTGTTCATCGTGTCGATGACGCGGTAGCGGTAGCCGAAGCGGGCCATCGTCAGCGGCATGGTGATCTGATCGAGCCAGGGCCGCTTGTTGGCGATCTTGGCGCCGTGGTCGAACTCTGACGCGGTGTCGCGCCAGTGCTGGCCGAAGGTCTTGCCCGCGATCCGGTCATCATCGCGGAAGGCCACGAAGCCCGCGTTGAAATAGGGGACGAACTTGCGCCCGCGGCGGGTCAGGCGGACCTCCTCGGTTGGCATGGGCAGGCCGAAATGGGCATAGGCGCGCGGCCAACGGTCGCCCTTGGCGCCCCAGGAGGCGACGCCTTCGGGCACCACGCAAACCTCGCCCGGCCCCGGCAGGGCATCTTCGGTAAGCGGGCCGACGGCGACCATATCGGTGTCGAGGAAGACCGAGACGGCACCCTCGCGCGGCTCTGCCGCCGCCAACAGTTTGTTGCCATGCGGGTAGGTCCGGGCCCAGAGCCTACCCGGCGTCGGCAGATCGCTGAGCTCCAGCCGCGCTGCGGCATAGGCGGTGCGGGTGAAGGGGCGCAGAGCGGCGCGGGTTGCGGGCGAGATATAACCCAGCAGGCGCGCCTGCGGGTTGTGGCGGCGCAGGGTGGCCGCAAGGAAGATGGATTGCAGTTCCAGCCGGTCGCCGTCGATCACGAAATAGAAGCAGGGCGCGGCATTGGGCATCGGCTGTCCGGGGCTGGGAAGCGGTCGGACCAGTGATAGCGGCGGGGGCTGCGGCTGGGAAGGGAACAAACGCCGAAGGGCCGGGTTGGAGGCCTGCGCACTTTTCCCGGGTTCCCCTCGTGCGCCGGGGCAATGAAGGAGGCGGGCATGGGCCTGTCGGAGCTTTTCACCAAATTCGCCCGCAAGGTGTCGCATGCTGCGGGCAACCCGATCACCTTCGGCAGTTCCTGCCTTCTGATCATCTTCTGGGGACTTTCGGGGCCGTTGTTCCACTATTCAGACACATGGCAGCTGGTGATCAATACCAGCACGACGATCGTGACCTTCCTGATGGTGTTCCTGATCCAGAATACGCAGAACCGGGACGGCGCCGCGATTCAGGCGAAGCTGGACGAGCTGTTGCGCGCCATGTCCGAGGCGCGCAACGGGTTCGTCGGGATCGAGAATCTGAGCGAAGAGGATCTGGCCGAGATCATCGCCCGGTGCGAGAAGGAGGCCGAGGACGAGCAGGAGGATCCGGAGATGCGCGAGAAGCTGACCCGGATGCATGCCGGCCTGAACCGTCTGGCACGGAGTGGCTGGCGGCGCTAGGCAGACGGCTTGTCGCGCCTACATCGGCGGCACGGTGCCTTTCAAGCCGACGATCACCGCCTTGGCGGTAAACATGCCGCTCGCATCCGCCTGACCGCGCAACGAAACCGCCGCGCCCGGGATCAGATCGGCCTCGGTCGCGGGGACAATCATCACGATCGGCGCGTCCGGCGGGATCAGCACAGTTCGGGTGCCGCCGGGATAGGTCAGCGTCAGGCTATGACCCTGGATCGACTGCACCGCGGTTTGCACGGTGGCATTGGTCATGGTGCCCTGGGGTCGCACATCCCATGGCCGACTGCCTTCGCCGGTGCCCGCCATATTCGGCGGGAACAGCGTGACCTCGACCGCGGTCTGGCTGCCGTCGGCGGCGGGGACAGAGCCCACGCCGACGAATTCGCCGGGCTTGATGTCGTCGAGCGAAGCGGGTGTCAGGCCGACGACCCGGAAGCCCGGCGCCAGCGTGACGGTGACCTTGGCGCCCTTGGGCGCGTCGATCGTCAGGATCGAACCATCGAAACGCGCGATGGTCCCGGTAATATGGCTCGGCGCGGTCTGCGCCGGGGCCGAGAGCGGCGCCGCCATCAGGATCAGGGCCAGGGCCGTACTGAAGCGGGGCATCTCATATCCTCCATACCTCAGGAGGAAGTGGCGCGGCGACCCGGTCTGACAAGGGCGCGGCGCAGAAGTATTGGTGCACCGGGCGGCGTGGGGTGCCGCCCGGTGCCCCTGCGCCCGGATCAGAACCCGAAGCGCGACACGCTGCCACCATTCCGGTAGCGCGACGTGAACATGATCACCGGAGCCGAGGTGTTGCGGCCCTGATGGCGGCCGGGCTTTGCGGCTGCGGCGTCAAGGGCGGCGATACGACCGTTGCGGGCTTTGGCGGTGAGGGTGTCGGTCATGGTGAACTCCTGCTGATGGATGGAGGGATGAGAATGAAATGGGTTTGTCAGGCGACTTGGATGGCCGTGTTTCGAGGATGGAGCGGGACTTTAAGCGGATCCGGAGACACAACGACCGGCACTGACAAACAACCTGTGAGGGAAGAATAGGGGCGAGATACGGGACAATATTGCGGCGAATTCGTGATCAATTTGGACCATGTCGGGGTGAAATTGTGGCGAAGATCGGGACAGTCAGGGGCGAAACAGGGGCAATATGGGGCCGTTCTGCCGCATTTGGACAGAATCAGGCAACAATAAGATGATTTGAACTGTGGCAACCGGAAATTGTCGTTTTGGGTGTTTTTGGGGGTTTTGTGGCGGGTGGGGAAACAATGGCGGTTGGGGCGGATGGGGCGCGGGCGCCATGCGGGTGAGGTATGCGCAGGCAGGGTGCGCAATGAATGCACACCCTACGGGACGGGAGCTTTGATGAGATAGGGTGCGCCTTCGTCGCGCACCTTGGATTACACCAGTCGGGACACCTCAACCGCCGCCCGGATGAAATCGGCGAACAGCGGATGCGGGGCGAAGGGCTTGGATTTCAGTTCCGGGTGGAACTGCACGCCGATGAACCAGGGTGGTCGGGGATCTCGACGATCTCGGGCAGGCGGCCGTCGGGGCTCATGCCGGAGAAGATCAGCCCACAGGCTTCGAGCTTGTCGCGATATCTGGTGTCGACCTCGTAGCGGTGGCGGTGGCGTTCCTCGATCGTCGGTGGTGCCATAGATCTGGGCCACGCGGCTGCCGGGGGTCAGGGTCGCGGTATAGGCGCCAAGGCGCATGGTGCCGCCCTTGTCGTCGCCCTGTTTGCGCGCGACGAGGTGGTTGCCCTGGATCCATTCCTTCAGGTGATAGACCACCGGGGTAAAGCGCTTCTTGCCAGCCTCATGGTCGAATTCCTCGGACCCGGCGTCGGCCATTCCGGCGAGGTCGCGGGCGGTCTCGATCACCGCCATCTGCATGCCAAGGCAGATGCCGAGATAGGGGACGTTGCGGGTGCGGGCGAATTCCGCGGCCTTGATCTTGCCCTCGGTGCCGCGTTCGCCAAAGCCGCCGGGGACGAGGATCGCGTGATAGGCCTCAAGATAGGGCGCGGGGTCTTCACGCTCGAAGATCTCGGCGTCGATCCATTCGGCCTTGACGCGGACGCGGTTGGCCATGCCGCCATGGGTCAGCGCCTCGGCAATGGATTTATAGGCGTCTTCGAGCTGGGTGTATTTGCCGACGATGGCGACCCGGACCTCGCCTTCGGCATTGGTCAGGCGGTCCATCACATCGTCCCAGCGGTCGAGGTTCGGGCGCGGCGCGGGCGAGATGCCGAAGGCGTCGAGCACGGCCTGGTCAAGCCCCTCGCGGTGATAGGCAAGCGGGGCGTCGTAGATCGTCTTCAGGTCGGGCGCCGCGATCACGGCGCTCTTTGCGGACGTTGCAGAACAGCGCGATCTTCTCGCGCTCCTTGTCCGGGATCGGATGTTCCGAGCGGCAGACCAGGACGTCCGGCGCGAGGCCGATGCGACTGCAGTTCCTTGACCGAGTGCTGGGTCGGCTTGGTCTTCAGTTCGCCCGAGGCGGCGAGGTAGGGCAGCAGCGTCAGGTGCATCAGGATGCATTCGCCGCGCGGGCGTTCGTGGATGAACTGGCGGATCGCCTCGAAGAAGGGCAGGCCCTCGATATCGCCGACAGTGCCGCCGATCTCGCAGAGCATGAAGTCGACCTCGTCTTCGCCGATGTGGAGGAAGTCCTTGATTTCATTGGTGACGTGCGGGATCACCTGGATCGTCTTGCCGAGGTAGTCGCCGCGGCGTTCCTTTTCCAGCACGTTGGAATAGATCCGGCCGGAAGAGATGCTGTCGGTCTTGCGGGCGTGCGACGCCGGTGAAGCGTTCGTAATGGCCGAGGTCGAGGTCGGTTTCGGCGCCATCGTCGGTGACGAAGACCTCGCCATGCTCGAAGGGCGACATCGTGCCGGGGTCGACGTTCAGGTAGGGGTCGAGCTTGCGCAGCCGGACGGAATAGCCGCGCGCCTGCAAAAGCGCGCCGAGGGCGGCCGAGGCGAGGCCCTTGCCGAGAGAGGAAACCACCCCGCCGGTGATGAAAACATAGCGTGCCATGCGGATGGGCTCCCGTGATTGAACAATGTCGATGTGGTGCGATTCGCCAGACGGCACACGCAGCATCACGGGATTTACGCCATATCCGAAATCGCGCGACAGGCGCAAGCGCGACCGCAACATGATGTTGCGAGTGCATTTTGGTGAACAAATGATGGTGGTGCGTTAGTTGCCGGCGCGGGGCGGGGCCGCGGGGGCGTCGGGCGCCGAGGGCGGCAGCAGGTCCTTGGCCGACGGGCACGACATCCTTCGGCACGACCGGAACCGCAGGCGCCGAGATCGGTGCCGTGCCGGTGTCGATCACCGAGCCGCCCGTGGCATTGCGCGCGGCCGACACGGTCAGCGCGATCGAGGTTGCGAAGAAGACCGCGGCCAGAACCCAGGTGATCTTGGCCAGCGCCGTCGCGGCCTGCCGCCCGGTCATCACGCCGCCGCCGCCGCCACCGCCACCCATGCCCAGCCCGCCGCCTTCCGACCGCTGCAACAGCACCACCCCGCAAAGGCAGAGCGCGAGGATCAGGTGGATGACAAGAACGACGTTTTCCATGGACAGGCTTCCGCTGGCATTTGACGCGTCTATCTAGGGCCAAGCGCCCGATGCCGCAACCCCCCTCTGTCCGCTGAGTCAATCGCTGTGCCCATGGCCTTCTTCTTGGCAAAAATACTCCTCTTGCGCCGCGCAGCGGCGGCAATTCGCAGGTCTTTGCGCCGCAGCGCAGCTGCGGCGCTGGGCCCAACATTGAGGAGAGGGCGCATGCCCTCGACGAATGGCGGGAGAGCTAGCGGCTAGTCCTCGTGTTCGTCGACATCGATCTGGCCGGTGAGGGCATGGCGCACGATGCTCCAGGACAGGCCGACGCCGAGCACCAGCGACAGGGCGAGGATGCCAAGCCAGATGTTCAGGCTGCTGTTGGAAAGCGTCAGGATGCCCTGATCGGTCAGCACCCAGATCAGCGAGCCAAAGACCGCCGCGACCAGCAGCATGCCGAAGCCCCCGATCGAGCGCAGGGTGGCGTTGATGTAGATGACATAGCCGATGAACAGGATCAGACCGAGGAACACGGTGACCGAGAGGTTCGCGCTGTGGTTCGTCTCGATCCAGCTGACATAATTAAATCGTGTCGGGTTGAAGGTGGCGGCGAGCAGCGCGAAGGCAAAGAGCCAGCGCAGGAAAATACCCATGATCCGCCCCCTGCTTTCACTTAAAAACCGACAATCCCGTTACGTTCGCTACCCAAAGCGGGCCCCCTCTGTCCAGCCTGCAATGTCACGACGGGTGAAATAGTGGTTTCGGTGCGGAGCCGGGGCCGCTATACCGCGCTTCGGTTTTCCTGGGAGAGGCGAGGGGCAGATGGCCAACGTCGTTGTTGTGGGCGCTCAATGGGGCGATGAGGGCAAGGGCAAGATCGTCGACTGGCTCTCGGAGCGGGCCGATGTGATCGTGCGCTTCCAGGGCGGACATAACGCCGGGCATACATTGGTGATCGACGGCGTGGTCTACAAGCTGTCGCTGTTGCCAAGCGGGATCGTGCGCGGCGGCAAGCTGTCGGTCATCGGCAATGGTGTGGTGCTGGACCCCTGGGCGCTGCTGGCCGAGATCGAGAAGCTGGGCGGGCAGGGCGTCACGGTGACGCCGGACAATCTGATGATCGCGGAGAACACGCCGCTGATCCTGCCGTTCCATGGCGAGTTGGACCGGGCGCGGGAAAACCAGAACTCGGTGGCCAAGATCGGCACCACCGGGCGCGGCATCGGGCCGGCCTATGAAGACAAGGTCGGGCGCCGTGCGATCCGGGTGGCGGATCTGGCCGACGGGCCGACGCTGGAGCTGCGCATCGACCGGTTGCTGACGCATCACAACGCGCTGCGCGCCGGTCTGGGGCTGGAGCGCGATCGACCAGGTTGCTTTGAAGGCGGCTCTGGACGAGGTTGCGCCGAAGATCCTGCCCTTTGCCGCGCCGGTCTGGAAGGTGCTGACCGAGGCGCGGCGCGCTGGCAAGCGGATCCTGTTCGAGGGCGCGCAGGGATCCCTGCTCGATGTCGATTTCGGCACCTATCCCTATGTCACCTCGTCCAATACCACCGCCGGGATGGCGGCGAGCGGGCACCGGGCTGGGGCCGACGGCGATCGATTTCGTGCTCGGCATCGTCAAGGCCTATACCACGCGGGTCGGCGAGGGGCCGTTCCCGACCGAGTTGTTTGACGCGGACGGGGTGCGGCTGGGCGAGCGGGGCCATGAGTTTGGCACCGTGACCGGCCGCAAGCGGCGCTGTGGCTGGTTCGACGCGGTGCTGGTGCGGCAGACCTGCGCCACTTCGGGTGTTTCGGGGATCGCGCTGACCAAGCTCGACGTGCTGGACGGGTTCGAGGAGTTGAAGATCTGCACCGGCTATGAGCTCGATGGGCAGCTCTTTGATTATCTGCCGACGGCGGCCAATCTGCAGGCGCGGGTGAAGCCGGTCTATGAGGTGCATCAGGGCTGGCAGGAAAGCACCGCGGGGGCGCGGAGCTGGGCCGATCTGCCTGCCGCCGCGATCAAATATGTCAGGCGGATCGAGGAGTTGATCCAGTGCCCGGTGGCCTTGCTGTCGACCAGCCCGGAGCGGGACGACACGATCCTTGTCACCGATCCTTTCGCGGATTGAGCGGATGGCGCTGAGCTACAAGGCGCGGCGGCGCTGGTCCCTGTTCATCCTGCTGATCGGGCTGCCGGCCTATATCGTCGCGGCGGTATCCCTGGTGGACTGGCTCGACCGGCCGCCGTTCTGGCTGGAGCTGGTGGTTTACATCGGCCTCGGTTTTCTCTGGATGGTGCCGTTCCGCTTCGTCTTCATCGGCATCGGGCAAGCGGACCCGGAGGCCCCATCGGACGAATAGCCGGTATACCGGTGGGCCCCTGTCCGGGTCCGAAAAAGGTGAGTATTTGGGCCAAGAAGACGCCCCGGGGGAGAGCCGGGGCGCGCGGGTTTGGCCAGCGCCCGGCGGCGCGACAGCAAAATGGGCGGAAGGGTTTTCCCTTCCGCCCTTTACTTTTCACGACACCTGCTCGGTTTGGTTATTGCGCGAACTTGCGTGCCTCGGTGAGGTAATGCGAGGTATCCGAGATCGCGAACTGGCCGCGCTTGATCTTCTGGATCTTGCCCTGACGCAGCAGCATGCCAAAGGCGCGCAGGCTGGATTCGCGGCTGAGCTCTTCATGTGCGGCGCTGTTGGCCGAGCGCAGGATCTGCGGGCGCGAGAAGTGCGGACGGCCCTCGATGCAGGCGGCATAGGCGGCGGCGGCTTCAAGCAGGTCCGGCAGGTCATGCGCGCCGGTGTTGCGGATGAAGTCCGAGAAGCTTTGCGCGTCCTGGCCGATGCTTGGCGAGTCTTCCTCGTCCTCGATATGCTCCTGAGGCTCCTCAAGTGCGAGATTGCCATTGGTGACGCGGCGCGGGCGGATCACCAGCGGCTCTGACTTCGGACCCTTGTCGATGCGCTGTTCCGAGACCAGCACCAGCGGCGCCGGGCGTTCGGTGGGCGCCTGCGGCCGGGTCGTCACGCTGGCCGAGGCCAGCGGGCGGCGCGGGCGCACGACCTGGGCGAGGTCGTCGCGGTAGCGATCAAGCTCGCTCTGGCCGGAGCGGTCGCCGATGTTCTGCGAAAGCTCCTTGTCGGCCTCGGTGGCGGCGACGGCGGCCTTGAGATGGGCGATCGTCGACAGGCGGCGGCGGTTGTCGGGTTCATCCAGCTCGCTGGCGGCATGCAGCAGCAGACGGGACATCGCCTGATCGCCGGTTTCGGCGCTGGATTCGAGCATGACGCGGCGGTCGCCATCGCGCGGCGCGGCGGAGCCATCGTCTTCCTCGAAGGCCAGGTCTTCGGCTTCAGCTTGCTCTGCCTGCGCGGCTTCGGCGGCGGGCTCCGCGTCCTGCGGGGCGGCGACTTCCAGCACCGCTTCGGGGCTGGCCAAGGCTTCGGTCTCGGCGCGATCTTCGGCGACGGGTGCGTCCGCTTCGGAGGCTTCGGGCGAGATGCCGGCGTCGGCCATTTCGCGTTCGACCGCGGCCAGCTCTGCCTGCAGTTCGGCCTCTGCCTCGGGCGAGAGGGTGGACAGCAAGGCGGAGTCCTGCGCCTCGGCTGGCGCTTCGTCCATTGCTGCCGCAGCGGTTTCCTGCTCGGTGGCTTCGGCGACCGGATCGCTCTGATCCTCGGCTGCCGGTTCGAGCGGCTCGCTTCGGCGGGGTCGACTTCGTATTGTTCCAGCGTGGACTTGCCGCCGGGGATGTCCGAGTCGATGCGGCGCACCTTGATGACGCGGGCACGGGTGCGAAGCTGGACCGGGGCGGAGTCTTCCGGAACGTCGATGATGCTGTCATCGGACAGGTCCGACGTGGATGTTTCGATGGCGGGGGCGTCATCGACGGCGGGATGGGTGATCCGGTCGATCTGAAGCGAGACCATCAGCGAGCTGATGGTGTCCTCAAGCACATGATCGTCCTGGGCGGGCGCCTTCGCACTCACCGGTTCGGCGGCGGTTTCGGGCTCCGCTTCGGTGAAGGCTTCGGGCTCGACTTCGGCCTCCTCGACCTCGTCTTCGAAGCGTGGCGCGGCTTGGCCAACGGGGGCGTCCATCACGAAGGAGTCCAGCGGAGCCTCTTCGGGGAGGTCGGTCTGGAAGTCATCGGCGACTTCCGCCTCTTCCGGGTCGGCGGCATAGGCGAAGGCAGCGGTCATCGCGGCGAGGCTGGCCGGGGCGAGCGGCGCCGAGGCCGGGCTTTCGTATGATTCGGCCTCTGGCTCGTTCTCGTCCATGCCGGGCGCGGCGGCGGGTGCGGCGGGGGCCGAGGTCGCGGGGCGGGCGTTGCGCTTGCTCTCTTCCGCGGCGGCGCGGATGCGCTGCAGTTTGGCGGCGACGCTTTCGGAGGGTGCGGCGGCGACGGGTTCGGCGGTCTGCATCGGTTCGGGCGAGGCATAGCTCTGCGTCGCGCGGGCGTCGATCTGGGCCGGGCCATCGGCCTTGAACAGCATGCCGTTCTGGTTCACGCGGGCTTCGACCCGGCGCTGAATCGACTGTTCCGCAAGGCGGTGCAGGGTTTCCGCATCCGGTTGCGGCGGCTCTGCGCCGAAGTAGCGATCATCGGCCGCGAGGTCGCGGAAGTATTCCGCGATCGACTTCATAGCGTCAAACGGTTCTTCGAACCCCTCCAGCGTGCAGGAGAAGGTGCCATATGCTACCGTAAGAATTTTGCTCGGACCGACCATCGGACGCTCGCTTTCTACCAAACCCAGTTGACACACACTGCCTGTGACCGGGATCAATTCCGTGCACAGAAGCAGGTAATTTCAAGGATTGATTGTGGCCGACATTGTGTTCTTCCGCCTTAATTGGGAACAATGAATGTATGACGAATATCATTGTCCAGTCTTCAGGGGGAGTCACGTTGCTTGGGGGTGGACAGTCCACGCCGGCGCTTTTGCGCAGCGCGTTGCGGCTGGCGCCAAGGCTGGTGGCGGCGGATGGCGGCGCGGACCGGGCGCTGGCGGCGGGGCTGATGCCCGAGGCGGTGATCGGCGATTTCGATTCGGTGAGCCGGGGCACGCTGGCGCAGTTGCCGGACGGCGTGGCGCATCGGATCGGCGAGCAGGAGAGCACGGATTTCGACAAGGCGCTGCGCTCTGTCGCGGCGCCGTTCGTTCTGGCTGTCGGGTTTTCCGGGGCGCGAGCGGACCATAGCCTTGCGGTGTTCAACACGCTGGTACGGCGGGCCGAACGGGTCTGCCTTGTGCTGTCGGCGCGCGATGTCTGCTTCATCGCGCCCGAGGCGCTGGAGCTGGAGCTGCCGGTGGGCAGCCGGTTTTCGCTGTTCCCGATGGGCGCGGTCGAGGGCGAGAGCGAGGGGCTGCGCTGGCCGATTGCTGGCCTGCGGTTCGCGCCGGACGGGGTGGTGGGAACCTCGAACGAGGTTGCGGCGCGGCGTCTGCGTCTCAGCTTCTCGGCACGGCGGATGCTGGTGATCCTTCCGAGGGCAGGGTTGCCAGCGGCGCTGCGGGCTCTGGTGCCGGGTGTCGCGCCAGTTCCCGTTCGCGGTGGATGATGTAAAGGCCCGAGGCGCAGATCACCGCGATGCCGACCCAGGTGAGCGGGTTGGGGAAGTTGCCGAAGACGAGGTAGCCGAAGCTCGCCGAGCTGACCATTTCCAGGTAATGCAGCGGCGCGAGGGTCGAGGCGGGGGCGAAGCGCAGCCCGAAGCTCATCGACATATGCGAGATGGTGGCGGCGAGGCCGACGCCGAACAGGAACAACCAGATCAAGGGTTGCGGCCAGTCGAAGGCGAGCGAGGCGACGCCGGAGCTTGTGGCGAAGGCCATGACCGGCAGCCAGAGGATCGTCGCCACGATCGCGGTATGCGATTGCATCGCCACCGGGTGCATCAGCGGCGCGAGCTGGCGCGTGATCAGGATGTAGAGCGCGAAGAACAGCGCGGTGCCGAGCGGAAACAGGGCTACCGCGCCGAACCGGTCGAAGCTCGGCTGGATGATCAGGAGCGATCCGAGAAAGCCCACGGCGGCGGCGCCGAGGCGGCGCGGTCCGACCTGTTCGCCATAGACCAGTTTGCCGAGCAGCAGGATGATGAAGGGCTCGACAAAGACGATGGCGAGTGCGTCGGCGATCGGCATGACCTGCACCGCGGCGACGAAGCAATAGGTCGACAGGATCGAGACCACGGCGCGCAATGTGGTCAGCCAGAGGACACGCGCGCTCATTCCGAAGCCCTGATGGTAATACAGTACCACCGGCGCCATCAGCACCGCCTGCACGACGAAGCGGGCCAGCGTGACCTCGCCCACCGAGACGCTCTGCGCGGCGAGTTTGGAAAACACGTCGATCAGCGGGGCGATGGCGCAGAAGCCCAGCATGAAGGCGACGCCAAGGGGAATGCGGTCTGCCGGTTTCATCATGGCCGATGGGTAGCCTTCCTGGCGCGCGCCGTCCACGCCGATTGCGACGCGGGCCGCGCCGGTTTCGGGCGGGGGGGCGGGCCAGGCGTCGGATGGGGATCAGTTCGGGATCAGCACCTCGGTTCCCGAACCCTCCTTGCCGGTGATCGTCCAGAGCCCGTCGAGGGTGCCATCGCTGTCGACCTTGTAGATCACCAGCCCCATCGCATCACCGAGCACATAGGCGGCGGCGAAAGCATCGTCATTGCGCGAGCAGATGCCCTGCGAGGTGGTGCTGCCGGTCTTCCATTCGATCACGCAGGTGGTCTTGCTGACCAGCGTGATGGTGGCGGTGCCGCCGTATTCCGAGCCGTCGAGGTTGGTGCCCTTGACGGTATAGTTGCCGCCGATGTCCTGTGCGGCGGCGGGCAGCGCCGCCATCATGGCAAGTGCTGCGAGGATGCGCTTCATGGTCAGTCCCTTCCCGGGGCGCGGGCGTCCGGCCTGCTTTCCCCTGGGGGCAAGCCTGCTGTGGGTGGCGCAGTGGGTCAAGTCGAGGCTGCGGGTTATCCACCGCTTTCGGAGGCGGTGCGGGGCGCAGGACGGTCCGGGCGCAGCCACTTCGGACCTTTGCACCGGGAAACCTGCCCGGGCTTCGGGCCTGGACCCCCTGCGCCACCGGGTTCTGCTGGACAAATCCCGGTTTTCAGGGGATTTTCTCTGTCACGAAACCGTTATGTCAGGACTCGCGCATGTATACGCTTCACGCCGCCCCGGATACTGCCGCGCTGGCCGTGCGGC
The DNA here is from genome assembly GCA_963837565.1 of uncultured Pseudomonadota bacterium. Classification (GTDB taxonomy): domain Bacteria; phylum Pseudomonadota; class Alphaproteobacteria; order Rhodobacterales; family Rhodobacteraceae; genus Solirhodobacter. The sequence continues at coordinate 68,903 of CAWIOC010000007.1, forward strand.
TGGTGCTCGAGGAGATCGGCGCGCCCTATCTGGTGGTGCCGGTCGATCTTGCGGCGCGCGGGCAGGACAAGCCGGCGTTTCGCGCGCTGAACCCGCAGGGGCTGGTGCCGGTGCTGGAGACCGCGGACGGGCCGCTGTTCGAGACGGCGGCGATCCTTCTGTGGTTGTCCGAGCGGCATGGCGCGCTGGCGCCTGCGCCGGGCAATCTGCAGCGCGCCGAGTTTCTGAAATGGCTGTTCGTGATTTCCAATACGCTGCATCCGGCGGTGATGCAGCGGTTGCACCCGGAACGGTTCGTCGGTCGCGATGCGCAGGCGCAGGCCGCGCTGATGGCCGGGGCGGCGGTACGGGTGCGGCGCCTGCTTGGCCTGCTCGATGCGCTGGGGATGGCCGAGCGGCCGGTCTGGCTGTCGGGGACGCAGCCCTCGGTGCTGGGGTATTACCTTGCGGTGCTGCTGCGCTGGTGCGCGCCGCTGGAGGCCGGGGCGGAACTTTGGTTCGATCTGGCCGATTTCCCGTTTCTGCAGGGCCTGGCCGAGCGGTTGGAACGGCGCCCTGCCGCCTTGCGGGCCGCCGCGGCCGAGGGGCTGGGACCCAGGATCTTTTCCGCGCCTGCCTATGGTGCGCCCGAACTGGTGAGCGACAGCGCCGGGGCGTGATCGCCCATTCGCGGGTCGCTTGCGCGAATTCCCTGCAAAGCGTCGGTTTCAGTGTGGCCTTCACGGCGGGGCGGCGGCACTGTCCGATCTAGCGAGCAGGAGTACCGCGCGATGTTCCTTTCTGTCTTCGACATGTTCAAGGTCGGCATCGGCCCCTCGTCGAGCCATACGATGGGCCCGATGGTGGCGGCGGCGCGGTTCCTGCAGATGCTGCGCGACAGCCCGTTCCAGCCGGCGGGGCTGCGCGCCTCGCTGCATGGCAGCCTCGCCTTCACCGGCGTCGGGCATGCGACGGATCGTGCGGTGATCCTCGGCCTCGCGGGGTTCGAGCCGGCGAGTTACGACGCGGTCCGCGCAGATGCGGTGCTGGCCGAGATCCGGGCCACCGGGCAGGTTGCACCGCCTGGTCTGCCGGTGCTGGGGTTCGATCCGGACAAGGATCTGCTGTTCGATTATGGCCCGGCCTTGCCCGGCCATGCCAATGGCATGATCCTGGCCGCGACCGACCGGCAGGGCGATACGATCCTGCAGGAGACCTTCTATTCGATCGGTGGCGGCTTTGTGCTGACGTCGGGCGAGCATGAGGCGGCGAAGGCTGCCGGCAAGAAGGCCGAGGCGCGCTCGCCGGTGCCCTATCCGTTCCGCACGGCGGCCGAGATGCTGGAGATGGCGCAGGCCAGCGGGCTGTCGGTGGCGGCGATGAAGCGCGCGAATGAGCGGGTCTATCGCTCTGACGCCGAGATCGAACTGGGGCTGAAGCGGCTTTGGGAGGTGATGGCGGCCTGCATCGACCGCGGGCTCGAGACCGGCGGCATCCTGCCCGGCGGGCTCAAGGTGCGCCGCCGCGCGCCGGGGATCTATCAGGCGCTGATGGCGGAACGCGGGCTGAACCTCGTGGCGCCGCATACGATCAACGACTGGATGTCGGTCTATGCGATGGCGGTGAACGAGGAAAACGCGGCGGGCGGGCAGGTGGTGACCGCCCCGACCAATGGCGCGGCGGGTGTGGTGCCCGCCACCCTCCGCTACTGGCTTGACCATGTCCCCGGCGCGCAGCCCTCGCGCGTTGGCGAGTTCCTGTTGACGGCGGCGGCGATCGGCGGGCTGGTGAAGACCAATGCCTCGATCTCGGGCGCGGAATGCGGCTGTCAGGCCGAGGTCGGCAGTGCGGCGGCAATGGCTGCGGCGGCGCTGGCTGCGGTGCTGGGGGGATCCCCCGAGCAGGTGGAAAACGCCGCCGAGATCGCGCTGGAGCATCATCTGGGCATGACCTGCGATCCGGTGAAGGGTCTGGTGCAGGTGCCCTGCATCGAGCGCAACGGCCTCGGCGCGATCAAGGCGGTCTCGGCCGCTTCGCTGGCCTTGCGGGGCGATGGGCAGCACCTCGTCTCGCTCGACGCCTGTGTCGAGACGATGCGGCAGACCGGGGCGGATATGCATGAGAAATACAAGGAAACCTCGCTCGGCGGTCTGGCGGTGAACGTGCCGAACTGCTGAGGCGCTGGCGCGCTTGCGCCGCGGCTTTGCCGCGTCGCCTGAAGCGGGGGCTCTGCCCCCGCACCCCCGGGATATTTCCGGATAGAAAATGGACGGTCGCGGGGCGTCATTTTCTGCCCGTAAATATCCCCGCCGGAGGCGGCGACCGCTTTGAGCCTGCGCGACCTGGCGATCGAGCGGGCGTTTCGACCTCGCGCCGGGGGGCGATTGTCCCTATATTCAGGGCGTTCAAGCAGTGGAGACTGAAATGGCCGGAGAGCTTTCCCCGATCGACAGGGCGAAATTCGTGGCGGCAAAGCGGGCTGTCGAATTCGTGCAGGACGGGATGCGGGTCGGCCTTGGCACCGGATCGACGGCGGCATGGATGGTGCGGTGTCTGGGGGAGATGGTGCGTGAGGACGGGTTGCGCATCACCGGGGTGCCGACCTCGACCCGGACCGCCGAACTGGCGCGGCAATGCGGGATCAGGGTGGTCAGTCTCGACGAGGCAAAGTGGCTCGATCTGACGATCGACGGGGCCGATGAAGTCGATGGCGATCTGAACCTGATCAAGGGCGGCGGCGGCGCGCTGTTGCAGGAGAAGATCGTGGCGACGGCCAGCGACCAGATGATCGTGATCGCGGATCTGGCCAAGAAGGTCGGGCAGCTCGGGGCCTTTCCGCTGCCGGTCGAGGTGGTGCCGTTTGGCTGGCAGACCACCAAGGCGCTGGTCGAGGAGATGCTGGTGAGCCTTGATGTGCTGGGCCAGACCTCGACCCTGCGGATGAACGGCGAGCGGCCCTTCGTGACGGATGAGGGAAATTACATCGTCGATCTGCATCTGAACCGGATCGGCAATGCGCGCCAGCTGGCGATGGTTCTCAACCAGGTGCCGGGGGTGGTTGAAAATGGCCTCTTCGTCGATATCTGCGACATTCTGGTGGTCGGCCATGGCGACGGCCGGGTCGAGGTGCGCGACGTGACCACCGGCGAGGTGGAAGAGAGCCGGATCGAGTTTGTCGGCTCTGACAACCTGTTCGCCGATCTGGGGGACTGAGGAATGACTTTCGATTATGATCTGTTCGTCATCGGTGGCGGCTCCGGCGGCGTGCGCGCGGCACGGATCGCGGCGGCGGAAGGCGGCGCCAAGGTCGGGCTTGCCGAGGAATACCGGATGGGGGGCACCTGCGTCATCCGGGGCTGCGTGCCCAAGAAGCTGATGGTCTTCGCCTCATCCTATCCCGGCGCGGTGGACGAGGCGCGGGCCTATGGCTGGGACGTGACGCTGGGTGGCTTCGACTGGTCCGCCTTCCGCGCGAAGCTGGACCGCGAGCTTGACCGGCTGGAGGCGGCCTATCGCGCCAATCTGTCCCGCGCCGGGGTGACCATGCATGATGCCCGCGCGGTGCTGGAGGATGCCCATACGGTGCGGCTGGACAGCGGCGAGGTGTATCGCGCCAAGCATATCCTGATCGCGACCGGGGCGCGGCCTTTCGTGCCGGAGATTCCGGGCGGAGAGCTGGCCATCACCTCGAACGAGATCTTCAAGCTCGAGGCTTTGCCGAAGCGGATGCTGATCGTCGGCGGCGGCTATATCGCCAGCGAGTTCGCCTGCATCCTCAACGGGCTGGGCGTCGAGGTGGCGCAATATTATCGCGGCGCGCAGATCCTGCGCGGCTTCGATGACGAGGCGCGCGGCCATGTCGCCGAGGCGATGCGGGCCGCTGGCGTGGCGATTCACTGCGGCACGGATGTGATGCGGATGGAGCGGGCCGAAGGCGCGATCCGGGTGACCGCGACCGATGGCGGCACGCGCGATTTCGACGCAGTGCTCTACGCCACCGGGCGCAAGCCCAATTCCGGGGGCATGGGGCTGGAGGCGCTCGGCGTGGCGCTGGGCCGGAACGGTCAGGTGATGGTGGATGAGTACAGCCAGACCGCCGTGCCTTCGATCCACGCGGTCGGCGATGTGACCGACCGGCTGAACCTGACACCGGTCGCGATCCGCGAGGGACAGGCCTTTGCCGAGACGGTGTTCAAGGGTGTGCCCACCAAGGCGGATCACGAGCAGGTGCCCTCGGCGGTCTTCACCCAGCCTGAGCTCGGCTCGGTCGGGATGACCGAGGAGGCGGCGCGGGATCAGGAACCTATCGAGGTCTATTCCGCCGCGTTTCGGCCGATGCGCAGCCTGTTCGCGGGCCATGAGCAGCGCGTGCTGATGAAGCTGATCGTCAGTCAGGCGAGCCGTAAGGTGTTGGGCTGTCACATCGTGGCGCCTGAAGCGGGCGAGATGATCCAGCTGGCCGCGATCGCGATCCGGATGGGCGCGACCAAGGAAGATTTCGACCGGACCGTGGCGGTGCATCCGACGATGGCGGAAGAGCTGGTGACGTTGAAAACCCCGGTCCGTCGGGGCTGAGGCTGTCTGACGGGTGGTCTTGCGGGCTGCTGCGCGACGCGGCGAAACCCGCCCGGCACTGTCCGGGGCCGGATCGAGGCCAGATTAAGGGTTGCACGTTGCGCGCTGGGCGGCGAGAGTCTTTGCGGCCCGTGGGTCAGGCCGAAACGCCCGAACGGTGTGCGCTGTCGCAGGCAGAACGGTGCGGCTGCGCTTGAAATTCACGTAAAGGTGACCAATTGGGAGCCAATGCCCTTCGCGGGGCGGGACACGAGGAAACGGACAGTAGATGGCAGGTAACAGTGGCGGCCCTTGGGGCGGCGGAGGCCAGGGTGGCGGCGACAACCGGGGCGGCGACAACCGCGGTGGCGACGACAATCGTGGCGGGCGACGTCCGGGCGAGGGGCCGCAGATTGGCGACATCGAAGACATCATGAAGAAGGGGCAGGAGCAGTTGCGCGTGCTGATGGGCGGGCGTGGCGGCGGATCGCGCGGCCCCGGCGGCTCTGGCGGTGACGGCATCAACCCGCGCCTGATCGGCTTTGGCGCGGTGATCGTGGCCGTTGTGCTGTGGTCCTTCGCCTCGATCTATTCGGTGCGGCCCGAGGAACGCTCGGTCGAGCTGTTCCTGGGCAAGTTCTATCGCGTCGGCTCGCCAGGCCTGCACTTGGCGCCCTGGCCGCTGGTGACCGCCGAAGTTCTGCGCACCTCGGGCGAGCGCACCACGGATGTCGGCAATGGCGAGGGCGGGCAATATGACACCGGCCTGATGCTGACCCAGGATCAGAACATCGTCGATGTGCATTTCCAGGTGGTCTGGAACATCGGCGATCCGTCGAAGTTCCTGTTCAACCTCGCCGATCCGGCCGACACGATCCGCGCGGTCTCTGAAATCCGCGATGCGCGACATCATTGCGCGTACCGAGCTCGCGCCGATCCTGAACAAGGACCGTGGCGTGATCGCGGCCGACCTTCTGAAGGCGGTGCAGGACACGCTCAACAGCTACAGCAGCGGGATTCAGGTGATCCGGGTCAACTTCGACAGTGCCGACCCGCCGAAGGAAGTGATCGACAGTTTCCGGCAGGTGCAGGCGGCGCAGCAGCAGCGTGACCGGCTGGAGAAGGACGCAGACACCTATGCCAACAAGGCGCTGGGTGCCGCGCGCGGCGAGGCCGCTCAGGTGCAGGAAGAGGCTGAGGGCTATCGTGCCCAGGTCGTCAACCTTGCCCAGGGCGAGGCGAGCCGGTTCCTGTCGATCTACAATTCTTACAAGCTCGCCCCCGAGGTGACGCGCAGGCGGATGTACCTCGAGACGATGGAGAAGGTCCTTGGGGACACGCATAAGGTGATCCTTGACGGGGTCGCGGGTGCGAATGGCGGCGCGGGCGTGGTGCCCTACCTGCCCTTGAGCGACCTGATGAAGGGGACGGGCAAATGAACAACCGCTTGGCTTATATCGTCGGCGCCGTGGTGGTTGTCGTTGTCGTGGCGCTGTCGTCGGTGTTCATCGTGGACCCGCGCGAGAAGGTGCTGATCCTGCAGTTCGGGCAGGTCAAACAGGTGCGCGAGGAACCCGGGATCGGGTTCAAGATCCCGCTGGTGCAGGAGATCGTGCGCTATGACGGGCGGATCCTCGGCCTGCCGACCCAGCCTTTGGAAGTGACGCCGCTGGACGACCGCCGTCTGGTGGTCGATGCCTTCGCGCGCTGGCGCATCGCGGATCTTGTCAAGTTCCGCCAGGCGACCGGGGTGGATGGCGTGGTCTTCGCGCAGAACCGGCTCGAGCAGATCCTGAACGCCGCCATCCGGCAGGTGCTGGGCGGCGTGCCGTCTTCGGCGGTGCTGTCGAACGACCGTACCAGTCTGATGAACCAGATTCGCGACCTCGCGAAGAAAGAGGCGGATTCGCTCGGCGTCGACGTGATCGACGTGCGACTGACCCGGACCGATCTTCCGACGCAGAACCTGTCGGCGACCTATGACCGGATGCGGGCCGAGCGGGAACGCGAAGCCGCCGACGAGATCGCCCGCGGCAACGAGGCGGCGCAGCGGGTGCGCGCGACCGCCGACCGGACCGCGCTGGAGCTGACCTCGGAAGCGCGCAAGCAGGCCGATGTGATCCGCGGCGAGGCCGATGCGCAGCGCAACAAGATCTATGCGGATGCCTATTCCAAGGACCCGGAGTTCTTCGCCTTTACCCGTTCGATGACCGCCTATCAGCGGGCCCTGGATGGCAAGACGACGACCATGGTGCTGTCGCCCGGCAGCGAGTTCTTCGACTACCTGCGCTCCGAGTTGGGGAAACCGGTCGGAGCGGGCGCGGCAACACCTGCAGCCGTGCCGGCGGCGGCAGCACCAGCACCGGCACCGGCTCAACCCTGAGCCGGTGCGACCCGGTTTGGTTACAGGTCATCACGTCCATTTGAGACTGAGATGGCGGGATTGAGTTGTCATTGGGCAGGTGTGATTGCCCTATGCTAGAATGCAACCGGCGACTGGCCGGAGGATTGCGAACCGACGAAAGGAATTCGGAGTGCAGATGAGAGCCATTTCCCTTCCCGCAGGGGCGGGCGCCCCGCTGCGCACGATCTGCGGCCTAGTGCTGGCGCTTGTGCTGGCGCTGGGCCAGACGATGCCGGTGGCGGCAAAGGGCGCGCCGGACGGCTTCGCCGATCTCGCCGCCAAGGTCAGCCCGGCGGTGGTGGACATCACCACGACGACGACGGTTGCGGCCTCGACCGAGGGCGGCCCCTCGGTGCCGCCGGGATCACCCTTCGAGCAGTTCTTCCGCGATTTCATGAACCATCAGGGCCTTGGCGATGGCCAGCAGGGCGATGGATCGGGCGGTGACGGATCGGGTGGTGACGGATCCGGCGGGCAGAGCGACAACGGCACCCCAAGCCCGGGACCGGCACCGCAGCGCAGCGAGGCGCTGGGATCGGGCTTCGTGATCTCGGAAGACGGTTTCATCGTCACCAACAACCACGTCATCGACGGCGCGGACGATATCCAGATTCAGTTCCTGAACGGGGACTCGTTCAAGGCCAACGTGGTCGGCATCGACAAGGCGACCGACATTGCCCTGCTGAAGATCAAGGCCGACAAGCCGCTGCCCTTCGTGCCCTTCGGCGACAGCGAGCAGATGCGCGTCGGTGACTGGGTGATGGCGATGGGCAACCCGCTCGGCCAGGGCTTTTCGGTGACTGCCGGGATCGTCTCGGCCAAGGGGCGCACGCTGAACGGAAGTTATCGACAACTTCTTCCAGACCGATGCCTCGATCAACCGGGGCAACTCTGGCGGGCCGCTGTTCAATATGGACGGGCAGGTCATCGGGGTGAATACCGCGATCCTGTCGCCCAATGGCGGCTCGATCGGGATCGGCTTCTCAATGGCCTCGAACGTGGTGTCCAAGGTCGTCGACCAGTTGAAGCAGTTCGGCGAGACGCGGCGCGGCTGGCTCGGGGTGCGGATTCAGGACGTGACGCCGGATATGGCCGATGCGCTTGGCCTGCCCAAGGCGACCGGCGCGATGGTCACCGACGTGCCGCCGGGACCGGCGGCGGATGCCGGGATGAAATCGGGTGACGTCATCACCTCGTTCGATGGCGCCGATGTGCCGGACACCAAGGAACTGGTGCGCAAGGTTGCCAATACCGATATCGGCAAGGCGGTCCGGGTGATCGTGTTCCGCGACGGCAAGACGGTGACCCTGTCGGTGACGCTCGGCCGCCGCGAGACGGCGGATGCGCAGGCGAAACCGGCAGCATCGCCCGCAGCCCCGCCGGCCCCGGTGGAGCAGGCGCTGCTCGGCATGAAGCTGGCCCCGCTGACCTCTGACGACCGCTCGAAGATGAAGCTCGACCCCTCGGTCGAGGGCATTCTTGTGAAGAATGTGGACGAGCAGAGCGAGGCCTTCACCAAGGGCCTGCGCGAGGGCGACGTGATCACCGAGGCGGGCCAGCAGAAGGTGGCCACGGTCGAAGGACCTGCAGGACCGGGTGAGCGAGGCGAAGGACGCCGGACGCAAGTCGGTCCTGCTGTTGATCCGGCGCGATGGCGAGCCGCGGTTCGTGGCGCTGACGATCAGCTGAGATCAAACGTATCGGACCGGGAACGGGGCGCCTTCGGGCGCCCCTTTTCATTTGGCGCACCGGTTCGGGCCGCGCGGTGCCGCGGTTGGCCGGAATTCTGGTGCCCTGACGCATCGGTGCGCCGCCGTTCACCTCGTGGAAGGGTTTTCCACCTAGCCTCGACTCGCGGCCCGAACCGCGAGGGTTCCCGGAGGTATGATGTTTCGTCTCATTTTCGCGCTTGTCGCATTGCTGCCGATCGCTGTGCAGGCCAACCCCTATGAAGCAAAGATGCGCGCCTATCTGGCACAGCAGGTTGACCCCTGGCTGAGCGATCCGGTGCTGATCGCGGCGATCAAGGAGCAGAATGCACGCAATGCCGCCATCACCCAGGACCAGATCGATGCCGAGGACAAGGCCTGGCGCGAAGAGGTCGGCAAGGCTGTGACACCGGTGATCACGACCGTGATGCAGACGCCCGCCTCGGACTTCTTGCGCGACAAGGTGAAATCCTCTGGCGGGGCGCTGATCGAGGCCTTCGTGATGGACGATCACGGCCTGAACGTCGCGGCAAGCAGCCCGACATCGGATGCCTGGCAGGGCGACGAGGCCAAGTTCACCGAGACCTTTCCCAAGGGCAAGGGCGCGATCGACGTGGGCGAGGTCAGCTTTGACGAGTCCTCGCAGACCTACGAGGGACAGATCTCGACCGTCATCCTTGATCCGGACTCCGGCAAGCCGATTGGCGCGATCACGCTGGGATTGAACCCCGAAGCGCTGAACTGATCCCCGAACCACTGGAAAGCGCGCATCATGTCCGATCCATTTCGCCCGATCCGTTCAATCTTCGCCAAGATCGGATTGATCCTTGCCATTTCGCTGGGTCTGCTCGCGGTCTTGCTGACCGAGGTCTCTTCGACCGTGATGCGGGAGATCGGGGTGGAGGGCGCGGCCGAGAAGGCCGCACAGGTCACGCATCTGCTGGCGTTGGAGTCCGCGGGCGCGATGAAATACGCAAAAGGCGACCTGCTGACAAAGAGCTATGAAGCGCTGATCGCGGGATCGGACGGGCGGGCGCTGAACGTTGTCGCCCTGCAGGCCAGCGGCGCGCGGCTGGCGGCGGGCGGGGAGCCGAGCGGATTCACGGCGCTGGAGGCGCTTGGCCGGCAGGCGGTTGCTGCAGGGGCGGTGGTGGTCTCGGCGGACCGGCTGTCGGTCGCGGTGCCGACGCTCGACCCGGTGGATGGCAGCACGCTTGGGGCGGTGGCAACGCATTGGTCGATCGCCGGGGTCGAACAGCAACTGACGGAGCAACAGCGCTTCATGGCACTGCTGTCGCTTGGCACATTGCTGCTGGCTCTGAGCGGCGCGCTGCTGGTGCAGCGGCGGCTGGTGACGCGACCGCTCGATCAGGTGCGCCAGGTGCTGGCAGGGCTGGCCGGGCGCGACTACGCGATCGCGGTGCCCGGACTGCGGCGGCGAGATGAGATCGGCCAGATATCAGCCTCGGTCGAGGAACTTCGGCAAGTGCTCGCGGCGGGCGAAGTGGCAATGCGTGAGGCGCATTACAAGAGCGCGGCGCTGGAGGGAAGCTCTGCGGCGATCATGCTGGTGAACGAGGATCTGGTGATCAAATATGTGAACGACAGCATGATGGCCCTGCTCGTGCGGCTGAAGGAGTCGTTCCGCAGCACGATCCCCGGATTCGACCCTGCCGCGGTTCTGGGCATGTCGATCGACCAGTTCCACACGCGACCGCACCAGACGCAGGAGCGGATCACCGAGCATCTGCGCAACAAGACCGATCCGATCATCTCGGTCGGGGACGCACGCCTGCGCCTGAGCATTGCGTCCGTCTGCGACAGTGGCGGGCACCAGATCGGCCGGGTGCTGGAATGGGCCGACGTGACTCAGGACATGTTGAACGGCGCAACTCTGGAGACGCTCAATGCCGACCTCTCCCGCGCCGAGTTCGACGCCGGCGGGCGGCTGGTGGCCGGCAATGCGCGCCTGTCGGATATGCTCGGCCGGCCGGTCGCCGCGCTGATGGGGCAGAGCCTGCAGGGCTTGTTCGACCCGGCCTGGATCGAGCACATGGGGCGCGGCGACGCGATTGCCTGGGTCGGCAGCAATGGCACATGGCAGGGCAAGTTCGAGTTCACTGCGGCGAAAGGCGCGCGGGCGGTCCTCGACGGCTCGCTCGCCGCGGTACGTGATCAGGCGGGTGGGGTGCTGCGCTATCTGCTGATCGGTCATGACGTGACGGCGGATGAGGTGGCATTGGCCGCGGCGCGCAGCGAACGCGAACTGCTCGAACGCAATCAGAACGACGTCGTCGAGGCCCTGCGGACCGGACTGCGGAAGATGAGCGACGGCGATCTCACCGCGCGCTTTCAGGTGGCTTTTGCCCCGCAATACGAGCAGCTGCGCGAGGATTACAACCAGACCATCGACACCCTGTCGAGCACCTTGCGCGACGTGATGGAAAGCGCGGAAAACATCCGCAATGAGGCGCGCGACATCAGCAGCACGGCCGATAGCCTGTCGCGCCGGACCGAGACGACGGCGGCAACGCTGGAAGAAACCGCAGCTGCACTGGACGAGATGACCAGCTCGGTGCAATCGGCGGCGCAGGGTGCGATCCGGGCTGATCAGGCGGTGTCGGAAGCCAAGCAAAACGCGGAACAGAGCGGTGCTGTCGTGCTCGAAACGGTCGAGGCGATGGACCAGATCGCCGCCTCGTCCGACAAGATCACCAAGATCATCAACGTGATCGAAGATATCGCCTTCCAGACCAATCTGCTGGCGCTGAACGCGGGGGTCGAGGCGGCGCGGGCAGGCGACGCCGGGCGCGGCTTTGCCGTCGTCGCCTCTGAGGTGCGGGCGCTGGCGCAGCGTTCGTCCGATGCGGCGCGTGAGATCGGCGGGCTGATCGCGAAAAGCGGGACACAGGTCAAGCGCGGCGTGGATCTGGTGGGCAAGACCGGTGCGGCGCTGAAGCGCATCGTGACCTCTGTGTCGGATATCGCCGAGCTGGTCTCGGATATTGCCGCCTCTTCGCAGCACCAATCCACCGGGCTGGCGGAAATCAACAGCGCGGTAAATGGTCTCGACCAGTCGACACAACAGAACGCGGCACGGCTGGAAGAGACAACTGCGGCAAGTCAGAGCCTGACCAATGATGCGGGTGCACTGGTCGAGACAGTCTCGCACTTCCGGCTGGATCGCGACGAGGACGCGGGCAAAATTCACGATCTGCGTGACCGTCGCGCGGACGAGCGAGCGGTGCCCGCGCGGGCCGCGGGCCTGGGGAGCAAGGAGGCGCGCACCACCGAGCAGCGCCAGACCAGCCGTCCGGCGAACCGTCAGGCGCCTGCTTTCGCAGCGGCTTCCGGCAAGGTGGAGGCTGCGGGATGGGAAGATTTCTGATCGGCGGTCGCGCGGGGGAGGCTGGGCGCCCCCGGCTGACACTCAAAGACGGCAGCGGGACACAGGAGCGCGCTGTGGTTGGAAACGGCCCGGCCCTGTTTCGCTTCCCGGTGCGGAACGGCTATGGTTTCTGGCTGTGGGGGGCGGGGGTCCGTGACGGCGCGGCGCTGTCTGATGCGATTGCGGCGCAGATCAACGAGCGGCAAGGCACCCTGCGGAGCTTGTCGAGGACGTGCTGGCACCGGTTCGACAAGCTGGGCGATTGGGGGGGCCTTGGTCGGCGGGATCCTTGGGCAGGCCTCGGGTTGGTGCTGCGGGTGGGATCGCCATGCTGGAAATGAGCGCGCGCGCCGATCGGCAAGGGACACGGTTGATCCACATCGTGCAGGGCGGCTATGACGTGTCCAACTGCACCACGGATGCCTTTACCACGTTGCTCGGGTCCTGTGTGGCGACCTGCCTTTGCGATCCGGTCGAAGGGGTTGGCGGGATCAACCATTTCCTGCTGCCCGATGGCGGCGACACGCAGGGCGATCTGCAGCGCTACGGGCTGTACGCGATGGAGCTGTTGATCAACGCGCTGCTGAAGGCGGGCGCGAGCAAGCAGCGCTTGCAGGCCAAGTTGTTCGGCGGCGCGTCGATGCACAACGGGCTTGCTGCCATCGGCCGGGCGAACGCGGCATTCGCTTTGCATTTTCTGGACGTTGAAGGGATCGCCTGTGTCGGCCAGAGCCTCGGCGGCACACGGGGTCGGGGCATCCGCTATTGGCCGACAACGGGGCGCGCGCAGCTGCGGTATCTGCAGGAATATGATGCGTTGCCGGAAGAGGCGCCGGCGCCGATCCCGCGCCGCGCCGGGGGTGATGATGTCACCTTCTTTTGAGCCATTGCCGAAGCGCAGAGCGACCGCGCGAGGAAGGCGCGCGGCTCTTGCGGGCCTCGGCCTGGGCCATTCCGAACAGGCAAACCGAGGGGTTGCGGCCCGTCATGACGCACCGTTTCTTAAGGCTTGCCCGATATTGCTTAAGACGACAGGGCGATCGTCGGGGGGCCGGTCTGTAGCACGAGGCAAGGTAACGGCGGATCCAATCGGGTGGTTTGACAGAATGACGGATGTGGTGGAATTGCAGTCTCAGCTCGACTTTCAGGCGACGCAGGCCCTGCATGCGCAATTGCTCTCCTTGCGCGGGCAGCCGGTTGCGCTGGCGGCGGCGCGGGTCAGTTTTGTCGGCGCGCTTTTCGCGCAGCTCCTTCTCGCGGCAGAGAGGCAATGGGCGCAGGACGGCGTCGCTTTTGCCGTGACCGGTGCCTCGGACGGTTTCGTCGAAGGGCTGGTCCGGCTTGGCATTGACCCCGAGCGCCTCGGGCAGGGGAGCGCGGCATGAGCCTTTGCGTGCTCGCGATCGACGATTCCCGGACAATCCGGGAACTTCTGAACGGATCGCTGAGTCAGGCCGGCTTTCGCGTCCATATGGCGGTCGACGGGCAGGACGGGCTGGACCAGCTCGCGGCCATCGCCCCTGATGTTGTGATCACGGATATCAACATGCCACGGCTGGACGGCTTCGGGTTTATCGCAGCCGTGCGCGGACAGGCGCATCTGAGCGGGCTGCCGATCCTCGTCTTGACGACGGAAAGCGCGGCCGAACTGAAGGAGAAGGCGCGCCGCGCGGGGGCGACAGGATGGATCGTCAAACCCTTCGACGAGGTGAAACTGGTCTCGGCGATCCGCCGGGTCGCGGCCGTCTGAGGGTGGCATGAGCACCGGGGGGGATATCCGCGACACGTTCTTTCAGGAATGCGAGGAGCTGCTGGAAGCGCTGAACGACGGCCTGGTCGAAATCGATACCGGGATGGAGGCCGACGGCTATGATCCGGAGACGCTGAACGCGGTGTTTCGCGCGGTGCATTCGATCAAGGGCGGGGCCGGGGCCTTCGCGCTGGAAGATCTGGTGCGTTTCGCGCATCGCTTTGAAAGCACGCTTGACGCCGTGCGCAGCGGGCGGCTGGACGCGGACGCGGCGCTGATGGCGCTGTTCCATCGCGCGGCGGACCGGTTGTCGGATCTGGTGCTGGCGGCGCGCGACGACCTGACGCTTGATCCCGGGGCGAGCGAAGCGCTGATCGCCGATCTCGAAGCGCGGCTTTCTCCCGGCGGCGTGCCTGCCACAGCGGCCGAACCCGAGACCGAGCAGTTCGGCTTTGTCCCGATGATGCTGCCGATCTTCGGGGAGGCGGAAGCGCCGCCCAGCGGATTTCGCATCGCCTTCTCGGCGACGCGCGCGCTTTACGCCAGCGGCAATGACCCGGCGCATCTGTTCCGGGCGCTGGCGGAACTGGGCCGATGGAGGTGGTCGCGACAACCACCCGGCTGCCGCCACTGAGCGAGATGGACCCGCAAGAGGCCTATCTCGACTGGGCCATCGAGCTGACGACGGACGAGCCGGAACATGTCGTGCTGGAGGTTTTCGAGTTCGTGGACGGGCTCTGCACCCTGGAGGTGAGCCGCCGGATCGACGCGCCTTTGGAAGCGGCGCCGCCGACAGGCGGCATCCATACCCGCCCAAGCCCGATCGGAGCGCAGGCGCCGATGGTCCCCGCAGGACCGCCGCCAGCCAGGCGCGGCGCGGATCCCGGGGACCCCGCGGTGCGCAAACCGCAGACCTCGCCGGGCGGCACCGCGACGGTACGGGTCGACCTCGACCGGGTCGACCGGCTGATCAACGCGGTGGGAGAGTTGGTGATCACCCAGGCGATGCTGTCGCAGCGCGTGCACGAGGCGGGTATTTCGCCGCGCTCCGAGATTGGGACCGGGCTCGACGCCTTTCGCAACCTCGCCCGCGAGATCCAGGAAAGCGTGATGGCGATCCGCGCGCAATCGATCAAACCGCTGTTCCAACGCATGGCACGGATCGTCCGCGAAGCGTCTGATGCGTCGCATAAACAGGCGCGGCTGATGACCGAGGGCGAAGCGACCGAGGTCGACAAGACGGTGATCGAACGGTTGGCAGACCCGCTGACGCATATGATCCGAAATGCGGTGGATCATGGGCTCGAGTTGCCGGAGGAGCGTCGCAGGCTGGGCAAGCCCGAGGTCGGGGTCATCACCCTGTCTGCGGCGCATCGCTCCGGTCGCGTGGTGATCGAGGTGGCCGACGACGGCGCCGGGATCAACCGACCCCGGGTGCGAGACATCGCGGTTTCCAAGGGGCTGATCGCGGAAGATGCCGATCTGAGCGAGGCGGAGATTGACAAGCTGTTGTTCCTGCCGGGGTTTTCGACCGCGAAGGAAGTGTCCAGCCTGTCCGGTCGCGGCGTCGGGATGGATGTGGTGCGCAGCGCGATCCAGGCGCTGGGCGGGCGGGTCTTCATCTCGTCGCAACCCGGCAAGGGCACCCGGCTGTCGATCAGCCTGCCGCTGACGCTCGCCGTGCTCGACGGCATGGTTGTCGATGTCTCGGGGCAGACGATGGTGGTGCCGATCACCGCGATCGTCGAAACGCTGCGCCCGCCGCCGGAGGATATTCACGCCTTGGGCGCGGACAGTCAGGTGGTGGCGATCCGGGGCAGTTTCGTGCCGATCGTCGATCTGGGGGCGACCTTCGGGCATCGGGTCGCGGTGCGGGATTTTGACGAGCGGGTGTTGTTGCTGGTCGAGACCGATCAGCATGCGCGCTGCGCGCTGGCGGTGGATGCGATCCACGACCAGCGCCAGGTCGTCATCAAGGGGCTTGATGCGAATTACGGCCATGTGCCGGGCGTCGCCGCGGCGACGATCCTGGGCGATGGCAAGATCGCACTGATCATTGACCCGGAAGAGACCGTCGCCACGGCGGGTCAGTCGCTTCTGGCAGGAGGGTACCATGCTGTCGCAGGGGGTTAGAATGTCGGAGCCCGCCGAGGTCTCACAATCGGACATGCGTGAACTGGTCGCCTTCAAGGTGGCGGGCCAGGCGTTCTGCGTCGATATCATGTCGGTGCGCGAGATCCGTGGTTGGACACCGGCCACGCTCTTGCCGCATGCGCCGGACTATGTGCTGGGCGTGATCAACCTGCGCGGCGCCGTGGTGCCGATCATCGATCTGGCGGCGCGGCTCGGTCTTGGGCCGATGCAGCCGAGCCCGCGGCACGTCATCATCATCGCGGTGATCGAGGGGCAGACCGCCGGGCTGCTGGTGGACGCGGTGTCGGATATCCTTGGCGTGCCGGTGGCATTGATCCAGCCGACGCCGAACGTCGCCTCGGATGTCGCGCGGGCCTTTGTCGAGGGGGTGATCGCGGCCGACGACCGGATGCTGCGGCTGATCGATCTGAAGACCGTGCTGCCCGCCCTGCGAACGGAGCGGGCATGACCGCGGGAACGGCAGGGCAGGCGGCCAGACCGGCACCGGCGCGGGATTTTCCCTTTACCGCCTCCGATTTCCGGCAGATCGCGGCGATCGCGCGGGAAGAGGCGGGGATCAGCCTGCCCGAAATCAAGGAGCCGCTGGTCTATTCACGGCTGGTCAAACGGGTGCGCGGACTGGGCCTGCGCAGCTTCGAGCAATATTGCGCGCTGATCGCCTCTCGCGATGGCGTGGACGAGCGGATGCACATGATCTCGGCACTGACGACCAACGTGACCCGCTTCTTCCGCGAAGATCACCATTTTCGCCATCTGGAAGAGGTCGCGCTGCCACCGCTGCTCGCCGCGGCCCGTAAGGGCGCGCGGCTGCGGCTCTGGTCGGCCGGTTGTTCGAGCGGGGAAGAGGCCTATTGCCTCGCCTTCACCCTGCTGCGTGCCTGCCCTGAGGCGGCAAAGCTCGACGTCAAGGTGCTGGCGAGCGACATCGATCCGCAGATCTTGCAGATCGCCGAGGCGGGGCGGTACCGCGCGGCGGAGATGGCGCAGCTGCCCGACTGGGTGGCGCGCTATCTCAGGCCGGACGAGGGCACCGCGACCCGCGCGGTGGGGGATCAGGCGCGCGCGCTGGTGTCGTTCCGGCGGCTGAACCTGATCCGGCCCTGGCCGGTGCGCGGCCCGTTCGACGTGGTGTTCTGTCGCAACGTGGCGATCTATTTCGAGCCGGCGACGCAGGCCACGTTATGGCAGGGCTTTGCCGGCGCGATGGCCTCGGGTGGGTTCCTGTACATCGGTCATTCCGAGCGGATGCCGGATACGATGCGGGCGCAATTCGTGATGGCCGGGATGACCACCTACCGCCGGCTCGACGGCAGCGCGGCAGAGAAGGGAGACCGGCAATGGCATTGAGAGACAGCCTGCGCGTGATGGTCGTGGATGACATGGCGACCAGCCGAGGTCTGATCATCCAGGCACTGGAGGAGTTGCGGATCCGGCAGATCGACTTCAAGAAGGACGGGGATGAGGCGCTGCGGGCGCTGGTGGCGAACCCGGTGCATCTGGTGATCTCGGATTACAACATGCCGGGGATGGACGGGCTGGGCCTGCTGAAGGCACTGCGCGAGACCAAGGTGACGCATGCCATCGGCTTTATCCTGATCACCGGCACCGCCGAGCGCGACATGATCGAGCGCGGGCAGAAGCTCGGGATGAACAATTTCCTGCGCAAGCCCTTCACCACCGAGGGAATGCGCAACTGCATTCAGGCCGTGGTCGGTGCGCTATGAGCGCGGGCGGGCATGGCATGGCGCTCGGCGTGGTGCTGGGCCGGGTGGCGGGCGAGTTGGGTCGGCTGCATGCCGCCGGGCAGGTGATCGAGGATATCGTGGGTGAGCAGATAAGGCGCGCGGGTATGCCTGCGGGGGTCATGCATCCGGCATTGCAGAACCTCGATGCGCTGGTGCAGTCGATCGACGGGATCGCGCTGTTCCTGCAGCATCTGTCGGTCGAGGTGGATGGGGCAACTTTGGTCGATCCCGGGAATGCCGCGCGGCTGGTGCCAATGCGCGAACTTGGCCAGGCGCTGGTCGGCGGGGCGCATCCGGTGGAGGACGGCACCGGCACGGACAGTTACGGGCAGGTGCATCTGTTCTGACCGAAATGGAGCCTTGATCGGGGCCTTCGCAGGGCCTCGCTGGGTCGGCGCCGCCCGTCGGGGGTCGGATCGGTGGCTGGAGGGTATCAGGCGAATGCCAACCACGTCTGTGTGTCCTCGGCCCCGGCAATACGTCACGCTTCATCGTGGCGTGCCGCTCGGGCGAAGGGCGGCTGCGCGGTTTCGCTTGAAATCCTGTCAGCGGTCGAGAGCGTGTTCCGTGTTGAAGAGGGTGTGAGATGAGGCATGGTGGGATGCAAATTTACTGCGACGGTCGCATGCACCGGAAGCGAAGCATCGCCCGCCTGCGCTGTCGGAACGGCTGGTGCGAAATCTCCGCAGGATCCTTCCTCAATCGGTCGGTTTTCTGTCGAGCGCGGATGCCGAGGTCCTTCAGCGTCACACTTTATGACCGACGGCGATCCAACGCCGTCTGCTCGGTACGAGCGTGGCGCTCCAGAGCTCTCATCAAGAAATTC
Source organism: uncultured Pseudomonadota bacterium (assembly GCA_963837565.1). GTDB lineage: Bacteria > Pseudomonadota > Alphaproteobacteria > Rhodobacterales > Rhodobacteraceae > Solirhodobacter. Next base: position 87,412 of record CAWIOC010000007.1, read on the forward strand.
AGCGCGGCTTGCTTATCATTCCGCTTCGTGACTTGGCTTTCAATGACTTAGCCCACGTCATCTACAGCCCGGTAAGATAGCGTTGCGCGCTGATGTGCTTCACGAAGACCTGATGCAGGCATCGGCGCCAGCGGCTCGACCATATACCACCACAGTCAGGCGGATCACAGCGTGCGAGGTCTTGACGTAGCGCAACGGGATGCGCCGGATCACCACACGAGGTCAGGCGACGGCCTTGTTCGGCTCAATAATTCTGTTCTGGCACTGCCATCGGAAGCACCGAGCGACTACTAAGCAATCAGCGAGTAGCTCAAAGTCCCAATATCGGGTTCAATGACCTGGCCTTCGAAGCCACTTTATTTTTCAAAAACAATTTCTTCTGATTTGGCGGATGGGGTGGGATTCGAACCCACGGTGGAGTCACCCCCACGCCAGTTTTCAAGACTGGAGCCATAGACCACTCGGCCACCCATCCGCGACGGGCAGAGGCTTAGCATGGCGGGCAACAAATGCAACGGGGCTCGGGCCTTGCAAGGGTGCCGGAAGGGAATGGCGGCACGCTTTTTTCCCTTGCGGTGGCAGGGCCGCGCGGCTATCTCAGCCGGGAGAGCGGGCGGGCGTAGCTCAGGGGTAGAGCATAACCTTGCCAAGGTTAGGGTCGAGAGTTCGAATCTCTTCGCCCGCTCCAATTTACATCTACAGACGAGGGCGAGTGCATCCGGTGGCCGGGTTTGCACGCCATTCCGGTTCGGGCGATTCTTGCTGCGCCGTGCCTTGCGGCAGGTCGGGGGGCGGGCCGCTCCGCGTCATCACGGAAATGCGAAACATCGCACAGCGGTGAGCATCAGTGCGCCGCAGGGTTTTGCCGTGGTCTTCATCCACTTGCCGAGCGGGAACCTGTGATGCGGCAAGAATGCGAAGCGCCCCCGGCGCAGGGCCGGGGGGGCAGGAGTTGTGCCAGATCAGCCGAGCAGATCCTCGATATGGATCGGGAATCGGCGGATCCGCTTGCCAGTGGCGTGCCAGACGGCATTGGCGATCGCCCCAACGGTGCCGGTGATGCCGATCTCGCCCACGCCTTTGACGCCGAGCGCATTCACGTGGGCGTCATCCTCGTGCACCATGACCACGTCGAGCGAGGGGATGTCGGCGCTCACCGGGACATGGTAGCCGGCGAGGTCGGCGTTCATCGGGCGGCCAGTGCGGCGATCATGGAGGCCCTCCTCGTGCAGCGCGAAGCCGACGCCCCAGATCATGCCGCCGAAATACTGGCTTTGCGCCAGTTTCGGGTTGATGATCCGGCCCGCGGCGAAGGCGCCGACGAGGCGGCTGACGCGAATCTGGCCGAGATCGGGATCGACCTTGACCTCGGCGAAGACGGCGCCGTGCGAGAACATCGCATAGGCGTCGGCGGCCCCGGGATCGCGGCCGCCCTTGCCCTTGCCGACCAATGCGGCTTTCCCGGCGCGGGCGAGGATGTCGGTATAGCTTTCGCTGCGCGTGGGATCGTCATTGCGGTGCAGCCGCCCGTCGCGCGGCGCAACCCCGGCATTGCCCGCGCCAAAGAGCGGCGAGGCGGGATCGTTGGTGGCGATCGCGGTCAGCTGGGCGATGACATCGAGGCCCGCGCCATGCAGCGCGCCGCCTGCGGTCGCGGTGTGGCCCGAGCCGCCGGCGATGCCGCCATCGGGCTGGTCCGAGGTGCCGGAGCGGAACTCGACCTGCGAGATGTCGAGGCCGAGGCTGTCGGCCGCGATCTGGGCAAGCGAGGTCCAGGCGCCCTGGCCCATGTCGGCGGCGGCGGTTTCCACCAGCGCGGTGCCATCGGCGCGGAGCGTCGCGCGCGCCTCTGCCGCGAACATCGGGCAGTGGAACATCGCGGTGCCCATGCCCCAGCCGACCAGCGCGCCGCTGTCATCGCGCATCTGGCGCGGTTGCAGTGGGCGCCCGGCCCAGCCGAACCTTTCGGCACCGCGCGCATAGCATTCGCGCAGCGCCTTGGACGAGAACGGCTTGCCCGAGGCCGGGTCGACCTCGGAATAGTTGCGCAGACGGAATTCCAGCGGGTCTAGGCCGAAGGGCCAGAGCCGCCTCATCGATCGCGCATTCAAGGGCGGCGGAGCCGGTAGCCTCGCCTGGCGCGCGCATCGGGCCGGGGGTGCCGGTGTCGACCCGCAGCCCCATGTGCCGGGTCGAGATGGCCTGGCTGGCGTAGAGGTTGTGCGAGGCGTTGGAGGCGGGTTCGAGGAAGTCGTCGAAGCTGCTGGTGGTCGAGGTGGTAAGATGTTCCAGCGCGGTCAGCTTGCCGTTGTCGTCCGTGCCGAGGCGCAGGGTCTGGCGCGTGGCGCCGCGATGGCCGACCGGGCCGAACATCTGGCTGCGGGGAAATACCAGTTTCACCGGGCGGTCCATCATCCGGGCGGCAAGGATGCAGAGCACCTGCGCCCCGGCGATGATCGCCTTGGAGCCGAAGCCGCCGCCGAGGAAGGGGCTGCGGATCGTGACGTTTGCGGCGGGGATGCCGAAATAGGCGGCAAAGGCGCCACAGGACAACACGATGGCCTGGTTCGGTGTGTCGAGCGCCAGCTTGTCGCCGTCCCATTCGGCGACCATCGCGTGGGGCTCCATCGCGTTATGGTACTGGTGCGGCGTCTCGTAGGTTGCCTCGATGTGGCGGGTTGCAGAGGCGTGGCCGGCGGCGATGTCGCCGGTGTCGAAATTCGGCGGGGCACCGATGCCAACCGCGGCAGGGGTAAAGCCTTCGCCGTCGTCGAAACCCATGCGGGCGGGTTCGACGGCGTAGGTCGGGGCGAGCAGGCGCGCGCCTTCGGTCGCGGCCTCGAGCGTTTCCGCGAGCACGAGGGCGATGGGCTGGTTGGCGTAGCGGACGCTGTCGTTCTGCAGGGCCTCGATGCGGAAGCTGAAGAAGCCCACCTTGCCGTCCGGGTCGATGGCGAGAGGCGGGCGATTGGCCGGTGTGATCACCTCGACCACGCCCGGGTGGGCCTTGGCGGCGGCGGTGTTGAGCGAGGTGACGCGGCCGCGCGCGATCGTGCTGGTGGCGACGACGGCGTAGAGCATCCCGGCAGGGTGGTTGTCGGCGGCATAGGTGGCGGTCCCGGTGACCTTGAGCACGCCGTCGCGGCGGGTCAGCGGCTGGCCGCTGTTCGAGCCATAGCGCATCGGGGCGGCGGGGAAGGGGATGGTATCAGGCATGGGCGTTCACTCCGGTTTCGGATGCGAAGACTGAGGCGGGCAGGGCGGGAAGGATTTCCGGCGTGCCTGCGGCGGCGAGCAACAGGGCGCGGGTGGCCGTGCGTTTCGCCAGTTCGATCTTGAAGGCGTTGTCGCCAGAGGGTTTGGCGCCATCGAGGGCAGCGGCTGCCGCGCGCTCGAAACTGGCGCGATCGGGAGCGGCGCCGATCAGCAGCGCCTCGGCTGCCGCAGCGCGCCAGGGGCGGGCCGCGACACCACCCAGCGCGAGGCGGGCCGCGATGATCTTGCCGCCTTCGATCCGCAGCGCCGCTGCCGCCGAGACCAGGGCGAAGGCGAAGGAGGTGCGGTCGCGCAGTTTGAGGTAGCGCGAATGAGCGCTGAAGGACGCCGCCTCTGCGGGCAGCAGGAGGGCGGTTATCAGCTCTCCCTTTGTAAGGCTGGTTTGCCGTTCCGGCGTTGTGCCGGGCAGGGTGTGGAGATCGGCAAGCGGCACAGTACGGCGGCCTGAGGGGCCCTCGACCTCAACCATCGCGCCGAGCGCGGCGAGGGGCACACAGAAGTCGGACGGGTTGGTGGCGATGCAATGATCGCTCCACCCCAGGACCGCTGCGGTGCGGTTTTCGCCGCCCAGAGCGTCGCAGCCGGTTCCCGGCGCGCGACGGTTGCAGGCACTGGCCGTGTCGTAGAAATAGGCGCAGCGGGTCTGTTGCAGAAGGTTGCCGCCGAGGGTCGCCGCATTGCGCAACTGGGGTGAGGCACCCGAAAGCAGCGCCTCGGCCACTGCCGGGAAGGCGCGGGCGAAGGCGGTGTGATTGGCGAGGTCGGAATTGCGCACCAATGCACCGATGCGGGCGCCGCCGTCGGGCAGCATCTCGATCTTGTCGAGACCGGGCAGACGGGTGATGTCGACAAGCCGCGAGGGTTGCGCCGCGCCCCCTTCATCAGGTCGAGCAGGTTGGTGCCCCCGGCGAAATAGGCGGCCCCCGGCTCACTTGCAGCGGCGATGGCCTCGGTCAGGGTGGCCGGGCGGATGTAGTCGAACAGGTTCATGCGATCCTCCGGTCGTCGGCTTCGGACATACGTTTCTGGGCGCTGAGCACGGCTTCGGTGATGCCGGCATAGGCGCCGCAGCGGCAGATGTTGCCGCTCATCCCTTCGCGGATGCGTTCGGGATCGTTGCCCGCGATGCCTTCGAGGATCAGGCCCTTGGCGCTCATGATCTGGCCCGGGGTGCAGAAGCCGCATTGAAAGCCGTCATGTTCGATGAAGGCCTGTTGCACCGGGTCGAGCTGGTCGCCCTGTGCCAGACCTTCGATGGTCAGAACGCTGGCGCCATCGAGGGTGGCGGCGAGGGTGAGGCAGGAGTTGATCCGGCGACCGTTGACCAGCACCGTGCAGGCACCGCATTGGCCACGGTCGCAGCCTTTCTTGGTGCCGGTCAGCTCGAGACGCTCCCTGAGCAGGTCAAGCAGGGTGACGCGCGGGTCGTCGAGGGTGATATCCTGGGGGGTGCCGTTGATGAACAGGCTGATGGACAGAGACATGGAGGCTCCGATCTTGATATATCAGATTTGAAACGAATGGCGTAAAGCCGATGCGAGGAAAGACGGATCGCACTTACCTCCGGGGACCTGGCGGTGCATCCTTGCCGGGTCGCGTAAGGCGTGGTGCATGTCGTGCAAATGATTTATACGGAGGGTGCCTCCGTTTTGCAAGGCCAAAATGAGGATAGGAGAAAGATGGGAGCCGATCCCGAAAAGGCAAGCCGGAAGCCACGGGCAGATTCTCTGCGCAATCACGAGCTGCTGCTCGATGCGGCGCGGGTGATCTTCAGCACTGGCGGGCCAGAGGCGAGCCTTGAGGCGGTGGCGCGTCGGGCGGCTGTGGGTGTCGGTACGCTCTACCGCCATTTCCCGACGCGCGAGGCGCTGTTTCAGGCGGTCTACAAGCGCGAGGTGGATGAGCTGGTGGATCTGGCTGAACGGCTACTAGCGGAAGCGGGGCCGGTCGCGGCACTGCGCCTGTGGCTGCGGCGCAATGTGCAGATGGTTGCGACCAAGCGCGGGATGCTGGCGGCACTGGCGCCCGCCAAGGACAGCGCGGCCGCGCTTTACGCCGACAGCTCCAAAAGGCTGCTGGCGGCGGTTGGTTCACTGATCGACAGGGCTGTGGCGGCCGGGGAGATCCGGGGCGATATCGCCCCGCAGGACCTGATGCGGACGATGTACGGGCTTTGCTATGCGGGGGATCAGCCGGGCTGGGCCGAGACGGTGATCCGCCTGCTCGACGTTTTTGTCGATGGGATGCGTGTGGTGCCTGCCAACTCGAAGGCAGGCTAGGCGGAAGCGAATTGCCGCGACAGGCTGGCCGCGTAGCTGTCGAAGGCGCGGGCGCGCATCCGGGCGAGGCTGAGCGCCTGGTCGGGGGTGATCGGTATGAATCTCACAGGATCGTTGGGGCGAAGCTGGACGAAGCCGTCGAGGTCATCGGCCAGCAGGGTGGCGATCTTGGGGTAGCCGCCGGTGGTCTGGTGATCGGCCAGAAGCACGGTGGCCGTACCATCGCCGGAGACCTGCACCGAGCCGCGCAGGATCGGCTCTGACGGGATGGACAGGGCAGCGTCAGGGACAAGGGCGGGACCGAGAAGGCGGGCGCCCATACGGTCTTGCGCCGGGCTGACGTGGAATTGCTCTGAGGCGAAGGCGCGGATCGTCTCGGCGGGGAAGAAGCGGTCCTGCGGGCCGAGGATGGCATGCAGGCTGTGCCTTGGGCGCGCCCAGACCGGGCAGGGGATCGCGCCGATGCGGTCGGGGCTGATCGCGGTGTCTTCGACGTTGATCAGCCGGTCCGAGGCAAGTGGGCCGCCGCCGAAGCCGGAGAGCGCATGGGTAGAGTGGCTGCCGAGCCAGTCAGGGGCTGCGATGAGGCCCGTCAGGGCGAGATAGGTCCAACTGCCCCACGGGCCGCGCTGGATCGTCAGGGTCTCGCCTGCGGAGAGGTCGAAGACCTGCCATGACCCGAAGGTCTCCTGTCCGGTTCCGGCGATGAAGCCGCCACCTGCGAGCGCGAGTGTCATGTTGCCGTTGAGGCATTCCAGCACCAGACCGCCCAGCGAGATCTCGATGGCGGTCTGGCCCGGCGGATTGCCGAGGGCGAGATTGGCGATGGCCAGTGCCTTGCGGTCCATCGCGCCAGAGGCCGGGACGCCAAAGCGCAAATGACCGGAGCGGCCGCCATCCTGCAGCGTGACGAGGGGCCCTGCGCGGGCGACGCGAAGGGTTGCCTTGGCCATGGTCAGGTGATCCGGAGGAAATATGGTGACTGCATGCGCATCGCTCAGGCCGTCGTGAAGGCCGCGAGGGTGACGCCCGCCGAGGTCAGCCGGTCGCGGATCATGCGGCCCATGGCCACCGCATGCGGGCTGTCGCCGTGGATGCAGATCGACTGCGCTGCGAGCGGGATGGCCGGACCGTCGATCACTGGCATCCGTCCGCTGTCGAGGAAGGCGAGCAGGCGGGTCGCAGCCTCATCCGGATCGGTCAGCATCGCCTGCGGATGCGAGCGCGGCACAAGCTGGCCGGTGGACAGATAGCCACGGTCGGCAAAGATCTCGGAAAACACCGGCTGGCCTGCGGCGCGGGCCGCCTGCTCGAGCGCGGTGCCCGAAATGGCGAGGATCGGCAGGTTGCGGCGAAAGGGCGCGAATGGCCTCGGTTGCGGCCTTGGCCACGGTTGCATCGGCGGCGGCGAGGTTTGCCAGCGCGCCGTGCAGCTTGACATAGGCCACCCGGGTTCCGGCCTGTACGGCAAGCGCCGAAAGCGCGCCGATCTGGGCCAGCACGAGGTGTCCGATCTCGGCCGGTTGCATCGGGATGATGCGGCGGCCGAAGCCTTCGCGGTCGATATAGCCGGGGTGGGCGCCGACCACGACGCCGTGTTTGGCCGCAAGGCAGAGGGTGGCATACATCGTCTCGGGGTCGCCGGCATGGCCGCCGCAGGCGATATTGGCGCTGGTGACAAGCGCCAGCATCGCGGCGTCGTCACCCATCAGCCAGGGGCCATAGCTTTCGCCGAGGTCGGAGTTCAGGTCGATGGTGGGCATAGGGTCCTCGCGCAGTTTGGCCTGAGGATAGCGATCTTGCGGCGCAGCGCCAGACCGGGGTGATCAGGATGTGAGGGCCGCGTCCTGCAATCGGTGCGGCAAACCGCGACGGTCGAGCGCGTGGTCGAGGAAACGCAGCATCGATTCAAGCGCGACGCGCGGGCTGTCATCCTCGACCGACGCTGTATCGACGCGCCCGACCATCGGCGGCATCGCGGGATTGCGAACATCGTCAAACCACCTCGCCGAGGCGGACATCGCGACGGCAATCCGGGCCTCGACCTCATGCGAGAGGGTGATGACCTGGGCCTGCTCGGTGTCCGAGATGTCGGGCATGGCCCGTGACAGGATGCGCGACCATCGGGTGATGGTGACCAGCAGCAGGAGTTTTTCTCGGATCTGGCCGAAGCGGGTGACCGCCGACCAGGGGCCGCCCAGCGGGCGGACGGTGGCGGCAAGATCGCTGTAGCACCGATCAAGCCTGCGGGAGAGCGCGAGCAGGTCCGCGCCCTTTGGTTCTCGTGCGGCGACGACGATGGCGCGGAGCGCGGTGAAATAATCCTCCAGCGCGGATTTGACGCCGGGGGCGGTGCGGACCGGGAAGACGAGGAAGGCGGTGCCGACGCCTGCGATGCCGCCGATCAGGGTCTCTTCCAGGCGCAGCAGCAGAAGTTCGGGCGTGAAGGTGCCGAGCAGACCGTAAAGCAGGGCAAGCGCGATGGTCAGGAAGAAGATCATCATCCCGTAGGAGGTTTGCAGGAAGAAGACCGAGATGAAGATCAGCGGGACTAGCAGCACCGATGAGGCGATGACGTGGCCTTGCAGCAGGGTGGCCAGCAGGGTTCCGGCCAGAACGCCGCCCAGTGTTCCCGCGGCACGGTGCAGGGCCCGGATCGCCGTGTCGGCGCGGGTCTTGGTGTTGTTGAACACGAGATAGGCAGTGATTACCGCCCAGTACCAGCGCGAGGATGAGATCATCCAGCCCGCGCCCAGTGCCAGCCCGGTGGCGAAGGTGATCTGGATCGGACGATAGAGCGATTCCGGCACCCGCCGCCGCGCGGCCTTCCTCGGCGGTGGGCTGGGGGAGCCGTTTGCCGGCACGGGGGTCTCTGCTGCGGCGAAGGCGGGTGAGGGGGTTACCCTGAGGTGAGAGTTGATCTGGGCGCGCGCTGTGCGCAGCCGGTCGAGAAGCGGGTTGGGCACTCTGGCGCGGCCGGAGGCTGCCTGTGGCGCTGCGTCGTCGCCTTGCAGGTACGGCCCGCGCTCTGTCAGCAGCGCCCTTAGCGCCGCCGCCGAGGGCAGCGCCACGAACCTGTTCCCGATCAGTCTTTCGCCGGCAAGCTGCAGGTCGAAGAGCGCGGTGGCAAGGTCCACCGCCGGGCCGGAGGAGGCCCATGTCGGGCCGTTGGTTTGCGGAATGAAGCCTTCGGCCATCAATACGATATCGCGCAGCCGGGCCGAGTGATGGCGCATCCTGCGGGTGTCTTCCGGCCGCGCGCCGCCCGAGAGCGCCTCGTCCAGCAGATCGCTGAGGATCAGGTTGATGCGGTGGTCGATGGCTCGGATGGCGCGGCGGAAGTCCTGCTCGGCATCGTCTGGCAGCAGTCCTGCGGTGATGATCTGCGTGACCCCCATTCCGAGGACGCAGGCATAGACGATCCAGCCCGCGTCGGCGGGTGTGGCGTGCAGGTAGGATGCGATGAAGTACGAGAAGAAGGCTGTGAGGCCGATCGACAGGCCGCGTTGCCCGAAGCGACGCAGGTAGACCGAGCCGAAGATGACGGCCAGAAAGACAAGATCGCTGATCAGCGGCATGGTGCTGAGGCTGCCCGAGATCAGGGCAATGACAATCGCTACCAGGCCGGAAAGAAGGCGCGTCATGCCCTGCGCCCGCCAACCGCTGTCGCGCACGCCGAAGGCGCCATTGAAGGTCAGCATCAGGGCGAGGCCGTAGCAGATGATCGGCATGGTGAAGACCTGTGCCATCAGCGCCAGCACGGCCGCCGTGGTCAGCATCGACAGGAGCGCCCGCGCGCCAAGGCGCAGGCGGGAATGGGCCGGATCCGCTGCCGCAAGACGATCGGACAGGCGGGCGAGCGCGCGGCTGGCGACGCTGCCGTCGATCTGGTCGGGGGGCGGGGCGTCGGATGTGGTCAAGCAACGATGCCTTTCCTGGGGCGGAACGTCCAAAGGGCGGGTCGCAGGGCGGCGCGGTGTTTTCGGTCTTCTCTTTCCCTAACACCAACACGCGGGGTTTTTGAAGGAAATGTGCCCTGTCAGACTGCCTTGGGGCGGGGCACCAGCAGCATGGTGTTTCGCGGGGGGCGGACCTAGGCTGCGCAACGGACGGGCGGTGGCGGAAGGAAGGCACGATGCAGGCGGAGCAGAAGCGCTGGTGGAAAGAGGCCGTGGTCTACCAGATTTACCCACGCTCTTTCCTCGACAGCAATGGTGACGGGATCGGCGATATTCCGGGGATCGTGGCAAAGCTGGATTACTTGGCAGGGCTGGGAGTCGACGTGATCTGGCTCGGGCCGCATTTCGACTCGCCCAATGCCGATAATGGCTACGATATCCGCGATTACCGCCGGGTGATGGCGGAATTTGGCACGCTGGCGGATTTCGACCGGCTGATCGCCGAGGCGCGGGCGCGGGGCATACGGCTGATCATCGACCTTGTCGTCAACCATACCAGCGACGAGCATCAGTGGTTTGTCGAAAGCCGGTCCGGGCGGGGAGCGGCCAAGCGGGACTATTACATCTGGCGCGACGGGGCGGGCGGGGTGCCGAACAACTATCCCTCGTTCTTTGGCGGATCGGCCTGGGCGAAAGATGCGCTGAGTGGCGATTATTACCTGCATTATTTCGCGACCAAGCAGCCGGATCTGAATTGGGACAATCCGATCGTGCGGGCCGAGGTCTATGACGTGATGCGGTTCTGGCTGGATCGCGGGGTGGCGGGGTTCCGGATGGATGTGATCCCCTTCATCTCGAAGGACCCGGGGTTTCCCGATCTCTCGCCCCAAGCGCTGGCCGCGCCGCAGTTCACCTATGCCGATGGCCCGCATGTGCATGACTATCTGCAGGAGATGCACCGGGAGGTTCTGGCCGGGCGTGACGCCATGACGGTGGGCGAGGCCTTTGGTGTGACCGAGGCGCAGGCCCCGCTGTTCGTTGCGGCAGAGCGGGCGGAGCTGGACATGATCTTTCACTTCGACGTGGTCCGCGTCGATCGCGATGGCTGGCGCAAGCTGGACTGGACCCTGCCGCAGCTGAAGGCGATCTATGCGCGGCTGGACCGGGCGGTCGGGTCGAGCGGCTGGAACACCGCCTTTCTCGGCAACCATGACAATCCGCGGGCGGTCAGCCATTTTGGCGATGACGGCGAGGCATTGCGCGAAACCTCGGCCAAGACACTGGCCTGCATGATGCTGATGCAGCGGGCGACGCCCTTCATCTATCAGGGTGAGGAGCTGGGGATGGTGAACTACCCGTTCACCCGGATCGAGGAATTCGACGATATCGAGGTGAAGGGGCAATGGGCGGATTTTGTCGAGACCGGACGGGTTTCCGCCGCGGAGCTGATCCATCACCTGCGCCACACCAGCCGTGACCATGCCCGCACTCCGATGCAATGGTCTGCCGGGCCGCAGGCCGGGTTCACCAGCGGCGTGCCCTGGTTCCCTGTCAATCCCGCCTATCCCCGGATCAATGCCGAGGCGGCGCTGGCCAATGCGGGATCGGTCTATCACCATTACCGCCGCCTGATCGCCCTGCGTCGGGCCGAGCCTGCGCTGATCTATGGTGCCTATGAGGATCTTTGTCCGGAACATCCGCATCTGTTCATCTTCACCCGGCGGGGCGAGGGGGGCATGTTCCTGATCGTGCTGAACATGAGTGGCAAGGATGAGGCGTGGTCTTTGCCCGAAGGTCAGTGGAAGGGCGTACTCGGCACCCATGAACGTGACGGGGATGAGGCAGGCAAAATTGCGCTGCGGCCTTGGGAATCGGTGATCTATCGCGAGGCGGATGCCTAACGCGGCAGCAGGATCAGGGCGGCAAGCGACAGGAGCAATGCGGGTGGCATCACGCGCAGGCCGAGGCGGAAGAAATCGCGCCCGCTGACCGCCATCCCCTCGCGTCGCAGCGCGGTGAGCCAGAGCAGGGTGGCGAGCGATCCGGTGACCGAGAGGTTGGGACCGAGATCGACGCCGATCAGCAACGCCTCGGTCAGTTTCGGGGGTAGGTGGGCGGCATGGCCTGCGGTAGCGGCGATCAGCCCGGCGGGCAGATTGTTGATCAGGTTCGAGCCGAGCGCGATGCCGAGGCCGATGATGCCTGCCGTCAGGTCAGGGGCCCGTGTCGCGCCCTGCGACAGGGCGGTGACGGCGGTGTCGAGCAGACCGGAGTTGAACACGCCCGCGACCAGCACGAAGAGGCCTGCCACCAGCGGCAGGACTCCCCAGGACATATGCCGCAACGGGGCGAGCGGCGAGCGGCGGGTCAAAGCGGTGACGCCGAGAAGAACAGCAAGGCCTGCGGCAAGTGTGGGCAGGCCCAGATCCGCGCCGCGCAGGGACGCCGCGATCAGCACCAGCGCCGTCAGGGCCAGCCCGAGGGCCACGAGGCGGCCGCTGAGGCTTAGCGGCGGCACGGTGACCGGGCCGGGGTGACCGGCAGCAAGGGCCGGGGCCATGGACCAGCGCAGAACGAGGAAGGTCGCGCCGATGGCCAGCAGCGCGGGCAAAAGCAGGTGGGCGAGCCATGTGGCGAGGGGTGGCATTGCGCTGCCATAGATCACCAGATTGGCGGGGTTGGAGATCGGCAGGACAAAGCTCGCCGCGTTGGCGACAAAGGCGCAGGCGAAAAGATGCGGCATCGGGTCGACCCGCGCCTGACGTGCTGCGGCGAAAACTGCCGGGGTCAGAACCACGGCGGTGGCGTCGTTCGACAGGAAGGTGGTGACGAGGGTGCCCACGACATAGACGATCAAAAACAGCCGTTGCGACGAGCCGCCAGAGGCGCGGATGGCGCGGGCGGCGAGATGCTCGAACACCCCCTCGGCGCGGGCGAGTTCCGAGAGCAGCATCATCCCGGCAAGGAAGGCATAGACATCTGTCCCGCGTGCTATGGCGGCAAGGGCGAGGGGGGCGGGCAACAGGCCGGACAGGACGAGCAATGCGGCCCCGGCAAGGGCAAAGACATATTCGGGCAGCCGGAACGGCCGGGTGATGATGCCAAGCGTGGCCAGAGCCGCGAGGAGAAGGGGGATCCAGGCGGTCTGCATGTCGGGTTCCGGGATTCTCTCGATGGCTCTTCGGCCCCAGAGCGCCGTCAAATCCGGGGAAAGGTCAACTGCCGCCTGCCGGTTCCGGGATTTGCGCAAATGGTCGTGAACGGTGCCGGGTGGCAAGGCGGAAAGCGGCGTGGTAGGACAAGACGAAATCTGATGCCAGGGGAGGATACCTGCCATGACCACGAAACTGGAAAGCCTGCGCAAGCTGTCGGTGGTCGTTGCCGACACCGGCGATATCGACGCGGTGCGCGCGCTGAAGCCTCAGGATTGCACCACCAACCCTTCGATCGTGCTGAAAGCTCTGCAGAGCCCGGCCTTTGCCGAGCATTTCAAGGCGGCTGTTGCCAAGGGCAAGTCCGGCAGCGCCAGCGCGATTGCCGATGACCTGACCGTGACGGTCGGGGCTGAGCTGACCAAGCTGGTGCCGGGCCGGGTCTCGACCGAGGTGGACGCGCGGCTGTCCTTTGACACCAAGGCTGCAATCGAGAAAGCGCGCTGGCTTATCGCGGAGTACGAACGCCGTGGTATCGGGCGCGATCGGATTCTGATCAAGCTCGCCTCGACCTGGGAAGGGATCGAGGCGGCAAAGGTGCTGCAGGCGGAAAACATCGACTGCAACATGACGCTGATCTTCAGCCTTGCGCAGGCGGTTGCTTCGGCCAATGCCGGGGCCTTCCTGATCTCGCCCTTCGTCGGGCGGATCACGGATTGGTACAGCAAGGCAACCGGCAAGACCTATGGCCCTGAGGAAGACCCCGGCGTGCAGTCGGTGCGGCGGATCTTCGACTATTACCGATCGAACGGAATCAAGACGGTGGTGATGGGGGCGTCGTTCCGCAACATCGGACAGATCGAAGCCCTGGCAGGGTGTGATCGCCTGACCATCAGCCCGGCGTTGCTGAACGAGTTGCAGGCCGCCGATGGCGCGCTGCCGGTCAAGCTGTCGGACGCGAGTGCCTCTGGCATCAAGCCGATCCCGATGGCGGAAGGTGACTTCCGCTGGATGATGAACGACGATGCGATGGCGACGGAAAAGCTGGCCGAGGGTATCCGCAATTTCGACGCCGATACCGGCAAGCTCTACGGGCTGATCGATACGGCCTTGAACGGCTGAGCGCCTAGCCGAGCTCGCAGTAGCCGCGCGCCTTTGCCTCGGCATCCCAGGCAGCGATGACATCGAAATCGGCGTCGCTGCGGGGCACGAGGCCGCGGATCATCAGCACTTCGCGGGCCTCGGGGCCGATGTCGGCAATGGCGCGGGCAAGGGCGTCGGCCAAGACTGGCGCGGGGCCGGAAAGGGCTGTGATCAGTGGCAGGCCGGGGGTCTCTTCGGTCGAGGCCAGAACGCGGACGGCTTCTGCCTCGGGCAGGTGGCGCTGGGCCAGCGCGAAGGTGACCGCGTCAATCGCGGCGAGGTCGGCGTCACCTTGCGCGACGGCGCGGACCGAGGCGAGATGTGCGCCGGTCACGCTGACCTGCGAGAAGAAGCGGTCCTTCGCATCCAGCAGCGGCAGCACCGCATGGCGCAGAGCGCCGGCACCTGATTGCGAATTGGGCGCGTTGATCGCGGCATGGGCGCCGCGCAGGTCGGAAAGCTGCGCGGCGGCGCTGTCGCGATGCACGATGATGCGGCTGCAATAATTGCCCGGGCGGCAGTCCGGCAGGGCATAGTCCACCGCCGCGACCAGCCGGACGCGGCCGCGCAGGTCGCGGACATAAGGCAGGCCACAGGTCTGCGAGAGGAGAAGGTCCGGCACCAGCCAGTCGGCGTGGTGATCGCCGGAGCGGGTGAGGGTGAGAGGGGCTGCGAAACCCATCGAGGCGAGCTGGTCCCTAAGGGCTGACCAAAGCCTCTCATGCGCCCGTGACAGCTGTGGCAGGTCGTACATGGGCAGGCTGGCAAACATGCGTAATCCGAATCGTGGCGCAGGATGCAGAGTGCACCAGCGGCCCGGAAGACGCGAGGCTTCAGGCGATGCTGGACATCGCATCGACATAGCGGTCGATCTGGGCGATCAGGCTGGTGTGCGGCCGTCCCGCCGCCCGGTTCAGGGCGCGCTCCAGAGCGGCTTCGGTCTCGGAGGCGATCGCGCCGAGGTCTTGATAGCCGAAATTCGCGGCGACGCCGGCCGTCTTGTGAGCCATGAAGCGGATCGCGTCGAGCGCCTCAATCGGGTTGGCCGCGGTTTCGAGCGTTGAGCGCGCCGCGTTGAGTTCGGCGAGCCGCTCTCGCATCGCCGCGATGAAGCGTGGGCGCAGGGCGGCGAGCTTTTCCTGAAAGACCTCGGTGGTCGTCATCATGTCGACATGCCTTGTTTGACCTCTTACGAAAACTGTCCTCTGCGGGCTGTGAGGCTTCAGCCGGCAAAGAACGTCAGAAAAATACAGAATTGAGGGCAGGCCAGGAATTCATCTGGGCACGCAGAACCTTGGTGTTGAGCCGCGAGTTGTTCAGCTCTCGGCTGGTGGCATACATCCGGTCTGCGATGCTCAGACGCGTGGTAAGCTCCAGCATCTCGAGCGGTTTGGTGATGTAGTCAGTGGCCCCCGCGGCGAGCGCACGTTCGACCGAGCCGCGGTCCGACACCGAGCTGACCATCAGGATCGGGGCCAGTTCGTAGGCTTTCTGTTCGCGAATCCAGCCGCAGAGCGCAATACCGTCCTTGCCGGGCATCTGAATGTCGAGCAGCACGCAGTCGAACGGCGTGCTGGCCTTGGCGATGTAGCCTTCTGCCTCAGCCGCGCTGTTGGCAGTCGTCACATCGGTGAAACCGGCCATCGCGACGGCAGCGACCAGCATCGAAAGGAACAATTCGTCGTCGTCGACCGCGAGGATTTTCATGGCTGCCTCATCTTGCACTGATTGTGGACGCGGGCGAGGCGACCATTTTCTGGCAATGCATATTGTTTCCAAATGCTGCACTGCTTCAACCTGCAGGATAGAAGGGGAGTTTGGCAAGAATGAGGCGAATTCTATGTCAAGCAGGTGGCGCGGACGCTACACTCCGTGGCGCCCGATCGGCACGACATTCGATGACGGAACCGACTGTGCCGACCGCCAGATGGCGAGGATTTCCTCGGCAAGGGTCATCGGGTCGAAGGGTTTGGTGATCACCGCCAAGGCGCCGAGTGCCTTGAGTTTTTCAACCTCATTCGATTGCGCCTTGGCGGTCATGAAGATCGCCGGGGTGGTCGCGAAACCGGGCATTGCGCGCAGCAACACCAGGGTCTCCTCGCCGCTGATGCCGGGCATCATCACGTCGAGCAGGAAAAGGTCCGGTGCGACCTCGGCAACACAGTCGATCGCTTCGTGACCAGAGGCACATTGCACAACCGCAAGGCCACCCACCGTCTCGAGTGAGATCAGGGCGATTTCACGGATGTCGGCATCGTCTTCGACGTGAAGGATTTTCGGAAGATCTGACATGCCTGCGGTCTACCTTGTTGAAGATCATCGTGAATCAATCAATGGACGCGGCCCGGGAGGCTGCGCCGGATCTCATCTTGGACTGTTCGTCTCAGGCCGCAACCCTCATTTCCTGCACCTTGGGCAATTCGATGTAAAAAGTGGTGCCGATGTCCGGGATGCTGTCGAAGCCGATCTTGCCACCATGCCGCTCTACGATCGTTTTCGCAATGCTCAGGCCGAGACCGGTGCCATGCCGCTTGCGGTGCCGAGGGTCTTCGGCCTGGACAAAGCGCTGGAACAGCATCGGCTGCGCATCGACAGGGATGCCGATGCCGTCATCCGAGACGGTGATGTGGGCTTTTTGTTCAGAAGTATCGATGTTCACTTTCACAATGCCGCCGCGATGCGAGAACTTGGCCGCGTTCGACAGAAGGTTGGTCAAGACCTGCATCATGCGATGCCGGTTCGCATCGATGACATGCGGTTTGTCGGTTCCGCAAACACTGACGGTGACGCCATATTCGTAGAGGTAGCCATCGATTGTGGTGATGGCCTCGGTCACGAGCTCGGAAAGATCGGTCTTCTCCATCGGGAAATCCAACTTTTCGGCATCGAGCTTTTCCAGGTCGAGGATATCGTTAATCAGCAAAAGCAGCCGGTCGACGTTGCGCTGTGCCACCGCGAGCATGGCGGCGGGTTTCTCTGGCAGCAGGCCGAAGGCGCCGGAGGTGACGATCTTGAGTGCGCCCATCACCGAGGTGAGGGGGGAGCGCAGTTCGTGGCTGACGGTTGATACGAATTGCGCGCGCGCTTCCTCGACCTGTTTTCGGTGCAGGATGTCGCGCACAACGGAGACGATCCGGGGTTCCTTGGCATAGCCGTGTTCGATCTGCATGCTGACTTCAACCGGCTGGCCGCGCATCGTGGATTCGTAGGTGACGGCATCGACTTCGCCGGTCACCAAGGGGACGATGCGCCGCCGGAAGGCAGGCTCGTCAAAATCGTTGGATGTATCGGCCAATGTTCGGTTGCGATAATTTTCGCCTTGCCAGCCAAGGGCATCGATCGCCTTGGTATTGAGATAGTGCAGGCAAAGTGTCTGGGAGCCAAAGACGTAGACCTCGTCCTGCAACCGGTCCAGCAGCGTTCTGCTTTGCGATTCGGCCTGACGCGCCTTGGTGTCGGTAATGTCGGTGCGCAGCGAAATGGTCTTGGTGAGCGTTCCGCTCTTGTCGAGTGAGGGCACGATGGTCGTGCGTGTCCAGAACATGGAACCGTCCTTGCGGCGCAGCTTCGAGTTGCCGGTCCAGGCCGTGCCGGACTGTATGCATTGTAGAATGTCAGGATATTCGATCGGACTGCTGTTAACCAAGACGTCGCGGAAGGTCTGGCCGAGAAGTTCGGACCTCTCGTATCCCGTGACACGGGTAAAGGTATCGTTCACATAAGTCATCTTGCCGGACTCATCGGAGACATTCACAAGCGAATGGGTTTCGATGGCGCGCCGCAACAGATCGATTTCCCGCCCCTGTGCGACCAGCTTGCGATCCAGTTCGCGGGAAATGCGACGCTCTCGTGCGACGAACACACCGAATGTCGTCAAGATCGTGAATGCAGCAAGTGCAAGATAGGCGCTGCTTTCTCCAGACGCCAACCGCACGAAATTTTCATCAAACATCAACAAGTCCCTTGCAGGAAGAGAACGCATTACAACTTTAGCGAAGGGCAAACCGCTCGCGCTGTCCTGCACCTCGGCACAAAATGATCAGACAAAAATGGCTAGAATTAGCCGAATTTCCGTGAAAACGCATTACCCCCTAGAAGCGGACAGTTTTTCGTCGACCCTGCCTGTGGTTGAGCGTGAGGTTTCGATGACCGACAGGCATTCCGTGACGATCTGAGCGAAACTGGCGCGGGACTTGATCAATGTCGCGGCGACCCGGGGGTCGGGCTGCGCCTTGTCATTCGACGTGAGCGCAACCACGGGCAGAGATGGGGCTTCGGCGGTCAGTTGATCGAGCAACACGAGACCGTTTTGATCGGGCAGATCCCAGTCGAGCAGCACGAGATCAAAATGGCGAGAGGCAAGCAATTTGCGGGCCGTCTTCACATCCGGCGCGGCGATGAGTTCGGCCTTCTGGTCAAAGGACATCGCCAGCACGTCGAGGAAGTCACGGTCATCTTCGACGTGCAGGATCGTCGGTGTCGCAAACCGATTGAGCCGGTTGGCGTCGGTGCCTGCAGGCGCCGCGCGATGGCCGGGCTCTGCCAGCGGCACCGTGAACCAGAAGGTCGTCAGGGCGTCCGGGTCGGAGTCGAAGCCGATGATGCCGCCCATTCGCTCGACGATACGACGCGCGATGTTCAGGCCGAGACCGGTGCCGTCGCGCGCGCGCGTGGTCGAGGAATCGACCTGCGAGAATGGTTTGAATATCCGGTCGCGGAAGGCAGGCGGGATGCCCGGACCCCTGTTTGTAACCGCGACGCGGACGTTGTGGCTGGTCAGCGAAAGTTCGATGGAGATGCTTTCCCCCTTGATCGAGAACTTGGCCGCATTCGACAGCAGGTTCGCCATCACCTGCTGGAAGCGGTTGATGTCGACCTTGCATCGGACCACCTCGTCCGAGGGGTTGAAGTTGAATGACACGCCGTAGCTGACAGCATAGGGCCTGTTGTCTTCCATCGACTGACGGATGAGGGCCGGAATGTCAGCCACGACATAGTTGAATTGCATCAGGCCAGAGGTCATCCGCTCCAGGTCGAGGATATCGTTGACCAGCAGGATCAACCGCTCGCAGTTGCGCTGCGCGATGCCCAGCATGCGGACGGTGCGGTCCGACATCTCGGAGGTCATCGTGTTCAGGACAAGCGCCAGTGAGCCGTTGATCGAGGTGAGCGGGGTCCGCAACTCGTGGCTGACAGTCGAAACGAACTGGCTTTTGATCTCGTCGAGTTTCTTTTGTTCGGTGATGTCGAGGACCTGGACGACGAAGCTTTGCGGCTTGCCATGCCCATCACTGACCAGCGCGACGCTGACGCTGCCCCAGACGCTGCTGCCGTCCCGGCGCAGGACACGTGCTTCGGTCTGCAAGCTTTTGGTGTCGCTGATCTTCAGATCTCGCAGAAGTTGCAGGATGATCCGCAGGTCGTCGCGGTGCACCAGCTTGCGGATCGAGGAGGCGTAGAGATCCTCCATTTCGCAACCGAGCAGCGACGTGAGTGCGGTGTTGCCCTTGATGATGCGACCATTGCGGTTGACCAGCGCGGTGCCGACCGGGGCATCCTCGATCGCCGAGCGGAACTGTTCGACGCTGACGCGCAGGTCTTCCTTGTTCTGAAGCATTTCAGTGACGTCGCTGAGCACCCCGATCAGCCGGACCGGCTTGCCGGCGGCATCACGCTCGCCCACGACCGCATCCGATCGCATCCAGCGCCATGACCCGTCGACAACACGGACACGATATTCTGCAACGGTGCGGGGACTGCGGCCCTGGATACATTCGGCGTCAGCCGCCAGGATGCGGGGCAGGTCCTCGGGGTGGACCCGGTCGCGCCATTCCTTCTGTGCGTCGATCTGGCTGGAAGGATCGAAGCCGAGGATCGATTTCCATGTGCCGGAGACCAGACTTCTATCCGTCGCGAGGTCGATGTCGAAGACACCAAGGTTGGCGCCGGTCAGCGCGATTTCGAGCCTGCGCTGGGTTTCACGCAATTGGTGTTCGATCCGCCTGCGTTCGCTGATGTTGCGCATGACCGCGGTGTAACGGCGTTCGCCGGTGTCGGTGATCCATGCGTTTACCTGGACGTCGAGCGCGAGGGCGGCGCCGTTGCGATCATAGACGTCGACCTCGCCACGGAAGCCGGTGATGTCCAGTGGGTCTGAACTGCGGGCGAAATATTCGGTCATCCGGCCCGACATGAGCTTGGTGAACGGTTGCCCAACCACCAATTCCCGGCTGTAGCCGAAGAGACGGATCGTCGCCTCGTTCACCCGCAAGACCAGACCGTCGCCATCCAGCAGGGCGATCTTGGCGACGGCGGTTTCGATGATCGAGCGGTTCTGGTTGACCTGGACGGCAAGCTCGCGCGTGCGGAGCGCGACGGTTTCACGGATGCGTTCTTCCCGCCGGCCGCTGGACAGAAGGAAGATGGCGAGCAGCAGGGTGAAGGCGATGCCGCCGAAGATGACGCCCTGCGCGCCGCTTTTGCCGAGCCCGAGCTCGAATGCCTCGGTGCTGGTCCAGACGATGGTCCATGTCTGGCCGAAGATCGGGTAGGTGTGGGTGACAACGTATTTCGGCGTAAATCCATCTGCCCCGACGTCCTGCGAGGCATAGAGCAGGTGCGCGCGATCCGGCACAGCACCATCATAGACCGAGATGGTCAGGTTGGTCTTTTGGCTGGCGGTCAGGTTTTCCATCAGCCGGTCGCCGATGAAAGGCGAGTATATCCAACCGATGAAGGCGGCGCGCCGCTCTTCCACGGTGGTCAGGGGTTTGCCGGGCTGGTAGACCGGCGAGAGAAGAAGAAAGCCGGAACTGCCGGAATGGTCCTGGACCAGACTGATCTTGCTGGTAATCCGGGTTTCGCCGCTGTCGCGCGCGGCGACGGCGGCCTCGTAGCGGTTCTTCTCGAAGGCGATATTCAGGCCGATCAAATTCCTGTTTGCGGCAAACGGCTCGGCGTATTTGACGATGAAGAGAGCGGGCGCTGGTGTGTCTGTCTTGATGGTCATGTTGTCGACGCCGTCGATCTGCGCCTGGTGGAGGAACGCGGGCAGATCGGCAGGAGAAACGGGCTGAATGAAACCCATGCTGTTCACGCCCGGCAGGTGTTTGTCGAGGTTCAGGCGTGTGACAAAAGCCGCCCAGTCGGATTTCGTCACGTTGCGCTCTGCGGTGAAGGTGCCTGCTGCGCTGTCGAGGCCGAAGGAATACCCCTCCATCCGATGGATCAGCGCGATCGCGTTGTCTTCCACGAGGATGTCGAACTGACGGCGGTTCTGGTCAACCGAGACCCGGTTGACGTAACCCCAGAGAACCAGCGTGGCGCAGAGCGAGGCCACGACGCAGAGCATTCCAATGAATGAGAGGCGGGGAAGCGGCTCGCCACGCCAGACCACGATCGGGGGGTGACGCGCTGGCCAGAACAGCGCGAGGGGGACAACGACCAGAACGCCAAGCAGATCGCCATACCACCAATAATACCACGTCTGCAGGGCGGTCTCGGCCGCGATCCGGGTTTCGAGGTAGTAGACCAGTGTGCCGACGGAGGAAGAGATCATGCAGCAGAGCGGCCCCGCAATCACTGCAGCAAGGATG
The DNA here is from genome assembly GCA_963837565.1 of uncultured Pseudomonadota bacterium. GTDB lineage: Bacteria > Pseudomonadota > Alphaproteobacteria > Rhodobacterales > Rhodobacteraceae > Solirhodobacter. Next base: position 108,756 of record CAWIOC010000007.1, read on the forward strand.
ATCTGGCCGGCTGATCTGAGTTGCAGGGGATAGCCCAGCAGGCGACGGATGACGACGGCGGAGGCGACCGCCTGCAGGCACGTGCTGGCTGCAATCGCGACAGTGCCGAGCAGCAGCAGCGGTGCTTCGTGCCCGGATGGGATGCCGACGTTCAAAAGCAGCCCGCCGAGCAGCGCGCCAAGTGCGATCCCTGGCCAGAGGTTGAGGCCGAAGACCACCAGCGCCGCGACCGCAACGCCCGCACCGCGCAGGATATCGACCGATCCTGCGTATTCCGGTCGAAACACCAGGCCCGCCAAGCCGAACACGGCAAAGATCGCCGTAAGGTTCAAAATGCGAAGCAGGCGGGCCCGATGTCCTTGCCAAAAATCCGACAGAGCCAAATGGCCATGTGTTCTCATCTGCGTTGTGGACCGCCTCATTGCTATTATATTGCACAGCGTTTGCGAAACAGTGAACGAGCCGATCAGCGAAGTCTACAATGAAGCGTTGCGCGCATCAGCTAAATGCCCGGTGCGGCAGGAAAGTCTCCGTTTCTGTGGGTCGCTGGGGACAGTTTCGGAAATCTGCAAATGATGTCCAATTGTTGCCGTATTCCGGTGTAATAAATTAAGTTTAAAATCGGACCAAATCCGACGGAAGCGCAGCGTCGCATTCCGGGGTCTGGCGTTCCGGGTGGGTTGGTTGTGGCGGTATCTGAGACGGGTGAGAATACGAAATGAAAATCCTTGCGGTGGACGACGACGATCTGGCGCTCGATCTTCTGGTGGCGGCGCTTCATGTCCGCGGCCATGATGACGTAACGCTTGCCCGGTCGGGGGAAGAGGCGATGGCCCTGGTCAAGGCCGGATTGAGCTTCGACTGTTTCCTGCTCGACATCGAGATGCCCGGCATGAACGGGATCGAACTGTGCCAATGGATCCGCATGTTCCCGGCGCATCGTGCCGCACCGATCCTGATGATTACCGGGGTGTCCGCGAAGGAATCCGTCGACAAGGCCTTTGCGGCCGGGGCCACGGATTATGTCAACAAGCCTTTCGATCTGACCGAGCTTGGCGCTCGGTTGCGGATTGCCGAGCGGCTTTGCGCGACCAACCGCAAGATCGCACAGGATACGCTGGCGCTGCGCTCGATCAATGATCAGCTGAGCGCCCAGGAAACCGCCAATCTGGCAGATGCGTTCGTGCTGGACGAGGTTCATGGCGTGATCGATCTGCTGGCGCTGGAGAACTATCTTTTGCAGCGCGGCCGTGGTGATCTGGCCGGAATCACGATCTTCACCTTCAATCTGGACGATATCGAGACGCTGCACCGGCGTTGCGGTGGCGGTGGGCTTTACACCGACATGCTGTCGGATGTGGCCGAGTCTTTCCTGACCGCGATGCGTGGCACCCGCTGTTTCCTTTCCCACGCCGGTTTCGGTACTTTCGCGGGTGTGACGGCAGATGTTGCCGCGCCGCGTTTCGACGAGATCGAGATCACCTGCAACCAGTTGATCGAAGGCTGTGCGCTGGAAGATATCCGGGGCGTGCCGATGACCCCGAGGGTCCGGATCGGGCCGACGCATCAGCTGGGCCTGATGCAGTCTGGGCGCGGCGCGGTGAAGGTGTTGCGGCAGGCTGTCGCCGATTGCCAGATGCCCGGAGTGGAGCCCGCTGCTGCGGTGAAATGGTCACCCCGCGGGTTGCTTGGGGCGATCCGCCGCGCGTCGTGACATCCTCGAGCGGCCCGGTCAGGCGAAGGGACGCCTGAAACCGGGCAAAGCCGCCCTGCCATTGGCGAAAAAATGGGCATTGCGTTGCCCTTGTCGGATCGCCGGCCGGCGGCGCCTCAAAAACGTTCACCAATCCATTGTGGGTCGCTGCCTGCGCCCCTACGATGTCTTTCAGACGGGGGCCCTTGCCGACGTCGGTCGACTCGTGCGGCAGGCCCGGCGCCTGCAGGTGAGCGACCGCCGCGCGATAGAGCCAGGGCAAACCCGCGACCGGGCGCCATTGGCGCGTGACAACAGGGGAAGCTGAAAAATGATGACTTTTCTACGTTCAATCAAAGGGTTGACTTTCGGGGCCGCAGCACTGCTGATGGCGAGCGCACCGGGCGCACACGCCGCGAAGCTGTCAATCGGCCTGTCGACCTGGGTGGGCTATGGGCCGCTCTACATCGCGCTCGACAAAGGGTTCTTCAAGGATGAGGGGCTGGATGTCGATCTGGTGAAGATGGAGGACCCCAAGACCCGCATGCCGGCGCTGATGGCCGGGCGGATCGATCTGGCGGTGACCACGATCGACACGGTGCTGAGTTTCTATTCACCCGAGCACCCGCTGAAATATGTCTTTGCGCTGGATGACAGCAAAGGCGGCGACGGGATCGTCTCGAAGAAGGAGATCACCTCGGTTGCCGATCTGAAGGGCAAGTCCGTGGCCTATGCCGAAGGCTCGGTCTCGCAGTTCTTCCTGAGCGTGCTGCTGAAGAAAGAGGGGCTGTCGCTGAAAGACGTGAAGACCCAGAACATGACGGCGGGCGACGCTGGTGCGGCCTTCGTGGCCGGGCGGGTCGATGCCGCCGTGACCTGGGAGCCCTGGCTGACGCGCGGCAAGCAGGCACCTGATGGCAAGCTTCTGATCGACAGCTCGACCACGCCCGGCCTGATCACCGATGTGCTGATCGCCTCTGATGATACCGTGAAGAACCACGCCGACGAGCTGAAGGCGCTGTACAAGGGCTGGACCAAGGCGGTGGACTGGCAGAAGGCCAATGAGGCCGAAGCTGACAAGATCATGGCCAAGGGCGTGGGTGGCTGGCTGGACGATCCGGCGGTCTTCAAGGATACCCGTTCGGGCATCGTGTTTTACGATGACGCGATGAACAAGACGTTCATGGGCACCAAGGACAAGCCCGGCCCGATCACCGTGACGATTCAGAACGCGCTCGACCTTGGCAAAGAGGGCGGATTGTTCAATCTGGACCTCAAGCCGGCCGATCTGATTGCCTCTGGCATCGTTCAGTAAGGGACCGGGGAGAGGGTATGAGCGCGAAGTCCTACTTCGCCCCGAAGGTTGATATCCCGAGGCCGCTTTACGTCGGCCTCGGGCTCTCCTCGGTGGCATTCATCCTGCTGATCTGGTGCGTGCTGACCTATGGCGGGCTGACGCCGTCGGACTTTCTCGCCGCGCCGCATCTGGTGGTCGAGGCGGCCTGGAAGCGGATCGGGAACGGCACGCTGCTGGAAAACACCGAGGCCAGTCTGACGGTGATCCTGCTGGGGTTCCTGTTCGCCTCGATCCTGTCAGTGCCGCTGGGCATCCTGATGGGCAGCTTCAAGGTGGTCGAGGCCATCGTCGAGCCGATCACCGGCTTCATGCGGTACATTCCGGTATCGGCGCTGATCCCGCTCTTGATCCTCTGGGTCGGCATCGGGATCGAGCAGAAGATCTGGGTGATCTTTCTGGGCACCTTCTTTCAGCAGCTGATCCTGATCTCCGACGTTTCGGCGCGGGTATCGAAAGACCTGATCGATTGCTCCTACACTTTGGGCGCAAGCAAGCGGCAGGTGATCTGGCGGGTGCTGCTGCCGGCCTGCATGCCGGGCGTGATGGACAACCTGCGGGTCACCATGGGCTGGGCCTGGACCTATCTCGTGGTGGCGGAACTGGTCGCGGCGAATAGCGGGCTGGGTTACATGATCCTGAATGCGATGCGGGGTCTGTTCACCGACGTGATCCTGCTGGGCGTTTTCACCATCGGTATCCTTGGCCTGATCACCGATCTTATCTTCAAGGTCCTGCGGCGGCGCCTGCTGCCCTGGTCCGCCGATTTCTGAGGGGCGCCGGAACTTGAGTCTACTTGATTTGCAGGATGTCACGGTCCGGTTTCAGCCGAAACGGAAGCCCGAGGTGCTGGCGCTCGACGCCGTGTCGCTGGCGGTGGAGGACAATACCTTTTCGGTCATCGTCGGGCCTTCGGGCTGTGGCAAGTCGACCCTGTTGCGGCTGGTCGCCGGGCTGCAGGAGCCGAGCGCGGGACGGATGCTGCTGGACGGGCGCCCGATCGACGGGCCTTCGGCCGAGCGGGGCATGGTGTTTCAGAGCTACACGCTGTTCCCATGGCTGTCGGTGCGCGACAATGTGATGTTCGGGCCGAAGTTGAAGGGGCTGCCACGCACCGAATGTCTTGCCATCGCCGAGGACCTGATCGCAGCGGTCGGGCTGAACGGGTTCGAGGAGTCCTATCCCAAGGAGCTGTCGGGGGGCATGCGGCAGCGCGTGGCACTGGCGCGGGCGCTGGCAAACGATCCGCGCATCCTGCTGATGGACGAACCCTTCGGTGCACTGGACAGTCAGACCCGGCAGCTGATGCAGGAATTGCTGCTGACAATCTGGAACAGGCATCGCAAGACGGTGCTGTTCATCACCCACGATATCGACGAGGCGATCTTTCTGGGCGACGTGGTGCATGTGATGACGGCGCGACCGGGTCGCATCAAGCGCTCGATTCCGATCACGATCCCGCGTCCGCGCGGCATCGACACCCTGACGTCAGAGCCGTTCATGGCCCTGAAGCGCGAAGTGTTGGCGCTGATGCACGGCGAGGCCGTCATCGCCGACCGCGCAGGTCAGTAAAGATGGCACAGTGCGTTTCAAATCAGCATGTTTATTGAACGATTTTCCTTTGAGGGCAGCCAAATTTAAGACAGAATTTTAATTGAGGCTGAGAACAGCGCGCGGTGGGATCCGGACGACAAGATCCGGGCATCGAAGGACAGGCGATCGCTATGTTAGGGACGGGTAAAGGAAAACCCGGCACATTGGGAGTGTCGGCTGTGGGAGATCCAACGCCCGGCGCGCGCAAGCGCGGTGGCGGCGGCGGACCGGGTGGTCGATCGGAAAGGACCACCGAAGTGTCGCAGATGCGGACGTTCTGGGGGCTGTTGCTGGCCTTCTGGCGATCGGCGCAACGCCGGGAAGCGTGGCTTCTGGCGATTGTCATCGCCGCCATCACCTGGTTCGTCAGCAAGGTCGGCATCTGGATCGCGGAAAGTGCCGGCGCCTTTGAAAGCGCCAAGGCGTCCTATCAGACGCCGGGCAATCTGGACCCGCTCGGCCGGTTCGAGACGGCGGCGCTGATGCTGGTGGCGATGGTCACGGTCAGCGTGCTGTCGGTCGCGACGCGGCATTTCTTTTCCCAGACCCTGCACCGCAAATGGCGCGCCTGGCTGAACGAGCAGTTCACCCGGGCGACGCTGAGCGACAAGAACGTGATCCTGAACATCCAGTCGAACCCAAGGCTCGACAGTATCGACCAGCGCCAGCATGAATGCCTGAAGACGCTGAGCGGCAATGCCATTGGTCTTGCGGTGGGGGTTCTGACGGTTGTGACCAGCACCTGGGAGGTATCCTACAAGCTCTGGCATATCTCGACCCCGGTGCATCAGATCGGCTTTCTGGGGGCCTATGGCAGCTTTGCCCTTACCCTGCTGATCATCGTGCCCTTCGCATTGCTCTGCACCTGGGGCTTTACGAAGATCGGGAATGTGATGCGCGGAATCAACAAGACCTTTCAGGAAGCTGAGGGGTCTTATCGGGGCGAGCTGAACACGATGTTCCGGCGCGCCTCGCAGATCACCGCCACGGCAGGCGAGCGGGTTCAAGGCAAGATCAACCGCAATCTTTACCGCGAGATCGATACGGTCTGGCATCGCAACAACGTGCTGCAATCCTGTTTCATGGGCCTGCATGATTTCTACAACATGGTGTCGTTCCAGATCCTCGCCTCGGTCCTGACCTTGCCCGCCTATGCGCAGGGCGAGATTGATTTTCAGACCTATGTGACCACCGCTGCGCTGGTCGGCCAGCTGACCAACGGGTTTTCCTGGTTGATCAACGTGACACCCGCGCTCGCGGCGTTGCGGGCGGATGTCGAGCGGGTCAATGAATATGCGGTCGAGATCGAGAACGTGCAGGATGCCAAGGCCTATTTCCGGCGCTCTGGCGTGCATGATTTCACCTATGTGACGCATGCGACCCGCAATGGGATCATCCTGCGCGATCTGGAGTTGATGCATGAAGGAAACCCCAAACCCTTCCTCCGGATGGAGGTGGATGAGCTGCACTTTCCTGTTGGGTCATGGACGGCGCTCGTCGGAAACTCCGGTGGTGGCAAGACATCGCTCTTGAACACCTTCATGGGGCAGAAGGATTACGGGCGCGCCGTGGTTTGCCTGCCGGAAGGGCGTAAACCGTTCTATGCCTGCCAGGACCTGCGGATTTCCGATACCTCGCTGAAGCAACTGGTGGCCGGGTCCGAGGACGAGGACAATTACACGGACGCCGAGATCGCGGCGGTGCTGAGCGAGACCGGCCTCGGTTCGGCCGATTTCCTGCGCAACATGAATGGCAAGACCTGCAACGGTCGAACCTGGGAGCGCGCCCTGTCCGGCGGGCAGAAAAAGCGGCTGTTCCTTGCCCGGCTGTTGCTGCACCGGCCCAAGGTGGCGTTCCTGGACGAGGTGACCTCGGGGCTCGACCCGCAAGGCCAGACCGAGTTCTACGCATTGCTCAAGCGCTATTGTCCACGGTCAACCATCATCAGCAGTATTCACAACCGTGCGATGCCCTATTTCGCGAATGGCCAGCCGGTCTATGATCATGTGGCCGAGATCGACCGGGGTTGCCTGACCCTGCGCCGCTTCAGCGCCCATGAAGAGCTTCATATCGCGCCCGCGATACCGGTTTTCGGCGGGGGCGCGATCACCACACCCGGAAAGCGCGACCTCGTGACCGATGCACGCCATGACTGAAATGGACCGCTTCCTCGATGATCTTCTGGCGAAGATGACGCTGGACGAGAAGATCGGCCAGCTGAACTATCCCCATTCCGGAGGTGTCGACACCACCGGAGTCGGTGCGACGGTGGACACCCGGGCGTTGATCCGGCGCGGGCAGATCAGCGGCATCTCGGAAGGCGCCAATGTGGCCGAGCGGCGTGATCTGCAGGAATTCGCGGTGGAACAGGGGCCGAGTGGCATCCCGTTGCTGTTTGGCAAGGATTGCATCCAGCGCTACCGCACCGGCGGGCCGATCCCGCTGGCACTGTCCTGTTCATGGGACCTCGACCTGATCCACCGGATCAACCGGATGACGGCCATCGAGGCGCGCGCCGACGGGATCAACATCAACTGGGCCCCGATGCTGGACATCTGTTACGACGGGCGCTGGGGTCGGATTGCCGAGGGGAATGGCGAATTCCCCTATCTCGGTTCGCGGATCGCGGAAACCATCGTGCGCGCCTATCAGGGCGACGACAATGACATGGCGCAGCCCGACCGGTTCATGGCGACGCTGAAGCATTTCGCGGCCTATGGCCTTGCCCGCGCCGGGCGGGACTATTCGGCGGTGGAGGCCAGCATCTCGACCCTTTACCGGGTGATGGAGCCGTTTCAGGCCGGGATCGCCGCCGGGGCCGGGGCGATCATGGTGGCCTTCAATACGATCAACGACATGCCGGCGACGGCCAATCAGGAGCTTCTGGTCGAGGTATTGCGCAAGCGCTTCGGGTTTCGTGGCATCGTGGTGACCGATTTCACCGCGATCGACCCGGAGCTGCGCCACCACGGCGTCGCCGCGACTTCGGAAGAGGCGGCCTATCTGGCGTTCAAGGCCGGGGTGAACCTCGATCTGGTCAGCATGGCCTTTCTGCGCCATCTGCGCGGGCTGATCGAGCAGGGCGAAGCCAGCCCGGACAGGTTCCGGCAGGCCGAGGGCGCCTTTCGCTTCGGTCCGGTGACCGAGGCCGAGGTGAGTGACCGGTGCCGGCAGGTGCTGGAAGCGAAATACCGGCTGGGCCTGTTCACGGACCCGTTCATCGGGTTGGAGCCGGCCTATCAGAAGCGAGTCACCGGCACGCCCGAGCATGTCGCGCTGGTCCGCGAGGCGGCGGCGAAATCTCTGGTGCTGTTGAAGAACGATGGCGTGCTGCCGCTGGCCCGCAAGCCAGGCACGATCGCGGTGATCGGCCCGCTGGCGGACGACCGGATCGACATGCAGGGCACCTGGGCGATCGATGTGGACCCGGCGTTCAACGTGACGTTGTTGGAAGGGATCACGGCCGCAGCAGGGCCGGGGCAGGCGGTGCGCCATGCCAAAGGGGCCAATATCGTCGACGACACCAATGTCGCGGCGCGGCTGAACATGCATAACGCGCAGGATCCTTCGGTGGTGATCGGCCCGCTGAGCCCGCAGGCGATGATCGCCGAGGCGCTGAGCGTGGCAGAAGGGGCGGATGTGATCGTGCTCTGCCTTGGTGAGGCGAAGGAACATGCGGGCGAGGCCTCGACCCGCGACGACGTGCAGATTCCAGCGGATCAGCGACCCTTGTTTGATGCGGTCTCGGCGCTGGCGCAGAAAGCGGGCAAGCCCTTGGTGCTGGTGGCGATGGCGGGGCGTCCGCTGGCGCTGACGCATGAGGTCGAGCGGGTGGATGCGCTGATCTGGTGCGGCCACCTTGGGCGCGAGGCCGGGAACGGCCTTGCCGATGTGCTGTTCGGAGATGTGAACCCGAGCGGGCGGCTGAGCCTCGCGCTGCCACGCAACGTGGGCCAGCTGCCCTATCGCAGCGAAGACCTTCCCACCGGGCGGCCGCGTTGGGGCGAGGGTGTCGATGTGGCGGGCGATCATCAGGTGGATGACCGGGGAGAGCATGTGTTTCGCAAGTTCACCACGGCCTGCAGGCTGGAGGGACCGTCGGCCCCGCTCTTCGCCGCGGGCTTCGGCTTGGGCTATACGCGGTTCGACTACGGCCCGCTGGTTGCGTCCAAATCCTCCCTGTTGGGAGAGCATGACCGCTGTTGTGTGTCCTGCACCGTCGCGAATGTGGGCGAACGCAGCGGAGTGGAGGTGGTGCAATTGTACCTGCGCGACCTCGTCGGGCAAATGTCGCGCCCGGTGCGGGAATTGCGCGGGTTCGAGCGGATCGAGCTTGCACCCGGCGAGCGGCGGACGGTGTCTTTCGAAGTGACGACGCAGATGCTGCGCTACTATCGCGGCACCACCCTGAGCGATTGTGTGCATGACTGGGAAGCGGGCGAGTTCGAGATCATGGTGGGCTCAAGCTGCGAGGACACGCAATGCGCCCGCGTTCACTGGGCGCGCGCATGACGGTACTGTCAGACGAGGCGCTGCTCGACCTCGTCCAGAGCAGGACGTTGCGCTATTTTACCGATTTTTCCCATCCGGTCAGCGGTATGGCGCGGGAGCGGTCATCGGGGACGGTGACCTACGACACCACCGAGACGGTGACGACGGGCGGCACCGGCTTTGGCATCATGGCGATGATCGCCGGGGCGGAACGCGGTTTCATTCCCCGCGACGAGGCGCTGGAGCGGATCACGCGGATCTGCGATTTCCTCAGCCGGACAAGCACATATCAGGGGGCCTTTCCGCATTGGATGAATGGCACGACAGGTGAGACCATCGCCTTTTCGCCCAATGACGATGGCGGCGATCTGGTCGAGACCGCTTTTCTCATGGTGGGGCTGATCTGCGCGCGTGAATATTTCCGCGCCGATGGGCCGGGCCTGGCCGAGAAGATCGACGCGATGTGGCGGGCGGTGCGCTGGAACGGGTTCTGCCCGAGCCCTGAGAAGTTGATGTGGCATTGGCGCCCGACGCATCCCTGGGCCGAGGGACTGCCGATCACCGGCTACCATGAGGGGCTGATCACCTATGTGCTCGCCGCCGCCTCACCGGACCATGCGATTGACGTTCGGGCGTTCGAGCTGGGCTGGAAGAACAGCCGCACCTATGTGAATGGGGCGGAGTATTTTGGCCACAAGCTGCCGCTCGGGCCAGAGATGGGCGGGCCCCTTTTCTTTACGCACTATTCCTTCATGGGGCTGGACCCGCGCGGATTGCGCGATGCGGACGCGGATTACTGGGAGCAGAACCGCAACCACACGCTGATCAACCGGGCCTATTGCGCGGCCAATCCCAAGGGGTTCAAGGGCTACGGCCCGGCCTGGGGGCTGACCGCCTGCGACGGTGACAAGGGCTACAACGCCTTTTCGCCGACCAATGATCTGGGGGTTATCGCGCCGACCGGGGCGCTGTCGTCGATGCCCTATACGCCAGCGGAGTCGCTCGCCGCGCTGCGCCATTATCATGAGGTGCTGGGGGATCGGCTGTGGGGCGAATGGGGGTTCCTCGATTCCTTCAACGAGACCGAGGATTGGGTGGCAGGCAGCCATCTGGCGATTGATCAGGGGCCGATCGTGGTGATGATCGAGAACCACCGATCCGGTCTGCTCTGGCGGCTGTTTTCACAGACCGCGGAATGCCGCACCGGGCTGGCGCGGCTGGGGTTCGAAAGCCCCTGCCTGACCGTCGCCTAACGCTTCGGCACCCCGGCAGAGCGGTTGGCGCGGCGCTGGGCCGCGATCCGGAAGGGAGCATTGGCGGCACCGTAGCCCTTGTAGGGGCCGCGCCGTTCGAGGATTTCAAAGAAGATCCCCTCGCCAAAGGTCCGGCTGTAGAGCTGGAAGAATTCGCCGCCTTCGTCACGATCATACATGATATTGGCGGCACGCAGCCGGTCGAGAAGATCGGCGCCGAGGCCGAAGCGGGCCTCCAGGTCGTCGTAGTAATTGGCGCTGTGGGCGAGGGGTTCGAACCCCTTGGCGGCAAGGGCCGTGGCGGTGGCGAAGATGTCATTGGTGGCCAGCGCGATATGCTGCACGGCGGCGCCGAAGAATCCGAGATGAAGCGCCCGGCGAGGGTGCGGTGGGTCTCGGCGCCGTTCAGTGTCAGGGTCAGGCCGCCGCCCGCGCCCTCGACCGCCTGACTGCGCACCACGCCGTCAGGGTCGATCACGTCGACCATCGGGGTTTTGGTGGCGTCAAAAATCGCGGTGTAGAACAGGGTCCAGCTGAGCATCTCATCATAGGCCATGGTCTGGGCGAGGTGGTCGACGCGGGTCAGGCCTGCACCCTGGCCGGGCTCCGAGACCGGGGTGAACTCCACCTCCCAGACCCGACCGAGGGCGGGGGTGCGGTCGAGAAAACGGATGACCGAGCCGCCGACGCCGCGGATCGCGGGCAGTTGCAGTTGCCCTTCGGGTGCGGGCTGGTCAAAGCTGGCGGCGTTCAGCGCCAGGGCGCGGGCATGTGCCATGCCCGCATCCGTGACGCGCAGGCCAAGGTCGCTGACCGTAGTGCCGTGGGCGACATAGGCGGCATGGGCGTAGCCTTCGGGTTCGGTATTGACGACGATGTTCACCGCGCCCTGTTGCCAGCGGGTGACCTCTTTCGACACATGCCGCCCGGTGATGCGGAAGCCAAGCTGCCGCAGGCCAGTCGAGAGGGCCTCCGCCTCGGTCGGGCTCGAGGCGAATTCGATGAATTCGACGGCTTCGACCCGCGCGCGAGGGGGCAGATCGGGCAGGGCGGTCAGGCTGGGGTCTTCGCGGCGCAGGCGATCCTGCAGATAGATCAGCGAGCGGTGGCCGTCCTGCGCGACCAGCCGCGGATTGCCGCCACGGAACTGGTCGTTGAAGATCTCGAGGCTGAAGCGGGCCGTCATAGCCTGCCGCGACCACGGCGCGCAGGAAGCCCACGACGTCCAGATCGCCCTCACCCGGCATGTTGCGGAAATGGCGTGACCAGTAAAGCAGATCCATCGGGATCAGCGGCGCATCGGCAAGCTGGACGAAGAAGATCTTGTCGCCCGGAATGCGGCGGATGGTTTCCGGGTCGATCCCGCGCCCGAGGGTGTGGAAGCTGTCGAGGATCAGGCCTACGTGCGGGGTGGTCAGCACGGCGCACCACCTCCCAGGCGTCGCGGTGGTCGTTGATGTGGCGGCCCCAGGCAAGCGCCTCGAACCCGAGGCGGAGGCCGCGTTTGGCGGCAATCTCGCCGAGTTCACGCAGGTCATTGGCGGCGCGGTCGACGCCGCCCTGCGCTTGCGGATGGACCGAGGAGCAGATCAGCATGAGGTCGGTGCCAAGCTGTTCCATCAGGTCGAATTTGCGCTCGGCCCGGGCGAAGGCGCGGGCGCGAAGCGGTTCCGGCAGGCCCTCGAAGTCGCGGAACGGCTGGAACAGGGTGATCGACAGGCCTGCGTCGCGCACCATCTGGCCCACATCGCGCGGGCTGCCGTCGAAGGCGATGAAATCCTGTTCGAATATTTCGATCCCGTCGAAGCCGGCCTCGGCGATGGCGGCGAGCTTTTCGCGAAAGTCACCCGAGATCGAGACCGTGGCGATCGAGGTTTTCATGCTGTCATTCCGGTTGAAGGAGGGCTTTTCGCAGTGCGGGGTGATCCAGCGGCAGTCCGGTGAAGATCGTCCAGGCGTCGACGCCCTGACCAAAGAAGAGCTCGTAGCCCGAGATGATCTGAAGGCCTTCGGCCGCGGCATCCTGCAGGAACTGGGTGTCGACCGGGGTGTAGACGGCATCGAAGGCCCAGCCCGCGCCTTGCATCGCAGAGCGCGGCAGCGGCGTGCCCTCGTAGCCGACCATGCCGACCGGGGTGCAGTTGATCAGCCCTTCCGCGCCGAGGGCGGCGGCGGCGGAGTCGGTGGTGGTGGTAACCCTGATGCCGGTGCTGCGCAGCGCCTCGGCAAGGCCCGCCATACGGGCGGGGTCGCGATCGGCCAGCCGCAGTTCCGTAACGCCGAGTGCGACCAGACCGAAGGCCACGGCGCGGCCGACTCCGCCGGCGCCGATCATGCAGGTCAGGCCGGGAAGACGGTCGCCGCGCAGGCTGCGATAGGCCGCGACGAAACCCGAATAGTCCGTGTTGAAGCCACGTGGACCAGACTTGTCGAACAGGACCGTGTTCACGGCGCCGATCGCTCGCACCAACGGATCGTCGATCGTGACCTTCGAGGTGGCCCGCTCCTTATAGGGATAGGTCACGTTGACCCCGCGATAGCCGGTTGCGGCGCAGCGCGCGAAGAGGGAATCGAACTCCAGCCCCTGTTCACGCGGGATCAGGCTGTCGTAGGTCACGATGCGCCCGTTTTGCCGCCCCGCGAGGCGGTGCAGTTTGGGCGACTGCGAGGCAGCGATATTGTCGCCGATCAGACCAAGGCGGATCACGTCTGTCATACTGTCGGGGGGCTCGCTGAAGGTGTCCGGGTCATGTTGCTTGGCCTTTTCGGCACTGCGGGCCCGTCCTTTTCCAGGCGGGCTCGGGTTGGGCTCGATTAGGTAGAGTGTTCGCATCGCTGGCCCTCAAGTGCAAATACCTTTCGCGCCGCGAGGGATACCATCATGTTAAGGCGCGGGCCGTAAGCGTCGGGTGACGATCCGGGTTTTCGTGCGATCAGGTCACGCCGATGCCGCGCAGGATCAGCGTCCGAACGCTGGTCTTGGCCGCGTGCCACTGCTCGTCGCCCAGCGGCGTCCACCATTCAGCGTTTCGATCTGATGGCCGAAATCGGCATAGTGCTGGGTGGTGGCCCAGAGCATGTAGAGCAGATGGCGCGGGTCGACCGGCCGCCATCTTGCCCTCGGCGATCCAGCGCTCGATCACGGCGACGCGGCCCTCTGTCCAGTCGCGCAGGGTGGTTTCGAGGTAATCCTGGATCACCGGCGCGCCGTGCATCACCTCTGACGCCCAGACCTTGGAGCCGTGCGGGATGGCGGCGCGAGATTTCCATCTTGGCGTCGATATAGGCGCCGATCCCCTCGGCCGGGCCGGCGGCCTCGTCGAAGACTGTCGGCGGCGTGCAGCCAGATCTCGAAGATGTCGCGCACGACGCGGCGGTAGAGATCTTCTTTGGTGGCGAAATAATAATGCAGGTTGGCCTTGGGCAGGCCCGCCATATCGGCGATCAGCTGCATCGTCGCGCCGCCAAAGCCCGCCTCGGCAAAGACTTTTTCGGCTGCTGAAAGAATCAGCTTTTCATTCTCTCGCCGGATATCGCTGCGCGCGCATGCGGGACGGGCGGTTTGCGGCCATGTGGGTCTTGTCCTCCGATATTGTCGTTGACCGGATGGTCAGGTTATGGTGCGCTTACTCCTGACCATATGGTCAGGATTGGAATTCGACAAGATGTCCGGACCAGGGGCCGCAAGAGCCGCGGCCGACAGGGAGAATGCGGATGGCGGCGCCGGGCGAAAACCTGCGGATCAATGGCGAGCGGCTGTGGGACAGCCTGATGGAGATGGCGAAGATCGGCCCCGGCGTGGCGGGGGGCAACAACCGCCAGACCCTGACCGATGACGATGCCGAAGGGCCGCGCGCTGTTCAAGGCTGGTGCGAGGCGGCGGGCATGACGATGGGCCTCGACCAGATGGGCACCATGTTCGCGCGCGCGCGAGGGGACGGACCCCGAGGCGCTGCCGGTCTATATCGGCAGCCATCTCGACACCCAGCCGACCGGCGGGAAATATGACGGCGTGCTGGGCGTTCTGGGCGGGCTGGAGGTCGGTGCGCACGATGAACGATCTCGGGCATCAGGACGAAGCATCCGATCGTGGTGACCAACTGGACCAATGAAGAGGGCGCGCGCTTTGCCCCGGCGATGCTGGCCTCTGGCGTCTTCGCCGGGGTGCATACGCAGGATTGGGCCTATGGCGCGCGACGGATGCCGAGGGCAAGAGCTTTGGCGACGAGCTGACGCGGATCGGCTGGGTGGGCGACGAAGAGGTGGGCGCGCGCAAGATGCATGCGATGTTCGAGCTGCATATCGAGCAGGGCCCGATCCTCGAGGCCGAGGGCAAGGATATCGGCGTGGTGACCCATGGCCAGGGCCTGTGGTGGCTGCAGATCACGCTGACCGGCAAGGATGCGCATACCGGCTCGACCCCGATGGCGATGCGGGTGAATGCGGGTCTGGGCATGGCGCGGATGATCGAGCGGGTGCATCAGATCGCGATGGCCCATCAGCCCGAATGCGGTGGGCGGCAGTGGGGCAGGTCAATGTCTACCCCAATTCGCGCAATGTCATTCCCGGGCAAGGCGGTCTTCACCGTCGATATCCGCACCCCGGATCAGGCCAAGCTCGACCTGATGCGAGCCGAGGTAGAGCGCGCGGCGCATGCCGTGGCGGCCGAGCTGGGCCTCGGCTGCGCGATCGAGGCGGTGGGGCATTTCGACCCGGTGACCTTTGATCCGGAGCTGGTCGAAGGTCGTGCGCGGCGCGGCCGAGCGGCTGGGCTATTCGCATATGGACATCATCTCGGGCGCCGGGCATGATGCCTGCTGGATCAACCGGGTGGCGCCGACGGCGATGATCATGTGCCCCTGCGTGGACGGGCTGAGCCATAACGAGGCCGAGGAAATCTCGCCGGAATGGGCGGCGGCGGGGACGGATGTGCTGTTGCATGCCGTGGTCGAGACGGCGGGGATCGTGAGCTGAGCGGAGGCCGGCGCGGGCGGCGCTGCCCCCGGACCCCCGAGGATATTTCTGGACAGAAAATGAGGAGCGCGGTGTTGACGCGACGTTGCCTGACCTGGGAGATGGCGCAATGAGCACAGTGATCAAGAACGGCACCATCGTGACCGCGGATCTGACCTATAAGGCGGATGTGCTGATCGAGGGCGGCGTGATCGTCGAGATCGGGCCGGGGCTTGAAGGGCGACAAGGTACTCGATGCCACGGGCTGTTATGTGATGCCGGGGGGGATCGATCCGCATACCCATCTTGAGATGCCGTTCATGGGCACCTATTCGGCGGATGATTTCGAAAGCGGCACGCGGGCGGCGCTGGCGGGCGGGACGACGATGGTGGTCGATTTCGCGCTGCCGGCGCCCGGGCAGGGGCTGATCGACGCGCTGCAGATGTGGCACAACAAATCGGGCGCGGGCGCATTGCGACTATTCCTATCCACATGGCGATCACCTGGTGGGGCGAGCAGGTCTTCAACGAGATGGAAACCGTGATCGGAGCACGGGATCAACACCTTCAAGCATTTCATGGCCTATAAAGGGTCGCCTGATGGTGAATGATGACGAGATGTACTCATCCTTCCGGCGCTGTGCGGAACTGGGGGCGATTCCGCTGGTTCATGCCGAGAATGGCGATGTGGTGGCGGAGCTGTCGGCGAAGCTGCTGGCCGAGGGCAATACCGGGCCCGAGGCGCATGCCTATTCGCGGCCGCCGCAGGTGGAGGGCGAGGCCACGAACCGCGCCATCATGATCGCCGATATGGCGGGCGTGCCGCTCTACGTCGTCCATACCTCTTGCGAGGAGAGCCATGAGGCGATCCGGCGGGCGCGGATGCAGGGCAAGCGGGTCTGGGGCGAGCCGCTGATCCAGCATCTGACGCTGGATGAGAGCGAATATTTCAACGCCGGACTGGGATCATGCGGCGCGGCGGGTGATGTCGCCGCCGTTCCGCAACAAGCAGCATCAGGACAGTCTCTGGGCCGGGCTGCAATCGGGCTCGCTTTCGGTGGTGGCGACGGATCATTGCGCCTTCACGACCGAGCAGAAACGCTATGGCGTGGGTGATTTCACCAAAATCCCGAATGGGACCGGCGGGCTGGAGGATCGGATGCCGATGCTCTGGACCTATGGGGTTGGCACCGGGCGGCTGACGCATGAATGAATTCGTGGCGGTGACCTCGACCAATATCGCGAAGATCCTGAATTGCTATCCGAAGAAGGGCGCGGTTCTGGTGGGCGCGGATGCCGATCTGGTGGTCTGGGACCCGGAGAAGAGCAAGGTGATCACTGCTGCAACGCAGCAATCTGCCATTGATTACAATGTGTTCGAGGGCAAAGAGGTGAAGGGCCTGCCGCGCTATACGCTGACGCGGGGCAAGGTGGCGGTGACGGATGGGGCGATGACCTCGACCGAGGGGCATGGCGAGTTCGTGGCGCGCGACCCGAACGGGGCGGTCAACAAGGCGCTGTCGGCCTGGAAGGAGCTGACCGCGCCGCGGCCGGTGCAGCGCGCCGGAATTCCGGCGAGCGGGGTCTGAATGTCACGCAGGAACAAGGGCTTCCAGTTCCGGCAGCAGGACGACGCTTTCCTGTTCATGCGGGTCGGTGCGGGCGATGACGGCGGAGGCGGGGTGGGCGGTGAGGTTCATCGGCAGATGCGGCATGTCGGCGGGGATGTAGAGGATCTCGCCCTCGGAGACGACCATGCGGTTTTCGAGGCGGTGGCCCCAGAACATCACGGTTTCGCCGGAGAGGACGTAGATCGCGGTTTCATGGGTGGCGTGTTTATGGGCTTTGGCGCGACCGCCGGGCGGAATGGTCAGAAGGTGCATGCAGATCCCGGTAGAACCTGTTGTTTCCTTGGAGATTCCTTCGAAGTAGTTGAAGCCCTGCTTGCCGGCGAAAGTACCGGCGGGGCGCATTTTCTGGCAGATTTGCATGGGGTTCACTCCTGCAGCGGGATGGCGTGATGGAGAGCGTAGCGCAGGCGGGGGCGGCTGTGATTGAGGCGCGGGGGCTGGGGCTGACTTTTGCCGCGGCAGATGGGCCGGTGCAGGCGCTGAAGGAGGTCAACCTACGGATTGAAAAGGGAGATTTCGTCTCCTTCATCGGCCCCTCGGGCTGCGGCAAGACGACATTCCTGCGGGCGATCGCGGCGCTGGAGACGCCGACCGAGGGGGTTCTGACGGTCAACGGGATGACCCCGGATGCGGCGCGGCGGGCGCGGGCCTATGGCTATGTGTTTCAGGCGGCGGGGCTTTATCCCTGGCGGACGATTGCTGGGAATGTGAAACTTCCGCTGGAAATCATGGGGTTTTCCAGGGCGGAACAGGACGAGCGGGTTCGGAAAGTGCTCTCACTGGTCGATCTGGAAGGGTTCGGGGGGAAGTTCCCCTGGCAGCTTTCCGGGGGGATGCAGCAGCGGGCGAGCATTGCGCGGGCGTTGGCTTTTGATGCGGATATCCTGTTGATGGATGAACCCTTTGGCGCGCTGGACGAGATCGTGCGCGACCGGTTGAACGAGGAATTGCTGAAGCTCTGGGCGCGAACCGGCAAAACCATTGGATTCGTTACACATTCGATCCCGGAGGCGGTCTATCTGACCACGCGGATCGTGGTGATGTCGCCCCGTCCGGGGCGGATCACGGATGTGATCGAGAGCACTTTGCCGAAGGAAAGGCCGCTGGAAATCCGGGATTCCGCGGCCTTCATCGAGATTGCGCATCGGGTGCGTGAGGGGCTGCGGGCGGGGCATTCCTATGAGGTCTGATCTGCACAGAATCACCCCGTTTGGGGGGCGGATGTGCAAAAAAGTTGATGTAAGCTTTGTGCCCGTTTCGTGCCCGATATGGTGTGGACGCCGGGGTAACGAAATATGAAGAGTTTCTTCCCCGTTCTGAGCGTCCTGCTGGTGCTTCTGGTGGTCTGGTATGCGGGTTCGGTCTGGATGAATGCGCAATGGGTGCGCGATCAGGCGGAGCGGGCGGGGACCACGGTGAGCGTCTCGCAACTGGTGGCCGAGACCATGGAGCAGGACCGCCCGGTGCTGCCCGCGCCGCATCAGGTGGCGGAGGAGCTGTGGCAGTCGGTGGTGATGACCGCGCCGACCTCGAAGCGGAGCCTGGTCTATCACGCCTGGGTCACGCTGAGGGCGACGCTGCTGGGCTTTGCCATCGGCACCGGCCTCGGCGTGCTGCTGGCGGTGGGGATCGTCCACAACCGGGCGATGGACATGAGCGTGATGCCCTGGGCGATTGCGAGCCAGACCATTCCCATTCTGGCGATCGCGCCGATGGTGATTGTGGTGCTGAATTCGGTGGGGATCACCGGGCTGGTGCCGAAGGCGTTCATTTCGGCCTATCTGAGTTTCTTTCCCGTGGTGGTCGGCATGGTGAAGGGGCTGCGCAGCCCGGATGCGATGCAGCTCGATCAGTTGCGGACCTATAACGCGAGTGCCGTGGCGACGCTGTGGAAGCTGCGGATCCCGGCCTCGATGCCCTATCTCTTCACCTCGCTGAAGGTGGGGGTGGCGGCGGCGCTGGTCGGTGCCATCGTGGCCGAGCTGCCGACCGGGGCGGTGGCGGGCCTCGGCGCGCGGCTGCTGAGCGGGTCCTATTACGGGCAGACGATCCAGATCTGGTCGGCGCTGTTCATGGCGGCGTTCTGTGCGGCGGTTCTGGTCGGGGTGATCGGGATCGTGCAGCGGGTGGTGCTGCGGCGGATGGGGATGGGCGCATGAGCTGGCTGCTGCTCGCCCTCGTGGTCTGGCTTGGCGGCTGGTGGGCCAATGCGCGGCTGTCGAACGGGGCGCGGGCCGGGACGCGGGGCGTGCGCCTGCTGGTGCCTGCGATCTTTGGCGGGGCGCTGCTGGTGATCTGGGAATGCGTGGTCCGGGGCCTGGATGTGCCGAAGGTGATCCTGCCTGCGCCCAGTGCGATCTGGGCGGCGATCGCGGGCAATGGCGGCGACGCTCTGGGGCGATTTCCTGCAGACCTTCGTGATGGGGGCGCTGACCGGCTATGCGATGGGCTGTGGCGCGGCGGTGCTGGTGGCGGTGCTGATCGACCGCTCGGTCTTCCTGCAGCGGGGTCTGTTGCCGGTGGGCAATTTCGTGGCGGCGCTGCCGATCGTGGGCATCGCGCCGATACTGGTGATGTGGTTCGGCTTCGACTGGCAATCCAAGGCCGCCGTGGTGGTGGTGATGGTGTTCTTCCCGGTGCTGGTGAACACGGTCGAAGGGCTGCGCGCGAGCGAGCGGATGCAGCGCGATCTGATGGCGACATGGGGGGCGAGCTACTGGCAGGGGCTGTTCAAGCTGCGCCTTCCGGCGGCGATGCCCTTCATCTTCAACGGTTTGAAGATCGCCACCACGCTGGCGCTGATCGGTGCGATCGTGGCGGAATTCTTCGGCTCTCCGATCCGCGGCATGGGGTTTCGCATCTCGACCGAGGTGGGCAAGCTGAGCCTTGACATGGTCTGGGCCGAGATCGCGGTGGCGGCGCTGGCGGGCAGCGCGTTCTATGGAATCGTGGCGATGGTGGAGAAGGCGGTGACCTTCTGGCATCCGTCGCAACGGGTGTGAGTTTGAAGCAAAACCGGGCCGGGAAACGGCCCCCAACACGGAGGTTGAGACGGATGAAGACGATTTTCACGGCGGCGGTTGTGGCGGCGATGGCGGCCGGTGCGGCGCATGCGGCCGACAAGGTGACGCTGCAGCTGAAATGGGTCACCCAGGCCCAGTTCGCGGGCTATTACGTGGCCAAGGACAAGGGCTTTTACAAGGACGAGGGACTGGATGTGACGATCAAGCCGGGCGGCCCGGATATCGCGCCCGAGCAGGTGATTGCCGGCGGCGGCGCCGATGTGATCGTCGACTGGATGGCGGCGGCGCTGGCGGCGCGGGAAAAGGGCCTCGACCTGGTCAATATCGCGCAGCCGTTCAAGCATGGCGGGCTGGAGCTGACCTGTCTGAAGTCGTCGGGCATCGCGAAGCCCGAGGATTTCAAGGGCCATACCCTGGGCGTCTGGTTCTATGGCAATGAATATCCGTTCTATGCCTGGATGGCGAAGCTCGGGATCAAGACCGACGGCAAGGCGGATGGGGTGGAAGTGCTCAAGCAGGGCTTCAACGTCGATCCGCTGCTGCAAAAGCAGGCCGACTGCATCTCGGTGATGACCTATAACGAATATGGTCAGGTGCTGGATGCCGGGATCAAGCCGGATCAGCTGGTGACGTTCAACTACCTCAAGGAAGGGGTGGGGATGCTGGAGGACGGGCTTTACGTGCAGGGCGCGAAGCTGAAGGACGCGGCGTTCAAGGCGGAGATGGTGAGGTTCGTGCGCGCCTCGATGAAGGGCTGGAAATATGCCGAGGCGCATCCGGATGAGGCGGCCAAGATCGTGATCGACAATGATGCGAGCGGGGCGCAGACCCTGGCGCATCAGGAATACATGATGAAGGAGGTCGCCAAGCTGACCGAGGGATCGAACGGGGCGCTCGACCCGGCGGATTACAAGGAAACGGTGGAGACGCTGCTGTCGGCGGT
Organism: uncultured Pseudomonadota bacterium; assembly: GCA_963837565.1. Taxonomy (GTDB): domain Bacteria; phylum Pseudomonadota; class Alphaproteobacteria; order Rhodobacterales; family Rhodobacteraceae; genus Solirhodobacter. The sequence continues at coordinate 129,690 of CAWIOC010000007.1, forward strand.
GTCGAAGGACAACCCGGCGATCACGAAAGAGCCCGCGCCGGGGGCCTGGACGCATGAGATCACCGATGAGGCTTTGAAATAAGCGGTATCGGCTGAGGACGGGAGCGGCGCGACCTTTCGGGGTCGCGCCGTTTTCATTTGGGCGGCGGATGCGTTCGGGGCGTGACAGAGGGCAGCGCCCGGCCGGGGATGGGCGCGTGCTCCGATTGGTGTCCGCACTTTATGGTGTCAGGTCTCCCCCGGATTGAACGCGCGCCTGGGGTGACAGAGCGCCCGTCCGCGGGGCCGGACGGGCGCTGCCCGGGGCAGCTGGCGCTGCTGTTCCCGGGCGGGGGTCTGCGCGGTTGGAGGGGTCGGACGCCTCCGGCGGGAGTATTTTTGCCAAGAAGAAGTCGGGGCTTGGTAAAGCGGTGGGCAAGGCGTTGATCGGGCTTGGGATCTCTGTCAAGTTTGGCGGCAAATACGGGGGGCGTTTGGCATGCCGAGGTCTGCACTGACGGGAAGCCGGATCCGCGAGCGGCGCACGCTCGGCGGCGTGAAGCAGGCGGTTCTGGCGCAGGCGGTGGGGATCTCGGCGAGCTATCTCAACCTGATCGAGCATAACCGGCGCCGCGTCGGCGAGGCGATGCTGGCGCGGATCGCGGCGGTGCTGGGGGTCGAGCCTGCGGTGCTGGCGGAAGGCGCCGGGGCCGGGCTGCTCGACGGGTTGCGGGATGCCGCGGCGGCGGGGAGAGAGGCCGGGCAGGGCGAGCGCGCCGAGATCGAGCGGGTCGAGGAATTTGTCGGGCGGTTTCCGGGCTGGGCCGCGCTGCTGATGGCGCAGCAGGGGCGGCTGGGCGTGCTGGAACGGACGGTCGAGGCGCTGTCGGACCGCATGACGCATGACCCGCATCTGTCCAATGCGCTGCACGAGGTGCTCTCGGCGCTGACCTCGGTGCGCTCGGTGGCGGGGATTCTGGCCGAGACCGAGGATATCGAGCCGGAGTGGCGCGCGCGGTTCCAGCGCAACCTGCAGGCGGATGCCGAGCGGCTGGCGGGCGGGGCCGAGGCGCTGGTGGCCTATCTCGACGGCTCGGACGCGCCGGAGGGGGCGCTGGCGCCGCCGCAGGAAGAGGTCGAGGCCTGGCTTGCCGCGCGCGGCTGGCATCTGCCGGAGCTGGAGGGCGGCGGCGATCCCGAGGCGCTGGCGGCGACGCTGGGGTCGGTTTCGGCGCGGCGGATCGCGGCGGGCTGGTTGCGGCGCTATGCGGCGGATGCTTCGGCGCTGCCGCTTCGGCCCTTCGCGGCGGCGGTGGCCGAGCTGGGCGGCGAGCCGGGGGCGCTGGCGGCGCGCTTTGGCGGCGATCTGGCGCAGGTGATGCGGCGGCTGGCCTGCCTGCCGGGGCAGGCGGCAGGTCTGGTGATCTGCGACGGGGCGGGGGCACTGACCTTTCGCAAGGCGGTCGAGGGATTCTCGCTGCCGCGCTTCGGGGCGGCCTGTCCGCTCTGGCCGCTGTATCAGGCGTTGTCGCGGCCGATGGTGCCGATCCGGGCCGTGGTCGAGATGGCCGGGCGGGAGCCGCGCCGGTTCGTCACCTATGCGATCTGCCAGCCCTTGCGGCCCGCGGGGTTCGATGCGCCGCAGGTTCTGGAGGCGGTGATGCTGATCGTGCCGGAGGCGGTGGAGCTGGCGGGTGCTGTGGCCCAGCCGGTGGGGCCGACCTGCCGGGTCTGCCCGCGGCAGGAGTGTGTGGCGCGGCGCGAGCCGTCGATACTGACGGAGGAGTTTTGAGAGGGGGGGGCGCCGCTGGGCTGGATTGTCCGCGACCGCCCCTGCCAAGCAATGAGCTCTTGCATCCTGGAAGTGGAACTCGAGGTCTTGTAGGACCGTGCAACGGTCCCAGAATTCAGCGGTTCGACACTGATGTACGATACCGACGCTTGCTGCGTTGCGACATTCTACGGGTTCGACATGTCTCTACGAGCGCCCTGAAGAGGGTTTTTACTATTGATGGCCTGGGCGTTGCCGAGGCTCATGATATGAATCAGATCGGAGCCGATGATCGGTTTGATGACGGCCATGCTGCCCGGTGTTCCAAAGGCGTTTGAGCAGGGGTTTCGAATTTACAGATCGAAGTCGCGAGGATCGAGCATGTTGCAGGTTGCGCTGCTCGGACTGGACGACTTGGTAGCTGTTTCCTCGGCCCCGAAGACAAATGGTATCGCAAGAACAACGGCGAAGTCGGCCGAATCGGCAATTCGTCGGGTTTGCCGACCCTGACGGCTAGCCTGTTGCGCTGTCTTTGAGACCGCTCGGCTGACGTAGCCTTTGAGACCCGCTCGATCGGCGGGGATCGCCGTCCGCACCCTCAGCCCGCTTGGCCCGGAGCAAGGGCTGGAGCTCCGCAGTGGCCGCTCCCTCCCGCACGGGAGGGCGCTTTGGCGGTGTCGGTTGCCGTTCAGCCGTCGTTCGGGGCTTTTGCGAATAAAGCGCAAACCGATAGATCGGTGCGGCGCCCGCCCGAGGGAGGGCGCGGACCTCTGTGGTATGGGTGGGGGCTTCTCTGGTTGAGGTCGGGTTCGCGGGGCGCTGGCCGTCCGCCCCACCCTCATCGCCCTTTTGACACACCCCCAATTCTGGCGGATAGTTGCCGCAAAAGGGATGCGTCAACGAACGCGTGGGGGGAGGAGGCGGCGGATGGGCAGGCATGTCCTTCTGATCGAAGACGAGCCGAATATCATCGAGGCGATCCGGTTCATTCTGGCGCGCGATGGCTGGCGCGTCAGCACGCATTCGGACGGGGCGGATGCGCTGGGCGTGATCCGGGCCGAGGTGCCCGATGTGGTGGTGCTCGATGCGATGTTGCCGGGGCGATCCGGGTTCGAGATCCTGCAGGAGCTGCGGGCGGATGTGCTGTTGCGCGCCTTGCCGGTGCTGATGCTGACCGCGAAAAGCCAGAGCCGCGACCGCGAGATGGCCGAGCGGCTGGGGGCGAGCCGGTTCATGACCAAACCCTTTGCCAATGGCGAGATCCTCGCCTCGGTGCGCGCTTTGGCGGGGGTATGATGCCGGAGCGGCGGCCCCTGTTCCTCGAGCGGCGGACCTACCGCCTGCGGCGTCTGATGGATGCGGCGCGGATGCTGCCGGTGCTCGGCGCGGTGCTGTTCTTCGTGCCGATCCTCTGGGGCGCGGGGCGGAGTGGCGAGACCTCGGTCGGCACCGCCGAGGATGGGGTGTTCCTGTTCGGCGTCTGGTTTGCACTGATCCTCGGCGCCGCGCTGATTTCGCGCGCGCTGGCGCGGGCGGATGGGCGGGCGGAGGGCAAGCCGCCGGGCAGTCGCGGGGAGGAGGCGCCGTGAGCGGGGACCGGTGGATGGCACTTGCGCAGATCGTGCTGGCCATTCTGGCGCTGATACGCGCGGTCTGGCGGCGGCGGACCTCTTTCCGGTTGGGCGGGACTGCGGCTGGCGGGAGCCGGACGCGCGATCGGCTTTCCGGCGCGATCGTGGGCCGGGGCAGGGCAGGCATGAGGGTGGCGGCGATGGCGGAGGCGGGCATTGATACCCTTTGACCTGCTCGCGCTGGCCTGTCTCGGCTATGTGTTCCTGCTGTTCCTCGTGGCCTTCGTGGTGGAACGCCGGGCACTTCGCGGCGGCGTGCGGTGGTTGCGCTCGCCCGCGGTCTATACGCTGTCGCTGTCGATCTATTGCACGGCCTGGACGTTCTACGGGGCGGTGGGCTATGCGGCGCGCTCCGGGCTCGAATTCGTCGACGATCTACCTCGGGCCGACGCTGGTCTTCGTCGGCTGGTGGTGGGTGCTGCGCAAGCTGGTCCGGATCGGCAAGACGCAGCGGGTGACCTCGATCGCCGACCTGATCTCGGCGCGCTATGGCAAGTCGAACCTGCTCGGCGTGATCGTGACGCTTCTGGCGGTGGCTTCGGCTGCGCCCTATATCGCCTTGCAGCTGCAATCGGTGACCCTGTCCTTCGGGGTGCTGGCGCTGGGCTCGCCGAGCGGTTGGGTCCTGCCGGGGTCGGAGCGGCTCGCGGTCTGGGTCGCGGTCGGCGCTGGCGCTGTTCACGGTGATGTTCGGGACCCGCAACCTCGACGCCAATGAGCAGCATCAGGGCGTGGTGATGGCGATCGCCGTCGAGGCGGTGGTGAAGCTGGTGGCGCTGCTGGCGGTGGGCGTGTTCGTCGTCTGGTTCGTGGCCGACGGGCCCGGCCGATATCTTCGCGCGGATCACGGCAGAGAGCCATCGCGTCCTGGCGCCTGCAACCCGGGCGCTGGGTCGGGCTGACCTTCCTGTCAGGGGTCGCGGTGTTCTGCCTGCCGCGGATGTTTCAGGTGATGGTGGTCGAGAATGTCGACGAGCGGCATCTGGCGACGGCGAGCTGGGCCTTTCCGCTCTACCTTTTCGCGATGAGCCTGTTCGTCGTGCCGATCGCGGTCGTCGGGCTGGAGGTTCTGCCGAAGGGGTCGAACCCGGATCTCTTCGTCCTCACGCTGCCCTTGGCGATGCATCAGGGCGGGCTGGCGATGCTGGCCTTTCTGGGCGGGTTTTCCAGTGCCACCGCATGGTGATCGTGGCGGCGATCGCGCTGGCGACGATGGTGTCGAACCATATCGTGATGCCGTTCTGGCTGAAGGTCGTGCCGCAGCGCGCGACGCCTTGCGGGCGATGTGCGGCGGGTGGTGCTGATCTCGCGGCGGCTGTCGATCGCGGGGGTTCTGGGGCTGGGCTATGCCTATTACAGCTTCACCGGCGGCGGCGAGGCTCTGGCGGCGATCGGGCTGATCTCTTTCGTCGGCGCGGCGCAGGTGCTGCCGGCGCTCTTGGGCGGCATCTTCTGGCGCGGGGCGACGCGCTGGGGCGCGGCCTCGGGCCTCGTGATCGGCTTTGTGGTCTGGCTTTACGCGCTGTTCCTGCCGAGCTTCGGGCAGAGCGGGCTGATCTCTGCCCATGTCATGGCTGCGGGGCCCTTCGGGATGGGCTGGCTGCGGCCCCATGCCTTGTTCGGGCTCGGCGGCATGGACCCGTTGCTGCACGCGCTGTTCTGGTCGATGTCGCTGAACACGCTGGCGTTCTGCGCGGTCTCGCTGGCCACTTTCCCGGGCCCGGTGGAGCGGTTGCAGGGCGCGCAATTCGTCAATGCCTTCGAGCAGGAGCCGGGCGCGCGGGGCTGGAGCCAGGGTCTGGCCGAGGCCGAGGATCTGCTGGTGATGTCGCAGCGCATCCTTGGCCCGGAGGCGGCGCAGGGGTTCTTTCTGGCGCAGGCGCGCGAGCAGGGGCTGGAGGGGTTTTTGCCGGAGATCACCCCGGCCTTCATCGCCCGGCTGGAGCGCGGGCTGGCCGGGTCGGTGGGCGCCGCCACCGCGCATGCGATGATCGCGCAGATCGTGGGCGGGGCCACGGTCTCGGTCGAGGATCTGATGGCGGTGGCCAATGAGACCGCGCAGATCATGGAATATTCGAGCCAGCTCGAGGCCAAGTCGGAAGAGCTGAGCCGCACCGCCCGGGCGCTGCGCGAGGCGAATGGCAAGCTGACCACATTGTCGCGCCAGAAGGATGCCTTCCTGAGCCAGATCAGCCATGAATTGCGCACGCCGATGACCTCGATCCGGGCGTTTTCCGAGATCCTGATGACCGGCGGCGTGACGGCCGAGGACAGCGCGCGCTATGCCGGGATCGTGCATGACGAGACGATCCGGCTGACCCGGCTGCTCGACGATCTGCTCGATCTCTCGGTGCTGGAAAGCGGGCAGGTGGCGCTGAGCGAGACCGATATCAGCCTGCGCGCGCTGATCGACCGGGCGCTGCTGGCGGCGGGGACCGGGGCGCTGCTGGTCGAGCGCGCGGCGGAAGACGAGGCGGTGATCGTGCGCACCGATGCCGACCGGCTGAGCCAGGTCTTCATCAATCTGGTGAGCAATGCGCGCAAGTACTGCGATGTGGCGCGCCCGAAGCTGCGGATAGTGGTGCGGGTGCGTGGCGGCCGGGTCGATGTCGATTTCATCGACAACGGGCGCGGGATTGCGCAGGACAGCCAGGCGATCATCTTCGAGAAGTTCGCGCGGCTGTCAGAGAGCGCGCGGGCTGGCGGCGCCGGGCTCGGGCTCGCGATCTGCCGCGAGATCATGGCCAATCTGGGCGGCACCATCGCCTATCTGCCGGGGCAGGGCGGTGCGGCGTTCCGCGTCAGCTTCCCGCGCCGCCTGGCGCGGGCGGCCTGAGGCGCGCGTAAACCATTCCGAAACCTTGATCTGACAGTCTGGCGCGACACTCTGGGCGGACAGACGACCGGGCGGGACTCAAGGCATGGCAGAAGGCGATTCCGTTCTGAGGCGCAAGGCGGCGGCGGGCCGCCTGCCGGAGGTCGGGGCGATGACCCCGGCCAAGGCGCTGCGGCTGGCGCTGGCGCGGGCCGGGCAGGCGGTGCCGGGGCTGGATCTGACGGTGGAAAAGCTTGACGAGGCGCGCCGGTCGCTGGCCGAACTGCTCGACCTGCCGCCGGAGCGCGCGCTGCTGGCGATGATCGAAGGGCCGGGGGAAGGGCTCGGGCTGGTTGCGATCTCGCCCGGGATGCTGACCGCACTGATCGAGATGATGACGACCGGGCGCGCCGGGACGGGCGAGCCTGCGGCGCGCAAGGCCACGCGCACCGATGCGGCGATGACGGCGGGGATGGTGGACCGGATCCTGGCCGGGCTGGAAACGGACCTCGCCAGCAGCCTCGACGTGATCTGGGCCGGCGGCTTTCGCTATGCCTCGTTCCTTGATGATCCGCGCCCGCTCGGGCTGCTGCTGGAGGATGTGCCTTACCGGGTGTTTCAGGCCGATCTGAGCTTCGCCCGGGGCCAGCGCCGGGGCGAGGTGCTGATCGCGCTGCCCGCAGAGGGTCGCGGCGCGCCGCCCAAGGCGGTGGCGAAGCAGGCGGCGCGCGCGGCCCCGGCGGTGCGGCTGGCCGATGTGGTGATGACCGCGCCGGCGACGCTGAGCGCGGTGCTGCACCGTCTGACGATCCCGCTGTCGGCGGTGCTCGGGCTGCGGGCGGGTGACCTGGTGCCGATCCCGGCGACCGCGCTGGAGCGGATCGTGCTGGAAGGCGTCGATGGCCGCCGTCTGGCCGAGGGCAAGCTCGGCCAGAACCGCGGCAGCCGCGCGGTGCGGCTGAACCCGCAACCCGGGCAGGCCGAGGCGGCGGCGGCGCCGGAGGCGCGCTCGGCTACGGGGTAGGGCGCGGGTGGAGAGTGCGGGACCGCTGCGCGGGACGCGAGTATTTTTGCCAAGAAGAACTGGCGGGATTTCTTCTTGGCAAAAATACTCAGGCGCCGCGCAGCGGGGGGTTGGGCTGGCGATCCCGCCGGGGATCGGGCGGGGCAATCAGGCGGTGCGATCAGGCGGCGCGATCAGGCGGGCGCGAAATGGGCGCTGCGGGGGAGGTGGGACAGGACCTCTGGTCCCTCGGCCTGCAGGATCACGATTTCCTCCAGCCGGACGCCGAAGCGGCCGGGCAGGTAGATGCCGGGCTCGATCGAGAACACCATGCCTTCGTCGAGGATCAGCTCATTGGTGGCGGTGATATAGGGCGGCTCGTGGATCTCGATGCCGAGGCCGTGGCCGGTGCGGTGGACGAAATAGGGGCCGTAGCCTGCGGCCTCGATCACGCCGCGGGCGGCGGCGTCGACGGCGCGGGCCGGCACGCCGGGGCGGGCGGCGGCCAGCGCCGCGCGGACGGCGGCGTCGACCACGGCGTGGACCTCGGCGAAGCCTTCGGGCGGCTCGCCCAGCACGGCCATGCGGGTCATGTCGCTGGGGTAGCCGTCAAGCCTGCCGCCGATGTCGATCACCACGGCGTCGCCGGGCGCCAGCAGCCGGGGGCCGGCGGCGTGGTGCGGGAAGGCGCCGTTCGGGCCGGACCCCACGATCCAGAAGGCGGGGTCGGCGCCCTGGGCGGAAAAGGCTTCGCGCACGATCCGGGCGAGGTCGGTTTCCGCCATGCCGGGGCGGATCGCGGCGAAGGCGGCCTGCATGGCGATGTCGCAGCTGGCGGCGTTGCGGCGCAGGGCCTCGCATTCGGCGGCGTCCTTGCGCATGCGCAGGTAGCCGAGGGTTTCGGACAGGAAGGTCTGCGTGGCACCGGGCAGGGCGCCGAGCAGCAGCAGCGCGAAGTCGGCGCGCATGGTTTCGTCCAGCGCCACGCGGCTGACCGGGGCATTGGAGAGGGTGGTGAGGGCCTGCGCCAGCGCAGCCTCGGGGCCGACCTCATCCGCCCAGGGGAAGAAGCGCAGGTCGGTCTGTTCGCGGGTGCCTTCGGCATTCAGGGCGGGCATCAGGAAGCCCTCGGACGCCGGGGTGATCAGGAGCAGGCAGGGGCGCTCGTCCGGGTGCGGGTGGAAGCCCAGCACCCAGTCCATATGCGCGCCGGGGGCGATGGCGATCAGGTCGCAGCCTGTCGCCTCCATCCTTGCGCGGAGGGCGGTGAGGCGGGCGGCGGTGGGATGGGGCATGGGCGAACTCCGGTTGTCCGGAGTGAGTGAAAGCGGGCCGCGGGCGCGGTGTAAATGGCAAAAGTGCGCGGCTGGTGACCCCGGCAGGACTCGAACCTGCAGCCACTCGCTTAGAAGGCGAGTGCTCTATCCAATTGAGCTACGGGGCCTGCGCGGGTGACTGATAGCGTGAACTGGGGGGGGCGCACAAAGGAAAAGTCATGCCTTGGCTGCCACGGATTCGCGCGCGCGCGGGGTGGGGCGCTTGTATCTGCCTGAAAATTAGGCAAATCTTTCGGCAATCGGGGCTCTGGCGACGGCAGCGGCCCGGGTGAGGCCGGGCGGGGCGATGGCGCTCGTCTTCCACAGCGATGTGTGGGACGGTGCAGTGAGCCATAAAGACGGATGAGACATGTCGATCAAAGCGAGCATTACCCACCTGACGCATTACAAATACGACCGGCCGGTGGTGCTGGGTCCGCAGGTGATCCGGCTGCGGCCTGCGCCGCATAGCCGGACGCGGGTGATCTCGCATTCGCTGAAGGTCAGCCCGCAGCCGCATTTCGTCAACCACCAGCAGGATCCCTACGGCAACTGGCTGGCGCGCTATGTCTTTCCCGAGCCGGTGATGGAGCTGAAGATCGAGGTCGATCTGGTGGCCGACATGTCGGTCTACAACCCGTTCGACTTTTTCGTCGAGGAAGAGGCGGAGTATTTTCCGTTTGAATATCCGCCGGATATCGCGCCGGATCTGGTGATCTACCGGCAGCCCGAGCTGGCCGGGCCGGGGTTGCAGCGGTTCCTTCAGTCGATCCCGCGCGACCGGATGCGGACGGTGGATTTTCTGGTCGGGCTGAATGCGCGGGTGGCGGGCGACATCGGGTATGTCATCCGGATGGAGCCCGGGGTGCAGACGCCGGAAGAGACCTTTGAGCGGGGCACCGCGTCGTGCCGGGATTCGAGCTGGCTGCTGGTGCAGACGCTGCGGCATCTGGGCTTTGCGGCGCGGTTCGTGTCGGGCTATCTGATCCAGCTGGCGCCGGATCTGAAGGCGCTGGACGGGCCCTCGGGGACCGAGGTGGATTTCACCGATCTGCATGCCTGGGTCGAGGTCTATCTGCCCGGCGCGGGCTGGATCGGGCTCGATCCGACCAGCGGGCTTCTGACCGGGGAGAGCCATATTCCGCTGGCGGCGACCCCGCATTACCGCAATGCCGCGCCGATTTCGGGGGTGGCGAGTTTTGCCGAGGTCGAGTTTGATTTCGACATGAAGGTGCGGCGCGTGGCCGAGCATCCGCGCATCACCAAGCCGTTTTCGGATGCGAGCTGGGATCAGCTGAACGCTTTGGGGCGCAAGGTGGATGAGGCTTTGGCGGCGCAGGATGTGCGGCTGACGATGGGCGGCGAGCCGACCTTCGTCTCGATCGACGATTTCGAGGCGGGCGAGTGGAACACCGATGCGGTGGGGCCGACCAAGCGCGGTCTGGCCGACAAGCTGATCCGGCGGCTGCGCGAGAAATTCGCGCCGGGCGGGTTCCTGCATTACGGGCAGGGCAAGTGGTATCCGGGCGAGAGCCTGCCGCGCTGGACCTTCTCGCTCTACTGGCGGCGGGATGAGAAGCCGATCTGGAGCAACCCGGACCTGATCGCCGGAGAAGCGCAGCAGACCGGGGCGGGGCCGGCCGAGGCCGAGACCTTCCTGAAGGCCTTTGCCGAAGAGGTCGGGCTGGAGCCGGAGAATGTGCTGCCGGCGTTCGAGGATCCGGCGGAGTGGATCGTCAAGGAGGGCAATCTGCCCGAGAACGTGACGCCGGAAAATTCCAAGCTGAAGGATCCGGAAGAGCGCAACCGGATCGCGCGGGTGTTCGGGCGCGGGTTGACCACGGCATCGGGCTACGTCCTGCCGATCCAGCGCTGGCAGGCGCAGGCCGGGGGGCATCGCTGGCGCTCGGAGAAGTGGAAGCTGCGGCGCGGGCATCTGTTCCTGGTGCCGGGCGACAGCCCGGTGGGCTTCCGTCTGCCGCTGGGCGCGCTGCCGCATGTGCCGCCGAGCCAGTATCCCTATACCTATACCGCCGATCCGTTCGAGCCGCGCGGGCCCTTGCCGGACTTTCAGGCGGGTGAGGCGGTTGGCGACGGGCCGGTGACGCCGGAGGTCGATACCTCTCGTGGGCCGCAGGCCGGGGCCTTCACGGCGACGGAAGGCACCGTGCAGGAGATCGTCGAGCAGCAATTGGGCGATGGGCTTGGCGCGGTGCGCACGGCGCTGTCGGTCGAGCCGAGGGATGGGCGGCTTTGCGTCTTCATGCCGCCGGTCGAGCGGATCGAGGATTACCTCGATCTGGTGGCGGCGGCAGAGGCGGCGGCGGCGAAGATGGGCCTGCCGGTGCATATCGAGGGCTATGCCCCGCCGCATGATCCGCGCATGAACGTGATCCGGGTGGCGCCCGATCCCGGCGTGATCGAGGTGAACATTCACCCCGCCGCGACCTGGGAGGATTGTGTCGCCACCACCGAGACGATCTATGAAGAGGCGCGCCAGACCCGTCTGGGGGCCGACAAGTTCATGATCGACGGGCGCCATTGCGGCACCGGCGGCGGCAACCATGTGGTGGTCGGCGGCGAGACCACGGCGGACAGCCCGTTCCTGCGGCGGCCCGATGTGCTGAAATCGCTGGTGTTGCACTGGAACCGGCATCCGTCGCTGTCCTATCTGTTCTCGGGCCTGTTCATCGGGCCGACCAGTCAGGCGCCGCGGATCGATGAGGCGCGCCATGATGCGCTTTACGAGCTGGAGATCGCGCTGGCGCAGATCGCGGCGCCCGGGCAGGGGGCCTCGCCGCTGCCCTGGCTGACCGACCGGCTGCTGCGCAACATCCTGACCGATGTGACCGGCAACACGCACCGGGCCGAGATCTGCATCGACAAGCTCTATTCGCCGGACGGGCCGACCGGGCGGCTGGGCCTGGTCGAGTTCCGGGGCTTCGAGATGCCGCCGAATGCGCGGATGAATCTGGCGCAGCAATTGCTGATCCGGGCCCTGGTCGCGCGGTTCTGGGCGGCGCCTGCGGGCGGCAATCTGACGCGCTGGGGCACCACGCTTGCATGACCGCTTCATGCTGCGGGAATATGTCTGGCAGGATTTCCTCGATGTGCTGGCCGATCTGCGGCAGCATGGCTTCGACCTCGACCCCGACTGGTTCGAGGCGCAGGCCGAGTTCCGCTTTCCCTTCTGCGGCGAGGTCGAGGCCGAGGGCGTGCATCTGGAGCTGCGGCAGGCGCTGGAGCCCTGGCATGTGCTGGGCGAGACCGGGGCGATCGGCGGCACGGTGCGCTATACCGACAGCTCGACCGAGCGGTTGCAGGTGCGAGCTGACCGCGCCCGATCCGACGCGCTATGAGGTGACCTGCAACCGGCGCAGGATGCCGATGGCGCCGACCGGGGCGGCCGGGGTTTCGGTGGCCGGGGTGCGCTACAAGGCCTGGCAGCCATCGGCGGCGATCCATCCGGTGTTGCGTGTCGATGCGCCTTTGACCTTCGACATCTACGACACCTGGACCGGGCGTGCGCTCGGCGGCTGCACCTATCACGTCGCGCATCCGGGGGGGCGCAACTATGACACCTTCCCGGTGAACGGCAATGAGGCCGAGGCCCGCCGTCTGGCGCGGTTCGAGGCCTTTGGCCACCATGCCGGGGGCTATCGTCCTGCTGCTGAGACGGCGCATCCGGAGTTTCCGATGACGCTCGACCTGCGGCGTGCGCCGGGGGTCTGATCTTGGGCACGGCGAAGGGCAAGGGGCGCGATCCGCTGGCGGCGTTGCTGGAAGGCTATGCGCCGCTGGAGGGGGCGGCGGATGAATTGCTTGACCCGACCGGGGTGATCCGGCCGGTCTGGCGGCCGTTTCTGGAGCATCTGGCCGGGATCACGCCGGCGCAGATGGCGGTGAAGATCTCTCGCGGGGGGCAATATCTGCGCGATGCCGGGGTGTTCACCCGGCTTTACCATGAATCCGGCACGGAAGAGCGTGACTGGCCGCTGAGTCCGGTGCCGGTGATCGTGCATGAAAAGGACTGGGCGCAGATCGCCGAGGGGCTGGTGCAGCGCGCCGAACTGCTGGAAATGGTGGTGCGCGACCTCTACGGGCCGGGGCGGCTGGTGGCCGAGGGCTATCTGCCCGCGGCCCTGGTGGCGGGCAACCCGGAGTGGTTGCGCCCGCTGGTCGGGGTCGAGCCGCGCGGCGGCAAGTTCCTGCAGTTTCTGGCCTTTGAACTGGGCCGCAGCCCGGACGGGTCGTGGTTCGTGCTGGGGGACCGGACGCAGGCGCCCTCTGGTGCGGGCTTCGCGCTGGAAAACCGGGTGGCGACCAGCCGGGTGTTTTCGAACTTCTACCCGGAGGCGCAATGTCGAGCGCCTGGCGCCCTTCTTCCGGCAGTTCCGCGATGCACTGAACGGGATGCGCGGCAGCGATGGCAACCGGGTCGGCGATCCTGACGCCGGGGCCGATGAACGATACCTATTACGAACATGCCTATATCGCGCGCTACCTCGGCTTCATGCTGCTCGAGGGCGAGGATATGGTGGTGCAGGACGGGCAGGTCATGGTGCGCACGGTGGCGGGGCTGCGCCCGCTCTCGGTGCTGTGGCGCCGGCTGGACGCGCAATTCGCCGATCCGATGGAGCTGGACGGGTCACTCGCGGATCGGCACGCCCGGGCTTTTGGGCGCGGTCAGCGTCGGGCCAGCTGTCGATGGTCAATGCGCTGGGCTCGGGCGTGCTCGAGGCGCGCGCGCTGATGGCGTTCCTGCCGCGGATCGCGCGGGCGCTGACTGGGCGAGCCGCTGAAGCTGCCCAATATCGCGACATGGTGGTGCGGCCAGCAGGCCGAGCGCAGCCTATGTCGCGCGCCAATGCCGACCGCATGACCTTGGGGCCGGCGCTGTCGAACCGGCTGTTCTTCGAGCTCGAAGGGGTGCCGCGGCGCCCGGAACCCGAGGTGCTGGGGCCCTGGCTCGATGCCGAGGGGCCATCGCTGGTGGGGCAGGAGGCGGTGCGGCTCTCGACCACGCCGGTCTGGGTCGGCGACCGGCTGGTGCCGCGCCCGATGAGCCTGCGGGTTTTCGTGGCGCGCACCGACGCGGGCTGGAGCGTGATGCCGGGCGGCTATGCAAGGATCGGGCGCAGCGCGGATGTCCGGGCGGTGGCGATGCAGGCGGGCGGCTCGGTGGCCGATGTCTGGGTCGTCTCGGACGGGCCGGTGGCGGCCGAGACGATGATCCCGAGTGCCGACGCGCCCGTTTCGCCGGACCGAGCTGAGCGTGCTGCCCTCGCGCGCTGCCGACAACCTGTTCTGGCTTGGCCGCTATGTCGAGCGGGTCGAGACCGCGGTGCGGCTGCTGCGCGCCTATCATCTGCGGCTGGCGGAAAGCGATACGCCGAACCGGCCCTTGCTGGCGGTGCTGGCGAAATATCTGGCGGCGCAGGGCTATGATGTCGAGGCGCCTTTCGCGCCGGTGCTGATGCAGCGTGTCGGCATGGCGCAGATCTGCGCCAACAAGGTGCGCGACCGCTTCTCGGTGGATGGCTGGATCGCGCTGAACGATCTGGCCGAGACGGTCGAGGCGATGGACGGGCTCGACCAGCGCGCCGATGATGCGGCGCGCGCGATGGGGTTGTTGCTGCGCCAGATCGCCGGCTTCTCGGGTCTGGTGCATGAGAACATGTATCGCTTCACCGGCTGGCGCTTTCTGACCCTGGGGCGCGCGCTGGAGCGGGCCAATTCGATGGCCTGGACGCTGGCGCTGTTTGCCGATCCGGCCAAGCCGGATGGCGCGCTCGACATCGCGGTCGAGGTTGGCGACAGCCTGATGACGCATCGGCGGCGCTATGCGGTGGCCACCACGCGCAACACGGTGATCGACCTGCTGGCGCTGGACAGCCGCAACCCGCGATCGATCCTCTATCAGCTCGACGAGGTGCGCACCCAGATCGCCATGCTGCCCGGCAATCAGGGGCCGGGGCTGATGACGCCGCTGGCGCGCAGGGTGCTGAAGGCGCATACCGGGCTGGCGGTGCTGTCGCCGGAAGAGATCTCGACGATGGATCTGGTGCGGCTGCGCGATGAGACGGCGGCGCTGGCGGCCTTGGTGTCGGAAACCTATCTGGGGTAGCGGATGCTCTACGACATCGGGCTGACCATCAATTATTTCTACCAGCAACCCTCGGGCATGGGGCGCAATCTGCTGCGGCTGATGCCGGCCACGCTGCCCGGGCGGCAACGGCTGATCGCCGGGCGGCTGGCGACCGAACCGCGCCCCGACGAGCGCCGCGAGGGGCGGGATTTCTTCGGCAATGCGACGGTCGAGGTGGCGCATCGCAGCCCGCATAATCAGGAAAGCTTCCGCCTGCAGGCGCGGGTCGAATGCTGGAGCGAGGCGCGCGGGATGGATCTGTCGCCGCCGCTGGCGCGGCTGGTCGATGACCTGTTCACGCAGCGCTCGCTCGGCCCCGAGGCGCCGCATCATTTCCTCGGGCCCTCGCGGCGGGTGCGGCTCAGCGACGAGATGACGGATTATGCCCGCGCGGCGGTGACCGGGACTGCCACCACGCAGGCGGCGGTCGAGGCGGTCGGGCTGGCGCTGCACCGCGACATGACCTTTGACGCCAAGGCCACCACGGTGGACACCGACCCGGCCGAGGCCTTTGCCGCCCGGCACGGCGTCTGTCAGGATTTCAGCCAGATCATGATCGCCTGCCTGCGCGGCATCGGGATCCCGGCGGGCTATGTCTCGGGCTTTCTGCGCACCACGCCACCGCCGGGCAGGGCGCGGCTGGCCGGCGCCGATGCGATGCATGCCTGGGTGCGGGCCTGGTGCGGGGTCGAAACCGGCTGGGTCGAATATGACCCGACCAATGCGGTGCTGGTCGGGGCGGATCACGTCGTGGTGGCGCAGGGGCGGGATTACGATGACGTGGCCCCGGTGCGCGGTGTGCTGCGCATCACCGGCGGGCAGCGGCATGAGCAGAAGGTCGATGTGATCCCGCTCGGCTGAGGTCTGGCTTTCTTCTTGGGGAAAATACTCTCGGGGGGGTGTGGGGGGGCAGACAGCCCCCCCACCCTTGCCCGGGGGTCCGGCGCGAAGCCCTAGCGCCCCACCGCATAGGCCTGCATCAGCCGCGGCGTCGCCGCCGCGCGCAGCAGGCCGGAGGCGTCGCGCTGCGCCGCCGTCAGGCGGCCCACGGTCCAGGGCGCGGCGACCTCGACCTTGTGGCCACGGGCGCGCAGGTCGGCGATGGCGGCATCGCCCAGCGCCGGTTCCACCATCAGATGGCCGGGCTGCGTCGCGCGCGGATAGAACGAGGCCTGGAAATGCGCGGTGTGAAAGAGCGGGGCGTCGATCGCCGCCTGCAGGTTTTCCGCGCCATGCACGAGGCGCAGGAAGAAGATCAGCTGCCACTGGTCCTGCTGATCGCCGCCGGGGGTGCCGAAGGCCAGTTTCTCGCCGTCCGGCCCCTCGGCCATCGAGGGCGAGAGCGTGGTGCGCGGCCGGCGTCCGGGGGCGAGCGAGGTCGGCAGGCCTTCATCCAGCCAGAACATCTGCGCGCGGGAGTTCAGCGGCATGCCGAGACCGGGCACGATCGGCGAGGATTGCAGCCAGCCGCCCGAGGGCGTGGCCGAGACCATGTTGCCCCAGCGGTCGATCACGTCGACATGCACGGTATCGCCGCGTTTCTCGGTCAGATGCGCCATCGTGGGTTCCCCCGCGCCGACGCCGGAGGGGGTTTCCGGGTTCTGCCCGGCATGGGCCAGGGCGGCCTTCACCCAGGCCTCGTAGCCCGGGATCACGCCGGGGCGTTGCGCGAGCGAGGCGCTGTCTTCGATCAGCCCGCGGCGGCTGTCGGCATAGGCGCGCGACAGCAGGGTGTCGACCGGGATCTCGGCGAAGGCGGGATCGCCGTAATAGGCCTCTCGATCCGCGAAGGCGAGTTTCATCGCCTCGGTCACGGTATGGACGAAGCCGGCCGAGTTCAGGCCCATCCGCTCGATCCCGGCGCCATCGAGCAGGCGGAGGGATTGCAGGAAGGTCGGGCCCTGCGACCAGAGGCCGGGTTTCCAGACCGTCCAGCCTTTGTAATCGACCGAGACGGGCGCGTCGTAGCTGGCCTGCCAGCCGGCCATGTCCTGTCCGGTCAGCACGCCCTTGCGGCGCCCGCCCGCGGCATCCATCACGCAGGCGTCGCGCATCCAGTCGTCGATCGCCTCGGCGACGAAGCCCTTGTAGAAGGCGGCGCGGGCGGCCTCGATCTGGGCTTCGCGGCCCGGGACGGCCTCGGCCTCGGCCAGCAGGCGGGTCCAGGTGGCGGCGAGGTCGGGGTTGCAGAACAGGCTTTCGGGGGTGGGCGGCTGATCATTGGGCAGCCAGACGGCGGCGGAGGTCGGCCATTCGCTGCGGAAGAAATCGGCCAGGCCCGCGATGGTGGCCGAGACCCGGGCGAGCGTCGGGTGGCCGTGGCGGGCATAGTGGATCGCAGGTTCGAGGACCTGACGCAGGCTCATCGTGCCGTGGTCGCGCAGCATCAGCATCCAGCCGTCGAAGGCGCCGGGGATGACGGTGGCGAGCAGGCCGGAGCCCGGGATCATCGACAGCCCCTCGGCCTTGTAATGCGCGATGGTGGCGCCTGCGGGCGCGGTGCCCTGACCGCAGATGATGGTGGGCGCGGCAGCGCCCGCCGGGCGGATGATCGCGGGCAGGTCGCCGAGCGGGCCGTTCAGGTGGGGTTCGACCACGTTGAGGGTGAAGCCCATCGCCACGGCGGCGTCGAAGGCATTGCCGCCGGCCTCGAGGATCGCCATGCCGACGGCGGAGGCGATCCAGTGGGTCGAGGTGGCGACGCCGAAGGTGCCGAGGATTTCGGGGCGGGTGGTGAATTGCATCTTATGTCCTCGTTAGAAACGACTTGCGGTCAAGCGGTTGGGTTGGGTCTGAAACGGGTGCCGGGTCGTGCGGCGCGGGCTGCCCCCGGGCGCGGCGGGCGGTGATCTTACACATCGCGCGGGTCCAGGGCGTCGCGCAGACCGTCGCCGAGCAGGTTGAAGCCGAGCACGACGAGGAAGATCGCGATGCCGGGCCAGAGCGCCATCCAGGGCGCCTGGTCGAGGAAGTTCTTGGCGACGTTCAGCATCGAGCCCCAGGAGGGGGCGGGCGGTTGCTGGCCGAGGCCGAGGAAGGAGAGCGAGGCCTCGGCGATGATCGCGGTGGCGATGGTCAGCGTGGACTGCACCAGGATCGGCGGGAAGATGTTGGGCAGGATGTAGCGCCAGATCAGGGCCGGCGGCGCGCACGCCGATGGCATGGGCGCTTTCGACGTAATCCTCGGTCATCACCGACATGGTCTGGGCGCGGGCGAGGCGGATGAAGACCGGCATGGCCGAAAGGCCGATGGCGATCATCGCATTGGTCAGCGAGGGGCCGAGGAAGGCGGCAAGCGCGATGGCGAGGATCAGGAAGGGCGCGGCCAGCAGCGCCTCGGTCATGCGCGAGATCGCGGCGTCGGTCCAGCCGCGCAGATAGCCTGCCAGCACGCCGAGCGGCACGCCCAGGAGGACCGCGATGCCGACCGAGACGACGCCGGCGAGCAGCGAGGCGCGGGCGCCCCAGATCATCCGCGACAGAAGATCGCGGCCGATCTCGTCGGTGCCGAACCAGATGCGCGGCCGAGGGCGGTTTGCGGACCGCCCCCAGTCGGTCGCGATGGGGTCGGCGATCGGCAGCAGCGGGGCGAGCAGGCCGCGGCGCAGAAGAAGGCGACGAGGCCGAGCCGAAAAGCGCCGCCGGGCTGGCGCGCATCTTGGCCAACGGCTGCGGGCTTGCGGCGGCGACGGGATCGGGAGCGGTCGGCGGCGACGGTCATGCGTGCCCTCATGCGGGGGTTGAGGACGCGGTAGGCGGCGTCGGCGAGGATGTTCATCGCGATGAAGGCGATGCCGGTGCACAGGACGATGCCCTGGACCACGGCGTAATCGCGGTTGAAGACGGCATCGACGACGAGCTTGCCGAAGCCGGGGATGGTGAAGATCTGCTCGGTCAGGACCGCGCCGCCGAGCAGGTCGCCGAAGATCAGGGTGGTGACGGTGACGATCGGCACCAGCGCGTTGCGGAGGGCGTGCTTGACCAGCACCCGGCCTTCCGGCAGGCCCTTGGCGCGGGCGGTGCGGACATAATCGGAGCGCAGCACGCCGAGCATGGCCGAGCGGGTGTGGCGCATCAGCGTGGCGGCGAGGCCGGTGCCCAGCACGAAGGCGGGCATCAGCATGGTCTCGAAGGATTTCACCGGGTCCACCAGGGGCGAGACATAGCCCGAGGCGGGCAGCCAGCCGAGGCGGACCGAGACCAGCAGGATCAGCATGATCCCGAGCCAGAAGTTCGGCATCGAGAGGCCGGAGAGCGCCACGACATTGGCGAGCCAGTCGACCCATGTGCCCTTTCGATAGGCCGAGAGCACCCCCGCCGGAATGCCGATGCAGCAGCGCGATGACCAGCGCCATCAGGGCAAGCTGGATCGTGACGGGCAGCTTCTGCCCGATCAGCTTCAGCACCGGCTCGCGGGTGCGCAGCGAGATGCCGAGGTCGCCCTGCACCGCGCCGCCGATCCAGTAGAGATATTGCGTCGTGATCGGGATCGTTGAGGTGATATTTCTCGCGCAGTTGCGCGATGGTCGCGGGGTCGCGTTCCTCGCCCGCCATCGCCAGCACCGGATCGCCCGGCAGCAGTTTCTGCATGCCGAAGACGAACATCGAGATCAGCAGGATCGTCGGGATCGCGATCAGGATGCGGCGGGCGAGGAAGGCGAGCATCGGCGTCTCCGGTTCGAGGGGGCCCGGCGGGTGCCGCCGGGCAGCGTTTCGGTCAGTTCGAGAGCGAGACGTTCTGCAGCCGGATCATGCCGTCCGGATAGGGCGTGAAGCCGGTGAGCGACTTCGACATCGCCCAGATCCAGACCGGGTGGTAGAGGTAGATGATCGGCAGGTCGCTCAGCAGGATCTTTTGCGCCGCGTCATAGGAGGTCTTGCGCGTTGCCTCATCCGTGGACAGGCGCGGCGGCGTTCATCAGCTTGTCGACCTCGGGGTTGGAGTAATGCCCGTCGTTCAGGCCGCGCGCCGGTGACGACGAAGCCGTAGAGGTTGCCATCGGGATCGACCCGGCCGGACCAGCCGACCTGGGTCGCCTGAAAATCGCCCGCCGTCTGATCCTTCAGCATGGTGGCGAATTCCTTGGTCACGATCTTGACGTTGATCCCGGCCTCGGCGGCCATCGACTGGATCACCTGCATGACCTGCGTGGCATCCGGGCTGTTGGCGGCCTGGATCGAGACATCGACCTTGTCGTAGCCCGCCTGTTTCAGCAGCGCCTTGGCCTTGGCCACGTCGCGCTTCTGGATCGGGAAGTCCTTGTCATACCAGGGCGAGGTCGGCGGGAAGGGCTGGTTGCCGGGGGCGAAGGCGCCGTTGAACACCACCTGATTGATCGCGTCGCGGTCGAGCGAGAGCGACAGCGCCTGCCGTACCAGCGCGCTTTTGCCCATCGGGTTGTCGGCGGCGGCGGTGTTGGCGATGTTGACCGTGATGCCCTGATAGCCGATCGAGGTGGCGGCCGCGACGGAGAGTTTCGCATCCGCCTTGGCCGAGGCGAGATCGGTGGGGGCCAGACGCTCGATCATGTCGAGATCGCCGGCGCGCAGGTTGGCGAGGCGGACGGTGGTATCGGGGATCGGCAGGAAGGTGACCTTGTCGAAGTGGATCTTGTCGGCGTCGTAGTAGCCTGCGTATTTTTCCAGCACGATCTTGTCCTGCTGGACCCGGCTGACGAATTTGAACGGGCCCGAGCAGACCGGGTTCAGGCCGAAATCGGCGCCTTCCTTCTTGGCGGCGGTGGGCGAGATCATCATGCCGGCCCGGTCGGACAGTTGCGCCATCAGCGTGGCGTCGGGGGCGGCGAGGTGGAATTTCACCGTCAGCGGATCGACCACCTCGACCGTTTCGATCGATTTGACCTCGGATTTGCGCTTGCTGAGTTCGAAGGTCTTCGAGCGTTCGATGTTGTATTTCACCGCCTCGGCGTCGAACGGCGTGCCGTCCTGGAAGGTGACGCCCTTGCGCAGCGAGAGGGTCAGGGTCTTGCCGCCGTCGGACCAGTCCCATTTGGTGGCGAGCATCGGGATGATCTTCAGCTCTGGCGTGATGTCGACCAGCTTGTCGCAGAGCGAGGCATAGACGATGCGGCCGACGAAGGTGCGCGACTGGTCGGGATCGAGCACATCGGGGTCTTCCTGCAGGCCGATGCGCAGGTCTGCGGCATGGGCGAGGTGGCTGGTCAGCATCAGCGCTGTGGCCAGTGCGAGGGTCTTGGTTGGGCGTGTCATCTGTCGTCTCCTTGTTGGGGGCCGGGTGATTGGGGCGCCTGCTCTGACGGCAGGGCTTGGGCCGCGCGGGCCTGTCGGTAAAGGTCGAACCGCCGGCTGGCGGCGGCGGTGCGGGTGCCGGTGCCGGGGGCGAGCCCGGCCAGCGTGAGCTCTTCCGCGCGGTGGCAGGCGACCTGGGCGGTGCTGCCGGGCAGGGCGGAAAGGACCGGGCGTTCGGTGCTGCAGCGCGCGATGGCATAGGTGCAGCGGGTGTGGAAGCGGCAGCCGGGCGGCGGCGCGATCGGGTTGGGCAGATCGCCCTCGACCCGCACCTCGGCGCGCCGCGCGCCAACCTCGGGCAGCGGGATCGCGGCGATCAGCGCCTCGGTATAGGGGTGGCGGGGGGTGGCGAAGAGGTCGGCGGCGGGGGCAAGCTCGACGATCTCGCCCAGGTACATCACCGCGACGCGGTCGGCCATGTGGCGGATCACGGCGAGATCATGGGCGATGATGATCAGGGTCAGGCCGAATTCATCCTCAGGTCCTGCAGGATGTTGACGACCTGCGCCTGGATCGAGACGTCGAGCGCCGAGACCGGTTCGTCGCCGACCAGCACCTTGGGCGAGGAGGCCAGTGCGCGGGCGATGCCGATGCGCTGCCGCTGGCCGCCGGAGAACTCGTGCGGGATAGCGGCTGGCATGTTGCGGCGCGAGGCCGACGCGGGTGAGCAGGGCGGCGACCCGGGCGCGACGCTCGGCCTTGGTGCCGATGTTGTGGGTGCGCAGCGGTTCCTCGATCAGCGCGCCGACGGTCATGCGGGGGTTGAGCGAGGAAAACGGGTCCTGAAAGATGAATTGCAGGTCACGGCGCAGCGCGCGCACCTCGGCGGGTTTCAGGGCGGCGATGTTGCGGCCGTCATAATGGACCGCGCCGCCGGAGGGGTCGATCAGGCGGACGAGGACGCGGGCGAGGGTGGATTTGCCGCAGCCGCTTTCGCCGACGATGGCGAAGGTCTCGCCCTGCAGGATCTTCAGGCTGACGCCATCGACGGCGCGGACCACGACCGGGTCACCGAAGAGCGGCTTTTGCGCGGTGAAGCGGCGTTCGACCGCCGTGGCTTCCAATATGGTGCGGGGCGCGGTCATGCGGTCACCGCCTGCGGCACCGCGTGGGGCCGTTCGAGGGGGGCGTTCCAGCAGGCGACGGCGTGGCTGTTGGTGAGCGCGGCGAGCGGCGGTTGCTCGGCGCAGACCGGGCTGCGGAACGGGCAGCGCGAGGCGAAGCGGCAGCCTTCGGGCATGTCACTGGCCGAGGGGACGATGCCGGGGATGGTGACGAGGCGGGTGCCCGTCTCGCCCAGCGAGGGCATCGAGGACATCAGGCCGATGGTATAGGGGTGCTGCGGGTCGTTGAAGATATCCGCTGCGCGGCCGGATCTCGACGACGCGCCCGGCATACATGACGGCGACGGTATCGGCCATTTCGGCGACCACGCCGAGGTCATGGGTGATCAGGATCAGCGCGGCGCCGGTGTCGGTCTTCAGGCTGCGCATCAGGTCGAGGATCTGCGCCTGAATGGTGACGTCGAGCGCGGTGGTGGGTTCATCGGCGATCAGCAGGGTCGGGTCATTGGCCAGCGCCATCGCGATCATCGCGCGCTGGCGCATGCCGCCGGAGAGCTGGTGCGGGTATTCATCGAGCCGCTGTTCCGGGGCCGGGATGCGGACGCGCCGCAGCATGTCGAGCGCGCGGGCGCGGGCGGCGGCATGCGAGAGGCCCCGGTGGCGGCGCACCGCCTCGGCGATCTGTTCGCCGATCCGGATCGCGGGGTTCAGCGCGCTCATCGGTTCCTGAAAGATCATCGCCATCCGGTCGCCCCGGATGCGCGAGAGGTCGCGGCGCGAGAGGGTCAGCAGGTCCTGGCCCTCGAACCAGGCCTCGCCGCCGGTCACGCGCAGGGGGGGCGTGGCGAGAAGGCCCATCAGGGCGAGCACGGTCAGGCTTTTGCCGCAGCCGCTTTCGCCGACGATGCAGAGGGTTTCGCCGGGCATCACCGAGAGCGAGAGGTCATCCACCAGATTGCGCGGCGCGCCGTCGGGGCGGATCGAGAGGTTGCGGACCTCTAGCAGGGCGGCGGGGGCGGTCATGCGACCGGCTCGCGCAGCGAGGTTTCGAGGTTGGTGGCGAGGCGGTTCAGGTGCTCGATCATCGCCGCGCGGGCCGAGGGCGCATCCCGCGCCGCGATGGCATCGACGATGGCGCGGTGCTGGCGGTCGTAAAGCGCCAGAGCCTCTGGCGTGCGGGCGCGGGCGCGCATTTCCTGCCAGTCGTCGCGCTGGCGCACCTCATCGAGCAGCGAGAAGGCGGTGAGCAGGATCTGATTGCCCGCCGCCCGTGCGATCAGCCGATGCAGGGCGCCGTCCCAGACCTCTGCCAGATCCGATTCGGGTGTGGCGCCGATATGATCGAGCAGGCGGTACATGCGCCCGACATCATCGGGGGCTGCGCGGCTGGCGCAGAGCGCGGCGAGGGTGGGTTCGATGCAGAGCCGCGCCTCCATGATCGAGCGCGGGTCGGTGCTCTGGACCATTTCGGCGGCGAGCACGCCGGTCGGATCGGGCGGCTGGCCGAGGAAGGTGCCCTTGCCCTGACGGCGCCAGATCAGCCCCTCTTCCTCGAGCACCTCGAGCGCCAGCCGGACGGCGCGGCGGCCGACCCCGAGGCTGTCGCAAAGCTCTCGTTCGGTCGGCAGGCGGCCATCCTCCTCGAGCCCGCCTGCGGCGATGAGGCGGCGGATGCGGGCAAGGACGGTGCTGGCATTCTCGGTCATGGGGATCGGGTCCGCTCTCGGGGTGGATCAATCTGTGATTGGTTCTGAACCATTAGAGAATTGGTTTTGTTCGCTGTCAAACCCTAATCGACCCGAAGGTTTGCGCGGCGGGCAATTTGTGCGGCGCGGGCGGTGATGCCCGATTATTGGGCGCGGTCTGTGCCGGAGGGGCCCCGGCGGTTTCGGGGGCGGGGCGGATCTGCCGGGCATTTCCGGGCGTTGCGTCCTCTCGCGCTTGTGAAAGCGCCGGGTCGCCATTAGAACTTCTAGAGCCGCTTTCGGCCAACGCGGTCAGCGGAACCACTGACGGGGAGTGAGCAGCGTGAAGATCGGTGCACCGAAAGAGATTTTTCCGGGCGAGGCGCGGGTGGCGATGACGCCCGACTCGGCGCTGCAGCTGAAGAAGCTGGGCTATGATTGTGCGATCGAGGCGGGCGCCGGGGCGCTGGCCGGGTTTGACGATGCGGCCTATGCGACGGCAGGGGTCGAAGTGATCCCGACCGCCGAGGGATTGTGGGGCGCGGTCGACGTGGTGGTCAAGGTGCGCGGCCCGGAAGAGGATGAGGCGAAGCTGCTGGTCAAGGGCCAGACGCTGATCTCTTTCTTCTGGCCGGCGCAGAACCCGGAGCTGCTGGAGCTGTGCCGGGCGCAGGGCGCCAATGTGATCGCGATGGACATGGTGCCGCGGATCAGCCGGGCGCAGAAGATGGACGCCCTGTCCTCGATGGCGAATATCGCGGGCTATCGCGCGGTGATCGAGGCAGCGAACAATTTTGGCCGGTTCTTCACCGGGCAGGTGACTGCGGCGGGCAAGGTGCCGCCGGCCAAGGTGCTGATCGTCGGGCGCCGGGGTGGCCGGATTGGCCGCGATCGGGACGGCGACCAGCCTTGGCGCCATCGTCTATGCCTTTGACGTGCGCCCCGAGGTTTCCGAGCAGATCGAGTCGATGGGGGCGAGTTTCGTCTTCCTCGATTTCGAGGCGGCGCAGGACGGGGCGGCGACCGGCGGCTATGCGGCGCCGTCGAGCCCGGAGTTCCGGGAAAAGCAGCTGGCCAAGTTCCGCGAGCTGGCGCCGGATATGGATATCGTCATCACCACCGCGCTGATCCCGGGGCGGCCGGCGCCGAAGCTCTGGCTGAAGGATATGGTCAAGATGATGAAGCCGGGGTCGGTGGTGATCGACCTTGCGGCGGAGCGCGGCGGAAACTGCGATCTGACCATCCCGGATGAGAAGATCGTCAGCGACAATGGCGTGACCGTCGTGGGCTACACCGATTTCCCGAGCCGGATGGCGACGCAGGCCAGCACGCTCTATTCCACCAACATCCGCCACATGATGACCGATCTGACGCCCGGCAAGGACGGCAAGGTCAACCACAACATGGAGGATGACGTGATCCGCGGGGCGACGGTGACCTTTGCCGGCGCCGTCACCTATCCGCCACCGCCGCCCAAGGTGGCGGCGATTGCCGCGGCAAAGCCGAAGCCGAAGGCGAAGGAGCTGACGGTGGAGGAGAAGAAGTCTGCCGAGCTGGCCGCCTTCAAGGCCAAGACGAAGAGCCAGATGACGCTCCTCGGGGTGGCGACGCTCTTGCTGCTGCTGGTCGGTGCCTATGCGCCGGAAAGCTTCATGAGCCATTTCATCGTCTTCGTGCTGGCCTGTTTCGTCGGCTTCCAGGTGATCTGGAATGTCAGCCACAGTCTGCACACGCCCTTGATGGCGGTGACCAATGCGATCTCGGGGATCATCATCCTGGGCGCGTTGTTGCAGATCGGATCGGGCGGCTGGCTGGTGGTGCTGCTGTCGGCGGTGGCGGTGCTGATCGCCTCGATCAACATTGTCGGCGGGTTTCTGGTGACGCGCCGGATGCTTGCCATGTTCCAGCGTAGCTGAGGGGGGCGGAGATATGTCTATCGGAGTCGTTTCTGCCGCCTATATCGCGGCTGCGGTCCTGTTCATCCTGTCGCTTGGCGGGCTGTCGGGGCAGGAAAGCGCCAAGCGCGCGGTGTGGTATGGCATTGTCGGCATGGCGCTGGCGGTGCTGGCCACGGTCTTTGGCCCCGGTGTCGGGCATCTGTTCCTGATCGTGCTGATGGTCGCCATCGGGGCGGCGGTGGGCTGGTATGTCGCCAACCGGGTCGAGATGACGCAGATGCCGCAGCTGGTGGCGGCGCTGCACAGCTTCGTCGGTCTGGCCGCGGTCTTCATCGGGCTGAATGCCGAGCTGGAGCTGGCGCATGTCCTGGCGCTGCGGGCGCAGGGCGGCGATGTCTCGGCGCTCGCCGGGTTCGCGGCGAAGCTGGCGCAGAAGGATGCACTCGAGCTGGCCATGCTGCGGGTCGAGGTGTTCCTCGGGATCTTCATCGGGGCGGTGACCTTCACCGGCTCGGTCGTGGCCTTCGGCAAGCTGGCCGGGCGGATCGACGGCAAACCGAAGAAGCTGCCGGGCGGGCATATGATCAACGCGGCGGCGCTGATCGCCTCGCTGGTCCTGCTGCTGATCTTCTTCAATGGCGCGGGGATCTGGGCGCTGCTCCTGATGGTGCTGATCGCGGGCTTCATCGGCTGGCATCTGATCATGGGGATCGGCGGGGCGGACATGCCGGTCGTGGTCTCGATGCTGAACAGCTATTCGGGCTGGGCGGCGGCGGCGATCGGCTTCACGCTGGGCAATGACCTGCTGATCGTGACCGGGGCGCTGGTCGGCTCTTCCGGTGCGATCCTGTCCTACATCATGTGCAAGGCGATGAACCGGTCGTTCATCAGCGTCATCCTTGGCGGCTTCGGGGGCACCACGGGGCCGGCGCAGGCGATCGAGGGCGAGATGATCGCCATCGATTCCGACGGGGTTGCGGCGGCGCTGAACGATGCGGATTCGGTGATCATCATCCCGGGTTACGGCATGGCGGTGGCGCAGGCGCAGCAATCGGTCTCTGAGCTGACGCGCAAGCTGCGGGCGGCGGGCAAGACCGTGCGCTTTGCCATCCATCCGGTGGCGGGGCGTCTGCCGGGGCATATGAACGTGCTTCTGGCCGAGGCCAAGGTGCCCTATGACATCGTGATGGAGATGGACGAGATCAACGATGATTTCCCGACCACGGATGTGGCCATCGTCATCGGCTCCAACGACATCGTGAACCCGGCGGCGCAGGACGATCCGAACAGCCCGATCGCCGGGATGCCGGTGCTGGAGGTCTGGAAGGCGAAGCAGGTCTTCGTGTCCAAGCGCGGGCAGGGGACCGGCTATTCGGGGATCGAGAACCCGCTGTTCTACAAGGACAACACGCGGATGTTCTATGGCGATGCGAAGAAGAGCCTCGACGAGTTGCTGCCGAAGATCAGCTGAGGCGGGGTGATCGACAGGCGCGGCGGCCCCATGCGGGCCGCCGTTGCCATTTTGGCCTGCGGCATCTTGACCGGAGCAGGGCGCGCGGGCTCGGGCCTGTCGGTCTGGCGTTGAGGCGCGGGGCCGGGGGGGCTACTAGCCGCCCGGGGGGCGCTTGGCCCGCCAGTGGGAAGTGGGAGTGACGGATGCAGGCGCGTGTCTGGATGGGAGCCGGGGTTCTGGCGCTGATCGCGCTGGCGGGGCCCGCACTGGCGGCCTCTGCTGCGTCGCCCGAGGTGACGCGGATTGCGGCGGCCTGGCGGTTCGATCCTTTTGCGATTGTCGTGGCGCTGGCGCTGGTCGTTGCCTATCTGCGCGGGCTGGTCTGGGTCTATGGCCGCAGCGCGCCCTATGCGGATTGGCGGCCGGTGGCCTTCCTCTGTGGGGTTGGGGTCATGGTTCTGGCCATGATCTCGCCGCTCGCGATGCTGGCCGAGCATATGTACTGGATCGAGCATGTGCAGGTGATGCTGCTGCGCATTGTCGGGCCGCTGGTGATCTTTCTGGCCGAGCCGCAGCGGCTGATCCATGTCGGGGTGCCGAAGCGGTTGCGGCGCGGGGTGATCGCGCCCTTGCTGCGCGATCCACGGCTGGCGCGGGTCGAGGCCTGGGCGCGGCGCCCGGTGCTGCTGACGCCGGTGTTCGTGCTGGTCTTCTACCTCTGGCAGACGCCCCTGTTGCAGGATGCGGTGATCCGGCATGGCGTGGTGCGCTATGCCATGCTGCTGAGCGTGACGGGGCTCGGGCTGCTGTTCTTCAGCGTGATCTTCGACCGCCGCGATGCGCCCGAGGGGCCGCGCCACGGGGTGCGGGTGCTGATGCTGATCGTCACCGCCTTTTCCTCGGTGCTGATGGGGGTGGCCTTCACGCTGAAGCCCAAGGTGATGTTCGCGCCGCTGGGCATGGATATCCGGATGTTCGGCATGACCGCGCTGGATGACGAGGCGGCGGGCGGGTTTCTGAACTGGGCGCTGGTCAGCATGATCCTGCTGGTCTGCATCCTCTTCGTCTTCTCCTATTGGAACCGGGCCGAGGAGCGCTACTGGGCCGAGGCGCAGCGCCGCGACGGGTCAAATTCGCGCGCGCTGATGGTGCCGGAGACGGCGGAAGAGCTCTGGCTGATGGTCGGGCCGCGCAACAAGCGGCTGGGCTGGGGCCTCGCGATCATCCCGGTGGTGATGATGAGCCTTGCCATCGCCACCGTGGTGGCGGTGCGCTATCTGCCGTGGAACTGTCTTCTGTATACCAATGTGTGCCAGTAAAGTCCTGCAACCATTGATTTTTTCACTTGCATGACGCGGCGGGGCGGTTACCGTCGTCCAGCCTTTCAGGATGCCCGTTGACATGACCCCGATGGACGACCACCCGCTGCGCTATGCGATCACCAATGAATTGCATGCGCGGCCCTTCCCCTCGATCGAGGCGCCGTGTCACGCGGTCTATATGGCGATCAAGGACCCGCTGAATGCGGCGACGCGGGATCGCGATGCGGATCTGGCGCATCTGCAGGCGCTGCTCGACCGGCATGGCGCGGGGCATCCGAAGCCCGGGGCCACGCATTTTTCCGGCGAGATCGGGCGGCAGGTTCTGAAATGGGAAAGCCATACCGAGTTCGTGACCTATTCGGCCTTCATTCCGGGGCTGGGGGTGCGGCCCTTCGATCCGGCCGAGGCGCAGGTGTTTCCGGCCGACTGGCTGGCCGAGGCGCCCGGCGCGCGGCTGGTTTCGGCACTGATCCGGGTGGACCTGTTGCCGAAGGATCTGGGCAAGCTCGGGGCGCTTCTCGATGACTGGTTCGTGCCGGAAAGCCTCGCCTCTGCCTGGGTGCTGGAGGGGGCGGCGGTGATTGCCAGCGACTTCCGGATCGATCCGGCGGGGCATATGCGGTTCGCGGTCTTCGTGCAGCCCGGCACCAGCCCGCGCCGGATCGGGCGGATCGTGCAGCGGCTGTGCGAGATCGAGACCTACAAGGCGATGTCGATGCTGGGCCTTGGCCGGGTGCGCGAGCTGAGCAACCGGCTGAACGCGCTCGACCCGCAATTGTCGGCGCTGATGGGCGAGCTGACCTCGCAGAGCGCGACGGCGGAGCAGACCCTGGATGAGTTGCTGGCGGTTTCGGCGGAACTGGAAAGCCTTGCGGTGCAGACCACCTTTCGCTTTGGCGCGACCGGGGCTTATGAGGCGATCGTGATGCAGCGCATCGAGGCGCTGCGCGAGACGCGGTTCGAGGGGCGGCAGACCTTTGCCGAGTTCATGACGCGGCGCTATGACCCCGCGATGCGGACGGTGAAATCGGCCGAGCGGCGGCTGGAGCAGCTGGCCGGGCGGGCGGCGCGGGCGGGTGAGTTGCTGCGCACAAGGGTCGATGTGGAGCGCTCGGCGCAGAACCAGAAGCTATTGGAAAGCATGGACCGGCGGGCCGATCTGCAGTTGCGGTTGCAGCACACGGTCGAGGGGCTGTCGGTGGTGGCGATCAGCTATTACGCGGTGAACCTTGCGGAATACGTGGTGTCGCCGGGGGCGGAGCATTTCGGGCTGACCGAGGGGCTGGCCAAGGCCGTGCTGACGCCGCTGGTGGTGCTGGTGATGTGGCTGGCGATCCGGCGGCTGCGGCGCGGGATGCATTAGGGAATTGGCGGAGGCGGTGGTTGGCAGAGGCCATCGCCTCTGCCACGCGAGCCGGTGCACCTTGCCGCCCCCCAGCCGCGCCACGGGCGCGGCGTTCTTCGCTGAAATCGGTCCACTGGACCGATTTCCGGGCGCTCATCACCCCATAGGCCGCCGGGCAGGGCCCGTCCCGCCAACGGCGGGCGCTTCTCGCCCGCCGGGACGGGCGCTGCCCTCTGATATCTCACTTGGCTGGCGGTCTTGTAGCGGGCGTTCCGCGGTGAGCGGGAGCGTCTCTCCACTGGAGAGACGCCTGTTCCCGCTCAGCCCGCCGGGGCCTTACCGGCCCCGGATGCGGGGGTCGAGCGCGTCGCGCAAGCCGTCGCCGATGTAGTTCACCGACAGCACCGTCAGCGAGATCGCGATGCCGGGCCAGATCACCCGGAGCGGGTATTCCTGCAGGTAATCGACCCCGTCGAACAGCAGCCGGCCCCAGGTCGGGAAATCCGGCGGGAAGCCGAGGCCGAGGAAGGACAGCGCGCTTTCGGTGATGATCGCGCTGGCGATGCCGAGGGTTGCGGCGACCATGACCGGCGACATGCACGTTGGGCAGGACGTGGCGCAGGATCATCCGCCGACGGCGGCGTGCCGATCGAGCGGGCGGCGAGCACGAATTCCCGTTCCTTCAGCGCGATCACCTCGCCGCGCACGATGCGGGCGCATTGCATCCAGCTGGTGATGCCGATGGCCGAGACGATCAGCAGGAAGGTCCCTGCCTCGAGCCCCAGCGCGCTGCGCGAGCGGGTCGCGGAACAGCATGACCATGACCAGGAGCAGCAGCGGCAGCAGCGGCAGCGCGAGGAACAGGTCGGTCAGCCGCATCAGCGGGCCGTCGAGCCGTCTGAAATAGCCCGCCAGCACCCCGACGAGCGTGCCGAGCACGATCGAGATGACCATCGCCGTCAGGCCGACCGCGATCGAGACCTCGCCCGCCCTGCCATCATGCCGCGCCAGCATGTCGCGCGCCCAGCTGATCGGTGCCGAGCGGATGGTCCCAGCTCGGGCCGAGGTTCTTGATTGCGGATCAGGTCGAGCGCCTTCGACGGCAGGCGGTCGGGCTGATCGGCCAGATGAAGGGGCCGACGATCACGACAGAGCAGGATCAGGATGAAGACGAGCGGCCCCCACCAGCGCGCCCTTGTGGGTCTTGAACTGGTCCCAGACATCCCACCACTGGTTGCGCGGCGGGCGCAGCGGCTTTTCGACTTCGGCGAGGCTTGAGGAGAGTGTCAGTCATAGCGGATCCTCGGGTCAAGGACGCCGTAGAGGATGTCGGCGATCAGGTTGAAGAGCACGATCAGCACGGCGAAGATGAAGGTCAGCGTCTGCACCATCGGCAGGTCATTGGCGTAGATCGCGGTGATCAGCAGCTGCGCCGAGGCCGTTCACCTTGAACACCTGCTCGGTGATGATGGCGCCGCCGAAGATCGTGCGGCACGCCAAGCGCGATCACGGTGACCACCGGGATCAGCGAGTTGCGCAGCACGTGTTTGCAGCACGACGACGCGTTCGGTCATGCCCTTGGCGCGCGCCGTGCGGACGTAATCCTGGCCGAGGTTGTCGAGCATCGAGGCGCGCATGAAGCGGCTGATCTGGGCGGCGTTATAGAGCGCCAGCACCGCGACCGGCATCGCCATCTGGCGCACCTGCGGCGGTGAAGCTGTGCCCAGTCGCGCACCACGCAGCTTGGTGTCGTAGATCGAGGGGAACCAGCCCAGCTTGACCGAGAAGATCACGATCAGCAGGACGCCGGTGAAGAAGGTCGGCACCGAGAAGCCGATCATCGAGACGAAGGTGCCGATCTGATCGAACCAGCTATACTGCCGATAGGCCGAGATGATCCCGATCGGCAGCGCGATCAGCACGCCGACGACATAGGACATGCCGACCACGACTCAGCGTCTGCGGCAGGCGCTGGGCGATGATGTCGGTCACCGGGCTGCGGGTCTGCCAGGAGATCACGCGCTGCGCTTTTCCGGCCAGAT
Organism: uncultured Pseudomonadota bacterium; assembly: GCA_963837565.1. Classification (GTDB taxonomy): domain Bacteria; phylum Pseudomonadota; class Alphaproteobacteria; order Rhodobacterales; family Rhodobacteraceae; genus Solirhodobacter. The sequence goes on from CAWIOC010000007.1 coordinate 161,432, forward strand.
CATGGGCCGTCGATGGTGCCGATGATATGCAACGGCTCGACCACGAAGAATTGTTTGAGCCAGAGGATATAGTGATAGATCAGGGGTTTGTCTGCACCAAGCGCGGCGCGCATCTTGGCCTTCACCTCTGGCGGGACGGTCAGGGGGACCTGCGACATCGGATCGCCGGGGGCGAGTTCCAGAAGCGCGAAGATGATCAGACTGATGAGCAGAAGCATCGGTATGGCGAGCAGCAACCGTCGGAAAGTATATGTGAGCATGTTGGGGTGCCTTTGCGCAGCAGGCTGCGGGAAAAGGAAGCAGTCCCGGCGCCTTGGCCGGGACTGCAGGGTGTCGTCAGATCACTTCTTGCGCGACCAGTCGGCGATGTTCCAGAGCTCGCTGTCCCAGGCGTTGATCTGTTCGCCGCCGATGGTGTCGGCGACGCCCGAGGCGGTACCGCGCCAGACCAGCGGGACGATGGTGTTGGTGTCCTTGGTCAGCATGTCGTTGAGCTTCTTGGCCAGTTCGCTGCGCTTGGCCGGATCGGCCGTGGCGCCCAGTTCGGCGACCAGCTTGTCGTAGTTCGCATCGCAGTAGCGGTTGATGTTCTCACCCTGCCACTGGCTTTCCGGCTTCGGCGCCTTGCTGCAGGTATATTGCGCAAGGTAGGTCTGCGGATCGGTGCCGGTGAAGTTGTTGGCGTACATTTCCACGTCCGCGTAGAACTTCTGGAAGGTATCCGGCGAACCGGGGTCACCACCGAAGATAGACCGAGGCATCGATGTTCTTCAGCTGGACTTCGACCCCGATATCGTTCCACCACTGCTTGATCAGCGCCTGGAAGTCCTGACGGACGGCGTTGGTCGAGGTCTGGTAGAGCAGGCTGAGCTTCTTGCCGTCCTTCTCGCGGATGCCATCGGCGCCGACTTTCCAGCCCGCTTCATCCAGCAGCTTCTTGGCGCCGGCGACGTCCTGCGTCAGGCAGCCGGTGTTGTCGGAGGCATAGGCGATCGGCGCCGGGACCAGGTTGCAGGTCGGTTTGCCGGCCTGGCCGTAGCCGACCTGCACCAGCAGGTTGCGGTCGATGGCTTTCGACAGCGCCTCGCGCACCTTCGGATCCGAGAGGATCGGGTTCGGGTGCTTGGCGGTCGCACGCTCGCCTTCCGGCAGGCTGGGCGAGGCGTCGGTCAGGTTCATCTCGAGCCGCTCGACAAGGCTGCCGAAGGCCACGACGACCTTGCCCTTGCCGCCCTTGACGAGGCCCGCGAGGACATCGGGGGACAGTTGCAGGTTCCAGGCGTAGTCATATTCGCCGGTCTGGAACACCGCGCGCGCCGCTGCCGCCGCATCGCCGCCGCCCTTGAAGGTGACGGTCGCGAAGGCCGGTTTGTTCGGGTCGCGGTAGTTGTCGTTGGCTTTCAGCGTGATCACGTCATTCGGTTTGAAGTTGGTCACGACGAAGGGACCGGTGCCGATCGGGCCGAAGTTGGCGGCGGTGCAGGTCGGAGCCTTGGCGCCAAGGCATTCCGCGAACTGCTTTTCCTGCAGGATCGGCGATTCGTAGCTGGCGAAGGGGCCATAGGGGTTCGGCATCGGCTCCTTGAAGGTGATCTTGACCGTTGCGGGATCGACCGCCTCGATCTTGTCGACGCCTTCAAAGTGCGACAGCTGGGCGCAGCCGCCGGCCGGGTCCATGCAGTATTTGCCGGTGAAGACCACGTCGGCCGAGGTCACGGGCGTGCCGTCGGACCATTTCAGATCGGGCTTCAGCTTCCAGGTGATCGACTTCAGGTCAGCCGCCACGCCGCCATTGGCGACGGTCGGGATGTCGGCGGCAAGATAGGGCACCAGGACGCCATCGGGATTGTAGCGCGCGAGTGGCTCGATCACCACCGACGAGGATTCGAGGTCTTTGGTGCCGCTGGACAGATAGGGGTTCAGGATCGAGGGAGCCTGCCAGTAGATCAGCTTGAGCTCGCCATCGCTGCCACGCGCCGCGAAGGCCGCGGGGGCCATCGCCATTGCGAGAGTGGCGCCCATTAGGGCCGTTTTCAATTTCATAGTCTTCTCCATGTTGGTCGTTTCTGTGCCTCAACTTGCACTGACCGGTTGGCCCGGTTCTGTCTTTGCTGCCGTGCCTGCTTCGTTGAACAGGTGGCAGGCGATGAACCGCCCCGGCATGACTTCCTTGAAAGCCGGTTCGGTCTTTTTGCAGATATCCATCACCTTGGGGCAACGGGTGCAGAAGTTGCAACCCTGCGGCGGTCGGGCGGGCGAGGGGACATCCCCTTTGAGGATGATACGCTCTCGGGTGCTTTCAAGCGAGGGGTCAGGTTCCGGCACCGCCGAGAGCAGCGCCTGGGTATAGGGATGCAGCGGGTCGGCATACATCGCGTCGCGCGGCCCAAGCTCCATCACCTTGCCAAGATACATCACCGCGACGCGATCCGCGATATGGCGCACCATCGACAGATCGTGGCTGATGAAGAGATAGGTGAGGCCGAGGCGTTCCTGCAGTTCTTCCAGCAGGTTCACCACCTGGGCCTGGATCGAGACGTCGAGCGCCGCGATGGGTTCGTCGCAGACGATGAACTTGGGGTTCAGGGCCAGTGCGCGGGCGATGCCGATGCGCTGACGCTGGCCGCCGGAGAACTCATGCGGGTAGCGGTTGGCGAAGTTGCGGTTCAGGCCGACCGCGTCCATCAGCTCGTAGATCCGCGCAAGGCGTTCGGCTTTGGTCAGCTTGGTGTGTTCGGTCAGCGGCTCGCCGATGATCGAGGCCAGCGTCATGCGCGGGTTGAGGCTGGCCTGCGGGTCCTGAAACACCATCTGCATGGTCGGGCGCATGGCGCGCAGCGCCGCCGGGTCGGCCTTGGCGATGTCCTTGCCCTCGATCTTCACGATGCCGTCGGTGACTTCGTAAAGCCGGATCAAGGCGCGCCCGCAGGTCGACTTGCCGCAGCCGGATTCGCCGACGAGGCCGAGGGTTTCGCCCTCGTAGATGTCGAAGCTGACATCATCGACCGCCTTGATGTCGCCGGTGTGGCGCCGCATCAGGCCGGAATAGATCGGGAAGTACATCTTGAGGTTGCGCACCTCGACCAGTTTGCGGTGCGGTTTGGTGGCATCAAGCATCGCGCGGTCCTCCGGTCGCGGGGTCCCAGAAACAGGCGACGTCATGGTCGGAACCGACCGGGAACCGGGCCGGGTTCTGCCGCGAGCAGATCGGCATGGCATGGGCGCAGCGGTCGCGGAACGAGCAGGCGGAGGGCGCGGCCATCAGGATCGGCGGCTGGCCCTCGATCACGTTGAGCTTTTCGGGGCGTTCGCCGAGCACGCCGGGCACGGTTTTCAGAAGCGCGCGGGTGTAGGGGTGCTGCGGGTTGCGGAACAGTTCCTTGACGGTGGCCTGTTCGACGACCTGGCCGCCATACATCACCATCACCCGGTCGGCGATGCCGGCGATCACGCCGAGGTCATGGGTGATCCAGACGATCGCCATGCCGAGTTTCTGGCGCAGGTCGCGCACCAGTTCGAGGATCTGCGCCTGAATCGTCACGTCGAGGGCGGTGGTGGGTTCGTCGGCGATCAGCACCTGCGGGTCGCAGGCCAGCGCGATGGCGATCATCACGCGCTGGCGCATGCCGCCGGAGAACTGGTGCGGGTAATCCTTGAGCCGGCTGCGCGCATCCGGGATGCCGACGAGTTCGAGCAGTTCGACCGCCCGGTCGGCGGCGCGCGCCTTGTTCATCTTCATATGCTTGCGCAGCGGTTCCATGATCTGCATGCCCACGGTGAACACCGGGTTCAGGCTGGTCATCGGATCCTGAAAGATGAAGCCGATCTTGGCGCCACGGATCGATCGCAGCGTCTCTGGCGAGCATTTCAGCAGGTCGTCGCCCTGGAACAGGACCTGGCCTTCACAGACATCCGCAGGCGGCGAGGGCAACAGGCCGATCAGCGACATCATGGTCACCGATTTGCCGGATCCGCTTTCGCCGACCACACCGAGCAGTTCTCCGGGCTTCAGATCGAAGCTGACGGAATTGACCGCGTGAACCTGACCGCCTCTGGTTTTGAAAACGGTCTTGAGGCCCTTTACATCAAGGACTGGCAGTGCCCCATCGGGCATATAACGCTCCCCAAGCGATTATTATTCTTTTGTTTTTTGCTGTCGGGACGATGCCCGCGCAGCAGATTTCCGAAAGCATTAGCCATTTTTTCAGGCACGGCAATACGCATTCTTGCCCGAAGGACGCTTCGTCACACTATTGCGCGCCGAGGTTCCCGGATGGCCTTGACCTTCACCGGAGCGGGTCGCACCTTGCCGAAAATGTCCGCACCGGGAGAACATGACATGGGAACGCGCCTCAGCGCATTGGAGATCATGGAGCGCCTCGTCGCGTTTCCGACGGTGAGTCGCGACAGCAATCTAGCGCTGGTGGATTGGGTCGAGGACTACCTCGATGGCTGGGGTATCGCCTCGCACCGGGTTTGGAACGAGGAGCGGACCAAGGCGAGCCTCTACGCCCATGTCGGACCCGAGGTCGAGGGCGGCGTGGTGCTGTCGGGGCATACGGATGTGGTGCCGGTGGACGGGCAGGCCTGGTCCACCGACCCGTTCGTGGTGACCGAGCGGGACGGCAAATATTTTGGCCGGGGCTGCTGCGACATGAAGGGATTCGATGCGATTGCCCTTTGGGCGGTGCCCCTGGCGCTGGAGGCGGGGCTGAAGCGGCCGCTGCAGATCGCGCTGAGCTATGATGAAGAGGTCGGCTGCCTTGGCGCGCCGCCGATGATCGCCGAGATGGCGCGCACCCTGCCAAAAGCGCGGGCGGTGGTGGTGGGCGAGCCTTCGATGATGCAGGCGGTCTCGGGGCATAAGGGCGGCACCGGCTTTGACACCCATCTGCGCGGCTTCGAGGTGCATTCGTCTTTGCTGCACACCGGGGTGAATGCGATCATGATGGGGGCCAAGCTGATCGACTGGGCCAACCAGATGAACGCCGAGAACAGGGCGCGCACGCCCGCGGCCCTGGCCGCGATGTTCGAGCCGCCCTATACGACGGTGCATGTCGGCATGATCTCTGGCGGGACGGCGCATAACATCACCGCGAAGGACTGCCGCTTCAGCCTCGATTTCCGTATCGTGCCGGGCGATGACATGACGGCCTGGGAGGAGGCCTACAAGACCAAGGTGGCCGAGGTCGAGGCCGAGATGAAGGCGATCCGGCCCGAGGCCGAGATCGTGCTGGATCAGCGCTTCTATGTGGCGCCGCTGCGCCCGGAAGAGGGCGGCCCCTCGGAAGAGCTGGTGCGGCGGCTGACCGGGGATAACGGGCGCCATGTCGTCAGCTACGGCACCGAGGCCGGGCAGTTTCAGGACGGCGGCTATTCCGCCATCGTCTGCGGGCCGGGCGATATCGCGCAGGCGCACCAGCCCGATGAGTTCATCACGGTGGCGCAGTTCGAGGCGGGCCAGCAGTTCATGCGGCGGCTGGTGGCCGAGCTGGCGGGTTAGTATGGCGTTTCCGATTTCCGAGGCAGTGGCGGCGCAGTTCGTGGCGCCGCTGCCGGCGCGCGCCGATGTGGTGGTGATCGGCGGTGGCGTGATCGGCGTGATGACGGCCTGGCATCTGCGGCGCAAGGGCCTGTCGGTCGTGCTCTGCGAAAAGGGCCGGGTGGCGGGCGAGCAATCGTCGCGCAACTGGGGTTGGGTACGCGCAGCAGAACCGGGATGTGGCCGAGCTGCCGATCATGATGGAAGCCAGCCGGATGTGGGACGAGCTTCCCGGCGAGTGCGGTGCCGATCTGGGGTTCCGGCGGACCGGGGTGCTCTATGTCGCCAATACCGCCAAGGACATGGCCGGGTACGAGACCTTCATGGGCCATGCGCGGGAACATCAGCTGGATACGCGCCTGCTGAGCCGCGCCGAGGTGATGGCGATGCTGCCGGGCGCATCCGGGGCCTGGCCGCGCGGCATGGTCGGCGGCATGTGGACGGCGAGCGACGGGCGGGCCGAGCCCTGGGTCGCGGTGCCCGCGATGGCGCGGGCGGCGGCGGCGGCGGGCGTGGTGATGGTCGAGGATTGCGCGGTGCGCTGTCTTGACCTGGCGGCGGGCCGGGTCGCCGGGGTGGTGACCGAAAAGGGGCGGATCGGCTGTGATGCCGTGGTGCTGGCGGGCGGCGCCTGGTCTTCGCTGTTCCTGCGCAATCACGGGGTGGAGATCCCGCAGCTCTCGGTTCTCGCCTCGGTGGCGCAGACGGTGCCGATGCCCGAGGTTTTCGCCGGCTCTGCGACCGACAGCCATTTCGCCTTCCGGCGGCGGCAGGATGGCGGTTATTCGATCGCGCCGAATGACTTGCATGAGTTCTTCATCGGGCCGGACGCCTTCCGGCATTTTCGCAGGTTCCTGCCGCAGGTCTGGGCCGACCCCTTTGCCCAGCGGTTTCGGGCCGCGGCACCTGCGGGCTATCCCGATGCCTGGGGCACGGCGCGGCGCTGGTCTGGGGACGCGGCCTCGCCCTTCGAGGCAATCCGCGTGCTGGACCCGAAGCCGAGTCTGGCGGCGCTCGAGCGGGTGCGGGCCGGGTTTGCGGCGGCCTTTCCCGCCCTGGGCAAGCCGAAGATCGCCAGCGCCTGGGCCGGCATGATCGACACGATGCCGGATGTTGTGCCGGTGGTCGACCGGATCGCCGCGCTGCCCGGGCTGGTGCTGGCGACGGGCATGAGCGGGCATGGTTTCGGCATCGGCCCGGCCTTCGGGCGGGTGGTGGCGGATCTGGTGACCGGGGGCGCGGTGGGGCATGATCTGACGGCGTTCCGCCAGGCGCGCTTCGGCTGAGCGGGTGGCCTTGCGGCCCTTCGGCTTTTGCGCCACGATCCGGGCCATCGGGGCGCCTCGCCGCCCCTCATCATCAGCGCCGACCGGATGCTAGCGAGTGCGGCCTTGCCGCGCGGTCGGCCCGTCAGGAGATGTGACATGCCGATCCAGAACCGTTTTGCAGAGCTTTTGCCGGAAATCACCGCTTGGCGGCGCGATATCCATGAGAACCCGGAACTGATGTTCGACACGCATCGGACATCCGGCCTGGTGGCGGCCAAGCTGCGCGAGTTCGGCTGTGACGAGGTGGTGGAAGGCATCGGCACGCACCGGCGTGGTGGGCGTGATCAAGGGCAAGACCGACGCGAGCGGCCGGGTGATCGGGCTTCGGGCGGATATGGATGCGCTGCCGATCTTCGAGGCGACGGGGTTGGACTATGCCTCGAAAACCCCGGGCAAGATGCATGCCTGCGGGCATGACGGGCATACCGCGATGCTGCTGGGGGCGGCGAAATATCTGGCCGAGACGCGGAATTTCGACGGCACAGCGGTGGTGATCTTCCAGCCGGCGGAAGAGGGCGGCGGTGGCGGGCGCGAGATGGTGCAACGACGGGATGATGGACCGTTTCGGGATCGACGAGGTTTACGGGATGCACAACATGCCGGGCATCCCGATCGGCACTTTCGCGATCCGGCCCGGCGCGATGATGGCGGCGGCGGATCAGTTCGAGGTGGTGGTGACCGGCAAGGGTGGCCATGCCGCCAAGCCGCATGAATGCATCGACACCACGCTGGTGGCGAGCCACATGGTGGTGGCGCTGCAATCGATCGCCAGCCGCAACGTCGACCCGCTGAAGCAGGTCGTGGTCTCGGTCTGCACCTTCCGCACCGAGTCGGAGGCGTTCAACGTGATCCCGCAGACGGTGACCCTGCGGGCGACGGTGCGGACCCTGGACCCGGACGTGCAGGATTTCGTCGAGGCGCGGATCAAGGCGATCGTGAAAGGCACCGCCGAGACTTTTGGGGCGAGCGCCGAGATCGACTACAAGCGCGGCTATCCGGTGACGATGAACGCGCCGGAGAACACCGACTATGCGGCGGCAGGTGGCGCAGAAGGTGGCGGGGAAGGTCGATACCGAGCTGGCGCCGATGATGGGGGCCGAGGATTTCTCCTTCATGCTGAACGCGCGGCCCGGGGCCTATATCTTCGTCGGCAACGGCGACACGGCGATGGTGCATCACCCGGCCTATAACTTCGACGACAACGCGATCCCCTTCGGGTCGAGCTGGTATGCCTCGATGGTGGAAGAGCGGTTGCCTGCGGCGTGAGGGGGGGCTGGGTGCCCTTTGGCCCGGAATCAGCCGCGCAAGCGGCCCGGGCCGCGCCCTCCCTCCCCCGGGAGGGCGCTTTGGCGATGTGGGATGCCGTTCAGCCGTCGTTCGGTGCTTTTGAGATAAAGCGTTGCCAAGCCGTAGCAGCGCCCGCCCGAGGGAGGGCGCGGCCCTCTGTGGTGCTCATTCCTCGCATCGTTGATCCATCCCAACCCTCACGCCCTTGGCCCGGAACAGAGGCGCGCAGCGCCGCGGGCCGCGCCCTCCCTCCCGCACGGGAGGGCGCACTGGCGATGTGGGATGCCGTTCAGCCGTCGTTCGGGGCTTTTGAGATAAAGCGCAGACCAAGGACGTTGCAGCGCCCGCCCGAGGGAGGGCGCGGCCCTCTGTGTCGCGATTCGAGTAGGCGTTCAGCCGCCGGTATGGCTCATGTGGCGGGTCATCTGGCCTGCCACCACCTGCCGGGAATAGTCGAAATCATGGCCCTTGGGCTTGTGCGAGATGGCGGCGCGGATGGCGGCTTCGAGGCGCGCGTCCTCGGGGCTGGCGCGCAGCGGGCTGCGCAGGTCGGCCATGTCTTCCTGACCGAGGCACATGTAAAGCTCGCCCGTGCAGGTCAGCCGCACGCGGTTGCAGCTTTCGCAGAAGTTATGGGTGAGCGGCGTGATGAAGCCGATCTTCTGGCCGGTTTCCGCAAGGCGGACGTAGCGGGCCGGGCCGCCGGTGCTTTCAGGCAGGTCGATCAGGGTGAAGCGTTCCGCAAGCCGGTCGCGCACATCGTTCAGCGACCAGTATTGCTCGAGGCGGTCTTCCTCGCCCATGTCGCCCATCGGCATGACCTCGATGAAGGTCAGGTCATGGCCTTCGCGCGGCGCACCAGGCGGCGAGGGTGAAAAGCTCATCATCGTTGACGCCCTTCAGGGCGACGGCGTTGATCTTGACCTTGAGGCCGGCGGCAGTGGCGGCGCGGATGCCGTCGAGCACCTGCGGCAGGCGGCCCCAGCGGGTGATTTTGGCGAATTTCGCAGGGTCCAGCGTGTCGAGCGAGACGTTGATCCGGCGCACGCCGCAGGCGGCGAGGTCGGCCGCGTATTTGGCAAGCTGGCTGCCGTTGGTGGTCAGCGTCAGCTCTTTCAGCGCGCCGGTTTCGAGGTGGCGCGACATGGCCTGGAAGAAGGTCATGATGCCGCGCCGCACGAGAGGCTCGCCGCCGGTGATGCGGAGTTTCTGCACGCCCATGCGCACGAAGGTGGAGCAGAGGCGGTCAAGCTCTTCCAGCGTCAGAAGCTCGGCCTTGGGCAGGAAGGTCATGTTTTCCGACATGCAATAGACGCAGCGGAAATCGCAGCGGTCCGTGACGGAGACCCGCAGGTAGGTGATGGCGCGCGCGAAAGGGTCGATCAGGGGAGCGTTCATAGCTGGAAGGTAGTCTTGCGGGGCGGGGCGGCAAGGGGGGCCTTGGTCGGGGGGCCTGCGTGGTGCGGGGGGGGCGTCGGGCGGTGGGTGAACCTTCGCCTTGGGGCGAAGGACCACCCACCCTACGGGGCGTGCGGATTGGGGTGGAGGGGCGAATGGCGGGGTGAAGGACCACGACACCCTACGGTGCGGTGGCGCGCCTCAGAGATACTTCGCGGCTTCCTTGCGGGCGAAGGGTTTCAGGGTGGCGCCGTGTGCCTCGAGAAAGGCGGCGCTGCGGGGGGCGTCGTGTTTGGACAGCTCGCGCAGCCACCAGGCGATGGCCTTCTGGATGAACCAGTCGCGGTCGGGGGCGAGGGTCGCGGCCCAGCCGAGGATGCGGTCGCGCGCGGCAAGGTCTGCGGGCGAGGGGTGGTTCTGCTTGGTCCAGGGCAGGGTCATCACCAGGGCGGCGCGGCGGGTCCACATGTTCTCGTGGGTGATCCAGGTCTCGACCGCATCAAGGCGGGCGGGGTCGGCGAGCAGGCGGCGCTGGCCGGCGTCGCTGGCGTGGTCGGCGATGGCCCAGGCGTTGAAGCCGGGCACCCAGGAGGCGATCAGATCCCAGGCGGCGGTATCGTCGGGGCGGATGCGGGCCTGGGTCAGAAGCTTGGCGGCGGCGACCATCGCCTCGTGTATATCGCGTGTCCCAGAGCGCGGCGGCGAGGGCGATGCGGTCGTCGATGTCCAGACCCTCGCGCCATTGGCGGGCGAGGGCGTCGATCTCCGGGACGGGGATGCCGAGATAGTGGCGGGCGGCCTTGTGATAGGCGGCGTCGCGCGCGGCCCGGGTCGGGTCGGCGGCGGCCTGGAGGTCGCCGAGGGCCTGTTCGATCATCGCGTCTGGGCGTCGATGGCGGCTTCGATGCCGGTGGGCGCGCCGTCGATCGAGGTGCGGTTCTTCTCGGCCCAATAGGCGGCGAGGCCGTCGTCGCCCTTGCGTTCGGCCCAGTCGATCAGCGTCGGGCGGTCTTCGACGAAGTCCATGAAGGGGACGGCATAGCCGCAGGAGGTCTGCACCAGGTCGATCGTCAGGTCATAGATCTGCCGTGCGCCGGGCAGGCTGGGGAAATGGGCGGCGAGGTCGGCCCAGCCGGGCGTGCCCTTGATGGGTGACGCTGGCGGTGCCATAGCAGCGCAGGATCATCGGCTGCGTGGTGAAGGCGCACCACATCAGCGTCATGCGCGGGTTCTGCGCGAGATGGGCCGGCGGTTTCGTTGCCCGAGCCGGTGACGATGCAGCCAGAGCAGGCGGTTGGGCCAAAGGACGCGCAGGCTGTCCATGCCCTTGGGCGAGATGTTGACCCGGCCCTCGGCGGCGGCGGTGCCGACGAAGAAGATGTGCTGATCGTCGATGAACTTGATATGGTCTTCGCTCGAGTTGGTCGAATTGTTTGGCCATCATTCCACCGTCACGGATTTCGCGAGGTTGCGGGGCTGGTCCACATCGGTGCCTTTGGCGACGGCCGTGTGATAGGCCAGAAGCTGCGCCGGGATGGCGTAGAGGATCGGCGCGAAGAGCGGCGCGACCTCGGGCATGGTGAGCGACTGCCCAGACGCCGTCGCCCGCCTCGGCCGACGCCTGCGGCGTCGGAGATCAGCAGCACCTTGCCCTGCCGCGCCATGACCTCCTGCATGTTCGAGACGGTCTTCTCGAACAGCGCGATCGCGCGGCGCCAGGACGATCACCGGCACCTGCGGTCGATCAGCGCGATGGGGCCGTGTTTCAGCTCGCCTGAGGCATAGCCTTCGGCGTGGATATAGCTGATTTCCTTGAGTTTCAGCGCGCCTTCCAGCGCCAGCGGATACATCGCGCCGCGGCCCGAGGAACAGCACGTCCTGCGCCTCGGCCAGCTTGGCGGCGATCTCGGCGATGCGCGGCGAGAGCGCCAGCGCGTGGTTCATCAGCCCCGGCAGGCGTCTGCAGGGCGGCCAGGTGCTGCGCCGAGCTCGCGCCGGCGTCAGGCGGCCGCGGTCCTGCGCCGCCTTCAGCGCCAGCAGGGCCAGCATCGGTCAGCTGGCAGGTGAAGGCCTTGGTCGAGGCGACGCCGACCTCGACCCCGGCGAGGATCGGCAGCGCGAGGTCGCTTTCGCGCGCGATGGAGGAGGTCGGCGACGTTGACCACCGAGACGACCTTGGCGACCTTGCCCTGGGCGTGGCGCAGCGCGGCCAGCGTGTCGGCGGTTTCGCCCGACTGGCTGACGAAGAGCGCCCAGCGCGTGTCGGCGAGAGCGGCGGCTCGCGGTAGCGGAATTCGGAGGCGATATCGACCTCGACCGGGCAGGCCCGCGAGCTGCTCGAACCAGTATTTCGCCACCATGGCAGGCGTAGGAGGCGGTGCCGCAGGCGACCATGGTCAGCCGGTCGACCTCGGTGAAATCGACGCTCGGCGGGCAGGCTGATGCCGCCGGTCGTCGAGGTAATGGCGCAGCGCGTCGGCGATGACCACCGGCTGCTCGGCGATTTCCTTGGCCATGAAATGCTTGTAGCCGGCCTTTTCGATGCGGGTCTGCGTCGATGCTGGATCTGGGTCATCGGCGCGGTTGGCGCGGCGGCCCGCGGCGTCGCAGATCTCGGCGCCCTCGCGGGTGACGACGGCCCAGTCGCCCTCTTCCAGATAGGTGATGCGGTCGGTCATCGGCGCCAGCGCGATGGCGTCCGAGCCGACGATACATCTCGCCCGTCGCCATGGCCGATGGCGAGGGGCGAGCCCTTGCGCGCGGCGATCATCAGGTCATCCTCGCCGTCGAACAGGAAGCAGCAGCGCAAAGGCGCCGTGCAGGCGGTGCGATGGTGGCGCGGCGGCCTCGCGCGGCGTCTGGCCCTGATCCATCAGGTGCCGCGCCAGCAGGGCCACGGTTTCGGTGTCGGTCTCGGATTCTGAAGCGTCAGGCCGTGCGGCGGCAAGTTCGGCGCGCAGCTCGCGGAAATTCTCGATGATGCCGTTATGGACGACGGCGACCGGGCCCGACTGGTGCGGGTGGGCGTTGGTCGACGGTCGGCGCGCCATGGGTGGCCCAGCGGGTGTGGCCGATGCCGGCCTTGCCGGCCAGCGGGTCGTGCACCAGCAGGTCGGAGAGGTTGACCAGCTTGCCCACGGCGCGGCGGCGGTCCAGCCGGCCGTCGTTCGACGGTGGCGATGCCGGCGCAGTCATAGCCGCGATATTCCAGCCGTTTCAGCGCCTCGACGATGATCGGGGCCACTTCGTGGCTGCCGAGAACGCCGACGATTCCGCACATGTCAGTGTTTCCCTTTCGGCGGTTCGCTTTCTGCGCCTTCAGCAGCTTGCGTCGAAGAATTTGCGCGGCGAAGCCCGGCTTGTTGACCTGCTGGCGCGCGGCCGAGGGCCAGCGCGCCGGCGGGCACGTCCATGGTGATGACCGAGCCTGAGCCGGTCATCGCGCCGTCGCCGACGGTGACCGGGGCCACCAGCATCGTGTCGGAGCCGATGAAGGCATCGGCGCCGATCTCGGTGCGGTGCTTGAACACGCCGTCGTAATTGCAGGTGATGGTGCCCGCGCCGATATTGGTGCTGCTCGCCGACATGCGGCATCGCCGATATAGGTCAGGTGGCCGACCTTCACGCCTTCGTCGAGCATGGCGTTCTTGATCTCGACGAAATTGCCGACATGGACATCCTCGGCCAGTTCGGCGCCGGGGCGCAGGCGGGCAAAGGGGCCGACGGTGGCGCCGCGGCTGACGTGGCAGCCTTCGAGATGGCAGAAGGCGCGGATCTCGCGCCGGATTCGACGGTGACGCCGGGGCCGAAGACCACATTGGGGCCGATCATCGCGTCGCGGCCGATGATGGTGTCGTAGGCGAAGAAGACGGTGTCGGGCGCGGTCAGGGTGACGCCGTTCTCCATCGCCTCGGCGCGGGCGCGGGTCTGGAACGGCGGCTTCGGCGGCGGCGAGTTCGGCGCGGGTGTTGATGCCCAGGGTCTCGGCCTCGTCGCAGGTGACGACGCCGGCGGAGAGGCCCGCGCGCGCGGGCGAGTGCGACGATGTCGGTCAGGTAGTATTCGCCCGCCGCATTGTCGTTGCCGACGCGCGCGACCAGGTCGAACAGAGTTTCGCGCGTCGGCGCAGACAACGCCGCTGAATTGCAAAGGGTTATGGCGCGTTCCTCAGCGCGTGGCGTCCTTGAATTCGACGATCCGTTCGAGGCTGTCGCCCTGCGTCGACCAGGCGGCCATAGCGGCCCGGATCGGCGGCCTCGAAGCCGAGCACGACGACGGCATGGCTGGCGCGGGCGTCGAGCATCGCCTCGCAGCGTCTCGGGGCGGATGAAGGGCGTGTCGCCGTAAAGCACGAGCGCGTCGCCCGTCGAGCCTTGCCAGCAGCGGCCGGCCTGCGCCACCGCATGGGCGGTGCCCAGCTGTTCGGTCTGTACCACCACCTCTGCGCCGGTCATCCTGCGCGATGCGCGGCCTTTCGCGACCGCCTCGGCGCCGTGGCCCGGCGACGACCACCGTGCGCGTCGGGGTCCAGCGCGCGGCCGGCGTCCATGGCATGGACCAGCAGCGGCGCGCCGGCCAGCGGGTGCAGCACCTTGGGCAGGTCGGAATTCATCCGCGTGCCCTGGCCGGCGGCAAGGATGATGAGGGAGATCGGCATGCGTGGGGCTCTTTCCTTCTGGGTCTGCCCGTTTTACCTATTGGCGGGGTCACCGCAAGGGCTCGCGGGCGATCACACTTTGCAGCTGTTCAGCGGATTGTTGCAGAGGAGGGCCGGCATGCGCACGGTGATCTTCGATCTGGACGGCACGCTGGCGGATACCTCGGCCGATCTGATCGCGGCGGCGAATGCCTGTTTCGCCGGATGGGCCAGGGCGCGGTGCTGTGACCCGAGCGCGATGCGCTGACGGCGTTTCACGGCGGGCGGGCGATGCTGCGGCTCGGGCTGGAGCGGGTGCGGCCGGGGCCTGGACCGAGGCGGAGGTGGATGCGCAGTATCCGCCCGCTGCTGGGCCTATGACGAGGATGTCATCGACCGCCAGACGCGGCTGTATCCCGGCGCGGTGGCGGCGGTGGAGCGGTTGCTGGCGGCGGGCTACGCGCGTGGGGATCTGCACCAACAAGCCCGAGGGGCTGGCGGAAACCCTGATGACGCGGCTGGGCGTGCGCGGGCTGTTTCGGCTCGCTGGTCGGGGCCGATACGCTGCCGGTGCGCAAGCCCGACCCCGCGCCCCTGCGTGAGGCGGTGCGGCGGCTGGGCGGCGATATGGGCCGCGCGCTCTTGGTGGGCGATACCGATACCGACCGCAGACCGCGCGGGCGGCGGGGGTGCCTGCGGTGCTGGTCACCTTCGGGCCCGAGGGGCGCGGGGTGGCGCGGTTGCAGCCGGAGGCGCTTGCTCGACCACTATGACGGGCTGCTGCCGATCGTCGATGGGCTTCTGGAGCGCGCGGCATGAGGGGGGATGACATGCAGGAAAGGTTCACCGGCAGTTTCACCCAGCAGGAGCCGATCCCGGACGATGCCATCGAGGCGGCGCTGGCGGTGATGCGGCATGGGCGGCTGCATCGCTACAACACCGCGCCGGGCGAGGTGGCCGAAGTGGCTCTGCTGGAAGAGGAATTCGCCGCAGTGACGGGGGCGCAGATATTGCCTCGCCGTGGCCTCGGGCGGCTATGCGATGGGCTGCGCGCTGCGGGCGGTTGGCGTCGGGCCGGGCGACCGGGTGCTGTCCAATGCCTTCACGCTCGCCCCGGTGCCGGGGGCGATTGCGGCGGTGGGGGCGGTGCCGGTGTTTGTCGAGGTGACCGAGGGGCTGGTGCTCGACCTCGATGATCTGGCGGTGCAGGCGGCGGCGAGCGGCGCGCGGGTGCTGCTGCTTGTCGCATATGCGCGGGCATATCTGCGACATGGACCGGCTGATGGCGATCTGCGGCGCGGCGGGGGTCACCGTGGTCGAGGATTGCGCCCATACGATGGGGGCGAGCTGGCGCGGCGTGCCTTCGGGGCGGCATGGGCTGGTGGGCTGCTATTCGACGCAGACCTACAAGCACATGAACTCCGGCGAGGGCGGGTTTCTGGTGACCGATGATGAGGATGTGATGGCCCGGGCGGTGATCCTGTCGGGGTCCTACATGCTCTACGGTCGGCACCGGGCGGCGCCGGGGCCGGAGGCCTTCGAGCGGGTGAAATATGTGACGCCCAATGTCTCGGGCCGGATGGACAACCTGCGCGCGGCGATCCTGCGGCCGCAGTTGCGCCGGCTGTCCGCGCAATGTGCGGCCTGGAACGCGCGCTATCGGCGTGGTCGAGGCGGGGTTGCGCGACACGCCCGGGCTGACGGTGATCGAGCGGGCGGAGGGCGAGGCCTATGTCGGCTCCTCGATCCAGGTTCTGCTGGCCGACTGGCCCGCGCCTGCGGTGCAGGAAGTGGTGGCGCGCTGCGCCGCGCGCGGGGTCGAGCTGAAGTGGTTCGGCGCGGCAGAGCCGTTGGCCTTCACCTCGCGCTACGATTCACTGGCGCTATGTGGCGGCGCGGGCGCTGCCGCGCACCGACCGGGTGCTGGCCGGGCTGCTCGACATGCGGTTGCCGCTGACCTTTTCGCTCGACGATTGCGCGCAGCTCGCGCGGATCATCCGGGCCGAGGTTTCTGCGGTCTGGCAGGCGCAGGCGGCCTGAGGGGATCGCGGGCCCGGATATGCGCCTCCGGCGGGAGTATTTTTACCAAGAAGAAATGGGGGGTTTTCGCAGTCTTCCGTTCAAAAATATCCTCGGGGGGCGCGGGGGGCAGACAGCCCCCCGCCTTTGTCAGGTTCGAGGGCATTGACGCGAACGGGGCCCTCGTCATAGATTATTTGAACATGCGTTCAATAAATGGGGGAGCCGATGTTCACCGCATCCATGACGTTCGATCTGGGCGAGGATATCGCGGCGCTGCGCGAGGCCGTGCAGCGCTGGGCGCAGGAGCGGGTCAAGCCGCTGGCCGCAGCGGTGGATCGGGACAATGTCTTCCCGGCGCAGCTTTGGCGCGAGATGGGCGATCTGGGGCTGCTGGGGATCACCGTGGCGGAAGAGTTCGGCGGGGCGGGGATGGGCTATCTCGCGCATGCCGTGGCGGTGGAGGAGGTGGCGCGCGCCTCTGCCTCGGTCTCGCTGTCCTACGGGGCGCATTCCAATCTCTGCGTCAACCAGATCAATCTGAACGGGACCGATGAGCAGAAGCGACGGTATCTGCCGAAGCTGATTTCGGGCGCGCATGTCGGCGCGCTGGCGATGAGCGAGGCGGGGGCCGGGTCCGACGTGGTCGGCATGAAGCTGCGGGCCGAGAAGCGGAATGGCTATTACAGCCTGAACGGCACCAAATACTGGATCACCAACGGGCCGGATGCGGATGTGCTGGTGGTCTATGCCAAGACCGACCCGGCGGCGGGCAGCAAGGGGATCACGGCCTTTCTGGTCGAGAAGTCGATGAAGGGATTTTCCACCAGCCCGCATTTCGACAAGCTCGGGATGCGGGGCTCGAACACCGGCGAGCTGATCTTCGAGGATTGCGAGGTGCCCTTCGAGAATGTCCTGGGCTCTGAGGGCCGCGGTGTGCGGGTGCTGATGTCGGGTCTCGATTACGAGCGGGTGGTGCTGTCGGGGATCGGGACCGGGATCATGGCGGCCTGCCTCGACGAGGTGATGCCCTATCTCCGCGAGCGGCGGCAGTTCGGCCAGCGGATCGGGGATTTCCAGCTGATGCAGGGCAAGATCGCCGATATGTACACCGCGATGAACACCGCGCGCGCCTATCTTTACGAGGTGGCGCGGGCCTGTGACCGGGGCACGGTGACGCGGGCGGATGCGGCGGCCTGCGTGCTCTATTGTTCCGAACAGGCGATGGTGCAGTCGCATCAGGCGGTGCAGGCGCTGGGCGGCGCCGGGTTCCTGAATGACTCGGTGGTCAGCCGCCTGTTCCGCGATGCCAAGCTGATGGAGATCGGCGCGGGCACCAGCGAGATCCGGCGGATGCTGGTCGGGCGGGAATTGATGGGGGCCGAGGGGTGATGGCGCGCGCGGTCCCGCTTTCCTTTCTGTGACAGTCCGGTTCGAGGTGATGCAATGAAACTGTCCTCTGCCATCCTGCCCACCTCCGAGGGCTTCCGCGCCAACCGCGCGGCGCATCTGGCGGCCCTGGCCGAGGTGCGCGCGGCGGCTGATCTTGCGGCGGCGGGCGGGGGCGAGAAGGCCGTCGCGCGGCATGTCGCGCGCGGCAAGATGGCGCCGCGCGAGCGGGTGGCGGGGCTGCTCGATCCGGGGTCGCCGTTTCTGGAGATCGGCGCCGTTGCGGCGCATGGGCTTTATGGCGGTGCGGCCCCTGGGGCGGGGGTGATCGCGGGGATCGGCCTCGTCATGGGGGTTGAGGTCATGGTGGTGTGCAATGATGCCACCGTGAAGGGCGGCACCTATTACCCGATGACGGTGAAGAAGCATCTGCGGGCGCAGGAGATCGCCGAGGAGTGCCATCTGCCCTGCGTCTATCTGGTGGATTCCGGCGGCGCGAACCTGCCCAATCAGGATGAGGTCTTCCCCGATCGCGACCATTTCGGGCGGATCTTCTACAATCAGGCCCGGATGAGCGCCAAGGGCATCGCGCAGATCGCGGTGGTCATGGGGTCCTGCACCGCCGGCGGGGCCTATGTGCCGGCGATGTCGGATGTGACGATCATCGTGCGCGATCAGGGAACGATCTTCCTCGCCGGGCCGCCTCTGGTGAAGGCCGCGACCGGCGAGGTGGTGACGGCGGAAGACCTCGGCGGCGGCGATGTGCATACCCGCCTGTCGGGGGTCGCGGATTATCTGGCCGAGGATGATGCCCATGCCCTGGCCCTGGCGCGCCGCGCGGTGGGCAATCTGAACCGGCGCAAGCCCGAGGGTGTGGTCTTCGCCCCGGTGGAAGAGCCGGCCTATGACCCCGAGGAGATCCTGGGCGTGGTGCCGGGTGATCTGCGCACCCCCTATGACATCCGCGAGGTGATCGCGCGGGTGGTGGACGGCTCGCGTTTCGATGAGTTCAAGGCGCGGTTCGGCGAGACCCTGGTGACCGGGTTCGCCCATGTCATGGGCTGCCCGGTGGGGATCGTGGCGAATAACGGCGTGCTCTTTTCCGAGGCCGCCGTGAAGGGCGCGCATTTCGTCGAGCTCTGCTCGCAGCGCGGTATCCCGCTGGTCTTCCTGCAGAACATCACCGGCTTCATGGTCGGGCGGCGCTACGAGAATGAAGGGATCGCGCGGCATGGCGCGAAGATGGTCACCGCGGTGGCCACCACCGAGGTGCCGAAGATCACCCTGCTGGTCGGCGGCTCCTTTGGCGCGGGCAATTACGGCATGGCCGGGCGGGCCTATTCGCCGCGCTTCCTCTGGACCTGGCCGAATTCCCGGATCTCGGTGATGGGCGGCGCGCAGGCCGCAGGTGTGCTCGCCACGGTGAAGCGCGACGGGATCGAGCGCGCGGGCGGCAGCTGGTCGGCGGCCGAGGAAGAGGCCTTCAAGCGCCCGACGGTCGAGATGTTCGAGCAACAGTCGCACCCGCTCTATGCCTCGGCGCGGCTTTGGGATGACGGGATCGTGGACCCGAGAAAGACGCGGGCGGTGCTGGGGCTCAGCTTGAGCGCGGCGCTCTGCGCGCCGATTGGAGAGACGCGCTTCGGCGTGTTCAGGATGTAACTTTCTTGCCTCCGGCGGGGATATTTGCGGGCAGAAAATGACAGCAAAAGCGCCTCATTTTCTGCCCGGAAATATCCCGGGGGTCCGGGGGCAGCGCCCCCGGCCGGGCCGGGTCAGAGGAGCGGGCCGATGTTTTCCAGGATCCTGATCGCCAACCGGGGCGAGATCGCCTGTCGGGTGATCGACACGTGCCGCCGGATGGGGGTGGCGACGGTCGCGGTCTATTCCGACGCCGACCGGGATGCGCGCCATGTCGCGATGGCGGATCAGGCGGTGCGCATTGGCGGGCCGGCGCCGAAGGACAGCTATCTGCGGATGGCGGCGATCCTTGAAGCCGCAAGGGCGACCGGGGCCGAGGCGATCCACCCCGGCTATGGCTTCCTGTCCGAGAACCCGGAGTTCGTCGAGGCGGTCGAGGCGGCGGGGCTGGTGTTCATCGGGCCCTCGGCCCGCGCGATCCGGGCGATGGGGTTGAAGGATGCGGCCAAGCGGTTGATGGAAGGCGCCGGGGTGCCGGTGGTGCCAGGCTATCTCGGCGAGGATCAGGATGCAGGCGTGCTCGCCGCGAAGGCGGGTGAGATCGGCTATCCGGTCCTGATCAAGGCGGTGGCGGGGGGCGGCGGCAAGGGGATGCGGCGGGTCGCCTCGGCTGCGGGTTTTGCCGAGGCGCTGGAGAGCGCCAAGGGCGAGGCGCGCACCGCCTTTGGCAATGACGCGGTGCTGATCGAGAAATATGTGCAGGCGCCGCGCCATATCGAGGTCCAGGTCTTTGGCGACGGCGATCGCGCGGTGCATCTGTTCGAGCGCGACTGTTCGCTGCAGCGCCGCCATCAGAAGGTGATCGAAGAGGCGCCGGCGCCGGGCATGACCGAGGCCATGCGCGCGGCGATGGGGCAGGCCGCGGTAAAAGCCGCCGAGGCCATCGGCTATTCCGGCGCGGGCACGGTCGAGTTCATCGTCGATGGCTCGGAAGGGCTGCGCGCCGACCGGTTCTGGTTCATGGAGATGAACACGCGCCTGCAGGTCGAGCATCCGGTGACCGAGGCGATCACCGGGGTCGATCTGGTGGAATGGCAGCTGCGGGTGGCGAGCGGTGAAGGGTTGCCCTGCGCGCAGAAGTGACCTGTCCATCCGCGGCCATGCCTTTGAGGCGCGGCTCTATGCCGAGGATGTCCCGGCGGGGTTTCTGCCCGCGACCGGACGGCTGGAGCATCTGCGCTTTGGCGATGCACGGGTGGAAACCGGGGTGCGCGAGGGCGATGCGATCAGCCCCTGGTATGACCCGATGATCGCCAAGGTGATCGTGCATGGGCCGACGCGGGCGGTGGCTTTGCGGCAGCTGGCGCGCGCGCTGGGTGAGACCGAGGTGGCGGGAACGGTGACCAACCTGCGCTTTCTGGGCGCGCTGGCGGCGCATGAAGGCTTCGCGGCGGGTCAGGTCGATACCGGGCTGATCGAGCGCGATCTGGCCGCGCTGGTGGCCGAGGCGGCGCCGTCGGAGGCGGTTCTCGCCTCGGCGGTGCTGGCGGCGGCGGGGCTTTGGGACGGGGCGGCGCCGCTGACCGGCTTCACCCTCTGGCAGCCGTTGCGGCGGCATGTGGCGCTGCGGCGGGACGAGGCGGTGGAGGCGGTCGTGCTGGTCGAGGGGCCGGACCTTGTGCGGGTCGAGATCGGCGGGCGAGAGATCCTGTGCGAGCGGCGCGACGGCTGGTGGATCGACGGGGCGAAGGCCCCCGGGCGGGTGATCCGGGTGGGCGCGCATGTTCATGTCTTCGCCGGCGGGGCATTTTCCTTCGAGGTGCTCGACCCGCTGGCGCGGGAAGCGGCGGCGGGGGCGGGCGCGGATATCACGCTGTCGCCGATGCCGGGGCTGGTGAAATCGGTCCATGTCGCGGCGGGGCAGGCGGTCGCGAAGGGCGACCGGCTTGCCGTGCTCGAGGCGATGAAGATGGAACATACATTGCTCGCCGCGCGCGATGGCCTGGTGGCCGAGGTGCTGGTCGAGGCGGGCGCGCAGGTGGAAGCCGGGGCGGCCCTGGTGCGGCTGGAGCCGGCCGAGTGATCCGCCTGCATCATTGCGGCGGCGCGCGTTCGTTTCGGGTGCTCTGGCTGATGCAGGAGATGGGGCTCGACTTCGAGGTCGTGGCGCATTCCTTCTTCGACAGGTCGCTGCGCGCGCCGGACTACCTCGCGCTGTCGCCGGCGGGCCGGGTTCCGGCGCTGGAGATCGACGGGCGGGTGCTGTTCGAAAGCGGCGCGATCGTCGAATGGCTCTGCGAGACGCGCGCGGCCTTTGGTCGTGCGCCGGGCGAGGACGAGCGGGCGGAATGGCTGGAATGGCTGCATTACTCGGAAACCGTGGGGCAGCACCTGGCGGCGCTGACGCAGCAGCATATCGTGTTGCGCGAGGGCTGGATGCGGTCGCCCACGGTGATGAAGCTGGAAGCGAGACGGCTGGAATTCTGCCTGCGCGCGGCGGAAAGCGCGCTGGCGGGGCGGGACTGGCTGCTGCCCTCGGGCTTTTCGGCGGTGGATGTGACGATGGGCTATGGCGCCATGGTGGCGCGGCGCTTCATCCGTCTGGAGGCCCTGCCGCGCGTCGCGGCCTGGGTCGCGCGGCTGGAAGCGCGACCCGCCTGCCAGCGCGCGCTGGCGCGCGACGGGGTCGGCGAGATCTACCGCGAGGACTTCTATCCGGTGCCGGACTAGGCGCGGCTCGCCGGACGTCCCGTCCCCTGAATTCTCCTGGACCAAATACTCCCGCCGGAGGCGCGTGCCGGGGCGCAGCCCGGCACGCCCCACCTGTTTGCGCCACGGCAAAGCCGTGGCGCCGGGCCCAACATTGAGGAGGGGGCCGCGAGGCCCTCGACGAAAGGCGGGAGGGCTGTGAGTCGGTCGCTTTGGTGCCTGCGGTGCTGCGTCGCGGCGTGAGGCTCGGAAAATCGCTGCACGCGATTGGAGGGCCATGTAAAAATGCCTTGTCAAAGACGGGTTCCGCGACACCGCCCTTGGTTGACCGCGCCAAGGTGGGGGAGTAAACGGTGCCAACCACCTGATGCGCCGCGACCTCGTCTTGCGCTGCATCCGACCTGAAGGAGCCGACAGTGGACCATCTGCTGAGAGAATACCTTCCCATCCTGATTTTCCTCGTGATGGCCACGGCTTTGGGGGTCATCCTGATCCTCGCGGCAGTGATCGTGGCGGTGCGCAATCCGGATGCGGAAAAGGTGTCGGCCTACGAATGCGGCTTCAACGCCTTCGACGACGCGCGGATGAAGTTCGACGTGCGCTTTTACCTCGTCTCGATCCTGTTCATCATCTTCGACCTTGAAGTGGCTTTCCTGTTCCCCTGGGCGGTGGCGTTCAGCACGCTCAGCCTGGTCGCCTTCTGGTCGATGATGATCTTCCTTGCCATCCTGACGGTCGGCTTTGCCTATGAGTGGAAAAAAGGAGCGCTGGAATGGGAGTGATGGCAGGGGCCAACACGGCCGGGGCGGACCGCGAGGTTGCGACCCGCGCGCTGAACGCGGAGTTGCAGGACAAGGGCTTCCTGCTGACCTCGACCGAGGACATGATCAACTGGGCGCGCATCGGGTCCTTGCACTGGATGACCTTCGGTCTGGCCTGCTGCGCGGTCGAGATGATCCAGCTGTCGATGCCGCGCTATGATCTTGAACGCTTTGGCGCCGCGCCGCGCGCCAGCCCGCGCCAGTCCGACCTGATGATCGTGGCCGGCACGCTGACCAACAAGATGGCGCCGGCGCTGCGCAAGGTCTACGACCAGATGCCCGAGCCGCGCTATGTGATCTCGATGGGGTCCTGCGCCAATGGCGGCGGCTATTACCACTACAGCTATTCGGTGGTGCGCGGCTGTGACCGGGTCGTTCCGGTCGATATCTACGTTCCGGGCTGCCCGCCCACCGCCGAGGCGCTGCTCTATGGCATCCTGCAATTGCAGCGCAAGATCCGCCGCACCGGCACCATTACCCGCTGAGGAGGCGCGACCATGTCCGAGGCTTTGACAGAGCTGGCCGCAGAGATCGAGGCCAAGCGCCCCGATTGCGTGTTGCGCAGCGAGATCACCCTGGGCGAACTGACGATCGAGGCGACGCTCGCCTCGCTTCCCGGTTTCGTCGAATTCCTGAAATCCGACGCGTCCTGCCTGTTCTCGACGCTGATCGACATCACCACGATCGACTACCCCGAGCGGGCCGTGCGGTTCGAGATGGTCTATCACTTCCTGTCGATGTACCGGAACCAGCGCCTTCGGGTGAAGGTGGCGGTGCGCGAGGAGGAACTGGTGCCTTCGATCATCGGCGTGCACCCCTCGGCCAACTGGTACGAGCGCGAGGTGTTCGACATGTTCGGCATCCTGTTCTCGGGCCACCCGGACCTGCGCCGGATCCTGACGGATTACGGGTTTCGCGGCCATCCCCTGCGCAAGGATTTCCCGACCACCGGCTATGTCGAGGTGCGCTATGACGAAGAGCAGAAGCGCGTCATCTATGAGCCGGTGAGCCTGGTGCAGGAATACCGGCAGTTCGATTTCATGAGCCCCTGGGAGGGTGCGGAATACATCCTGCCGGGCGATGCGAAGGCGGCCGATCAAAAGGCAGCTGACCAGAAGGCGGGGGCGAAGTGATGGACGGCGATTTCAACGACGCGGTGACCGGCGAGCAGCAGATCCGCAACTTCAACATCAACTTCGGCCCGCAACACCCGGCCGCGCACGGCGTTCTGCGTCTGGTGCTGGAGCTGGACGGCGAGATCGTGGACCGCTGCGACCCGCATATCGGGCTTTTGCATCGCGGCACCGAAAAGCTGATGGAAAGCCGCACCTATCTGCAGAACCTGCCCTATCTCGACCGGCTCGACTATGTCGCGCCGATGAACCAGGAGCATGCCTGGTGTCTGGCGATCGAGCGGCTGACCGGCACGGTGATCCCGCGCCGGGCGAGCCTGATCCGGGTGCTCTATTCCGAGATCGGGCGGATTCTGAACCACCTGATGAACGTGACCACGCAGGCGCTCGACCTGGGCGCGCTGACGCCGCCGCTCTGGGGCTTTGTCGCGCGTGAAGAGCTGATGGTGTTCTATGAGCGCGCCAGCGGCGGGCGGCTGCATGCGGCCTATTTCCGCCCCGGCGGGGTGCATCAGGATCTGACGCCGGAGCTGATCGAGGATATCGATACCTGGGCCCAGAAATTCCCGAAACTCCTCGACGATATCGAGGGGCTTTTGACGGAGAACCGGATCTTCAAGCAGCGCAACGTGGATATCGCCATCGTCACCGAGGACGACATCCAGAAATACGCCTTTTCCGGCGTGATGGTGCGCGGCTCGGGTCTGGCCTGGGATCTGCGGCGCAGCCAGCCCTATGAATGCTACGACGAGTTCGATTTCATGATCCCGGTGGGCAAGAACGGCGATTGCTATGATCGCTATCTTTGCCGCATGGCCGAGATGCGCGAGTCGACCAAGATCATCCGGCAATGCATCGCCAAGCTGCGGGTCGAGCCGGGGGATGTGCTGGCGCGGGGCAAGATCACGCCGCCGAAGCGGGGCGAGATGAAGACCTCGATGGAGGCGCTGATCCATCACTTCAAGCTGTACACCGAAGGCTTCCACGTTCCGGCTGGCGAGGTTTACGCCGCGGTCGAGGCACCGAAGGGCGAGTTTGGCGTCTACCTTGTGGCGGATGGCACGAACCGACCCTATCGGGTGAAGCTGCGCGCGCCGGGCTATCCGCATCTGCAGGCGATGGATCACCTTGCCACCGGGCACCTGCTGGCCGATGTCTGCGCGATCATCGGCTCGCTCGACGTGGTCTTCGGGGAGATCGACAGGTGAGGGCCGCGCTGATGGTGCTGGCGGTGATGGCGCTTGCCGCCGCGGTGCCGGTCCTGGCAGAGGGCGGGCCGACCGACGCGCAGATGGCGGGGCTGGTCGCGGCGATCACGCTGGCGGGCTGTTCGGTGAATGATGCCAACCAGAAGGCGGTGCTGTCGGATGCCGGGTTGACGGCGGATGAGGGGGCTGCGGTCGTGGTGCGGCTGATCGATCAGAAGGTGCTGTTCCCGAAACCGGGCAATGTGCTGCAACTGGTCGCGGGGCCCTGCAAATGAGTTCCGAGCTGGCAATCATCGCGGTGGCCGGGGCGGCGATGGGGACCATCGCGGCGGGCGTGCTGGCCTTTGCCTTTCTGCGCGATCCGATCATGGGCATGGTGCAGGCGAGACATCAGCCCGGCAGCCTGCCGAAGGTGATGGCGAACCGTTATACCGCCTTCACCATGCTGGCCTGCGGGGCGACCACCTATCGCGATCTTACGGTGATTTCCTTTCTCTTCGCGGTCTTCGCCTTCATGGGCTTTGCCGATGCCTGGCTTTATGCTCAGGATGGCGCGCCTTACTCGAAACACCTGATCGCGGGAATTGCGGCGGCACTGGTTGCCGGTGTCGCCCTTGTCGCGATCTTTCAGACCGGAGCCGGAGCCTGATGCTACGCCGCCTGTACCATGACCAGCCAGCCGCCTTTGCCTTCACCCCGGCCAACCAGGCCTGGGTCGAAGGCCAGATCACCAAATACCCCGAGGGGCGGCAGGCGAGTGCGATCATCCCGCTGCTCTGGCGCGCGCAGGAGCAGGAGGGCTGGCTGAGCCGCCCGGCGATCGAGCATGTCGCGGGGATGCTGGGCATGGCCTATATCCGGGCGCTGGAGGTGGCGACCTTCTATTTCATGTTCCACCTCGCGCCGGTGGGCTCGGTGGCGCATGTGCAGGTCTGCGGCACTTTGTCCTGCATGCTCTGCGGTTCGGAAGATCTGATGGCGGTCTGCAAGACGAAGATCGCGGCGCAGCCGCATACCGTCTCGGCGGATGGCAAGTTCAGCTGGGAAGAGGTCGAATGCCTCGGCGCCTGCGCCAATGCGCCGATGGCGCAGATCGGCAAGGATTATTACGAGGATCTGACGGCGGAGAAGCTGGAGGATCTGCTGGTGCGGATGGCGGCGGGCGAGGTGCCGGTGCCGGGGCCGCAGAACGGCCGCTATGCGGCCGAACCGCTGAGCGGGCTGACCAGCCTGAAGGATCATGACAGCGGCAAGCGCCAGTATAACGAGAGCGTGCAGCTGGCGGTGGATCTGGGCGATACGCTGAAGCGGATCGACGGCACGGAAGAGCCCTTGGTGATTTCCTGGGGTCCGCGCCCCGGCCCGACGATCGGGGCGCCGAAGCCGGCTGCCCCGGCCGCGACCGCGCCCGCGCCGGTCGCGACGCCGGTGAAGCCGGTCGCCGCGACGAAAGCCGCGCCCAAGACCGGGGTGATGGCCGCGCCCGCGACGAAACCGGTGGCAGAGGCGCCCGCGACGGCTGTCACGCCCGGGGCCAAGCCCGCCGGGATGAAGAAGCCGAAGGGCGGCAAGGCGGATGACCTGAAGAAGATCAAGGGCGTCGGGCCCAAGCTCGAGACGCTGCTGAACTCGATGGGCTATTGGCATTTCAGCCAGATCGCGGGCTGGACTGCTGCGGATGTGGCCTGGGTGGACGAGAACCTCGTGGGGTTCAAGGGCCGGGTCAGCCGCGACGACTGGGTGGCGCAGGCAAAGCTGCTGGCGACGGGCGCCGAGACCGAGTTCTCCAAGCGCGTCGGCGATGGCAAGGTGTATTGAGGGTAGATGAGACCGGACCCGGAGGAAGAGAAGCAGCTCGAACGGCAGGCGCGACAGGCGGCAATCGTCATCGCGGCGGCAGGGGTGCTCTGGGTGCTGCGGGAACTTGCTGGGAGGGCGGATCGGGCTGGAGCCGCGCTATGCCTTCCTGATGGATTTTGCGGCGATCGCCGCGTTTGTCTGGGCGATGGTCGTGACATGGCGCGTCTGGCGCAAACGGCGTGGCTGAGCACTTGGACTGGGAATTGAGGACGGGCGTATGCTGAAGGATCAGGACCGGATCTTTACCAATATCTACGGGATGCACGACCGCACGCTGGCGGGCGCGAAGGCGCGCGGCGGCTGGGACGGCACCGCCGATATTCTGGCGCGCGGACGCGACAAGATCATCGAGCAGATGAAGGCCTCGGGCCTGCGCGGCCGGGGCGGGGCGGGCTTTCCCACCGGTCTCAAGTGGTCGTTCATGCCCAAGCAGTCGGACGGGCGGCCCTGCTATCTGGTGGTGAACGCGGACGAGTCGGAACCCGGCACCTGCAAGGACCGCGAGATCATGCGGCACGATCCGCATACGCTGGTCGAAGGCTGCCTGATCGCCTCTTTCGCGATGGGGGCGAATGCCTGCTACATCTACATCCGCGGTGAATACATCCGCGAGAAGGAGGCGCTGCAGCGCGCCATCGACGAGGCCTATGACGCCGGGCTGGTGGGCCGGAACGCCTGCGGATCGGGCTTCGATTTCGAGATCTACCTGCATCACGGCGCCGGCGCCTATATCTGCGGCGAAGAGACCGCATTGCTGGAAAGCCTTGAGGGCAAGAAGGGGATGCCGCGGATGAAGCCGCCGTTCCCGGCGGGGGCGGGGCTGTATGGCTGCCCGACCACGGTGAACAACGTGGAATCGATCGCCGTGGTGCCGACGATCCTGCGCCGGGGGCCGGAATGGTTCGCGGGCTTCGGGCGGCCGAACAATGCGGGCACCAAGCTCTTTGCGTTCTCGGGGCATGTGAACAACCCCTGTGTGGTCGAGGATGCGATGTCGACGCCGCTGCGCGAGCTGATCGACAAGCATTGCGGCGGGGTGCGCGGCGGCTGGGGCAACCTGAAGGCGGTGATCCCGGGCGGCGCCTCGGTGCAGCTGCTGCGGGCCGAGGAATGCGACGACGCGATCATGGATTTCGACTGGCTGCGCGAGAAGAAATCGGGCCTCGGCACGGCGGCGGTGATCGTGATGGATCAGTCGACCGATGTGATCAAGGCGATCTGGCGGCTGTCGAAGTTCTACAAGCACGAAAGCTGCGGCCAGTGCACGCCCTGCCGCGAAGGCACCGGCTGGATGATGCGGGTGATGGACCGTCTGGTGCGCGGCGAGGCCGAGCTGGAAGAGATCGACATGCTGTTCGACGTGACCAAGCAGGTCGAGGGCCACACGATCTGCGCGCTCGGCGATGCCGCGGCCTGGCCGATCCAGGGCGTGATCCGGCAGTTCCGCGAGGAGATCGAGGACCGGATCAAGGCGCGCAAGACCGGCCGCATGGGGGCGATGGCTGCAGAATGAGGATGGTGATGCGAAACGCGACGGGCATGGGCCTGCTGCTGGCGCTGCTGGGCGGGGCCCAGGCGATGGCGAAGGATACGGCGGGCGAAGCGATGGCCGATCTCCTGGTCTCGAATTACATCGCGACGGCTTGCCCGACGCAGGTCGCCCGCAAGGGCACCGAGGATCAGGCCAAGTTCCTGACCGAGGGGATCGAGGCATTGCGCAAGCAGGGCTATGGCAAGGCCGAGCTCGCCAAGGCCGCGGCGCTGCCGCCGGAAGATATCTCGGCCGCGATGCAGAAGCGGATGGAGACGCGCGGCGTCGATATCGCGGATGTGGCGGCGCTCTGCGCCTATGGCGCGAAGATGGCGGGGACGGATGACCCGGTGGGTCAGTTTCTGGTGAAGAAGTAGGGCGGATGCATCTGGCGGAACTGAACATCGGACGCTTGCTGGCCCCCGTGGACGATCCGCGGGTGGCGGAGTTCATGGCGGCGCTGGACCGGATCAACGGTCTGGGCAAGCGGATGCCGGGGTTCGTCTGGATGGCCGAAGGTTCGGGTGAGCCGGGGACCGGCAATACCGAGGCCAAGATCGGCGGCGATCCGCAGTTCGTCAGCAACCTGACGGTCTGGGAAAGTGTCGAGACGCTGGAGCAGTTCGTCTGGAACACCGTGCACCGGCAGTTCTACGAACGCCGGGCCGAGTGGTTCGAGGTGCTGGGCAAGATGCATTTCGTGATGTGGTGGGTGCCCGAGGGGCATCAGCCGACGCTCGACGAAGGGTTGGCGCGTCTGGCGCAGCTGGAGGCCGAGGGCGACAGCGACGCGGCCTTTGGCTGGACGCATCTGGAGGCGGCGAAGCTGTGGCAGAGCCGGAATTGCAACGCGGTGGCGGCGGAGTAGCGGCGATGTGTGCAGGCGATCCGGATGTGAGAACGATGATGCGGGAGATCGAGGCGCGGATGCGCGACTTTCCCGTGGGACAGGAACAGGCGGGCGCGCGGCCTGTCGCGGGGCTGATGGCCCGGATCGCGACGTGGCTGGCGGGCTTTGGGCAAGGGAACGTGAAACATGGCTGACCTCAAGAAAATCACCATCGACGGCACGGTGATCGAGGTCGACGGGGCGATGACGCTGATCCAGGCCTGCGAGCAGGCCGGGGTGGAGATGCCGCGCTTTTGCTACCACGAGCGGCTGACCATCGCGGGCAACTGCCGGATGTGTCTGGTCGAGGTCGTGGGCGGCCCGCCGAAACCGGCGGCCTCCTGCGCGATGCAGGTGCGCGATCTGCGTCCCGGCCCGAATGGCGAGCCGCCGGTGGTGAAGACCAACACGCCCGATGGTGAAGAAGGCGCGCGAAGGGGTGATGGAGTTCCTGCTGATCAACCATCCGCTCGACTGCCCGATCTGCGATCAGGGCGGCGAATGCGATTTGCAGGATCAGGCAATGGCCTACGGCGTCGATTTCAGCCGCTACCGCGAGCCGAAGCGGGCGAGCGAGGACCTGAATCTGGGGCCGCTGGTCGAAACCGCGATGACGCGCTGCATTTCCTGCACGCGCTGCGTGCGGTTCACCATCGAAGTCGCCGGGCATCACCCAGATGGGCCAGACCGGGCGCGGCGAGGATGCCGAGATCACCTCCTATCTGAACCAGACGCTGGATTCGAACCTGCAGGGCAATATCATCGACCTGTGCCCGGTGGGCGCGCTGACCTCGAAGCCCTATGCCTTTACCGCGCGGCCCTGGGAGCTGACCAAGACCGAGACGATCGACGTGATGGATGCGCTGGGCGTCGAACATCCGGGTCGACACCAAGGGGCGCGAAGTGATGCGGATCCTGCCGCGCAACCATGACGGCGTGAACGAGGAATGGATTTCCGACAAGACGCGCTTCGTCTGGGACGGGCTGCGCCGCCAGCGGCTGGACACGCCCTACATCCGCGAGAACGGCAAGCTGCGCAAGGCGGGCTGGGGCGAGGCTTTGGCGGCGGTCGCCGCGGCGATGACAGGGCAAGAAGGTGGCCGGGTCTGGTCGGCGATCTGGTGCCGGTCGAGGCGGCATTCGCGCTGAAGACCGCTGATCGAGGGGCTGGGCGGCCATGTCGAGTGCCGCACCGATGGCGCGAAGCTGCCGGCGGGCAACCGCTCGGCCTATGTCGGCACGGCGACGATCGAGGATATCGACAGCGCGCAGATGATCCTGCTGATCGGCACCAACCCGCGCGTCGAGGCGCCGGTGCTGAACGCCCGCATCCGCAAGGCCTGGACCAACGGGCGCCAAGGTCGGCGCTGATCGGCGAAGCGGTGGATCTGACCTATGACTACGTCCATGTCGGCACCGACCGGGCGGCGCTGGCGAAGCTCGTGCGGGCAGAAGATCACGGCGGACAAGGCGAAGCGCGGCGATCGTCATCGTCGGGCAGGGCGCGCTTGACCGAGGCGGATGGCGCGGCGGTGCTGGCCCAGGCGATGAAGCTGGCCGAGGCGCGCGGAGCCAAGCTGCTGGTGCTGCACACCGCGGCCGCGCGCGTTGGCGCGATGGATGTGGGCGCCGTGACCGAGGGCGGGCTGGCGGCCGCGCTGGACGGGGCAGAGGTGATCTACAACCTTGGCGCGGACGAGGTCGACATCGCGGCGGGTGCCTTCGTGATCTATCAGGGCAGCCACGGCGACCGTGGCGCGCATCGCGCCGACGTGATCCTGCCGGGCGCGGCCTATACCGAGGAGAACGGGCTGTTCGTGAACACCGAAGGCCGCCCGCAACTGGCGTTGCGCGCCGGCTTTGCGCCGGGCGAGGCCAAGGAGAACTGGGCGATCCTGCGGGCGCTGTCGGCCGAACTGGGCAAGACCCTGCCCTGGGATACGCTGGCCGCGCTGCGCCGCGCGCTGGTGGCGGCGCATCCGCATCTGGGCGCAGATCGACGAGGTGCCCGAAAATGACTGGACGCCGCTGGCGCTGCGCGAGCTGGGCGAGGCCGAGTTTCCGCAATGCGGTCAACGGATTTCTACCTGACCAACCCGATCGCCCGGGCCTCGACGCCTGATGGCGCGAACTGGCGGCGACTGCCGAAGCGGCGCGCGCCGACAGCGATGGCGGCGGAGTGAGCGGATGCGGCGGTGTCTGTCGATGCATCGGCCTGTCGCCTCTGTGCGCGCTTTCGGGCTGGCGGAGCGCAGGACGCGCGCAGGCCGAGCCGGCGCCGCCGTTCAAGCCGGACTATCTGGGCGATCGAGACGGTGCTGCTGGACGGCGATCTGGTGGATTTCCGGGTCGCGATGAAGGGGGCGCGGAACGACGAGGACGTGGACGCCTATGCGCGCTGTGCTGCGGCGCAATATGCGCTGATCCGGGGCTATGGATTTGCGCGGCACGTGCGCACGAATGTGGCGAAAGAGGGTGGCATTTGGCGCGGGGATGCGGTTTACACCATCTCGGCGGCGCTGCCGCGCGGGCTGAGGACGATCGACGCCGAAGTGACGGTGCGCGACTGCGGCGCGCAGGGAATACCGACGGTTTGATCGAGGCGGACGATGAGGGCGAAGCAATGGCTGAATTTCTTGCAAACGGGGCTGGGCATCGGCGTTGCTGATCGTGGTGCAGAGCCTGCTGATCGTCGCATTCGTGATGATCAGCCTGCTGTTCCTGGTCTACGGCGACCGCAAGATCTGGGCGGCGGTGCAGATGCGGCGCGGGCCGAACGTGGTGGGGCCCTGGGGCCTGCTGCAATCGGTGGCCGATGCGCTGAAATATGTCGTCAAGGAAATCGTCGTGCCGGCCGGGGCCGACAGGGCGGTGTTCTTCCTGGCGCCGATGCTGTCCTTCGTTCTGGCGGTGCTCGCCTGGGCGGTGATCCCGTTCGACGAGCGGCTGGGTGCTGTCGGACATCAACGTGGCGATCCTCTTCGTCTTCGCCGATCTCGTCGCTCGAGGTTTACGGCGTGATCATGGGCGGCTGGGCGTCGAACTCGAAATACCCGTTCCTCGGCTCGCTGCGCTCGGCGGCGCAGATGATTTCCTACGAGGTGTCGCTGGGGCTGATCATCATCGGCATCATCATCTCGACCGGGTCGATGAACTTCGGCGATATCGTGCGATGCGCAGCAGGGCGGCTCGGGCCTGTTCAACTGGTACTGGCTGCCGCATCTGCCGATGGTGGTGCTGTTCTTCATCTCGGCGCTGGCCGAGACCAACCGCCCGCCCTTCGACCTGCCCGAGGCGGAATCGGAACTGGTCGCGGGCTTCATGGTGGAATATTCCTCGACGCCGTACCTGCTGTTCATGGCGGGCGAATATATCGCCGATCTTCCTGATGTGCGCGCTGATGTCGCTGCTGTTCTTCGGCGGCTGGCTGTCGCCGATCCCGGGCCTGCCCGACGGCGCGCTGTGGATGGTCGCCAAGATGTGCGTTCTTCTTCTTCATGTTCGCCATGGTGAAGGCCATCGTGCCGCGCTACCGCTATGACCAGCTGATGCGGATCGGCTGGAAGGTGTTCCTGCCGATGTCGCCTGGGCTGGGTGGTGATCGTGGCGTTCCTGGCGAAATTTGAAGTGCTTCGGCGGGCTTCTGGGCCCGCTGGACGATGATCGGGGGCTGACATGGGTCAGATCGACTACGGACCCGCGCCACCAAATATTTCTTGCTGCAGGATTTCATCAAGGGCTTCGGGCTGGGGATGAAGTACTTCTTCGCGCCGAAGGCGACGCTGAACTATCCGCATGAAAAGGGGCCGCTGAGCCCGCGTTTCCGCGGCGAACATGCGCTGCGCCGCTATCCCAGCGGCGAGGAACGCTGCATCGCCTGCAAGCTGTGCGAGGCGATCTGCCCGGCGCAGGCGATCACCATCGACGCGGAACCCCGCGACGACGGCAGCCGCCGCACCACGCGCTATGACATCGACATGACCAAATGCATCTATTGCGGCTTCTGCCAGGAGGCCTGCCCGGTCGATGCCATCGTCGAGGGGCCGAATTCGAATTCGCCGCCGAGACGCCGCGAAGAGCTGTTCTACGACAAGGCCAAGCTTCTGGACAACGGCGACCGCTGGGAAGCCGAGATCGCCCGCAACCTCGAAATGGATGCGCCCTACAGATGAGCGATGATTTCACCAAGCATGTTCAGGACGATGATGGAGCAGGGCCAGGAAATGGCCGGGCCTTCAACCCTGCGCATTGAAACATTCAGGTGCAAGGGGTTCGACAAGCTGTTTCCGACGATGCCGAAGGACATGATGGAGATGTGGTTCGGCAAGACCTTCAACCGCGAAGGGCTGGACGCCAAGACCCGGCTTCTGGTGACCATCGCCGCGCTGACGGTGCTGGGCGCGCAGGCCGAGCCGCAGATGCGGCTGACCGATCCGCCACGCGCTCGAGGCGGGGCCACGAAGCGCGAGATTGCCGAGGTGATCTGGCAGATGAGCATGTTCGGCGGCCTGCCCGCCATGCAAAGGCGCTGGAGATAGCCCAGGCCGTCTTTGCCGAAACCGAGGAGGACAGTGACATGACTGTCGCAGCATTTCGCCTTCTACCTCTTTTCCATCGTCGCGGTGGCGGCGGCTCTGTGCGTGGTCACTGCCGCGCAACCCGGTGCATTCGGTGCTGTGGCTGATCCTGGCCTTCCTGTCTCGGCCGGGCTGTTCGTGCTGCTGGGGGCCGAATTCGTCGCGATGCTGCTGATCATCGTCTATGTCGGCGCGGTGGCGGTGCTGTTCCTGTTCGTGGTGATGATGCTCGACGTCGATTTCGCCGAGCTGAAGGCGCGAGATGGCGAAATACATGCCGCTGGCGCTGCTGATCGGCGGTGATCATGCTGATGCAGTTCGTCGCTGGTGCTGGGCGTCTGGCATGCGTCGGACTGGCGCCGAGGGGCTGCGCGGGCGGTGACGCCGGAGCGGATCAGGTGCAGAACACCAAGGCGCTGGGTCATGCTGCTCTATGACAAATATGTCCTGCTGTTCCAGCTGTCGGGCCTGATCCTGCTGGTCGCGATGATCGGGGCGATCGTGCTGACGCTGCGCCACCGCAAGGACGTCAAGCGGCAGAACGTGCTGGCGCAGATGTGGCGCGATCCGGCCAAGGCGATGGAACTGAAGGACGTGAAGCCGGGGCAGGGGCTGTAACGCCCGGCCCGGGCGCGACGCCGCGGGCGAGGCCGTGCCCGCCCGTCGTCGGCGGGGATGCCGGCACGGCGAGATAAAGAATCGGGCAACAGACCCGGAGGGACGACGAATGATCGGACTTGAACATTATCTGACGGTGGCGGCGGCGCTGTTCGTCATCGGCATCTTCGGGATCTTCCTGAACCGGAAGAACGTCATCGTCATCCTGATGTCGATCGAACTGATGCTGCTGGCGGTGAACATCAACTTCGTCGCCTTCTCGAGCTTCATGCACGATCTGGTGGGGCAGGTGTTCACCATGTTCGTCCTGACGGTCGCCGCGGCCGAGGCGGCGATCGGCCTTGCGATCCTGGTCAGCTTCTTCCGCACCGGGGCACCATCGACGTCGAAGACGTCAACGTGATGAAGGGCTGAGGCCATGGAAACGATCATCCTGTTTGCGCCGCTGGTCGGCGCGATCATCTGCGGCTTCGGCTGGCGCGTGATCGGCGAGAAGGCGGCGCAGGTGCTGACCACCGGGCTGCTGTTCCTGGCCTGCGCTGCTGTCGCTGGATCGTGTTCCTGACCTTCGACGGCGCGACCCAGCATATCGAGCATCCTGCGCTGGATCGAAATCGGGCACGCTGTCGACACCGACTGGGGGATCCGGCTGGACCGGCTGACCGCGATCATGCTGATCGTGGTGACCACGGTGTCGTCGCTCGTCCACCTCTATTCCATGGGCTACATGGCGCATGACGAGAACTGGGACGCAGGACGAGCATTACAAGGCGCGGTTCTTCGCCTATCTGTCGTTCTTCACCTTCGCCATGCTGATGCTGGTGACCGCCGACAACCTGGTGCAGATGTTCTTCGGCTGGGAAGGCGTGGGCGTCGCGTCCTATCTGCTGATCGGGTTCTACTACCGCAAGCCCTCGGCCAATGCCGCGGCGATCAAGGCCTTCGTGGTCAACCGGGTCGGCGACTTCGGCTTTGCGCTGGGGATCTTCGCGCTGTTCTACCTGACCGACTGCGATCAACTTCGACGACGTCTTTGCCGCGGCGCCGAAGCTGGCGCAGACCAACCTGCATTTCCTGTGGCGCGACTGGAACGCGGCGAACCTGATCGGGGTGCTGCTGTTCATCGGCGCGATGGGCAAATCGGCGCAGCTGTTCCTGCACACCTGGCTGCCCGACGCGATGGAGGGCCCGACGCCGGTGTCGGCGCTGATCCACGCCGCGACCATGGTGACGGCGGGGGTGTTCCTGGTCTGCCGGATGTCGCCGCTCTATGAATATCGCGCCCGAGGCCAAAGAGATGATCGCTGATCATCGGCGCCACGACCGCGTTCTTTGCCGCGACCGTGGGTCTGGTGCAGAACGACATCAAGCGCGTGATCGCCTATTCGACCTGTTCGCAGCTGGGCTACATGTTCGTGGCGGCCGGGTCGGGCGTCTATCGGCGTGGCGATGTTCCACCTGCTGACGCATGCCTTCTTCAAGGCGATGCTGTTCCTTGGCGCCGGGTCGGTCATCACCGCGATGCATCACGAGCAGGACATGCGGAACTATGGCGGCCTGCGCAAGAAGATCCCGCTGACCTTCTGGGCGATGATGATCGGCACGCTGGCGATCACCGGCGTGGGCATTCCGTTCTCGAGGAACTGACGGATCCGATCGGCTTTGCCGGCTTCCTGTCGAAGGATGCGATCATCGAGAGCGCCTATGCGGGCGGATCGATGCTATGGCTTCTGGATGCTGGTGATCGCGGCGGCCTTCACCAGCTTCTATTCCTGGCGGCTGATGTTCATGACCTTCTACGGCAAGCCGAAGGGCGACCATCATGCCCATGACCATGCCCATGAAAGCCCGCTGACGATGCTGATCCCGCTTGGCGTGCTGGCGCTGGGGGCGGCCTTTGCGCGGCATGATCTGGTACAACAGCTTCTTCGGCAATGAAGCCACGATGGCGCATTTCTTCAGCCTTGGGGAGCATGCCACCACACCGGGGGCGGGCGCGATCTTCATGGGAGCGGACAACCACGTGATCGAGATGGCGCATGAGAGCCCGGTCTGGGTCAGGCTGTCGCCCTTCATCGCGATGCTGCTGGGCTTCGGTCTGGCCTGGAAGTTCTACATCGCCAGCCCCGAACTGCCGGCGCAAACTGGGCGACGAGCCAGCGGCCGCTGTACCTGTTCCTGCTGAACAAGTGGTATTTCGACGAGATCTACGACGTGATCTTCGTGCAGCCCGCGTTCCGGCTGGGCCGGTTCCTGTGGAAGCAGGGCGACGGCGAGTCATCGACGGCACGATCAACGGCGTGGCGATGGGGATCGTGCCCTTGTTCACCCGGCTCGCCGGGCGGGCGCAGTCCGGCTATCTGTTCCACTATGCCTTCGCGATGGTGATCGGGATCGGTGTGCTGATGACCTGGATGACGCTTTGGCGGAGGGGCGCACTGATGGACAACCTTCTCTCCATCATCACCTTCCTGCCGATGGTGGCGGCGGTGATCCTGGCGCTGTTCCTGCGCGGCAATGACGAGGCGGCGGCGCGCAATGCGCGCTGGCTGGCGCTGATCGCCACCACGGCGACCTTCGTGGTCTCGCTGTTCCTGCTGGCCGGGTTCGACCCGACGAACACCGGCTTCCAGTTCGTCGAGGACCGGCCCTGGATCCTCGGGCTGCATTACAAGATGGGCGTTGACGGGATTTCGGTGCTGTTCGTGATGCTGACCACCTTCCTGATGCCGCTGACCATCGCGGCCTGCTGGGACGTGAAGACGCGGGTCAAGGAATACATGATCGCCTTCCTGATGCTGGAGACGCTGATGCTGGGCGTGTTCGTCGCGCTCGACCTGGTGCTGTTCTACCTGTTCTTCGAGGCGGGCCTGATCCCGATGTTCCTGATCATCGGCATCTGGGGCGGCAAGAACCGGATCTATGCCGCGTTCAAGTTCTTCCTCTATACCTTCCTCGGCTCGGTGCTGATGCTGGTTGCGATGATCGCGATGTATCTGGATGCGGGCACCACCGACATTCCGACGCTTCTGGCGCATCAGTTCAGCGCCGAGCCGCTGAACGTCTTCGGCTGGCAGATCGCGGGCGGCTTGCAGACGATGCTGTGGCTCGCCTTCTTCGCCAGCTTCGCGGTGAAGATGCCGATGTGGCCGGTGCATACCTGGCTGCCCGATGCGCACGTCCAGGCGCCGACCGCGGGCTCGGTCGTGCTGGCGGCGATCCTGTTGAAGATGGGGGGCTACGGCTTCCTGCGCTTCAGCCTGCCGATGTTCCCGGTGGCGAGCCATCTGCTGGCGCCGCTGGTGTTCTGGCTCTCGGCCATCGCCATCGTCTACACCAGCCTTGTGGCGCTGGTGCAGGAGGACATGAAGAAGCTGATCGCCTATTCCTCGGTCGCCCACATGGGCTACGTCACGATGGGGATCTTCACGGTGAACCAGCAGGGCGTCGACGGCGCGATCTTCCAGATGATCAGCCACGGCTTCGTCTCTGGCGCGCTGTTCCTCTGCGTCGGCGTGATCTACGACCGGATGCACACGCGTGAGATTGCGGCCTATGGCGGGCTGGTGAACCGGATGCCGGGCTATGCGCTGGTCTTCATGTTCTTCACCATGGCCAATGTCGGCCTGCCGGGGACCAGCGGCTTCGTCGGCGAGTTCCTGACGCTGATGGGGATCTTCCAGGTCAATACCTGGGTGGCGGCGGTGGCGACGACCGGGGTGATCCTGTCGGCGGCCTATGCGCTGTGGCTGTATCGCCGGGTGGTTTTGGGCGATCTGATCAAGGAAAGCCTGAAGACGATCACCGATCATGAACCTGCGCGAAAAGCTGATCTTTGCGCCGCTGATCGCGATGACGCTGCTCTTGGGGATCTACCCGAGCCTGGTGACCGAAACGGTCGGGCCCTCGGTTGCGGCGCTGATCCAGCATTACGATACGGCGGTGGCTGAGGCCGCGGCGACCACGCAAGTGGCGAAGAACTGAGGGACAAGGCAATGGTATCTGGCGATTTCTCCACCGTCCTGCCCGAGGTGCTGCTGGCGCTGTTCGCGATGGCGGCGCTGATGTTCGGCGTCTACACCGGCAAGGACAAGACCGCGCCCATGCTGAACACGGCAACGGCGCTGGCCTTTGCCGCGCTGGCGATCTGGATCGGCGTGACCGGCGAGGGCAGCCGCAGCGCCTTTGGCGGACTGTTCATCGATGACGCCTTCGCGCGCTTTGCCAAGGTGACCATCCTGCTGTCGGCGTCGGCGGTGCTGCTGATCGGGCAGGATTACATGGTGCGCCGCGACATGCTGCGGTTCGAGTACCCCGTGCTGGTGGCACTGGCGGTCGTGGGCATGATGCTGATGGTCTCGGCCGGCGATCTGATGTCGCTTTACATGGGGCTGGAGCTGCAATCGCTGGCGCTTTATGTCGTGGCCTCGTTCCGGCGTGACAATGAGAAGTCGACCGAGGCCGGGCTGAAGTATTTCGTGCTGGGCGCGCTGTCGTCGGGGCTGCTGCTCTATGGTGCCTCGCTGACCTATGGCTTCTCGGGCACGACGCTGTTCTCGGGCATCATCCAGACGGTTCATGCCGGCGAGATGCCGATCGGGTTGCTGTTCGGGCTGGTCTTCCTGCTGGCGGGGCTGGCGTTCAAGGTCTCTGCCGTGCCGTTCCATATGTGGACGCCGGATGTCTATGAAGGCTCTCCGACCCCCGTCACGGCGTTCTTCGCGACCGCGCCCAAGGTGGCGGCGATGGCGCTGATCGCGCGGCTGGCCGAGGATGCCTTTGGCGCGGCGCCGAATGACTGGGGCCAGATTCTGGCGCTGCTCGCCGTCGCCTCGATGTTCTGGGGCGCGGTGGCGGCGATCGGGCAGAAGGATATCAAGCGTCTGATGGCCTATTCCTCGATCAGCCACATGGGCTTCGCGCTGATGGGGCTGGCGGCGGGAACCGCGGGCGGCGTCAAGGCGATGCTGATCTACATGGCGATCTACGTCACGATGAACGTCGGCGCCTTCGCCTTCATCCTGTCGATGGAGAAGGACGGGCGGCCGGTCACGGATATCGGCAGCCTGCGGATGTATTCCAAGCGCGAGCCGGTGAAGGCGCTGGCGGTGCTGGTCTTGATGTTCTCGCTGGCCGGCGTGCCGCCGATGCTGGGCTTCTTCGGGAAGTTCTATGTGCTGCAGGCGGCGGTGAATGCCAATATGACATGGCTTGCCTTGCTGGGGGCGATCGCCTCGGTCATCGGGGCGTTCTACTATCTGCGGATCGTGTTCTACATGTATTTCGGCGAGGACAAGCAGGGCCTCGATGCCGGGACGATGCGGCCGATGGGCAAGGTCTTTCTTGTGGCCTGTGCCGTGGTGATGGTGCTGGGGATCGTGAACATGTTCGGGGTCGAGGCGCTGGCACAGGCGGCGGCGGAAACGCTTGTCCACTGAGCTTTGGCCCGAAGGCTATGCCCGGCATGTGCTGGGCGTGACCGACAGCACCAATGCGGAAGCGGCGCGACTGGCCGGGGCGCTGAGCGGCCCGGCCTGGATCATGGCGCACAGGCAGACGGCGGCGCGCGGGCGGCGGGGAAGGCCCTGGGCGATGGCCGAGGGGAATTTCGCGGCGACGCTGTTGTTGCATCCCGTCGAGGCGCCCGAGGTTGTGGCGCTGCGGTCCTTCGTGGCCTCGCTGGCATTATACGATGCCTTTGTTGCGCTGACCGGACGACCGCAGAGTTTCGCGCTGAAATGGCCCAATGACGTGCTGCTGAACGGCGGCAAGGTGGCGGGCATTCTGCTGGAAAGCATCGGCACGGGGCGCGGTGTGGCGCATCTGGCGATCGGCATCGGCGTGAACCTTGTGGCCGCGCCAGAGGCGGCGCAGGTCGAGCCGGGGGCGGTGCGCCCGGTCAGCCTGCTGGCCGAGACCGGGGCGCGGGTGGCGCCGGAGGAGTTTCTTGACCATCTGGCAGCCGCCTATGCGCGGGCCGAGGCAGAGTTCGTGGCGGGCGGCTTTGCCCCGATCCGGGCGGCCTGGCTGGCGCGGGCGGCGCGGGTCGGCGAACGGATCGTGGCGCGGACCGGGGTCGACAGCCGCGAGGGTACCTTCGAGACGGTGGATGATGCGGGCGCGCTGATCCTGCGGACGGCTTCGGGGCGACAGGCGATCCCTGCCGCCGAGGTGTTTTTCTGACGGAGGGGGCGGGAATGCTTCTGGCCATCGACTGCGGCAACACGAATACGGTGTTCTCGATCTGGGACGGGGCTGCGTTTCGCGGTACCTGGCGGATCGCGACCGATCACCGGCGCACGGCGGATGAGTACTTCGTCTGGCTGAACACGCTGATGGCGCTGAACCGGGTCGAGGTGGTGATCGATGAGGCCATCATCTCTTCCACCGTGCCGCGGGTGGTGTTCAACCTGCGTGTGCTTTGCAGCCGCTATTACGACTGCCGCCCGCTGGTGGTGGGCAAGCCGGAATGCCAGTTGCCGCATGCGCCGCGCGTCGATCAGGGCACCACGGTGGGGCCGGACCGGCTGGTCAACACGGTGGCGGGGTTCGACCGTTATGGCGGCGACCTGATCGTGGTGGATTTCGGCACGGCCACCACCTTTGACGTGGTGGACATGGACGGGGCCTATATCGGCGGGGTGATCGCGCCGGGGGTGAACCTGAGCCTTGAGGCGCTGCATATGGCGGCGGCGGCGCTGCCGCATGTGGATGTGTCGCGGCCGCAGTCTGCCATCGGCACGAATACCGTCGCCTGCATGCAATCCGGCATCTTCTGGGGCTATATCGGCCTTTGCGAGGGCATCGTGCGCCAGATCCGCATAGAGCGTGAGCGTCCGATGCAGGTGATCGCGACAGGTGGGCTTGCACCTTTGTTCGATCAGGGATTTACGCTATTCGACAAGGTGGATGATGACCTCACCATGCATGGGCTGACGGTTATCCACAAATACAACCAGGAATTGGAAACTGCATGAGCACTGAGCGCCTGATCTATCTTCCTCTTGGCGGCGCGGGGGAGATCGGGATGAACTGCTACGTCTACGGCTATGGCCGTGAGGGGCGTGAGCGGTTGATCGTGGTCGACCTGGGGGTGACCTTCCCGGATATGGACACGACGCCAGGCGTCGATCTGATCATGGCCGATATCAGCTGGCTGGCCGAGCGCGCCGACCGGATCGAGGCGATCTTCATCACCCATGCGCATGAGGATCACGTCGGCGGTCTGGGCCATCTCTGGCCGCGGTTGCGCGCGCAGGTCTATTGCCGCCGTTTCACCGGCATTCTGGCGGCGATGAAGATGGAGGATCAGGGCCAGCCGAGCGAACGTGATCTCGGTGGTCGAGCCGCGTCCGCATGTGGTCGAGGCCGGGCCGTTCAAGGTGCAGTTCCTGCCGGTGTCGCATTCGATCCCGGAAAGTTCCGCGCTGATCATCGACACGCCGGCCGGGCGGATCGTGCATACCGGCGATTTCAAGCTGGATGCGACGCCGGTGGTGGGCGAGGCCTTTGACGTGGTCGAGGCGCGCAAGGTGGGCGACGAGGGCGTGAAGGTCCTGGTCTGCGATTCCACCAACGTCTTTTCGCTGCACGAAGGGCGCAGTGAAAGCTCGGTCGGGCCGGCGATCACCGAGCTGGTCAGTGGCGCACATGGCATGGTGGTGGCGACGACCTTCGCCTCGAATGTGGCGCGGCTGAAGACTCTGGCCGAGGCGGGGCGGGCGGCGGGGCGGTCTGTCTGTCTGCTCGGCCGGGCGATGAAGAAGATGGTGACAGCGGCGCAGGAGGCGGGCGTTCTGACCGATTTCCCGCCGACCGTGGCGCCGGAAATGGCCTCGGACATTCCGCGCGGCAATCTGATGCTGATCGTGACCGGCAGCCAGGGCGAGCGGCGTGCCGCCTCGGCACAGCTGTCGCGCGGCAAGTATCTGGGGCTGGAGATGAAGGAGGGGGACATGTTCCTGTTCTCCTCCAAGACCATTCCGGGCAATGAGCGGGGCGTGTTGAAGATCCACAATGCCTATTCCGAGATGGGCGTGGATATCGTCGATGACTCGCAGCGGGCGTTACCATGTCTCGGGCCATGCCAACCGGCCGGATCTGGAGCGGGTGCATGACATCTTCCGCCCGGCGATGCTGTTGCCGATGCATGGCGAGCATCGCCATCTGCGCGAACATGCGAAGCTGGCGGAAGCGAAGGGGATTGCGAGCGAGATCGTCACCAACGGCATGATGATGGACCTGACCGGCGACGCGCCCGAGGTGGCCGAATATATCGAGACCGGGCGGGTCTACCTTGACGGCTCGGTGCTGGTCGGCGCGATGGAGGGGGTGATCCGCGACCGCATCCGCATGGCGCTGAACGGGCATGTGCTGGTGACGGTGATCGTCGACGAGAATGACGAGCCGTTGGGCGATGCCTGGGCCGAGATCATGGGCCTGCCGAAGCGCGGCAAGGGCGGCAAGCCCTTGTCCGAGGCGATCGAGGGCGATCTGGCGGAGTTTCTGGCCAAGGTCGATGACCGGATTCTGGGCAATGACAGCAAGATGGACGAGGCGGTGCGCCGCGTCGTGCGTCAGGTCTGCATGGAAGAGATCGGCAAGAAGCCCGAGGTGACGGTGGTGGTCAGCCGGTTGCTGGCGGACTGAGGCTGATCCTGCGGCGGCGCCCGATGGGCGCCACGCCATTCACCCGCGCCGGGGCGGCGCGGGGCTGGTGCCTCCGGCGGGAGTATTTTGGCCAGGAAGACATCAGGGCGCGGCGGAGGGTGACCCCCCTTGCCGCGCCTTTTGCTGTCAGTCCTGCGTGACGCGGGGCACGAAGCTGCGGGTCAGGAAATCGGGCATGTGGTCGCCCATGCCGACGACGCGGTCGCCGGAATGTTCGCGGTCGCTGCGGCGGCGGTCGTTGCCACGGTCGCGCTCGCGCTCGGGGCGGCGGTCGGTGTTATGTGCCTGAGGGCGCGGCGCGGCGTCACGCGCGGTGGGTTCCGGCGCGCGTTCCGGCTGTGCCGCACGCGGAGTTTCGGCGGCCGGTTCCGACTGCGGCAGCGGCTCGAACGAGGCGACCTGCGCATGCGGGGCGACCGGGCGCGGGGTGTCGTTGCGCGGCGCGCGGCTGCGGGTCGGGCGCGCGGAACGGCTGCGGGTCTCGCCGCCCTCTTTCTCGGGCGAGGCCTCGAACGCCGGGACTTCGCCGACCGGGATCGGCTTTTTCAGGAGCGATTCGATGGCGGCGAGGTATTTGTCATCCGAGGGCGTGGCGATGGTATAGGCCTTGCCGCTGCGGCCGGCGCGGCCGGTGCGGCCGATGCGGTGGACGTAATCCTCGGGGTGGCTCGGCACGTCGAAGTTGAAGACATGGCTGACGGCCGGGATGTCGAGGCCGCGGGCGGCGACGTCGGAGGCGATCAGCAGGTGGATCGAGCCATCGCGGAAGCCGTCGAGCGTGCGGGTGCGCACCGACTGGTCAAGGTCGCCATGGATCGGCGAGGCGTTGAAGCCGTGCTGCTTGAGCGATTTCGCCAGCACATCGACATCCATCTTGCGGT
The DNA here is from genome assembly GCA_963837565.1 of uncultured Pseudomonadota bacterium. Classification (GTDB taxonomy): domain Bacteria; phylum Pseudomonadota; class Alphaproteobacteria; order Rhodobacterales; family Rhodobacteraceae; genus Solirhodobacter. The sequence goes on from CAWIOC010000007.1 coordinate 205,569, forward strand.
TGCAGAAGATGATGGCGTTGGTGCAGGCCTCGCCCTCGGCGCGGATCAGGGCGCGCAGGACGGCGCGCTTTTCGGCGAAGGAGCGGTCCTTGCGCGAGGGCTTCAGCGGGATCAGCGCCTGTTCGATGGTCTCTGACGCGGTGGCCTGGCGCGCGATCTCGATCTTGGCCGGGTTGTGCAGGAAGGCGTTGGTGATCCGCTCGATCTCGGGGGCCATCGTCGCCGAATAGAAGAAGGTCTGGCGGGTCAGCGGCGGGGTGAGCGAGAAGATCCGCTCGATATCCGGGATGAAGCCCATGTCGAGCATCCGGTCGGCCTCGTCCACCACCATGATCTGCACGCCGGTGAGCAGCAGCTTGCCGCGTTCGAAATGGTCGAGCAGGCGGCCGGGGGTGGCGATCAGCACGTCGACGCCACGGTCGATCAGCTTGTCCTGTTCGCCGAAGGAGACGCCGCCGATCAGCAGGGCCTTGGTGAGCTTGGAGTATTTCGAATAGGTGTCGAAATTCTCGGCCACCTGGGCGGCCAGTTCGCGGGTCGGGCAGAGCACGAGGCTGCGCGGCATCCGCGCCCGGGCGCGGCCCTTGGCGAGGATGGTGATCATCGGCAGCACGAAAGAGGCGGTCTTGCCGGTGCCGGTCTGGGCGATGCCTAGGACATCGCGGCCTTCGAGGGCGAAGGGGATCGCCTGGGCCTGGATCGGCGTGGGGATTTCGTAGCCGGCATCTGTGACGGCTTGCAGGACCTTCGGGTCCAGCGCGAGGTCGGAAAATTTGGTCATGTACGTCCTAAAGCATGCGGTATCGGACCGCAAAGATTTTTGGGACGCTGCAAACCGGGCGCCCCGGCGTCGGGAAGTCCCCCGATGGGGATTGGGCGGCGGTATCGGAAATTGACGGGAAGGTCAAGGGCAAGCGGGCTCAGCCAGCGCAGTAGAGAAGGGCGCCGCCGACGCTGACCACGGCGATGCCGGTGCCGACCAGCACGGCGGGGGCGGCGGCGATGCTGGCGGCCGAGGTGGCGGCGCTGCCGAGGGCGCCCGCCACATAACCCGCGTTGCCCGAGAGCAGGACCGCGCCGGGGCCGCGGGCGACGGCGGTGAGGCCTGAGTCCTGTGCCACCTGGGCGCTGCGGTCGGCGAGGCCGAGGGCGGCATCCGCCGTGCCGGTGGCGGCGCCTCGGGCACGGGCGACGAAGCGGCAGAAGCGGCCCGGCGTGCGGCAATGCTGGTAGGCGTCGCGCGCGCCTGTGGCGACGCCGACGATGGTATGGGCCTTGGGATCATAGAGCAGGCAGCGGCTGGCCTGCTCTGCCTCGGTCAGGTCGGGGGCGAGGTAGCGCAGGGCGACGAAGCCCAGGCAGGTGCTGCGCTTGGTGAACATGCGTTCGCGCTGCGAGGAGAGCGCGCGGATCGGGTCCTGTTCGGAATAGCTGAGCGTCACGGCATTGCCGGCGATCGAGGTGGTGCAACTGATCTCGGCCCGCGCGGTGCCGGCGAGAAGCAGAAGGGCGAGGGTGATCAGGAAACGCTGCATGCTGGCCGCTGTGATGCCATGCGGGCGCGCCCGGGGCAATCGGGGTGCTGCACTGCGGCGCAAATCCGCGCAATGGGGGCGGGCCCATGCTTCCATGGGGCCAGGGGGGAACCAGAATGGCCGCCCGCGCATTGCCATTGCGGGATTTCTGCAGGCGCGTCATAGTCGGTGGCTTCCGTTCCCCGCGGTTGTCCGGGCTAATCCGTCTGATCCGAGTTTCCCCCGAAATCGACGAAGGAGCGCCCATGCTGATCCGCTACGGTTACGAGATCACGGTAGACTGTCCGCAGGATACGCCAATGGTCTGTCTTCTGGCCGCGCATGCCGAGAATGCGCAGCGGGTGCGTGCCGCCGAAAAGGTGGTGGCGACGCCCGACGTGCCGATGACGGTCTATACCGACCTGTATGGCAATCTCTGCCGCCGGTTCGTGGCGCCAGCGGGGCAATTCACGCTCTGGGGCGACGGGGTGATGGAAGACAGCGGTTTGCCCGACGTGGTGGTGCCCGAGGCGCAGGAAGTGGCGGTGGCCGATCTGCCGGATGAGTGCCTCGTCTATCTGATGGGCAGCCGCTATTGCGAGACCGACCGGCTGAGCCAGGTGGCCTGGGACCTGTTCGGCAATGTGGCACCGGGCTGGGGCCGGGTGCAGGCGATCTGCGATTATGCCAACCGGCATATCCGGTTCGACTATCAGCAGGCGCGGGCGACGCGGACCGCCTATGAGGGCTGGCAGGAGCAGGTTGGCGTCTGTCGCGACTATGCGCATCTGGCGATCGCGCTCTGCCGCTGCATGAACATTCCGGCGCGGTATGTGAACGGGCATCTTGGCGATATCGGCGTGCCGATCCTGAGCCCGATGGATTATTCCGCCTGGATGGAGGTCTTTCTGTCGGGCCGCTGGTGGACCTTCGATCCGCGCAACAACGTGCCGCGGATCGGGCGCATCGTGGTGGCGCGCGGGCGGGATGCGGCGGATGTGCCCTTGATCAACTCTTTCGGGCAGCATCTGCTGAACGGGTTCCGGGTCTGGACCTATCCGGTGGAGTCGGTCTGAGGCGATCCCTTTCGGGATCGGTGGCGGTTGCCGCCTTGCGCCTGATGAGGGGCCGTCGCGGTCGTTCGAGCCTTCTGGCGCTGTCGGTTTTGCCAAGGGGGCCCGGGCCACAGCAAAAATGCATGGCGGGCCTGACGTTTCGGAATGGCTTGGCCTTCGTGAGAAAACACACGCCGGTGTGACGGGGAAAGCGACCCTGCCGCGCGCCGGACTCGGTGTTTTGCAGGGGTTTCGCGATGCGGGGCGCAGGAGGAGAGGTTCCCTCAACGTCCTGCCACGACTGCGAGACGCGGCGTGAGGCGAGAGTGATTTCTCTTGGCTAAAGGGTTGCTGCATAACGACTTCATCGGATCGAGCATGACCCGAACGGCGTCCCGGACGGGACGCTGCATGTGAAAGGACGATCAAAATGAAACGCATTCTTATCGCTTCGGCACTGGTGCTGAGCGCAGGTGTCGCCTCGGCTGCGACGAACCCGATCCTGACCCATCGGGACGTCCTGTTCGTTCAGGAATATGTCCCGCAGGCCAATCTGAACGATCTGTCGAATACCCAGGCCACGCTGCTTGACCAGATCGCGACCGAGAGCAGGCGGCACAATGGCGACCCGAGCGGGGAGATCCTGAACGTCCTGAGCATGCAGCACGCGGGGTAAGATGCTACTTGCCCGGATCGGGGTGCGCGGGCGGGCCTGATGGGCCCGCCCGTTCTCGGTTTCAGACCATCATTTCCTTGGTCGCGGTCAGCTTGACCTCGGGGATAGTCGCGCGTGATGCGGTCGATGTCCCATTGCAGGCGGGTCAGGTAGACCATGTCGCCGTCGCTGTCAGTGGCGATATGGCCCTTGTTGACGTTGACGAATTTCTCGACCGCCAGCTTGTCGCCCGAGACCCAGCGGGCCGAGGTGAATTGCGAGGGCTCGAAGCGGACGGGGAGGGAGTATTCCTGCTCGATCCGGCTGGCCAGAACCTCGAATTGCAGCGCGCCGACGACGCCGACGATGAAGCCCGAGCCGATCATCGGCTTGAAGACCTTGGCGGCGCCTTCCTCGGCGAATTGCATCAGCGCCTTTTCGAGATGCTTGGCCTTCATCGGGTCCATCGCGCGGACGGTCTGCAGGAGTTCCGGCGCGAAGGAGGGGATGCCGGTGAAGCGCAGGGACTTCGCCCTCGGTCAGCGCGTCGCCGATGCGGAGCTGGCCGTGGTTCGGGATGCCGATGATGTCGCCGGCCCAGGCCTCTTCCGCCAGTTCGCGGTCGGCGGCGAGGAAGAGGACCGGGTTGGACGACCGCCATCGGCTTCTTCGAGCGGACATGGAGCAGTTTCATGCCGCGCTCGAAATGGCCCGAGGCGAGGCGGACGAAGGCCACGCGGTCGCGGTGCTTGGGGTCCATATTGGCCTGAACCTTGAAGACGAAGCCGGTGACGGTGGTCTCTTCCGGCGCCGATCTGGCGTTCGGCGGCGCGTCTGCGGCTGCGGTTCCGGGCCGTAGTCGCCCATGCCGGACATCAGTTCCTTGACCCCGAAGGAGTTGATCGCGGAGCCGAACCAGATCGGCGTCATATGGCCTTCGAGGAAGGACTTGACGGTCGAAGGCGGGCAAGAGTTCGCGGGCCATCTCCAGCTCTTCGCGGAGCTTGGCGAGCAGGTCGGCGGGGACATGTTCGGCCAGTTTGGGATCGTCGAGGCCGTCGATCTTGATCGAATTCGGCGACCTTGTTGCGGTCGGCGCGGTCCATGATTTCCAGCCGGTTGTTCAGGATGTCATAGCAGCCGACGAAATCGCGGCCCATGCCGATCGGCCAGGAGGCGGGCGTCACGTCGATGGCGAGGTTTTCCTGAATCTCGTCGATGATCTCGAATGTGTCGCGCGCCTCGCGGTCCATCTTGTTGCAGAAGGTCAGGATCGGCAGGTCGCGCAGGCGGCAGACCTCGAACAGTTTGCGGGTCTGGCTTTCCACGCCCTTGGCGCCGTCGATCACCATGATCGCGGCATCGACCGCGGTCAGGGTGCGGTAGGTATCTTCGGAGAAATCCGAGTGGCCGGGGGTGTCGACGAGATTGAAGCGGTATGTGCCGAAATCGAAGGACATCGCCGAGGCGGAGACCGAGATGCCGCGTTCCTGTTCCATCTTCATGAAGTCCGACCGGGTGCGCCGCGCCTCGCCCTTGGCGCGCACCTGGCCGGCCATCTGGATCGCGCCGCCGAACAGCAGGAATTTTTCGGTCAGCGTGGTCTTGCCCGCATCCGGGATGCGAGATGATCGCGAAGGTTCGCCGGCGGGCGATTTCGGCGGGCAGGGTGGGTTGGTTCGAGGTGCTGGACATGGGGCTGGGCTATAGCGCAGGGCCGGGGGGCGGGCAAGCGAGGGCGTTGTCTGCGGTCCCGGGCCGCGGGGCGGCCTCGCGACAGGCCGCGCCGCCCGGTCATGGCGCGGGCGATTTTCGGGCCGGCAGATGATTTTTTCCGGTGGCGAAACAGAGCGTTGATCGCGCTTTCGTGATAACAATCGCCAAAAGGTTGAGGTTAACGTTTTCGATGGGTCCGTGCCCGTGTGGACCCCATGTCGCGATGTGCCTCTGTCGTCCCGCCGTGTTTGTAAAGAGTGAGAGCGGGTTAGTGGGAGACGGCGATGGCGGCGCGTATGTTGAAACGGGCACTTTCGTGCCTGATCGGTTGTGGAATGCTTGCGGGATGCGGCGGCGGTGGCGGGGCCGCGGGGGTGCCGAATTCCTACACCAATCCGGCCGGGTTCTATGCCACCAACCAGCCTTTGCAGAACGCGATGGTGGATACGGTGACGGCGCTGCCCGGCACCGCCTTCAAGAATTTCCCGACGACCGGGTCGGTGACCTATAACGGCTATTCCAAGGTGGTTGTGTCCACGCCCACCACCCCGGTCGAGCTGTTGGGACTGGCCAGCCTGAATGCCGATTTCGGCAATCGGGCGGTCAGCGGCACCCTGTCGAATTTCGCGGGCAACTATCAGGATACCTCGACCAACCCGATCACCGTGAACTCGCCCCAGGTGAGCTATGCGGGCACGATTGCGGTGACGAATGGCGTGCATCGGCACCACGAACGGCTGCGGGGCGGGCAAGCCGAACCAGTTCGTCGCCGATTTTGCCGGAACGCTGACCGGGCAGGGCAATACGCTCGATCTGACGGGCGGGTTGAGCGGCCAGTTCAAGGGAACCCCGATCAAGGGTGTCTATGCCACCGCGACATCGGGCGTGCCGCTGTTCAATGGCACACCGACGACCGGCTTTCTGAATATCGTTGGCACGCCCTGACGCGCTGGCCGACCTGACGCGAGCGTGCTGAAGACAGGACGGGCGGCTTATCCTGCCCGGGTCTTCTTGTAGAGCGCGGTCGCGCCGATTTCATCGAGCACGATGCGCCCGGCCTCGGTGCCGAAATGCTGGTTGTGCGACAGGCCGGGAAAACGGGCCTTCACCTCATCCGCGAGCTCGGCGGGCAGCACCGAGAGGGTCGCGTCATTGACCATCAGGCTTTCGGCGGGGATGCCCTCGGCATAGACGATCTCATGCCGGTCGAAGACCAGGCTGAGGTAGTCGACAAAGCCGCCATCGCGCAGGAAGACGCGGTCGCCATCGACGAGATGCTTGGCCTGCACCAGAAGTTCAGCCGTCTTCACCAGTTTCGAGCGGTTGCGCTGATAGAGGAACATGCGGTGGTGCTGGCTGACGATCAGGTCGCCCGAATTGCCCAGCGTGCCCGCGGTGATGACGACCGGCGCGAAGGAGCCCTGGGCGCGCAATGTGGCGCGGCCGATGAAGCGGACCGGCTGCGGGCCGTGGTCGCGGGTCAGCACACGGTCGCCGGGCACGCAGGTTCTCGATCGGGACCTGACGGCCATCGGCCATCGCGATCCGCGTGCCACGGGTGAAGGAGACGCAGACGATATCGGCCAGCCGCGCATCGCCGGGGTCGTCGTCGGCGCGGATCAGCGTGTAATCGCCGTTGCGGCGCCATCGGCGACAGCGGCAGCGCGTAGAGCACGGCATCGGCCGCCGGCGCCGGTATGGCGCAGGATCAGCAGTTCGACCGTGTCGCCGTCCGGCGCCATCAGCGTCAGCCGCGAGATCAGCGCGATGGCATCGCCCGGCACGCCGACGTCGGAGCCTTCGGCGATCGTCGGCGGGGCCTTCTGGCCGGTCAGGGTGGTGGTGGTGACGGGGGCGAAGAACAGGCGCAGGGCGCGCGCCTCGGGGTCGAGGTGGTAGATGTCGCCGAGGCAGACCTCGGCGGCTTCGGTCACCGGATCGCCCTAATTGGCGCCGATGCTTGACGCAGAGCGCCTCGGCGCGGGAAACACCTGACAGGCATAGCCCGGCCCGCCGCCAGGGCGGGGTCGGTCCGGGTCACGCTGTGCCGTCAGGGGACATGAGGGTTTCCGTTCGGCTCTTTCTGCCCGGGTCGGGCATCTGACGTGTATGACATGGGCTAGTGCAGAAAAACGTCAAACTTTGGGCGGAATGCAACTTTCGTTTCAGCACAATCCGGGCCCCGGCGCGGATATTACCCGGGCGTGGGCTTTGCACTTTCACCCGGCGGATGCGGATGCTAGGGCAGGGCACGGAAACAGTCGGGAGGTCTGGCATGGATCTTGGGATTCGGGGAAAGCGCGCGCTGGTCTGCGCCTCATCCAAGGGGTTGGGGCGTGGCTGTGCCGAGGCGCTGGCCGAGGCGGGCGTGGATCTGGTGCTCAACGCGCGCGGGGCCGAGGCGCTGGAGGCGACGGCGCAGGCGATCCGCGAGCTTTCGGGGTGGCGGTGACGGCGGTGGCGGCCGACATCACCTCTGAGGCGGGGCGGGCGCAGGTGCTGGCGGCGGCGGGGGAGGTCGACATTCTGGTGACCAATGCGGGCGGACCGCCGCCGGGCATGTGGTCGGACTGGAGCCGCGAGGATTTCATCAAGGCGCTGGACGCCAATATGCTGACCCCGATCGCGCTGATGCAGGCGCTGCTGCCGGGGATGATGGCGCGTGGCTGGGGCCGTGTGGTGAATATCACCAGCCAGTCGGTCAAGGCGCCGATCGCGGTGCTTGGCCTGTCGAACGCGGCGCGCGTCCGGGCTGACCGGCTTTGTCGCGGGCACCGCGCGGCAGGTGGCGCCGGATGGGGTGACGATCAACAACCTGTTGCCCGGCATCCATGCGACCGACCGCCCGATCTCGCTCGATGGCGGGGTGGCCAAGGCGCAGGGCATCGATCTGGCCGAGGCGCAGGCGCGCCGCGCCGCCAGCATTCCGGTGCGGCCGCTATGGCACGGCGGAGGAATTCGGCGCGGCCTGCGCCTTTCTCTGTTCCGCCCATGCAGGCTTCATCGTCGGCCAGAACTTGCTGCTGGACGGCGGCGCGATGAATTCGACGCTCTGAGGGCAGCGCAAATTTTCCGCGGATTGCCGGACGATTGGGGCTTTGATCTGCGGCCCCGAGACAATAAATGTCATGTGGACGAGAAGAACGGCCGCGGCCCGCGCCCGAAGGGAGAACGACATGCTCAATGATATTGGCCTTCCCGGCCTTCTGCTGATCGCGGTGATCGTGCTGGTCCTGTTCGGGCGTGGCAAGGTCAGCTCGTTGATGGGCGAAGTCGGCAAGGGGATCACCGCCTTCAAGAAGGGCGTGCAGGATGGCAGCAAGGAGGTCGAGAAGACGGCCGAGCGTGACGCCGCGCGACGTGACGCCCGCACGGCTGAAAAAGACAAGGTCTGAGCACCTTGGACCGACTGGCGGGGCGCTGGCGCCATGTTTGACATCGGTTGGTCCGAACTGTTGCTGATCGGCGTTGTCGCCCTGATCGTTGTCGGGTCCGAAAGATCTGCCGACGATGTTCAAGGCGCTGGGCCAGTTCACCGCCAAGGCCCGCAGTCATGGCGCGCGATTTCCAGCGCGCGATGGAGCAGGCGGCGGAGGAATCCGGGGCCGAGGGATGTCGCCAAGGATCTGAAGGCGATGACCTCGGCCCGGTCGCTGGGGCTCGATGCGGTCAAGACCGCGAGTCAGCAAGTTCGACAGCTGGGAAGTGACCAAGCGCGGCGGCGAAGGCTGGCGAGCCTGCGGCCGCGCCGGATATGGGCCCGGCCACGGCAGAGCTGGCCGAGAAGGTGAAGCGCCAATGCCGCCGCCGCCGAGGCGCAGGTGGCCGAAGGCCCGCGCGGCAGCTGGAACCGACGCCCGAAGAGCTGGCCGAGGCTGGCGAGGGGGAGTCGATCCTGCCGCCCGAGGCGCCCGCCGCGAAGACCCGCAAGCCGCGCGCCAAAACCACGCCGAAGGCCGAGGCCGCGCCTGTCACGGCCAAACCTGCGGCCCGCAAGCCGCGCCCGAAGGGTGTCGCCGAAGGCCCGCCCAGGTCACCCCGATCGAGATCGAAGCCGCGCTCGACGCCGCAGCCCCGCTGAAGCCCGCCAAGGCCCCGGTGCGCCGGACGGCCAAGACCAAGGCCGCGGCCGAGTGCCAGCTCCGGCGCCGCAAGGGTCGCAGCCCCGAAGGCCGCAAAGCCGCGGAAATCCACGAAATCGAGTGACGCATGAGCGCCGAAGACATTGACGACAGCAGCGCGCCGCTGATGGAGCATCTGGCCGAGCTTCGCACGCGGCTGATCAGGGCCGTCATCGCCTTCATCTTGGCGCTGATGCTGTGCTATTCGGTGTCCGACCCGATCTTCAACTTCCTGACCCATCCGATCTGCAATGCGCTGGCGGCCGCGGCATCAGGAATGCGGGCTGACCATGATCAAGCTGCAGGAAGGCTTCTTCGTCGCCATCCGGATCTCGGCGCTGGGCGGCTTCTGCCTGTCCTTCCCCTATATCGGCTACCAGCTCTGGCGCTTCGTGGCGCCGGGGCTGTACAAGAAGGAACGCAATGCCTTCCTGCCGTTTCTGGTCGCCTCTCCGGTGATGTTCATCATCGGCGCGGCCTTCGCCTATTACGTCATCCTGCCGATGGCCTTCGCCTTCTTCCTGAGCTTCCAGCAGCACCGTCGACGCACCGACCGCGACGCGGGAGGCCGGCTCGACACTGGCCAAGGCCGGGATCACCTTCCAGGGCTCGATCGAGGAATATCTCTCGCTGACCACGAAGTTCATCGTGGCGTTCGGGGTCTGCTTCCAGCTGCCGGTGCTGCTTGACCCTGATGGGCAAGGCCGGTCTGGTCACCGCCAAGGCGCTGGCGCGGGGTGCGGCGCTATGCGATTGTCGGGATCATGGTGATCTCGGCCATCGTGACGCCGCCGGATGTCGTGTCACAGCTGATCCTGTTCTCGGTGATCTATGGTCTCTACGAGATCTCGATCCTGCTGGTGCGCCAGATCGAGAAGCAGCGCGAGGCGGAATTGCGGGCCCAGGGCCTGTGGTTCGAGGATGATGACGACGACAGCAGTGCGGGTGGCGACGGGACGCCCAAGGCATGACCGAGGCCCTGCTGCTGCGGATCGCCGAGGCGCTGGAGCGGGTCAGCCCGCCGGCGCCGCCGGCGCCGGATTTCGGCGCGGCCGAAGCCTTCGTCTGGCATGTCGGCCCGGATCGGCTGCAGCCGGTGGGGCAGGTCAACCGGGTCGATATGGATCTGCTGATCGGCATCGACCGGGCGCGCGACATCCTGCTGGAAAACACGCTGCAATTCGCGCGCGGGATGCCTGCGAACAATGCGCTGCTCTGGGGCGCCCGCGGGATGGGCAAGTCGAGCCTGGTGAAGGCGATCCATGCCGAGGTCCTGGCGCGCGGGCTGGCGCTGAAGATCGTCGAGGTCCAGCGCGAGGATCTGCCCTCGATCGGGCGGCTCTTGAACCTGTTGCGCGCCTCGAAGGCGCGCTTCCTGCTGTTTTGCGATGATCTCTCGTTCAGCCATGACGATCAGCATTACAAAAGCCTGAAGGCGGTGCTGGATGGCGGCATCGAGGGCCGACCGGAGAATGTGATCTTCTATGCCACCTCGAACCGCCGGCATCTGATGCCGCGCGACATGATCGAGAACGAACGCTCCAGCGCGATCAACCCGAGCGAGGCGGTCGAGGAAAAGGTCTCGCTTTCCGACCGCTTCGGGCTCTGGCTCGGGTTTCATCCCTGTTCGCAGGACGACTACCTCGCGATGATCCGGGGCTATTGCGATGCGCATGGGGTGGCGATCGACGATGCCACATTGCGCGCCGAGGCAATCGAATGGCAGGCGACGCGGGGCGCGCGCTCGGGCCGGGTGGCCTGGCAATATTTCACCGACCTCGCCGGGCGGCGCGGCGTGACCTTGCAGGCCTGACCCCGGCCTTTCGGCTTCTTCCTGGCAAAAATACTCTCGGGGGGTGTGGGGGGCAGACAGCCCCCCACCGCCGCCACGCTCACGCCGTCAGGCTGGTCTCGATCCGCGCCGCAGCGGAGAGGGTGCGGTGCACCGGGCAGCGGTCGGCGATTTCCAGCAGGCGGGCGCGCTGCTCGGCGTCGAGCTTGCCCTCAAGCGTGACGCGGCGGGTGAAGAGGTCGATCTTGTCGGCCTCGGTGCAATGCACGCAGTCCTGGGCATGGACCTTGTTATGCGTCACCTCGACCATGACATGGGCCAGCGGCCAGCCCTTGCGCCGGGCATAGAGGCGGATCGTCATCGAGGTGCAGGCGCCAAGGCCCGCGGCGAGGAACTGATAGGGCGACATGCCCCGGTTCGCGCCACCATAGGCCTTCGGCTCATCCGCAAGCATGTGGTGGATCGGCCCGGCGTTCACGTCCTGGAGAAAGCCGCGTGGATCGGCCTCGGTGACGCGGGTCACGCCTTCGGGGGCGCCGGGGGGCGGGGCGGGCGGGCGCAGATCGACGTAGCGCGACGCCCAGGCGGAGATCACCTCGGCGGCGTATTCGGCATCGTCCGGGTCGGAGATCAGGTGATCGGCGGTATCGAGGGTGACGAAGCTCTTGGGGTGTTTTGCGGCGATGAAGATGCGCGTGGCATTGTCGATGCTGACCACCGCGTCGCGCGGCGCATGCATCACCAGAAGCGCCCGGTTCAGCGCGCCGAGGTCCTGCGAGATATGGCCGGGCGAGATATCCGCGATGAAGGCGCGGTCGACGCGGAAGCTGCGCGTGCCCAGCGTCACGGTGGCCCAGCCGGTTTCGCCGGCCTGTTCCAGGGCGCCGGCATAATTGCCCTGCGCCGCCAGCGGGTCGAAGGGCGCGCCGAGCGTGACCACGGCGCGGGCCGAGGGCACGCGGGGCGCCATGCAGAGGATCGCCGCGGCGGCCAGCGAATGGCCGATCAGCAGCGAAGGGGCCATGCCGCGCGCCTCGAGCGCCTGCGCCGCGAGAAGAAGGTCTGCCGAATTGGCGGTGAAGGTCGGGTTTTCGGCCTCGCCCGAGGCATGGCCAAGGCCGGTGAAATCGAAGCGCAGCACGGCGATGCCCATCGACGCCAGCCGGCGCGAGATGCGCCGCGCCGCAAGGGTGTCCTGCGCGCAGGAGAAGCAATGCGCAAACAGCGCGGTGGCGAGGTGCGGCCCTTCGGGCAGATCCAGGCGCGCGGCCAGACGGGTTCCGGCCCGGCCCTCGAAGGTCAGTCTTTCGGTCGGCATGTCATGTCCCCTTTGGCCGGACAGTGCCGGACCGCGGGGCGGGGCGGCAAGACCCCTGACGGCGACATAACGTCAAGGTGACAGATTGACATATTCAGCCGTTGCGCCGCGCGGCGGCGAAAACTGGCCGAGGGATCAGGCCCTGCCCATCAAGGCGGCGTCGAGCGGATAGGTGGTCAGCATCTCGTGCCCGGTTTCGGTGATCAGCACCTGATTTTCCAGCTTGATCGAGAAATCGCCGCCTTCGGGCGAGACCAGCGCCTCGACACAGAGCGTCATGCCGGGTTCCAGCGCCGCCTCGAAAGCGCCGTCGACCCAGGCGTCGGGATAGGGCACGAAGGGCCATTCATCGCAGAGGCCGACGCCGTGCATCTTGCAGGAGTATTTCTGCCGCCAGTACTGATCGGCAAGCTGGTGGCCGGAATGGGTCAGCTCGCGGATCGTGACGCCGGGGCGCAGCAGGGCGCGGTTCTGCTCGATGTGATCGACGGCGTGCTGCATGGCCGAGATCATCGCATTGCCCGGGCGCTGGTCGCCGATCCACCATGTCCGCGAGATGTCGATGCAGATGCCATAGGCACCGATCAGGTCGGTGTCGAAGGCGACGATTTCATTGTTCTGGATGATCCGGGGGCCGCATTCCTGAAACCAGGGGTTGGTGCGGGGGCCGGAGGCGAGGAGGCGGGTCTCGATCCACTCGCCACCCCGGCGAATGTTGCCTTTGTGCAATTCGGCCCAGACATCGTCTTCGGACATGGCCCCATTGGGAATGCCTTCGCGGGCTGCATGTTCCATTTCTGCTATTGCGGATTCGCAGGCATGGCTGGCGCAGCGCATCGCCAGGATCTCGTCCGGGCCCTTTATGGCGCGGGTCCGCTCGGTGACTTCCTCGCCTTCCAGCACCTCGAAGCCGCCGCGTTCGAGCGCGCGCAGCCCGTGCACCATGATCTTGTCGACGGCGAGGCGGCGGTTGCTGCCGGCATGGGCGCGCATCACCTCATCCACCTGGCCCGCGAAAGAGGCGGCGTCGGCGGCGGTGGCATCGCCGCAGACGTTGTAGAAGAACGAGGCGCCGGAGCGGATTTCGCGAACCAGCGGGTTGAAGGCGGTCAGGAAGGGCGCCTGCTTGTAATCCCAGATCACCATATAGCCATCGGCGCAGAGCAGAACGGCGCGGAACGGGTTGTGGCTGTTCCAGAGCTGCATGTTGGTTGTGTCGGTGGCATAGCGGATGTTGAGCGGGTCGAAGAGCAGCAAGCCACCGATATCGCGCTGGATCAGGGCCTGGGTCAGGCGATGCCAGCGGAACGCGCGCATCGCGGCGAGGTTGGGCGGCGTCAGGCCCGCCGCGGCCCATTCCGCGAAGGCGAGCTGGGTTGGCCCGATCTCGACCCGGTCGAGGTCATTGGGCGAGCCGTCCCCCAGAGTCTTGCCACGGGTCGGGTCGATCTTGCGCCGGTCGGAGAAATGCTGGGTCATCTGGGCCTCTCGCTTTCGCGGAGGATGTGGCGCGGGTGGGCGCGGGGCGCGCCGGAAAGCGACGGGGCAGGGCGGATTTGGGCCTTTCGTCGCGCGGCGGGTTTGATATGTCGGAAGCCATGCACGAGGTCTTGCACGAAAGATTGCCCTTTGCCCCCTGGGCCGATCCGCGGACCCGGCGGTTGCCGGGGATCATGCCGGTCGAGCCGGGCGACTGGCTGCGGGTGGACGAGGCCTTTGCCGGGCAGATGGCCGAGCGCGACCGGCTGATCGCGGCCGACCCGGGCGTGGTGCATGAGATGGCGAAGCGGGCGCGGCCGGCCGCCGAGGAATTGCTGGCGATGGTTCTGGCCGAGCTGGAGCGGATGCCGGGCTACCGGGTGGGCAAGGACCGGGTGGAGCGGCCCGACGGGATGGTGGTGCCGCTCGGGCGGTCGTCGCCGCTGTTGACGCTGGGGCGGCTGGTGCAAGAGGATTTCTGCCTGCTGGAGATCGCCGAGGGCGAGGCGGAACATGTGCTGACCGGCGCGATCCTGTGCTTTCCGGCAAGCTGGACGCTGGCCGAGAAGTTCTTGCGGCCACTGATCGGGATTCACCGTCGGGTGCCGGTCTATGATGCGGGGATCGCGACCCGGGTGCAGCGGTTGTTCGATGCGATCCGGGTGGGCCAGCCGCTGTGGCGGGCCAATGCGCTGCTTTATCAGGACGCGGCGCTGCATCATCCGCGCACCGAGGCGAACCCGCGGCAGAAGCCGACCGGCCCCGCGCCCTACCTGCGATCAGAGCGGCAGTGCCTGGTGCGGCTGCCCGAGACGCGGGCGGTGGTGTTCTCGATCCACACCTATCTGCTGCGGGTCGAGGATCTGACGGAAGCGCAGAAGGCCGCGCTGGCCGAACACCCGATCCATACCGCGGGCCTCTAGGCGCGGCGGCAGGGCCGGGTCAGGCGAGCACCGGCATGTGGTAGATGCCCAGGCTGCGCGCGATCACCATGCCGATGGCGGTCAGCGCCAGAACACGCGCGGTGACATGGGCATCTTCGCGCCCGAGCAGGCTGTAGGTCATCAACCCGGCCCCGATCGGCAGTGCGACGACCATCAGCGTGCAGTTCAGGGTATAGATCGTCAGCCGCTTGACCAAGGGACCCTTGTCGGTCTTGCGGGTCGCGTGCTCGGGGTAGAGGGCGCTGCGGATGCGGCGCATCTCAGCGTCCAGCGGGGCGGGAAGGTCGGGGGTGTCATTCGCCGCGGCGGTCTCTGCCGGGGGCAGGGCCGAAGTGTCAGCCGCCCGAGCGCCCGGCATGGCGTGCGGGGCTGCGGTGGTGCGCAGAAGTTCGGTCAGGCCGGGCTCGCCCGGTGCGGCGGCGAGCATCGCCTCTTGCAGGGCCTCGAAGTCATCGGCGCCGATGGCGATGTCAGCCTCGTCCTGCGCCTGGGTCGGTTTCTTGCGCAGGTTGGTGGCAAGTTCGATCAGGGCATCGAAATGGCCCGCAGTGAAGACGCCGGGCACCTGTTTCCAGAGCAGCAGATCCGGGGTGTCGTCCTGCTCGATCATGTCGATGATGCTGTCGCAGAGCGCGCGGACCTCGGGCCCGGGGAGCGGGGGATGGCTGAGATTGGGGCCGGGGCCGACCGCAATGACGAGGGCTGCGCAATAGATCAGGTTGTCATGCGCAATATTGCGATAGGCCGCGCCGAGCGAGCAATAGCCGATCAGGACGCGGCTGCCGTCGAGATCGAAATGCACGACATCATCATTGTCCCAGCGCAGATCGAAGTATTCCGGTTCGCGCCCGAGCAGGGTTTCCGCAAGGCGATCGATGCAGGCGACGAAATTCAGCGTCGGGCGCGCCGCGTAAAGCAGCGTGGCCGAGGTGCTTTCAAGTGCGATCGTCATGGGCCGCCCTTTCCCTTGTTTGAAACAGTGATGGCGCCAGATTGGGCCGCCAATGGGTGCGGATTGTGGAATTTCCATGAACATTGCCCCCGTGAAGCCGCGAATGGCCCTCGAAACCTGCCGATTTGCGCGGTTCCTTGCCGGACATGGGCGCTGGCGTGGCAGCATCATGGCGGCGGCGCGGGGTGGTCCGGCGCCGGATTGTTTCGCGAAAATGCGGAATTATTCCAGTGTTTAACCAAGTCTTCAGAAATGCAAAAGGGCGCCCGAAGGCGCCCTTTCGTGTCGATCCGGAGAGCGGATCAGCAGGAGTAGTACATCTGGTATTCAACCGGATGCGGCGTGTGTTCGTAGGCGTAGACCTCTTCCCACTTCAGCGCCATGTAGCCTTCCAGCTGGTCCTTGGTGAACACGTCGCCGGCGAGCAGGAAGTCGTGGTCGGCTTCCAGCTCGGTCAGGGCTTCGCGCAGGCTGCCGCAGACCGTCGGGATCGCGGCCAGTTCTTCCGGCGGCAGATCATAGAGGTCCTTGTCCGAGGCCGGGCCCGGATCGATCTTGTTCTTGATGCCGTCGAGGCCGGCCATCAGCAGCGCCGCGAAGGCGAGGTAGGGGTTCGCCGCCGGATCGGGGAAGCGCGCCTCGACACGCTTGGCTTTCGGCGATTCGGTCCACGGAATCCGGACGCAGCCCGAGCGGTTGCGGGCCGAATAGGCCCGCAGAACCGGCGCTTCGAAGCCCGGGATCAGGCGCTTGTAGCTGTTGGTCGAGGGGTTGGTGAGCGCGTTCAGCGCCTTGGCGTGCTTCAGGATGCCGCCGATGAAATACAGCGCCTCCTGGCTGAGGTCGGCGTATTTGTCGCCGGCGAAGAGCGGCTTGCCGCCCTTCCAGATCGACATGTTGACGTGCATCCCCGAGCCGTTGTCGCCCTTCATCGGCTTCGGCATGAAGGTGACGGTCTTGCCATAGGCATGCGCCACGTTGTGGATGACGTATTTGTACTTCTGGATGTTGTCGGCCTGTTCGGTCAGACCGCCGAAGATCATGCCCAGCTCGTGCTGGCAGGTCGCCACTTCGTGGTGGTGCTTGTCGACCTTCATGCCCATGCGCTTCATGGTGGACAGCATCTCGCCGCGCAGGTCCTGGGCTTCGTCGACCGGGTTGACCGGGAAATAGCCGCCCTTGTGGCCGGCACGGTGCGCGAGGTTGCCGGCTTCGAACTCGGCGTCGGTGTTCCAGGCGGCGGCTTCGGCGTCGATCTCGATAGGCCACTTTGCGCGGCGTGACCGAGTAGCGCACGTCGTCGAAGATGAAGAATTCGGCTTCCGGGCCGAAGTAGGACGCATCGCCGATGCCCGAGGACTTCAGATAGGCCTCGGCCTTGAGCGCGGTCGAGCGCGGGTCGCGGCTATAGGCCTCGCCGGTGTCCGGCTCGACCACGTTGCAATGCACGCAGAGCGTCTTTTCGGCATAGAACGGGTCGATGATAGGCCGATCGCGGTATCCGGCATCAGCTTCATGTCGGACTGGTCGATCGACTTCCAGCCGGCGATCGACGAGCCGTCGAACATGAAGCCTTCGTCGATGAAGTCTTCATCGACGAGGTCGGCGACAGACGGTGACGTGCTGCAGCTTGCCGCGCGGATCGGTGAAGCGGATGTCGACATATTCGACATCCTCGTCCTTGAGGAGTTTCGAGAACCTTCGCCTTGCTCATGTGACCATGATCCCTTCTGTTGGTGCTTGTATGTCGGGCTGGTGCCGCACCGCCGCGCATGTGGAGCCGCTCAGATCGCCTCGTCGCCGGATTCGCCGGTGCGGATGCGGATCGCCTGTTCGCAGGGATAGACGAAGATCTTGCCGTCGCCGATCTTGTCGGTGCGGGCGGCGGCGATGATGGCGGCGATGGCGGCGTCGACCTGATCGTCGGCCAGGACCACCTCGATCTTCACCTTGGGCAGGAAATCGACGACATATTCGGCGCCGCGATAAAGTTCGGTATGGCCCTTCTGGCGGCCGAAGCCCTTGACCTCGATGACCGAAAGGCCCTGAACGCCGACGTCCTGAAGCGCTTCCTTGACCTCGTCGAGCTTGAACGGCTTGATGATCGCCTCGATCTTCTTCATGCGCCGACGACTCCCCGTCGTGATCTCCGTCCGATCGGTGTCAGACCACTTTCGACCGGCAGGGGACAATTGGATAGGGTTTCGCGGCAGCGTGGCGGCGGGGAATTCCAGCGAGGCGCGCATAAATTTGTGGGCAAGTCGCTAGAAAAATGGGCGATATGAAAACATGGGGCGCGAGATGTGACTGAATTGCTGACAGCTGCCCAAATGCGCGCCATCGAGGCGGCGGCGATTGCCAGCGGCGAGGTCGACCGGGCTGGAGCTGATGGAGCGCGCCGGGCGGGGCGTGGTCGAGGCGGTGCTGCCGAATGGCCGGAGCTGGCGGGCCGGGCGCTGCCCGGACCCGGGATATTTCGAACATGAGGCGGCGTGGCGCGCGGTGGTGCTGTGCGGGCCGGGCAACAACGGCGGCGATGGCTTCGTGGTGGCGCGGCTGCTGACGGAGCGGGGCTGGGAGGTGGAGGTGTTCCTCTATGGCGATGCCGGCGCGGCTGCCGCCGGATGCGCGGGTGAATTATGAGCGGTGGTGCGGGATGGGGGAGGTGAGGCGCTGCGGCGTCGACATCGGCGCGGACGACGGCAGCCCGATCTGTTGGTCGATGCGCTGTTCGGCACCGGGCTGACGCGCGCCGCTCGGGCAGACATTTGCCTGGCGCTGTGCTGCAGCGCCCTGGGACGCGGAGGCGCGCGCCGCGAACAGTGGCGGTCGATACTGCCCTCGGGCCTTGTGCAGCGACAGCGGCGCAGGTTGCCGCGGCGATGGCACGATGCCGGGCTTCTGCGACGGATCTGACGGTGACCTTTCATCGGCGCGAAGCTCGGCCATTTTCTGGCGGGGGCGCCGATGACTGCGGGCGGCTCGGCGATCGTGCGATATCGGGTTGGAGCCGTTCGCGAGGATGCGCTGCGGCCGCAGATGGCGACGGTCCGGCAGATGATGGCGCGCGTGCGCTGCGGACCATGCGCATGGGCGACAAGGACAGTGGCGGCCACAAATTCTCGCCACGGCCATGCCCTGGTCCTGTCCGGCGCGCCGGCCACGGCGGGGCGGCGCGGATGGCGGCGCGGGGGGCGCTGCGGGTCGGGGCGGGGCTGGTGACGCTGGGCTGCCCGCCGGCGGCGCTGGCGGAGAATGCGGCGCGGCTGGATGCGGTGATGCTGCGGGCGGTCGAGGAGGCGCGGCGCTGGCGGCGGTGCTGGAGGACGGGCGGATCAACGCGCTCTGCCTCGGGCCGGGGCTGGGGGTGGCGCGGGCGGCGGAGCTGGTGGCGGTGGCCTTGGGCGACCGGGGCGGGCGGGGCGGGCACCCGCGCTGCGGTGCTGGATGCCGATGCGCTGACGGCTTTGGCGGCGGGATGCGGGCCTGTTCGGGCAGTTGCATCGCAGGCTGCGTGCTGACGCCGCATGGCGGCGAGTTTGCGCGCCTGTTTCCCGATATTGCCGCGCGGCTGGAGGCGCCGGCGGTCAAGGGGCCGGCCTATTCCAAGGTCGATGCCTGCCGCGAGGCGGCGGCGCGGGCGGGCTGCGTGGTGCTGTTCAAGGGGGCGGATACGGTGATCGCTGCGCCCGGACGGGCGCGTGCAGCCATCAATGCGGCGGTCTATGACCGCGGCGGCGCCCTGGCTGGCGACGGCGGGGTCGGGCGATGTGCTGGCGGGGTTCATCGCCGGGCTGCTGGCGCGGGGCTTTGCGCCGATGCAGGCGGCCGAGACGGCGGCCTGGCTGCATGTGGAATGCGCGCGCGTCTTCGGGCCGGGGCTGATCGCCGAGGATCTGCCCGAGGAATTGCCGAAGGTGTTTCGCGCGCTGGGGCTGTAATGAAAGCGCCCGCAGCGCAGGGCCGCGGGCGATATCTGGATGGGCTGTGGTTGTCTGGCTCAGACGGGCTGGACCTGCAACTCGCAGTGCGAGTCTCGACGCCATCGGCATAGATCGTCTGCATCCGTGTCGAAATGCAGTTGGAACAGTTTCGCCTTGGGCGCGGTGTGGATGCGGATATATTCGCCATCCGCCAGCCGCGAGACCTCGACATCGGCCTGGGCTGCGCCGAACAGGGCCTTGGCGCGCCAGTCGCGGACCAGAATCTGCTGCCGGCGCCGAGCGGCCAGGTCGCGGCCCGGGCGATCATGGCCGAGCGAGCCTGCGCGCACCGTCACGACCAGGGCATTGCGCACCTCGGACACCGAGATGCTGGCGCAGGCCGCGGGCGCCCATGCGGGTGATGATGCGGTCGCCGGGGGCCAGAAATTCCACCGGCAGTTCGCCGTCCAGCGTCAGGATCATGGGTGCCGACGATCATGCCGTCGACGGGCAGAGCCGTGGTCTTTGCTGCGCCTGTCAGGGCAGCGCGATCTTGCGCGGATTTGGACATATTGCTGTCTCACTTTGTTCCTGCCTCATGTTTTTTACATCGAGATTATGGCAAGATTTGGTTAGCCGCGAGCTTTTTCGTACTGCGGATTTTTCCTCTCGCTTCCGGCCTCGGGCTTTGTTAGAAGCGCGCGAGATTTCGGGGTGGCCAGCCGCAGAGGATCGGCGGGCCGCCTCTTGTTTCATGCGGGTGTGGCGAAATTGGCAGACGCACCAGATTTAGGTTCTGGCGCCGCAAGGCGTGGGGGTTCAAGTCCCTCCACCCGCACCAGAGAGGAAAGAAGGACGAAGACTATGCAGGTCACCGAGACCCTGAACGACGGTCTGAAGCGCGGCTACACCATCACGGTGACGGCGGCCGAGCTTGGACGCCAAGGTGCAGGAAAAGCTGCTCGAGGCGCAGCCCGAGGTCGAGATCAAGGGCTTCCGCAAGGGCAAGGTGCCGATGGCGATCCTGCGCAAGCAGTTCGGCCAGCGCCTGACTGGGCGATGCGATGCAGGAAGCCATCGACGGCGCGATGAAGCGATCATTTCGAGGCCACCGGCGACCGTCCGGCGCTGCAGCCCGAGGTGAAGATGGTCGATGGCGAGACCTGGGAAGAGGGCCAGGACGTCGTGGTCGAGATGGCCTATGAGGCGCTGCCGGCGATCCCGGAGGTCGATGCCGGGCAAGGTGACGCTCGAGAAGCTGGTCGGTGAAGGCGGATGACGCTGCGGTCGACGAGGCGCTGGAGAATCTGGCCAAGAGCGCGCAGGATTTCGAGCCGACCGCAAGGCGGGCGCCAAGGCCAAGGACGGCGATCAGGTCGTGATCGACTTCATCGGCAAGGTCGATGGCGAGGCCTTCGAAGGCGGCGCTGGCGGAGGATTATCCGCTGGTGCTGGGCTCGAACAGCTTCATCCCCGGCTTCGAGGAGCAGCTGGTCGGCGCCAAGGCGGGCGACGAGGTCGAGGTGAAGGTGACCTTCCCGGAGAAATACGGCGCGCGCATCTGGCCGGCAAGGCGGCGGTCTTCGACTGCAAGTCAAGGCGGTGAAGGCGCCGAAGGCGGCCGAGATCGACGACGAACTGGCCAAGAAATTCGGTGCCGAGGATCTGGCCGCGCTGAAGGCCCAGATCGCCGAGCGGCTGGAGGCGGAATATCAGGGCGCCGCCCGCGCCGTGATGAAGCGCGCGCTGCTGGACCAGCTCGACACGATGGTGAAGTTCGAGCTGCCGGCGAGCCTGGTCGATGCCGAGGCGAACCAGATCGCGCATCAGCTGTGGCACGAAGAGCACCCCGAGGAGCATGGCCACAACCATGACGCCATCGAGGTGACCGACGAGCACAAGACGCTGGCCGTGCGCCGGGTGCGTCTGGGTCTGCTGCTGGCCGAAATGGGCCGCAAGGCCGAGGTCGAAGTGACCGATGCCGAGATGACCCAGGCGGTCATGGCGCAGGCGCGTCAGTATCCGGGGCAGGAGCGGCCGTTCTTCGAATTCGTGCAGAAGAACCCGCAGATGCAGCAGCAGCTGCGCGCGCCGATCTTCGAGGACAAGGTTGTCGACCACATCGTGGCCGGGGCCAAGGTGACCGAGAAGGAAGTCAGCAAGGACGACCTGCAGAAGGCTGTCGAGGCGCTCGACGAGATGTGATCCTGGCCCCGCAGGGCTGATCGGCAGAGGCCGCCCTTCGGGGCGGCCTTTTGCTATGCGCGGGTCCGGTTTTCGCGGGGAGAGATCAGGCGCTGCGGGGCGGGGCGCCGTGACCCTCGGTCTGGGTGCCGCGCGGGCGCGCGGTTTCGCGGTAAAGGACATAGAGCCCGGCGCCGATGATGATGGCGATGCCGAGCCAGCCCACGGCATCGGGCCAGTCGTGGAAGAAGAGCCAGCCGTAAAGCACGCCCCAGATCATCGCGGAATATTCGAAGGGGGCGACCGCCTGCGCCTCGCCGATGCGGTAGGCCTGGGTCAGCAGCGTCAGGCCGACGGCGGCGATGACGCCGCAGGCCATCATCAGGGCGGCGTCGGAGGGCGTGGGCGTGATCCAGGGCCGGGTCAGGAAGGCGAGGCTGGGCGAGGTCGTGTCGGTGCCGGTGGTTCCGAAGGCGGCGGCCATGACGAGGGCGCCCGCCAGGAAGACGGCATTGCCCCAGAAGGCCAGCGCGGGCGCTGTCTGGCGCTGGCCCATGCGGCGGGTCGAGACCATCGAGACGGCATAGGCCATGCCCGAGATCACCGGCAGCAGCGCCGCCCATTCGAACAGCGCCGAGCCGGGGCGGACCATGATGATGACGCCGGCGAAACCGGTCAGCACGCCGACCCAGCGGCGCGGGCCTGCGCCCTCACCCAGCAGGGTGGCGGACAGGAGCGTGATGAAGAGCGGCGCCGAGAAATAGAGCGCGACGGCGGTGGCCAAGGGCAGCCCGGCGAGGCCGAGATAATAGGCGGTATAGGCGACGAAGAGCACGCAGCCGCGGGCGATCATCAGGGGCCAGCCGGGGGCGGTGAGGGTTTTCAGCCCGCCGTCGTAATGCGCCAGCAGCATCAGGAGGGGGGCGGAGGTGAGACCGCGCAGGGTCATCGCCTCGGACAGAGGATAGCCACCGGAGAGGCGTTTCAGGATCACGTCCTGCAGCGAGAAGACGGCGATGCCGATCCCGAGCAGCAGGATGCCGCGCGGGTTGCGGCTGATCGGGGCTGGAGAGGCGGTGAGGGTCACGGGATGGGCTCTGGCATTGGGGTTGGCCAAGGCTAGGGCGGGGTGGGGCGGCTGTCGCGGCTGTTCACGACATCCGGGGGTCGGGGGTGGCGCGTGCAGGGCGAGGGGTTTGCCGGGCGGGGGGCTGGTGCGCAATGAATGCGCACCCTACGGGGGGGCGGCCCTGTGTTGCGCAAAGGCGCCAGACGCAAAAAGGTGGAGCAGCGCGCCGTGACAGGGCCAATTGAAAAGGCCGCGCCGGTTGCCCGGCGCGGCCTCTCTGTTGCGATGGTCCGTGGGATCAGCGGCCCATGTCTTCGCCGTCGACATTGGCGGCGCCCATTTCGTCGAACAGTTCGGCGATCTCGAATTCCGCTGCGGCTTCGGCCTCGGCTGCGAGTTCCTGGATCGACTTGCCCGAGGCCTGAAGTTCGGCTTCTTCCGGCGAGCGGGCGACGTTCAGGTTGATCTTGACCGCGACTTCCGGGTGCAGCACGACCGAGACGGCGTGCATGCCCAGATCCTTGATCGGGCGGTCGAGCACGACCTGAGCACGGTTCACGGTGAAGCCGCCCTCGGTCGCGGCATCGGCCGCGTCACGGGTGGTGACGGAGCCGTAGAGCGCGCCCGCGTCGGAGGCCGAGCGGATCACGACGAAGGTCTGGCCGTCGAGCTTGGCGGCCAACGGCTTCGGCTTCTTTCTTGGTCTCGAGGTTGTGGGCCTCGAGCTGGGCCTTGCGTGGCTTCGAACTGGCTTGATGTTGCCCGTCGTTCGCGCGCAGCGCCTTGCCTTGCGGCAGCAGGAAGTTGCGGGCGTAACCGTCCTTGACGTTGACGACTTCGCCCATCTGGCCAAGCTTGGCCACGCGTTGGAGAAGGATGACTTGCATGTGCGGTGCTCCTTACTTCACGGCGTAGGGCAGCAGGGCGAGGAAGCGGGCGCGCTTGATGGCCGGGCCAGCTCACGCTGCTTCTTCGCCGAGACGGCGGTGATGCGGGACGGCACGATCTTGCCACGCTCGGAGATGTAGCGCTGCAGCAGACGGACGTCTTTGTAGTCGATCGCCGGCGCATTGTCGCCCGAGAACGGGCAGACCTTGCGGCGGCGGAAAAACGGTTTGTTAGCCATGGTTTATGGTCCTTTCCTCAAGCCCAGATCAACGCCGACGGTCGCCGCCGAAGCCGCCACGGTCGCCGCCACGGTCACCGCCGCGATCGACGGTCGCCGCCGAAGCTCGCCGCCGGTCGCCACGGTCCGGACGGTCACCACGCTCGGAGCGTTCGTCACGCTTCTGCATCTGGACCGAGGGGCCTTCCTCGTGCTTGTCGACCTTGATGGTCAGCACGCGCATGACGTCGTCATGCAGGCGGCATCAGGCGTTCCATTTCCTGAATGGCGGCCGCCGGGGCGTCCGATTTCAGGAAGGCATAGTGGCCTTTGCGGTTCTTGTTGATCTTGTAGGCCATCGTCTTGACGCCCCAGTATTCGTTTTCAACGACTTTGCCGCCGTTGTCCGCGAGCACCGTGGAGAAATGTTCGATGAGGCCTTCGGCTTGCGCGTTGGAAAGATCCTGACGCGCAATAAGGACATGCTCGTAAAGCGGCATGTGTGCTCCTGTCCGTTTCGGGCGGCTTCATAGAACGGGCGAGAGCCTTCCGCGGCCCGTTCACGAGAGGCGTCGCCAGTTGCGTGAGTTGCGGAAGATGCGCGCTTTTAGGGGAAGCGGGTGCGGTATGCAAGCGTTGGGATTCTGGCGCCCTGTGGGCGGGCTGTCTGCCCTCTGGCCCGGCCCGGCGGGGCCGGGCGTTCGGCGCTGAAAACCCTTCCCCGGAGGGTCTTCCGGGCGCGCCTCACCCCTCCCGAGGATGGTTTCGGGCAGAAAATGGGAGGCGGGAGAAATACGCAGCCGGATTGCGTGGTTGGGCTGCGCGGGGTATGCGGGGGAAAAGCATGGGGGACGGGTTATGAGCCGCGCATTCGTATTTCCGGGGCAGGGGGCGCAGACCATTGGCATGGGCCGCGCGCTGGCCGAGGCCTATCCGGCGGCAAAGGCCGTGTTCGACGAGGTTGATGAGGCGCTGGGCGAAAAGCTGTCTGCGCTGATCTGGGAGGGCACGGCAGAAGAGCTGACGCTGACCGCCAATGCGCAGCCCGCGCTTGATGGCGACCTCGATCGCCGCGCTGCGGGCGCTGGAGGCCGAGGGGGTCGGGTTTGACGGCGTCGGCCTTTGTGGCGGGGCATTCGCTGGGCGAATATTCGGCGCTTTGTGCCGCCGGGTCGCTGAGCCTTGCCGATACGGCGCGGCTGTTGCGGATCCGCGGCCAGGCGATGCAGGAGGCGGTGCCGGTCGGGATCGGCGCGATGGCGGCCCTGCTGGGGCTGGATTTCGAGGCCGCGGCGGAAGTGGCGGCGGAAGCGGCGCAGGGCCAGGTCTGCCAGGCGGCCAATGACAATGATCCGGCGCAGGTCGTGGTCTCGGGCCATCGCGAGGCGGTCGAGCGGGCGCTGGAGATCGCCAAGGCGCGGGGTGCCAAGCGGGCGATCCTGCTGCCGGTCAGCGCGCCGTTCCATTGCGCGCTGATGCAGCCCGCCGCCGCGGTGATGTCGGAGGCGCTGGCCGCCGTGGCGATCGAGGCGCCGGTGGTGCCGCTGGTGGCCAATGTGCGGGCGGAGGCGGTGCGCAACCCGGCGCTGATCCGCGATCTGCTGGTCGAGCAGGTCACCGGATCGGTGCGCTGGCGCGAAAGCGTGCTCTGGATGGAGGGCGCGGGCGTGACCGAGATCTGGGAGATCGGCGCGGGCAAGGCGCTGTCGGGGATGATCCGGCGGATCGCCAAGGATATCACGACGCGCGCGGTTGGCACGCCCGAAGATGTGGCGGCCGCGGTGGCGTCAGTCTGAGGACGGCGCCCCCGGCACGGCAGGCGGTCTGGCCTGCGTGCCGGATCTGGATCGCTGGATTGTAAAGGAAACGGGACGGGCCAAGGCCCGGCCCGATGAGGAGAGCAAGAGATGTTTGATCTGACGGGAAAATGCGCGCTGGTGACGGGCGCGTCGGGCGGGATCGGCGGCGCGATTGCGAAGGCGCTGCATGCGCAGGGCGCGGTGGTGGCGATCTCGGGCACGCGGGTGGCGCCGCTTGAGGCGCTGGCGGCGGAGCTGGGCGAGCGGGTGCATGTGCTGACCTGCGATCTGTCGCGATGCGGCCTCGGTCGAGGCGTTGCCGAAGGCGGCGGCGGCAGCGATGGGGCGGTCGATATTCTGGTCAACAATGCCGGGATCACCCGGGACGAGCTGTTCATGCGGATGTCGGACGAGGACTGGCTGAGCGTGCTGGAGGTCAACCTGACCTCGACCTTCCGGCTGTGCCGGGCGGTGTTGCGCGGCATGATGAAGGCGCGCTGGGGCCGGATCGTGAATATCTCCTCCGTGGTGGGGACGACCGGCAATCCGGGGCAGGCGAATTATGCCGCGTCGAAGGCCGGGATGGTGGGGATGTCGAAAAGCCTTGCCGCACGAAGTGGCGAGCCGGGGGATCACGGTGAACTGCGTGGCGCCGGGCTTTATCGAGACGGCGATGACCGACAAGCTGAACGAAGACCAGAAGGCGCGCATCCTGGGCGCCATTCCCGGCCGGCCGGATGGGCGCTGCGCGAGGAGATCGCCGCGGCGGTGCTCTATCTTGCCAGCGCCGAGGCCGGCTATATCACGGGTGCCACCTTGCATGTGAACGGCGGAATGACGATGATCTGACGACTCCGCGCAGGGCAGGGCCGAAAGCGTTTGCCACGGCCGGAGACTGTGCTATAGGCGGCGCTGATCGGACGCCGGGCCCGCGAATGGCCCGGGGTTTACTTGCGCAAGCGGGACCATCGGCCCCGCCCCGCGCGGGGTGAGCCGCTCGAACGAGCATGGGACAGCAGAGAACCGGGAGCGATCCCGAAACCTTATGAGGAAATGACATGAGCGACATCGCGAGCCGCGTTAAGAAGATCGTCGTCGAGCACCTTGGTGTGGAAGAGGACAAGGTTACCGAGAACGCCTCGTTCATCGACGATCTGGGCGCGGACAGCCTCGACACGGTCGAGCTGGTCATGGCGTTCGAGGAAGAATTCGGGATCGAGATCCCGGATGACGCTGCCGAGACGATCCAGACCTTCGGCGATGCGGTGAAGTTCATCACCGAAGCTCAGGCCTGATCGCGCCCGAGCGGATTTGTTTTGCGGAAGACGGCGCCCCCTCGCGGGCGCCGTCTTTCATTTCGGGGGTGAGGCGCGCCCGGACGGCCTTCCGGTGGAAGGATGTCTGCGCCGAACGCAGGGTCCGCAAGGATCGGGCCGGGTCGGGGCGTGGCCCGGGCCGCTTCGCGGCTGTTCCGGGCCAAGGGGGATGGCTTGGGTGGTTTCGTCGCTGCCAGCTCTGCCGGACGACCGCGTCCCACCCGCATCGGCGCCCTCCTGCCGGCACTGTGTTGCACGCGCGGGGGCAGGAGTGTATCTGTGCGCCGGTGCGAATTGTCGGGGGATCGCGGATGCGGCGGGTTGTGATAACTGGGCTTGGGCTTCTGACTCCACTGGCCTGTGGGGTGGAAGAAAGCTGGCGCAAGCTGGTGGCGGCCGAGTCCGGTGCAGGACCCATCACGCGATTTGACGCCTCGAACGTGGTCACCACCTATGCCTGCGAGATTCCCCGCGGCGATGGCAGCGCGGGCACTTTCAACCCCGACGACTGGATGGAGCCGAAGGACCAGCGCAAGGTCGATGACTTCATTCTTTACGGCATGTGCGCGGCGGTTCAGGCGGTGCGGGATTCCGGCTGGGAGCCGCAGACCGAGGAAGAGCGCTGCCGCACGGGCGTGATGATCGGGTCGGGCATTGGCGGGCTGCAGCACGATTGCCGAGACGGCGGTGCTGATCAAGGAGCGCGGGCCGAAGCGGGTCAGCCCGTTCTTCATCCCGGGATCGCTGATCAATCTGGTCTCGGGGCAGGTCTCGATCCGGTTCGGCTTCAAGGGGCCGAACCATGCGGTGGTGACCGCCTGTTCGACCGGCGCCCATGCCATTGGCGATGCGGCGCGGCTGATCCAGTGGGACGATGCCGATGTGATGGTCGCGGGCGGGGCGGAGAGCCCGATCTCCGAGATCGGGATCGCCGGGTTCAACGCCTGCAAGGCGCTGTCGACCAAGCGCGCCGATGATCCGGCCAAGGCGAGCCGGCCCTATGACGCGGATCGCGACGGTTTCGTGATGGGCGAGGGCGCGGGGATCGTCGTGCTGGAGGAATACGAGCACGCCAAGGCGCGCGGTGCCAAGATCTATGCCGAGGTGCTGGGCTATGGCCTGTCCGGCGACGCCTATCACATCACCGCGCCGGCCGAGGATGGCGATGGCGGCTATCGCGCGATGGCGATGGCGCTGAAGCGGGCGGGGTTGGCGCCGTCGGACATCGATTACATCAACGCGCATGGCACCTCGACGATGGCCGACACGATCGAACTCGGCGCGGTCGAGCGGCTGATGGGCGATGCGGCAGCGGCGGCGACGATGTCTTCGACCAAATCCTCGATCGGGCATCTGCTTGGGGCGGCGGGGGCGGTCGAGGCGATCTTCTGCGTGCTGGCGATCCGCGATCAGATCGCGCCGCCGACGATCAACCTCGACAATCCGGCGGTTGCGCCGAAGCTGGACCTGGCGCCGAACGTGGCGCGTGAAGCGCCGGATCGATGTGGCGCTGTCGAATTCCTTCGGCTTTGGCGGCACCAATGCCTCGCTCGTCCTGGGCCGGGTCACGGACTGATGTGGCGGGCGGTCGCCTCGAATGCGCTGACGCTGTTCATCGTGCTGCTGGCGGCGCTGGCGGCGCTGGTGGCCTGGGGCAAGCATAGCTATACCGGGCCGGGGCCGCTGGCCAAGGCGATCTGCGTGCAGGTCGACAAGGGCGCGTCCGTTTCGCGGCAGTCAGTCGGACGCTGGCCGAGCAGGGCGCGGTCGTCGAGCGGTCTGATCTTTCGGCTCGGCGCGCGATTATGGCGCGAAGTCGGAGGAGCTGAAGTTCGGCAGCTATCTGGTGCCGGCGCAGGCCTCGATGGCAGGAGATCCTGGCGATCCTGACCAAGGGCGGGCCAAGCACCTGCGGCACCGAGGTGAATTACCGCATCGGGGTGACCGACACGCAGATGGTGGTGCGCGAGCTGGACCCGGCGACCGAGAACTTCATCGAGGTGGCGAAGTTCGATCCGGGCAACGGACGCCGGCGCCCGCCGGCCTATAGCGAGGCTGAAAAGCTGCCCGATGTGCGGTTTCGCGTGACGCTGGCCGAGGGGGTGACGAGCTGGCAGGTGGTTGATGCGCTGAAGCGCGCGGATTTCCTGACCGGCGACTCTGGCCAAGCAGCCCGATGAGGGGACGCTTGCGCCCGAAAGCTATGAGGTGACCCAGGGCGAGACCGCGCGAGCAGCTGATCAGCGAGATGCAGGCGCGGCAGACGGCGATCCTGGCCGAGCTCTGGGCCGAAGCGCGGGCCGAGGGGCTGCCCTACAAGACGCCGGAGGAGGCGCTGGTCATGGCCTCGATCGTCGAGAAGGAAACCGGGGTGGCGGACGAGCGGCCGCGAGGTGGCCACGGTCTTCCTCAACCGGCTGGCGCAGGGCATGAAGTTGCAGACCGACCCGGCGGTGATCTATGGCATCACCAAGGGGCAGGGCGTGCTGGGGCGCGGGCTTGCGGCAGAGCGAGCTGCGCGGCAACACGCCCTATAACACCTATGTCATCGACGGGCTGCCGCCGACGCCGATCGCCAATCCGGGCCGGGCGAGCATCGAGGCGGCGCTGCATCCCGGCGGATACGGAATACCTGTATTTCGTGGCGGATGGCACGCGGCGGGCATGCCTTTGCCGAGACGCTGGCCGAGCATAACAAGAACGTCGCCAAATGGCGCGCGCTGCGAGGCGCAGCAGGGACAGGACCGCGAACTGACGGGGAATTAGACGCGGCTGGAACGGCGGGGACGAGCAGCGTACGGTGGTCGTGCAACCCTGAGGTTAGTTGCTTGACTTTGCGCACGCTCTGAGGTATGATTGTGACATGCTAGAAGAAGTGGGCAAGCGGCACGGGGAAACCCGGGGCCGCTTTTTCGTTTCTCTCCGTGCGGTCTCGCATGAAAGGCGGTGCAGGGCAGATGAGCATTCCGACCAATTTCTACCGCACGGCAGAGGGCGGCGATGGCGCGGCGCTGTTGCCGGAGACGCTGGCGCTTTACGAGACGCGGCCGCGATGTTTCGCCATGCGATCGAAGAGAGCAAGGGCGGCGAGTCGGTCGAGGCGATGTGGGCTGTGCGAGTCTGGCCGGGATCTACCGGCGGGCGTTCGTTGTCCTGATGCAGGAAAGGGCGAAAGTTGAAAAACTCCGCAGAAAGCAGTGCCGGGATCGTCGAGAGCCGGCGCACTCGACTTTG
Source organism: uncultured Pseudomonadota bacterium (assembly GCA_963837565.1). Lineage (GTDB taxonomy): Bacteria > Pseudomonadota > Alphaproteobacteria > Rhodobacterales > Rhodobacteraceae > Solirhodobacter. Next base: position 235,745 of record CAWIOC010000007.1, read on the forward strand.
AGCCGCGCGCGATGAGATCGGGCGCCGCCTGGCTCGCCTCCGCGACGCCGGAGGCGGTTGACGATTTCCTGAGCGGGCTGAGCGACAAGGCGCTGCTGGCGCTGCCCTGGATGTTCGAGTTCTGGGCGCTGCCGCATCAGCTGCCGCCGGAGGGGGCGTGGAAAAGCTGGGTGATCATGGGCGGGCGCGGCGCGGGCAAGACGCGGGCCGGGGCGGAATGGGTGCGCGCCGAGGTCGAGGGGGCGCGGCCGCGACGATCCCGGGCGGGCGCGGCGGGTGGCGCTGGTGGGCGAGACGGTGGATCAGGTGCGCGAGGTGATGATCTTCGGCGAAAGCGGCATCCTGGCCTGCTCGCCGCCCGACCGCGGCCCGGAATGGCAGGCGAGGCGCAGGCGGCTGGTCTGGCCGAATGGCGCGGTGGCGCAGGTGTTTTCGGCGCATGATCCGGACAGCCTGCGCGGGCCGCAGTTCGATGCGGCCTGGGCGGATGAGCTGGCGAAATGGAAGCGCGCGGCAGGAGGCCTGGGACATGCTGCAGTTCGCGCTGCGGCTGGGCGACAACCCGCGGCAGGTGGTGACGACGACGCCGCAGAATGTGGGGGTGCTGAAGGCGATCCTGAACAACCCCTCGACGGTGATGACCCATGCGCCGACGGAGGCGAACCGGGCCTATCTGGCGGCCTCGTTCCTCGAGGAGGTGCAGGCGCGCTATGGCGGCACGCGGCTGGGGCGGCAGGAGCTGGAGGGGGTGCTGCTGGAGGATGTCGAGGGCGCGTTGTGGTCGACGGCGGGCTGGATGCGGCTGCGGCTGGACGGCGGCGCCGGAGTTCGACCGGGTGGTGGTGGCGGTCGATCCGCCGGTGACCGGGCCAGAGGGATCGGATGACTGCGGCATCGTGGTGGTGGGGGCGGTGACTGAGGGCCCGCCGCAGGACTGGCGCGCCGTGGTGCTGGAGGATGCCAGCGTCACCGCGGCCTCGCCCGAGCAATGGGCGCGCGCGGCGATGGCGGCGATGCAGCGGCATGGCGCGGACCGGCTGGTGGCCGAGGTCAATCAGGGCGGCGATCTGGTGGAGGCGGTGATCCGGCAGATCGATCCGCTGGTGCCGCTATCGCGCGGTGCGGGCGCCGCAGGGCAAGGCGGCGCGGGCCGAGCCGGTGGCGGCGCTTGTATGAACAGGGCCGGGTGCGCCATCTGCGCGGGCTGGCGCGCTGGAGGAGCAGATGTGCCGGATGACGGCGCAGGGCTATCTGGGCGGGGCAGCCCGACCGGGTGGATGCGCTGGTCTGGGCGCTGACCGATCTGATGATGGCGCCGGCGCGAAGGCCTGGCGGCGGCCGCAGGTGCGGGCGCTGTGAGCGCGAATCGGGGCTCTGAAGCCCGCGACACTGCAGACGACGGGGAACGGCAGCCGGTCCGGCCCGGATATTTTCGGGCGGGCAATGCGGGATCTGCCGGTCTGCATCGAGGAGCGGAGCGATGGTGTTTGATTTTCTGCGGCGCGGCGCGCGAGGCGGTGCGCCGGAGGCCAAGGCCTCGGCCACGGGGCGCGGTGGTGGCCTGGGCGAGGGTCGGGGCGGGTGGCCTGGAGCGCGCGCGATTGGTCTCGCTGACGCGGACCGGGTTTCAGGGCAATCCGATGGGCTTTCGCGCGGTCAAGCTGATCGCGGAGGCGGCGGCGGCTTTGCCGTTGATCTGCAGGACCACGAGCGGCGCTATGACGTGCATCCGGTGCTGGAGCTGATGCGCGGCCGAATGCCGCGCAGGGGCGGGCGGAATTGCTCGAGGCGCTCTATGGCCAGCTGCTGCTGTCGGGCAATGCCTATGTCGAGGCGGTGCCGGGGACCGGCGGCGGCTGCCGGGCGAGTTGCATGTGCTGCGCTCGGACCGGATGGCGCGTGGTGCCGG
>CAWIOC010000008.1:0-454455 GCA_963837565.1 uncultured Pseudomonadota bacterium
GCACCACCTTCTCATGTAATTTCGTCGGATGACATGTGAACCCCTCTATATTACAAGGGCTTCACCAGTCCCGATTGTCCGATGTGATGTGACGTGATCCGCTAAGATACCCTGGATTTGGGGGTATCGGTGGGGGTATCGGGGAAACCCTAAGAGCGATACCCCCAAGATGCCATTGACTGATGCAGCCATCCGAGCCCTGAAACCCAGTGAGAAGCAGTACAAGCGGTCAGATTTCGACAGTCTTTTTCTAACCGTGAAGCCCACAGGGTCAAAGCTGTGGCACTTCAAGTACCGAATTGACGGCAGGGAGAAGCTCCTTTCCATCGGCATCTATCCTGAAGTTACTCTGGCGCAGGCGCGAGCTAGAAGAGATGAAGCACGCGCGCTGCTTGCTGCGGGACAGGACCCGGGCAGGCAAAAAGGACCAGAAAAGCCAGGAACGCGCACGACGTGGCAACACCTTCGAAGCTATGGCACTGGACTTCATGGCCAAAGAGGCTGCGGAAGGCAAAGCTGCCTCCACTCAGACCAAGACAGAGTGGGTGCTTGGTATGGCAATTGGCAGCTTCGGAAAGAAGCCAATCACGGAAATAACCTCCCCGATGGTCCTCGCTTGCCTTCGCAAGGTCGAAGCAAGGGAAACTATGAGACGGCCGATCGCCTCCGCTAAAAAATCGGGGCCGTGTTCAGGTATGCCATCGCCAATGGGATTGCTGAATCCGATCCGACTTTCGCGCTCAAGGGAGCACTTATCCGCCCGCAGGTTACGCACCGCGCAGCCATCACCGACCCAGTTAAACTTGGTGGATTGCTAAGGGCCATCGATGCTTTTCAGGGCCAGACAGTCACGCGACTGAGCCTGACCCTGCTGATGATACTGTCTCCGCGCCCTAGCGAATTGCGCCGTGCTAAGTGGCCGGAGTTCGACATGGCGGCCAAGGTATGGTCGATTCCGGGTGAGCGCATGAAAATGCGTCGCCCGCATCAAGTTCCATTGCCAGCGTCAGCGATCAGATTGTTGGAAGAGTTGCGGCTTTTGACCGGCGCCAGCGAGTACCTGTTTCCGAGCATTAGGTCAGTCAAGCGCACGATGAGCGAGAACACAATGAACGTTGCGCTTCGGATTATGGGCTACTCGGGGAAGAGGTGACGGCACACGGTTTCCGCGCAAGCTTTTCCTCGTTGGCCAATGAAAGCGGACTTTGGAACGCTGACGCAATTGAACGCGCACTTGCACATGTCGACAAGAACGCCGTGCGTCGTCCGTATGCCAGAGGCGAGTATTGGGACGAACGTGTCCGCATGGCGGACTGGTGGGCCGAGCTATTGTTGCAGTTGAAAACCGCTGCGCCCATCGCGTAGGTTCTCTTGAGTTGCGATTGGACTAGTCATCAAACATAGGTTCGCTGGGGATGAAGATATTCAAGCGTGACGTTTCGATGAAGAAGATCCTATTTGATCTGGACATACCGCAGGTTTTGTTCCCGTACGAAGTTGGTGTGGGAGTAGGCCCATCTGACCCGACGTTCTTCGAGGTGTACCGAGAGCGCCGAGCAGAGCGCGAAGCCACGGTAGTCGCTATACTCAACTCTATGGACGATGAAGGTCTCCTGGAGCTCGAGGACGACCCTCAGGTGCGGGACATCTTCATGTTGGAACATGGCCTAACCAATCCTCCCGAATGGTACTCCGGTGGGTTTTCAGTAAGGGGCTTCGAGCCCGACTGGACCTATTGGACCATGATGGAGTTTTGGACACTGGAAGAGGCAACGTGCCTCAGCATTGGGTTCAGGCCAGAAACGATGCGGTCTGAAGAAATGAGGCGGTATGATCCATCAATGCCGCGGCAATTCTATTGGCAACGGAAAGAGCTCATAAAGCGTTCAGGTTGCCTTGAGGCTTCTCTTCCTGAGGTCGTCAGACCTGGACGTCTCGCTGATTGGGCCGACAAGAAAGGTCTTCAGGTACCAGACGAATTTATGCAGATCGCAGAACGCATATCGACGTTGCGACCCAGCATGATCAAAACCGTGGACGCGCGCGACTACGACAGCGCCTTGAAAGTGATTTTGGGCCTATTGGCGGGCTCCGCAGGCGATGATGCTGGGGAGATTTCGAAGCAAACACGCGATGACCTGCAGTTGGGGCTGGAAAAAATTGGGCTTAGCCTAGACCCGAAGACACAAAAGAAAGTCTTAGCGGAAGCAACAAAGGCGTGGCCACGGTTCCTAGAGAATCAAGCACGTCGCGATGGGTGAATGGCTAACTCCAAAAAATTTGGGACTTCGCTGGTGGGAATAGACACCTAATCCTGCCTGTTCCCGCCTACTCCCGGACAAGACCGAACTGCCACCGCTTTGGTTGGGAATATCCAACCAGCAGCAACGGTGTTCAGCCATGTCCGATACGTTCCCAAAAACCGGCTTTGTCCGCCTCTCGGCCATTCTCGGGCCGAAAGGGCCGATACCCGTGTCGCCTTCTACTTGGTGGCAAGGTGTGCGAGACGGCCGCTTTCCAAAGTCGATGAAGCTCGGCCCGCGCACTACTGTCTGGCGGGCAGAAGATATTCGCGCGCTCTTCGAGGTCGCCTCGGATGCGTAAGGACCCATCGCAGGCAATCTTCGGACCAGTTCAGCCCACCTCTTCGATCCTCACTGGTCTCCTAAGCACTCTCCCAACGCGGATCCAAGCGGGAGAGATGACAGTGTTTTCTGAATGCGGCACCGCGAATGCCGGGTTGTGCCGACGCTGCTCAGTAGTCGCCATAGAGCGTATTTCTGAGTGAAACAGTCGTGGGAAAACTCACGACAAAATGCCCAGGGCGGCTTCACAAATTGCCCATGTTTCAAGGGCCGGTGGATTCAGGTGCGCTGACCCCTCTTATAGTATGCACGAAAACCCTCTCCCTTCCGCCCCCACCCCGCCTCAATGATGGCTCCAATGATCCCGACCAGAAGCCCCTTTCGTCCATCACAAGTGGCAAGAGAAGAAACCGGCAGCAACCCCCTCATCCCCGCGAGCGGCGCCGTGTCGAAAAAGACCGCCGGGCCAACTTCGAAGCGGCGGCCCGGTTCGCCTACGAAATGGGTTGGCCGCTAAACCTCGCGATAACCATCAACTGGACCGCGTTGATCCAGGCTGGAGAGCGCAACGAAGGTAACTGCCTCGCACGTGATGAATGCGGCCGGGAGGCAATCTCAGATCGGAGCTCTCCCGGTGCCGCCCTCAGAGCATTGGGCGCGCGCCATTCGTGGCAATTTGGGGTCGCGACATAGGCAACCGGATGGGAAGTCACACGCACTTGGCTATCCATTGGTCGCTTGTCGTTCCTAAGCATCTTTCTAAGCTCGTCGCCATGATGGAGCGGATTTGTGGGAGTTCGGCGGCACCTGCCGAAGCGAGCCATGATCGCAACGTGGCGGCAGAGTTGGCTGTAAGGGTTGGCAATTAAGTTCATCTATGGTCAAAACCTTCTTTCAGGCGCCTTGGCTTGGGTAGACTACATAGCCCGTCAGTCAGAGAAGCATGTCGAATGGCCGTCCTTGGTGGGGAAGGCATTGGCGTCTCTCAGGCGATTGGTCCGGCTGCCCGTGCTGCGGCCTCAAGTCGAGTGCGATAATGCGCGATGCGAGACCATTGCGCTTACGCTCAAGTTAAGGTCTCGATGCTCGTACTCTGGCCTTCGGGCTCGTCAGAGGATTTCGAGATTCGCGTGCCGATGTTGGAAAGTGCAGTACAGAAAGGCAGCCACGGGCAAGCGATATCCGCGCCTACTGCCCTCACCCGGTCCATCGCCTCAACGGTGCGCCGTGTAGCGTTTGACGACGATATTCCGACAACGATGTCGCCGACATGGATGTCTGCTGTCCTGCGCCACAACGGATCCCTGTCGCCGAGGAGGGGCACATGGTCGATCCGGATGTTTGGTAATGTCAGGTCTGCGCCTGCAGTTGCTCGGCCGTCAGCTATGTATTTCTCGACAATGTGGGGCTCCTTAGAAGCTGTGGGCGGCGCCCACAAACTACCCAGAAACCACCAGTTCCAACCGGCGAGCAAGACGGGGCCGAACCCCTACCACTCGCTCTCGACCGTGCTCAAAAAAACATTGGTTTGACTATCAGTAGCCGGCGAAGCTCTCTATTGAAGGGAACCCGCGGCTGGTGGCAGACGGCCCAGACCGGTCATTCAGTCAGTGAGCCAATGCTGCGTTGCAGCCCGTCGAAGCGGTCGTTCGTGCTTCGCGCAGCATCTTCTTAGGTCAGATGGCCGCAATGCGGACCAAGCGGTCACTCGCTTGGCGCGACGATCGGTTGGATTCTTTCGTGCTGCCGAGAGAACTCCCGAACCGCCATCAAAACCGGCATCAGGCCGCGGCCTGCAGTTTGTAAGACCGTACTCGACACGAGGTGGCCGCTCGCCGAAATCGTGCCTGCACCACCAAGCCCATCGGATTCCAGTTCCCGAAGATGTTGCGTCAGCATTTTCTGCGAGATGTCTGGGATGTCTCGCATGAATTGCGATGCCCGCATCGACGGCTCCGCGAACAGTCTGAACAGGATGGGCAGCTTCCACCGTCCGTTGATCATGCGAAGCACTCTCGCCACATGCGCTACCGATCCGTCAGCGCCGAGGCAAACCGCTCTTGTCCTCGGTTCGACAGGCACTTTAAAGTGCGTAATTGCCTCGTTCATCGTCTTGTCCTCTAATATCCCACTGCGAACAACATAGGAATTGCCAGGTGGATTTGAAACTTGATGGAAAAGTTGCGCTGGTCACAGGCAGCAGCAAGGGTATCGGCGAAGGTGTGGCCAGAGGACTTGCGCGCGAGGGTGCTATCGTCATCGTCCACGGCCGTAACAAGATCAGTACCGAAGAAGTCGCCCATGACATCATCAGCCAAGGGGGACGTGCCTACGCAGTCTTTGGCGACCTGACGAATGACGCATGACGTACAACGACTCGCCGATGATGCGCAGGCTTTCGTCAAGCCCGTCGAAATCGTGGTCAATAATGCAGGCGGCTCGGGCGAGCCGGAAGACTGGTCGACGACCACGCGTCGAGACATGGGCATCCGGTTACGACCGCAACGTCCTTGCGGCAGTAAGGGTGACCGACTCGACTGTTGCCAGCCATGCGGGCTGCCAAATGGGGAAGGATCGTCAACATCTCCAGCTTGGCGGCGCTGATGCCTCCAGCGAAAAGGCCCGACTATGGTGCCGCCAAGGCTGCGATGATCGCGATGACGGCCTCACTGGCAAAGGAGGTTGCGATGGATGGCATCACAGCGAATACGGTATCGCCCGGAACGATCCGCAGCGGTAAGTTGGACGAAGGCTTCCGCAAGGTCGCGGCCGACGCAGGGCCTTGCGTCGAATGCGGCATGGACCGAAATCGAGAAAACGGTGCTGCCGATGTTTGCCCAAGTCCCCATGGGAAGGGTTGGAACGCTTGAGGAAATCGCCGATGCCATCGCCTTTCTCGTAAGTCCGCGCGCCAGCTACATCACTGGAGCAAACCTAGGCTCGACGGCGGCATGTGGCCGGGACTGTAGAACGGCCGAAATGGGCTCGAACCGGTCATGCGGCGCCGCAGCGACCAGGGCCTGCCTCCATGGCAGGCGAACGACGTTCCCGGCCCTTACGGTCATTGTGGCTCGATCCCACACGTCGGCGCCGCTTTCCGGAAGCGGCCATTGATGCGCGACACAGCATTCAGCGTCGCGCAAAGACGGAGGTCCGGGACAATGGTGCCGTGCAACTTTCACTCGGACGGTTTAGGCAATTGCCCAATCGTCAGCACGAGGGTGTCAGATGCTTGACCATATTTTCCTGACTGTAAGCGACTTGGCACGCTCCGTTGCCTTCTATGAGGCGGTGCTGCCGACCGTCGGCGTGACCGCCCGCCATGACTACGATGGCAAGGACGGTCCACCCGGCCATCCCGATTTGAAGGGTTTTGGTGCGAACGGACGCATCGCCTTCTGGCTTCGGCAGGGACAACCAGCCCTGGAGGGCAATCACGTTGGATTTCTGGCCCATTCGGAAGCCGAGGTGCGGGCGGCACATATGGCGGCCCTTTCCGCCGGAGCGGAGGAAATCCACCCTCCGGGTCCACAGCTTCACTATGATCCGCGCTATTTTGCGGCGCAGGTTCGGGACCCCGATGGCCATAGTCTGGAATTCGTTTTCAAGAGCTGGCAGCACGCGACCTGACCTCTTTCGCGACACGCGTATCGTTGCAGCACTTCGTCGAGCGTTGTGCGATTTCGGCTCGCCAGGGGGGTCAGTCGGCATCCCCGACGTCGATCGATCGTTCGGTTTGCCGCAGCCAAAGCTCGGCGTCTCTCTTATGCGAAAAGGATCGGGAGAGGGCAGGTTGACCCGCTCTGCGAACTCTGAACCTGCCATTTGTCGCCGCGTCTCCGAACAGTCGCCATGCTCATCTCCACTGTGACACCAGTGTGACAGAGACAGAATTCGGCTCGGAGGAATTGGCCTAACCCATTGGAAAGATTGGTGCACCCGGAGCGATTCGAACGCCCGACCCTCAAATTCGTAGTCTGATGCTCTATCCAGCTGAGCTACGGGTGCGACAGGGCGGCATTTAGGACGGCGCGGCGGGGAATGCAAGCGGGTTTTTGGTCCGCCGACGGGCCCTGCGGGAACCGCCGGCGCCCCGGCCTCACGCCTCGGGCTGGCCGATCTCCTTGGGCAGGCGGATCAGGAACTCGGTGCCCTCCGCATCGGTCCGCACCAGTTCCAGCCGCCCGCCGTGGCCGCGGATCAGATCGGCGGCGATGACAAGGCCAAGGCCGATGCCGCCCTTGCGCGCGCCACCCTGAAACGGCGTGAACAGATGCTCGCGCGCCTTCGGCGGCAGGCCGGGGCCGGTGTCGCCGACCCGGATCCACCAGTCGCCATCGGCCTCGCCGGCGCTCAGCTCGATGGTGCCGGGCTTGCCGGTGGCCTCGATCGCCTGACGGGCATTGCGCACAAGGTTCGACAGCACCCGGTGCAACTGCTCGGCATCCGCCCGGATCACCAGCGTCGGCGACAGATCGGCAAGGAAGCTGATGGTGCAGGCCTCGCCGCCCGCCGCCAGACGCTCGCCCTCGATCACATCATCGACCAGCCCGGCAATGGCGAAGCGGGTCAGGCTCGGCGGCGGCTCTTCGGCCTTGCCGAAGGCCAGCGTGCGTTTCGCACAGGTTGACCGCGCGCGAGATCGAGTTGACCAGCTTCGGCGCGGCGCGGGTCACGGCGGGGTCCTTGCTGTCCTCCATCCGGTCGGCGAACAGCTGCGCCGTGGTCAGGATGTTGCGCAGGTCGTGGCTGACCTTGGCGACCGCCCCGCCCAGCTGGGCCAGACGTTCCTTCTGCTTCAGCGCGCTGGTCAGCTGCCGTCTGCAGCGATTGCAGCGCCTCCTCCGCCTCGCGCAGCTCGGTGACGAAGGCGGTGGGCTCGATCACCCGTCGCGCATCCTCGGGCGCCTCGGCATAGGCGGTCATATGGTTCACCACCCGCTTGATCGGCACCACCAGCAGGCGGCGCACCGCAACGAACAGCAGCACCGCCGTCATCACCGAGATGATCGCCGACAGCGCAAGGATGCGCAGCCCGTATTCGATCATCGCCTTGCGCAGCGGCGCGGTTTCGATCGTGACCTCGATCAGCAGGCCCGCATGCATTGACCGGATTGCCGATCACCCGGATGATCCGGTCGGCAGGATCGACCAGCACCGCCATCGCATCCGAGATCAGCTGGAACGGCCCGGCATCGCGCAGGTCATAGGTGGCATAGATCGGCTTCGGGATCGGCGACGACAGCACCAGCTGGCGCACCGCATCCCGCCGCAGCACGACGTTCAGCACACCGGCATTGGCCAGCAGTTCCTTCTCCAGACTGTCCGAGACCATGCCGTCGTTGGCCAGAAGCGCGAGCGAGGCGATCTGCGCCCGTTCCAGCCGCAGCAGCAGGTAATCCTCGCGGAAGCGCGCGATCGAGGGCACGAAGATCAGCACCTCGGCCAGCATGACGAACAGGGTCGTCAGCAGCAGGAACCGGCCTGACAGGGTGTTGAGGAACATGCCTGCGCCTTTGCGTCGGGGCTTCAGGGAAGGATGCATTGCACAGCTTTCACGACCCGCTTGATCATCGGATTAGCAAAGAGTTTTGGGGAAAAATAGGCCGATGCCGCCTGTTTCGAGATCTCGCCCAGCGTCGGATAGGGCAGCACGGTGGCAGCGATCGCCGACAGCGGCAGCCTGGCGGCAAAGGCCAGCGCCCAGAGGCCGATCATCTCGCCCGCCTGCACCCCGACGATGCCGACGCCAACCGGGCGGCCGCGCACCACCATCAGCTTGATCAAGCCCGCCGGTGCGGGCATCGGCGCGGGCCCGGTCGGATTGCGCGAAAGGCACCCGGACCACGCTCAGCCGCGCGCCATAATGCTGTCGCGCCTCGGCCTCGGTCAGCCCGATCTGGGCCAGTTCCGGGTCGCAGTAGGTGACGCGCGGGATATGATCATTGCGCGCCCCGACCGGCAGGCCGAACATCGCCTCGCGCAGCACGAGGCCCGCGTGATAGCCCGCCAGATGGGTGTATTGCAGCCCGCCCACCGCATCGCCCACCGCATAGACCCGCCGGTTCGTGGTCCGGAGCCGCCGGTCGAGCCGCAGCCGCCCGTCCTCGGTCTCGATCCCCGCCGCGCCAAGGTCAAGCGCCTCGAGGCATCCCTGGCGCCCGGTGGCGACCAGCAGATGGCTGCCGCTCACCGCCCGCCGGTTCTCCAGCGTCACCGTGATCGCCCCCGCACTGCCCGAAACCGCCGCCGCCCGGGCGTTCTCCAGGATCGTCACGCCATCCTCGCGCAGGGCATCCAGCACGAGGGCGGCAAACTCCGGATCTTCCCGGCCGAGCGCGGTGCCGGCCTCGATCACCGTCACCTCGGCGCCGAGCCGGCGATGCGCCTGCGCCATCTCGATGCCGATCGGCCCGCCGCCAAGGATCAGCAGATGCGCCGGCGTCGCCGCCAGATCGAACAGGGTTTCATTGGTCATGTAGGGCACCGCATCCAGCCCCGGGATCGCCGGGATCGCCGGCCGCGACCCGGTCGCGATCACGAAGCGTCGGGCGCGGATGCTGATCTCCCCCGCCTGCGCCGTATGCGGCCCGATGAAGCGCGCCCGATCCCGGATCACCCGGCAGCCCAGCGCCTCGAACCGTTCCGCGCTGTCATGCGGCGCGATCTGCGCGATGGTCTGGGCGATATGATCGCGCACCCGCGCCGCATCGATCTCCGCCACCGCCGGCGCGATCCCCAGCGCCGCACCCATGCCCCGCCCCTGCGCCGCCCGCGCCGAGGCAATCAGCGCCTTCGACGGCACGCAGCCATAGTTCAGGCAATCGCCGCCCATCCGCCCGGCCTCGACCAGCACGACCGAGGCGCCCATCTGCACCGCCCCCGCCGCCACCGACAGCCCGCCAGAGCCGGCCCCGATGACGCAGAGATCGACCTTCAGCTCTTCCGCAGTCCCGCTCATCCCGGCCCTCCGCCCGTCGACTTCCGCAGCACCACCGGCAGCAACGCCAGCGCCGCCAGCCCGAGGATCGGCAGCAGAACCTGCCAGTGAAAGATCGCACCCATATCCGGCATTTCACCCTTCGCGATCACGTCTTCAAGCCCCGATCCGACCCAAGTGTAAACCAAAGACCCCGGCACTATGCCCAGAAAGGTCGTCACCGCGAACCGCCACAGGCCAACGCCGACCAGCGCCGGCACCAGATTGGCCACGAAAAACGGCACCGCAGGCACCAGCCGCATCACGAAGAGAAACGACAGCTCATTGCGCCGCAACCCGTCCCGCAACCGCCGCACCCTGCCATCCGACTGGTCGAGCCGCGCGCCGAGCCAGTCGCCCAAGCCCCAGCGTGCCGCAAGAAACACGAGGATCGCCCCCACCGTTGCCCCCGCCACATTATAGAGCACCCCGGGAAACAGCCCGAACAGGAACCCGCCGGTCAGCGTCGCCAGCAGGGCCCCCGGCAGCGACAGCCCCACCATCGCCGCATAACCGGCGATGAAGCCCAGCACCGACCACAGATAATGCGCATCGCGAAACGCCATCAGGGCATCGCGGTTCGCCTTCAGCGTCTCGAAACTGATCACCGGGCGCAGGGTGAACGCACCGACCCCGGCCGCAATGACGATGGCGAGCAGCGGCAAAAGCCGCAACAGGCGGGCCTTGCCCGGGTCGGTCATTCCTGCAGGCCCCTTGTTCGCACGCACGCACCCTGCCCTACCATGCTCAAAATCCGCCACAAGCGGTAGCGGTTTCACGTCGATCTCGCCCGCGCCACCACAAAACCCTGCAAATCCGCGTGAAAGCTCGCCCGAAATGTTGCACAAAGCGCTGCGGGCCAAGTTGACTTGGGGCACAAGCCTGCGTAAAGGACGGGCTTCGAACGAAGCGGCCCTCGAATCCCAATGGGTTTGGGCCGAAGTATTTACGGAGCCCGCGATGAAACGCACTTTTCAACCCTCGAACCTCGTCCGTGCCCGCCGCCACGGCTTCCGCTCCCGCATGGCGACGGTCGGTGGCCGCAAGGTGCTGAACGCCCGCCGCGCGCGTGGCCGGAAAAAGCTCTCGGCCTAAGGCCGGGTCTGTCGGTCGCACGACCATGACACCGCCGGAGGATACCGTGGCAGGCGCAGACGCCGGGGCCGCGGAACCCCTCGCGGCGGTTTCGTCATGTCTGGCCGGTGCCAAACTCACCATCCTCGCGCAGCGCGCCGACTTCCTGCGCGCCGCACAGGCCCGCCGTCAGGGCACCCCCGGTTTCCTGCTGCAGGCCCGCCGGCGCGGCGCCGAAGAGCCCGCGCAAGGCATCCGGGTCGGCTTCACCTGCTCGAAGAAGGTCGGCAATGCCGTGGCCCGCAACCGCGCCAAGCGGCGCCTGCGCGAGATCGCGCGCAAGCTGATCCCCGCCAAGGGGCACCCGGGCTGGGATTATGTCCTCGTCGGCCGCCCCGGCGTGACCGGCACGCGCGACTTCACGCTGCTCATGGCCGATCTTGCAACCGCGCTCGGCCAGATCCACATGGACAGGGCAGCCCCAGCCAAGGCGCCCAGATGACCCGGCCCCAGACATGACCCCGATGGCCCGCCTGCTCGCCCTGCCGGTGCGCGGCTACCGCCTGATCCTCAGCCCCTGGATCGGCCACGGCTGCCGCTTCCAGCCGACCTGCTCGGCCTATGCGCTGGAAGCGCTCGAGGCGCACGGCGCGCTGCGCGGCGGCTGGCTCATGCTCTGGCGCATCGCCCGCTGCAACCCCTGGGGCGGCTCCGGCTACGACCCCGTCCCCGGCTGCGGCCACGAGGACCACGAGCACGCCGAGTAGCGCCCCGTCGCGACCCCGTAGGGCGGGGTTCACCCCGCCACCCCATCCCCACCCCCCTCACCACCCCTTGGCCCGGATCAGCCGCACAGCGGCCCGGGCCGCGCCCTCCCTCCCGCACGGGAGGGCGCGGCCCTCTGGTGCACACCACCCGAAACGACCCGTAGGGTGCGCATTCATTGCGCACCGCCCCGCGTCCCCCCCACCCGAGGGAGGGCGCGTCCCTCCGTTGCACCTCTACCGAAACGACCCGTAGGGTGCGCATTCATCGCGCACCGCCCCCGCACCGCCCCGCTCAAAATCCCCAATCCTTACCCAAACCTTACCCCACCACCCGTTGCGCATTTCCGAACATCACATCGGGCACAAAGCGGACAAGTGCTTTTGCCCTCCCGACCCCCCGAAAACCGGCTATGATGCGCCATGCCAGCCCTCTGCCGCGATTGCCTGACCCCGTTCGACACGCCCCCGGCAACGCCCCGCTGCCCGGTCTGCCGCAGTCCGCGCCTGCTCTCGCACCCCGAATTGTTCAGCCTCTCGATCGCCCATATGGACTGCGACGCCTTCTATGCCAGCGTCGAGAAACGCGACAACCCGGCGCTCCGCGATGTCCCCCTGATCGTCGGCGGCGGCCACCGGGGCGTGGTCTCAACCTGTTGTTATATCGCACGGATTCGTGGCGTCCGCTCGGCAATGCCGATGTTTCAGGCGCTCAAGCTTTGCCCCGATGCCACCGTGGTAAAGCCCCGGATGGACACCTATGTCGCCGTCTCGCGGCAGATCCGCGCGCTGATGGAGGAGCTGACCCCCGCCATCGAACCGCTCTCGCTGGATGAGGCGTTTCTTGGACCTTTCCGGCACCGAAAAGCTGCATCGGGCCCCGCCCGCACTCCTGCTTGCGACTTTGGTAAGAAAGATCGAACGCGAGGTCGGGGTGACAGCGTCTATCGGCTTGTCACATAACAAGTTTCTGGCAAAAATCGCCTCTGATCAGGACAAGCCCAAGGGGTTTTTCGTGATCGCCCGCGCCGACACCGCCGCCTTCCTGCGCGACCAGCCGGTGCGGCTGATCTGGGGCGTCGGCGCCGCCGGGCAAGAGGCCCTCGAACGGGCCGGAATCAGAACCATCGCCGACATTTTACGCTGGGATCGCAAGGACTTGGGCGCCCGCTTCGGGCAGATGGGCGACCGCCTGTATCATCTGGCACGGGGTCAGGACAACCGCAGGGTCAGTCGGGATTCCCCTTTGAAATCAATCTCCAATGAGACAACTTTCAATGAGGATACCGCCGATCGAACCCTGCTCGACGGCCATATCTACCGCCTCTCCGACAAGATTTCAGGCCGCGCCAAGGCCCGCGATCTGGCTGGCCGGACGGTCACGCTGAAGCTGCGCCGCGCCGCTTTTTCCCTTTTGACACGCAGGGTTACGCTGCGCGAACCAACCCAGCTCGCCGATACGATCTACCGCACCGCCCGCGATCTGATGGCCCAGGTGGCCGAACCCGGCCCCTTCCGCCTGATCGGCGTCGGCCTGTCCGATCTCTGCCCCGCGACCGCCGCCGACCTCACCGCCGACCTGCTTGACCCCGAAGCCCCCCGCCGCGCTACCGCCGAACGCGCCGCCGACGCCATCCGAGGCAAATTCGGCCCCGACGCCATCCTCAAAGGCCGCGCCCTGCGCTAATCCAACATATTATCTTTAAAGGATTATTCCGCCGCGAGTGGCAGCTGGTCCCGGTCCGCTCCGGCGATCCGCTTCATCGCCCGGGTCAGCAGCTGGCGCAGGTCTTCAAAGCCCGCATTGGGCTCGATCGACGCCTCATCCATGTAAAGCGCCCGGTCAATCTCAAGCTGCACAACGTGCTGCCGCCGCGCCGGCCGACCATAGGCCTGCGCGATATAGGCCCCGGCAAAGGGCGCGTTGCGCCCCACCCGCAGCCCTTCGGCGGTCAAGGCCGCCTCGATCCGCTCCACCACCTCTGGTGATGCCGCAGCCCCGAACCGATCTCCCAACACCACATCCGGTTTCGGCCGCCCGGATTGCGCATAGCTTTCAATCGCCTCATGCGGCATCGAATGGCAGTCGATCAGCACCGCCTGCCCGCAGCGCGCCATCGCCTCGGCCAGCAGGCTTTGCACCCGTTCATGATACGGCACCCAATAGCCAGAGATCCGCGCCTGCGCCTCGCCCAGCGTAATCCGCCCCCGATAAATCGCCCGCCCGTTCGACACCACCCGGGGAATCACCCCCAGCCCGGCGCTGATCCGTGGGTTAAGTGTCTGGCGCGGAACGTTTTCCACCACCGATGGGTCCAACTCATCCGCCGCGCGGTTAAGGTCGATCCAGGCCCGCGGGGCCCGCGCCGCGATCAGCGGCGCCCCCATCCGCGGCGCCTCGGCAAACAGCAGATCGACAAAGGCATCCTCGGAGGACCGGATCATCCGCTCATCCAGAACGCTGGCCGCAAGGAACTCCGGCACATAGAGACGCCCGGAATGCGGCGACGAATAGACGAAGCACGACATCGGCTCTTCGGCCGGATAAAGATCATAGGCGATGGCGGTCATGCGCGCTCCTTCTCGCCCAGATATAGCGGCATTTGCGAAGATGCCAAAACCTCTTGAACACCTGACCGACTCCTTTTATAGACCTGCGGACCGACGCGGTCCCGCCCGCGTCCTTTTTTGTTGGACAGGCGGAATTGCGAGAGGTAACGGGCGCGTAGCTCAGCGGTAGAGCACTACGTTGACATCGTAGTGGTCACAGGTTCGATCCCTGTCGCGCCCACCATGCCGCCCCTTCGGGGGCATTGTAGTTTTCAAGGCGCACGCGCGCCGCGACAAGGAGAAGACCTATGAAGGTCAGGAACTCGCTCCGCTCGCTGAAGTTGCGCCATCGCGACTGTCAGATCGTGCGCCGCAAAGGTCGGGTCTATGTGATCAACAAGACCCAAAAACGCTTCAAGGCCCGTCAGGGCTGAGATTTCGTGCCCTTCGGGGGACGTGAAAAAAGGCCGCCGGGGCAACCCAGGCGGCCTTTTCCATTCTGACCCCCTCAGGGCCTCGGCGCGAAGATGCGGTAGTAGGCCCAGTCGGGCAGAACCTGCGATCCGCGGAAGAGCCACGAAAACAGGGTTGGAAAGCTCACCTTGAAGCGATCCGTGCCCATATGGGCGAACATCGCCCTCGCGGCCTCTTCGGCTTCCATCAGAAAAGGCATCGTGAAATCGTTCTTTGCGGTCAGCCGCGTCTTGATGAACCCGGGATTGGCAAGCTGCACCCGCACCCCGCTGCCGCGCAGGTCACAATACATCGCTTCGGCCAGCGCCATCACCCCGGCCTTGCTGGCAGAATAGCCGATCGAGCCGGGAAGCCCGCGAAACCCGGAGAGGCTGCCGGTCAGCACGACATGACCCTGCCCGCGCGCCACCATCCCCGGCACCACGACCCCCATCACCCGCGCGGCGCCAGTGAAGTTCACATCACACATCGCCTCGACCTGCTCAGGGTCCCAGTCCTTCGCCTCGGTTGGCCAGTAAACCCCGGCGAGGAACACCACGCCATCGACCTCGCCGACCGCTTCTGCCGCCGCGCGGACTGAGGTCAGGCTGGACACATCGACCGAGACCCCCCGCGCAGGCCCGGGCAATTCGGCGACCAATTCCTCCAGCCGCTCGGCGGACCGCGCCGAGACCACCAGCTCCACCCCTGCCGCGCTCATCTGCTGCGCGAGTGCGCGGCCCAGCCCCTCGCTCGCGCCCACCAGCCAGTAGCGTTTTCCCTGCCAGCGGGTCATCGCCTATGCCTCCTTCAGATCGGTCAACGCCAGCAGCGCGATGGCAAAGAGTTTCAGCGCACAGGGAAGGGCTGCGTAAAGCAGGCCTAGCACCCGCAGGGCATGGGGCGAATTCTGCCCGCCTTCGCTGAAGCCATTGGCCTGCAACAGTGGCAGAAGGGCAATGGCCGCGAAGGCCAGGGTGAATTTCGTCACAAAGGCCCAAAGCCCGAAGGCCTGCCCTGCCTCGGGCGCGATGCGCGCCATATGGGTGGCGAAAAGCGCGGGCAGGATCGTCAAGTCCGCCCCCATCGCTGCCCCCGACCCGATGCAAACCACGGCAAAGGCCCCTGTCTGGCCCGGCCCGAGGAAGGCCGCCCAACCGAAGGCAGCGATGGCCAGTACCATGCCGAGCAGCAACGCCCGCCTACCGCCCCAAAGACGCGCCGCGCGGCCCCAGAAAGCCGAAGACACCGCGGCTGCAAGGAAGAACACCAGCAGCAACGGCCCCTCCCACCCCGGCGCAGCGAGGACGCTTTCCACGAAGAACAGGAACAACGTGGAACTGACGGCAACCGGCGCCGCGTTCACCATGGTCAGCGCGAGCAGACGTCGGGCCGTGGCATCGCGCAGCACCTCGCGCAGGCCAGAAGGTTGCTCGATAGGAACGGCGGCCCATTCGCCCCGCATCGCGATGATGGCGATCACGGTTGCGGACGCGAAGAGCACCGCGAAAATCGCAAACGGCTGCGGGCTGAACAGCTCGAACAGGCCCGGCGCGACTGCGGCGAAGCTGACGCCCAGTAGCCCGCCCGTTTCGCGCCACCCGGCCAACCGCATATGCCCGCCCGTGCCAAGACTGCCCGCCGTCGCCACGCCCTGAGCGTAAAAACAGATTGTCAGGAAGCTGTAAGAGGTGAAGAGCGCCCAAAGCGTCAGCCCGAACCACAGGATCGGCGCGATAGGCGGCGGTACCGCGAACAGCGCCAGCATCGCCAGTGCCATCACCACGCCAGCCCCCGCGACCAGCCCGCGCCGATATCGCCTCAGCCGCTGCGCCGCCCAGCCCAGCAAGGGGTCCTGCACCACGTCGAGCAGCCGCAGCACGAAAAGCGCAGCCCCAAGCGCAGCAAGGCTGACACCGTAGTGATCAACAAAGAACTTTGGCGCATGGATATAAATCGGCAGCCCCGCCGCCGCGAGGACCGCCCCGAACACCGCATAGGCAGCCAGCGGCACCTGCCGCCCGGCCCCGATACGCGCGTCAGACAGGCTCACCGCGTGACCTCTTCCACCGGTGGCTCCGGGCGGCGGCGATAGCGCGCGCCCTTCACGAATAGCTTCAGCGCCTGCCAGTGGATCAACCCGAGCACACGACGAGAGCCGAAGGGCCGCCGCAGGCAGGCCATGAGAATCGCGCGGTTGGTCAGCGCGGCGCGCGCGCCGGTGAGGGTGGCAATCAGCCCGTCCGCGCCATTGGAGTAGTCGATCCAGATGCCGATGCGCTCGGGCTGAATGTCGAACCGGAATGCATAGCTGCCCGTCACCGCCTGAAACGGCGAGACGTGGAATATCTTCTGCGCCAGCAGGGTATCCTCGGCCAGAATCGGGCGCTGATCGCCATGATGGCACAGGTAGGAATGGCGGTCGCCAAAGGTATTCGACACTTCCGCGATCACTGCGCAGAGCGCACCGTTCGGATCATGGCAGAGCCAGAAGCTGACCGGGTTGAAGACATGACCTAACACACGTGGCTGGGCCAGCAGCAGGATGCGCCCGGTCACTCGCCCCAGCCCATGCGCCGCCAGCACCTCCCTCGCCCAGGTCACGCCGCGCCCCGCCTTCGGCGCGCCGCCATGATCGCTGTCATGCACCGAGAAAAGGTTGCCGCGATTGCGCGAGAACAGCGCGGGCCCTGCGCCCATCGCTTCCGGCTCCAGCAGCAGGTAATCGACGCCATAGCGAAAAGCGTTTTTCACCGCGCCGCGCCGGCCATGGAAGGTGACGCCCGCGATGATCTCGGGCGCGCTCATGCGGCGGCTGCGGCTGCCGCCATGCGCGCCATCGCCTCCACCACGTCGACCGCGCTGGCAAAGCCATCCTCGTGAAACCCGTGGCGCATCCATGCACCACAATACCATGTGTTGCGCGTCCCGTTCAGCGCGCGCAGCACCTCCTGCGCGCGGAGCGCGCCAAGGTCGAAAACCGGGTGGCTGAAGGTCACCTCGTCATGGATCAGCTCTTCGCGGATCGGGCGGGTGCTGTTCAGGGTCACGAACAGCGGATCGTCCTTCGGGATCGGTTGCAGCGAGTTCATCCAGTAAGTCAGGTCGATCCTGTCAGAGGTCTTGTTCCGCGCCTCGGTATAGACCCAGCTTGCCCAGGCGGCCTTGCGGCGCGGCATCAGCGAGGTATCGGCATGCAGCACCGCCCGGTTCGGTTGGTATCGAACCGCCGCCAGCGCTGCTCGCTCGTCATGGCCCGCGTCGGCCAGCAGTGACAGGGTGACGTCGGAATGGGTGGCAAAGACCACCTCGTCAAACACTTCCCACTCGGCACCCTCAACGCGGATCTCCACGCCCATCTCCAGTCGCCGCACGGCGCGCACCGGGGCGCCCGCGCGGATGTCCACGCCCTCGGTCAGCATCGCGGCCTTCAGCTTGCGGACATATTCAATCGAACCGCCACGTACAGTGTACCACTCATGCTGCCCGGAATGGCTGAGCAGGGCGTGGTTCTCGAAGAACCGCACCAGCGCCTGCGCGGGGAAGTCCAGAATGTCCTGACAGGGCGTCGACCAGATCGCGCCGGACAAGGGCAGGATATAGTAATCGCGGAACCACGCACCGGTTCCCAGACGCGCAAGGAAATCCCGGATCGTCACTCCGGGGTCGTCAGCCACCTCCAGTGCGCGGGCGTTGAAGCGCAGCACATCGCGCAGCATGCCCCAGAACCTCGGGTTCGCAAGATTGCGCTTCTGCGCAAAGACGGCGGCGAGGTCGCGCAACCCATATTCGAAGCGGCCGCCGTCGATCGAGGCGCCGAAGGTCATGTCGCTTTTCACGATCGGCACGCTCAACCGGTCAAACAGGGCGCAAAGGTGCGGGTAGTTCACCTTGTTGAACACGATAAAGCCGGTATCGACAGGCTGGTCCCCCCGCTTGCCCGCCAATACGGTGCGGGCATGGCCGCCAAGCCTCCGTTCCGCCTCAAACAGAACCACCGCATTCTGCGCCGCCAGCATATGGGCCGCAGCCATCCCTGAAATGCCACCGCCGATCACGGCGATCCGCTTCGGCGCGGCATTGAAGGTTTCAAACGGCATTCAACTCTCCCCGTTCCCCGCCCCGCGCGTGGTCTGTCGTGGGGTAATACGCGGCCCGCGCGCTCTCGGATCAAAGCAATCCATGCACCTCCTCGGAGACTCTTTGCAGGGCCCGGTGATCCGTTCACAGCGCGGCTGCGTATTCGGATCATGTTGATGCAACAGGCGCCTTTTCAGATTTCGGATGCAGGCCAGCGGGCGGCTGCCTATCCTGTACCCCTGACGAAGGGCGCAGGGCGGAGTGGGTCGACCGACAGGATGGTGCAGGCGAGTGAAGAAATGAAGTGGGTCACGCTGCTATTGCAGCGTGCGCGACCATCAGGACCAACAGGCCTTCGCCGAGCTGTTTCGCCATTTCGCCCCGCGCATCAAGGGCTTTTTGATCAAATCCGGGGCGACACCGGCGCTGGCCGAGGAATGCGCTCAGGATGCGATGGCCACCCTCTGGCACAAAGCGCAGCTGTTCGACCCGGCCCGTGCCAGCGTGACGGCCTGGGTCTTCACCATCGCCCGCAACCGCCGCATCGACGCGCTGCGCAAGGCGCGCCGCCCGGAACCAGAGGATCTGCCCTGGGGCCCGCAGGCTGAGCCCGACGCCTCTGAAGTGCTGGAGATGCAACAGGACAGCGCGCGGCTTGGCCGGGCACTGGCCGAACTTCCACCGAAGCAACGCGAGTTGATCGAGCGCGCTTATTTCGGCGACCTCTCGCATAGTGAGATCGCGGCCGAGACCGGGCTACCGCTCGGCACTATCAAATCCCGCATCAGGCTGGCACTGGACCGGCTGCGCCATCAAATGAAATGACCTTCGAAATGACACCGATCCAACATCACCTGTCCGACACTTTGCTGATGGCCTACGCCACCGGCCAGCTGCCCGAGGCATTCTCCCTCGTGGTGGCCACGCATGTCTCGCTTTGCGACGACTGCCGCGCTGCACTGGCGGCTTACGAGGCCTTGGGCGGCAGCCTGCTGGACCGCGACAACGGCACCGCGATGGCTGAAGGCGCATTGGAGGCCACGCTGCACCGGATCAGGATGGACCGTCCGATCGGTGCCGCTGCGCCGAAGCGCTCTGACGTTCCCGCGCCGCTGGCTGATTACATCGGGGGCGGGCTGGCCGCCGTTAAGTGGCGGGCCATCGGCATGGGCGCGCGGCAGGCGATCCTGCCGACCGATGGTAGCGCAACGGTCCGCCTGCTTTCGATCCCGCCCGGCACGGCGATGCCCGATCACGGCCACCGGGGAATGGAGCTGACGCTGGTCCTCCGCGGTGCCTTCCGGGATGAGGGCGACCGATTCGGTCCCGGCGACGTGGAGGTTGCAACCGAAGCGGTGCAGCACATGCCGGTGGCCGACCTCGGTGAGACCTGCATATGCCTTGCCGCCACCGACGCGCCGCTGCGGTTTCGCGGCCTGCTGCCGCGTCTGTTGCAGCCACTGTTCCGGATCTGAACCCCGGGCCTTAGTTGCCGATCCGGGCGATCAGGACATTGCCCGGCCCTTCCAGCCGCACCGCGTGTCCTGGATCGACCAGCGCAACGTCCCAGCGTTCCAGCAACGCATCCTGACGCGGCGTCTCCAACCCGGTCCAATCCAGCGCGAAGAGGCAGAGCGGACCCGGGCCCGCCACCACTTCGGCGCCCGCCTCGACCACCTCGACCACCGGCGCACCAAGGCTACGCGCGCTCATGACATTGAAATCACGCGAGGGGCCGGTCACAACCTCGGCCACAATCGCCTCATCACCCGAGAATCCCACCGGCTGGAACAGCGCCGCCCGCCGCCGTCCCTCCGGCCCGACCAGATCGAAGCCCGGCCCCTCGATCACCGTCAGGTTCCGCTCGATCCCCGGGAAGGCAGAGAACGGCCCGTTCTCCACCACCGCCGCCAGGGACAGGCGCCAGAGCATCCCTTCGGCGCGATCGATGCGCAAAATCTCTTCGGTGACGCCACGCCCGTTGGCCCAGGGCATCCGACGATAGCTTGCACGTCGCACGAGCCGCATTCAGACCTCGCTCCGCCGCGCGAGGAACTCCGCCACGGGCACCTCCGGCGCTTCGGGGGCAAGCTCCTCGAAATCGAAATTGTCGAGCCGCGCGGCGCGCTTTCCGGCCCGTTCGGCGGCGGTCGAGATCCCGTCGAGATCGCTCCGCGCCTGGGTGAAATGGGTGTTCAGCTTGTCCACCCGCTCCACCACGATCTCGACATCGCGGTGCAGCAACCGCAGGGTCGACCGGATCGCACCGGCCTGTTCGCGCATCCGCGCATCCTTCAGGATCGCCCGCATCGTATGCAGCGTCGCCATGCAGGTGGTGGGCGAGACGATCCAGACCTTGGCGGCAAAGCCATCGCGCACCACTTCGGGGAAGTTCGCATGCAATTCGGCATAGACCGCCTCTGACGGCAGGAACATCAGCGCGCCATCCGCCGTTTCCCCTTCAAGGATATACTTCTCGCTGATCGCCTTGATATGGGCGCGCACGGCCACGCGCATCTGCCGCTGCGCGTCGGTCACTGCCAGCGGAGTCTCTGCCCGGCGCAGCGCCTCATAGGCCTCCAGCGGGAATTTCGAATCGATCACGATCGGGCCGGGCGGGTTCGGCAGATGGATCAGGCAATCCGCCCGCTTCCCGTTCGAAAGCGTGGCCTGCATCGTATAGCTGTCCGAGGGCAGCGCCTTCTGCACGATGTCATGCAGCTGGATCTCGCCGAAGGCACCGCGGGTCTGCTTGTTCGACAGGATGTCCTGCAGGCTCAGCACATTGCCAGACAGTTTCTCGATATTGGCCTGCGCCTTGTCGATGGTTTCCAGCCGCTGCTGCAATTCGCCCAGGCTGCGAGCCGTGCGGGTCGCCGTGCCAGCCAGATTCTCGCCCATCTTGTTGCTGACCTCGGCCAGCCGCTGCTCGACAACCTTCAGCATCTGGCTCTGGCTGACCGCCTGCGCCTCCGAGACATGGTGCAACCCGCCTGCCAGTTGCTGCTGTCCGTCCGACAAAGCCTGCACCCGATGCGCCATCTGGTTCATCTGATAGGCGATGGGTTCCACCATCCGCGACGACCGCCCGGTGGCGCGCAGGATCAATACGACCATCAGCAGCAGCAGCAACAGCACCGCCGCCCCGGCCAGCACCGCGATCACCGCGGGATCGGTCATCGCGTAGCTCTGTCCCCCGATCTGGATCATGTGCGCCCGAACAGCCGCTCGATATCGGCCAATCGCAATTCCACATAGGTCGGCCGACCGTGATTGCACTGGCCCGAATGTGGCGTCGACTCCATCTCGCGCAGCAGCGCATTCATCTCTTCCGCCCGCATCTGCCGGCCGGACCGGACCGAGCCATGGCAGGCCATTCGGCTGAGCACCGCCTCGATCCGCGCTTGCACCGACTGGCTATCGCCCAGATCGGCAAGCTCATCAAGGATGTCATGGATCATCCCTGCCGCATCCACCTGCCCCAGAATCGCCGGTGTCTCGCGCACCGCGACGGCGGTGCCACCGAAAGGCTCCACAACCAGACCGAGGCGCGCGAGATCCCCAGCCATCTCCAGCAGACGCGCCGCGTCGCCCGCCGAAAGCTCGACAATCTCGGGGATCAGCAGCGCCTGCGCCGCCACGCCGCGCTCCGCCATCTGCGCCTTCAGCCGTTCATAGACCAGCCGCTCATGCGCGGCATGCTGATCGACGATGACGATGCCGGTCTCGGTCTGCGCGATGATGTAATTCTCATGCACCTGCGCCCGTGCCGCCCCCAACGGCCGCGCCGCATCGGCCTGAAGGACAGGCTCGACCCGAGCCGAAGGGGCCTCGGAAAACCCCGGCTGCGTGGTCTGCACCTGCTCTGGCGCCTGCCACTGATAGGCTGCGCGCATCGCGCCAAAAGACGGGCGGTCCATCTGATAGACCCGCGCCGCCTCGGGCCGCATCGCGCCGATCGTGGCATCCGCCACGGTGGTCGAGGCGCGATGCCCCGCCCCCGCCAGCGCCTGCCGCAAGGCCGAGACGATCAGTCCGCGCGCCAGCGCCGGATCGCGGAACCGCACCTCGGACTTGGCCGGATGCACGTTCACATCCACCAGCTCGGGGTCGCAGGCCAGATAGAGCGCCGCCGCCGGGTGGCGGTCACGGCTGAGGAAATCGAAATAGGCGGCGCGCAGCGCCCCGTAAAGCATCTTGTCCTGCACCGGGCGGCCATTGACGAACAGATACTGCGCAACGGACGAACCCCGCGAATAGGTCGGCAGGGCCGCGTAGCCGGTCAACCGCAGCCCTTCTCGCTCAATCTCGATTCGCAGCGCGTTTTCCGCGAAATCCGCACCGATCACGCCGGACAGGCGGCCATGCAGCGCGTCGAACAGATCGCCGGTCTGGGCATCCGCGCGCAGCATCACCCGGCCTTCGCCGCCGCCGGTGACATCGCGCAGGATGAAGCCCACGAAAGGTTCCGCCATCGCCAACCGCCGCATCACCTCGCCGATCGCCTGCGCCTCGGCCCGGTCGGTACGCAGGAATTTCAATCGGGCGGGCGTCGCGTAGAACAGATCGCGCAGCTCGACCACTGTGCCGCGCGTCAGCGCGGCGGGCCGAACCGCCTCGATCCGCCCGCCGGACACGGCGATCATCGCCGCCTCTTGCCCGGCTCGACGAGAGGTGATGGTCAGCCGCCCCACGGCGCCGAGCGAGGGCAAAGCCTCGCCACGAAAGCCGAATGAATGGATGTTCAACAGATCCGACCCGTCGATCTTTGAGGTCGCGTGCCGCGCCAACGCCAGCGGCAGATCGCCCGCCGTCATGCCGCAGCCGTCATCCGTCACCCTGATCAGCGTCTTGCCGCCATCGGCATAGTCCACCACGATCCGCCGTGCGCCCGCATCCAGGGCATTCTCGACCAGTTCCTTGACCGCCGAGGCCGGACGCTCCACCACCTCACCCGCGGCGATGCGGTTGATCGCGGCCTCGTCCAATTGCCGGATGATCGGCAGTGAGGGGTTCATGTTGGGGTGCAGGGCGTTCATACCCCTAGGTCTAGCATGATCGCAAAGATTCGGCCAGCATATCCCCGATCCGGCGACAGGCCGCAAACGGCCCGCGCCGTCAGGGTTTACTTCTTCGGCTTCGGAGGCGCACTGGGCGTCGCAAGGCCACGGCTGCGCCAGTATTCAAGGTTGGCATAGGCATCCAGCTCCATCGCCCGATAGGCCCGGAAATAGACGCTGGAATTGAACAGCCGGTCCAACGGGCGCCCCCTGTGATTCTTGCGCCAGGTCAGATCGGCATCCGCCAAATTCTGCCGCACGCCCGGCATCACGCCATAGCGCGATGCAGCGTTGACGAGTGCCGCATCGGCGGCCGGAATGCCGCCCGCCTGCACCGCCGACGGACGCCCGCCAAGGGCTGCCACGGCATCCGAATCCGGGGTCGGATCGGCAAGGTTGCCAGCACTCGGGTTGGGCGGCGGCAGCGCGCTCAGGTCTTTCGGCATCACCAAAGGCTTTGTCGGCAGAATCGCGAACTCGTCAGGTTGGCGCGCCGTCGCGTGAATATTCATCAGCTTCGGCGGCTCGTTTCCGTTGCCACAACCGGCAAGCCCAAGCATCGCCAGAAGGGCGATCCCGAAAATGCCTTGCGTTGCCCGCATATACGCCTCCCGAACCCGATCTGACCCGTCTTTATCGCATTGGGCAAGGCGCGTCACGGGGTCTTCTGCCTGCCGGTGAACAGCACCAGCCCCAGCGCACCCAGAAAGACCCCGACATCCGCCACATTGAAAGAAAAAGGATTTCTCATCCCGCAGCAAGACATGTTCAGGAAATCCGCCACAGCGCCGTAGAATACCCTGTCGATCACATTGCCAAGCGCTCCACCGATCAGAAGGCCAGCAGCGATTTGCGCGGCAGGCGAATGCCCCTCGCGACGGACCCAGCGCCAGACCCAGGCCGAGATCAGCAGCGCAACAGCGACCAGAAACCAGCGCATCAACCAGGCGTTATTGGCGAACAGGCCAAAGTTCACGCCCTCATTCCACGCCATGCGGAAGTTCAGATAAGGCGGCAGCACATCCATCGCCAGATTGTTGCGCAGGTTCATCGCCTCGACCACGACGAACTTCGACCCCTGGTCGAGCAGGATGACGGCAGCCGCTGTCCACGTGACGAGGCGCATCGCGTTCCCTCAGTGCCGGAAGTGGCGCTGGCCGGTGAAGACCATCGCCAGCCCGGCCTCGTCGGCCGCCGCGATCACCTCGTCATCGCGCATCGAGCCGCCAGGCTGGATCACCGCGACCGCCCCTGCCGCCGCCGCTTCCAGCAGCCCATCGGCGAAGGGGAAGAAGGCGTCCGAGGCCACGACCGCGCCCTTGGCCGGGCTTTCCGGCAGCCCCAGCGCCTCGGCCATCCGCTCGGCCTTCTTGGCGGCGATCAACGCTGAATCGACACGGCTCATCTGGCCCGCGCCGACACCGACCGTCGCGCCATCCTTCACATAGACGATGGCGTTCGATTTCACATGTTTCGCTACCGTCCAGGCAAAACGCAGATCGTCCATCTGTGCCGCATCCGGCGCGGCCTTGGTCGCCACCTTCAACGCGTCCGCCGTGACATTGGCAGTGTCGTGATCCTGCACCAGAAACCCGCCAGAGACTTGTTTCCAGGCCAGCCGCCCCGCCCTCGGGTCGGGCAACCCCTCCGTCACGAGCAAACGCAGGTTCTTCTTCTTGGCAAAGATAGTCACCGCCTCCGCGTCCGCCCCGGGTGCGATGACGACCTCGGTGAAGATCTCGACGATCTTTTCGGCCGTCGCCGCATCGAGCCTTTGGTTCAACGCCACAATCCCGCCAAAGGCCGAGGTGCGGTCGCAATCGAACGCCTTCTGATAGGCCTCGGCCAGCGTCGCGCCCTTGGCCACGCCACAGGGATTGGCATGTTTGATGATCGCCACCGCCGGGCCTTCAGCCGGGTCGAATTCTGCCACCAGCTCAAACGCCGCGTCGGTATCGTTGATGTTGTTGTAGCTCAGCTCCTTGCCCTGAAGCTGCTTCGCGGTCGCCACCCCAGGGCGGCCAGAGCCATCATGGTAGAACGCGGCCCCCTGATGCGGGTTCTCGCCATAGCGCAGGCTCTGCGCCAGTTGCCCGGCAAAGGCGCGGCGCCGCGGCGCGGCCTCGCCAATCGCGCCCGCCATCCAGGTCGAGACGGCAGCGTCATAGGCGGCGGTGCGGGCATAGGCGATCTGCGCCATGCGCTGCCGGAACGCCAGCGAAGTACGGTCATCCTGCCCGTCCAGCTCGGCCAGAAGCGGCCCATAGTCCTGAACATCCACGATCACCGTGACGAAACCGTGGTTCTTGGCTGCGGCGCGAATCATCGCCGGGCCGCCGATGTCGATATTCTCGATGCAATCGTCGTAGGACGCGCCCTTGGCCACCGTCGCCTCGAACGGGTAGAGGTTGACCACCAGCAGATCGATCGGCTCGATCCCATGCGCGGCCATCGCCACAAGATGCTCGTCATTGTCGCGCAGCGCCAGCAACCCGCCATGCACCGCCGGATGCAGAGTCTTGACGCGACCGTCCATCATCTCTGGGAACCCCGTCACATCCGCCACATCGCGCACCTGCAGGCCTGCGGCACGCAGCGTCCGTGCCGTGCCGCCGGTCGAGAGCAACTCTACCCCGCGCGCGGCCAGCGCCAGAGCAAGGTCGATCAGGCCGTGCTTGTCGGATACGGAAATCAACGCGCGGCGCAGCGGCACGAGATTGGTCATCGGGCATTTCCTCGCTTGTGGTTCGGGTCTATCCGCCGAAGCCCTCGTCTCGGTCGAGGTCTCGGATGGCAAGCGGCGTATCCTGTGCTTTCGACAAGGTCCAGCGCAGCTGCGTCGCATAGTCCACGACAGTTGCCACAAGAACCACCTGTTTTGTCACACGCGGCTTCAACCGCCCCTTTTCGAGGTAGACCGAGGGTTCCAGCGTCAGCCGGGCGTGGCCGTCGTGACGAAACACCCAAATCTCACCGCTTTTCAGCGCCATCGAGACTGCGCTGCCGCCCAGATCTATCTCGGCGTCCACGTCGGGGTGCAGGTGCAGGCGTACCGCGAATTTAACGCCCTGCATGCTGTTGCGGTTCATCACCGCCTCAAATTGCGGGCGGTCGGCTTCGCTCAGCACACCCAGCGTATCTTCTCCGGTCAGCGCGCGGCCGTCCTGCGACAGCACAAGCCCGCGCATATGGGTCAGACCGTGGGTGTCGATATAGCCGGTGTGTCCAAGCAGCAGGCTGTGCCCCTCCAGCCCGAGGGTCTGACGCGAATGGATCACCGTGGCGCGATCGACCAGATATTCCCGCGTCAATCCGGGAATCAGACTTTGCGCCCCAAGGCGAGAGGACGAGAACCCCTCGATCGCCAGGGTCGAATGCGAGGGCGTGGCGCGCCCAGCGCGGCGCCATTCCGGCCCGAAAGGCGCGCCCGATCCGCAGTTCACGATCACTGGCCTGCGCCCCGAGGTCAGTTCGAAGGCGAGGGTCGAGGCATGGG
The DNA here is from genome assembly GCA_963837565.1 of uncultured Pseudomonadota bacterium. GTDB lineage: Bacteria > Pseudomonadota > Alphaproteobacteria > Rhodobacterales > Rhodobacteraceae > Solirhodobacter. The sequence continues at coordinate 27,042 of CAWIOC010000008.1, forward strand.
CGTTGTAGCTCGCCTTGCCCCCCGGCGGTGCTGCGGCATCGACGATCAAAGATGTCCGCCCCCCGGCCAGCCTTGCGAAGCCCATGGCGAGGCCGCTGATCGGCGCCGCGCGCACGCCGGAGCTGGCGAGCGCCTGATCCAGGCGCCCTTCCAATCCGCGCCCACCTCCGTGAAACCTAGCAAGGCCGCCATCGGCGTGGCGCAGCGCGCGCAGCGTCGGTGCGATTCGCTCGATCGCAGCCATATGCTCTCTCGGGGGCATCCGGCCGGCCTCGCTCAGGGCCTGCGCGGCCCAGGTGAGCAGGGTGAAGACCTCCAGCAATTCCTCGGGGTTGCGGGTCGGGATCCCGCCTTCGGCGTCGATCTGGGCGGCGCATTCGGCGGCAAGTGCGCTGGTCGCGGCGGCCACATGCTTTTCCATCCCGGTCAGCGCCAACCCGGCATAGATCAGTCCGGTCAGCGCCTCGAACCGGGGCAGGCCGGGGCTCGCCGCCCGCCAGCGCTTGGCAAGGAAGTTGGTCTGCTGGCCGAGGCTGCGGAAATAGGCGTGGGCGGCGGGCTGTTCCTGCGCAGCCAGCAAAAAGAGCGCGTGGTTGATCCAGCGGATCAGTCGACGTCCGGTGATATCGGGCACCCAGCCCGGCCCGCGCCCGCGGCCATAGCGTTCGACCCATTCATTGACCCAGGTCTGCGCCCGGATCCGCGCCGCGCCGTCGCCCACAGCAGCCAGATCGTCTAGCCAGGTGAAACCGTGCAGAGTCTCTTCGAAACCCGGATCGGGCATCGGCAGTTTCCAGATCGAGAGGCCCGGCCCCTCGATCAGGAAGCCCGAAAACAGGAAATTCCCGGCTATGAGCTGGCGTCCGCGGGCGAAACTACCGATCGTCCGCGGCTCTGGCTGCGAGACGAAACCGGTGGCCGGACGCGCAGGCGCGCTCAGCCGCGCCTGTAGCCGGTTCATGAACCGGGCCCTGCGCGACCCCCAGCCTTCGCCTCGGGGTCCGCCTGCCATGCCGTATCGCGCCATATTCGGGTCTTTGCCGTTCCTGCCCGGGTTCAGTCCTGCCCGCTGGAAACCATAGCCCCCGACCCCGCCGCTGTCACCGCTGAAAACCCCCCACCCTAGGCGGCGAGGCGGAAACGCGCGATATAGAAGCCGTCAATGCCACCCTGCGCGGCCCAATAATCCGGCCGCAGCCGCAGCCCGCCGCCGCTGGCGTGCCATGCTTCGGGCAGACCGGGCAGATCGCCCTCGTCCAGCATCAGTTGCGGATGGCGCTGAAGCGCGGCGGCGGTTTGCGCCTCGCCTTCCGCGGGCAGCAGAGAGCAGGTGCAGAACACCAGCCGGCCGCCCGGTTTCAGCAGTGCCAGCGCCCGGTCGAACATCCGTGCCTGCAAATCCACCAGCCCGACGATTTCAGAGCCATCTTTGACAAAGGGCAGATCAGGGTGCCGCCTTATCGTGCCCGTCGCCGAACAGGGCGCGTCGAGCAAGACCGCATCAAACGGCCCACCGTCCCAATGCAGCGCATCCGCCACCACCAGCTCCGCCGCCAGCCCGCAGCGGGCAAGGTTTTCCGCCACCCGTGCCATGCGCGGCGCGGAAATATCCAGCGCCGTCACCTTCGCCCCCGCCGCGCAAAGTTGCAGGGTCTTGCCACCCGGTGCCGCGCACATGTCCAGCACTTGCTCGCCGTATTGCGGCGCCAGCAGGCGCACAGGCAGCGCAGCGGCAGCGTCCTGCACCCACCACGCCCCCTCGGCATAGCCCGGCAGATCCGAGACCTGCCCCAGCTTGTGCCTTCGCAGGCTGCCGGTCGGCAGCAGCTCAGCCTCCAGCGCCTCGGCCCAGACCCCGGCGCTCGCCGGATCGCGCAGCGTCAGGTCGAGCGGCGGGGGTGCCATTTGCACCGCCTCCATGGCACTGACGACCTCCCGGCCATGCAGGTCTACCAACGGTTTGCGCAGCCACATCGGCATCCGCTGCGGCGGTAGCCTCGCCCAATCGGCAGGCGGCACTTCGGCCAGCTTGCGCAGCACGGCGTTGACGAGACCCGCGAAATGCTGCGTCCGTTTGCCCTGCCGCACCAGGTCCACCGCCGCGTTGACCGCGCCATGGGCCGCCGTGTCGCCGTCAAAGATCTCGACCAGCGCCAATCGCAGCGCGTTCTTCACTGTCACCGGCGGCGCCTTGCGCAGATGCGGGGCGAGGATCCGGTCGGCGCGCTCCAGATGCCGCAACACCTCCAGCGCGAGCCTCTGCGCCCGCGCCCGGTCAGGTGGTCCCACGCCGGATAACGGCCCCGCTGGATCGGCCAGCAGGTCCGCCATCATGCGGCCCTCACCCAGCACGCCATCCAAGAGCGCCACCGCCGCCCGACGCGGCGATACCCCCGAAGCTGTTCCTGTCGCGCCCATGCATCGGCCCCCTTGCCGGCAGGCAACCTTGTCCCGCCGGTGGCCGCAGGTATATCATGGCCCGACGCTGCACAAGGAAACTGCCTGATGTCCGAAGATCAGCCCATCGCCAAAGACCTGCCCCCCGCCGCCCAGCGCGCCCTGGCCGAGGCCGAGGCGCGCCGCAAGGCCGACAAGACCCCTCCGCTGCCGACCGAACTCGGCGGCCGCGACGGGCCGGAGCCTGTCCGCTACGGCGATTGGGAGAAGAAGGGGCTGGCGATCGACTTCTGAGGCACCGGCGTCAGCGCAGATAAAGATCGGCCTGATCGCCCTTACCCTCATCCGCGATGAAGCGAACCGTCCTGTCTTTCACCAGAACCTGCTGGCAGTTCCGTTCATATTTCGTGCTGCCGAAGTTGAGCGTGCGGCAGAAAAACTCTCCCTCCCACGTCCATCGTCCGGTCACCTTGGCGCCGTAGGCCGATCCAGCGATGGAGCCGTCCGGGGTCACGTCAAGCGAGATGCCAAACCGCCTCAGTGCTTTGCCGGAGATCACCCCGACGAAAGCGTCGCGCGTCTGGACCGGCGCGAAGTCGTCCGCCCGCGCCAAAGGGCTGCTCAACGCCAATCCAATCGCTGCTCCGGCCAATACGCGCCGCATCCGCACACTCCGCACCTGCCTTGATGGTCAGGATACGCGGCGCGTGGGCAGCCGGATGACTTAAAGGCCCAGCACGTCCTTCATCGAATATTCGCCGGGGTTCTGATCCAGTCCCCAAAGTGCCGCCTTCAGCGCACCGCGGGCAAAGATCGCGCGATCCGTCGCGATGTGTCGCAAAACGATCCGCTCGCCCGCTGCCGCGAAGATCACGTCATGCTCGCCGACCACGTCGCCTCCGCGCAACGCGGCAAAGCCGATCTCGCCGCGCTTCCGGGCGCCGGTGATGCCATCCCGCCCGCGCGCTGCGACCTCATCGAGTGTCACGCCACGGCCCGCCGCCGCCGCCTCGCCCAGCATCAAAGCGGTACCCGAAGGGGCATCGACTTTCATGCGGTGATGCGTCTCGATGATCTCGATGTCGAAATCTTCGTCCAGCGCCTCGGCTATCTTGCGCGTCAACTCGACCAGCAGGTTGACGCCGAGGCTCATATTGCCCGCCCGCACGATCACAGCATGGCGCGCCGCCGGTTCCAGCCGCGCGATCTGATCGGGGGTAAAGCCGGTGGTGCCGATCACATGCACCGCGCGGGCTTGTGCCGCGAGTGCGGCAAAGCCCAGACTGGCTTCGGGCGAGGTGAAGTCGATAACCGCCTGAGCACGCGAAAACGCCTCGAGCGCGTCGTCAGTGACCACGACCCCCTGCGCCGCGCCGCCCATCGCCTCGCCGATGTCGCGTCCGATCCAGGCATGGCCGGGCCGCTCGATGCAGCCCACCAACCGTGCTCTGCCGCTTTCGGTCACAGTCTTGATCAGCATCTGGCCCATCCGGCCCGACGCGCCTGTCACCACGATCCCCGGCAATTGGCTCATCACACTCTCCCACCGCTTTCGGCATTGCTTAGCCGCTCGCGCCCGGCTTGGCAAAGCCTCGGTTGCGGGCCACGCGCGCTTGGCTTATGTCACGCGGATGGCAAGCAACCGTTCTACCGCAGGCTCCGGCCCGTCCCAAAGACAGCTTCGCGTCGGCGAACTGATCCGCCGCACCCTGTCAGAGGTGCTGGCGCGCGGCGATATTCATGACCCCGACCTGAACCGCATCTCGATCACGGTCGGCGAAGTGCGCACGTCCTCCGACCTCAAGGTGGCAACTGCCTATGTGTTGCCCCTCGGCGGGCGCGGCAAGGAAGAGGCGCTGGCCGCCCTGCGCCGCAACAAGGGCGAGCTGCGGCACCTGGTCGCCAAGTCGATGACGCTGAAATTCGCGCCCGACCTGCGCTTCGAGATTGATGAGACCTTTGACCGGATGGACGATACCCGCCGCCTGTTCAGTGACGAGACTGTGCTGCGCGATGTCGCCGCCCCGGACGAAGATGCGCCCGAAGACGATGCGGACGCCCGGGATTGACCTCTGCGGCCTGATCGCCGCCCTGTTCCTGTCGCTGATGCCCCTGACCGCCGCCGCAGCGACCTGCCGCACCGACAGGTTTGAGGGCATTGCTTATACCGCCTGCACCACGACGATCGGCAAGGATGATTTGCGGATCTGGCTGAACGGGACCGACGGCCAGCCTTTCGGCAGCTTCGGCCGAATCGAAGCCAGCCTTGCGCCGGATCACCTCCGGCTCGGCTTCGCAATGAACGCCGGCATGTACCGCCCCAACCGCGCCCCGGTCGGCATGCTGATCATCGACGGCAAGCCCCTGTCCCGCCTTATCACTCGCGGCGGTGGCGGCAATTTCGGCCTGCTGCCGAACGGCATCTTTTGTATGCTGCCCGATCGCTATGCGGTGATCGAGACGAAGACCTACGCCGCCGCTCCGCCACCCTGCCGCTACGCCACGCAATCCGGGCCTATGCTGGTGATCGGCGGGGCGCTGCATCCGCGCTTTCTGAAGGACGCGACCTCGACCAATATCCGCAACGGCGTCGGCGTCAGCGCCGATGGCAGGACCGCCACCTTTGTCATCAGCGATGTGCCGGTCACCTTCTACGATTTCGCCCGCCTGTTCCGCGACGGGCTGCACCTGCCCGATGCGCTTTATCTGGACGGCTCCATATCGCGCCTCGACGCGCCGGAACTGGGGCGCGCGGATATCGGCCTTCCGCTCGGCCCGATCCTCGGCACGGTGGTCCCGCTCGACGGCGCGGTTGACGCGCCCGCGCCCGGGCAGTAGCAGGCGGGCTTCGCAACAAGGCGGGGACGCAATGGGACGCAAGCGCAAGGGACGCGAGGTATCGGGCTGGCTGGTGGTCGACAAACCCGCCGGCATCACCTCGACCTCGGTGGTCAACAAGGTGCGTTGGGCATTTCAGGCGCAGAAGGCGGGCCATGCCGGCACGCTCGATCCCGCCGCGACCGGCGTGCTGGCCGTGGCGTTGGGCGAGGCCACCAAGACCGTGCCCTACATCACCGACGCGCTGAAATGCTACCGCTTCACCGTCACCTTCGGCAGCGCCACGACAACCGATGATGCCGAGGGAGAAGTCATCGAAACCTCCGCCCTGCGCCCCTCGGACGAGGAGATCGCCACTGCACTTGCCGCCTTCCGGGGCGAGATTTCGCAGGTTCCGCCGCAATTCTCGGCGGTCAAGGTCGAAGGCGAGCGCGCCTATGATCTTGCCCGAGAAGGCGAGCAGATGGACCTTGCCGCGCGCCCGCTCTGGGTCGAAAGCCTCGACCTGATCGCCCGTCCGGATCCTGACCATGTCGAGCTGGAAATGGTCTGCGGCAAGGGCGGCTATGTCCGCTCCATCGCCCGCGACCTTGGCCGCGCGCTGGGCTGCCTTGGCCATGTCCACCACCTGCGCCGGACCTGGTCCGGCCCATTCGACGCCGACAAGGGCCTCAGCCTGACCCGGATCGACGAACTGGCGCAGACCGAGGCGATCGACAGCCACCTGCTGCCGCTCGAGCTTGGCCTTGCCGATCTGCCCGAACTCAAGGCCACCGCCGAAGGCGCGGCCCGGCTGCGCAATGGCAACCCCGGCATGGTGATCGCCTCTGACCTGGAGTATGGCGACGAAGCCTGGGCAAGCTATCAAGGCCGTGCCGTGGCCGTCGGGCGTTACATGGGCGGCGAATTGCACCCAAGCCGGGTGTTCAAGGCCTGACGCGTCAGCGCCCGGGCCGCCAACCCGGCCCGATCCCGGCGCTGGCCCGTGCAGCCAAATCCGCCGAAAAGTTGCGCTAACCCTGCCTGATCATGTAGAAACATCTTTCGTGTCCGTGCGATCTCTGCACAGGTAGTCCGCGACGCACACCAGGGGGGTATGGTGGCACTACGAAGGCTGGCAGACTTCGACCCGATCAAAATGTTGTCCGGGTACTGTCCACCATTGGTGGCACAGATTTTGTTCGGGTTTCTGTGCTTCCTCGCCGAATACCTCATCCGGACCATGATCGACACCACGGCCACTGGCGCGGGACCTTTCGCGCCCTTGTTCCCTGCCGTGCTGATCTCGGCCCTTTACGGGCGGTGGCAATCAGGTCTGGTGACCTTCTGCCTGGCCTTCCTGCACACCTGGTATTTTGTCTTGCCTGAAGTCGGGTCGTTCCACTTTGTCCACGAAACCGACTTTGGCCGCACAATGGTAAACGGCGCTGTCGGCCTGATCATCCTCTTCTTCGCACACCTGTTTCGCGCCGCCATCGACCGCGCCACGCAGGAGCGTGATCAGGAAATGGCCGCCCAGCGCCTGTTGATGAGAGAGCTGCAGCATCGCATCAAGAACAACTTTTCGATGGTGGCTGGCCTGCTGTCGATCCAACGCCGCACCACCCAGTCGGAAGAGGTGCAAGAGGCGCTGATCTCTGCCTCGACCCGGGTCAAAAGCTTCGCCCTGATCCATGAGACGATCTACGCGTCGGAAGGTTATACAGCCGATGTTCCACTTGCGCCCTATCTGCTGCCCCTCATCGGGCAGTTGGAGGTCGGCCTGTTCTCGGATAGACCGGTGCGCATTGTGCTGGTCTGCGATCCGGCCAGCGTGCCACGCGAACGCGCCGTAGCCTTCGGGCTGATCGTGAACGAACTGGTGACCAACGCCGCCAAGCACGCTTTTCCCGACAACCGGGCCGGGCTGATCACGGTCTCGTACCACGGTCCATCTGGAGCGCCCTGGACGCTTTCGGTCGCCGACAACGGCTGCGGCAATGACGCCAGCTCCCCATACCCCGACCACGAGCCAAGCGGATTGGGCGTACAGTTGCTTCAGGCCTTTTCCGTCACCGCTGGTGGCACGCTGGAGATGTCGCGGACAGCGACCGGCACCACTGTAACGCTGACCGAGGCGCAGCCCGGCTCGCACGTCCCGCCGACCGAGGACTAGGCCCTATCCCCAGTCGAGCACGACCTTCCCGCTCAACCCCGATCGCATCGCCTCGAACCCTTCGACGAAATCATCGACGCCGAAGCGGTGCGTGATCACTCGGCGCACGTCGAGCCCGTTTTGCAACATGGCAATCATCTTGTACCAGGTCTCGAAGATCTCGCGGCCATAGACGCCCTTCAGGGTGATCGCCTTGAAGACGATCCGGCTCCAGTCCACCGGGCTTTTGCCCGGCGGGATGCCGAGCAGCGCGATCCGCCCGCCCATCACCAGCGCCTCGACCATCTGGTCGAGCGCGGCCTGACTGCCCGACATCTCCAGCCCGACGTCAAAGCCCTCCTTCATCTTCAGCCGCGTCATGACCTCGCGCAGATCCTCCTGCGCGACGTTCACCGGCACCACATCCGTCACCTCGGCGGCAAGTTGCAGCCGCGCCGGGTTCACGTCGGTGATCACCACATGCCGCGCGCCCACATGCCGCGCCACCGCCGCCGCCATGATGCCGATCGGCCCGGCGCCGGTGATCAGCACATCCTCGCCCACCAGATCGAAGGACAGTGCGGTATGAACCGCATTTCCCAACGGATCGAGAATCGCGCCTATTTCATCGTCGATCTCTTCTGGCAGCGGCACCACGTTGAAAGCGGGCAGCCGCAGATATTGCGCGAAGGCGCCTGGTTCATTCACCCCGATCCCCCGCGTCGCGGGGTCGAGGTGGAATTTCCCGGCCCGGCTCTGACGGCTCAGCTTGCCGATCAGATGCCCCTCGCCCGAGACGCGCTGCCCGATGGTCAGCCCTTCGACATTGCGCCCCAGTTCGACGATCTCACCCGCGAATTCATGCCCCGTCACCAGCGGCACCGGCACTGTCTTCTGCGCCCAGGCATCCCAGTTCCAGATATGGATATCGGTGCCGCAGATTCCGGTCTTGCGGATCCGGATCAGCACATCATCCGGCCCGATCTCGGGCACCGGGCGGCGCTCCATCCACAGCCCCGGCTCTGCCTTGGCCTTTACCAGCGCTTTCATCTCGTTGCTCATGGGAGGTCACTCCATAGATCGGTGGACAGATATTTCAGTCCGCTGTCGCAGATGACGATAGCCACGGTGCCGCCGCGCTCTGGCCCGGCCAGCAGGCGCAACGCGCCCGCCAGATTGGCGCCCGAGGAAAATCCCGCGAAGATGCCCTCGCGCCGGGCCAGCTCTCGCGCCCCGGCGCGGGCGTCATCGTCGCTGACAGCCAGAACCCCGGCAAGGGCGAGGCCGTCCAGATGGGGCAACTCCGCGTCATTGTAACCACCGCCCTGAACCGGATGATCGGGCCTGCTGCGATCGCCACCCGCGATGGCCTCGGCCCCCTCAGGCTCCAGCCCGTAACAGCGCACGCCATGCCCGGACAGCGCCCGCGTCACCCCTGCCAAGGTGCCACCAGAGCCGACGAAGTCGCAAAACGCCGTAACGGTGCCGCCCGATTGCGACCAGAATTCAGGCCCGGTGCCTTGCTCGTGTGCGGCCGGATTGTGGGGATGTCGGAACTGATCGGCGCGAAATGCGCGCCCCTCACGGACAAGCCGCTGCGCTTCCGCTTCGACCAGTGCCAGATCGGCGCCAGAGACCTGACCGGCCTGGCCGCCCGGTGCCTGCGGTACCAAGACCACCTTGGCCCCCAGGGCTGTCATCATCCGCGCCCGCTCGACAGAATTTCCCGCGCTCATCACCGCGATGAAGGGATGACCCAACACCGCACAGACGATGGCAAGCCCCGTCCCCATATTGCCAGAGGTCAGCTCGACCACCGTCTGCCCCGGCGCAAGCGCGCCTGATGCCCGTGCGCTTTCGACAATCGCCCGCGCCGCACGGTCCTTCTTGGAAAAACCGGGCTGAAGATAGTCGAGCTTCGCCAGAATGCGCCCTTCCAGCCCATGCGCCGCCACGATGCGCGACAGCTCGACCAGCGGCGTCTCACCAATCGCCTCGACCACCGAGCCGAGAACCTCCCGCATCAGATCGCCTCCACCGCCCGACCCGCCGCCGCGAAGGCGTCGAGCGCAAAGTCCAGATCCTCGCGCCCCAGCGCCGCATTCATCTGCGTGCGGATCCGTCGCCTGCCCCTTCGGCACCACCGGAAAGAAGAATCCCGCGACATAGACGCCCCGCGTGAACAGCTCTGCCGCCATCTTCTGCGCCAGCACCGCGTCGCCCAGCATCACCGGCACGATCGGGTGTTCCCCTGGCTGCAACCGGAACCCCGCCGCCGCCAGCCCCGCCCGCCAATAGGCCGTATTCTCGAAAAGCCTGGCCCGCAGCCCATCCGCCGCTTCGACAAGATCGAGCGCCGCCAGCCCCGCCGCCACCACCGCAGGCGGCAGCGCGTTGGAAAAGAGATAGGGCCGCGCGCGCTGTCGCAGCAGGTCGATCACCGCCTGCGGCCCGGCGATATAGCCGCCCAAAGCGCCGCCCAGCGCCTTGCCCAGCGTGCCGGTCAGGATATCCACCTCGACCCCGAAATGCGCCGGCGTCCCGCGCCCCTGCGGCCCCATGAAGCCGGTCGCATGGCAATCATCCACCATCACCAGCGCGCCATATCTTTCGGCCAGCGCCGTGATCTCTGGCAGCTTCGCCAGATAGCCGTCCATCGAGAACACGCCATCCGTCGCGATCAGGATGAACCGCGCGCCATCGCGCCCGCGCCGCCCTCAGCTGCGCCTCAAGATCCGCCATGTCGGAATTGGCGTAGCGATAGCGCTTGGCCTTGCACAGCCGGATGCCGTCGATGATCGAGGCATGGTTCAGGCTGTCCGAAATCACCGCGTCTTCGGCCCCCAGCAACGGCTCGAACAATCCTCCATTGGCATCAAAACAGGCGGCGAAGAGGATCGAATCCTCCTTGCCAAGGAACCGCGCGATCCGCGCCTCCAGCTGCCGGTGCAGATCCTGCGTGCCGCAGATGAACCGGACCGAGGCCATGCCATAGCCATGCTCGTCCATCGCCCGCTTCGCCGCCGCAATCAGCGCCGGATGATCGGCAAGCCCAAGGTAGTTGTTGGCGCAAAGGTTCACCACCCGCTCGTGCCGCACCCCCTCGGCCTGCACCGCGATGCGCCCGCCCTGCGCCGAGACGATCATCCGCTCGCGCTTCATCAGCCCGTCGCGCTCGATCCCGGCCAGTTCGGCGTCCAGATGCGCCAGAAACCCGGCGCGGTCCGCGATTGGTTCCACCATAACAGAAATACCTCCGCTTTGCCGGATATCCTGCCTTTCGCCCCGGCACCCTGTCAAGATGACGGATGAAAATCCGCCATACCGGATGCGATCAGCTGTTCTGCACGATCAGCAAGGCCCGCGCTGTGCCCCCCTCGGCGCGGATCGCATGCGGCCGGTCCGCCGCATAGCGCGCAGAGTCGCCAACGCTCAGCCGCACCACGTCTTCGCCCGACTGGACGGCCAACTCACCCTCGATCACCGTCAGATGTTCGCGACACCCCGGCCCATGCGGATCGCTGACCAGCGCACCGCCCGCTGCAAAGACCAGATCATAGACCTCATGTTCACCCGCCGCCTCGGCCGGGCTCAGGATGCGGATCCGCACCCCGGTCCCGCGGCCCTCGATCGTCGGCACGGCCCCCGCCCGGATCACCTCGATCCCCGGCGCGACGTGACCCTCGAGCAGACCCGCGAAATCCACCTGCAGAGCCTGCGTCAGGTTCCACAACGTCGCCACTGTCGGGCTCGATTCACCGCGCTCAATCTGGCTGACCATCGAGCGGCTGACGCCCGAAAGCTTCGCCACCGCATCAAGGCTCAACCCCTTGCTGCGCCGCGCCGCCTTCAGGCTCGCCGCCAGCCTGTCGTGAATATCCGGCCTGTCATTCATGCCCGCAGCCTGAAGCGCTCGCCGCCCGACTGTCAACGCCCCGCGCGACCGCCCGCATTTTCTACCCCGAAATATCCCCGCCGGAGGCTCCCACCCGGCCTCGCTCCAGCCGCCGGGCTTGCACACCCCCGCGCCCCCCGGCACAGTCCAGCCATGATCACCCGGACCCATACCAAGGGCGACGCGCCCTCCACCGCCGTCTACTCGCCCTGCGAACGCTACCGCTATCTGCTCACCCGCACCTGGGACCCGGCCGGGCAGAAGGCGCTGTTCATCATGCTTAACCCCTCCACCGCGACCGAGCTGCAGAACGACCCCACGGTCGAGCGCTGCGAACGGCGCGCCCGCGCGCTGGGCTTCGGCGCCTTCCGGGTCTGCAATATCTTCGCCTGGCGCGATACCGACCCGAAGAAGATGCGCGCCGCCGCCGATCCGGTGGGCCCCGGCAATGACGCGGCGATCACTGACAGCGCCGCCTGGGCAGACCGCATCATCTGCGCCTGGGGCAGCCACGGCGCGCATCTTGACCGAGGCGCCCAGGTCGAAGCGCTGTTGCGCGCCACCGGCCTGCCGCTCTACCACCTTGGCTTGACGCAAGCCGGGCAGCCGAAACATCCGCTCTACATCGGCTACGCCAACAAGCCCGCTCCATGGTTGTAGCGGAGCGCGGAGAGCCCTCGATCGAAGGCTTCGCGCGCACAAGGATCGATGCGAACGGAGCCACCCTCTCGATGCAGACGGAAAGCTCCTGCCCTTCGCTCCCCCTGCCGCACGGCTATCCGCAGAATGGCATAACATGGGCCGCCTGGCGCCGAAGTGCGCGCGCCTCTTCACGGTCATCATCCCTGATCTGCGCTGTTACGGCGAAAGCGCCGCCCTGCCCTACGGCGCCGGACACACGGTCTATCCCAAGTGCATGATGCTGCGCGACATCCTGGCACTGATGGACACAATAGGCTTGGGCAAGGCAGGCAACCTCGGGCATGACCGGTTGCGCGGATGGCCTGCCGCATGGTGCCGAACGCGCCCGGAACGAACATGATCCCGTCCACCTCTCTTGCATGACAGGGCAAGGTGAAGCGAACATACAATAACAGATCAATGGGTCGATCTGGCTTCAGCCGCACGCCTCGGGTAACCACTTGTTTTGAAGATCATCGAAACAGGGCTTTCGGTTCAGAGCGGTTACCTGAGACAGGAGGCGCGAATGCTGGCTGGAAAGTTGCACAGAGCCTGTCGCATGTTCGGAAGGACCTGTGCCCATGCCCAGACGTGCCGTCACCGCCCTTCCGTTCATCCCGCGCGGCGGTCAGCGTCGGAATGTAAGGTGGACGGTGCCGCTCTCTGCCGTTTCGGCCTTCACCGTGTAGCCAGCTTCGAGGCCGCGCAGATCATCCCAGAGGCGGATGCCGCGACCGAGCAGGATCGGCGCTATCGCGACATGGAGGCGGTCAACAAGCCCCGCCCTGAGGAAATCCCGCACAACACTGGCGCCGCCACCGATCCGAACATCTTTTCCATCAGCCACGGAAACAGCCTGCCCGAGCGCATCGGCGGGTGTCGTGGCGAGGAAATGGAAAGTTGTGCCACCTGCCATTTCGATGGAGGGCCGCGGCCTGTGTGTCAGGACGAAGACCGGGACCCGGAATGGGGGCTCCTCTCCCCACCAGCCACGCCAGTCCGGATCATCGGGATAGGTGTGGAGCCCGAACATGCCGGCCCCCATGATCTCGGCCCCCACATCAGCGAAATACGCCTGGGCATATTCGTCGTCGAGGCCGGTGGTTCCAGCGCCGCTGGTATCCTTGAACACGCGCTCGCGGAACGTTCGCGTTGCGACATAGGCGCCGACGAGACGCGACCAGTCCTCGCCGAACGGGACTTCGGGCGTCTGGTCCGTCGTTGTCGCGAAACCATCGAGCGAGATCATGAGATCGACACGAACGGCCACGGGAGTTCTCCTTGTTTGGGTGCATACCCGCTCCGATATCAAACGGGTCGGATACTAAGGCAGGTACCTTTATATTCGAGGCCAGATACTAAGGCAAGTACCTTTTTATTCTTGACCGGCGCCTGCGACGACTTTACTGATGCACATGCCTTACCATTCGACGCCACTCGACCTCGCCTTTCACGCCCTCAGCGACCCGACCCGCCGCGCCGTGGTGTCGCGGCTGGTCGAGGGCGAGTTGCCGGTCACCGCTCTGGCCGAGCCTTTCGACATGGCGCTGCCCTCCTTCGCCCAGCATCTCAAGGTGCTGGAAGATTGCGGGCTGATCGCCAGCGAGAAACGCGGGCGCAGCCGCTGGTGCCGGCTGGTGCCGGCGCGCTTCGGCGAGGCGGCGGACTGGATGGAAACGGAGCGCCGACGCTGTGCGGAGCGGCTGGACCGGCTGGAAGCCTACCTGGACAAGGCGGAAAAAGAGGACGACGGACATGGCAGGCCTGCTTGAGACCTGGTCGCTCGACCGCGAAATTGTGCTGGTGAAGCTGCTCAACCACCCGCGTCACAAGGTCTTTGCCGCCTGGATGAACCCGAGGGCGCTGGGCGAATGGTACGGCCCGGCCGGCCTCGACATCGAGACCCACGAGGCCGATATCCGCGAGGGCGGGGTCTGGCGCTTCGACATGGTGGGCGTGTTCGAGGGCCGCGAGCAGCGCTTCCCGAACCTCATGCGCTTTCTGGAGATCGTGCCGAATGAGCGGATCGTGATGGACTACGGCACGCCCGACCCCGACGACCCCGACCGTTTCCGCGTCACGGTGACCTTCGATGAACAGGCCGACGGCAAGACGGTGCTGACCATGCGCCAGCTCCACCCCAGCCGCGAGCGGCGTCAGGTGGTCATCGGCTTCGGCGCGGTGGAATACGGGCTGCAGACGCTGGACGGCCTCGCCGCCTGGCTCGACGGCTGAGCACTTGGCCGCTCCGGGCCGCGCGCCCTGCTGGCAACGGCCAGCCTACCAACTGATGAGCGGGGAGGCGTTTTCCCAACGGCGCGCGGCAAGCTCGTCGAGGATAAACCTCGCGACGTCCACGCGCGAGATCGTTCCGCCATGGAAATCGGTGAGATCGACCATCGCGCGCACCTGACCCTTCGCGGGCTTGTCATTCAGAACCGACGGCCGCACGATCGTCCAGGCCAGGCCACTCTCGCGGATGATCGCTTCCTGCCGATCCTTGTCCTGATAGACCCTGCGCAACATGAGCGGCTTGAACACCCGATCGAAGAAAAAGCCGCCATGCCCGGCGCTGTCCCCCGCCCCCATTCCGGTGATCGCCAGCAGACGGGACACTCCTTGCTTGTGCATTTCGTCGACAAGAATCCGGGTCGCGGAGGAAAGCAGTCTGACCTCCTTGAACGGGCTGACCGGCGTTCCAAGGGCGCTGATCACCGCATCACAGCCCGTCAGCGCCTCGGCGACTGCCTTCGGGTCGAGCGCGTTACCGGCGATCACGCGCGCCCCGCTCAGGTCCTGCGCTTTTTCGGGGGTGCGGACGAGGATCGTAACCTCGTGTCCCGCGGTCTGGGCCGCACGGACGATCGCCTTGCCGGTTCCGCCGGTCGCGCCAAGCACTAGCAGTTTCATATCATTCTCCATTTTCGGGCCAAGCCCGTTCAGTCGTGCAGGTGTGTGCGAAGGAAGGTGCCAATGCTGTCGAGCGCCTGATCGGCAGCCTCGAGCCGCACCGCTGCTTCATCGCTGGTGAAAGCCGGAGCGGCGAGGTCACGACGCCCGCTCTGACAGATCACCCCTATCCGCAAGCGTCGGATAGTCGGTATACCCCTCAGCGCCGCCGCCGTAGAACTGCGCTTTGCGCACCTCGTTCAGGTCTGCGCCGGTACGGACACGCTCGACAAGGTCCGGATTGGCAAGCGCCATCTGGGCATAGGATTCGATATCGGCCATCCCGCTGGCGACATCGGTGCCGATCTGGTCGCGCCGATGGCCGGCGCGGTTAAGCATCAACACCCCGTGCCAGGCCTTGCGAATGTCGGCAAGCAGCGCCTCGTTGCCGAGCTGGACCACGTGCAGATAGGCGAGCCCGATCCCATTGAGCTCGGCAACGAGGGCGCGATAGAGCGCACCACTTTCCGGCCCTTCGTCCAACCCACCGAGCGTTGCACCGGGCGAGAGGCGGATCGCGGTCCGTTCCGGCCCGATGGCCTTGGCGACAGCCCGCGTCACCTCCAGCGCAAAGCGGATGCGGTTGGCCAAGGAGCCGCCATAGGCATCGCTGCGCCGGTTGGCGTTGGGCGCGAGGAACTGATGGATCAAGTAGCCATTTGCGGCATGTACCTCTACCCCGTCCGCCCCGGCCTCGACCGCCCGGCGCGCGGCCAGCACGAAGTCGTCAACCGTTCGGGAAATATCCGCCAGTGTCATCGCGCGCGGCTCCGGGATGGGCTGCATGCCTGACATCGTGTGCATCCCGACGCCGGGGGCTACGGCCGAGGGCGCCACCGCCTGGCGGTGATGTGGGGTGTTGTCGGGATGCGACATCCGGCCGACATGCATCAGCTGGATGAACAGATGCCCGCCACGGGCGTGCACCGCCGCGGCGACGCCGCGCCAACCCTCAACATGCGCATCGGTGTAGATGCCGGGTGTCGCAAGATAGCCCTGCCCGTCGTCCGAAGGCTGGGTGCCTTCGCTCACCAGAAGGCCAAGGCCCGCACGTTGTCCGTAATAGGTCGCGGCCAGATCGCCGGGCGTTCCATCGGCCTTGGCACGGCTGCGCGTCATCGGCGCCATCGCAAAACGATGCGGAAGGTCGATCGCGCCGACTTTGATCGGGGTCCAGATATTGGTCATGGATTTTCTCCTTTGCTCACTATGCCAGAGCCTTGGCGTTGCTGCCGATGCCCTGTGCTTGCATTGACATAGAAGGTCCATAGGCGGAACAATAGGCGAAGAATCTGGAACTATAAGGTCCAAATATGGAACATCAGGAAATGCCAGGCCTCGGCGATTTCATCGCCGTGGCAAGTCATGGCGGCTTGAATGCGGCGAGCCGCGCCACGCAGGTGCCAAAGGCAACGCTGTCGCGCCGTGTCAGAGAGCTTGAGGTGGCACTCGGCACCCGACTTCTGGAACGCGGCGGCAGGCAGTTGCGCCTGACCGAAGAGGGCGAGTTTCTGTTGGAGCGAGCAGGGCCGCTCCTGTCAGAACTGCACACCATAGGCGAAGAGGTCAGCGGCCGCGGCGGCCGGCTTCGCGGGCCATTGCGCATCAGCGCCCCCACGCTGTTCGCGCGGACCCGACTTGGCGAAATTGCGGCCAGTTTCGTCGCCCGCTATCCCGAGGTCACGATGGAAATCGACATTGCCGACAGTTTTGTCGATCTCGTCCGGCAGGGCTATGACGTCGTCATCCGGGTCAACCCTTCGCCCGACAGCGCGCTGGTCGGCACATGCTTTCTGCGCACCGAGACGGTTCTGGCCGCTCCGCCGCAGTTTCCGCTGCCGGGCCCGGCCGGGCGGGAGGTTGACGCGGTCATCCTCTCCGCACAGGGCGGCATGGCCGAGTGGACAGCCATCGGCACAAGGGGCGAGATCCGCGTGGTTCCCCGACCGATCCTGCGATGCTCATCGATGATGGTCGTCCACGAGGCCGCGCGCAGCGGCGCTGGCGCCGCCCTGTTGCCCCGGTGGTTGATCGAAGAGGATCTGGCACAAGGGCGGCTCAGGGAATGGGGGGTGATGCCGGACCGCCAGATCGAAGCCTGGGCGCTACACACCTCGACCCGGCTGGCGAGCCCCAAGGTGCGCGCCTTCATCGACACGCTGACGGAAGCTTATCGCGCGCGCTGAGGCGCAGTGCAAATCGTGAACCGGGCAGATCACTGGAATACGGCGGACAGCGGTTCCATCGACACGAACAGCACTGGTTCGAACGGCCGGGTTTTGTCGCAAACTTCTGCTGCGCGGTCGGCAAGGCCCTGCGACGTATCCTCGCAGTCGGATGCTGGCGCATCTCGAACCTCTTAGTCGTTCTGGCGGGTCTCCCACGCGGCGCGCAGCCGCGCCTTTCTCGTGGGGGCCTACGCGCGAAAGCGCCTTTGGAGCCTGGGTCGCCGACCTCGACACATCGGGGCTGGAAACCCGCTCGGTTCTGGTTTTCACTCTGCAATGGCACCTGACCGACGCATGGGAAGGGACTGACTTTCGAGTGAGAGTCGGCACCTCGGCAAATGTGGCGGTGTGACGGATTGCGAAAACGGCGCAAATCGGACGTAAGGAGAACGGAATGCAAATCGGAATGATCGGACTTGGCCGGATGGGCGCCAATATGGCACGCCGCCTGATGAAGGCGGGACATGACTGCGTCGTCTATGACACCCAGCCCGAGAATGTCGCAAGATTGGTGGCCGAAGGTGCCACGGGCGCCAACTCGACCGAGGATTTTCTGGCTGCGCTTACACCGCCGCGCTCGGTCTGGCTGATGCTGCCTGCCGCGATCACCGGCAAGGTTGCCCGCAGCCTGGCCGCCAAGATGCAAAGCGGCGATGCGCTGATCGACGGCGGTAACAGCTTTTACCGCGATGCGGTCGATCTGGCCGAGGATCTCTCGGGACAAGGCATTGACGTGATCGACGCTGGAACGAGCGGTGGCGTCTGGGGGCTGGAGCGTGGCTACTGCCTGATGATCGGCGGACCAAAGCCAGCCGTCGAAAGGCTTGACCCGATCTTCGCCTCGCTTGCGCCCGGCGCGGCCCCGGGCAGCGATGCGACTGCGCAGACCGGCACGGCACCGTCTGGCTATCTTCATTGCGGTCCGGCGGGGGCTGGCCACTTCGTGAAGATGGTACATAACGGGATCGAATACGGGGTGATGCAGGCCTATGCCGAAGGCATCAACCTGCTGCATTCCGCCAATGCCGGAAGCAAGGATCTGCAGGTGGATGCCGAGACAGCGCCGTTGCGCGATCCAAAATATTATCGTTATGACATCGACCTTGCGGCAGTGGCCGAGGTTTGGCGCCATTCCAGCGTCATCTCATCCTGGCTGCTGGACCTGACGGCCGAGGCGCTGAAACGCAATGCCAGCGTCGACGGCTTCGCGGGACGGGTATCTGACTCTGGTGAGGGCCGATGGACGCTGGAGGCCGCGATCGATATGGGGGTGCCGACACCCGTGCTTGCCTCTGCGCTCTTCGCGCGCTTCTCGTCGCGCGGCGAAAGCGATTTTGCCAACCGTACCCTGTCTGCTATGCGCCATGCATTCGGTGGCCATGACGAGAAGAAGGGCTGACATGGCGACCTTCCGTTGCGATGCTCTCGTGGTTTTCGGTGTCACCGGGGACCTTGCCCACAAGATGATCCTGCCAGCGCTTTATGCGCTGACCAAGCACGGGCGGCTCGACATTCCGGTGGTCGGCGTCGCGCTTGACGACTGGTCGCGCGAGCAGTTGATCGAGCGTGCGCGCGATGCGGTGAAAGGTCAGGAGCGGGCCGTTGACGCGAAGGCGATGAAGCATCTGGAAGGGTTGCTCCACTACGTTTCGGGCAACTATTCGGACCCGGCCACCTTCACCAAGCTTGCCGGAGCGCTGAAGGGGGCGAAACACCCGCTGTTCTATCTTGCGATCCCTCCTTCGTTGTTCGTGACCGTCGCGCAGGCGCTTCAGGCGGCGGGGATCGCCAAGGGGGCCCGGCTGATGGTCGAGAAGCCGTTTGGCCACGACCTGAAATCGGCGGTGGAGCTTGGCCGCGTGCTGCGCGCGATCTACCCGGAGGAAGAGATCTATCGCATCGACCACTACCTCGGGAAGGAAGCGGTGCAGAACCTTCTCTATTTCCGCTTCGCCAATTCGTTTCTGGAACCGGTCTGGAACCGCAATCACGTCGAAAGCGTCGAGATTACCATGGCCGAGGATTTCGGAATCGCAGGACGAGGAAAGTTCTACGACGGTGTCGGCTGTCTGCGCGATGTGGTGGAAAACCACCTGTTGAACGCGATGCTGCTGCTGGCGATGGAACCACCAACCAGCAGCACTGCCGGTGACCTGACAGACGCGAAGGTTCAGCTGCTCAAGGCGATCCGGCCGCTGACAAAGGCCAATGTCCTGCGCGGTCAGTTCGATGGCTATCAGGACGAGCCCGGGGTCAGGCCCGGCTCGACCGTCGAAACCTTTGTCGCCGTGCGCCTGCACCTAGATACCTGGCGATGGCAAGGTGTGCCCTTCTACATCCGTGCGGGAAAACAGCTGCCTGTGCATGTCACTGAAATTGCGGTAAAGTTCCGAAAACCCCCGGTCGCGCTGTTCGACACGATGCCGGAGACGAGAGCATAACTACGTCCGCTTCCGGGTTACGCCGGACCTGCAGATCGGGATCGGCGCGCGGCGCAAGCTGCCTGGCGAGGCGATGCAGGGAGAACCGGTCGAACTGACCGCCGTGGAAGATGTCTCGCGCGCCATGGTGCCCTATGAGCGGCTGATCGGCGACGCGCTCGCCGGGCATTCGGAACTGTTCACCCGGCAGGACGCAGTGGAACTGGCCTGGCGGATTTTCGATCCGGTGCTCGACCTCACGGACAGGCCGCTGTCCTATGAGCCCGGCAGCTGGGGACCCGAGCGCGCACGAGAGGCATTCGCGCCCTCGGGCGGCTGGATCGACCCTGTGGCCTAGAGACATTGGAGGAGACCGATGGACATTTCCGAGGCAACCAAAACCACCCCGGCAGGGCATAGCGCTGCCAGCAGGGTTCTTGCCGTCGACATTGGCGGCTCGCATGTGAAGATCAAATCCAGTGCGGGCGGCGAAGAACGCAAGGTGAAGTCTGGCCCTGACATGACGCCGGCCCTGATGGTCGAAAACATCCATGAAATGGCCAAGGGGCTGGACTTCGACGCGATCACGATGGGCTATCCCGGTCCGGTCCATCACAACCGGATTCTTGCCGACCCGCAAAACCTCGGGCAGGGCTGGATCAGTTACGACTTCGAGAAGGCCTTCAACGTCCCGCTCCGGATCGTGAACGACGCGCTGATGCAGGCGGTCGGAAGTTACTATGGCCAGAAGATGCTGTTTCTTGGGCTTGGCACCGGGCTTGGGGCGGCGATGGTGGTGGACAATGTCTGTGTCCCGCTCGAAATCGCGCATCTGCCCTATCGCAAGGGCAGAACGTTCGAAGATTACCTTGGTGAGGCCAGCTACGAGAAGCGCGGGTCCAAGAAGTGGCACAAGCATGTGCACCGCTGCGTCGCCTTGCTCAGCCGCGCGCTGCAGCCGGAATATGTCATCATCGGCGGCGGCAACGTGGATCGGATCAAGGTGCTTCCCCCGAACGCGCTGCGAGGCGACAATGCCAATGCCTTTGCCGGCGGATTTCGCATCTGGACGGATAGCAGCCTCGTGATTTCCTGACCCGCTTTGCACCGCACCTTGGGTTTTGTGGCAAACCTGGGCGAAAGGCGGGATATCCGAAAACGGCGGATTTCGAGATTGCGGTCGAGCCACTGGCACTGGCACCTCGACGAGGTTTTTGCGAAGATCAACAGTGGGCTGTAAGGCCTGTGGCGGGCAGTCTGTCCCGAGGGCGAAAGGCCTGATTGTTCCGTGACAAAGGCACGGGGCCGCAAACGCGCACTGAAATTCTTACAGAGCACACTGACGCGGCATGGCCTCTCAGCGGAGTTCGTGACCGACCTTGCGCACTCGTACTGCTCGCCACTGGGGGAGCTCGGCAGCTCCGATCTCCAGGCAACCGGCCGCTGGGCCAACAACCGGGCAGAGAACTCGTACCAAGCGTTCCGAAGACGGGAACGCGCGATGTTGCGCTTCAGCCAGATGCTGTCCTCGCCGCGAAGACGGGTCAAAACAATCCGGATCTTCGGTAACCTCCGCTATGCGCAAATCACCTCTATTGCCTTTTGCGCGAACTGCCTCAACTCGCTTCGCGTGGCTCCAGCGCGTGCCCGAACGGCGATTGAGTGCATCGTTGCCGAGGCAAGCATCCCCAGGACAACAGGATCGGCATCGCCTGTAAGCTCCCCTGCAGCGATCGCCTGCTGAAATCGCGCGCTAAAACTAGCGTCAAATTCCCGAACTCCCTCTGCGAGACTTTGTTGAATCTCGCTATCTTCCAAAGCTTCGGTCAAGGCCGTTCCAACCACAAAGCATCCGCGTGCCGTTCCTTCGTTCGAGAAGAAAATCGACAAAGCACTGTCGTAGGCGAGCATCAGAGCCTCTCTCAGCGTCGCGCCCTCGGCCAGGGGAGCCCGCAACGCGGACAAACTGATTTGCCAATACTTTGCCAGTGCTTGCAGATAAAGCGCGTGTTTGTCCCCGAATGCCGCATAGAGGCTCGGCCGGTTCATTCCCGTCGCTGCAGCAATCTCGTCGAGCGATGTTCCAGTGTAACCGGATCGCCAAAATGCGTCCCTGATCTGCAGCAGCGCGGTCTCAGGGTCGAACGCACGGGGGCGCCCTCGGCGCTTCGGTCCTGCATCGCTCTTTTTTTGTACCATTTCGCATAAAATCCTTGATCGGGAGGCCGTGGCGGCTATATGCGTGCGAGATGGTACAAAATTCAATAGGATGAACGCCTGATGCAGTTCGATCTTTCAGCCTACCTCGTTTCAGACACCTCCAAACGAGGTCGAGGCGGAGTGCTTCCTACCTCGCCGAGCGGGGGGCCTCGTCAGCCGAAGTGCCGCAGTCATCAAGGCAACCACACTCTCATGGCAGGTCTCAGATGAACACCCAAGTCACTGATGCGGCTTACCAATTGGCAAATTCAGCAGAACCTGTCATGTTGCGGCGGACGATCAAGGAGCGGCTCCGACGTCCTCTGATGTTTGCGTTCCCCATCATTTTGGCAGCGGCTGGGGCCACCAAATACATCATCGACCTACCCTATGTGTCGACCACCGATGCATTCGTGCGGGCAGCAAAGGTCTCGATCAACGCGCGGGTATCCGGCCAGGTCGTGGAGCTTGCGGTCCATGACAATCAGCATGTCCGCAAAGGTCAGTTTCTGTTCGGCCTTGACCCTGAGCCCTATAAGATTGGCGTTCAGCGGGCGGAAGCGGACCTGGCGGACGCGCGCCTGCAGATCGATGCGCTCAAGGCCAAATACCGTCAGCAATTCGCGGAACTGCAATCCTCCAAGGACACTGCCGCTTTTGATGAACACGAGGTCAATCGCATCAAGCCTCTGCTTGCGGCCGATTTTGCGTCAAAATCTGCCTTCGACAAGGCGGAAACGGCGCTCAAGGTGGCTCAGCACAACGTCACCTCCTCCGAGGAGCAGCTTGCCAGCACCGTCGCTGCCCTGAACGGCGACCCAAACGTGGACACGGACACGCATCCGAAGGTGCGGGAAGCCTTGGCGCAGCTGTCTCAGGCGCGCCTCGACCTCTCCTATACGCGGGTTATGGCACCAGACGACGGAATCGTGACGCAGGTCGACAATCTCCAAGTCGGCAACTTCGTCAATTCCGGGGCCACGGTGTTCTCGCTTCTGTCGAGTGATGACAAATGGATCGAGGCAAATTTTCGCGAAACTGATCTCACCCAAATGCACCCGGGCCAGCTTGCGACGGTTGCCGTCGATGCCTATCCGGGGCGCAGTTTCAAAGCACGTATCGTTAGCATGAGCCCTGGAACGGGGTCGGATTTCTCGCTCCTGCCACCAGAGAACGCGACGGGAAACTGGGTCAAGGTTGTCCAGCGCCTGCCGGTTCGGCTGAAGATCGACAACATCGGCGATCAGCTGTCTCTGTTCTCCGGCGTCAGCGCCACGGTGCGCGTTGACACCACTGGGCACCCCGTTTCCTCGGACGAACTCCAGATCGCTGCCGGGACGGAGTCGGACAAATGACCGGCCGCGGCCCGACGGCCCCTCGGTCTGATGGCGCTTACATAGTGCCGACCGCAGCTCTGCTGGCGACCTATCTTCAGGCCGTCACCACGTCAATTCCCAATGCGGCCCTGCTGCACATCCAGGGTTCACTCTCGATGGCAGATGACCAGGTCGGCTGGATCTTCACCGGCTACATCGCGGCAAGCGCCGTCACCCTGCCGATGACGCGCTGGCTTGCAGCGCGTCATGGTCGGAGGCTGATCTACCAGCTGTCGATCGCGATCTTCGCCCTCGGGCTGGTGCTGGCCACCCGCGCCGAGACCCCGCTGGAATTCATCGGCGCCCGCATCATTCAAGGGGCGGCGAGCGGACCGCTCGCTCCGATGTCATTGCTGCTTCTGCTCGAGTTGGCGCCGCCGACGCGGCACGCACGCGTCAGCCTGGTCTGGACGGTGACACTGGTGTTCGGCATCCTCAGCGGGCCAACCGTCGGCGGCTGGCTTACCGAATATCACGGCTGGCAGTGGATCTTCTACGCGGGCCTGCCGGCGGCCGGATTCATTTTCCTCGTGATCGCGCTTTGGGTCCCCGAGAAAAAACCGGGACAGGTTCCCTCGTTCGACTCTTTCGGCGTCGGAACGCTGACGCTCGGCCTGATCGGCCTGCAGCTGGTTCTCGACCGCGGCGAGCGGCAGGAATGGTTTGCCTCGCCCGAGATCTGGGCAGAAGCGGTCGCCTCGGCGCTGGGGTTCTATCTTTTCGCCGTGCACATCCTTACCGCGCGCGCACATTTCCTCAACAAGGCATTGCTCAAGGACCGCAACTTCGTCGTCTCCGGCATCATGTTCTTCGCCTTCGGCTTTCTGCTGCTGCCGACGATGGCTCTTACCTCGCCGATGCTGGACGAGATCTTGGGCTATCCGCCAGACTTGACAGGCTATGTCGCGATCCCTCGCAGCATCGCGCTGCTCGCCACCCTCATCGCGGTGAACTACGTCCCACAGCGGATTGATCGCCGGGCGCTCATCGCCCTCGGGTCGGCGCTGGTGATCTATGCGAACTGGCGGATGCTCGATTATGCGCCGACGATGTATTGGGACAAAGTAGCCGCCGCCGGCATGTTTCAGGGCGCGGGCCTCGGCATCTTGATGCCGGTTCTATCAAAGACGGCGTTCAGCACCCTCAATCCCGAGCTGCGTCCGGAAGGAACCGTGATCTTCAATCTATTGCGCCTTTATGGCAGCACGATCGGCGTCGCGGTGGTCCTGACCTTTTTTTACAACAGCACTGAGGCCATGCACATGACGCTCTCCGAGCACGTCACGGCATCTGTCGCCGCCGGCCTATCACCGCAGCAACTCGTCGGGCTTAACGAGATGATCACAGGGCAGGCCGCATTCATCGGGGTCGTCAATCAATTCAAGCTTCTAATGGTTGTCATGCTCGTTGCGAGCCCGCTGGTGCTGCTGCTCAAGAAGCCTCAAGCCATGTGACCGAGGCCATCCTCTCGGTCGCCTAGGCAGGTCATTGCATTCCCAGCGACTGCAAGGGCGGTCGCCTCACCCGACTGCGCCCGACACCTGACGGCGATCCGACGTGCTCAATACGTTGCACCCGCGCCTGGCGCGTTCGCGGCCACGACGACCTTCAGGAAATTGTCCCTGCTGCGTTGCGGCTGCATCGCGTGACAAACGCGGTCGACACTGGCAGATCCACCAAAAGGCACTACATGACCCAAGATTTTGTTGCATCGTTCGCCATGAACAATCGCCTTCCGGACATCCTCGCTGACCGGCTGGCCGTGGTCTTCTGCGGCATCAATCCCGGATTGTCTGCTGCCGCCACGGGGCATCATTTTGCCGGGCGCAGTAATCGCTTCTGGCGCGTGATCCACCTTGCCGGCTTCACGCCAGAGGAAATCATCCCCGAAAATGACCGCACCATCCTGCACTATCACTGCGGCCTGACGACGGTGGTTGAACGGCCCACGGCGCGGGCAGACGAGCTCTCGGCAGCGGAGTTCAGCGCCGCCGCGGCACAGTTCAACCAGAAGATCACGCAATATGCCCCGTGCTTCGCAGCCTTTCTCGGCAAGGCAGCCTATTCGGCGCTATCGGGTCAGCGGAACATCGACTGGGGCGCTCAGCCGGCGACCATTGGCGGCGCTGCGGTCTGGGTTCTTCCAAATCCGAGTGGCCGAAATCGCGCGTTCAGTCTCGACCAGCTGACCCGTGCCTATCGCCACCTCCATCACGCTGTGACGATCGCGGGAGGTCCGGTCTGGGCTTCCGAGGCCACATGCGCCCCTCGCCCGGTCCCATGATCAAAGAGCGACGCAGAACCGGCGCAAACCTCGCGCTGAATTGACAGGGTCAGATTGCCGCCAGCTCTGCAAACTGATCGCAGATCCCGCGAGGCCCCGCGCAGATGAAATGCTGCGTGGTGGATTTGGGGCGGGCGATCCTTGGCCTGAACACATATTCAAGTCTTCGTTTCTCGTATGATCCAATCGCGCTATCATCGAGGGCAACGACCGCTCATTGCCCTGTGCCGATCCAAAGAGAACGTGACAGATGAACCCAACGCCCTTGGACACCGGTGCTGAGTTTGCAACACCTCTCGATGTTTTGTGCGTGGACGGCGAGCGCGTCTTCTGCAGAACATCGCGCAAGCACCCAGGTGCCAATCCCGGCAATGTCCTTGTCGTCGTTCCCAGAGATGAAGACCCGACAAGGGTTTTTCTCGATCGCCTTGCACATGAGTACGGCCTGAGAGCGGAGTTGGATGCAGCTTGGGCGGTGCAGCCGTTGGACCTCGTTCGTGAAGGCGGTCGGACGGCGCTGGTACTCGACGATCCCGGCGGCGAGGTGCTCAGCAGGCTCATCGGTATGCCGATGGACCTGGGAAATTTCCTGCGCGTCGCCACCTGCATCACTGCGGCTCTTGGCCAAGCGCACCAGGGTGGCCTCATTCATAAGGATATCAAGCCTGCCAACGTCTTGGTGGATATCGCGAAGGGCGAGGCACGCCTCACCGGCTTTGGAATAGCATCGCGCCTTACCCGCGAAAGACGACCGGCGGAACCGCCCGAGTTCATCGCGGGCACGCTCCCCTATATGGCACCCGAACAGACCGGCCGGATGAACCGCTCGATCGATTCCCGGAGCGACCTCTACTCTCTCGGCGTTACGTTCTATCAGATGCTGACGGGCGAATTGCCCTTCACCGCGTCCGATCCGATGGAATGGATTCATTGCCACATCGCCAAGGCGCCGGTGCCGCCACGCGAACGGCTCGGATCCATTCCGGCGGCGATCTCTCAGCTTGTCATGAAGCTGCTCGCCAAGACCGCCGAGGAGCGTTACCAGACTGCGGCCGGTGTCGAGCATGATCTTCGACGATGCCGCACCGAATGGGAAATGCAGGGGCGCATCGACGCATTTCCACTGGGCGAGCGCGACGTGCCGGATCGGTTACTGATTCCCGAAAAGCTGTATGGGCGCTCGCGCGAGGTCGCTTCGCTCGTCGATACGTTCCAACAGGTCATCGCTACCGGCAGGCCGGAACTCGTTCTCGTCTCTGGCTATTCCGGGATAGGCAAGTCCTCGGTGGTGAACGAGCTTCACAAGGTTCTGGTCCCCCCTCGGGGCCTCTTCGCCTCGGGCAAGTTCGACCAATACAAGCGCGACATCCCGTACGCCACGCTGGCACAAGCCTTTCAAGGTCTCGTCCGGCAGATCTTGGGCAAGAGCGAGGCTGAGTTGCAGGTCTGGCGCGATGACCTTCGCGAGGCCTTGGGCCCCTATGGATCGCTGATCGTTGACCTCATCCCACAGGTGGAACTCGTTGTCGGCAAACAGCCACCGGTCCCCGACCTGCCGCCGCAGGATGCGCAGCGCCGCTTTCAGATGGTGCTGCGCCGCTTCATCGGTGTCTTCGCGCGCCCGGAACACCCGCTGGCGCTCTTCCTCGATGATCTGCAATGGCTTGATGCCGCCACGCTCGATCTGCTTGAGGATATTCTCACGCAACCGGACATTCGGCATTTGCTGCTGATCGGCGCCTATCGCAACAACGAGGT
This sequence comes from uncultured Pseudomonadota bacterium, assembly GCA_963837565.1. Taxonomy (GTDB): domain Bacteria; phylum Pseudomonadota; class Alphaproteobacteria; order Rhodobacterales; family Rhodobacteraceae; genus Solirhodobacter. The sequence goes on from CAWIOC010000008.1 coordinate 54,201, forward strand.
CGATGCCGCGCACCCGCTCATGCGCAAGCTCGATGCAATCCGCCGGGTCGATGCTAAAGTGCATGATATCGTATTGGCGCCTCTCAGTTATGACGAGCTTCGACAACTGGTTACGGATTCGCTGCGCTGCGAACGGAAACGCGCCAGCGCGCTCACGCAACTCGTCCATGAGAAGACCGGCGGAAATCCCTTTTTTGCCATCCAGTTCCTCTCCGCGCTCGCGGATGAAGAGCTCCTGGCCTTTGATCACGCAGATGCGCAATGGGCTTGGGACGTCGATCGCATCCACGCAAAACAATACACGGACAACGTGGTCGATCTCATGGTCGTCAAGCTCAATCGTTTGCCGGCCAAGACCCAGGCGGTGATGCGACAGCTTGCCTGCGTCGGTTCGGGTGCAGAGTTCTCGCTTCTTGGAATCGTCTGCCAGAAGTCGCTGGACGACCTTCACGCAGCTCTCTGGGAAGCCGTTCGGTCCGGGTTGGTGCTCCGCACCGAGGCCTCTTATGAATTCCAGCACGACCGCATCCAGGAGGCGGCCTATTCGCTGATCCCCGAGGTCGCACGCGCCGAGGCGCACCTCCGCATCGGAAGGCTGCTGAAGGCTCATACTTCCGCGGAAAACCGTGAAGATGCGATCTTCGAAATCGTAAATCAGCTCAACCGCGGCGCCGCGCTCATCACCAGCCAAGAGGAACGGGACGAGCTTGCCGGGCTTAACCTGATCGCGGGCAAACGCGCCAAAGGGTCGAGCGCCTACGCTTCGGCGCTCACCTATCTTACCGCTGGCGCCGACCTGTTGTCGGAAAACCCGTGGCATCACGGACATGACCTCGCCTTCGCCCTGGCATGGCGTCAGGCCGAATGCGAGTTCCTCACCGGCGCCTTTGCGGCCGCGACAGAGCGTTTGACCATGCTCTCGTCTCGCGCTGCGGACACCGTCGAAAGAGCGATCGTTGCTTGCTTGCATATCGATCTGTTCACCGCGCTCAACCAGCCGGGCCGCGCGATCGCCATCTGTCTCGCCTTCCTCCGGCGTCTCGGGATCGAATGGTCGCCACATCCGACGAAGGAAGACGTGCAAAGAGAATACGAGCGGATCTGGGCGTTGATGGGCGATCGTCCGATTGAGGACCTCATCGATTTGCCCGTGATGGATGACCCCGCATCACGTGCAACGCTGGATGTTCTGACCGCAGCCGTGACGCCCGCATTGTGGACCGATCCGAATTTTCTTTCGCTGGTCACCTGCGCTGCCGTCAACCTGAGCCTGGAGCGTGGCAACAGCGATGGTTCCTGCTTTGCATATGTATGGCTCGGCGTCCTGGCAGGATCCATTTTCAGCGACTACTCCGCCGGATTCCGGTTCGGGCAACTCGGGCTTGACTTGATCGACAGGCGCGGATTGAACCGCTTCCGGGCCAGGGCCCACCTGATTTTCGGAAATCTTATCGTCCCATGGACGAAGCATGTCCTGACAGGTCGCGATTTGCTGCGAGGCGCTTTCGCAGCCGCAATTGAGGCCGACGACCTCACATTTGCGACGTACAGCTGCGACCAGTTGAATACGAACCTGCTCGCGGCGGGGGACCCACTGGAGGAGGTGCAGCGTGAAGTCGAGTTTGGGCTCGACTTTGCACGGAAGGCTCAGCTCGAGTCCATCGTCGGCGTCATCACCTCGCAACTCGGTCTCGTTCGGACCCTGCGCGGGTCGACACGCGGCTTCGGCTCCTTCAACGATGACGAATTTGATGAGCTTCAGTTCAAGCGTCATCTGGCGAATGAGCAAATGGCTTTGCCCCAGTGCCGCTACTGGATTGCAAAGCTGCAAGCCTACCTGTTTTCGGGGCAATATGCTTCGGCCCTCGATGCGTCGGTCAGGGCGCAGCCGCTGCTTTGGACATCGACGTCAACATTCGAAACGGCAGAATACCATTTCTACAGCGCCCTTTGCCACGCGGCGTCCTGCACTTCTGCGTCCCCCGTCGAGTATCGCGACCATGTCACGGCGCTGGCCGAGCATCACCGGCAGCTTGAGACATGGGCGCTGCATTGTCCGGCGAATTTCGAGACCCGGTCGGCGCTGGTCGGCGCCGAGATTGCGCGGCTGGAGGGGCGCGACCTCGATGCCCAGCGGCTTTACCAAAGGGCGATGGACGCGGCCCGCGACAGCGGCTTCCTGCATAACGAGGCGCTCGCCTGCGAGACCGCGGCGGGCTTTTACGGCGCGCGCGGCTTCGTGGATATCGCCGAGATGTATCTTGCGAGAGCCCGCGACGGCTACCGGCGCTGGGGGGCGGACGGCAAGGTGCGCCAGCTCGAGGCGCGCCATCCGCGACTGGTCCGGGCCGAGGCGCGCGCGGCGGGCGAGGCGGCGCCATCGCCCGGCCAGCAGCTCGATGTCGCCGCCGTCACCAAGGCATCACAGGCGCTGTCGAGCGAGATCGAGCTGCCGAAGCTGATCGAACGGCTGATGACGATCGCGATGCAGAGCGCGGGCGCCGATCGCGGCCTTCTGATCCTGCCGGAGCGGAAGGATTACCGCATCGAGGTCGAGGCCGGGATGGCGGGCGAACAGGTCGTGCTGCAGTACGGCGCGGCCAGCGGTCACGCGGTTCCCGACAGCATCATCCGCTACGTCATGCGGACCCAGGAGAGCGTGATCCTCGCCGACGCGGCCCGGCAGAACCTGTTCTCCGGCGATCCCTATCTGGGTCTGCGGCAGCCGCACTCGGTCCTCTGCCTGCCCCTCGTTCGTCAAGGCGTGCTGAGCGGGTTGCTCTACCTGGAAAACACGCTCGCCTCGCATGTCTTCACCCCGGATCGCGCGCGTCTGCTGGAACTTCTGGCGTCGCAGGCCGCCATTTCGCTGGAGAACGCGCATCTCTATGCCGATCTGCAGCTCCAGGCCGAACTGCTGCAGCGGCTTCCGGTCTCGGCCTGGACGCTGAAGCCGGACGGGACCCCGGATTTCGTGAATGACGTCTGGCTCGAATTCTCCGGCCAGTCCCCGGATTTCACCCGCTCGCATCCCGAGGCCTGGATGGAGGTGATCCATCCCGAGGATCGCGAGATGGCGCTCGGCATCTTCCGCGACGCCGTGCGGTCCGGGCAAGCCTTTGCCTTCGAGACCCGATCCCGGCGCGCGCGCGACGGAGAATATCGCTGGCACCTGCAGCGGGCCGAGGTCCTGCGCGATGCCGAGGGCAGGGTCCTCAAATTCGTCGGGACGACGACCGACATCGATGCTCTGAAGCGGGCCGAAGAAGAGTTGCGGGCGAGTGAAACCAGCCTCCGGCAGATAACGGAAACCATCCCCGAAATGCTCTGGAGCGCATCGCCCGATGGGACGGTGGATTACTGCAATGGCCGCTTTCTCGAATATACCGGTCTTGGCCTTGAACAGGCCATGAGCAATGGCTGGATGGATGTCCTGCATCCCGATGATCTCGAACCGACGCTGGAAAGCTGGATGTCCTGCGTGAAAAGCGGCGCCCCCTACCGGGTCGAGGTCCGCACGTTTCACGCCGCCGACCAGAGCTATCGGTGGTGCGTGACAAGCGCGCTGCCGTTGCTTGATGCGGACGGGCGCATCGTGAAGTGGCACGGCACCGTGGTGGACATGCAGGACTGGAAGCAGGGCCAGGAAGACCTGCGCCAGACGCAGGCCGATCTCGCCCATGTCGAGCGGGTCGCCACCCTCAACGCCATGACCGCCTCGATCGCCCATGAGGTGAGCCAGCCCCTGGCGGGGATCCTGACCAATGCCGAGACCGGGGCCCGGATGCTGGCCGCCGACCCACCCGATCCGGCGGGCGCCGCCCGGGCGTTTCAGCGCACCATCCGCGACACCAATCGCGCCACCGAGTTGCTGCAACGGCTGCGGGCGATGTTCTCGAAGAAGGCCTCGGTCCTGGAGATGGTCGACCTCAATGACGCGGTTCGGGAAGTGATCGCGCTCTCGGCCGGGGAATTGCAACGCCGGCGCGCGCTCCTGCAGACCGACTTCGCCGAAGACCTGGCGTTCGTCCAGGCCGATCGGGTGCAGCTGCAGCAGGTGATCCTGAACCTGCTGCTGAACGGGGCCGACGCGATGGAGGGCATCGAGGACCGGCCGAGGACGCTACTGGTCAGGACCGGCCCGCAGGACGACGGCGGCGTCGGGCTGGAGGTGCGCGATGCCGGGGTCGGCGTCAATCCGGCCACCGTCGAGAAGCTCTTCGACGCCTTCTACACGACCAAGGCGCATGGCATGGGCGTCGGCCTCGCGATCTGCCGGTCCATCATCGAGAACCACGGCGGGCACCTGTGGGGCCAGGCCAATGACGGGCCCGGCGCGACCTTCAGCTTCTCGATCCGGGCCGCCGCAAAGGGACGGGCGTAGCGGCATCCACTGTGCTGAGGTTTTGTCGCAAACCTTTTCGATGGCGGGCGGAAGCCTTTATTTCTCTTCGTCTACGCGGCGAATTGCGCACCCTGAGCAAATGGGCCGAGCTCGGGCATAAACTGCCCTTTACGGATCATGGTCGCGACCTCAATGCCTTCGAGAGCGGCCGAGGCGGACGCAGGTGATTTGAACCCGAGAATTGGCCGGATCCGCCTCTTGATCACGCGGTGATCCTGCTCGACCAAGTTATTGAGAAAATTGATCCTAACCATCTCAAACGGGAGCGGGCGGCCAAAGCGTTCCAGCATCCGGCTGATCACGGTGAGTCCGCCGGTGTTGGCGCCGCCGCGGTCAATCACGATCTTCCGCTGCACCAGAAGGCCTCCGCGTTGCTTTGATGGAACCGACAAAGGTAAAATTTGCGCCAGACCCTTCCGACACGCCGCCGAGAACGCAGAATCCGTGCCAAGGGGCGTCGAACAGCATCTCATGGGATTTCAGCAGACACGCGCCGCTTATCTGCCTTTCTTCGGCGCGTGTGATCCTGCGGCCCGGCACCGTCAGGCTGTACTCCGCGGCACAAGTGAGACCGCACTCGGCGGTCAGCCCCGCCACACCCAGCACATGCGCAATCTGCATACCGTCGAGCATGACCCAGAAGCCGCCAACCCCGGGTGCCGCAGCAAAACTCAGCACCGGGTCAGGATGCGCGACGGGGTCGTATTCCACCTGAATATGATCCTCCGACGGGTTGAAATCATGGATCGTCGCGCCACCCCCCGCCTCAATCCAGTCCCCCGGAACAAAGCTATCTTCACCCGCGCCGCCGCTGCCGTGATCCCCCGAGCCGAGCAGCAGCCCATCGTCTCCCTCGCCACCAATCAGGTCATCCGCGCCATCCTGGCCGCCTGAGCCATGGCTGACTCCGTCCAGCATATCGTCGCCCGCCCCGTCCATCAGCGTGTCCTGCCCCTCGCAGCCGGACAGGGAATTCGCTCCCTCATGCCCGGCCAGCAGGTCATCGCCGGCACCATCCGACAGCGAGTCGTCACCCGCGTCTCCGTCAAATTCATCCTGCCCCTCGCCGCCCAGAAGCGGATCGTCCTCGCCACCACCATAAAGCGTGTCCTCGCTCCCGCCACCGGACAGGAAGTCCTGCCCGTCATAGACTTGGATCGCATCATTACCGTCCCAGCCAGCCAGCACATCATTGCCAGTGCCGCCGTTCAGCGCGTCGGCCCCGTCGCCGCCGCCGAGGGTCAGCGGCGCATCGGTCAGGGGCGGCGGATCGGTCGGGTCGGTCACCGGTTCGAGCATCGGGCCGGTCACCTCCTGCCCGTCACCGGGGCCAGAGGTCGGGTCCTCCGGGTCGAGCGGTTGCAGCGGCGGCCCGGCCGCGTCGCCGCCGCCGGGGTCGGGGTTCGGCTGCGACGGATCGAGCGGCTCGAGCATCGGCGGGTCGGTCGGGTCGTCCGTCGTGTCGGCCGCGGTCTGGGTGTCGTCTGCGACCTCCTGTCCCGTCCCGTCGACCGCGCCGGTGGCGGGATCATGGGTTTCGGTATCGCCGGTCCCGGTATCGCCAGCCCCGGTATCACTGGGGTCGGGGTCACTGGTGTCCGGATCATCGGCCCAGATGTCATCGGTGTCGGTGTCGGCCGGGGCCGTATCGGCCGGCGCGGGATCGCCCGCCGTGTCGCCCTGCAGCATGAAATCCTCGACCGAGCGGGTGTTGCCCGGATCTTCCGGCGGGTGGTCCTGCGCCGCCCGGCCATCGCCCGCGACCTCATTCTCTGCCGGATCGTCGGTCACGAAACCGACCAGCATCACCCCGAGTAACCCCAGTAGCGCCAGCATCACCCACCATCCCACCAAAGCCCGCACAAGACCGGAGCTGCCACCTGACTTCGGGCACCGGATTTCAGGTTAGGCATTTGTTAATGAAGGATTATAGGCAGAAAGGATGACGCAATCGTAGCCTGCGGCGTGATGCGTCGGATTGTTCGTAAATCGCCCCAGGAAGGGCGGCAGGGCACCCCCGGCCCCAGGCGGGCGCGGCGGAATTCATGCTTTCCTTTTGGGTCGATTTCCCCTATACGCGCGCATCCGTCACTTTGGCGGATACTCCACGGGCCTTGCTGGACGACATCCCGGCCTGCGCCATAACCCCTTTTCTGAAAGGAGACCCCGATGTCGATCACGGTTGAAGAGAAAGCCCGCGTCATCAAGGACTACGCGACCAAGGAAGGCGACACCGGTTCGCCGGAAGTTCAGGTCGCGATCCTCAGCTCGCGCATTGCCACGCTGACCGAGCACTTCAAGGCCCACAAAAAGGATAACCATTCCCGTCGTGGGCTTTTGATGATGGTCGCGCAGCGCCGCAAGCTGCTGGACTATCTCAAAGGCAAGGACGAAGCCCGCTACGCCTCGCTGATCGAGCGTCTGGGCCTGCGCCGCTGACCAAAGGACGCGCCCTCCGGGGCGCGTCTTGCTATTCTGAAGGCGTGCCTCCGGGCCGCAGGAAGGGCCCCTCTCACCGGGCTTCGTGAGACGGGCAGAAGACAAAGCAAGAAGCCACGGGCAATGCGGCCCGTACGCAATCAGGGTTGGGGGAGGGTCCCTCGGCCAAGCTAGGAAATGAAATGTTCAACGTTACGAAAAAATCGATCGAATGGGGCGGCGAGACGCTGACCCTCGAAACCGGCAAGGTCGCCCGTCAGGCCGATGGCACCGTCATCGCCACCCTGGGCGAGACCTCGGTCATGGCCAACGTCACCTTCGCGAAAGCCGCGAAACCGGGGCAGGATTTCTTCCCGCTCACCGTTCACTACCAGGAAAAATACTATGCTGCTGGCAAAGTGCCCGGCGGCTTCTTCAAGCGCGAGGCGCGCCCGTCCGAGAAAGAGACGCTGACCTCGCGTCTGATCGACCGCCCTTGCCGCCCGCTGTTCGTCCCCGGCTTCAAGAACGAAGTTCTGGTGATGTGCACCGTGCTGTCGCATGACCTCGTGAACGAGCCCGACATCGTCGCCATGATCGCGGCCTCGGCGGCGCTGACGATTTCCGGCGTGCCCTTCATGGGCCCGATCGGTGCGGCCCGCGTCGGCTTTGCCAATGGCGAATACGTCCTCAACCCCGACGTTGACGACATGCAGAAGCTGCGCAACAACCCCGAGCAGCGTCTCGATCTCGTCGTCGCCGGCACCAAAGACGCCGTGATGATGGTCGAATCCGAAGCCTATGAGCTTTCGGAAGCCGAGATGCTGGGCGCCGTGAAGTTCGGCCATGAAGCGATGCAGCCGGTGATCGACCTGATCATCGACCTCGCCGAGGATTCCGCCAAGGAACCCTTCGACTTCCAGGCCCCGGACTATTCCGCGCTTTATGCCAAGGTGAAGACCGCAGGCGAGACGCAGATGCGCGCCGCCTTCGCGATCAAGGACAAGCAGGAGCGCACCAACGCGATCTCTGCTGCCGTGGCCACCGTAAAGGCTGCGCTGTCCGAAGAAGACCTTGCCGATGCCAACCTCGGCTCGGCGATCAAGAAGCTGGAAAGCTCGATCCTGCGCGGCGACATCATCAACGGTGGCGCCCGCATCGACGGCCGCGACAACAAGACCGTGCGTCCGATCGTCTCGGAAACCGGCATCCTGCCGCGCACCCATGGTTCGGCGCTGTTCACCCGTGGCGAAACCCAGGCGCTGGTCGTGACCACGCTCGGCACCGGCGAGGATGAGCAGATCATCGACGCCCTGCACGGCAACTCGCCGCTCCAACTTCCTGCTGCACTACAACTTCCCGCCCTATTCGGTCGGCGAAGTGGGTCGTGTCGGCTCGCCGGGTCGCCGCGAAATCGGCCATGGCAAACTGGCATGGCGCGCGCTGCAGGCAGTTCTGCCGGCCGGCACCGACTTCCCCTACACCATCCGCGTCGTCTCCGAGATCACCGAGTTCGAACGGCTCGTCCTCGATGGCGTCGGTCTGCGGTGGTTCGCTCTCGATGATGGATGCGGGCGTTCCGCTGAAGGCACCGGTGGCGGGCGTCGCGATGGGCCTGATCCTTGAAGAAGACGGCAAATATGCCGTGCTGACCGATATCCTCGGCGACGAGGATCACCTCGGCGACATGGACTTCAAGGTGGCGGGCACCGAGAACGGCATTACCTCGCTGCAGATGGACATCAAGGTTGCAGGCATCACCCCCGCAATCATGGAACAGGCCCTGGCGCAGGCGAAAGACGGCCGTCTGCACATCCTCGGCGAAATGTCCAAGGCCCTGACCAAGGCGCAGGCCTTCAGCCAGTACGCGCCGAAGATCGAGACGCTGCAGATCCCGACCGACAAGATCCGGGAAGTCATCGGCTCGGGTGGCAAGGTCATCCGCGAGATCGTGGAAGTCTCGGGCGCCAAGGTCGACATCAACGACGACGGCGTGATCAAGATCGCTTCGAACAACGCAGGACGCCATCAAGAAGGCCTATGACATGATCTGGTCGATCGTGGCTGAGCCGGAAGAAGGCCGCGTCTACACCGGCCGCGTCGTGAAACTGGTCGATTTCGGCGCCTTCGTGAACTTCTTCGGCAAGCGCGACGGTCTGGTGCACGTCAGCCAGATCGCCAACAAGCGCCTGAACCATCCGAACGAGTACCTGAAGGAAGGCCAGGAAGTGAAAGTGAAACTTCTCGGCTTCGACGATCGTGGCAAGGTCCGCCTTGGCATGAAGATGGTCGATCAGGAAACCGGCGAGGAAATCTCCGAAGCCAAGGCCGACGCCGAAGCGTAAGGTCTGAGCCAGGAAATGACGAAGGGCCCCGGCAGCGATGCCGGGGCCTTTTGCATGTCTTCCACCCCGCAACGCACCGAAGGTTGCTGACAATAGTTGTCAGTACTTACCTGCGATAATGTCCTATATCCCCTGAATATGGTCCGCGTCGGACCGTCTGAACCGGACAAGGAGGAATCAGCAATGTCCTATCGTGCCTCTTGCCACTGCGGCGCCTTCTCGGTCGAGGTCGACTCGCTGCCCGACCATGCCACGACCTGTAACTGCACATGGTGCCAGCGCAGTGCGGGGCGCTGGGCCTATTACCCGCCTGAAGAGGTTCGCATCCTTTCCGACCAGACCGACCGGGTCTATGATCCCACCGGGATCAAGCAGCATCACTTCTGCTCGGTCTGCTCGAACCTCGTCTACAACGTCACCCCGAAGTGGACCGCGAACTCAACCTCGGCAGACCCTATGCCGACGGAACAACAGATCGCCCTCAACCTCAATCTGATCGACGAGGAAGCAGTTCGGGCCTTGCCAGAGATCGCCCTCGACGGCCGCCATCTCTGGTAACCATCCCTGCAGGACCAAGGCCAAAAGGAAAAGCCCCGGCATCGCTGCCGGGGCCATCGTCAGATGCGTCTGATCCGCCTTACGCCTTCGGCGCCTTGGCAAACCGCAGGTAGGGCAGCTTCATGTCCAGCTTGCCGTATTTCTCAGTCGCCTGATCGTTGTTCAGGCTCAGCGCCACGATCACGTCCTGCCCGGGAACCCAGTTCGCGGGCGTCGCCAGCGGCACACCGTCGGTGGCCCGCACCGCGTCCAACGCACGTAGGATCTCGGCAAAGTTGCGGCCCACCGACATCGGATAGGTCATCGTCAGACGCACCTTCTTGTCGGGCCCGATGATGAACACGGTACGCACCGTCGCGGTATGGGCGGGTGTGCGGCCATCCGGCAGATAGGCATCCGCAGGCAGCATGTCATAGGCCTTGGCGACAGTCAGGCTGCTGTCATCGATGATCGGGAAATCGGCACTGACACCGGCAAAGGCCTCGATGTCACGCTTCCATTTCATGTGGTCCGCCACGCCATCCACCGAAACGCCAAGCACCTTGGTCTTGCGCTTGGCGAACTCGGGCGCAAGCTGCGCTACCGCGCCGAATTCCGTCGTGCAGACCGGCGTGAAGTCCTTCGGATGCGAGAAGACGATGGCATAGCCATCTCCGATCCAGTCATGAAACTTGATCTTTCCCTCGGTCGAGTCCGCGGTGAAGTCCGGTGCCACGTCGTTGATGCGCAATCCCATGAAGACATATCCTCCGGTCATGGTGAAACTCCGAATGTCACAGACATATGCCCAGTCAGCCGGGATTGCACCCCCCTTGGCGCGGTAACCCATGGAACCACGTCACGCGCTTGCAGGCAGGGCTTGGCGATGCCAATGTGCCGCCAAGGCCAAGGAGGCTGCCATGACTCATACATCCGAATTCTACATCAACGGCGCCTGGGTCGCCCCGCTCGACGGGCGCGATTGCGACGTCATCGACCCTTCGACCGAAGAGGTCTGCGCGACGATCTCGCTGGGCGGCAAGGCCGACACCGACGCCGCCGTTGCCGCCGCCAAGGCGGCCTTTGACGGTTGGTCGCCGCACCGCCCCAGCAGACCGACTCGCCTATGTCGAGAAACTGCTGAAAGTCTACGAATCGCGCGCCGAGGATATGAGCCAGGCAATCAGCCTGGAGATGGGCGCGCCGATCGACATGGCGCGCCGATCGCAGACCACCTCGGGCACCTGGCATATCTCGAACTTCATTACTGCCTTTAAAGAGATGGAGTGGGTGCGCCCGCTTGGCCCTCATGCCCCCAATGACCGCATCGCGCTGGAAGCCATCGGCGTTGTCGGCCTGATCACGCCGTGGAACTGGCCGATGAACCAGGTCACGCTCAAGGCGATCCCCGCGATGCTTGCAGGCTGCACGATGGTGCTGAAGCCGTCCGAGGTTGCGCCCCTGTCCTCACTTGTCTTCGCCGAGATCGTGGACGAGGCAGGGCTGCCCCCCGGCGTCTTCAACCTCGTCAACGGCGATGGCGCCGGCGTCGGTTCACAGCTGTCCACCCACCCGGATGTCGAGATGATCTCTTTCACCGGCTCGACCCGCGCCGGCATCGCGATTTCCAAGGCCGCGGCGGACAGCTTGAAACGGGTTTGCCTCGAGCTTGGCGGCAAAGGGGCTAACGTGGTCTTTGCCGATGCCGACGACAAGGCGGTGAAACGCGGCGTGCAGCATTGCTTCAACAACACCGGGCAAAGCTGCAATGCGCCGACCCGGATGCTGGTCGAACGTCCGATCTACGAACAGGCGATCGAGATTGCACGCCAGGTCGCAGAGGCCACCAAGGTCGGCTCGGCGCATGAGGCGGGCAACCACATCGGCCCGGTTGTGAACCAGATGCAATATGACAAGATTCAGGGTCTGATCGAAAAGGGCATCGCCGAAGGCGCTCGGCTGATCGCCGGGGGTCCGGGTCGGCCCGAACACCTGAACCGGGGCTATTTCGTACGCCCAACCGTCTTCGCCGATGTCAAACCCGGCATGACGATCGAGCGGGAAGAGATCTTCGGCCCGGTCCTGTCGATGATCCCCTTCGACACAGAAGAAGAAGCGGTGCAGATCGCCAATGACACGCCCTATGGTCTGACCAACTATGTCCAATCGCAGGACGGCGCCAAACGCAACCGCATGGCGCGTCGTCTGCGCTCTGGCATGGTCGAGATGAACGGCCAGTCGCGCGGCGCAGGCTCGCCCTTCGGCGGGGTCAAATCCTCGGGCCGCGCGAGGGAAGGCGGGCACTGGGGGCTGGAAGAATTCCTCGAGGTCAAGGCAATTTCAGGCTGGGCGGCAGAATGAACCAGACGCCCGACCGCTTCGCCGTCATTGCCGATGTCCATGGCAATGCCGATGCCCTTGCCGCTGTCCTCGCGGATATCGACGCGCAGAGCATCGTCCTGACGGTGAACCTCGGCGATTGCCTGTCGGGTGCGCTCTGGCCCGCTCGAACCGCCGCGATGCTGCGGGCACGGCCGATGTTGACGCTCTGCGGCAACCACGACCGCTCGCTGATCGACCGTCCGCGCGACGCGATGGGCGACTGGGATCGCTGGGCCGATGCCGAGATCGACCAGCCGACCCGTGACTGGATCGCCACCTTGCCGCCCACGCTGGAAATGGGCGAGGTCTTCGCTTGCCACGGCACGCCCGACAGCGACACGACCTACTGGCTGCATGAGGTGCGCGGCGGCGAGATGCGCGCGACTCCTCCCGACCGCGTCGCCGCACAGATCGGTGCACGCCCGCACCGCCTGTTCCTCTGCGCCCATACCCATCTTTCCGCAGCGGTCACGCTGCCCGATGGCCGCCTGATCGTGAACCCCGGTAGCGTCGGCAACCCGGCCTATGACGATGCCCACCCGGAACCGCACAAGGCCGAATCCGGCTCGCCCCACGCCCGCTACGCCGTCCTCGACCGCAGCGCCGCAGGCTGGGCCGTCAGCTTCCGCCTGGTCCCCTACGATCCCACCGCCGCTATCGCAAAGGCCCGAGAGCGCGGCGCCGAGGACTGGGTCAACCCCCTCGCCACCGGCCACGCCTGATCTGACCTGTGCCCCCTTGGCCCGCACCACGGGCAGAGCCCGCCGGGGCCACGCTCGCCTCACCCCCGCTGCAAGACCTCGACACTCAGCACCGTCGGCAGATGCCGCGCGATCTCGTCCCAGTGGTCGCCCTCGTCCCGGCTGGCAAATACCGAACCGCTGTTGGTGCCGAAATACACCCCCGCCGGGGTCGAGCGGTCCACCGCCATCGCCTGCCGCAACACGGTGAAGAAGCAGTTCTCGCCCGGCAGCCCGTCGCGCAGCGCCTCCCACCCCTCGCCGCCCGAGCGTGATCGCCAGACCACCGCGCGCGCATCTGGCGGAAAGCGGCCCAGCATATCGCCGTTCAGCGGCAACACCCAGATGGTCTGCGGATCGCGCGGATGCACCGCGATAGGAAAGCCGAAGCCAGAGGGCAGGCCCGCCGTCATCTCATCCCAGCTGCGCCCGCCATCCGGGCTGCGAAACACCCCGTGGTGGTTTTGCTGATACATCAGATCGGCCCCGGCCTCGGGCGCGCGCACCATGTTATGCACGCAATGGCCAACCTCGTGGCTGTCCTGCCCCGGATGCGCATGCCCCGCATGATCCTGCGCCGCGTTCGACAGGCGGTTGCGCCGCTCCCAGGTCTCGCCAGCATCTTCTGACGCAAAGACTCCCGCCGCCGAAATTCCCACCCAGAGCTTTTTCGGCACTCCGGGGTCGGACACAATGGTATGCAGGACCAATCCCGCCCCACCCGGCGACCAGTCGGGACGAGAAGGATGGTTGGTCAACCCCTCGACCTTCTCCCAGCTCACGCCAGCGTCGTCACTCGCGTAAAGCGCTGCGGGCTTGGCCCCCGCCAGCAGCCGCCGTCCGGCCAGCCCGAGCGACCAGAGCGCGTCGACCGATCCGGTGAAAGGCGCGGGCGGCGCAGGCTTGCGCCCGATCATCGCGGCAAAATCGGGATCATTTTCCAGCCATTCGTCGAACTTCCCGTTGGAGAACAGCGACAGATCCCATGTCTCGCCGCCATCGGTCGACCGCCAGACACCCGCACCCGTCCATTCGCCCCCACCTGCCGCCCAAAGCGTTCCGGTCTCAGGATCGCCCAGCACATGGTTGATCGACCAGCCGTCGCAGAATGGGCCGCGCACCTGCCACGATGTCCGCCCGTCCTGCGACGCCAGCAGAAAGACCCCCTTCGTTGTGCCAACAAGGACCGAAACCTTTGTTGCCATTTACCCCTCCCTCGCAACTGCGTGAAAGCGTAGCACAGCGCGGGATTCGCGCCAGCGTCGTGCGGGCCAATGCACCGACGCGGCGAAATCCCACCCAAACCATCGCTTTCTGCCCCTGTGAAACCGCGCCTAGTGCGGAAACAACCGCTCCAGCGCCGCATCAAAAACGGCCCAATCGTCCAGCTCCAGCCGCACCGGAAGGGTCAGCACCTTGGAACGGAACGACTCTGGCAGACGCACCGCATCCTTCTCGGTCGTCACCAACTGCGCCCCGGCAGCCCAGGCCTCGGCTTCCAGTCGTCGCATCAGGGCGGGCGACAGCGGCTGGTGATCTTCCAGCGCTTCGGCACGGATCAAACGCACCCCAAGGTCACGCAAAGTGGCAAAGAATTTCTCGGGATGCCCGATCCCGGCAAAGGCCATCACCGCCAGCCCCTGCCAATCCATCCCGGTTTGCAACGGGCGAAGTGCGCCAGTCAGATGCGGCACCGGCAGCTTGCCCTGTGCGGCCGCGAACCCCGCCTGTGCCTCGGCCCCGCCGATCGACAAGACCATATCGGCCCGCGCCAACCCGACAGCCACTGGTTCCCGCAGCGGGCCGGCGGGCAGGCAGAGGCCATTGCCGAACCCCTTGACCGCATCCACCACGATCAGCGACAGATCCTTGATCAGCGCCGGGTTCTGGAATCCGTCATCCAGCACAACCGCCTGCGCGCCAGCCGCCACCGCAGCCCGCGCCCCGGCGGCACGGTCGCGCGCCACCCAGACCGGACCGAAGGCTGCCAGCAACAGCGGCTCGTCCCCCACATCCTGCGCGCGATGCCGCAACGGATCGACCTGCACCGGCCCGGTCAGCCGTCCGCCATGCCCGCGCGAGACGACATGCGCCGCCACGCCGCGCGCCGCCAGCCGCTGCACCAGCGCGATCACCGTGGGCGTCTTGCCGGTGCCGCCCGCATTCAGATTGCCGACGCAAATCACCGGCACTCCGACCCGCACTCCTGCGTCCCGTGCCAGCCGCCGCGCCGTCGCCGCCGCATAGATCTGCCCAAGCGGCGCCAGCGCCAGCGCGCGCCAGTCGCGCGCATCGGGCGGCGTAAACCAGAAACCCGGCGCGCCCATCAGCTCGCCCCGCGCGCGTCCAGCGCATCCAGCAGCAGTTGCGCCACACGGTCCGTCACCTCGGCCCCGCTCGAGGCCGCAGCCCATGCATTATGCGCGATCAACGCCGCGCGGTCGGGCGACAACAGGTCGCCCAGTGCCTCGCCAAGTTCGCCGGGCAGGCGGATCTCTCGTGTTGCACGCGCATCCCGCAGTCGCTCATAGGCGGCGGCATGGTCCCCGGCGCGCGGTCCGTGGATCACGGCAGAGCCCAGCGCCGCAGGCTCGAACGGGCTATGCGTGCTGCCCTCGCCCAGCAAGGTGCCGCCCATATAGGTGATCGGCGCCAACCGGTACCACAGGCCATATTCCCCCTCGGTGTCACCGATATAGACCTGACATTCTTCATCCAGATCGTCGTCGGTCGACCGCAGAGCGACCATCCAGTCCTGCTCTGCCTGCATCCGCTCAGCCAGGGCCATCGCCTCGGCCGGTTCCTGCGGCACGACGATAAGCAACAGCCGATGTGCCAGGCGCAGCGCCGCGCGATGCGCCTCGATCACCAGCGCCACTTCGGTAGAGGGCAAACCGGCCGCGAGCCATACCGGACGTGTCTGCAACAGCCGCGCCATCGCCTCGCGCTCGGCCTCGGTGTAGGGCAGCGCGCCAATCCCGGCCTCCAGGCGTCCGGCAGCCTGCACGGCAAGCCCGCCGCCGCCGATCTGGCGCAACGCCCGCACTGCGCCCGCGTCCGAAGCGAGAATCCCCGCGCAGGGCCGCAGCAATGCCGCCCCGGCACCCGGCAACCAGCGCAACAGGCCCCGGGCAGCGGGGTTGGCATCGACCAGAAACAGGGGCACGCGGGCGAGATGCACCGCCTGCATCAGGGCAGGTTCCAATGCGCCGCCGACAAAGGCCGCGACATCCGGGCGCCAATGCGCCAGGAACTCCTGTCCGGCCACCAGCTCATCCGTGGGCACAAGCTGGCGCAGCACCTTGCGCGGGACATCGCCCGCCTCCGGTGCGGTCAGCAGAATCTGCACCCCGGGGCGCTCGTCGCTCAATCTGCGGATCAGCTCTGCTGCCGCAGGCAGCATCCCGGCCTCAGGCACATGCAGCCACAACAATGCCCCCGGTGGCCGTTCGGGCCTCTCGTCCGACGGAGATGCCCCCCCGCCGTTGCGCCGCGTCGCCGCAAGGTAAAGGGACAGACCCAGAGAGTTTCGCATGATGCCCGGGTCAGGCGCCCAGTTCTTCGGTCGGACCACCTGGCCTGGCCTCGTCCCGCAGGCGGTGGATATGCGCAATGAAATAACGCATATGGGCGTCATCCACGGTGCGTTGCGCCTCGGCCTTCCAGGCGGAATGGGCGCTGGCGTAATCCGGGAACATGCCGACGATATGGATTTGCGAGGTGTCCTTGAAGACGGTTTTGTCGGGATCGACAAGTTCGCCCCCGAAGACAAGGTGTAGGCGCTGATTCATGGGGCAGGCTCCTGTCGCGATACGTCGCGCCTAACCTAGACGAAGGGCCTTGCAGGGTAAAGCGAGCCGGTGCCGCAACAGCAGTTGCGTCTCCAGGGCGGAAGATAGCCGGCGATGTCTGTCCGTCGCTGCTGTCGCCCGCGGTCGGCAGCTGAGCGTAAGGGGGCGCAAGCGCCGCTCCTCTATACAGCCGGGCCATTCCATTGTATGCGGGCGCCGAGGCTCCGGGTTCCGGTCTGCCCGGCGGGGAGGCCGGAGCGGCGAAGGGAATGGGCGCCTGCCATCGGGCACCTAGGCGCCCCTCCTTCGGAACGGAATATCGAATGACCGACTATACGGGCGTTGCGGCGCCTCTCGCCGCTGCCATTGCCAAACGCGGCTATACGGATCTGACCCCGGTGCAGCGCGCCGTGCTCGACGACAAGCTGAACGGGGCCGATGCCCTCGTCTCGGCTCAGACCGGTTCGGGCAAGACCGTGGCCTTCGGCCTTGCCATCGCGCCGACGCTGCTGGGCGGCGCCGATCGCTTCCTCTTCGCCGATACGCCACTGGCGCTGATCGTCACGCCCACCCGCGAACTTGCGCTGCAGGTGAAACGGGAGCTGGACTGGCTCTATGCCGAAACCGGCGCGCAGGTCGCCTCCTGCGTCGGCGGTATGGATTATCGCACCGAAAAGCGCGCGCTTGAACGTGGTGCGCATATCGTCGTCGGCACTCCGGGTCGCCTCAAGGACCATATCGAGCGTCACTCGCTCGACCTGTCCAACATCCGCGCCGTGGTGCTGGATGAGGCCGACGAGATGCTCGACATGGGTTTTTCCGAAGATCTAGAATTCATCTTGTCGAAATCGCCCGAGGAGCGCCGCACCCTCATGTTCTCGGCGACCGTGCCTCGCGAAATCGCGGGCCTCGCCAAGAAATACCAGCGTGACGCGGTGCGGATCCAGACGGCCGCCGAAACCAAGCAGCATGTCGATATCGAATACCGCGCCCTATCGGTCGCCCCGCAAGACCGCGAAAACGCCATCATCAACGTGCTGCGCTTCTACGAGGCGCGCACCGCACTGGTATTCTGCACAACTCGCGCGGCGGTGAACCACCTGATGGGCCGCTTCCAGAACCGCGGCTTCTCGGTCGTCGCCTTGTCCGGCGAATTCAGCCAGACCGAGCGCACCCACGCCCTGCAAGCCATGCGCG
Organism: uncultured Pseudomonadota bacterium; assembly: GCA_963837565.1. GTDB lineage: Bacteria > Pseudomonadota > Alphaproteobacteria > Rhodobacterales > Rhodobacteraceae > Solirhodobacter. The sequence goes on from CAWIOC010000008.1 coordinate 72,016, forward strand.
ATGGCCGCGCCCGGGTCTGCATCGCCACCGACGTGGCAGCGCGCGGCATCGACCTCCCGGGGCTGGAACTGGTGATCCACGCCGACCTGCCGACCAATTCCGATACCCTGCTGCACCGCTCTGGCCGCACCGGCCGCGCCGGGCACAAGGGGGTCTCGGCCCTCATCGTCACCCCGCGCGACTACCGCAAGGCCCAGCGCCTGCTGCAGGGCGCCCGAGTTGCAGCGGAATGGGCCACCGCGCCCACGGCGGATGAAGTGCTGGCGCGCGACGATCAGCGCGTGCTCGAAAGCCCGCAGCTTGAAGATGCCGTGGCCCCCGATGAGGCCGCGATGGTCGATGCCCTGCTCGGCCAGTTCGGACCAGAGATGATGGCCGCAGGCTTTCTGCGCCTCTGGCGCGCCGGGCGGTCCTCGCCCGAGGAGCTTGCTGGTGTGACGACCTCGAACTCCGGCGCGCCGGCGGAAACCCAACGCCGCCCGCGCGACGATTTCGGCGATTCCGCATGGTTCTCGGTCTCGGTCGGCCGCTCTGGCAGGGCCGAGGCGCGCTGGCTGCTGCCGAAGCTTTGCGATGCCGGCCACATCACCCGCAACGAGATCGGCGCGATCCGCGTTCAGGAGGATGTGACCTACGTCCAGATCGCGCTTCAGGCCGCCTCCGGATTCACCACGGCCCTTGGCCCCGACATGGCTATCGAAGCGGGCGTCGTGCTCAGCCGCCTGCCCGGGGAGCCGACGCTGGAACGCCCCGAACGCAAGCCCTTCTCGGAACGCCCCACGCGGGCTGAGCGGCCCGAGCGTTCGGAACGCCCCGAGCGGGCAGAGCGTAAGCCCTACCTCGGCAAACCGAAACTTGACGACGAAAAATCCTGGCACCCCGCAGCGGCGGAACCTGCCGCAACCCCTGCGGCCCCACCGCCGCCGCGCAAGGCCCCCGTCTCGGCTGCGGCCCCTGTCGGCCCGGCCCCAATCGAGGGCAAGAAATCCTATCGCGCCAGCAAATACGAAAGCCAGGAACCTTTCAAACCGGCGCGCCGCATCGGAGTGAAGGCGGCCCGCAAAGAAGGTGACACCAGCGACGGCGGCCCCGCCCCCTATCGCGGCAAACCTGCGGACAAGGCCAGTGCCCGTCCGGGCGCGAAGCCCTACAAACCGGCAGGCGAGCGTGGCTCTGGAAAACCTTGGGACGGCAAACCCTCGGCGGCCAAACCCGCAGGCGATTTCAAGCGCGGCGGCGAGGGCAAGCCCTCAGGCAAGGGCTTTGCCGCCAAACCGGGCGCAGGCAAACCCTATGTCGGCAAGGGCGCGGGCGACAAACCCACCCGCCCTGCCTTCAACGCCGCGGACCCGTCGCAGCGGCTGAAACCGCGCGTCAAACCGCGTAGCAAGACCTGAGCGTCACCCTGAGGGCGAAAACAGAAGGCCGGGACAACAGTCCCGGCCTTTTCATTTCGGGCATGGCAGGCAAAAAGCTACACCGCCGAAACACCAAGCCGCGTCATCAGATCAGCATGCAGCGCCTCCGGCGCGGCCACCACCCCCGCCGCCTGCGGATGCGCGGTGTTGTAGCGCAGCGGCTGGCCATGCCGGTCGGTCACCCGCGCCCCCGCCTGCCGCGCGATCAGATCGCCCGCAGCAATGTCCCACTCCCAGGCGTCGCGCAGCGTCAGCATGGCATCGAACCGCCCCTCTGCCACCAGACACATCCGCCAGGCCAGCGAAGGGCGGAACACACGCAGCAATTCGGGCATTCCCCCCGGCCAATGCTCCGGCTTCATCGCAGCCCCGGTGGTCAACACCTGCGCGGCCTCCGCCATCGCATGGGCCGACGGCCGGATCGCCGCGCCGTTCAGCGTGGCGGGCGCCCCCATCCGCGCAGCGTACATCTTGTTCTGCGCCGGAAGATATACCACGCCCGCCGTCACCACCCCGGCCTCGACCACGGCGAGCGAATGGGAAAACCCCTCTTCCCCCGCAATGAAGGCGCGCGTGCCGTCGATCGGATCGATTATGAACACCTGTTCGGCAACCAGCCGCGCGGGGTCATCCTCACTCTCCTCCGACAGCCAGCCATAGCCGGGGCGCGCACCGCGCAAGACCTGCGCCAGCATGTCGTTCACCGCAATATCGGCCTCTGTCACCGGCCCGGCCCCGTCCGGCTTCTCCCATACCTCGGGCCGCTGCCTCCAGTAGTCCAACGCAATCCGACCGGCCTCGCGCGCCGCTTCGATCAGCAGGGCGAGGTCACTCTCCGGCAAGGGTCAGCCCTTCGACCAGCAGCGAAGGGACCACCACACTGAGATGCGCGCGCGCATCATTCGCTGGGGTCAGCCGCATCAGCATGTCGCGCAGATTGCCCGCCACGGTGCATTCGTTCACCGGATAGGCGATCTCGCCGCCCTCGATCCAGAAGCCCGACGCGCCGCGCGAATAATCCCCGGTGGTCGAATTGATCGACGCACCCAGCATCGAGGTGATCAGCAACCCCGTCCCCATCTCGCGCATCAGTTCCTCACGGCTCCGCGTGCCCTGCGTCAGCGCCACATTCGCATTGCTCGGCGAGGGGGGCGCGGATGTGCCGCGCGCGGCCGATGCCGTGCTGCTCAACCCCAGCTTGCGCGCCGTCGCCAGATCCAGCGTCCATCCGGTCAATATCCCGTCCGAGACGATGTCGCGAGCCCGCGTCGCCAACCCCTCGCCATCGAAGGGCCGCGATCCGCCGGCACGCGGACGCAACGGGTCTTCGCGCAGCGACAACCCGGCAGGCAGCACCGCATGGCCCAGCGCATCGCGCAGCCAGCTTGCGCCGCGCACGATGGCGGCCCCGTTCACCGCCGACAGTAGATGCCCAATCAGCGACGACGCCACACGCTCATCATAGAGCACAGGATAGGCTCCGGTCTTCGGCTTGCGTGCCCCGGCGCGGGCGACGGTGCGTTCCGCGGCCAGTCGGCCAATGGTCTCGGGGTCCATCATGTCGGACTGCCAGAATCGGCTGTCGCCATAATAGTCCCGTTCCATACCCGTGCCGCTTCCAGTGATGGCCACGCAGGACAACCCGCGAGAGGTGCGCGCATAGCCGCCCGAAAAGCCGTTGGTGGCCGCGATATGCACCGCCGTGCGGCTGTAGCCCGCGCCCGCGCTTTCGACCATGCTGATCCCGGCCACGGCCAGTGCTGCAGCCTCGGCGCGGCGCGAATCCTCCTGCAGCTCGGCCGGGGTCGGCTCGTCCGCAGGGTCGACCAACTGCAGCGCCTCAAGATCCCAGTCGCGCGCGATCTGCGATGGATCGGCCAGCCCGATGGTCGGATCCTCCGGCGCCTCGCGCGCCATCGCGACCGCGCGTTCCGCCATCGCCGCCATCGTCTCCATCCGCACGTCTGAGGCCGCAACACAGGCCTGCCGCTGCCCGATCAGCACGCGCAATCCGATCTCGACCGCTTCGGCCCGCTCGGCCTGTTCCAGCGTGCCACTGCGCACGTCGATCGAGACCGAGGTGCCATCGACGGCAACCGCATCGGCAGCCTCGGCACCCGCCTTGCGGGCGGCGTCGAGCAGGGCGGCGGTCAAGGATTCAAGCGAGCTGTTCATCGGCACATGCCTTCCATTCGGGATGTCTCGCAGCTAGTGCGCAATTGCCCTCGGTGCAAGCATCCGCAGCATCCCCGCGCCGATTTGCCTCCGGGCCCGCCAGAGGTCAACGCAACTGCTGCCCATTCGCGGTGATCCGCCCGTCCGGCGTGAACACCAGCTCAGAGGTATATCTGTCCGCCCCCACGGGCAGTCCGAAGCGGCCAAGGAAACCGATCACCATGGCAGAGATCAGCGGCCTTATCGTTCCCGCCTTCTGCAGGCTCTGCGCCAGCCCGCCCACGCCCTCCGCCATGACCGAGACAGTGCCATCGACACCCGCCATCCTATCCTTTGGCACGGCGCCTTGTGGCGGCGGGATAATCGCCACCTTGCCCCTGGCGGTCACATGTGCCCCCGCCGCTGTCATGTCGAATTGGTCAAGCGTCAGGCTGGGGAACACGAAAGGAAAGCCGCCGCTGGCCCGCGGCGGGTCCGGGCTTGCGCGGTGGCGGGGCCAGCATCGCCGTCCCGCCAGCCTGCAGGGTCAGCCCCAGCGACGGGTTCGGGATCGCACCAGTCCTGTCGATCCGCTTCCAGACCTCCGGCGGCAGCCGTGCCCCGGCCAGAGCCAGCGCCAGCTGGAACGGCTGCGCACCCTGCCCGTCGAACAGCGGCACCTTCACACGCGCCTTCATGTCGGCCACGGCGAGACCCAGCGGGATCGGCTTTTCGCCATAGATCGCCAAGGCCACCGAAAGATCGCTCAGCCCATACTGCAGGGTCAGGCCATCCTGCCCGAAATCGGCCATCATCTCGCTCGGACCTGTGGATATGATCGAATGTGTCGGGACGGCTCCGGTCTCCGCTCCCGTGGTGCTGACCGAGGCTTCGCTGAACCGGATCGAGGCGGTCAGCCCCGCTTTCGCCGCGGCGATCACCTGCCTTGGAATGGGCCCCTTGGGCAGGGACACCCGAATTTCGCTCGAAAGGCCCAGATGCTCGGACATCTGCGTCGACTGCCCTCCACGCGCGATCTCCCACGTGGATTTGGTCTCCATCTTTTCGATGGCGTCGGTAAAGTCGAACATCGGCTTGCCATGCCCGACCTGCACCGTTTCCTGAAACTTACGGTTGGTCACGGCCATTTCCACATGGACCGCGTCCCGGATCAGGCCGAAGGGCGAGATGTCCATCACTTCGTCGATATGCGGTATCTCGAAGGTAAGGACCGGCGCCGCCATCGGCCCCGAAACCACGCCTTTGGCCCCGGTCATCTTCTGCACCAACGTCGCCGTCACTTGCTGCCCATGCGGCGGCGAATAGATCAGCGACAGGGTTTCGTCCGTCATCCCCTCGACCGTCACGCGCCCGTCCTTGAGATCGTGGAGCGTGACGGCATCAATCGTCTCGACCACATGGCCGATCGGGGTATCCCCCTCGACCCGGACCCCGGTCAGGGTCAACGCCCCCGTCCGCCGCACCACATTCTCTGCACTCACCGACATTCCCAGCGACCCGAGGCCGAGCTTCACCGACTGCCAGACCTGATCCGGTGTCCAGGCAAGCGCAGGCAACGGCACAAGCGCGCCAAGTGCTGCGAGCGAGAGGTTGCGGCGTAGCATCACTGGATCACTTTCCTGTCAAATCCGCCCGAACTGCGGGGCCGCACTGCCTCACTTGATCTGCTGCCCATTGGCAAAGATCGAGCCGTCGATCCCGATCCTGATCGCCGAAGTCATCGTGTCAGGCTCGTCCCCCGCCCGGGTCAGCAGCGCAAGGCCCAACCGGATCGGCATCACCGCGTCCTTCGGCACCAACCCCCGCTTGATCAGACCGTCGAGGACTGCATTGATGCCGCTCAGCCTGGCGTCAAAGACGCCCTCGGTTGCCGGCACATCATTGGCAATCGGCGGCTTGGAGTAGTCAAAGGCGAAATGCCCGCTGCCCGCCATCTGCGCGCCCAAGGCGCTTAGGCCAAGCGAGGCAATCGTCACCTCGTCAAACCGGAATGGATTGTCGCCATTGTCCTTGGCGACCAGATCGCGCGTCAAACGGGTCTTGCCCGCGATATCGATATCCACGCCGAACGGGCCACGCGGCAGTGCGCCAGTCGGATCAACCACGGCCCAGGCTGCGTCGTTTACCGTGAAAGGTGCCAACTTCAGACGAAAGATAACGTCACCCGCCTCGGGCCCGGCGAGCAGGGGCAGCGCCGCCGACATGGTGATCGCGTCACTCGCCATGGTCAGCGGCGCCCCGGGCAGCAGCCCGATATACGTCATGGTGTAGCCATCGTTCTCGGCATCAAAGCGCGCGCCCTTTGCATCGAACCCCGCACTCAGCACCGTGCTTTTCGACACCGCATCCGCGGTCAAGCTGCGCCCGTCGAATTCTCGAACGTTACGCGCGCGGTTCTCGCCCTGCCGCAGCTCGACCCGCGCCGCAAGGCCCGCGCGCAGCAGCGTTGCCGCGTCGCCCTCGTAGGGCATCCTCGGCAAGCCACTTGCCTCCAAGTGCAGGGCTGGCGTGTCAGCCGAGATTACCATCCTCTCTGACATCGGCGGCCCAGGCTTTTGCGCCTCGCTGCGCGATACCGAAAACCCGCCATCCAGATCCAGCCGCGCCGCCGAAAGATCGGCTTCCATCCGGCCCGGGTCACTTTCCGGCGCAACAAAGTGCAACCGCAGCTGCGGCGCCTCCAGCGCCAGCTTCACATCCCCCAGAAAATTGCTGCTTGAAACCGTTCCGCCGCTTCCGGTCAGCGTCTCGTTCTTGGCTCTGCCCACCAGTGTCGCATCCCGCGCACTGCCGCTGACCGACACTTCAGCCGAGTCCAGCGCCAGCGAAAAGGTCGCCGTCAGGCCCGCACCGGCGCTATTGATCACCGCCAGCGGAATCAACTCGGGCAGGGTAATCCGCGTGCTGCCATCGGGTTGAGAGATCAGATCCAGCCGGTCCAGCGTCGCCACCACCAGCACGGTGCCCTCGACATAGCCCAGCCGGATATCGCGCAGCGACAGCGCGCGACCCGTCCCACTCTGCGATCCGACGGTCAGCGTCATCCCGGCATCTGCGACTGTCCGGGTCAGCCAGTCGAGCGTCTGCTGCGCCGTGATCTCGGCCCGCGCGGTCTGTGCGACCATCGCCACTGCAAGCACGCAAGTGCCAACCAACCCGTTCCGCATCGTCACCCTCACCACCGCACAACCGAAAGCAGCTTTGCGGCCCGGCCCCCGCCGGTCAACCCACCGCGCCGCCCCGCAAAGCAAACCGCCGCGCCCTTTCGGACGCGGCGGTCATTTCTGCAACAGACGCCGTTACTGGATGCGCTGGCCATTGGCGAGGATCGAGCCATCGGCGTTGAACTCGATCTTCGAGGTCAACGTATCGGGCGCGGTGCCGGGCTTGGCGAACATGCCCAGCATCATCCGCGCGCCCATCGCCTGATCCTTCGGCAACATGCCCATCGCGATCAGCTTGTCGATCACCCCGTTACCGCCCACCAGCGTCAGATCGACCGAGCCAACCGGTTTCGGGACCGGCCCGGCATTGTCGAAGGTCACAGCACCCGTGCCCGACAGGTCAGCGCCCACGGCGGTCACTTTCAGCTGGTTGAGCGTAAGCGCCTCGACCTTGCCCGGCATCGCCGGCGGCGCCTTCTGCTGCGCCGGATCGAAAATATCGAACAGCCAATGCGCCTTGCCCGCCAGATCGACGATCAGCGTCGCCGGGGTGTGCGGCAATTGGGCGGTCGGATCGACCATACCCCAGACCTCTTCGTTGATCGCCAAGCCGTCGATCTTGGTCAGCAGCGCAAAATCCTGCGACGTGTCCGATTTTGCCACCGGCATCAGCAGGTTGAACGCGGTCTCGGCGATCTTCACATCGACCGGCACCGGCAGCGCGGCCGAGGTCACCGCAATGTCAGTGCCCTTGCTCGCAGTAGAATATTTCAGATGGTCCTTGTCCATCTCGGTGGCAAAGCTGGCCTGCTCGACCGTCCCTTTCGACGACATGTCCTTTTCGCCGCCTGTCACCGAGGCGTCATAGGTCACCGGGCCAAAGCTTGCAGTGTTCTGCAGCATCAGGCCCGCTTTCAGCATCGCCGCGAAATCGGTGCTGTCCATCTTCGCCGGAAGCGCCCCCTTGGAAGTCGAGGTGAACTGGCCGGTGTTCCCCTCGACCTTAAGCGTGCCCTTGCCATCCGGGTTGTTGGCGGTCAGCGAGAAGGTGATCGATGCCGCGCTGCTGCTGCCATCGAACTGGCGCAGGTCGGTGCCGGTCACATGGCTCTTGCCCTCGGGGCTTTCCACCGTCATCGCGGCCTTCATGTCGATCGGTTTGCCGTCGCTCACAAGACTGTCGAGCGAGACGCCGAATTCGTCGCCCTCAACCGCATAGGTCATGTCGCCCGGCGCACCGCTGACCGTGATGGTCAGGCCGGTGTTCGACAGAGTCATGCCGACATCGGACATGGACTTCTTCGGCGTGCTGCCATCCGTCGTAGCCTCACCCGGAACCTCCGTATGCATGGTCAGCGGAACGCTTTCCGACAGGGTCACTTCGACCGCGCCCTCGTCGTTCGTCTGCATGTCGATTTCGGGGATCGCCACCTTCACGGTAGCGTCCTTGTTGGACGAAGTGACGGTGACATTCTTCAGCGTGAGCGACCCGTCAGCCTTGTCCTGAGAGCCGACGGTGATCGTCTGGCCCATGGAAGACGCGGTATCCTGCCAGGTCTTCCAGACCTGATCTGGCGTCAGGTCCGCATAAGCGGCCGTGGTGATCATCAGACCCGCCAAAAGCGTTGTGCCGCTAAGCCATCTCGACTGTGCCATAATGAACCTCATAATATGAAAAACCGTCGCGGCGCAGCATCTTGATTGCGCTGCGCGAGGTCAAGGGTTTCCATCGGTCCGCCGGCGGCGTTATCACCCTAACAGGCGGCGCTTGGCGCATAGGTGGAGGATGCACGAATGGCACGAATGGATGGACAGGTGATCGCGATCACCGGGGCAAGCCGCGGCATCGGCGCAGAGGCGGCGCGGGCCTTCGCGGCGATGGGTGCCAAGGTCGGTCTGATCGCGCGCGACGCAGGTGCCATAGCGGCGCTGGCAGGCGAGATCGGCGGCCACGCCGTCGCCGCCGACGTTGCCGATTTCACCGCGCTGGATGCGGCGATCGGCCGGATCGAGGCCAAGTTCGGTCCACTCAACGTGCTGGTCAACAACGCGGGCGTGGTCGAGCCGATCGCCCGCCTCGCCACCGCCGATCCTGCCACCTTCGGGCTGGCACAGGACATCAATCTTAAGGGCGTCTTCCACGGCATGCGCGCCGTCCTACCAGGCATGATCGCACGCCGTCGCGGCACTATCATCACCGTCAGCTCCGGCGCGGCACATAACCCGCTGGAAGGCTGGGGCGCATATTGCGCTTCCAAGGCCGGCGCCGCGATGCTGACCCGCGTGGCGCACTTGGAGGCTTCGCCCGCAGGCGTCCGAGTCATGGGCCTCTCGCCCGGCACGGTGGCCACCGAGATGCAGGTCAAGATCCGCGCCAGCGGCATCAACCCGGTCAGCCAGCTTGATCCTTCGGTCCATATCCCCGCCGACTGGCCTGCCCGCGCGCTGGTCTGGATGTGCTCGCACGACGCTGACGAATTCGCTGGAACCGAAGTCGCGCTGCGCGAAGACCGCATCCGCCGTCGCGTTGGGCTGATCGCATGATCGAAGTTGCCTCCGAAGGCAGGCTCTGGCGCCTGACACTGAACCGGCCCGACAAGGCCAATGCCCTGACCCGCGAGATGCTCGAAGCGCTTGACGATGCCGTGGCGCAGGCTGCTGCTGCCAGCGTACAGGCGCTGGTGCTGACCGGCACCGGTGCAGTCTTTTCCGCCGGGGCCGACCTTGAAGCAGCCCGCGCCGGGCTCGCGACCGATCCGGTCTGGGAACGCCTGTCAGGCCGCATCGCGGCGCTGCCGTGCCTGACGATCGCGGCGCTGAACGGCACGGCGGCGGGCGGCGCTTTGGGCATGGTGCTGGCCTGCGATCTGCGCATCGCGGTGCCGGGCGCCAAAATCTTCTACCCGGTGATGCGGCTCGGCTTCCTGCCACAACCTTCGGACCCGGCCCGCCTTGCCGCACTGATCGGCCCCGCCCGTGCGCGAATGATCCTGATGTGCGGAGCCCGTGTCCTCGCGGAAGAGGCGCTTATCTGGGGCCTGATCGACCGCATCGTGCAGCCAGAGGCGTTGGCCGACACAATCGCCACGCTGACCGCCGACGCGCTCACGGCACGGCCCGGGCATGTCGCGGCGATCAAGGCGATGATCCCCTGACCCGGATCGTGCGATGACACTGGACCGGATCGACGCCCTCGTGATCGGCGCAGGCCCTGCCGGGCTGATGGCAGCCGAAGTGCTGTCCCGCGCGGGCGCCCGCGTCACGCTGGCCGAGGCGAAGCCAAGCCCTGCCCGCAAATTCCTGATGGCGGGCAAGTCCGGCCTGAACCTGACCAAGGCAGAACCCGACCCCGCCTTCCGCGCCGCCTATGGCGCAGCGGCCGACTGGTTGGTCCCGATGCTGTCGGCCTTCGGCCCCGAGGCGGTACAGGACTGGGCCCGCGGCCTTGGCCGCAGCCTGTTCACTGGCACCACCGGTCGCGTCTTTCCGGTTGAGATGAAGGCCTCGCCCCTGCTCCGCGCCTGGCTCGCCCGGCTGCACGAGGGCGGCGTCCAGCTGCACACAAGTTGGCACTGGACCGGCTTCGACGCAGAGGCGGTGCGCTTCAATACGCCCGATGGCCCGCTCAGCGTGACGCCCCGCACCACCATCCTCGCACTCGGCGGGGCCAGCTGGTCGCGTCTCGGCTCGGATGGCGCATGGGCCATACCACTTGCCGCGCTTGGGGTGCCGCTTGCCCCGTTCCGCCCCGCCAATGCCGCGCTCCGGATCGCTTGGTCAGACCGCATGGCACCGCATTTCGGCGCGCCCCTGAAGGGCATCGCCCTCACCGCCAGCCCGCTCCACTCTCGCGGCGAGGTCGTGCTCACCGCGCGCGGACTGGAAGGCGGCGGCCTTTACCCCCTTAGCCCCGCCCTGCGCGACGGGGCGACCCTGACGCTGGACCTCGCCCCGGATCGCAGCCTGGCGGACGTGGAAGCGCGCCTTCATGCGCGCGGCAAGGACAGCCTGTCGAACCACCTGCGCAAGGCATTGCGCCTCTCACCCGCCCAGATCGCCCTGCTGCATGAGGCAGGCCACCCTTTGCCCGACAACGCCGCCCTCGCCAGCCGGATCAAGGCACTGCCCCTGCCTGCTGCCACCCTCGCCCCGCTCGACGAGGCGATCTCGACCGCCGGCGGCATTGCCCGCGCCGGGCTGACCGAGGGCCTCGAACTGCATGCCCGCCCCGGCACCTTCGCCTGCGGTGAAATGCTGGATTGGGAGGCCCCGACCGGTGGTTACCTGCTGACCGCCTGCCTCGCCACCGGACACTGGGCCGGACGGGCCGCAGCGCGCAAACTGGGGCTGTGACCCCGCCTCAGCGTGCCATGGCCCGCTTGAACGCAGGCCGCTCGCGCATCGCGGTCAGATAATCGCTCAGCCGATGCTGGGTGATCGGGAACTTCGCCCGCAACGCCCAGACCCCGCAATGCGTCAGGATCACATCCGGCACCGTCATCTGCTCACCCATCAGGAACGGCCCCTCCGAGAACCTGTCCATCAGCACCTTCTGACTGCGCTCGAATTCCCATTTCAGCGAATCCTTGATCGCGATCATCCGCAACTCTTCCGGCAAGATGAAACTATGCCGCGCCGCCATCCACAGCGCCGCATCGAACTCATCGAGCAGGAATTGCGTCAGGCTGTCCTGCCGCGCTCGCTCCAGCGTGCCGGCGGGATGGGTGAACTGGCCGTGCTTGTCGGCCAGATACTGGATGATCGCGGTCGAGTCGATGATCGGCGTGCCGCTGTCGATCAGCACCGGCACCTTGCCTGCCGGATTGAACGCCACCACCCCCTCGGATTGCGGCTGGGCGGCGATATGCTCAAACGGCTGGCCCAGTTCCTCGAGCATCCAGACCACGCGCGCCGCGCGGCTGGAGGTGGTTCCGATCACAGTGTAGCCAATGTGCGACATGATCCCAGCCCCCTACCGCCTGCCAAGCATCGCCAGCCGGATCAATGCACGCTCCATCACCGCCATCTGCGGCGCGCGCTGGGCGGATCGCAGGCTCAGATCGGTCTCGACCAGCAGCGTCAGCGCCTGCTCCAGCCGTGCCAGTCCCCATGCCCCGGCCTGCCGGATCAGCTTGTCACGGCGCGGGCCGAACACCGGAGGGCGCATCCGCGCAAGGCCAGAGGCCGGCCCACCGGGATCGCTCGCCGCGCGTGCAGGATGCGGAAATGTCGCGTTGCCCCGATGCAGAGCGTCACCGGGTTCACCCCCTGCCCCTCCAGCCGCCGGATCACCGGCCCGATCCGATCCGACCGCGCCTCGGCCACCAGATCGAGCACGTCATCCACCTCGGCCTCGGTCGAGATCGGGGCCGACAGCACCACCTCGGCGGGGCTCAACGGAGTCGCGTCGCCCCATTTATAGAGGCCGATCTTTTCCACCGTCTGGCGGAAATCGCCGGGGTCGAGCTCGCGCGCCAGCGCCTGCAGATCGGTCATCGCCTCGGGATCGATCGCATCAAGCCCGGCGGCGCGCAGCATCGCGTCGATCTCGGCGCGGCTCGGGGGGTCGTCATAGATCCCCGCGGCATAGGCGTTGCGATGCTCCTCGAACAGCTTGCGTAGCGCCGATTTGGCCGACAGCTGCCCGGCGGTGACGACCACCACAGCATCGCCGGCGCGCCATTCGCCCAGCGCGGCAGCGATCAGCGGGGCCAGCGTATCGCTCGCCTCTTCCACGAAAGCCACGCGCGGTCCGGGGAAGAAGCCCTGCGCCTTGATCGCGTCCTGCAGCCCCGCCGGGTCCTTGCGCAGCTCCGACCCCGACAACCGGGTCAGTCGCATTTCGGCTTCGCCCTCTGGCCCGACCAGCGCCGCGATCACCTGCTGGCGCTTCAACGCCACCCGCATCGCATCCGCCCCGTAGATCAGAAGCCCGGTGCGGGCGGGGTCCGGCTTGGCGAAATATCCGCTCGCCGCCTCGCCCGCCAGTTTCATTTCGCCCAGGTCCCCGAGGTCGCCACGAGGCGCGTCACGATCTGGTCGGCAAGGATTTGCATCAGCCGGGTATAGGCCGCTTCCTGATCGGTGATCGTGCTGATCGTGCTGCCTGCCGCGGAGTAAGAGGTGAAGCTGTCCACATCGCCCTTGGTCATCTCCTGCCCTGCCGCATTGGTGACCCGATAGGAGATCTTGCCCACCACGTCATAGCGCGTGATCGCGTTCGAGGTGGTGATCGCCGACCCCGATTTCCTTGGTGCTTGATCTGATAGCTGAGCAGGTAGTCGGCTGCCATCGCCGCGCCCCAGCCGCTCTTCCAGCCGCGAGACGAGGTCATAGCCCTTCTTGTCATTCGGGTCGGCGGCACGGATACCGCCCTGCAATTTCTCGGCCGGTCCGCCCGGCGCATAGGCAGGCGTGAAGCCGCAGGCCGCCAGCGGCAGCAAGCGCGATCAGAGCAGAGCAGGGTTCGGCGGTCAGATGACGACATTGACGATGCGCCCCGGAACGACGATGAGCTTCTTCGGGGTGCCGCCCGCCAGCACCTTCACCACAGTCTCATCCGCCAGCACGAGCTTTTCAACCTCGGCTGCGGCCATATCCTTGGGCACGCTGATTTCCGCCCGACGCTTGCCGTTGATCTGGATCGGCAGGGTGACCGTATCATCGACCAGCATGGCGGGATCGGCCTGCGGCCAGCGGCGCCTGCGCCACCAGCCCCATCGCCGCCCAGCATCGCCCAGATCTCCTCGGCCAGATGCGGCGTCATCGGCGACATCAGCTGCGCCATCGTCCGCATCGCCTGCTTCTTCGCCCCGGCCGAGGCATCGGAGCGCTGACACGGCATTGGTGAAACCATAAAGCGCCGCGACGGCCTTGTTGAAGGCGAAGCCCTCGATACCCTGTGTCACCTCCGCGATCGCCCGGTGCATCGCCCGCAACAGCGCCACGTCCTGGCTCGTATCGCCCGCGCCGCGGCTGTCGACCTCGTGCAGCCAGGCGCCAGACCCGGCCAAGGATGCTTGAACGTCGCCTCGGCGCCCGAGGCCGTCCATTCCACATCCCGCTCCGGCGGGCTGTCGGACATCACGAACCAGCGCGCGGTATCGGCGCCGAAGGCCTCGATGATGTTGACCGGATCGACCACGTTCTTCTTCGACTTCGACATCTTGGCCGAAGGGATGATCTCCACTTCCGGTCACCCGCCAGCCTTCAGCCGTCCCGCCGCTCGACAGTCTTCCGGCAGGTGATAGACCGGCCGCCCCTGCGTCGTCGCGCGTCATATAGATCTCATGCGTCACCATGCCTTGCGTGAACAACGCATTGAACGGCTCGATCGCCTTCTGCGGCAGATGGCCGGTGGCGTGCATCGCGCGGGCGAAGAAGCGCGAGTAGAGCAGATGCAGAATCGCATGCTCCACCCCGCCGATATACTGGTCGACATTCATCCAGTAGTCGGCCTCGGCCATATCGGTCGGCGTCTGGCGCATGGGGCGCGGTGAAGCGGGCGTAGTACCACGGACGAATCGACGAAAGTGTCCATGGTGTCGGTCTCGCGCCGCGCCGTTGCACCGCAGATCGGGCAGGTGCAGTCGCGCCAGGTCGGATGCCGGTCCAGCGGATTGCCGGGCATGTCGAAGGTCACATCATCGGGCAGGCGGACCGGCAGGTTTTCTTTCTTCTCGGGCACGACGCCGCAAGTCTCGCAATGGATCACCGGAATCGGGCAGCCCCAATAGCGCTGGCGGCTGAAATCCCCCAGTCGCGCAGGCGGAACCGGGTCTGGCCCTTGCCAAGGCCGCGCGCCTCCATCCAGGCAATGGTCGCGCTTGATGGCCGCGCGGCCGAGGTCGCCTCGGTCAGCCCGGTGAAATGCGCATCATAGACCACGGTCTCGGTCTTCGGCGGCACACAGCGCCTTCGGTGCCCACGCTGTCCGTGCCACCGGGCAGGTGGAAGGCGTTGACCACCGGCAGGCCGTACTTGCGGGCAAAATCGAGGTCGCGCTGGTCATGCGCCGGGCAGCCGAAGACCGCGCCGGTGCCATAGTCCATCAGCACGAAATTCGCGATCCAGACCGGCAGCTACTGCGTCGGGATAGATCGGATGGCTCACCGTCAGGCCGGTGTCGCGGCCCAGCTTCTCGGCCGTCTCGATCGCCTCCTCCGTGGTGCCGACCGATGCGGCATTCGGCACAGAAGGCCGCCACTTCGGGATCGGTCTCCGCCAGGGCGTGCGCCAGCGGATGATCAGGCGAGATGGCGAGGAAGCTCGCGCCGCGCAGCGTGTCGGGCCGGGTCGAATAGCAGTCAAGCGCCGTCAATCCATGCGCCGGGGCTGTCAGGTGGAACGGCACTTCGATGCCCAGGCTCTTGCCGATCCAGTTCGCCTGCATCAGGCGAACCTTCTCCGGCCAGTCGTCCAGCCCGTCGAGCGCCTCCAGCAGATCCTCCGGCATAATCGGTGATCTTGAAGAACCACTGCGTCAACTCTCGCCGCTCCACCGGCGCGTTCGACCGCCAGCCCTTGCCGTCGATCACCTGCTCATTGGCCAGCACGGTCATGTCGACCGGGTCCCAGTTCACCATCGCCGCCTTGCGATAGACCAGACCCTTGTCCATCATGTCGATGAACATCGCCTGCTGCTGGCCGTAATATTCCGGGTCACAGGTGGCAAATTCACGGGACCAGTCGATCGACAGGCCCAGCGGCTTCATCTGCGCCCGCATCATCGGCGATGTTGCCATAGGTCCAGTCCTTGGGGTGGCCGCCGCGCTCCATCGCCGCATTCTCGGCAGGCATCCCGAAAGCGTCCCAGCCCATCGGATGCAGCACGGAAAACCCGCAGCTGCCTTGTAGCGCGCCACCACGTCGCCCATCGTGTAGTTGCGCACATGGCCCATGTGGATGCGGCCCGACGGATAGGGGAACATCTCGAGCACATAATATTTCGGCCGCGCCGGATCGTGGCGGGCGGTGAAGACCCCGGCCTCGGCCCAGGCCTCTTGCCACTTCTGTTCCGATGACTGCGGGTTCGTAACGCGACATGGCTGGGGGGCCCCTCACTGCAAGCTATCGCCCGCGGTTATACAATCCGGCAGCCAGAGGTCTAGGCCCGCCGCGCCGGTCCACCCGATCGGTCGCAGAAATTCCGACTGCGGGTCAGAGCTTGCCGTCAGCGATCCGCAGCTGACGCGCCCGGGTCAGGATCGCATCCTCGATCGCGCGCACCGTCTCGGCCGGCACCGGGCCGCCCTTGCTTTGCATCGCGATGTTCAGCGAGCGCGCATCCAGCGCCGGATCCTGCACGAAGACCGTCGCACGATAGGCCCGCCCGCCGCCCGGCGGCGTACCATAGCCGTAAACGATCACGCCGGTGAACGGATCGACCGATTCGATGGGCAGGAAGCTCAGCACATCCTGCGAGGCCTGCCAGATGTATTTGTTGACCGCGACGGTCGTATTGGGATTGCCCGAGGACCTGAACAGATCGCCCAGAAGTCCCTTCGGCTGCGCCACTGGCCCGCCCTTCAGGCCGACTTCATGAGCCGCCTGTGTATCAGCCTGCGCCTGCGCGTCGGTCTGCAAGGCTTCATCGTCGCGCTTGCCGGTGCCGGTGCACGCGGCCACGGAAACCGCCAGACTTACAACAAAACCCGCGCGAAACATGCGTGCGATGCGCATCGGCCGCCCCTCTTTTACGTTCGGGTTTGTCTAGCTGACAGGGATCACGCAAACAAGGCCCTTCAATGACCCCCTGACGGCAGGGCCCAGGAATCACTGTGGCAAAGCTGCATCAAACAGGATGACATTCCCTCACCGAAACGAGATCAAGTTGCAATGGAAGGGGCGAAAAGGGAAACAAGGCCATACCCAATTTGGCTGATCCCGAGTTGGGCCGCACCTTTGAGAGACAACGAGGGAAACCAAAATGAAAAAAGTTCTGATCGCAACGACCGCTCTGGTCATGGTGGCTGGCGCTGCTTCGGCTGATGTGACCATCAGCGGGTACGGCCGCTTCGGCCTCCAGTACAATGGCAGCAACACCGGCAACACCAAGAAGATGCAAATCACCGAGCGTATGCGTCTCAACATCGACGCATCGAAAACCACCGACACCGGCCTGACCTTCGGTGGTCGTATTCGCATCCAGTACGACGCAGGCAGCGCTTCCCGCGGCACCGCGGCTTCGCTCAACGCAGCAAAACTGTACGTGAAGTCTGGCGGGCTCACGGTTGAAGTCGGCAACGTCGAAGAAGCGCTCGACTCGATGAGCACCTACTACAACGGTGAAGTCGGGCTTACCGGCAACGGCGACGCCGATACACTGAACCAGGGTGGCTTTTACGCTTACAACTCCAGCCCGGGCGGCGCTAACCGCATGGGTGTTGGCGTCTCCTACACGATGGGCGACTCTGGTCGGCTCGCGCGTCCTACATCACCGCTGATCAGCCCGAAGAACTCCGGCGTCCGCGGTGAAACTGCGGCCTCGATCGACTACAAGTTCGGCGCTCTGAAAGTTGGCGCGGGTTACGTGGCATCGTCCGGCGGCGCTGCCGGCCACAACCTTGCCGTCCTGACGGCGGAATACGCGCTCGGCTCCATCAACATCGGTGGTGTTGTGGCGAACTCGTCGTCCTACAAGGCGCGTGAATACGGGCGCAGTACACGGCCTACGAAATGTACGGCAACACCAAGTTCGGTGACATCGGTGTTGGCGCCTTCGTGACGAAGACCAGCAACAAGACCCAACCTGCGGGCGCCGCGCCTTTACTGTTACCGACTAAGCAGCACGCCTACGGTGTGGGCGGTTCCTACGATCTGGGTTCGGGCGTGTGCCCTGCTCGGCACCATCCAGCGGTCGCAGACCGGCAAGGCCTACGCCGACGCTGGCGTCAAGTTCGCCTTCTGATCGACGTAAAACTATACAGGAAAGAGCGGGCGCAAGCCCGCTCTTTTTTTGTTCTGAAACTGGCCGAGAGCGGCGGCATCAACACGCATACCCCCCCAGAACCGACTCAACTTGTCGTGCAAATTCTTGAACTGCCTCCGAATCGCGCGTGTTATCACTTCGCTGTGAACCCTTTGCGAGCAGAAGTTACGGCTGTGCGGCCCAAAAGTCACAACTTTACGCTGCAATCCAACAAGTTAGGCACGCAAATCGCGGACTTATTGAAACTCCCAGAGCGAAGCAGGAAATAACCGTCAGCCTTAGCCCGCGAGGGCATCCGATGGGCAGGACTTCAAAATTAGGGGAAATCCGTGAAACACAAACTTCTGATCACAACGACCGCTCTGGTAATGGTAGCTGGCGCTGCTTCGGCAGACGTGACGCTCAGCGGATACGGTCGCTTCGGTGTTGCATACAACAGCGACGCAGGGGCTAACACCGCCAAGACCCAGGTCACCGAGCGTATGCGTCTCAACATCGACTTGACCAAGACGACCGACTCTGGCCTGACCTTCGGCGGCCGCGTTCGTATCCAGTACGACGAAAACACTGCTGGTTCGGCTCTGAGCGCCGCAAAACTTTACGTCAAATCGGGCGGCCTGACGGTGGAAGTCGGCAACGTCGAAGAAGCACTCGAACTCGATGAACACCTACTACAACGGTGAAATCGGGGTTACCGAAAACGGCAACGCCGACGCTCTGAACCAGGGGAATTTCTACAGCTTCGCAAGCGGCCCATACTCAAACGCAAACCGCATGGGCGTTGGCGCGATCTATACGGTGGGAACCCTTACCGGTCGTGTGTCCTACATCACGGCTGACCAGAGCGCAAAGAACACTCGGCGTTCGGGGTGAAACTGCGGCTTCGGTCGACTACAAAATCGGTGCACTGCAAGTTGGCGGTGCATATGTGGCTGCCTCCGGGGGCGACGCCCACCACAACCTGGCCGTCCTGACCGCGGAATATGCACTCGGCAACATCAACATCGGCGCCGTTGTCGGGAACTCGTCGTCCTATCGCTTCGATACCTCACTTCCTGTCCAGCTACCGTCAACAAGTCGCAGTACACCGCCTACGAAGTCTACGGCAACACCACCTTCGGTGCGATCGGTGTTGGTGCCTTCGTGACCAAGACCAACAACCCGGGCTTCGACAAGACCGCGTACGGCATTGGCGGTTCCTACGATCTGGGCAGCGGTGCGTCCCTCCTCGGGACCATTCAGAAGAAGCAAGAAGGCGGTACCTACGCCGATGCGGGCGTGAAGTTCGCCTTCTGATCGACCCCGAAGATCCTGGAAAGAGCGGGCAATCGCCCGCTCTTTTCATATTCGGGCCCCGCACCTCCGGGGTCTTTTCTTTTCCCGCGCGCTGTGGTCCGGTCTCGGCGCATCGCAGCAAGGGGGACGCTCATGCCGCTTCACGACATCACCCGACGCATCGCCACAGCCGAGGCCGCCGCAGGTCGCCCGGCAGGCTCGGTCCAGCTGATCGCCGTCTCCAAGGTTCAGCCACTGGCCCGTGTCGAGGCCGCGCTGACCGAGGGTCAGCGCCTGTTCGGCGAAAACTATGTGCAGGAGGCCGCCGCAAAATGGCCAGACCTGCGTCGTCGCTTTCCCGGCACGGCGGTGCACATGATCGGCCCGCTACAATCCAACAAGGCCAAGCAGGCCGTCGAACTGTTTGAAGCGATCCACACGCTCGACCGCCCCAGCCTCGCCTCCAAACTCGCCAGCCTCGCACAGCAACGTGGCACCTGCCCCGACCTCTTTGTGCAGGTCAACACCGGCGCGGAACCGCAGAAAGCCGGCGTCCTGCCCGAGGCTCTGGACGGCTTCCTCGCCGATTGCCGCGCGATGGCACTGTCTCCGATCGGCCTGATGTGCATACCACCTGAGGGAGAGAGCTCAGCCCCGCATTTCGCAGCGCTGGCCGCGATGGCGGCGCGCAACGGCCTGAACCAGCTGTCGATGGGGATGAGCAGTGATTTCGAGGCTGCAATCGCCGCAGGCGCAACCCACGTTCGCGTCGGCAGCGCGATCTTCGGCGAACGGGTTGCCCAAGGTTAACCGGCGCGCACCTCAGTCCAACTCGCGCGCTTCCGCGACCAGCATGATCGGGATCCCGCCGCGAATCGGAAAGGCCAGATGCGCTGTTTTCGAGATCAGCTCCTGCCGCTCCGCGTCGTAGGCAAGCACACTCTGCGTCACCGGGCAAACCAGCGCCTCGAGCATCCGCCGATCAAACAAGGGCGGCGCTTCGGCCGGGATGTCCGGCAGAGTTCCAGGGCCAACCGTCATTGCATCGTCTCCTCTGAAGTGCCGCCCCGCAGCGCGAATTCAAACAGGGTCACCAGCGTCTCGCGCCGATTGGTCAGCGTCGGTGCCTCCAGCAGCGCCTGCCGGTCTTCCGGTACGAAGGGGCAGAGCATCGAGAGCGAGTTGATCAGCAACTCCTCTTCGGCGTCTTTCAGACTGCCCCAGTCGGTCGAGAGCTCCATCGCCGCAAAATACCGCCCCAGCAGGTCCAGGAAGGCCCCGCGCTCGAACCCGGGATCGGACTCCAGTCCACCGCGATCTCGGGTGAAGTCTGTCCATTCCACTTCGGCCCGGCGATAGGGGGTGAAACCCGCAATTTCCTTGCCTATGCGAAAGCGCGACACGCCGGTCAGCGTGATCATATAGCGTCCGTCCTCGGTCTCGGAAAACTGCGTGACCCGGCCCACGCAGCCGATTGCCTGCAACCGCTTTTCAAACTGCCCCGGCACCTCCCGCGGTTGGATCATGCCGATCATACGGTCCGGCGTCTTCAGAACATCGTCCAGCATCGCCAGATAGCGCGGCTCGAACAGATGCAATGGCAGCCGCGCGCGCGGCAGCAAAAGCGCCCCGGGCAAAGGGAACAGGGGAATGACGCCTGGCAGGTCGCTGTGGTTACTCATGGGGGAAGCTAGGCCGCGCACCCGGTCAGGCAAATATCATCGACGAGAGGCGCCTGCGACCCTTCAGCACGATCGGATCCTGCGGCTTCAGTGCGTCAAAGATCTTGAACAGCTGAACCTTGGCAGCGCCCTCATTCCAGTCCCGGTCGCGGCGGAACAATTCCAGCAATTCGTCCACCGCGGCGTCGACCTGCCCCGCGGCATGCAGCGCCAGCGCATAGTCGAACCGCGCCTGGGCATCCGCAGGATCGGCCGCGACCGCTGCGCGCAGCGCATCCACAGGTCCGGCCTCGGCTGCCTGCCGCATCAGATCCAGTTGGGCCCGCGCTGCGTCGAGTTCCTTGGTGCCGGCAACGCCTTCGGGCGCCGCATTCAGCAACCCCTCAGCCTGATCGAGATTGTCGAGCGCCAGATGCGCCCGCACCAGCCCGCCATAGGCCGCAGCATTGCCTGGCTCTTCTTCAAGGATCGCGGCGAACGTCTCGGCGGCGTCTACCGCAGCTCCGTCAGCCAGCATCCCCTCGGCCGCCTCCAACGCTTCGGCCAGCCCGCCATCGCCACCCAATGCAGCAACCCGGTCGACAAAGGCCTTGACCTCGGAACCGGGAACCGCCCCCTGGAAGCCATCAACCGGCTTGCCCTCGAAGAAGGCATAGACCGTCGGGATCGACTGGATACGCAGTTGCGCCGAAATGTTCGGCGCCTTGTCCACGTCGATCTTGACCATCTTCACCTTGCCGCCCGCCGCCACCACTGCCGCTTCGAGCTGCGGCCCCAGCGTCTTGCAGGGTCCGCACCAGGGTGCCCAGAAATCGACGATCACCGGCACCTCTTTCGAGGCGTCGATCACGTCGGCAAGAAAACTCGCCTCGGTGCCGTCGATCACATGCGCGCCCTTGGGCGCATCTTTCGTCGTCGTGTTCAATCCGAGCATCTCGCACTCCGTCTCCTTAGGTCCCGCGCGGCCCTCCGCGCCCGTTCCTTTGCGTTGGACCCTATATGTGCGCAGCCGGTGCAAAGGCCAAGGGGGTTTTGTCCTCCGCTGTCCCGCGGATTGCCGCTCAATATGCCCGGAGCCGTCACCATCTCTCGGAACCGCCGGGCCGACTCGATCGTTATCTCAGTGACCATGGCCGATCTGGCCGCAACCCGAGGAGAGACCCGAATGAACAAAGATCAAGTGAAGGGCGTCGCCAAACAAGCTAGCGGATCGGTGAAGGAAGCTGCCGGGAAAGTGACTGGCTCCAAATCGACCGAGTACGAAGGCAAGGCCGAAAAGCTGGAAGGCAAAGTGCAGAAAGCAGCCGGCGATGTGCGTGAAGCGGTCAAGAAAAATATCTGACCCTTCAAGAGTTTGCGGAGAAGGGCGCGGCCGCGGGCTGCGCCCTTTTTCAATGGCTGACAAAAAGTGCGAACGCAGCCGCCCCGTCGCAAACTCTACAGATCGAAGGTCGCGAAGACCGGCGCATGGTCGCTCGGTTGCTCCCATCCCCGCGCGGCGCGCAAGATCCGGCTGCCATGCGCCGCGCCGGAAATATCCGGCGTCGCCCAGATATGGTCGAGCCGCCGCCCCTTGTCTGCCGCATCCCAGTCCGGCGCGCGATAGCTCCACCAACTATAGAGCAACCCTTGCGGAATATCCGCCCGCGTCACATCCACCCAACGCCCGGCCTCCTGAGTCTCGCCCAGATGGGCCACCTCGATCGGAGTGTGGCTGACGATCTTCAAGAGCGCCTTGTGGTTCCAGACGTCATCCTCCCGCGGGGCGATGTTCAGATCGCCCACCAGAATCGCCTTATGGGGCCGCTCGGCCCGAAAATGGTCGCGCATCTCGGTCAAGACGTCGAGCTTCTGGCCGAACTTCACATTCGCCTCGCGGTCAGGAATGTCACCCCCCGCCGGAATGTAGAAATTGTGGATCGTCACGCCGTTTTCGAGCCGCGCCGCGACGTGGCGCGCGTGCCCCATCCCGGCCAGATCACGCCCACCGGCATCTTCCATCGGCAGCTTCGACAGGATCGCCACGCCGTTGTAGCCCTTCTGCCCGCGCGCAACCATGTGGCTGTAGCCCAGCGCCCGGAACATCTCGACCGGGATCTTCTCGACCGGGCTCTTGCACTCCTGCAGGCACAACACATCCGGCGCCTCTTCCGCCATAAGCTTCGCCACCAGCGCCTCGCGCAGGCGGACCGAGTTGATGTTCCATGTCGCAAGGGTGAAGGGCATGTCGGTCTCCTTTTACCCTTCCAAGCATGAAACGGGCGGGCGATCCACCCCGGATCGTCCGCCCCTGTTCTTGCCGGCGCAGACTGCGCAGCGTGCTCGATCAATGGTTGATCGTATAGCTTCCCGTGTCACAGAGATTGACCGAGTCGTTCATATCGGTGCCGTCCTTGAACACCATCTTCAGATCGTAGTCACACTGGCTGCGCCCGTCGGCGATGGTGATCCTGGTGCTCTCACCATCCATCAGCACGTCCTGGCCAAGGATGTCTTCCTCCCAATTGTTGACGTTGTGGGGCGATGCGTAGAACTCCGTGAGGGCCCCGCCGGAGTGGTTGTTCAGGTCGAACTCCAGATCCTCTGCGGCGGCGGGCAGGGCAAGGGCGCAGATGGCGACCGACATCGTCAGGCAACGTACAGAAATCATTCTCGTAAATCTCCAAATCAGGGCTGCGCCCAATCGACGGCGCTGGATATCACTGCGGATCATGGTGCGGCGAACTGTCGCGCCACCGCAAGCTGTTATCACAGGCAGCCATTGCTGAATGTGTCGAATTGTACCGTAGTCGCGGCTCGGCCCGTCCCCGCCAGGCCCAAAAAAAGACCCGGCCATAAGCCGGGTCAGTCCAACAGGGAGGTGCCGCGCCATAACCCCGACGCGGCCAGGGGAACCTATCCGGCAACGATACCCGCAAGTTGTTAACTTAGTCACCACCTCAGGGGGAATCGACACAATTGAAACTCGCCCCTGTCACCCTTCGGCACCATATTTTCAAGGCCTGCACCCCCTCTCACTTGCCGCCCGCCGCACAGCCGTCTTAGCGTCCGGGCAAAAGGCGGACCCGATCCGCACCGCGAGAGGTCCGAATGCCCAAACTGCTTGCCTTGCGTAACCGCAACTTCCGCCTGCTTCTGACTGCCAGCGGGATCTCGAGCCTTGGTGACGGCGTATCGGCCCTCGCCTTCCCCTGGCTCGCGACGCTGCTCACCCGCGATGCCATCCTGATCGCGCTGATCTCGACAGCGGCGAGCCTGCCGATGTTTCTCGTCGCCCTGCCGGCAGGCGTGCTTGTCGACCGCGCCAACCGCCAGCGCCTGATGGTGCGCGCCGATGCGCTACGGCTTGGCCTGACGCTAGGCATCGTCGCGCTGGTTCTGGCGATACCCCATCCTGCCGCCCCCCGGCGGCGCGGGCATCGCCATCGCGCTGCTCGCCGGTCTCGCCTTCCTGCTCGGCGCCACCGGCGTGCTGCGAGAGAACGCGGCCCAGACCGCCCTGCCCTCGGTCGTCGACCGGACCGATCTCGAATCCGCCAACAGCCAGCTCTGGAGCATCGGTCACATCCTTTCCGCCTTCGCAGGCCCGCCGCTTGCGGGCCTGCTGATCGCGCTCGCCCTGCCGCTGCCCTTTGCGCTGGATGCGACCAGCTTCGGCCTTGCCGCGCTGCTGGTCTCCCGCCTCGCGCTGCGCCCGCGCCCTCCACGGCCGCCGCGCGCGCCGTTCTGGGCAGAGCTGCGCCAAGGCATCGACTGGCTGCGCGGCCACCCGATGCTGCTGCGCATTGCCCTTATGCTTGGCGTGATGAACGCGTTGGCGAACGCCGCCGACACGATGATGGTGCTCTACGCGCGCGAGGTGCTCTCGCTTTCCGCCACCGGCTTCGGTCTGCTGATGTCGGCGGGGGCGGCGGGGGGCATCACCGGCGCACTGATCAGCCCGCGCCTGACCCGCGCCATCGGCGCCACACGCGGGCTGCACCTTGCGCTTGCGCTACTTGCCGCCGGGCCGCTGATGCTGGCCGTCACCGCCTCGGCCCCGCTTGCGGCGCTGGCGCTTTTCCTCATCGCGCTCGGCTCGATGCTGTGGAACATCGTCACCGTCTCGTTTCGCCAGCGCAGCATCCCCGATCCGCTGCTTGGCCGCGTGAACGCGGTCTACCGCTTCCTCGGCCTTGGCATGATGCCCATCGGCGCCCTTGTTGGCGGAGCGCTGGTCTCTGCGCTTGGCCCCTTCACCAGCCGCATGGTGGCGCTGCAGGCCCCGTTCCTGTTGTCCGGTCTCGGCGGCCTGGCGCTTGCCGCCTACGGCTGGCGCCGGCTGCGCCTGCCCGCAACCTGACGAGCGGGCGGACAAAAAAAGGCCCGGGAATTTCCCGGGCCAGTCCAACAGGGAGGTGTCGTGCCATAACCCCGACACGACAAGGGGAACCCTGATCGCGATCATCCAAAACAGACTGTCACAGTTTGTGACAACTTCAAGTTGAATATCACGCAACCAATCGATAGCCGCCGGATTCGGTCACCAGAAGCCGTGCATTCGACGGATCGGGCTCGATCTTCTGACGCAGGCGATAGATATGGGTCTCGAGCGTATGCGTCGTCACACCGGCATTGTAGCCCCAGACCTCGTGCAGCAGCACATCGCGCGCCACCACGCCCTCGACGGCGCGATAGAGGAACTTGAGGATATTGGTCTCTTTCTCGGTCAGGCGGATCTTCTTGTCACGCTCGTCCACCAGCATCTTCTGCGCCGGGCGGAAGGTATAGGGCCCAAGCTGGAAGACCGCGTCTTCCGATTGCTCATGGGTGCGCATCTGCGCCCGGATCCGCGCCAGTAACACCGGAAACTTGAACGGCTTGGGCACATAATCATTCGCACCGGCATCGAGGCCAAGGATCGTGTCCGCATCCGTGTCGTGCCCGGTCAGCATCAGGATCGGGCATTTCACCCCCTGCTTGCGCATCCGGCGGCACAACTCGCGCCCGTCCGTATCCGGCAGGCCCACGTCGAGAATGATCAGATCGTAAAGCCCGCTTTTGACCCGGTCCATCGCGTCATGCGCCATTCGCGGCCTCGAACACGTCGAAATCCTCGGTCATGACCAGTTGCTCGGACAGGGCCTCGCGCAGGTCGTCTTCATCGTCGACCAGCAGGATTTTCTTCAGGTTCGGCATGTTCTTGGCCTCCATGTTGCCTTTCAGATGCGCCCGGCCCGAATGCGTGGCAAGGGGTGCAACACTCCGCTCACGCGGTCGTGTCGCTTCGGCAGCAAATGTTTCAATTCCGCCCGACCACGCCTAGATAGGTGTCAGCCAACTGCCGGAACCTGTCCATGTCGCTTGCCCCCACCATTGTCGAACGGCTCAGCCGCGCCCGCGCCGACCTGCGCATGGGCGTGCCGGTCGTGCTGACTGGCGGCGGGGAGGCGGTCATCGCCATCGCCGCCGAAACGCTGGACCCCGCCCGCCTCGCCCAGCTGCGCGTGATGGG
This sequence comes from uncultured Pseudomonadota bacterium, assembly GCA_963837565.1. Lineage (GTDB taxonomy): Bacteria > Pseudomonadota > Alphaproteobacteria > Rhodobacterales > Rhodobacteraceae > Solirhodobacter. The sequence goes on from CAWIOC010000008.1 coordinate 98,154, forward strand.
CGGTGATCTGGTGATGGCCATCACCGCCTGGCGCGCCGAGACGCTGAAGGCCCGCGCCTATGACGGCGACGTGGCCCGGCTTGTGGTCCCGCCAGAGGCCGGCCTCGCCTGGATCCGCGCCGTGGCCGACCCGGCCGACGATCTGCGCACGCCGATGAAAGGGCCGTTCCGCTCGGTCCGCGACGGCTCGGCCGATCTGCACCGCGCCGCGATCACGCTGGCCAAATCCGCGCACCTTCTGCCTGCCGCCGTCGTGCTGCCGGTGGAAAACGGCCTGACCCTCGCCGCCACCGAAAGCCTGACGCTGATCCCCCTCGCCGAAGCCGAGGCCGAACTGTTCCGCGCCTCGCCGCTCCACCCCGTCGTCTCCGCCCGCCTGCCGATGCAGGCCAGCCAGTCGGGCCGCGTCCATATCTTCCGCCCCGAAGATGGCGGCGAGGAGCATTACGCCATCGAGATCGGCCGTCCCGACCGCAGCCAGCCGGTGCTTGTCGCGACTGCATTCCGCCTGCTTCACCGGCGATGTTCTGGGCTCGCTGAAATGCGACTGCGGCCCGCAACTGCGCGCTGCCCTGGCCCAGATGGGGGCCGAAGGTGCCGGCATCCTGCTCTACCTCAATCAGGAAGGCCGCGGCATCGGGCTGGCCAACAAGATGCGCGCCTATTCGCTGCAGGATCAGGGCTTCGACACGGTCGAGGCCAATCACCGCCTGGGTTTCGAGGATGATGAGCGTGACTTCCGCCTCGGCTCGGGCATCCTGCGCGAGATGGGCGTGGGCCGCATCCGCCTTCTGACCAACAACCCCGCCAAGGTCCGCATGATGGCCGCCAATGGCATCGAGGTGACCGAACGCGTGCCCCTCAAGGTCGGCCTGACTGCGCAGAACGCGGCCTATCTTGCCACCAAGGCGGCAAAGTCCGGGCACCTGCTGTGAGGGGGGACCTCACCGTCACCCGCTGGGGTGCCAGCTTCCTGGGCCGCAACTTCCCCTGCGCCATCGGTCGCGGCGGGCTGACTCGCGACAAACGCGAGGGCGATGGCGCCACGCCCATCGGGATCCATACGATCACCGGCCTGCTCTATCGCCCCGACCGGATCGCGCCCTCGCGCCTGCCAGACTGGGCGCTGCCAATCGGCCCATCAGACCTTTGGTCCGACGATCCCCGCGATCCCGATTACAACCTCTTCACCACCACGCCGCACGCCTTCAGCCACGAACGCCTGCACCGCGCCGACCCGCTTTACGACGTGGTCCTGCTGACCAGTTGGAACTGGCCCCACGCCACGCCCGGTAAAGGGTCCGCGATCTTCCTGCACCGCTGGCGCAAACCCCGCCACCCCACCGCGGGCTGCGTCGCCTTCGCGCCCCAGCATCTGCTCTGGATCGCCAACCACCTCACCCCGCACTCGAAGCTGATCGTGCAGGGCTGAGCCCATTTTCTGCCCAAAAATATCCCGGGGGCGCGGGGGCAGCGCCCCCGCTCCTGTCGCTCAGATCGCCCGCCCCTGCAGCAACCTCGGCAGCTCTCCGGTCAGCCCCGCCGCCTCGCGGATGAAACGGCGCCGCAGCCCCGGCAGCGCATTCACCGCGCCCAGGCCCAGATCGCGACCCAGCCGCAGCACCGGGTTGTCATTGGAAAACAGCCGGTTCACCGCATCCATTCCCAGCGCGAGGGCGGTCGAATCGAACCGCCGCCAGCGCTGGTAACGCTCCAGCACGCCCTCATCGCCGATATCCTCGCCACGCCGTCCGGCCTCGACCACTATCTCGGCCAGCGCGCCGACATCACGGAAGCCAAGGTTCAGCCCCTGCCCGGCAATCGGATGCACGCCATGCGCCGCGTCGCCGACCAGCGCCACCCTTGGCGCCACCAGCCGCTCGGCCAGCGTCAGCCCCAGCGGATAGGAATAGCGTTTGCCCAGCAGCTTCAGCTTGCCCAGATAATCCCCTACCCGCAGATGCAGCGCGGCGAGGTACTCCGCCTCATCCAGCGCCGTGATCTCCCGCGCCACGGCCTCGGACTCGCTCCAGACAATCGCGCTGCGATTTCCTTTCAGCGGCAGGATCGCCAGGGGCCCGCCCGGCGTGAAGAACTGCTGCGCGATGCCATGATGCGGCAGCTCATGCCCGATGGCGCAGACCAGCGCCACCTGCCCATAGCCCCAGCCTGTCCGCCCGATCCCGGCCCGCGTGGCCGTGCCCGACCCGCGCCCGTCGCACCCGACCAGCAACCGCCCGGTCACCACGTCACCATCCGCCAGCGTCACCGAAACCGCCCCCGGCCGCACCTCCTGTGCCACCACGGCGGCGCCTGACAGGCAACGCACCCCCGCCGCCGCCACCGCCTCGGCCAAGGCACGTCGCAGATGCCGGTCCTCGACAAGAAAGCCCATCGGCCCCTCTTCGATCTCGGCATGATCGAACCCGAGGAACAAGGGCGAGGGCCCCTGCCCGACCCGCCCGTCGGTGGCGCGGATGCCAAGGATCGGCTGCGCCACCGCCTCGACCGCCGGCCAAACCCCTAGCGCGCTTAGCAACCGTTTCGAGGCGATGGCCAGCGCATAGGCCCGCCCGTCGAACTCCGCGTCCGCCCGGACCGCCTCGGGCAGGGCGTCGATCATCACCACCCGCTGCCCGGCTTGCGCCAGCGCGAGGGCCAGCGCCGGGCCATTCAACCCGCCGCCCACGATCACGATGTCACAATCCATGTCCATACCCCGCAATATGCCCTGCGCGGCGGGATTGTCCATGCGCCGCACTGCGGCTAGCCTGCCGCAAAACGGGATGGAGTGGGCAGGATGACCAGCAATTGGCTTAAGATGACGGCGGCAGATCTCGGGCGTGGCATCGCCGCGGGCCAGATCGACCCCGTAGCGCTGACCGAGACCTATCTCGCCGCCATCGCTGCCCACCCCGCCTCACCGCGCATCTATGCCCGCCTCACCGAATCCCGCGCCCGGGCCGAGGCCGAAGCCGCAGCCAAACGCGCCCAGAACGGCCTGCTGCGCGGGCCGCTCGACGGCGTGCCGATCTCCTGGAAAGACCTGTTCGACACCGCAGGCACGGCGACCGAGGCAGGCTCCGCCCTGCTCAAGGGCCGCTTGCCCAGCGAGGATGCAGAGGTCTTGCGCAACGCCACGGCCCAGGGCCTGGTCTGCCTCGGCAAGACGCATATGACGGAACTTGCCTTTTCCGGCCTCGGCTTGAACCCCTCGACCGCCACACCGCCCAATGTCAATGATCCCGCGCTGGTGCCCGGCGGCTCTTCCTCCGGGGCCGCAGTCTCGGTCGGACTCGGCCTTGCCGCCGCCGGGATCGGCTCCGACACCGGCGGGTCGGTCCGCATACCCTCCGCCTGGAACGACCTCGTCGGGCTCAAGACCACCGCAGGCAGGTTGACTCTGAAAGGCGTCGTGCCACTGGCCGAAAGTTTCGATACCGTCGGCCCGCTCTGCCGTTCGGTCGAAGATGCCGCCCTGCTGCTCGGCGCGTTGGAAGGCAGCCGCGCACCAGATCTGCACGGCGCGACGCTGACCGGAAAGCGCCTGCTGGTGCTGGAAACCCTCGCCCTCGATCAGGTCCGCCCCACCCCGCTCGCCGCTTTTGAGGGCGCCGTCGACCGCCTTGCCCGCGCGGGCGCTCAAGTCACCCGCTCGGCCATGCCGGTCGTGGCCGAGGCGCTGATCGCTGGCGCCCCCCTCGTCACGGCCGAGGCTTACGGAACCTGGGCCACGACGATCGAGGCTGCACCGGACAAGATGTATCGCCCCATTCTCGACCGCTTCCGCTCGGGCGCCGACCTCAAGGCGCATGAGTTTGTCTCGGCCTGGCAGCTCCTGCGTCGCCTGCGCACCCAATGGGTCGCAGCCACCGCGGAATATGACGCGGTCCTGCTGCCCTCCTCTGCGATCCTCCCGCCCAACGCCGCGCGCCTGCTCTCGGATGCCGCCTATTTCGCGACCGAGAATCTGCTCGCGCTTCGCAACACCCGCATCGGCAACCTGCTCGGCGTCGCATCGTTGACGCTTCCTACCGGCACGCCCTCCTGCGGGATCATGTTCATGGCCCCGCCGATGGGTGAAGCCGCTCTGTTGCGACTTGGCGCCGCAGCTGAATCCGCCTTGAACGGCTAGACCAGCGCACTCACGAAGCCGACGAAAAAGCCACAATGCCGCCCGACAAGCGCCCGACTTAGAAGCGTTTTTCTGGACCACGGGGAAAAGGGGCGGTAACGTGCAGGCTGAACGGGGCGACATGACCCCGACCTGAGGCAGCACATGGCATTTCCCGAGCGGTTTTCGAACCTGCCAGATTACGCATTTCCGCGCCTGCGCGCCCTGCTGGACAAGCATCCGGCGGGCGGCGAGGTCATTTCCATGACCATCGGCGAACCGCGCCACGCGCAGCCGCCCTTCGTGGGTCAGGTGCTGGCCGAGTCGCTGGCGGGATTCGGTGTCTACCCCCCGAACGACGGCACCCCGGAACTCCTCTCGGCGATTTCGGGCTGGGTCACCCGGCGCTATGGCGTCACGCTCGACCCCGCCTGCCAGATCATGTCGCTGAACGGCACGCGCGAAGGCCTCTTCAACGCCCTCATCGCGCTTTGCCCCGAGGCAAAGCGGGGCCGCCAGCCGATCGTGCTGATGCCGAACCCGTTCTATCAGGTCTATGCCGTGGCAGCCCTCGCGGTGGATGCAGAACCGGTCTATGTCCCGGCCACAGCTGCCACCGGCTTCCTGCCCGACTATGCCGCCCTGCCGCCCGCCATCCTCGAACGGGTCGCGGTGGCCTATATCTGCTCGCCCGCCAACCCGCAGGGCGCCATCGCTTCACGCGAATACCTCGTACAACTGCTCCGGCTGGCCGAAGAGTATGATTTCATCGTCTTCGCCGACGAATGCTATTCCGAGATCTGGCGCGATGCCGCCCCGGTCGGCGCGCTGCAGGTCGCAGCCGAGATCGGCGCCGACCCGGACCGGGTCTTCGCCTTCAACTCGCTGTCGAAACGCTCGAACATGCCCGGCCTGCGCTCGGGCTTCGTCGCGGGCGGGCCCGCTGGCATGGCGCGGGTCAAACAGCTGCGCAACTACGCCGGCGCACCGCTGCCGCTGCCGCTGCAGAGGGTTGCCGAACGCTGCTGGAGCGATGAAGCGCATGTCGACGCCTCCCGCACGCTCTATCAGGACAAGTTCCGCGCGGCCGATCAGATCTTTTCCAGCCTGCAGGGCTACAAGGCGCCAGAGGGCGGCTTCTTCCTCTGGCTGCCGGTCGAGAATGGCGAGGCTGCGGCCCTGCGCCTCTGGCAGCAAACCGGCGTCCGGGTCCTGCCCGGCGCCTACCTCAGCCGCGAGGTCGACGGGGACAATCCGGGCAAGGGCTACATCCGCGTCGCGATGGTAGCCCCAATAGATGAAATGCAGCGCGGGCTGATCCAGCTTCGCGACTGCCTGTATGCATGAAACGGGGTAAGAGCATGGCATCCTATCAGATGAGACAGCGTGATCCGCTTCTCGACCAGAACATGCAGGCTGCGCTGGAACGGCGCGGCAAGGAACTCCTCGGCATCGCGCTGGTTGCAATGGGCTTTGTCGCGGCTCTCGTGCTCGCCTCCTATTCGCCGGGTGATCCGGGCTGGATGGCGGTGACCGATCAGCCGGTGCAGAATGTGCTGGGCCGGATCGGCGCCACCATCGCCTCGCCACTGGTGGTGATCGCAGGCCTCGGTGCCTGGGGCATCCCGCTGGTCATGCTGACCTGGGGCGCGCGCCTCGTGACGCATCGCGGGGAAGACCGCGCGATGAACCGCGTGATCTTCGCGCCGATCGCCATTGCCGCCGCCTCGGTCTTCGCCTCGACCCATGTGCCTGCCTCTGACTGGGGCCATTCTTTCGGCCTCGGCGGCTTGTTCGGCGATACCGTGCTCGGCGCCATGCTTGGCATCGTGCCTTTCGGCGTCGGCCTCGGGCTGAAATTCCTGTCGCTCGTGGTCGGCGTCGGCTTCATCGCCATCGCCCTTTTTGTTCTGGGCTTCGACGCGAGAGAGCTGCGCATCATCGCCCGCTTCCTGCTGGTGGGCACGATCCGAACCTATGAGATGCTGTTGATCCTTTTCCGCCGCAGCTTCGCCACCTCGGTGCGCGCCGCGCAACTCGGCGCCGCCGGGTCAATCCGCGCAGCCCAGATCGGCGCGGCAGGCTCGATCCGCGCCGCACAAATGGTGCAGGACCGCCGCCAGTCCCGCCGCGCCGATGCCTATGATGACGAAGGTGACGAGGTGCTTTACGGCGCTCCCCTGCGCCCCGAACCGCTCGCCGTCCGCGGCACCCGCCAGATGATCCACGCCCGCGCCGACATGGCCGCCCCGGCCCAGACCGCGCCCCGCGGCGCCGCTCCGCAACGCGCCCCCGCGGGGCGCGCGCCGGAAGCCGCGCCCGCGCCGCGCCAAAGCTTCCTCGCCCGGATGCCCGGTCTCGGCGGCGCTCGCCGCGCGCCCGACCCGGAACTGGTCGAGCCGCTGGCCCCCAATGTCTACGGCGAGGCGCCCAGCGAAGACCGCATCAAGGCCCGCATCGCCACCGCGATCAGCGCCCGCACCCGGCCAGAGCCTGCACCGGAACCGGTCCAGCCAACCCTGCGCAGCCGCTTCGGCGGCCCGCGCCCGCTTTTGGCCGACACTCGCCGCACCGCTGCCGCCGCGCCCATGATGCCCGAACCAGCCCAGCCGCGCGGCCCGGTCCCGCGTATGGAGCCGCCCGTTGTGGGCCGCGTGGCACCCAGCCAGAGCCTGCCCTCGCAACCCCCTGTCACTGCCCATGACCGACGCGAAGCGGCCTTCATCGAAGAGGATCTCGACGACGACATCGACTTCGCCCCGGCCTACGAGGATGACGACGCCTATGTCGCGCCGCAGCCGCTGCGCGGCGCTCCCGTCGCACCGCAGCTTGACCGCCGCGTGGTTCAGCCCGTCGCCCGCAAACCCACCGCCCCCTCGCGTCAGGCCCAGTCAGAGGCCCAGCCCCGCCTGCGGTTCGAGGATGAAGGGCCAGCCTACGAGCACCCACCGCTCAGCCTGCTGTCCAGCCCTTCCGAGATCAAGCGCTCCGAACAATCGCTCGAGTCGCTGGAAGAGAATGCTCGGATGCTGGAAAACGTCCTCGACGACTACGGCGTGAAGGGCGAGATCGTCTCGGTCCGCCCCGGCCCGGTCGTCACGCAATACGAACTGGAACCGGCACCGGGCCTGAAGGCCAGCCGCGTCATCGGCCTGGCCGACGACATCGCGCGGTCCATGTCCGCCCTCTCCGCCCGGGTTTCCACCGTTCCGGGCCGCTCGGTGATCGGCATCGAACTGCCCAACGCGGTGCGCGAAAAGGTCGTGCTGCGCGAAATCATCTCGGCCCGCGACTTCGGCGACAGCAACATGCGCCTGCCGCTGGCGCTCGGCAAAGACATCGGCGGCGAACCGATCATCGCCAACCTCGCCAAGATGCCCCACCTCTTGATCGCGGGCACCACCGGCTCGGGCAAGTCGGTGGCGATCAACACGATGATCCTGTCGCTGCTCTACAAGCTCTCGCCCGAGGAATGCCGGTTGATCATGATCGACCCGAAGATGCTGGAGCTGTCCGTCTACGATGGCATCCCGCACCTGCTCTCGCCCGTCGTCACCGACCCGAAAAAGGCTGTCGTCGCCCTGAAATGGGTCGTGGGCGAGATGGAAGAACGCTATCGCAAGATGTCCAAGATGGGCGTGCGCAACATCGAAGGCTTCAACGGCCGCGTCCGAGAAGCGCTGGCCAAAGGCGAGATGTTCAAGCGCACCATCCAGACCGGCTTTGACGAAGACACCGGCGAGCCGGTGTTCGAAACCGATGAATTCGAACCGAAGACAATTCCCTATATCGTCGTCATCGTCGATGAGATGGCTGACCTGATGATGGTCGCCGGCAAGGAAATCGAGGCCTGCATCCAGCGCCTCGCCCAGATGGCGCGCGCCTCGGGCATCCACCTGATCATGGCGACGCAACGCCCCTCGGTCGACGTCATCACCGGCACGATCAAGGCGAACTTCCCGACCCGGATCTCGTTCCAGGTGACCTCGAAGATCGACAGCCGCACCATTCTTGGCGAGCAAGGCGCAGAGCAACTGCTCGGCATGGGCGACATGCTCTACATGGCGGGCGGCGCCAAGATCACCCGGATCCACGGCCCCTTCGTCTCTGACGAAGAGGTCGAGGAAATCGTCAACCACCTGAAATCCTACGGCCCGCCGGAATACATGTCCGGCGTGGTCGAGGGGGTGGAAGACGACAAGGCCGACGACATCGACATGGTGCTGGGTCTTGGCGGCGACGGCAGTGACGATGCGCTTTACGATCAGGCCGTGGCCGTGGTGATCAAGGATCGCAAATGTTCGACCTCCTACATCCAGCGCAAACTGGGCATCGGCTATAACAAGGCCGCCCGTCTGGTCGAACAGATGGAGGATCAGGGCCTCGTCACGCCCGCCAACCACGTCGGCAAACGCGAGATTCTGGTGCCCGGAACAATAAGCCCGGCCGTCAGGGAATTGGAAAGGGCCGCCGAGAGGTGGCCCTTTTTCGATTCCGTCGGCGCCCATCCCCGGCCGCGCGCCGCCTTCTGTAGCGCGCCCTGACCGTATCGTGAGGCGCGGGGGATGGCGCAACTCCGCTTCGCGCCTTACATAACGTCCATGACAACACTCTCCCGCCTGCTCGCCCCGATCGCCCTCCTGGTCTTCGCCCTACCCGCGACGGCGCAGGAGATCCCGCTCGCGGTGCTCTCGACCTATCTCAACAGCCTGACCACGGCCGAGGCCGCGTTCACCCAACAAAACGCCGACGGCACCATGTCGAGCGGCAAGATCTACATTCGCCGTCCGGGCCGCATCCGCTTCGAATATGCCCCGCCGAACCAGAGCTTGGTGATTGCTGCAGGCGGCGCTGTCGCCGTGTTCGATCCGAAATCGAACACACCCCCCGCACAATACGACCTGGCAAGCACACCGCTGAACCTGATCCTTGCGCCGAACATCGACCTCGGCCGCGCCCGCATGGTGGTGGCTCACCGGGTCGAGGGCGATCAGACCATCGTCACCGCGCAGGACCCTGCCCATCCCGACTATGGCACCATAGAACTGCATTTCACCGCCAACCCCACGGCCCTCGCAGGCTGGGTGGTGACAGACGGCTCCGGCGCGCGCACCGCCGTCACTCTGTCGACGCTGCAAACCGGAGGCACGATGCGCGACGCGCTGTTCGACATCGCCACCGAAACCTCTCGCCGCCTCGGGCACTGATCCGCGCCCAAGTGGACTCGCCGTCCTCCGACCGACGTTCTGCCGCGAATGCGACGGTGGGCCCGCAGGGGCCCGACGATCAGCCTTCGATCCCGCAGGCCGCCAATTGCTGCGCATAGGTCTGCGAGCGGTTCTGCACCCGGTCGGCCACCGCCGTCAGCCAGTTCTTGCTGTCGTAGCTGCGGCTCTGAAAGCCCGCCAGACCCTCGTGATAGGCGAGGTACTGGTTGCGCGCGTCGAACTTCTGAATGCCCAGCTTCATGTTGGCCTTGTTCATGTACCAGCCCATGAAATCGGTCGCATCCCAGATGCTCTTGCGGCTTGCGCCGTAATGCCCAGTCTCGGTCTTGTAATCTTCCCAAGTCGAATCCAGCACCTGCGCATAGCCATAAGCCGACGAGGCGCGACCCATCGGGATAATTCCCAGGGCAAAGCGATACGGCGTCTTGGCATTGCCCACGAACTTCGATTCCTGATGGATCGTCGCCATCTGGACGTAGATCGGGATGCCCCAGCTGCGTTCGCTCGCCCGCATCGCGCGCAAATAGCTCGGCCTCTCCCGGACGATCGCACAGGCGTCGTCAAGGTTGCTCGGCGGACTATAGTGACCGCATGATGCGACGATGAGCAGCAGAACTGCCGCACGAAGAACTCTTGCCATCTGCCTCTGCCTTTTTTTATTATGCAGAGAGGATACGGGAAAACCGCAGGCGTGGAAATGCCCCTGCCGGACTTTGTAAGGATATTTCGGCGTTTCCCAGCCCAGATTGGCCCGGCGCCGCGATGCGGCACGACTGTAGGCGGCTGATCCACAGACTGTTTCTCGAAAATTCGGACAGCCCGATAGACAAACGAGGCCCCGGAGGATTAGTAAGCAGAGAACTGGGGACCATTTCAGATGCTGAAGACGCAAGCGAAATATCACATCGGTCAGGTCTTGCGGCACCGCAAGCACCCGTTCCGCGGTGTGGTCTTCGACGTCGACGCAATGTTCGCCAATACCGAGGACTGGTATCAGGCCATCCCGGAAGAGAGCCGCCCTGCGAAGAACCAGCCGTTCTACCACCTGCTCGCCGAGAACGACCAAAGCTACTATGTGGCCTATGTGTCAGAGCAGAACCTGGTGCCGGACGAAACCGGCGAGCCGGTCGACCACCCCGATCTGCCCGACCTCTTCGGTGATTTCGAGGACGGGCGTTATCCGCTGCAGTTCCAGTTGAACTGAGCGCGAGCGGGGCAGCGCCCGAAAAGCTTCGCGTTGCGATCAGCGAGGTCTGCAAATCCGTGCGATAGCCGACGAAGGTGGTAGACTTGCGGGTATGGCCGATCCGTTGCCAGGCACCGCCCATCACGCAGAAGGGCATATTCCCCGTCTCTCCCTTGGGGACATGGCGGCATGATCTCATAAACATCGGCCGCTTGCTGCCAGCAGCAACAATCTCGTGCCCTTTGACCAGCGTGAAGCGCGCATCGCGTCTCTGAAAGGTGATCCCGAACATGGAGGAGGCGAGGTCCGGGCTGAAGCCAAAGAGGGTAGAATTGACCGGTGAGACCGGTGTCCGGACTTGTCCGCCGCAATCCGACAGACCGTCTTGCGGTGCACCATTTCTGACAGTTCGGCCATCGCGCGCATCTGGACGATCATCGCATTCAGAGGGATCGCGGACCGCGGCGGAGTCTGGTGGAATCTGGCGGGCGAGAGGACGCGAAATTCCCAAAATGCGCGGCAGAATTGCACGGCTGATCCGGGCCGCCAAGGGCGCGCCAGATCGGTCGATGGAAAGGGGGCTAGGAGCCTCGGCGCCACAGACTGGGTGGGGGCAAAAGTTGCGGCGCCGAGGGAAGCTTTTTGCAGCTACTTCCCTTCTTTCGCCCCGGTGTGCGGCAGCTTGGCGATGATTCTGTGGCGATTTGATGGCACAATTTCCGCATTCGAAACACTCGGCGCGCATATCGCCCATTGTCTCAACATGACCCAAAAGCACTGACAGATCACTGCCCCCAGGGCGCCGAGAACGTTGCTGGAAGGGCGCGCCCGGTCGACGCCGATTCTCCGTCAGCGGGGTGTTGAACTCTGACGGACTCATCCCGCCGGCGCGTTTTGCCCCTCAAGCAGCGCTGCGCCGAGCCGGAAGCGAAGGCAGTTCCGGCCCTGGCTGCGCTCATAGCTTAAATCCTGCGACAGACGCCGGATCAGGTTCCAGCCAAAGCCGCCCTCGGGCAGTTCACTGCCCGCCACCGGATCGGCATCCGCCTCGGGCAGGCGACCGGCCGGCATCGGCGCACCATGGTCGAGGATGGCGCAGGAGAGCCCGGCCGCGGTCTGGATGACGTGCAACTCTATCGCACCGCTTTCGGCACGATAGGCGTGTTCCACCACATTGTTCAACACCTCAGCCAGCACCAGTTCGACCGTTTCACGCTGGTGCAAAGGCAGGGACAACACCGCGAGGCGTTGCAGCGTCACGTCCAATGCCTGCCGTACTGCCATCGGATCGCTGGGAAAACTCAGGTGGACCTCACCAGGGTCAAAGCCGAGATCCGGTTCGGTCTCGCCCTCAGGAGGCACGCGACCGGCCCGCGACATCGGCCGGGCTGGAGGCGTGGATCGTAAAGACACTGTCCATCCGGGTCAGGCGGAACACCTTCTGCACCGGCGGTGTCAGACCCGACAATTCCAATGGGCGGTCCTTTGGCAGCATCTTCCTCACTGCCACCACCGCACCCAACCCGCTGCTGTCGAGGAATTCAACCTGCGACAGGTCAAGCTCCACCCGGTCAGAGGCTTGCGCCAGCAGATCGCGCATGCGGTCCTTGAACTGTATCGCCACCGCTGCATCGATGCGCCGCGCCATCGCGTGGACAACCAGTGTCCCGTTCATCAATTCCGCCTGAAGTTCCATCATCGCCCATCCCTGAATCACCCATGGGCCGAGGCTACGGCGGAAACCTTACCAACCGGTATCCACAGCCAGACCGGCCCATTGCGCTCGGCCCCGCCTTGCCCCATTTTCCACCGCGCAATCCCTCACCCGGACTCCTGTCATGCAAGCCGACTACCCTGCCCTCGCCACTTCGATCCGCGCCCTCACCGAGGGCGAGACCGATACCGTCGCACTGATGGCGACCCTCGCTTGCGAGGTGCACCACGCCGACGACCGCTTCGACTGGACCGGCTTCTACCGCGTCACCGCGCCGGGGATGCTGAAGATCGGTCCCTATCAAGGCGGCCACGGCTGCCTTACGATCCCCTTCTCTCGCGGGGTCTGCGGCGCCGCCGCCCGCACCGGGCAGGCGCAGCTGGTCCTCGACGTCGATGCATTTCCCGGCCATATCGCCTGCGCCTCCAGTACCAGATCGGAACTGGTGCTGCCGGTCACTGACGCCACCGGCGCGCTGATCGGCGTCTTTGACATCGACAGCGACCAGCCCGCCGCCTTCACCACGGCCGATGTCACTGCCTTGACGCGGATTCTCGCTGATACTTTCGGCTGATCCCGGACTGCGACACTTGGCGATTGCATCCTGACCCATGCATGCGCTTTCCTTGTTGCGATCCGCTGACCATCAGGAACCAACGCCATGTCCCCGCCCGGTCTCGACAGCATCGAAGGCGCAGACCCCTACGCCGATACCGGCCCGAAGACCCTGCACAGCGGCGCCTGCCACTGCGGCGCCGTCGCCTTTCCAGGCCGAGGCTCCGTTGCGCCCTGTCATCGCCTGCCACTGCACCCAATGCCGCAAGTGGAGCGGACATTTCGTCGCCGCCACATCGGTTCCGCTCGACCGCTTCCGCCTGACCCGTGACAGCGGGCTACGCTGGCACAGCGCTTCGATCGCGGCAAAGCGCGGCTTCTGCCGGCACTGCGGTTCCAGCCTGTTCTGGCAGCCGGTGGACGAAGCGCGCATCAGCATCTGCGCCGGCGCTTTCGACGGCCCGACCGGGCTGAGCATCGAAAAGCATATCTTCACCGAGGAAGCGGGCGATTATTACAGCCCGGAAGGCGCACCGCCCGTCCCAGATAGCTCGCCAGTGCCGGATCTGACCGCTTCCTGCCTCTGTCAGGGCGTGCATTTTACCCTTCCCGCGCCCGCAGGTCCGGTCACCGCCTGCCATTGCTCCCAATGCCGCAAGACTTCGGGCCACTACGCCGCCTCCTTTGACATAGCTGCCGCGCCCGACATTTCGGCCAGCAGGACGCCGATCGGAACCTACACCACGCCCGGAGGCGCCGATCGCACCTTCTGTGCCAACTGCGGCACCACTCTCTGGTTCCGCGACCGCGACGGCAGCTATTCCGTCGAAGCAGGAATCATCGACGGCGCAACCGGCAGCCGCCTCGCATCGCATATCTTCGTCTCTGCAAAGGGCGACTATTACCAGATCGACGACGGCCTGCCGCAATCTCCGCTGGGCTGACCGCCCGCGCCCCGGCTTGGCGTGCTACGCTGGCAACCTGCGGCTCGGCACCCAGGCATAGCCGGAAGGCGACAGGATCACCGCCTCGCGCAGCCCATGCGGCGGCCGGTCACGCGCCTCGTGCAGCACAACCGCCCCTGCCACGGCGCCAGCCGCGCCGAGCGCAAGTTCAACGGCCTCATCCGGGTCGACCTCATGCAGGCGCAACTCGATGCCTGCGCCGCGCGGGCCGGCCTCCGGCACCAGCCCGAGCAGAGGATGTGCGCCATAGGTGCCATCCGAATGCAGCTGGAACACCGGCCCGCCCGCAACTTCCATGATCGCGAAATCCGCCGACAGGCGATGTGCCACCATGCCGAATACCGAGACGAGGAAATCCGCCTCCGCCCTCACATCGGCCACCAGCAGGTTGATCGTCAGCCCGCTCAGCGATCGCCCGAACACTCCCGCCTCGACGGTCTCGTAATCCATCCCTTGGCCCCCCTGCCCGACACGGCATCTTGCAGAACCATCCCTCCGCCGTCTAGATGGGGCCATCCTGTCCGAGGGCCCCATGCTCCATCTCCTGCTGTCTTTCCCGCATGACAAACTGGCAACCTTCATCGCCGGCGGCCTCGTCCTGAATTTCGCGCCAGGAGCCGATGTGATCTTCGCCACCGCCTCGGGCATTCGAGGCGGCCCGCGCACAGGCGCCTTCGCGGGCCTCGGCGTCGGGCTCGGGGCCTGCTGGCACGTCACCCTCGCCGCCCTCGGCGTCTCCGCCTTGGTCGCCGCATGGCCCCAGGCGCTGGTTGCGATCCGCTGGATCGGCGCGGCCTATCTGCTCGTACTGGCATGGAAAAGCTGGCGCGCAACGGGAGAACTGCCCGAGGGGCGCGGCGCCAAAGGCGCGCTGCAGGCGATTCGGCGCGGCTTCTTGTCGAACGCGCTGAACCCCAAACCGGTGCTCTTCATTCTCGCCTTCCTGCCGCAATTCACTGATCCGACACTGGGCCCGATCTGGCAGCAGATCGTCCTGCTCGGTGGCATCTTCGCCTTCACCGGAACCCTGGTCACGATGGGCTACGGCATCCTCGCGGGCTATGTCCGCCACGCTCTCGGCCGCCGGATGCAGGCGGTCAACAAACTCGCCGCCGTGATGTTTGGCGGCCTCGCCCTGCGCCTGATTGCGGATTGAAGGAGACCTGACAATGGATATCACCCTGCTCGATGGCGGCATGGGCCAGGAACTGCTGGCCCGCACCGGTGATGACCCGACCCCGCTCTGGGCCACGCAGGTCATGCTGGACCACCCCGATGTGGTCCGCGCCATCCATGCCGATTACTTCGCCGCGGGCGCGACCATCGCCACCACCAACACCTATGCCATCCACCACGACCGGTTGGAACGCTTCGACGTGGATCACCTGTTCGAGACCTTGCACCGCAAGGCCCTGTCGCAGGCCGCCGAGGCGCGCGCGGCCCATGGCGCCGGCCGCATCGCAGGCTCGATGGGCCCGCTCGTCGCCTCCTACCGCCCCGACACCTGCCCCCCGGTGCCAGAGGCCACCGCGAAATACGCCGAAATCGCCCGCCTGCTTGGGCCAGAGGTCGACCTGATCCTGTGCGAGACGATGTCCTCGGTGCAACAGGCCGAAGGCGCGCTGCGCGGCGCCCAGGCGGCCGGCAAGCCGGTCTGGCTGTCGCTGACGGTGGATGACGCCGACGGCACCCGCCTGCGCTCGGGCGAGCCGATCTCGGATCTCGCCCCCCTGATCGCCGAACTGAAACCCGCCGCGATCCTTTGCAACTGCTCGGTCCCCGAGGCGATGGCAGATGCCATGGCCGAAGTCGCCCGCTTCGGCCTGCCATTCGGCGCCTATGCCAATGGCTTCACCCATATCTCCGACGCCTTCAAACAGGACTCGCCCACCGTCGCGGCGCTTGAGCACCGCCACGACCTGACGCCCGAGAAATACGCAGCCTTCGCGATGGGCTGGGTCGCACAGGGCGCCACCATCGTCGGCGGCTGCTGCGAGGTAGGTCCCGCCCATATCGCGGAACTGGCGCGCAGCCTCACCGCCGCAGGCCACCGCGTGGTCTGAGGCTTGGCCCCACCCCGCCCATCGGCTATGCCCGGCGCATGACCGACACCGCCTACTCCCCGCCGGACGAGCCGCTGCGCGTGATCCACCACGATCACCACCTGCTGCTCTTGGACAAACCGGCCGGGCTTCTGTCGGTGCCGGGCAAGGGCGAACACCTCGCCGATTGCCTGATCACCCGCGCGCAGGCGGTGTTTCCAGAGACGCTGCTGGTCCACCGCCTCGACCGCGACACTTCCGGCATCATGGTCTTCGCCCTGACGCGCCACGCCCAGCGCCACCTCTCGCTGCAATTCGAGGAACGGCGGACAAAAAAGGTCTACCTCGCCCGGCTCTGGGGCGAGCTCTCGCCCAAGACCGGCACCGTCGACCTGCCCCTCACCGTCGACTGGCCCAATCGCCCCCTGCAACATGTGAACCATGAGACCGGCCGCCCCGCCGTCACCGACTGGCGCGTGGTGCGGCATGAAGACGGCACCACCCGCGTCCGACTGATGCCCAAGACCGGCCGCAGCCACCAGCTCCGCGTGCACATGCAATCGCTCGGCCACCCGATCCTCGGTGATCCGTTCTACGCAACAGGCGAGGCCCGCGCCTTTCCCCGCCTGATGCTGCACGCCGAAACCCTGCGCCTGAACCACCCCGACGGCGACCGTGGCCTCAGCTTCTCGGCCCCCTGCCCGTTCTGAGCCCGTCCCAGATTTTCTGCCCGCAAATATCCCCGCCGGAGGCGCCCTGCCGCAGCCAAGGACGCCTCCGGCGGGGGAGTATTTGCACCAAGAAGAAGCCGCAGCCCGCTAGTCGAGATCGCCCTGATGCTCGCCCAGCTTCGGCGCCGCGCGGTCCAGCGCCAGCTCGGCGCCCGAGAAGGTGAAGGGCGAGCGCACGCCCGGCACCCCGCCGAGATCGAGCTGCATGCCGCGGGCCACCACCTGCGGGTCGGCAAAGACCTCGGCCAGATCGTTGATCGGCCCGGCGGGCACGCCCTCGGCCTCGCAGGCGGCCAGCAGATCGGCCTTGGCAAAGCCCCGCGTCGCCGCGGTCAGCGCCTCGGTCATCGCGGCGCGGTTGGCAACCCGGTCGGCGTTGGTCAGATATGCCGGGCCGCGTGGCCATCGCCGGCAGCCCCAGCAGCTCGCAGAGCCGTCGGTACTGCCCGTCATTGCCGGTCGCGATGATGATCCAGCCATCGGCGCAGTCGAACACCGCATAGGGCGCAAGGTTCGGGTGGGCATTGCCCATCTTCCCCGGCGCAACCCCGGTCGCCAGATAGTTCATCGCCTGATTGGCCATCACCGAGGTGGCGACATCCATCAGCGCCATGTCGATCTGCTGCCCCTCGCCCGGTCACCCCACGCTGCACCAGCGCGGCAAGGATCGCGGTGGCGGCATAGACCCCGGTGAAGATATCGGTGACGGCGACGCCCACCTTCTGCGGCTGCCCGCCCGGGGCGCCGGTCACACTCATCAGCCCGGCCATGCCCTGAATGATGAAGTCATAGCCCGCGCGATGGGCATAGGGCCCGGTCTGCCCGAAGCCGGTGATCGAGCAATAGATCAGCCGCGGATTGACCGCGCGCAGGCTGGCATAATCGAGCCCGTATTTGGCCAGCCCGCCGACCTTGAAATTCTCGATCACCACATCGGCGTCCGCCACCAGATCGGCGCACCGTCGCCTGCCCCTCGGGCGTGCGGAAATCGCACGCACGACCGAGCGTTTGCCCCGGTTCGTCGCATGGAAATAGGCGGCCGAGCGGTCGCCCTCCCGGTCAATGAACGGCGGGCCCCAGCGGCGGGTGTCGTCGCCTTCGGGCGCCTCGACCTTCAGCACATCGGCGCCCAGATCGGCCAGAGTCTGACCGGCCCAGGGGCCGGCCAGGATCCGCGCCAGTTCGACGACCTTGACGCCCTGCAAGCGGTGCGGTCATGGGCTTACTTTCTTGGCCAGTTCGTCGTCGAGCAGCTTCTTGAGATCGTCATAGGCCATGTTGGTATAGGTGCTCGCCATCGATCACGAAGGAGGGCGTGCCCTCGATCTTGTCCGCCGCCGTGGTCCTTCCTGGAACTTCGCCACCATCGCCTGCGCCATGGCCCGATCATTCATGCAGGCGCTCGAGCTGCTCATCGGTCATGCCCGGCCGTCTTGCCGATCTTCTTCAGGCTCGCCACCACCGCGTTCGGGTCGTTCGGCGCCGGCCCACTGCCGCTGCGTGTCATAGAGGATGTCGACGATGCCGAAATAGCGCATCTCGCCGCCGCAGCGCGCCATCATCCCGGCCCAGAGGCCGTATTTGTCGAAATAGACCTCGCGGATGGTGAATTGATCTTGCCGGTGTCGATGTAGTTCTTCTTGATCTGCGGATAGACCGTCGCAGTGGAACTCCTCGCAATGCGGGCAGGTGAACGAGAGGTACTCGATCACCGAAACCTTGGCATCGGGGTTGCCGATCGTCATGTCCTGCACCTTGGCGGCCATCGCCGCCTCATCCGCGGTCACCGGGGCGGCGGCGGTACTGTCCATCTTGGTGGTGCCGGTGTCGGCCAAAGCGCGGCTCGGGGCGGCCAGCCAGACGGCCCCCGCGGTCATCGCCATCGTCGCGGCAACCAGTGCCAGTTTCCGTATCATGTCGTCCGTGCCTCTCTATTTTGCGGGGCGAGTTAATATGTTTTGCGCCAGCGCCTCAAGCGCCGCGCGCAGGCCCTCGTCCTGTACCGCGCCAGCCGTCTCGGCAGCGCGGGCGCGGATCGCGGGGTCGGGGATCTTTTCCGCCTTTGGGGCCGGGCTGAAGGCCACCTGGCCTTCTGCAAAACCGGTGGCCGCGGTCTGGGTGATCACCACCCGGCTGATCGCGGAATAGCCGTAACAGGCGTTGACCTTCTCGACGATCTTCGGCTTCTGCATCTCGAGCATGGGGGCCCGCGCGCCGGTGGTCAGCAGCGTCAGCGTCGCGCCCATCCCGTCGCGCGAATAGCCGACCTTCACCGGCACCGCCATCGCCGCGATCTCCGGCCCGACGATCTCGGGCCATTGCGTCAACAGCCGCGTCACGGCAAAGCCGCGCGTCTCTCCGGCCGAGCGGATACGCTCCTTCAGCAGACCGGCGGTCTGCTCGAACCCGCGCATCCGGCGGGTGGGGGGGCGATCGGGCGTCTTCATCGGCTGTCAATTCCCAGGTCCGGCGCTATTCTAGACGGCGGCGGGTATGATGCCAGCACAATGACCGGGCAGGGGGCATAAAGATTGCGTGACGATGCGGGCGGAGGCGGCGAAAGCCGCGCGTTGCTGGCCTGGTATGACCGGCACGCCCGCGCCATGCCTTGGCGGGTGGCGCCTCTGGATCGGCGCGCGGGCGTCCTGCCCGATCCCTATCGCGTCTGGCTGTCAGAGGTGATGCTGCAGCAAACCACTGTCGCCGCCGTGCGCGACTATTTCCACCGCTTCACGGCGCGCTGGCCGACCGTCGTCGCCCTGGCCGCCGCCGAGGATGGCGATGTGATGGGCGAATGGGCGGGTCTTGGCTATTACGCCCGCGCCCGTAACCTTCTGAAATGCGCCCGCGCCGTGGCGCGCGATCATGGCGGGCGCTTCCCCGAGACGCGCGATGGTCTGCTCGCCCTGCCCGGCATCGGCCCCTATACCGCTGCCGCCATCGCCGCCATCGCCTATGACGAACCCGCGACTGTGGTCGATGGCAATGTCGAACGTGTCGTCGCGCGCCTCTGGCAGGTCGAAACGCCCCTGCCCGCCGCCAAGCCAGAGCTGACCGCGCTGGCGGAGGGCCTGACCCCGCATGACCGCCCTGGCGATCATGCCCAGGCAATGATGGACCTTGGCGCCACGATCTGCACCCCGCGCAACCCGGCCTGCGGCATCTGCCCGCTGATCTCGTACTGCCGGGCCCGCGCCTCTGGCACTCAGGCCGAGCTGCCACGCAAGACGCCGAAGGCCGAGAAACCCACCCGCCTCGGCATCGCCTACCTCGCTCGCCGCGCCGATGGGGCATGGCTGCTGGAACGCCGCCCTGACCGAGGCCTCCTGGGCGGGATGCTCGGATGGCCCGGCTCGGACTGGTCCGAAAGCCCCAGCCCCGCGCCGCCCTTCGCCGCCGACTGGCGCGATGCGGGTGCCGAGGTGCGCCACACCTTCACCCATTTCCACCTGCGCCTGACCGTGATGCTGGCCGATGCCGTCCCCGAGACCAGCCCCGATCGGGGCGCGTTCCTGCCGCCCGAACACTTCCGCCCCTCCGACCTGCCCACCGTGATGCGCAAGGCCTTCGATCTGGTGCGAGACCGGGAACGAACCCCGCCGGGCTGAGCGTGGCCGTCTCTCCAGTCGAGCGACGACCAAGCACATGTGAAATCACTCTCCACAGAAACTCTCTCCACCCGAGCAAACAGAGGGCGAGGCCTGACCTGGCGGCCGAGCAGCGCCCGCGAGGGGCGGGTCTCGGACGCTGCCCGGTGGGCGAAGGCCCGGCGGGACGGCAAGACCCACCGCACCTTCACCCACCCCTGCCTCACCCCTCACACACAAGATTGAGCAACCCGCCCCCCGCGCGCTATACAGATCCGAGGGGGACAAGGAAGTCAGCATGATGATCCCGGCCGATCATATCTCGAACTGGCGCGCGGCCCTGCCGTTCTGGCTGTCGCTCACCCTCGTCCCGCTCGCGGTGATCGAGGCGCGTTTCGGCGGCTGGACCCTGATCCTGCTGCCACTCTGGGGTTGGGTCGGCTTCACCCTGCTCGACGCGCTGACCGGGTTGAGCACCGACAACGCCGACCCCGACACGCCAGAGGATCAGCTTTTCTGGTATCGCCTGATCACCCTGATCTGGTTCCCGCTGCAGACCTGCACCCTCTTCGGGCTGATCTGGTACAGCACCCACTCAGGCCACCTCAGCACGCCCGAGAAGATCGGCCTGTTCTTCGGCATGGGCGTGATCTCGGGATCGATCGGCATCAATTACAGCCACGAGCTGATGCATCAGAAACCCGTCTGGGAACGCTGGCTCGGCGATCTGCTGCTCGCCTCGGTGCTCTATGGCCATTTCCGCTCGGAACATCTGAAGGTGCACCACCTCTATGTCGGCACACCGCGCGATGCGGTGACCGCGAGATACAACGAGGGCTTCCACCGCTTCTTCCCGCGCGTGCTGCGCGAATGCCCGCAATCGGCCTTCCGCGCCGAACGGGCGATGCTGGCGCGCCGCGGCCTGCCCTGGTGGCATGCCTCGAACCCGTTCTGGCGCTATGGCGCGTTGGCACTTGCAATGCTCGCCTTCGCGCTGATCCTCGGCGGCTGGGCCGGGGTCGCACTGTTCCTCTGGCAGGCGCTGGTCGCGGTCTGGCAGCTAGAGCTGGTCAATTACATCGAACATTACGGCCTGACCCGCCGCCACCTGGGCGAGGCGCGCTATGAACATGTCATGCCGCGCCATTCCTGGAATGCGGCGCATCGCGCCACCAACTGGCTGCTGATCAACCTGCAACGCCACTCTGACCACCATTACAAACCCGACCGGCGCTTCCCGCTGCTGCAAAACCATGCCGGGGATCAGGCCCCGCAACTACCCTATGGCTATCCGCTGATGACTGTGGCGGCGATGGTGCCGCCGCTCTGGCGCCGCGTGATGAACCCCCGCGTGCGGGTCTGGCGGCGCACCTATTACCCAGAGATCACCGACTGGACGGCCTATAACATGCGCACCAACCCGCTGCCTCGCGGATCGGCCTGATCGGTGCTGATCGGGTTCGATCTCCACTCGCTCCTCCTCTCGCTGGCGTTCGAGCTGGCGGGCTTGGCCTGTATCGTCACTGCCGTGCGCTCGGCGCGCACCTCGCAAGGGGCGGTGGCCTGGGTGGTCTTCCTCTTCGCCGCGCCGCAATTCGCGGTGCCAGTGTTCCTGATCTTCGGCCACCGGCGCTACCCCGGCTACATCGCCTCGCGCCGCGACTTGCGGCAAGAGATGATTGCGATCCGTGACCTGAACGCCAAGAACGCCCCGCGCCCCGAAGGGCTCGACGTCGCCGACCGCGCCAGCCTGCGCGCCTTCCAGCAAATGTCGGGCGTGCCGCTCGCCTCTGGCAACGCGGTAGAGCTGCTGATTGACGGCCCCGCGGCCTTCCCGGCGATGCTGGCCGCCATCGACGCCGCGCAATCCTACGTACTGCTCGAGCTTTACACCTTCCTCGGTGACGACCTCGGGCAAGAGTTTGCCCGCCACCTGAAGGCGCGCGCGCAGGCCGGGGTGCAGGTCCGCGTATTATATGATTCGCTGGGCAGCAACGGCATCAGCCGCGCCTTTCTGGCGGACCTGCGCGCGGCGGGCGTCGATATCCGCAACTTCCACGCCCTGCGCCACGCCCGCTCGCGGTTTCAGGTCAACTTCCGCAATCACCGCAAGATCCTCGTGGTCGATGGCAACACCGCCTTCACCGGCGGGTTGAACGTGGCCGACGAATACATGGGACGAGACCCGCGCTTCGGCCGCTGGCGCGATACAATGGTGCGGATCGAGGGGCCAGCGGTGGCCCAGCTGCAATTCACCTTTGCCGAGGATTGGCATTGGTCCGCGGGCGACAATCCGGAGCTGGACTGGGCGCCACGCCGCGCTTCGGCCAACATGAACGCGATGATCCTCTCGCCCAGCCCCTCCGACCGGGTCGAGACCGGCGGGCTCTATTTCGTCAACGCCGTCGCCGCGGCCGAGCGCAGGATCTGGATTGCCAGCCCTTATTTCGTGCCCGATACCGATGTGCTGACCGCCCTGAAACTCGCCGCCCTGCGCGGGGTCGAGGTGCGGCTGCTGGTCCCGGAAAAGCGCGACCACTGGCTGGTCTGGCTCGCCGCCTTCGCGCTTTTCGACGAGGTGCGCGAAGCCGGGGTCGAGGTCTGGCGTTATCACGACGGCTTCCTGCATCAGAAGGTGCTTCTGGTGGATGACGAGA
This sequence comes from uncultured Pseudomonadota bacterium, assembly GCA_963837565.1. Taxonomy (GTDB): domain Bacteria; phylum Pseudomonadota; class Alphaproteobacteria; order Rhodobacterales; family Rhodobacteraceae; genus Solirhodobacter. The sequence continues at coordinate 120,933 of CAWIOC010000008.1, forward strand.
TCGCGTCGGTCGGCTCAATCAACCTCGACAACCGCTCCTGTCGGCTGAACTTCGAGGTGACCGCGATCGTCGCCGACCGCGGCTTCGCGGCACAGGTCGAGGTGATGCTGAACGACGACTTCGCGCTGGCCACCAAACTGACCACGCCACTGCGCAAGCAACCCTTCTGGCTGCGCACGGCAGCTCCGCTGGCAAGGCTGTTCGCCCCGGTGCTGTAACACCATTCTGATCGGAAAACGCCCTTCCTCCGAGGAAGCATTGGCACGGCCCAGGCCGCGACGCTTCCGATCAGGCCATCCGTCAAGCGAGATAGCAGCGGGCAGCGCCCAACCCGGCGGAAGTAAAAAGCCCCGCCCCGCGCGGCGCGCAAGACGGGGCAGTAGATGCCGTGGCCTCAGGAAGCCACGGGCACCGGCGGTAACCGTATAACCTTCGAATTCTTCTGGATCAGTGCGGTCGGCCTGTTGCCTCGGCCTCCATCTCGGCGCGGATCTGCTGGCGCAGCACGTCGATCGGGATCGTCTGCCCCTCACGCTTGAAATGCCAATAGGTCCAGCCGTTGCAGGAAGGCGCCTTTTCATAGGCCGCGCCGACCTGATGGATCGACCCGGTCAGATCGCGCCCCTTCAGCGTGCCGTCCGCACGCACCGTCGCCGTGGCGCCCCGCGGCGAGACCAGTATCTCGCCCGGCCGCAGCATCCCGCGCTCCACCACCTGCCCGAAGGGCACCCGCGGCTCTGCTCGCTTCGAGGTCGAGACCTCCAGCGCCGAGCGGTCAAACCGCCGCACCCGGCTGATCCGCTCTGCCGCGACCTTGCGATAGGCCTCTTCCCGCTCGATCCCGATGAACTCGCGCCCCAGCATCTTGGCCACCGCCCCTGTGGTGCCGGTGCCAAAGAACGGATCGAGCACGACATCGCCCGGATTGGTCGTGGCCAGCAGGATGCGATGCAGCAGCGCCTCGGGCTTTTGCGTCGGATGCGCCTTGTCGCCGGCCTCGTCCTTCAACCGCTCATGGCCCGTGCACAGCGGAATGACCCAGTCAGACCGCATCTGCACGCCTTCATTCAGCGCCTTCAAGGCCTCGTAGTTGAAGGTGTATTTGCTGGCCTCCTGTTTCGAGGCCCAGATCAGCGTCTCATGCGCATTGGTGAACCGCTTGCCCTTGAAATTCGGCATCGGGTTCGACTTGCGCCAGACCACGTCATTCAGAATCCAGAACCCCTGGTTCTGCAACTCCGCCCCCATGCGGAACACGTTGTGATAGCTGCCGATCACCCAGATCGCGCCGTTCGGCTTCAACAGCCGCCGCGCGGCCGCCAGCCAGTCGCGGGTGAAGCTGTCATAGGTCGCAAAGCTGGCGAACTGGTCCCAGTGGTCATCCACCGCATCGACCTTGGAATTGTCCGGGCGATGCAGATCGCCGCGCAATTGCAGGTTATAGGGCGGATCGGCAAAGATCAGATCGACCGAGCCCGCAGGCAGGCTGTTCATCACGGCGATGCAATCGCCATCCAGAATTTGATTCAGCGGAAGCGTCACATCCGCCTCCGGTATCGCTGTCTTCGCCATTCTCTGCCTCTGTCCCCGCGCATTTTGCGCCTTGTTCTTGGAGCAGAGGATGATTCATTGCCGATTCGCCGTCAAATTCTTTTTTGAATCAAAGGGTTATGGATTTGCCTTGATACAAGATGTTGTGCACCGGTTTGAACGAACGCCTATGGTGTGGGGTCACACCTAATTCCCGCAGCGCCGCCAGATGTGCGGGCGCGGGGTATCCGGCGTTGCGCTCCCAGCCATAGCCGGGGTGCTGTTGCGCCAAATCCACCATGATCGCATCGCGCGCCACCTTCGCCACGATCGAGGCGGCTGCAATCGACAACACCCGCGCATCACCCTTCACCACCGCCTCTGCAGACAGCACCATGCCACGCGGCAAAAGGTTGCCGTCAATCAGCGCATGTTCCGCGGGCCGCGCCAGCCCCGCCAGCGCCCGTTCCATCGCCAGATGAGAGGCCCGCAGGATGTTCAGCCGGTCGATCTCGTCGACGCTGGCATGGGCGATGCTGACCTCGGCCACAGCATGGATCAGCACCGACAGCGCCTCTCTCTGCCGCGCGCTCAGCGCCTTGGAATCCGCCAGCCCCAGCGGGATCCGGGCTGGGTCGAGCACGACGGCCGCCGCCGTCACCGGCCCGGCCAGCGGCCCGCGCCCCACCTCATCCACCCCGGCCACACGCAAAAGGCCGCGCGATTGCGCGGCCAGTTCAAAGCTCAGATCAGGAAGCGTTACGGCCATGCCGCAGTCAAACCGCAGCGAGCCTCGCCCGGCAAGCCCTATTCCTCAGAACCGGTAACCGGCCCGGATCAGACAGGACCGCGACACGACGGTTCGCGTCTCGCCCCGATACTTCACATTGTAATTGCAGTTTGCCGGGATACGACCGTAGAAGCCTGACTGTAACAGACAGCCGCGCAGGAACACGGTCTGCAGCCCGTGGCGGGTTCGCATGTCCAGCACGCAATTGCCGGGGATCACATAGCCGCTGCGGCGATAGCCTTGCGTGCGCGCGCGCGGTGCCGGGGCGTAATAGCGCTGCTCCTTGTGCCGCGTGTTGATGCCGTTGACGATGACGCCGCCCAGCACGGCCCCGGCGATCAAGGCGGCGCCGGTATCATTCGCGGCGGCAGGGGTGGGGGCCGAGCCAAGGCCCAAAGTGGTGATCGCCGCAACCAGCGCGGCTGAAATGGTATTCCGGAACGTCATCAGTCCAATCCTTCGATGCAACGCGACCAGTCATCCTGGCCCGGTGGTTTCCAGACTTGGGGGTGCAACCATCGGCGCGCCCGACAGGTCAATCCTGCCCGGCGTCAGCGCTCGTAGTTATAGTCGCGCTGGTCATTGTAGTAGTGACCATGGTGCCGGTTGCCATCTCGATAGTAACCCGGCTCGACATAGACCACCCGCGGGCGCCCATAATTGCGAGGCGCAGCATAGTAATAGGTCGAGCGCGGTGCCGGGTAATAGTAACTCTGGCGCGGGCGCTGATAGGAATAGTGGTTGTTGCCATTGTTGAGCGCACCGATGATCAACGCTCCGGCGGCGGCGCCAGCGATGAAGTTCGCCGCGTCATTGTGATCCGCCTGCGCAGGGGCTGCACTCAGCCCGGCCACGCCGATTGCGGCGGCGGCAAGGGCGGTCATCGTCTTTGACATGGACATCATTCGATCCTCCGATCTGAAACAGCGCATGTTGATTATTGATCATATAACGCAGGGTGCCGGGCCCGGGTTCCGCGGGGGCGATCCCTGCGTCTCGCCCCCACGCCTGCCCTGGGTCTTTGCCTCAGTGGTCGTAACGATCGTGATCGCGGCGCCAGTCGCGATGGCCGTGTCCGCGGTGGTCGTAGTAGGGCGCCGGAACATAGACGACGCGCGGCGCCGGGGCGTAGTAGCGCGGCGCCTGATAGTAATAGGTGCGGCGCGGCGCCGGGGCGTAATAGTCGTTGCTGCGATAGCCGTCATTATAGCTGCGGTGATGTCCGTTGCTGTCGATCACGCTCGCGATCACCGCAACCGCAGCAACTCCGGCCAGCACGTTCAGCGCGTCATCATTGCGCGCCTGTGCGGGGGCGGCCGTCAATCCGGCGGTAGCGATTGCGGCGGCGGCGAGCGTGCCTGTGATGGCTTTGGAAATCAGCATGTCTCTCGTCCTCTGTCTGCGGGCGCATCCGGCGTATCCCGCCCTGTCGCCCAGTGGCTGGCATGAGACTGGATGTGGCCCCACCCCCCGGGAAAGGCAATAACGCCCCCCTGTTATCCAATAACACCCGGTTTTCCCGCAGGTTGGCCTACCCGGCTATTGAATAGCCACGCGGCCTTGGCCATGCTCGCCACATGAAAACGCTCCGCGCCCATGCCACGCTCGCCGTCCTCTGCCTCGCCCTCGGGATGGCACAGGCCGCACCGGCCTCGGCCGGCTGCTATGCCGATTACAAGGCAAAGAAGGGCAACCCGCTGCAACTCCACTACGGCGTCATCCAGTTGCCGGACAATGCCTGCGCCAGCCCCGCCGCCGCGCGAGGGGCGATTTCCGCCAAGATCGCAAAGGGAGGCTGGACCTTGCTCACCGTCCTCTCCATCTTCGGGCCCGAAGGACTCGCCCAAAGGAAAGCCAGTGCCGGAGCCTACTACCTCCGCTTTTGACAGCCTGCGCACGGGAAACCGTGTCGTGGCCTTCGGCATTGCCGCCATCGTCGCGATCCTGCTGGGCGCGGCGGTGCTGCTGTTCGTCAACCTGCCCGATGCCAATGCCTTCAACACCCAGGTCGCGCAGATCTTCGCCTCGAACGATTCCCTGACCTCCGACACCGATATAAAACTGTTAGAGATCATGGCCCAGTCCGGCACCGCCTTCGCCGATGTGCTGGCCTCCTATCGCACGGTTATCTTCGTGCTCTTGGTCTTCGCCACCGCCCTGCTGCTCGCCTCGCTGGTATTTCTGGTGATGATCATCACCCAGAATCGCCGGATCTCAGCGATCCAGCGCTCCGGCATCCAGGTCTCCTCGCTGTTGATCAGCCGGGCCGAGAATACAGTCTACCTCAACAATCTCGAATTCAAACTGACCGAGGCCGCGATCGAGACGCTCTCGGCCCTCGCCGAAGCACGGATGGATGATGAGGTCCTTTCGGGTGCCGAACTCGAAGGCGTGATCTCCGGCCGCAACGCCATCGACTGTGATGAGGCCGCCGGCGCCACCCGCATCAAGCGCCTGCGCGACACATTGGGCAACCAGATCGTCAGCGAGCTTCTGGTCAAGAACATCGCCAGACGCGGCTACCTTCTCGCCATCGAAAAAGACGTGATCCGAATGGTGTAAGGCGCGGCCGCGACAGGGAAAGCGACTGTCCAGTGTAGAGTCGGCCGGTGTCGCTTGCCCGAAGGCGCAAGCCGCAGGGCAAGTGGCGGGGGTCTCGGTGCCAGATCCGGAAATCCGGCCAAATCGGAAAAGAAATGCCCGTCATCCGAACCAATGCACCACAAACGGCGCCAGCAGCGCGGTCAGCACCGCGTTCAGCCCCATGCCAAGTCCGGCATAGGCGCCCGCCGTCTCGTTCACCTGAAACGCCCGCGCCGTCCCGATCCCGTGCGACGCGACACCCACTGCCAGCCCCCGGGCGCGCCAGTCCCGCACCCCCAGCGCGTTCAGCAAGGGTGTCGCGACCACCGCACCGGTGATCCCCGTCAGGATCACCAGCACCGCCGTCAGCGTCGCCGACCCGCCCAAAGCTTGCGATATGCCGATCGCCACCGGCGCCGTCACCGACTTCGGCGCAAGTGAGATCAGCACCTCGCCGCGTATCCCCAAGGCCCAGGCGATCCCCAGCGCGGACACCATCGCGGTCACCGACCCCGCCACCAGCCCCGCCACAATCGGCAGGGCAGAGCGTCGCACCCGCGACCTGTTGTCAAAGAGCGGCAAAGCCAGACAGACCGTCGCCGGCCCCAGCAGGAAGTGCACGAACTGTGCCCCGCCGAAGTAAACCGCGTAATCCGTCCGCGTCACTTTCAGCAGTACCGCCAGCACCAACACCGCCACCAGCACCGGGTTCACCCAGGGTTTGCGCCCCGAGGCGCGGAACGTCGCATCGCCGATCCCATAGGCCACCAGCGTCGCCGCCAGCCACAACAAAGGCCCCTGGCTGAGGTAACTCCAGATATCGGTGAACTCATGCATCGCTGTCCCCCACCGCCCGCGCAACCGCGCGAAACACCAGCGCCCCCGTCGCAATCGCCAGGACCGTAGACCCGACGATGGCCACAATCAGCGGCAGCCCCTCGCGCTGCAACAGGTCCAGATGCCCGACCACGCCAACCCCGGCAGGCACGAAAAGCAGCGACAGGTTCCCCAGAAACCCCATCGCCACCGGTCGCACCAACGCCCCGAGCCTCGGCCAGACCGCCAGCCCCGCCAATAGCAGCCCCATCCCCAGCACCGGCCCCGGCACCGGCAGACCCAGGGCGTGGGAGACGACCTCGCCCACCAGCTGGCAGCACAGGATCACCGTCAGCGCCCCGATCATGCCGCCACCCCGCGCCGATAGGTATAGGACGTCGCCCGGTCATAGCCCTGATGCGCCGTCTCACCCACCTTCACGAACCCCATCGCCGCAAACGCCGCCTGATTCTCGACCAGTTCCACCCGCACCTGCAATTCCAATGCCGCCAGTCCCAATGCCACCGCCCGCCGCGCTGCCTGATCCACCAGCGCCCGCGCCAACCCCTGTCCACGCCATGCCGCAGCCACTGCTAGCTTGCCGACGTAAAGACAGCCCGGCTTCACCGTCAGAAAGACGCAGGCCACCGGCCCGGCGCCGTCCTCGATCACCCAGACCTCGCCCGCCTCGGCCTGCCGCGCCACCTCCGCCTCGGTCAAACGCAACATGGAAGACGGCGGATCGATCCGCCCCTCCATGAAGGCGAAGCTCTCGCGGATCAGCGCCAGCACCGCGCCCCAGTCATAGGACCCCGCAGCCCGCACCGGAGTCATTTCCGGGGCAACCCGTCGGCAAGCTGGATCCAGGGCATATGCTCGGCCCAGAACACATGTTGGGTCGGCGCGATAGACCCTCGGATCATCCAGCGAGGCCGCATAGAAATGCGTCTCCTCCGGCCAATGCTCGGACCGATAGGCCATCGGCGCGCCGCAGGTGCCACAGAACAACCGTTCAACCCCCGGCGAGGACCGATAGACCGCAGGCTCCGCCGCCAGCCCAGCGCCAGGTCCGGTTCGCCATGCCGAAAAAGCTGGTGAACGGCGCCGAGCAACTGCGCCGGCAGCTCTCGCAATGGCAATGTGCCTGCCATAGCGGCGCGGCGTCACATTCGAACCGCACCGCGCCGCACAGGCAATGTCCGCTCCACTGGTTCCCGGCCATGACGCCTCCCCTTCTCCACATACCATCTGACGACCCATCCCACAGGCCGTCAATCCCCGTGCAAACACCAATATGTTGTGGATAACGCCCCGTGCGCCCGCACCGGGTGGTGTTCGCGATTGACTCAAGCGCCCCGTCCCCCAACCATGACAGATCAAGCGCGACTCATGCGAAAGGCCAAGCCTTGCGGTTCACCCGCCTCCGCCTGAACGGCTTCAAAAGCTTCGTCGACCCGACCGATCTGGTGATCGCCGACGGGCTGACCGGCGTTGTCGGCCCGAATGGCTGCGGCAAGTCGAACCTGCTCGAGGCGCTGCGCTGGGTGATGGGCGAAAACCGCCCCACCGCGATGCGCGGCGGCGGCATGGAAGACGTGATCTTCGCCGGCGCCGCCACCCGGCCCGCCCGCAACTTCGCCGAAGTCGCGCTGATCATCGACAATGCCGAACGCCTCGCGCCCTCGGGCTTCAACGATCAGGACCAGCTCGAGATCGTCCGCCGCATCACCCGCGACGCCGGGTCCGCCTACAAGGCCAACACCAAGGACGTGCGCGCCCGCGATGTGCAGATGCTCTTCGCCGATGCCTCGACCGGCTCGCATTCCCCCGCCCTCGTGCGGCAGGGCCAGATCGCCGAACTGATCAACGCCAAGCCGAAGAACCGCCGCATGATCCTGGAAGAGGCCGCCGGGATCTCCGGCCTCTACCAGCGGCGGCATGAGGCCGAACTGCGGCTGACCGGCACCGAGACCAACCTCGCCCGCGTCGATGACGTCCTCGAACAGCTCGCCACCGCAGATCGCCACCCTCGCCCGGCAGGCCCGTCAGGCCGCCCGCTACCGCGAGATCGGCGAGGATCTGCGCCGCGCCGAAGGCATGCTGCTTTACCGCCGCTGGCGCGAGGCCGACGATGCCCGCCTCGCCGCGGAAGCCGACGCTGACCGACCGCACTCGCGCCGCCGCGCAGGCCGAACTCGCCGCCCGCGCCGCCGCCAAGGCCCGCGCCGCCGCCGAGGACACCCTGCCGCCCAAGCGCGAGGAAGAGGCGATCGCCGCCGCCGTCCTGCAGCGCCTGACCGTGCAGCGCGACGCCCTGAAGGATCAGGAAGCCCGCGCCCTGCAACTGATCGAAACGCTGACCGGCCGCATCACCCAGCTGGCCCGCGACATGGAGCGCGAGGCCGGCCTGAACCGCGACGCGGGCGAGACCATCGAGCGCCTCGATTGGGAGGCAGCCCAGATCGCCAAGGCCCACGAAGGCCACGACGAGCGCCTTGAAGCCGCAGCCGAGGCCGCCCGCGACGCCGCCGCCGTGCTGTCGTCCCGCGAGGGCTCGCTCTCGGAGATGACCGAGGATGCCGCCCGCCTCGCCGCCCGCCACCAATCGGCGCACCGCATGCTGGCCGACGTCCAAACCACCGTCGAGAAAAGCGAGGCCGAGGCCGACCCGTGCCCGCGACGCCACCACCCTCGCCGAAGCCGCCCTCGAAAAGGCCGCCGAAGACCACGCCGCCGCTGAGGAAGCTCTCGCCGAGGCCGCGGCCCAGGCGGAAGAGGCGGAATCGCTTCTCGTCGACACCGAAGCCGCACGGGCAGAGGCGCAGTCCCGCGAAGCCGACGCCCGCGCGCTGCGCTCGGAAGCCGAAGGCGAGGCCAGCGCCCTGCGGGCCGAGGTCGGCGCGCTGGCCAAACTGGTGGACCGCGAGGCCCATGCCGGAACCCAGCTTCTCGACCGCGTCACGGTCGAACCCGGCTACGAAAAGGCGCTCGGCGCGGCGCTTGCCGATGACCTGCGCGCGCCCGTGATCGACGCCGCCGCCCGCTCCGGCTGGCACGAACTGCCCGATTACGATGCCGAGGCCGCGCTGCCCGCCGGTGCCGAACCGCTCGCCGCCCATGTCGGCCATCCCGCCGTGCTGGCCCGCCGCATCGCCCAGATCGGCCTGGTCGCGCGCGAGGATGGCGCCAGGCCTGCAACCGCTTCTGAAACCCGGCCAGCGCCTGGTCAGCCTCGAAGGCGACCTCTGGCGCTGGGACGGCTTCCGCGCCGGCGCCGAAGACGCGCCCTCTGCCGCCGCCCTGCGCCTGCAGCAGCTGAACCGCCTCGTCGCCGCTGAAGCGCGATCTGGAAGAGGTCGCCTCGCGTGCCGAAGGCGCGCGCCAGGCGCATGACCGCCTGCAGCAGCGCCTCGCCGATCTCGCCCGCGCCGATCAGATGGCCCGCGACGCCCGCCGCGCCGCCGACCAGCGCGTGACCGAAGCCAACCGCGCCCTGTCCCGGGCCGAGGCCGACCGCTCGATCGCCGGCGGCAAGCTGGAAGCCGCCCGCCTCGCCACCGCCCGCCACGAGGAAGAGGCGATGGACGCCCGCGCCCGCCTGCGCGAGGCCGAGGCCGCCGTCCAGCGCCCTGCCCGATCTCGCCGCGGCCCGCGCCCAGGTCGAAGACGTCAAGATGACGGTCGAGGCCGCGCGGGTCACGATGATGACCCGCCGCTCCGGCCATGACGAGGTGCGCCGCGAAGGCGAGGCCCGGATCCGGCGCGGGCAGGAGATCACCAAGGAAATCTCCGGCTGGCGCCTGCGGCTGGAAACAGCCGAAAAGCGCACCGCCGAACTGGCCGAACGCAAACTGGAGACCGAGGGCGAACTGGAAGAGGCCAGCGCCGCGCCCGAAGAAATCGCCGCCAAGCGCGAGGAACTGCTCAGACGCCATCGACACCGCCGAGACCCGCCGCGCCGCCGCTGCCGATGCCCTGGCGCTCGCCGAAACCGCCCTGCGCGATGCCCAGACCGCCGAACGCGAAGCCGAACGCGCCGCTGGCGAGGCACGCGAAGCCCGCGCCCGCGCCGAAGCCCGCGCCGATGCCGCGCGCGGCACCGTGGCCTACGCCGCCGAACGCATCTTCGAGGAAACCGAAGCCACCCCGCAGGCGCTTGCTCGACACCCTCGGCACCGACCCCGACCGCCATGCCCGGCGCCGAGACCCTGGATATCGAGGTCAACCGCCTGAAACGCCAGCGCGACGCGCTCGGTGCCGTCAACCTGCGCGCCGAGGAAGATGCGCATCGCGGTACAGACCGAACACGACACGCTGAAGGCCGAGAAGGACGATCTCGAAGAGGCGATCAAGAAACTCCGCGCCGGCATCGCCGGCCTGAACCGCGAAGGGCGCGAACGCCTGCTGACCGCCTTCGAGCAGGTCAACACCAACTTCGCCATGCTCTTCACCCATCTCTTCGGCGGCGGCGAGGCCAAGCTGGTGCTGGTCGAATCCGACGACCCGCTGGAGGCCGGGCTCGAAATCATGTGCCAGCCGCCCGGCAAGAAACTCTCGACCCTCTCACTGCTGTCCGGCGGCGAGCAGACCCTGACCGCGATGGCGCTGATCTTCGCCGTCTTCCTCGCCAACCCCGCCCCGATCTGCGTGCTGGACGAGGTCGACGCGCCGCTCGACGACGCCAATGTCACCCGCTTCTGCGACATGATGGACGAGATGACGCGGCAAACCGAAACCCGCTTCCTCGTCATCACCCACCACGCAGTGACGATGAGCCGGATGGACCGCCTGTTCGGCGTCACCATGCAGGAACAGGGCGTCAGCCAGCTGGTCTCGGTCGACCTGAAAAAGGCCGAACAGCTGGTTGCGTGACCCGATGCTTCGCTACTTCACCGCCGTCACCACATGCGCCCGAATCTTGGCCGCAACCATGCCCGTGCCATAGCGCGACTCCAGTGCCGCCGTCGCAATATCCGTCATCCGCGCCAAGGACCCCGGTGCGCGCGCCTCGATTTCATTGCGCAGCGGCGTCCCCTGACACAGCGCAACCGCCACATGCCGCGCCGAGGGCGCCGTACTGACCTTCTCGATGCTCTCGATTGCGATATCCTCAAACCCTGCCGGCGCCAGATCGGCGCGGATCAGATCATGGTCGTAATAGCCATGCGGGGTGCGCGCCATGAACTCTGGCGGATCGTCCGGAAACACCCCCGCCAGGGTCTGGCTGACGAGATCGGCAAACTCGTTGTTCTCGATCCGATCCCAGACACTGAAGATATAGCGCCCGCTGCCCTTCAGCACCCGCTTCGCCTCGGCATAGCCCTTGCTGCGGTCCGGAAAGAACATCGCGCCATATTGGCAGATCACGACATCATATGAAGCGTCCGCGAAGGGCAAAGCCAGCGCATCCGCCTGCCGCCACTCGATCCGGCCGTCCGCCGTCTGCCGCCCCGCCGCATGATCCAGCATCGGTTGGTTCAGATCCGTTACCGTGTAGCGCGCGTCTGGCTCCAGATGCCCGATCAGCGCGCGCGGCACGACCCCGGTGCCCGCCGCCACTTCCAACACCGCCTTTGGGGCCAGCGCCGCCACCCGCGCCGCAAGGTCCGCTGCATAGACCTCGAAGATCATCGGAACCATGTAGCTATCATAAAACTCAGGGATCGACCCCGCAAAGACAACGTCAGAACCGCCCATCCCGCTGCTCCCTGAAACACCCGCGCTGCCCGCGCCGCGGCAATCTAGCACAGCCCCCGCGCGCTCTGCTGACATTTTGCGCCAGCGCTCACTGGCGTTCCTCCGATTTTCTGTTCAGCAATATCCTCAGGGGTGCGGAGGGGGCAGACAGCCTCCCGCTCCACCCCGTCCTAGCCACGCACCGCCAGCATTTTCGCCACCTTCGCGCGCAGCCCCAAATGCTCCTCGCGCAGAAACCCCGCCGCCCCCTGCTTGGCCAAAGCTTCGGGCGTCGCCGTCTGCACGGTGCGGTAGAATTCCGCGATCTCCGCATCCGAGGCCGCGAGCAAAAACGCCTGCATTTCCGGGTAGGCCCGATAGGCCCCCTGGTTCAGCCGGAAATCGAGCCGCAGCGCCCAGCGCTCCAGATCCTCGGCATGGAAATGCAGCAGCGCCAACCCCGGCTCGAACCCGACCGAGGGGAATCCCCGCCCCATGAACCGCGCGGTGTGGATCGTCGGCTTGAAATCCTCGATCCCGGTGCGAAAGAAACACTTGCCCGCCGAATGCCCCACCAACCCCTTCGGAAGCAGCGCCCCATGGGATCCGTAAAGCCGCTTGCGAATATCCGCCGGGTCGCCCTTCCGCACCGCCCGGTGGAACCAGCGAGAGGAAAAGATATCCTCCGGCGCACCGGGGTCGTGCAAAGCGTCCCATGGCTCCGCCCGGATCATCGCCCGCTCTTTCCGCTGCAGAACCTCGCGCACTGGCACGTCGGCGACCAGAAACTCGTCCACATCGATATGCAGCAACCAGTCCAGCGGCGCATCGCGATAGACATGGCGGATGTTCATCGTCTGACGCACCTGATGCTCTGGCGGACGACGGCCGAGCGCGGCCTTCCAATGCGCCTTGTCGCAGCGCACCGCCAGCACCCGGTCGATCCCCTGCAGCGCCTCGAACGCCGGGTCAGCGGGATCGTCGAGGAAGATCCAGATCCGCTCCGGCCCCAGCGTCAGGTGATGCGCCACGAAGGCCAGCACCTGCTCCACCGGCGCCTTCACCGTGGCGACAATGCCCCAGCTGTCGGTGGCCTCGCTCACATCCGGTCCAGCAGCGCCTGTGTCGGCCAGCCATCGGCGGGCAGCCCCAGCCGCGCCTGCTCGGCCTGCACCGCTACGCGGGTCGCGGCGCCAAGGATGCCGTCGATCTTGCCCACGTCATGTCCCTTCGCCGCAAGCTTGCGCTGCAAGGCCATCATCGCGGCATCCGACAAGGCCGGGTCCGGCGACCCCGCATCATATTCCGGCGCGCCCTGCAGACGGGTCGCGAAATAGGCCGCCGTGGTCACGTAGATGAAGCTCTTGTTCCAGTCGAACAGCACCCGGTAATTCTGGAACACCATGAAGGCCGGCCCCTTGCGCCCCTGCGGCAACAGGATCGAGGCCGCACTCCCCCCCGAGGGCAGCGCCCCCGTCCGCGCCTTCACCCCCATCGCCGCCCATTGCGACACGCTCAGCTGGTCGTCGAGGCCCGTCTTCGCCCAGTCCAGCCCCTCTGGCACCCGCACCTCGACCATCCAGGGCTGGCCCGCCTGCCAGCCGAACATGTTCAGCATATGCGCCGCCGACATGATCGCATCCGGCGCCGAGGTCTTCAGCGTGACCCGCCCGTCGCCATCGCCATCCACTCCGCGCTCGAGGATATCCTTGGGCAGCATCTGCACCATGCCGATCTCGCCTGCCCAGGCGCCGGTCGTGGTCGCGGGGTTGAACTCGCCGCGTTCCGACATTGTCAGCGCCGCCATCACCTGCGGCTGGAACATGTCCGGGCGGCGGCAGTCATGCGCCAGGGTCAGCAGCGCGTCGCGTGTGTTGAAATCGCCCTGCACCGCGCCGAAATCCGTCTCGAAGGCCCAGAACGCCAGCAACACCCCGCGCGGAACGCCATAGACCCGCTCGGCCTTGCTGAACACCGCGTCATATTTCGCCGCATAGGCCCGCCCCCGGTCGAGCCGACCCTTGCTGATCAGCGCGCGCGAGAAGTCGAGGAAGGTCTTCTTGAACACCCCCTGCGCGCGATCCGCCCGCAGCACCCGCGCATCGTCCTGCGCGCCCTCAAAGAAGGCATCGACGGCCGCTGGCTTGTGCCCCGCCGCCACCGCCTCGGCCTTCATCGCCGCAAGAAAGGATGAGAAGGAACCGCCACAGGGCGCTGCAACCGCGGGCCCCGCCACCAGCGCCGCAAGCATCGCCATCACCGAAATCCGCATCCCGCCTCCCTCACCAAAAAACTGCGTCGGACTCTAGCGACCGGCCGCCCAGACGCAAGCCGCCCCCATTTTCTGCCGGCAAATATCCCCGCCGGAGGCGCACCCAGTCACCCCAGAGCGTCCAGAATGGCCTCCACCACCGCCGCCAGAGGCTGGTCGATATCCACCGTCACCGCCTCCTCATCCGCTCCCGGCACCTCCAGCGCCGCGAACTGGCTGTCGAGCAGCGAGGGTGGCATGAAATGCCCCGGGCGATGCTTCATCCGCGCCGCGATCACCGCCCGCGATCCTGCCAGATGGATGAAGGTCACCGGCCCGCCCGCCGCCGCGATGATCCGCGCGCGATAGGCCCGCTTCAGCGCCGAACAGCCGACAATGATCGGCCCCTCCGCCTGCGCCAGGACTGCTCCCACCCGGTCCAGCCAGGACCAGCGATCGGCATCGGTCAGGGCCTCGCCCCGGCTCATCTTCGCGATATTTTCGGCCGGATGCAGATCATCGCCATCGCGATAGACCGCCCCCAGCCGTGGCGCCAGCGCAAGGCCCACGCTCGTCTTCCCGCTGCCCGCGACGCCCATCAACACCATCCGGTGCGGCGTGTCAGAGCGAGGCCGTGATACCGCCATCGACATAAAGCACGTGCCCATTCACAAAAGAGGACGCCGCAGAGGCGAGGAAAACGCAGGCCCCGACCAATTCCTCCACCTGCCCCCAGCGGCCCGCAGGCGTCCGCTTCTCCAACCAATCGGTGAAGCCCGGATCGGCCACGAGCGCCGCGTTCAAGGGCGTGTCGAAATAGCCCGGCGCGATGGCGTTGCAGTTCAGACCATGCCGCGCCCAGTCGGTCGCCATGCCCTTGGTCAGGTTGCCCACCGCGCCCTTGGTGGCGGTGTAGGGCGCGATCCCGGGCCGCGCCAAGGCGGTCTGCACCGAGGCGATGTTGATGATCTTGCCCACGCCCCGCGCGATCATGTGCCGCGCGCAGGCCTGCCCCACATTGAAGACACTGCTGACATTGCTGCGCAGCAAATGCTCGAACGCCTCGGGCGGGAAACTCCTCCAGCGGCGCGCGATGCTGCATGCCTGCGTTGTTCACCAGAATGTCGATCGGCCCCACCTCGGCCTCGAACCCGTCCACCGCCGCGCGAACCGCAGCATGATCGGTCACGTCGAATGCCAGCACCCGCGCGCCCGGCAGCCTCGCCGCAGCAGCCGCCAACCGCCCGACATCGCGCCCGTTCAGCACCACCTCCGCCCCCGCCGCCGCCAACCCCTGCGCCAGCGCATAGCCGATGCCCTGCGACGACCCGGTGATCAGCGCCCGTCTTCCCGTCAGATCGAACAGCGCCGGCCCCATCCGCCGCACCTCCCACGCCTTGCCTCTCTTGTCGCCGCGTGCCACGCAGGGCCCGACGCATCCAAGCGGCAATAGAGCACGGAGCCCGCGCATGAGCAAACCAGATGTCCTGCAGATCAGTGCCTATCCCGAGCGGGATGAGGCGCCACTGCGCGAGGCCTTCAGCCTGCATCGCTATTTCGAGGCGGCCGACAAACCTGCCTTTCTGGCAAAAGTCGGCCCGCAGATCCGCGCCATCGCGACGAATGGTGGCGCGGGCGTCCCCCTCGCCGTCCTGCAGGCCTGCCCGGCGGTCGAGATCATTGCGGTTTACGGCGTGGGCTATGACGCCATCGACCTCGACATCTGCCGCGCCCGTGGCATCCGCGTCACCAACACACCTGATGTGCTGACCGATGACGTGGCCGACCTCGCCGTCGCGATGATGCTCGCGCTCTCGCGCGGGCTGGTCGCGGCCGACGTCTGGGTGCGCAGCGGAAACTGGGCCAAGCGCGGCCCTTTCCCGCTTCAACGCAGTGTCGGCGCAAAGCGCGCCGGAATCCTCGGCCTCGGCCGCATCGGCGAGGCGATCGCGCACCGGCTGCAAGGCTTCGGCATGCAGATCGCCTATTCCTCGCGCAGCGCAAAATCCGTTTCGGAAAACTGGGCCTATGTCCCCGATCCGGTCGATCTGGCCGAACAGTCGGATTTCCTCTTCGTAGCGCTCGCCGCCACCGCCGAAACCCGCCACATCGTCGGCCCTGCCGTGTTCGCCGCACTCGGCCCTGATGGCATGCTGATCAACATCAGCCGCGCCGCCAATATCGACGAGGCCGCCCTGCTCGACGCGCTGGAGGGGCGCCGCATCGCCGGTGCTGCGCTCGACGTGTTCGAGGGCGAGCCGAGAATCAACCCGCGCTTCATCGCATTGGATAACGTGCTGCTGCAACCGCACCACGCCTCCGCCACGGACGAGACCCGCCGCGCGATGGGCGCCCTCATGCGCGCCAACCTCACCGCGCATTTCGCGGGGCGCCCCTTGCCGACCCCGGTGATCTGACAGCGTGCCGCGCATATCAGCCGTTGCCTCTGCCGCCCAATCTGGCCAAAGTCGCGACACCGAAGCGACGGCGGATCAGTGGAGGGAACGCATGTCATTCTTCGAAATCTTCGACCCGGCCTTCCGTGCCTATGTCATCCCCAACGCGCCGGTCAAACAGCTCGCCACCGGCTTCGACTGGGCCGAAGGTCCGGTCTGGTTCGGCGATGCCGGTTGCCTGCTGTTCTCGGATATTCCGAACAACCGGATCCTGCGCTGGACGCCGGGCAGCGGGGTCACGACCTTCCGCCAGCCCTCGAACTACGCCAACGGCCATACCCGTGACCGGCAAGGTCGCCTGATCTCCTGCGAACACGGCACCCGCCGGGTGACACGGACCGAACTTGACGGCGCCATCACCGTGATCGCCGACAGCTATCAGGGCCACCGCCTGAACTCGCCCAATGACGTGGTCGTGGCCTCCGACGGTGCGATCTGGTTCACCGACCCGCATTACGGCATCAGGACGAATTACGAAGGCTTCCAGGCCGAACAGGAACTGCCCTGCTACGTCTACCGCGTCGATCCCTCGGGCGAGATCGCGGCCGTGGCGACCGATTTCAACTGCCCCAACGGCCTCGCCTTCAGTCCCGACGAACGCCGCCTCTACATCGCCGACACCGGGCGAATGTTTTCCGACGATCCGAAACATATCCGCGTCTTCGATGTCGACGGCGCAAGGCTGACCGGCGGCGGTCTTTTCCACACCGTCTCACCGCCCGCCGCAGACGGCATCCGGGTGGACTGCGACGGCAACCTCTGGTCTTCCGCGGGCGACGGCGTGCAGTGCATCGACCCGCACGGGAACCTGATGGGCAAGATCCTCATTCCCGAAGGCGTCTCCAACATCTGCTTCGGCGGCCGCGCCAAGCACCATCTCTTCATCACAGCGACGACCAGCCTCTACAGCGTCGTCCTCAACCGGAAAGGGGTCCAGATCCCATGAGCAAAGCAGAGATCGGCCTGATCGGCCTTGGCACAATGGGGGCGATGCTCTCGCTCAACATCGCCGAAAAGGGCTTCGACATCGCGGTCTGGAACCGCACCGAAGACGTCACCGAGAAATTCTTCGCCGAGGCGGGCGATCTCGCCCCTCGGATCACCCCCACCAAGACCTTGAAAGAGTTGGTCGAGGCGATCAAACCGCCACGCGCGATCATCCTGATGGTGCCCGCCGGTCCGGTCGTGGACGATCAGATCAAGGCAGCTGACGCCGCTGCTGTCGAAGGGCGATCTGATCATCGACGCGGGGAACGCCAATTTCCACGACACCGACCGCCGCGCGGCGGATGCCGCCAGGGGCGGCCCGCATTTCCTCGGCATCGGCGTCTCCGGCGGGGAAGAGGGTGCGCGCCACGGCCCCTCGATCATGGGCGGCGGCGACCGCGCCGACTGGGACCGGGTATCGCATATCCTGAAGGCCATCTCGGCCAAATATGATGGCAAGCCCTGTGCCACCTACATGGGCCCCGGCGGCGCCGGCCATTTCGTCAAGGCCGTCCATAACGGCATCGAATACGCCGACATGCAGATGATAGCCGAAGTCTACGGCGTGCTCCGCGACGGCATGGGCAAGACCGCCGACGAGATCGCCAAGGTCTTTGCGCTGTGGAACGAAGGCCCGCTGCAATCCTACCTGATCGAGATCGCGGGCAAGGTCGCAGGCGCCACCGACCCGCTGACCAAGACCCCGATGCTCGACCTGATCCTCGACAAGGCCGGGCAAAAGGGCACCGGCCGCTGGACCGTGATCGAGGCCCAGCACCTCGCCGCCCCCGTCACGGTGATCGAGGCTGCCGTCGCCGCGCGCAACCTCTCGGCCCGGCTCGAGCGAACGCAAGGCAGGCGAGGCGATGTTCGGCCCCGCCCCCTCGGCTAATGGCCGAAGGCGCGCTGTCGATCGACACGCTGGAACAGGCGCTGATCGCGGGCAAGATCCTGTGCTACGCACAGGGCTTCACGATGATCGAGGCCGCCGCAGAAGCCTTCAAATGGCCCCTGCCCCTGCCCGAGATCGCCGAGGTCTGGCGCGAAGGCTGCATCATCCGCTCCGCCATGCTCAACGACATGGCCAGCGCGCTGAAGGCCACCCCGGGCCAGAACCTGATGTTCGCGCCCTATTTCGCCGACCATCTGAAGGCGAGCCATGGCAGCCTGCGCGAGACCGTCGCGCTCGCCGCGCGACATGGCCTGCCGATGCCCGCGCTATCCTCCGGGCCTCGCCTATTTCGACATCATGCGCACCGCGCGCTCGACCGCCAACATGATCCAGGGCCTGCGCGATTTCTTCGGCGCGCATGGCTTTGACCGCACTGATGGCGCCGATCACCATCACGGCCCCTGGGGTGGCCACTTCTGAACGCCGCCCGCGCCCGCCCTTTCCGGGCGGGCGCGCTACTCGCGCCCCAGCCGGTCGAGATACCGCCCGTAATCCGTCTTGCCGAACAGCTTGGCGCGCACTGCCAGCCCCGCCTTGTCAATCCAGCCAGCGGCATAGGCGATCTCGTCGGGCGAGCCCACCTGCAACCCCTGCCGCTGCTGCAGCGTCCGCACAAAATTCCCGGCATCGAGCAGGCTCGCATGTGTTCCGGTATCGAGCCAGGCATAGCCCCGCCCCATCTTCTCGACCGCCAGCGTCCCCTCCGCCAGATAGATCTCCAGCAGCGTCACGATCTCCAGCTCGCCGCGCGCCGAGGGCTTCACCGCCCGCGCCTTGTCCGGCGCAGTGCCGTCGAGGAAATAGAGCCCCGTCACCGCGTAATCAGAGGCTGGCATCTCGGGCTTCTCGACAATCGCCTTCGCGATCCCCTGCGCGTCGAACTCCACCACGCCATAGCGCTCCGGGTCGGCCACGCGATAGCCGAACACCGTGCCCCCCGCCTCCCGCGCGTCCGCCGCCGCCAAAGCCTCGGGCAAGCCGTGCCCGAAGAAGATGTTATCGCCCAACACCATCGCGGAAGGCGCGCCATCCAGAAACGCCTCGCCCAGCAGATAGGCCTGCGCCAGCCCATCGGGTGAGGGCTGGGCGACATAGTCGATCCGCAGCCCCCATTGGCTGCCATCCCCCATCAGGCGGCGAAACTGCGGCTGGTCGTCCGGCGTGGTGATGATCAATATCTCGCGGATCCCCGCCAGCATCAGCACCGTCAGCGGGTAATAGATCATCGGCTTGTCATAGAGCGGCAAAAGCTGCTTCGAGACGCCCATCGTGATCGGATAGAGCCGCGTGCCCGATCCGCCCGCCAGAATGATGCCCTTGCGTTTGGTCACTTCGCCTCTCCCAATTCCGCCAGCACTGTACGCCAGCCCCGCGCGCCAGTCCGGTCGCGCTATGCCGAAAACCTCGGCCAATGTCGTGCAATCGAGCCGCGAATTTCCCGGCCGTGTCGCCGGCGTCGGATAGGCCGAGGTCGGAATATCCGTCACCGCCACCGCCAGCCCCGCCTGCGCAAAGATCTCGCGCGCGAAATCCGCCCAACTGACATCCGGCGCGCCCGACAGGTGATAGGTGCCCGCCGCCTCTGGGCGCGCACCCAGCACTTCCGCCATCCGCAACAGCGCTGCCGCTATATTCGCCGCAGGCGTCGGCCCGCCGATCTGATCACCCACCACGTTCAGCGCCTGGCGGCTCGCCCCGAGCCGCAGCATGGTCTTCACGAAATTCGCGCCGTCGGCTGAGAACACCCAGGACGTGCGCAGAATGCCATGCACTCCACCCGCCGCCCGCACCGCCTGCTCACCCGCCAGCTTGGTGCGCCCATAGGCCCCCAAAGGCCCGGTCGCATCCCCGGGGGCCCAAGCCCGCGCGCCCGAGCCGTCAAAGACATAATCCGTCGAGACATGCAGGAACACGATCCCCCGCGCCGCGCATTCCCGCGCCATCGCCCCTGGCGCCTCGGCATTCACCACAAGCGCCGCAGCCTCCTCCGTCTCGGCCCGGTCCACAGCGGTCCAGGCGGCGGCGTTGATCACCACCTCCGGCCGCCCGCGCCGCAATCGCCGCCGCACAGGCGGCAGGGTCCGACAGATCCGCCTGCGCGCGCCCCAGAAACGCCGCCCCCGGCACCAGCCGCCGCAGGGCCAGCGCCAGCTGCCCCGTCGCGCCAAAAACCAGAACGTTCATCGCTGCCCCACCGCATCCGGCGCGGGCCGCCGCGCCAGGCGCTGCCCAGGAATCTCGACAAAGCGCCAGGTCAGCACCGAGACCGCCAGCGTCACCCCAAAGCAGGCCAGCACAAAGAGATCACCCAGCCATTCCGTCGTGCCAAACATCTGCACCCCATCGGGCGAGAACAGCGGAAGATGAAACCGATGCTCGACCAGCAGCGCCACATTCTTCATCCGCGCATGGACGAAGGTCTGCGTCATGTAGATCGAATAGGACAGCACACCGAGCCAGACAAACACCCGCCCGCCGAGCAGCGCCGAGACCGGCCCGCGCTCTGCCGCAAAGCAAAGCACCGCCGCACCAAACAGCAGCGGCCCGAAGAAGGTCAGCCCCAGCATCGGCGCCCAGATCACGAAAGCCACCACCAGCGCCAGCAGCGGCACCTCAACCCAGCCCGCCAACCGGGGTAACCCCCCCAGCCGCTGCCAGACCGACCAGCCAAGTGCCCCCATCCCAAAGCCGAACAGACAACGCAGAAACCCGCCCTGCGCCTCCAGCGCCAGGGATCCGCCATACCATGCGATCACCAGCCCGGGGGCTACGATCAGCGTCAGCCCCCAGAACAGCCCGCGCCCGGCACGCCCCGCCACCATGCAAAGCGCGAACAGAAGATAGGTCCAGACCTCGGCACTGATCGACCAGGACGGGACATTCCAGCTCGCCACGCCTGACAGGTTCAAGGCCTGCAACAGGAACAGGTTCTCGGGCAATAGCCAGGGCGCGCGGGTTGCCGTGAAGGGCGGATAGCTTTGCATCACGCCCGCCGGAAACAGCACCTCTTTCGCCACCTCCGCCAGCACGAACAGCGTCAGCATCACCAGGTGCAGCGGATAGACCCGCGCCAGCCGCCGCCACATGAACCGCCCGGCCGGCACCTGCCCGGAGGTCAGCCGGTCACGATAGCTCGCCGTGATCACGAAGCCCGACAGCACAAAGAAGAAATCCACGAACAGCCAGCTGTTGCGCACGATCAGGGTGTGCGCGATGTGGCTGTTGGCCTGAAAATGGAACAGCGCGACCATCACCGCACAGACGCCCCGCAAACTGTCGAGGATCACGAAGCGGTGCTTTGGTGCCTGCGCAGTCACCTTGCCGCGCCCAGCCGCTTGCCGACGCCCTCGCGCCCCTCCAGCGCGCGCCACCAAGCCTCGTTGTCAAGATACCAGGCAACGGTGCGCTCCAGCCCCTCCTCCAACGTGACCGAGGGGCGCCAGCCCAGTTCCTCGCGGATCCGGCTCGGGTCGATGGCATAGCGCGCGTCATGGCCGGGGCGGTCGGTGACGAATGTGATCAATCGTTCATGTTTCTCCGGCCCCGGTCGCAACCGGTCGAGGATGGCGCAGATCATCCGCACCAGATCGATGTTCCGCGCCTCATTCTCGCCGCCGATATTATAGCTGCGCCCCAAGACACCCTTTTCCAGCACCAGCAGCAACGCCTCGGCGTGGTCCTCCACATAGAGCCAGTCACGCACATTCGCACCGGTGCCGTAGACCGGGATCGGTCGTCCCGCCAGCGCATTCAGGATCACCACCGGAATCAGCTTTTCCGGGAAATGGAACGGCCCGTAATTGTTCGAGCAATTGGTCATCACCACCGGCAGGCCATAGGTCTCGGACCAGGCCCGCACCAGATGATCGCTCGCCGCCTTGGACGCCGAATAGGGGCTGTTGGGCGCATAGGGCGTCTCTTCCGTGAACTTCCCCGTCGCGCCCAAAGTGCCGAACACCTCATCGGTCGAGATATGGTGAAACCGGAACCCCTCTGGCCGCCCCTCGCGTTGCCAATAGGCCCGCGCCGCTTCCAGCATGTTGTAGGTGCCCGTCACATTGGTCTCGATGAAGGCCCCCGGCCCGTCGATCGAGCGGTCGACATGGCTCTCCGCCGCCAGATGCATCACCGCATCCGGGCGATGTGCCGCAAAGGCCGCATCCAGCGCCGCGCGATCCCGGATATCGGCCTGCACGAAAGCATAACCCGGCGCATTCGAGACCGAGGCCACATTGTCGAGGCAGGCCGCATAGGTCAGCGCATCAAGGTTCACCACCTCATGCCCGGCGCGGATCGCCCGCCGCACCACCGCCGATCCGATGAACCCCGCGCCGCCGGTCACCAGTATCTTCATCGCGCGCCCTCCCAGACGAAGGGACTTTTGAAATCTGCGAGCATCGGCGCCACGGCATCCTTGTCGGACAGAAGCGGCGCACCGTCCCAGCCCCAGTCGATCCCGGCGCTGTCCCAACGCACCGCACCGTCGCACTCGGGGGCATAGTGATCGGTGCATTTGTAGACGATCTCGGTGTCATCCTGCAGCGTCAGGAAGCCATGCAGGAACCCCGCCGGAATCCACAACTGCCGCCCGTTCTCGAAACTCAGATCTTCCGCCACCCACTGCCCATAGCTCGGCGAGCCCACCCGTATATCCACCGCCACATCCCGCAACCGCCCGCGCCCGCAGCGCACCAGCTTGCCCTGCGCATGCGGCGGCGATTGATAATGCAGCCCCCGCACCGTGCCCGCCCGGGCCGAAATCGAGTGATTGTCCTGCACGAACTCCGGCAGCTGCAACCCCGCCGCCTCCAGCGTACGGCGGTTCCAGCTCTCGCTGAAAAACCCGCGCGCATCGCCAAAGCGTTTCGGCGTCAGCACCAGCACATCCGGCAGAAGGGTCGCTTGAATATCCATATCACTCCGCACGGGCACCGGTGCCACCCTCGTGGCGCCACACCCCTTTCAGATTTCCAGCCCCGCCGCCTGCCGCAGCATCCACCAGGCCCGCAACAGCCGCAGCCGCAACAGGACCTGCGCCGCCCGGGCCCGCTCGCCCGCGCCATGCAGCCGGTCACTGGTCAGCACACGCGGCAGATGCGCCAGCACGCTGACCGGCATCGCCAGCGCCCGCACCGCCCAGCGCAACCGTGCAGCAGGTCCCGCGCCGTTCAACTGACAGGCCTCGCGCGTCATGCGCCACCATTTGCTGCGCAGCGCCGTCCAGTCGCGCCGCGACGGATGGCCGACCCGCAGCCGATCCTCATAGACCAGCCGATAACCCTTGGCGACCGCGCGCATCGTCCATTCCTTGTCCTCTGACACGCCATTGGCAAAGCCGCCGACCGCTTCGAACACATCGCGCCGGGTCAACAGATTGCCCGCGCCGGAAAAGCCCACCACTTCGATATAGCGGCGAAAGTTGAAGGCAAAGACCGCCTCGAACGCCTCGGCCCCGCTGCGCGGCGGCGGCGTCTCGTCAAACACCTCGACCCGGCCACCGATCAGATCGGCATCGCCCGCCACGCGCCGCGCCACAGCCAGCCAATCCGGCGCAGGCAGGCAATCGGCATCGAGGAAGAACAGCAGGGGCGCCCTGCTTTCCGCCACGCCCCGGTTGCGCGCCGCAGCGGCACCCTTTTCCCGCTCGGTGATGAACCGCACTTCGGGATACTCCGCCTGCACCGCCTCCAAAGACTCGGTCGAGCCATTATCGACCACCAGCACCTCGACCGCCCCGGTATCGCCCGCCATCAGCGCAGACAGGCAGCGGCCCAGCCGCGCCACATCATTGTAATGCGGTATGATCACCGCCGCCACCGGGGTGCCCACGCCGGCAATACCCGCCTCAGTAATAGGCGTATTCATTGCCGTAGAACCCGTCGGCATAATTGCACTTGTTGAGCACGACGCCCATCACGTTGGTCAGCTGCGCGATCTGCCGCTCGGCCACGTCGATCTGCGCCACCGGCGTCTTTTCGGCTTCAACCACCAGCAGGGCGCAATCGACGTTCTTCAGGAACCCCAGCGTATCATCGCTCGCCATCAGCGGTGGCATGTCGAGCAGACAGACATCCGGCTTGTAGCGCGCCTCGATCTGGTCCAGCACCTCGGCCGAGCGCTGGCTCTGCAGCAGCTCCGACGAATTCTCGACCCGCGCCCCGGTGAAGCCGAAGGCGAGGTTTTCGTCCAGCCGCCGGCCATGGTCGGCAAAGGGCACCCGGCCCTCCAGCACATCGCCCATGCCGCCGGTCACATTCTGACCCAGCACCTTGGCCAGGCTCGGGCGGCGCAGGTCAAGGTCCAGCACCAGCGTCCGAAGATCGGTCTGCCGCCCAAAGCTGAAGGCGAGGTTCGCAGTCGTCGTGGTCTTGCCGCTCGATGCGTGCGGCGAGACGATGGCGATGCGCCGCCAACCCTGCGCACGCGCCAGCTGCACCATCCTGGTGCGCAACAGGTCATAGGGCCCGGCATCAGCCCCGCCCGCATAGGCCACGATCCGGTTGCGATCCATTACGCTTTGCCGCAAGTCAACCTCGGGCAGTGCCACCCAGGCCCGCAGATCGGGCGTCAGCCGCAGCGCATCGACCGGCGCGCGCGCCACCTCTCGCGTGCCGCGCTTGGCCCGGGCCTTCTCGATCGCTATCTGGAGCCGTTCCATCTGGCCTGCCCTCTAACTCGATGCGCCTGGCGCATCACCCTCTTATACCGAAATTATCCATCAATCGTTGACCGATCAGGTCGAGCGGCAAGTAATACGCATTGATCGCCAGCAATCCGACCGGAACCACCGCCAGAACCAGCATGATCATCAGCAGTTTCAGACTGCGACGGCGCAACAGTTCGCGCCTAGTATGCAGGTAGGGGATCGTCGCAATCGGTGTCACGCCCAGTTTCTTCACCAGATCCGCAGGCCGCCGGATTGTCGAATTGATCAGCTCCAGCAAGACGATCAGCGCCAACCCCGCAGCAATCCCGCCGCCCACCCCGCCGCCTGCGATCAGCACGCGGCGCGGCTTCACCGGGTCAGACGGCACCGCCGGCTGCTCGATCACCGTGATGCGCTCGCCGCGCGACAGCGAGGCGATCCGCTCGCCCGTGCTGGCCTGCGCTTGGTTCGCCACGGCGGCATTATACTGCGCCTGGATATTATCGTAGTCGCGCTGCAACCCGTCCAGCGTCAGCGCATTGGTCGGCGTCCGGTGGATCGCATCGGCCAGCACCTCAAGCTGATGTCTGATATCCTCGCGCTGCGCCTTCAGTGACGCCAGGCGCGAATTGATATCCGCCAGCTGCAGGTCAAGCAGTGATGACGGTGGCGCCGTCTCGACATCATTCCCGGTCAGCGCGGCCACGCCGGCCACCGGAGGCGACGCGGCCCCCGGATCGTCCTGTCCTGCACCGCCTGCAGCCGCATCGCTGCCAGTCGCCGCGGCCGGCGCAACCGGCGCATCCGGCATCGCCGCCCCGGCGGTCGCCGCCGCCGCAGGCTGTGCCGCAGATTGCGTATCGACCGCCTTCTGCAACTGTCCGATCCGGGCCTGCAGCATCTTCACCTTGGGGTTCTGCGGCGAATAGATCGCCAGCGCCTCGGTCAACTGGCTTTGCAGCGCGTCGAGCTGCTTTTGATCGGGCGAGCGCAAATCCCCCGCCGCCTTCAGATGCCCCGAGGTGCTGAAGATCTGGATCAGCCGGTCGCGCTGCTCGGCCAGCGTCGCCTCATCCCGGTCGCTCTGCGCCAGCCGGTCCTGCAACACCGCCTGCTGGCTGCGCATGAACTGCAGGTTCTCGGGCAACGCATCGGCATTCGCCTTCTTGAAGGCCAGTACCTTCTGGTTCTGTGCGTCCAGCGCAGTGTTCAGCCGCACCACCTCCTGATTGAAGAAATCGAGCGTCTGTCCCGCCTGATCGGTGCGCACCTTGGCGTCATCCTGCAGCATCAGCGTCAGATATTCGTTGACCACGCCCGCTGCGAGCTGCGGCGTGCGCCCCTCGAAGCCGATCGTCATCAGCGTCGCTTGATCTCGGCCAGAGACGCTGCTGATCTTGGTGCGCGTCGTCATCTCCTTGACGATCTGATCCGCGCTCATCGCGCTCTGGTTTTTCAGCACCTTCAACTTGTTGGCAATCGCCAGCAGGTTCGGTCGCGTCATCAGCCGCTGCTGGAAGATCTGCAACTGCTCGATCGCGGGCGTGCTGACCGTCGGCCCCGCCAGCTTGTCCGGGATCTGCGAGGATTCCACCGTCACCTGCGCCTCCGAGGCATAGGTCGGCGGCAAGACAACAGCCAGCGTGATGCCGATGCCCGAAATCACCGTGGCAACCAGCAGGAACAGCGGCAGGCGCCGCAGGAACAGCGACAGGTAATAGCGCAACGATCCGTTCATCCGGCGGCCTCCGCCACCGGGATCTGCGCCCCGAAGAAAACACCATCCTTGAGCACCGCCTCGACCACCGCATCGCTCACCCGGGTCTGCTCCAGGCTCCAGGCATAGAGCATGGCGAAATCGCACAGCTGGTTGACCAGCCGCGGCAAACCGCCGGTGTGCCGGTGGACCTGCTCGGCCGCCTCTGGGGTGAACTCTTCGCCCGTGCCACCCGCAACTGTCAGCCGATGCGCGATATAGGCGGTCACCGTCGGCGCATCCATCGGCATCAGATGGAAGGTGGCCGCGATCCGCTGCGCCAGCTGGCGCATGTCGGGGCGCCGCACCATGTCGCGCAGCTCCGGCTGGCCGACCAGCACCAGCTGAATCAGTTCGTCCTTGTTGGCGTTGATATTGGTCAGCATGCGAATCTCTTCCAGCCCCTCGACTGACAGGTTCTGCGCCTCATCGACGATCACCACCACCCGGCGGCCCTCGGAATATTCCCGTATCAGGAACTGCTGCAGCGCATGGAACATCGCCACATAATCTTGCCCCGGCGGCAGCGTCACGCCGAGCGCGCCCAGCACCCATTGCAGCAACTCGCCCCGTCCGCCCTGCGCGTTCGAGATCAGCCCCACCGTCATGTCGCGGTCCATCGTCGCCAGCAACTGCTGCAACAAAGTGGTCTTTCCAGAGCCGATCTCGCCGGTGATCAGCGTGATCGGTGCGCAGGACATGATGCCGAATTCCAAAATCGAATAGGCACGACGGTGCTGATCCGACCAGAAAATGAATTCCGGGTCGGGCAACAGGGTGAAGGGGCGTTCCTTCAACCCGAAAAATTCTGCGTAAAGCGTGACGGGCGCCATGTCGTCATCGTCTTCCCTGGTCCAGGATCTGCTCCGTTGCGGCACCCCGGATCTATTCTGGTCCGTTACATTGCGCGCGCTCACTTAACTTATAGTAAATTCGGAGCCTCCTTCACGTTTTTTTTAGCGTGAACGGCGTCTTAAACGTGAAGTGCGACCGTTAAGCACCTGCCGAGGAATCTGCGCCGATCGCAGCCACGATGGCGCGTAGGGACGAAGAACGCAGCGCGCAACCCGGGCGCTATTGTTGCACCCTCGGGAACGCCGCTCGACGATTCGGGCTTGTGCGCGCCGCACTAGCTCCGAGTTCGCGAACAATACGCTGACCGTGCGCAATGTCCTGACAATACCTCAAGAAATCTTGCTTCCGCCACAATTCGCCAAAATTCCACTCCAATTTCAAGTGATTGCTAACCCATGACCTTCCCACATCACTGGGCCCGGTTCTCGCTTAACAGAGGCTTAAGCAATTCGGTGTCGAGTGAGGGTGCGACCGTGAAGGCGGAAGGATCGTCCGGGGCATTGGATCACCTCCACACCCCGGATGGAACGAAGAAGTCGAGATGCGTGGGAGCGAACAAGAATGACACTGCAGTACACCAAGCATGCTTTCAACGGTTCCGGCATTGCCGCAGTCGGACTGAACAGCGGCCCCCGGCTGGGCCGTGGCCTGTACCGGACCCAGATGAAGCGCGTGCTGGAAGTTGCCTTCGTGCTGCTCACCTCGGTCGTCACCGTCCCGCTCATCCTGTTGCTCGCCCTCGCCATCTCAACCGACGGTCATTCGCCCTTCTACTGGCAGCGCCGCATTGGCAAGGGCGGCCGCATCTATCACATGCTGAAACTCCGCACGATGGTGAAGGACGCCGACAGCAAGCTCTTCGCTTACCTTGACGCGCATCCCTCGGCCCGCAAGGAATGGGACTCGACTCAAAAGCTGAAGTTCGACCCGCGCTGCACCCCGGTCGGCCGCATTCTGCGCCAGTGCTCGCTCGACGAACTGCCGCAGCTGTGGAATGTGCTGCGCGGTGAAATGGCGCTGATCGGCCCGCGCCCGATGCTGGAATCGCAGCAGGACATGTACACCGGCACCGCCTATTATGCGATGCGCCCCGGCATCACCGGTCTGTGGCAGGTCTCGGGCCGCAACGAAACCGCTTTTGCCGACCGCAGCCACTTCGACACTGAATACTGGCACCGCCTGTCCTTCACCTACGACCTCGCCATCATGTGGCGCACTCTCGGCGTGATGCTGCGCGGCACCGGGCACTGAGCCCTTCGGGCCACGTCGCCCTGCCGATGCGCAGGGCGACCGCGACACTGCCGGGTTGATGTGATATGCGGAGCCAAAGGCTCAAGAAAAAAATCGGGCACACGGGCAGATGAAACCACGTCACGTCACATTGGCGCTGCTTCTGGCAGCGTCCTTCGCGCTTAGCGGATGCGATTCCGCGAAGGATCGCGCACAAAAGCATTATCTCGCCGGAATGGAGCTTCTGAAGCAGGGCGACGTCGACCGCGCGATGATAGAATTCCGCAACGTCTTCCAGCTTGACGGCACCAACCACGACGCCCGCGCCACCTATGCCGGCCTGCTGCGCAAACGTGGCAACCTCCAGGAAGCCTATGGCCAGTATCTCCGCCTTGTCGAACAATACCCGGATGATCTCGACGGCAACCGCGCGCTGGCCGAACTGGCGCTGAATACCGGCAATCTCGACGATGCCAACCGCTTTGCCGCGGCGACCCTCGCGCTCGCACCGCAGGATCCCGCCGCCCAGGCCGTGACGATCACCCTGCAATACCGCGCCGCCCTGCGATCGGCCGACGATGCAGCACGCAAGGTCGCCGCCGCAAAGGCCGCAGCCCTGATCGCCACCGCACCCGAGACGACTCTCGCCCGGCAGATCGTGATCGACGATCAGGTCCGCGCCAAGGACTGGCCCGAAGCCCTCGCCCAGATCGACGCAGGGCTGGCCGCAGATCCGCAGGAACGCTCCTACTATCCGCTGCGCATCGGCGTGCTCAGCCAACTTGGCGACAACCCGGCGATCGAAGCGCAGCTGCGCAACATGCTGACGGTATTCCCCAATGACGCCACCATCGCGCCGACGCTGGTGCGCTGGTACGTTTCGCAAAAGAACCTCGACGCGGCCGAGAGCTTCTTGCGCAGCCGCATCGACCCGGCCAAGCCCGACACCGCGCCGCGCCTCGCGCTGCTGCAGTTCTTGACCGCCGAACGCGGCCGTACCACCGCCAAGGCCGAGCTGGATCAAATGATCGCCAGCGCCCGCCCCGAAGATCGCAGCACTTATCAGGCCCTGCACGCCGCCTATGTCTTCGAGGATGGCAACCACGCGGCGGCAATCGCCGAACTTGCCGCGCTCGTCAAGGACGCGCCCCCCAGCATTGCAGTGAACGAGATGAAGGTGGCGCTGGCCCGCATGCTCGCCGCCGACGGTCAGATGCCCCGCGCTCATGCCACGGTGGCCGAGATCCTGTCCAACGATCCCAATCAGGTCGAAGCGATGAAGCTGAAGGCTGGCTGGCTGATCGACGAAGACAAGACCGGCGATGCCCAGGTCCTGCTGCGGTCCGCGCTCGGCCAGGCCCCGCGCGACCCGGAACTGATGACACTGATGGCCCGCGCCTATGATCGTGACGGCAGCCGCGACCTTGCAGCCGACATGCTCTCGCAGGCGGTCGATGCCTCGGACCACGCGCCGGACACCTCGCTGCGTTACGCCAGCCTGCTGGTTCAGGATCAAAAGCTGCAGGCCGCCGAAAGCGTTCTGCGCGATGCGCAACGCGTCGCGCCGGACAACCTCGCAATCCTGTCGATGCTCGGCCGGGTCCATGTCACGCAGCAAGACTGGCTGCACTGTGCGCAGGACATCGCCGCTCTGCGCGCCCTCGCCTCGCCGGAGGCCACAAGCGTCGCCGATGATCTCGAAGCGCAGCAATTGCAGGCGCAAAGCCACAGCGATGATCTGATAGCCTTCCTCAATGGCCTGTCGAAGACTGGCCCCTCCGGCGTGGCGGTCGATATCGCCATCATCCGCACCAATGTCGCACGCGGCGATCTGCCCGCTGCGCTGAAGCACAGCGAGGATCTGCTGGCCCGCCTGCCCGACGATCCCTCGGCGCAGCTGGTCCATGCCACCGTGCTCGGCGCGATGGGCCAGGTCGATCAGGAAATCCCGTTGCTGCGCGCGATGATCACCCGAAACCCGAAACTGGAAGCCGTCTGGACCGAGCTTTATCGCGCGAGCCTGCGTTCTGGCGGGGCCAAAGCCGGTGCCGCAGTGCTGACCGAGGCTCTGGCCGCCCTGCCCGACGACGCCAACCTGCAATGGGCCCAGGCCGCGATGCTGGAGAGGTCCGGCAATATCGACGGCGCAATCGCGATCTACGAGGCGCTCTATGCCCACAACAGCGATTCACCGGTGGTGGCCAACAACCTGGCCAGTCTGCTCGCCAGCAACCGCAGCGACGACGCCAGCCTGCAGCGCGCCTTCACCATCGCCCGCCGCCTGCGCGGCAGCCCGATCCCCGCGTTTCAGGATACCTACGGCTGGATCAGCTACCGCCTCGGCAATTATGACGCGGCGCTGTCGAACCTGAAACCCGCCGCCCTGGGCCTGCCGAAAGACGCTTCGGTGCAATATCACCTCGCCATGACCTATGCCGCACTGCACGACACCGCCAACGCGCTGCGCCAGTTTCAGGCCGCGTCCGCCCTGATCGACCCGACCAACCCACCGCCCTTCAAAGCCGATATGGACGCCCATATTGGTCAGCTGACACCCGCTACACCCGCTCCCAACAACTGACGCCGTCGCGGCAAATCTGCCGCACAAGGCGCTTTTTTATCGTTCCAATTCTATGACTTCGCGGTCACATCCCTTAAACTCGGCCCCGAGGCAAGGTTTCGAAAAGAGGCCACATAATGAAAAGACTACTGATCTGGCTGATCTTCGGCCTGATCGCGGCTACGGGCGTGCAGGCCCAGACCCGCTATGACATCAGGGCCGGTGACACTCTGCAGATCGAAGTGCTCGAGGATTCGAGCCTGAACCGCAACGCACTCGTGTTGCCGGATGGCACCTTCAGCTTTCCTTACCTCGGCGCGGTCCATGCCGCGGGCAAGACTGTGGATCAGGTCCGGCGCATTCTGGTCGATGGTCTGGCGCCGAATTTCGCAGCGCCACCAAACGTTTACATCTCGATCGGCAGCCTCGCCCCGCCGCCGCCCGCGAATGCGCACAAGATGACCGTCTATGCGATGGGCGAGGTGGCCAAGACCGGCCCGGCCGAGGTTGACCCCGGCACGACGCTTCTGCAACTGCTCGCGCAATCCGGTGGCTTCACCAAATTCGCGGCGACCAAACGGGTGGAATTGCACCGCGTGAACCCGGCGACCGGCGCCGAACAGGTGTTCAAGTTCAACCTGAGGAATGGCGCGGGCACGGCTGGCGCCACCAAGCTTCAACCGGGCGACGTGATCGTCGTGCCGCAGCGCCGCCTCTTTGAACTCGGGTAAGGCATGACCAACAAGCGCCTCAAACACACCGCGATCGGTATCGGGGCGGCGCTTTTCCTGCTACCCGCCCTCACCCTGGCAGAGGTTGCAGGCCTGGATCCCTTCACCGCCGCGAAGGCGCCCGAGGATGCGGGCGTCACCCTGACCTTCGGGATCAAGTCGACATTCCGCGCGGGCGACCATCTGGGTTTCGCCACCAACGCGCCCGGCACCTATATGACGCTCGACAACGCGCTGTCTTTCGGGCTGCAATCCAAGACACAACTGTCGACACTCGCGCTTACGGTCTCGGGCGTGGCACGCGCCACCAATATCCCCGGCGCCGCGCAAAGCGCCTTTGACGACCGCAAGGTGGAACTTTCCTACGCGCGCGAGGTCGCCAACAGCCGGATCGCGGTCAGCGGCAATTACAACCGCGCCAGCATGCAGTTCCTCGACCCGCTCGGGCTCACCTCGGTCTCAACCTCGGACCTGATCCCGAGCACCGGAACGAGGCTCGGCTACGGCGGCGCCCTGACCTGGGAAACCGGGCTGAACGGCCCGCTCGGCCTGCAGATCGACGCCCGCCGTCAGGCGACGCAATACAAGGACGTGTCGGATCCCTCGGTCTATGACAGCAGCCACACCCATCTCGGCGCCACGGTCAAGATGCGCTTTTCCGAGGCCACGCGCGGAACCCTGACCGCGACGCATGACTATTTCACCGCGACCGACCCGCTGATGACAGATCGCCGGATCGACACGCTCAGCTTCGGCATCAGCCACGACATCGACGCTGCCACGACCGTGACCGCCAGTCTCGGTGCCGGGCGCGAGACGACGCGCACCACCAGCTTCGGCACCCGCAACACCGTCGCCGCGACCGATGCGATCGCCTCGCTCGGGGTCATCCGGACGCTGACAAACGGCACTGCCGGCCTGGCCTTCGACCGCACGATCGAGATCAACGGCCCGCGCAACGCGATCCGCGCCAGCCGGGCCTTCGATCTGTCGGAGACCGGCAAGGTCGACTTCACCCTCGGCGCCTCCAAATCCAACGGCGCCCGCAATGCTCAGGTGATCGGCGCGCTGAACATCACCGAAGAGACGGCGAGCGGCAAGTTCCGCTTTGGCCTGACCCGCGATCTGGCCGCGGACGCTCCGCTGGATGAACAGCTGATCACCCGCCTCTCGCTCTATTACGAGCGCCCGATCAATCATGTCTCGTCAATGACCTTCGCCACCGAATTCGCCCGCGCCGAGGATGCCGGGTACGGCACCATCAAAGCCCATAGCTGGGCGCGCGCGGCAGTGTCCTACAATCGCGCGATCACGCCGGACTGGGCGGTGCAGGCAGGCGTGCAGCATGTGCAAAGCGCCGGCACCTCCTCCGTCGCAGGCTCTTCGAACTCGGTGTTCGTGGCCCTCGGGCGCAGCTTCACGTTCCGGCCATGACAACTCAGGCAAAACCGGACCGCTATCCTGTCAAGTCCCCGGCGGTGAATGCCCTCGGCTTGGGCTGGTTTCTGGTCTTGCTGCTCGGCGCGGTGCCGCTGTTCTGGATCGGCTTCGTTGCCCTCGCCGAGGCATGGTCACGGCCCGAATACAGCCACGGACCGCTGATCCCGCTGATCTCGCTCTACCTCTTCCTGCGAGAGATGCGCCGCCTGCCGCTGCCAGCCGCCCAGGTCCGCGACCGCAAACGCGGGCTGGCACTGCTGACCCTCGGGCTTGTGGTGGCGCTTCTGGGCAATCTGATGCGGATCCCCGATATCGTCACCTACAGCCTGATCATCTGGCTGTCGGGCGTGGTGCTGACGATCTTCGGCTGGCGCCGTGGCACAAGGCATATCCTGCCGGTCGTCCACCTGATCTTCATGATCCCGCTGCCGCAATTCATCTACTGGCACCTCAGCCTGTTCCTGCAGCATACCTCCTCCGAACTCGGCGTCTGGTTCCTCTCACTCGCCAATGTCCCGGTGTTCCTCGAAGGCAATGTGATCGACCTCGGCGTCTACAAGCTGCAGGTGGCAGAGGCTTGCTCGGGCCTGCGCTACCTGTTCCCGATCCTGTCCTTCTCCTATCTCTTCGCGATCCTCTATCGCGGCCCGCTCTGGCACAAACTGACGCTGCTGATCGCGGCAGCACCCCTGACCGTGCTGATGAACTCGGCCCGGATCGGGGTGATCGGGATGCTGGTCGATCGCTACGGCATCGGTCAGGCGGAAGGCTTCCTGCATTTCTTTGAAGGCTGGGTGGTCTTCCTGATCTGTGTCGCGATCCTCTTCGCGCTGGCTCTGATCCTGCAACGCACCGCGCCCAACCCGAAATCGCTGGCCGAGGTGATCGACCTCGATACCGAAGGCTTCGGCCCGATCCTCGCCCGCCTGCCGTCGATCCGCCCATCGCGCGCGCTGATGCTGGCGGCCTTCCTCGGGATCGCCGCCTCGGGTCGCAACCACACTGATGGCAGGCCATGCCGCCCCGCCGGTGCAGCGCCAGCCGTTCCTTTTGTTCCCGCGCCAGATCGGCCCCTGGACCGGTACGCCCTTCACCCTCGACGCTGATGTGGCAGAGGTGCTGAAGGCAGACGATTACATCAACTCGACCTATATCGCGCCGGGCGAGGCGCAGCCGGTCAACCTCTTCGTCGCCTTCTACAACCGCCAGACCGAGGGCGCCGGGATCCACTCGCCAGAGGTCTGCCTGCCCAGCGGCGGCTGGGAAATCTCCAGCCTCGGGCCGCGGGACGTCGATATGACCGGCACCCCCTATGGTCACTTCACGGTGAACCGCGCGGTGATCCAGATGGGCACCACCCGGCAACTCGTCTACTACTGGTTTGAACAACGTGGGCGCCACATGACCAGCGATTTCGCCGCCAAGGCCAGCATGGTGAAAGACAGTCTGCTGCGCGACCGCACCGATGGCGCGCTGGTGCGCTTCGTCACCCCTATCGGCGTGCGCGAGGATGAGGCCGCCGCCGACGTCCGCCTGCAACGCCTGATGGCGGGTGCCCTGCAATCGCTGCCGCGCTTCGTGCCCTTCTGATCAGATGACCCAGGATTTCACCGAGCCGCCGCCCGAACCCTTCGCGGTCCGCCTCGGGCGGGCCATGCGCCAGCATCCCGCGCTCTCCGCCATCATCCTCAGCTGCCTGCTGATCGAGGCCGTCTTGCAAGGCTCGGACGCGGGCCTCTGGGGCAACACGGACTGGCGCAACATTGCCTATAATTACGGCGCCTTCATCCCGGCCTATCTTCAGGGCGAGACCCCCGCCTATCCGCTGCAACCCTATGCGATGTTCCTGACACATGGTTTCCTGCATGGCGGGCTGATCCATGTCGGGCTGAACATGCTGACGCTGCTCTCGCTCGGCCGCGCGGTCGAAGCACGGCTGGGCCAGACCCGTTTCCTCGTGATGTATGTCTTGTCGATGATCGGCGGCGGCGCGCTCTTTGCGCTGCTCGGTGGCGGCAATGATGCGATGGTCGGCGCCTCCGGCGCACTCTTCGGGCTGGCCGGAGCGCTGCTGACCTGGGCCTGGGTCGACCGCCGCCGTGCCGGGCAGAGCATGCAGCAGATCCTGCGCGTGCTCTTCGTGCCAGTTGGCACGCTGGTGGTCCTGAACGGCGGGCTGATGATTTTCGCCTCCGCCGCAGGCCTCGGCACCGTCGCCTGGCAGGCGCATCTCGGCGGCTGCGTCACCGGCATCGCGCTGGCGCTGGTGTTCGGGCGCGGGCGGTAATAACGCGACAAAACCCGCTCTCCCCGGCAGAGGCCATCGCCTCTGCCGCCACGCCACGGCGCACCTTGCCGCCCGGTGGCCCAAGGCCGCCGGGCAGCGCCCGCCCCGCCCTCGGCGGGCGCTGCCCTCCGACATCTCGATTGTCCATTGGTGCTGTGACCGCCGTTCCCGCATGAGCGGGGCCGATCCTCCGCCGGAGGATCGGCTGATCCCGCTCAGACCAGCCCCCTCACCCCCGCTTCGCAAACACCCGATCATAGGCCGCCAGCAGATGCGGCACCGAATGCGACCAGGACAGCGCCTCGAACACCCGCGCGCGGCCGCGCCTGCCCATCTCGCGCGCCATTTCCGGCGCCTCGATCGCCTCCATCACCTTCGCCGCGAAATCCGCCGGATCATTCGCCCGCGCGTAAAGCGAGGCATCGCCAGCCGAGGCCCGCCCCTCGGTCAGATCGAACTGCACCACCGGCTTTTCCAGGGTCATGTATTCCATGACCTTGTTCATCGTCGAAATGTCATTCATCGCGTTCTTCGGATCGGGACTGACGCCAATGTCGCAACTGTTCAGCACCCGCAGCAGATCCTCGCCATAAAGCGCGCCGGTAAAGGTGAAATGCTCCTGCAACCCGCGCGCCGCCACGTCGCGCTCAACCTCGGCCAGTTGCGGCCCAAACCCCACGATGACGGCATGCAGATCGCCCTGCCCCAGCTTGCGCACCAGCAGATCAACCGCCTCGACCAGCAGATCCATCCCCTCCTGCTGCCCGATCACCCCGACATAGCCCAGAACCGTCCGTGCGCCCTTGCGCACCGCCGGATCGGCGCGCCGTATCTCGAACTTTTCGATCTTCGGCGCAGAGCGGACGACGAACACATCTTCTGTCGGCATCCCGCCGCGCTCGATCGCGACCCGCCGAAAGCTCTCATTCGTCGCGATCGAGACCGAGGCGGTGGCAAAGCTCATCCATTCCCACCACAGCATCACGCGATAGAGAAACCCCCGCCGCCCGAACTTCGCCTCGAACACCTCTGGGCTGACATCGTGATGGTCGAACAGATAGCGCACGCCGCGCAAGCGATAGCGCAGCGCCAGCAGAAAGATCAGATCCGGCGGGTTGCAGCCCTGGATCACGTCAAACCCACGCTCGCGCCAGACCACCCGCGCCAGCCGGAACATGTGCCACAGCGCGGCACCATATTCGCGGGCATAGGCCACGGCGCCGGAATGCGCCTCGGGCGGCTCGGGATAGCGATAGATATGCACACCCTCGATCACTTCGCGCTCGGCGTCCCAGCCGCGCCCGGTCGGACAGATCACGCTGACCTGATAGCCGGCCGCAACAAGGCTCGTTGCCTCCAGCCAGACCCGCCGGTCGAGCGGTACGGGCAGGTTTTCGACGACGATCAGAACGCGCCGCGGCCCTTCACTGACCGACCCGCCGCTCATAGATCGGCCCCCGGCATTCGCCGCACCGACCCTTGCCTGCCTGTAGAACGCATGCTGTTGCCCCTCGCACCGGGCTCACGCCGGTTTCGTGCGACAATGCGGCGCCCGCGCCCGCCCTGTCCAGACCGACCCGCGCATCGCCCGCCACCTGTGCCACCACCGCATCAGCGCGCGCCGCGTTTACCCCCTGTTAACTGCGATCAGGCATCACTGACCCGGCGCCGAGTTCCCGCTCCCGGGACCGACCCAGACCCACCGATCCCGTGCCAGGGGCGCGGCATTGCCACAGGACCGCGCCATGGACATGTTCAAGGACTTCCCGACCACCCCCACCTCGCCGATCCACGACGGCGCCGCCGTCACCCCGGGCGATGCCGCGATCCTGGCCGAGACGACACGCGCACTCTACATCGGCCAAACCGGCGATCTCGCCTTGCGCCTCGCGGGCGGACAGGACGTGACCTTCCGCAATGTTCCGGCCGGCAGCCTGCTTCCGGTGCGCGCGACGCGGGTGCTGGCCACCGGCACCACCGCCTCGGGTATCCTCGCACTCTGGTAACACTCGGCGGCGGATTGCGCGGGGCTCGTCACGGACCTTGACCTCGCGTGCCCAACCCGCAAGAAGGATTGAGCCGGGCACCCTTCTGGAAAGGCCGCATGTTCCGATCTGCCCTCCTGATCCTCTCCGGCAACACGCTTGGCTCAGTGCTGCTTCTGGCCCGCAGCCTGATCATCGCCCGCCTCATCTCGGTTGAGGATTTCGGCATCGCCTCGACGTTCGCCCTGTCGATGTCGATCGTCGAGATGATGTCGGCGCTCGGACTGCAACAGCAGATCGTGCAACATCCCGATGGCGACAATCCCCGCCTGCAATCCGCGCTGCAGGGCTTCCAGTTGCTGCGCGCCCTGGTCAATGGCGCGGTTCTCTTTGCCCTCGCCGGTCCCATCGCGGACTTCTTCGGCGTGCCGCAGGTGACCTGGGCCTATCGGCTGATGGCGCTGGTACCGGTACTGAACGGGCTGACCCATTTCGACATCTTTCGCCTGAACCGACAGATGATCTACAAGCCCGGGGTGCTGACCTCGCTGCTGGCGGTGGTGCTGTCGGTCGTGTTGATCTGGCCGCTCTCACGCCTCTTCGCCGATTACCGCGTGATGCTCTGGGCGGTGATGGCTCAGGGCATTGGCACAGTTGTGCTGTCGCATCTGCTGGCCCGCCGCCGCTACCAGATCCGCCTCGACCGAGACGTGATGCGCGAGGGGGCGCGCTTCGGCTGGCCCGTCCTGCTGAACGGAATCCTGCTCTTCGCCGTCTTCAATGGCGAACGGATGATCGTCGGCCGCGAACTCGGCATGGCCGCTCTCGCCGTCTTCTCGCTCGCCTTCTCGCTCATCCTGACACCGACCCTGGTGCTCGAGAAAAGCGGCCAGTCCTTCTTCCTGCCGCAACTCGCCGATGCCCGTGATACGCCAGACCGCTTCCGCCATCTGGCGATGGTCACGATGCAGGCCCACCTGCTGTTCGGCGCGGCGACGATCACCGGTGTGGCGCTGCTCGGCGCACCGATCGTCCACCTGCTGCTCGGGCTGAAATATGCCGCGGCCCTGCCACTCCTGACATGGCTCGCCATCATGCAGGGGCTGCGTGTCTCGAAAGGCGGCAGCTCGACCGTCTCGCTGTCCTGGGCACATACCGAGAACGGGCTGATCGCCAGCCTGATGCGCGTGGCGCTGCTGCCGGTGGCTTGGGTCGTGGTGGCGCAGGGTGGCAGCCTGCTGACGGTGATCTGGATCGGCATCCTGGGCGAGGCAGTGGGTTTTGTCGCGGCCCTTCTGCTGACGCCGTTCCGGCTGCGCAAGCAGATGGCGCTGTCGCTTGCTCCGCTGGCACCCGCGCTTACAATCTGGATCGCCCTGATCACGGTCGCCTGCCTGCATGCCGCAGGCCAGTCGCTGATTGCGCCGGTGCTGCCCGCGCCGATCACCGCCTCGATGCTCTTGCTGTTGCTCGCCCTTGCGGTTTTGACAATGACGGACCTGCGCCATTTCCTCAGCCGCCGCGCCGCAGCGTGACATCGCGCCAACGCGGCCGGAGCCGGTTAGCAATTTTTTAACTACGACGCCCCAGTCTGATCCCGTGCCGCACCAGGCGGTCGAAAGGGGGCGAAGATGCTGCTGGGCGATGTCGCGACCGGACGGGACAACAATTTCAATCTGATCCGCATTACGGCGGCCTTCGCCGTGCTGGTCTCGCACGCCTGGCCCGTGGCGCTCGGCCGCGGCACTGCGGAACCGCTGCAACAGGTGACCGGCCACAGCCTAGGGACGCTGGCGGTCTATGTCTTCTTCGTCACCTCCGGCTTCCTGATTGCCGCCAGCTTCGAACATGCCCGCTCACATGCCGATTTCATCGCGGCCCGGGTGCTGCGGATTTTCCCCGGTCTCTGCGTTTCGCTGATCGTCGTGGCCTTCGGCCTCGGCACGCTCGCCACCTCGCTGCCCTTGTCCGACTATCTGGGCGATAACCGCACCTGGGCCTTCCTTGCGCACAACATGAACATGCTGAAGCTGCAATACACCCTGCCCGGCGTATTCGAGCATAACCCCTACCCCACCGTCGAAGGTTCGATCTGGACCCTGGTACATGAAATGACCTGCTACGCCCTGCTGTTTCTCGGCGGCATCGCAGGCCTCTTGCGCCACCGCCGCACATTCGCGCTGGTGCTGGCAGCGGCGGCGGCGCTGTGGGCCGCGATCTGGCTGACGGGCATGCCCCTGCCACCGCGCCTGTCCGGGCTGTACGATCTTGCGCCGCCCTTCGCGCTTGGCACCGCGGCCTGGGTCTGGCGCGACCGGCTGCGGCTCCGCGGCGATGCCCTGCTCGGGCTGCTGGTGCTCGCCGCGCTCATGCGCGGCAAGCCCGCCGCCTTTCCGGCGCTGATCCTGGCGCTTGGCTATGGCACGCTCTGGCTCGCCTATGTGCCGGGCGGCATGATCCGGCGCTATGGCGCGGTGGGGGATTATTCCTACGGCCTCTACATCTACGCCTTCCCGCTGCAAGGCCTGGTGGTTTGGGCCATGGGCCCGATGCTGCCCCTGACCAACATCGCGCTCGCCCTGCCCGTGACGCTGACTGCCGCGATCCTGTCCTGGCACCTGATCGAGAAACCCGCGCTCGCCCTGCGCCAGATACACCTGCGCCAGCCGCAAAAATCCGGATAGGCGGCATCGGTGCTGCCCGCCCGCATCTTACACCGGCTGGATCGCCCCCACCCTTCCGGTCCCGTCATTGCCCAATGCGCGACCCTTCATATCCACCGCGAAGGGCGCCATCCCAGCCGGGACCATGGGTACAACCGATCCCACCCCCGGCGTGTAATCCCCGTTGCCAGCCTTCCCGCCGGTCGTGCTCTGATCGTCCACGAACTCCACCGCCAGCGGCGCAGCGGCGCTGCCCGACAGGTCGCCCAAGGCCGCCACCTCGCCCAGCCAGTTTCCCACGCCCGGCACGCTCCGCAGATCGTCACCACCCTGGATCGCCACATTACTACGCGCGCCCACATCATAAATCGCTGGCCAGTTCCCGGTCAGATTGCCACTCTGCCCGAAGACATCGGACTTGGTATTGCGATTCATCATCACGCAATTGCGCAGCACCCCGCGCTTGGCCGTCGCGGTCGTCCCGATGTCGTTATAAAGCCAGTTGGTCCGCGCCCCCGCCGCCGTCACCCCAATACAGAGCATGTTTTCCACCGTCGTAAGGTCGCTATCGGCATGCAGCTGCAACCCCGGCGCGGTGGTTCCCCCGGCCTGTTCCAGCACCGTCCCGATCAGCGCCAGCCCGCGCGGCCCGAGAGCCAGCCCCGGCCGACTGGAACATCCGCGCGCCATCCGTCACCTCGGTCAGGTGGCAATGGCTGATCATCTGCCCCACCCCGGTCTCGATCGCCGCATAGCCATTGACCCGCACCAGCCCGCGCAGCCGGCAGGCCGCCGCGTTGTAGATCACCGAGCTGCGCCCAGGCGCCCGAACATCCGACCGCGTTGATCTCTTTCGTGGCATTGCCCGAATAAAGCCCGAAGATGGCCCCTCGCATTGCCATCCACCTCGATCAGGTAAAGCCGCCCGGTGCGATAGATCCAGGCCGCATAGGCAGAGGTGCCGTTCTGGTCCACCGTCACGTTCTGCAGCACCATCATCCGGTCCAGCGTGCTGATCGTCGCCGCATTGTCGAGGAAGGTGACAGTACCGCCGATCTTGCGCAGCGTCAGATCCTTGAACTTCAGCTTCGCCGGGCACCCGGCCGAGACAGTTGCCCCACTGTCCTGATAGACCGTGGTGGCCTTGGCCGCGGCATCCGCCGCCTCGATCACCAGCGGGATCGCGCCGGAGGTCGCGCTGGCGAAGCTCGCATGGACATGGGTGCCCGCCACCAGCCGGATCGTGCCGCCGCTGGTATCCGCCCGGCCATATTGCGCCGTGTTGAACACCTTGATCGCCGCCGCCGCTGCCGCGACCGTGGCATATGGCGCGGCGGCCGCTGTCGCCGCCATGGCCGACACCACCCCGGTGCCATTGTTCCCCGAACCGGCGTTCACATAGGCAAAAGCCTCACCATAGCTCCCTGCCCGATCGTTCAGGAACTTCAGCACCGTCAGGTTGATCGTCGGATAGGCCCCCGCATCGACAGACAGTCGGAACGCCGCGCCAACCCAAGGGTAGATCACCGCATCGAGCGTGCAGACCACCCCCGCCGCCAATCCGTCCAGCGGAATGTCGCATTCAAAACACGGCACCGTCAGGCCAGAGGCATAGCTCCGCGCCTCCGTCCCGCTCACCAGTCTGCTCGACCGTATTGGTCCCGTCGCTGGCGATGAAGCGCACCGCCGCAACAGCGCGGCCCGCCCGCGCGAAGGCATGCGCCACCGCCAGCCGGGCGGTGAAGGTGGCACCCCGCGCCCGCTCCAGATCCGGGGTCAGCCAGCTTGCCACCGGCAGCGGCGCGATCAGCGTGGAATTGTTCGCGGCGCCCCCCGGCCACGACGATCCCCGGCATGGATGAAATCCGACAGCGCCACCCGATCGGCCGTCAGGGAATTCTGGTTCGGATAGGGCTGCCGCACCCGCGCCATCAGCGTCACCGCCTCCGCCACCGTCACCGCCGCCCCCGCCGCGTCAAACCCGGCGCGCGTCACCGTCAGCCGCTCAGGCGCGGCCACCGGATCGAACCCCGCAGGCGGCGTGGGATAGGTCACGCTCCAGCCATCCGCATTCACTGCGCTGACGGCAGAGACAACCTGCCCCACCGCCCCGAGCAGGCTCGCGCGGTTCGTCAGGCCCAGTCCGATCATCATGTTCATCCGCATCCCCTTCCAAGGCCCCGCCCGGGGCCCCGAAGGCGGCATCAGGAACCACAGCGGACGTGGGCAGATCTCATGCCGCGCTCCACCGCTGCGACTGAGGGCAACGGGATAACACAGCCCCGCCCACCGTTGCGTGAATACCGGGGGCAGCGCACGGTCCGGTCAGGTCAGGCCCTGCGCCGCCAACTCGCTTTCGGTGGCGTCTGCGGTCAGGAACCGCCCGTATTCCGCAACCTCGATGTCCGATCGCAGGATCCGCGCCGGATTGCCCGCCACCAAGGAGCGCGGAGGGACGGATTTCGTCACCACCGACCCCGCACCGACCACCGAATTATCACCGATCACTACGCCCGGCAGGATCAGACTGCGCCCGCCGATGAAGCAGTTTTCCCCCACCCGCGTATGCAGGTAGAGACCGCGCGTGCGGTCATGGCACAGAATCCGCGCCTCGAAGGCGACATAGCTCGCCCGCCCGATATGCACCCCGATCGGAAAGGTGCGATCGAGCTTGGCCGACAGCGACAGGAGAGCGGTCGGATGGATATCCATCCCCCAGACCCGGGTGTAATAGATCCGTCGCAGCCCGATCACCAGATTGCGCAGCACAACCAGCCGGTTCAGCCCTCGCCGTCGCGCTTTCATCATCGGCGATATCCCAGCAGTCACCTTTATCCGCCCCTGTGCCCGGCGCCATAGAAAGGCCCCATAATTCTGTTGTTGAAGGCTACTGCCCGCGCCCGACTCAGGCAAGCACGGCGACAAAGGACCCTGAAATGCTCGGCTTCCGATTCCTCTCTGCCACGCTCGTCCTGATGATCTGCGCCTCGCCGCTCTGGGCCGATATCAGCGTCACAACGCCCGCCGCACTTGCCACTGCACTGACCAAGCCGAACCAGACCCTGCGCATCGCCCCGGGTGACTATGGCGCGCTGACGCTGCCACCGGGTGCGCAGGGCCTGACGATCACCTCGGCCGATCCCGCCCATCCGGCGCGGTTCAGCGCCCTCGCCATTCGCGATGCGCGAAATATCACGCTCGATGGGCTCGCCTTCCACGCCCCCTACAAGGCGGGCGACCCGATCTGGGCCAACGCCTTTGCCGTCTTCGGCAGCAGCGGCATCACGATCCGCAATTCCACCTTCGACGGCGAACTGGTCGAGACCGGCAACCTCGACTGCGGGCTATGCCACCGGCAAGGGCCTGATCCTGCGCAACACCACCGGCGCCACCCTACAGGGCGACCGCTTCGCCCGCTTCCACACCGGCCTGACCCTGATG
Organism: uncultured Pseudomonadota bacterium; assembly: GCA_963837565.1. GTDB lineage: Bacteria > Pseudomonadota > Alphaproteobacteria > Rhodobacterales > Rhodobacteraceae > Solirhodobacter. The sequence goes on from CAWIOC010000008.1 coordinate 164,568, forward strand.
GACAGCGCCGACATCACCCTCACCGGCAGCGAGATCAGCGCCATGCGCTCGGACGGGCTGAACGTCATCGCAAGCCAGCGCGTCACCATCGAAGGCAACCACTTTCACGATTTCCACGGCCTGCCCGGCGGCCCCGATCACCGCGATATGATCCAGATCTGGACCATCGGCACCCATACGCCCACGACCGATCTGACGATCCGTGGCAATCTCTTCGACATCGGCCAGGGCAGCTGGACCCAGTCCATCTTCATCCGCAATGAAGAGGTCGACCTCGGCCGCGCCGGGCCGGAGATGTTCTACCGCAACCTGCTGATCGAGCAGAACACGATCTACAACGCCCATCTGCACGGCATTACGGTGGGCGAGGTCAATGGCCTGATCATCCGACACAACGCCCTGATCGCGCTGCCCGATACCTCTGCCACGGCGCCCAATCCGGCGCAGAATCCGCGTCTCTGGGTGCCGGCGATCAATGTCTCGAAGGCGGCGCGCGACGTTACCATCACCGATAACGCTACAGCTGCGATCAACGCCCCGATCGGCCTGTCGGGCTGGACCGTGGCGCATAATGTGATGATCCAGCACGCGACCCGCGCGACCCCCGGCTATTACGGCGCGGTCTTCACTGCCGCCTCGATGGCAGCCCAGCCACATGCCTATATCGCCCGCCCTGACGGCCCGCTCGGTCGGGCTGGCAGCGACGCCCTGCACCCCCCACCCGGCTGAGGCGAAAATGGCACGGCGCCGGGGGGCACCTGCCGCAGCCCGGCTCGCGCGGGCCCGAGATCTGCGCTAGGCTCGGGCGAAAGACATAAGGCAGCACCAGAACCGCCGCGTCAGAGGACCAAAAACAGCAGTGGCCGCCACAGATCAGATCGCCCGCCCGACCGGACTGCCCAGCGGCACCGGCGATGTCGCCCCGACCGGACGGCTGGCCAAGCCGGTGATCTGGTATCTGGTGGTGGTGATGCTGCCGGTCTGGCTGCATCTCGGCCCGCTCTACGTCAACTTCGTCCGCCTGCTTCTGCTCGGCCTGATGATCCCGCTGATCTCGCGGCTCTTCTCGGGCCGTTGCGGGCGCATCATCGCCACCGATTACCTGTTCTTCGGCTATGTCATCTGGAACGCCGTCTCGCTCGCTATGAACAACCCCGACAAGGTGGTGCAGAACGTAGGCTCGACCGGTGCGGAATTCCTCGGCGGCTACCTCTTGGCCCGCGTCTACATCCGCACGCCCGCCGATTTCATCGCCCTCGTGCGCGTCTTCACCCTGATCATCCTCGCCACCCTGCCCTTCGCCCTGCTCGAGGCCCGCACCAACCGCCCGATCCTGATCGACCTGATCGCCAAACTGCCGATGATCAATTCCGAGGCGGTGATCGACTATCCCAAGCGCATGGGCCTGTTCCGAACCCAGGTCGTCTTCGCCCACCCGATCCTCTACGGGCTGTTCTGCTCGCTCGGGTTTTCCTTCTGCCTGATCGCTCTGCGCGACACCTGGTCGTTCGGCCGCCGCCTTACCGCAACTGCCGGCATCACGCTCTGCACGTTCCTGTCGATCTCGAGCGGGGCGCTTCTGGCAGTGATCCTGCAGGTCTTCCTGATCTCCTGGGCCTTCATCTTTCGCGGCACAAGGGCGCGCTGGTGGCTGCTGCTCGGGATGGCGGTGCTCGGCTATGTGCTGATCGACCTCGCCTCGAACCGCACCCCGATCAAGGTCTTCATGACCTATGCTACCTTCTCGGCGCAGACCGCCTATGTCCGCGCGATCTGATCTTCGAATGGGGCATGGTCAACGTCTGGGCCAACCCGATCTTCGGCATCGGCCTGAACGACTGGGTGCGCCCGGATTACCTGCATTCGTCCTCGGTCGACAATTTCTGGCTGCTGACCACGATGCGCTTCGGCATCCCCGGCTTCATCGTCCTGGCGCTCGGCTATGGCGCGGCGCTGTGGCAGATGGCGCTCAGACCCTTCGCCGAGGGGACGGTGCTGTTCAACCTGCGCCGCGCCTGGATGTTCACCTTCATGGGGCTGACCTTCTCACTGGTCACGGTGGATGTCTGGACGACGGTCTATTCCTTCGTCTTCTTCCTTTTCGGCGCCGGGATCTGGATGCTGGAGGCAGACGCGGAAGCTGCCGCAGCGCCGGCCGATGGCACCCGTTACACCGCCGCCTCCGACCAGTTGCGCGGCGCGGGTCCGGTGTTGCACCGCTCTGCCGCCCAAATGCCAATGCCGGGCCGCCTCCTGACCCCCGCTCCGCCACGCCCCGACGCAGCCGAGGCGGGCCGCATCGCCCGCCCGCTCGCCCCACAGATAAACCGCACCGGTCAGGGCAGTCCGATCCTGAGCCGCTTCCCGACGCGCCCGAGCCGGGCCCGTGACAGCGACAGCGACACGCCCTGACGAAAGAGCCCGCAGCCCAAATGCCAAAGCCCCAGCCCACCAAGCCGCTGCTCGGCGTCATCATCGTCAGCTACACCTCGGGCGATGTGCTGCCCGATTGCCTTGAGAGCCTGCTGGCCACGACAGGCGTCCAGCTGCGCATCGTGGTGGTCGACAATGCCTCACCCGACCGGACCCTGGAGGATCTGGTCGACTGGGCCACAGGCCGCGTACCCTACAGCCCGCCGCCCGACCTACCCTTCGCGCTGTCCACTGCGTCGAAGCCCGTGCGCATCTTCGACCCGCAGGACGCCGCCCCCGCGGCGGGCCACAGCCTCACCCTGATCCGCAACGGCGTAAACGGCGGCTTTGCCGCAGGCGTGAACCTCGGCCTCGCCCATCTGGCGCGCGATGCCGCAATCGACCGCTTCTGGGTGCTGAACCCCGATTGCATGGTGCCGCCCACCACCCCTACGGCGCTCGCCGCAGCGCCGACCGGGTTCTCGCTGTTGGGCAACCGGGTGATCTACCTCGACCACCCCGACATCATCCAGATCGACGGCGGCACGCTGAACCGGCTGACCGCCGTGACCGGCAACATCAACCTCGGACAGCCCGCCACTGCCCCGGCGCCAGACCCGGCACGCTTCGATTTCATCTGCGGCGCCAGCATGGTCGCCTCGCGCGCATTCTACGAGGCGACTGGCCCGATGCAGGAAGATTATTTCCTCTACTACGAAGAGGTCGACTGGGCGCTGCGTCGCGGCGCCCTTCCCCTCGCCTTCTGCGCCGGTGCCCCGGTCTATCACCGCGCCGGAACGGCCATCGGGTCACCCGCTCTGGGCCGCATGGCCTCGGCCTTCTCACTTTACTTCAAACACCGCGCACGGCTGCGCTTCACCCGCCGCTTCCTGCCATGGTCGCTGTCCATAGCTTGGGCCTTTGGCTGGGCTAAGGCGGCCCAGGTCGCTCTGAAGGGCCACCCAGCCGGGGCTTTGGCGCTCCTCTGCGGACAGCATGGGCTGACGCCACCTGCTGAGGTTGCCCGGCGGTTGACGCCATCGCCAAGGCCGGGGGCGCTGCCCCCGGACCCCCGGGATATTTGAGGGTAGAAAATGAGGCTCAGGTAAAACGGTTGTCGCGCGGGAAGCCACGCGGCGCCATGCGCCCGGCGCTGGCGCGAGCACCGAGCCATTCGCCCAGCTCGGTCTCGGTCCGAGTGCGACCCGCCGGGTCTTTCCAGCTGAGGCCATCAGCGAGGGTGAAGGTGGTGGCATCCGACAGCCCGCCATCCTTGTACTTCTGCAATCGGTTGCCCTTGCCGCGCGCCATTTCCGGCAGATCGGCCAGCGGGAAGACCAGCACCTTGCGGTTCTCGCCCACCACCGCGACATGATCGCCGCGCACCACGCGGCAAACCTTCGCCCGCAGATCGTCGCGCAACGTGCAGCACCACCTTGCCCGCCCGGGTCTGGGCCAGAACCTCATCCATCGGCACGATGAAGCCGTCGCCTGCGGAGGAGGCGACGAGCAGCCGCAGCCCCGGCGCGGTAGATCAGAATCTCGACGATCTCGGATTCGTTCGGCAGATCGACCATCAGCCGCAGAGGCTCGCCCATGCCACGCCCGCCGGGCAGGTTCGCGCCCAGAACGGTATAGAACCGCCCGTTCGACGCCGAAAATCAGGATCTTGTCCGTGGTCTCGGCGTGGAAGGCGAAGCGCGCCTCATCGCCATCCTTGAACTTCATCTCGGTGTCGAGCGGCAGATGCCCCTTCATCGCCCGGACCCATCCCATTTTCGAGCAGACCACGGTGATCGGCTCGCGCTCGATCATCGCCTCGACCGGCACATCCTCAGCCTCGGCGGCCTCGGCCAGATCGCTGCGCCGCGCGCCGCCCGGGGCATCCTTGCCGAACTGCTTGCCGACCTCGCGCAGCTCGATCGCCGATCCGCGCCCATTGCAGCTTGTCGCTGTCGAGCAGATCGACGAGTTCCGCACGCTCTTTCATCAGCGCGTCCTGCTCGGCCAGCAGCTCCATCTCTTCCAGCCGCCGCAAGCTGCGCAGCCGCATGTTCAGGATCGCCTCGGCCTGCACCTCGGTCAGCGTCGGATCCTCCGCCGCCCCGGGCTTCGCCAGCGTCAGCGGCGAGACATAGTCCTTCTCGTTCACCGCGCGGGCATGGGGATGGCCCCAGTCCTCGATCATCAGCGCGGCCTTTGGATCGTCATCATAGCGGATGATGTCGATCACCCGGTCGAGGTTCAGGAAGGCGGTGATGAAACCCTCCAACACCTCGAGCCGATGGTCGATCTTCTCCAGCCGGTGCTGCGAGCGGCGCTGCAACACCTCGCGCCGGTGGTCGAGGAAGGCGCGCAGCACCTCCTTCAGCGAACAGACCTTGGGCGTGCGCCCGTCGATCAGCACGTTCATATTCAGGCTGAAGCGGATCTCGAGATCGGAGTTGCGAAACAGCATCCCCATCAGCATCTCGGGGTCTACCGTGCGCGACTTCGGCTCCAGCACCAGCCGCACATCATCGGCGCTCTCATCGCGCACATCGCCGAAGATCGGCATCTTCTTCAGCTGGATCAGCTCTGCCAGCTTCTCGATCAGATCGCGATTTCTGCACCTGATAGGGGATCTCCGTGACCACGATCTGCCAGGTGCCGCGGCCCAGATCCTCGACATGCCAGCGCGCCCGCAGCCGGAATGATCCGCGCCCGGTGCGATAGGCCTCCAGCGATATTCGCGCGCGGCTCGACGATGACCCCGCCGGTCGGGAAATCCGGGCCGGGGACCAACGCCACCAGTGCCGCATCGCCTCGCATCAGGCTGCTTGATCAGCAGCAGGCAGGCCTCGATCAGCTCGCCGAGATTGTGCGGCGGGATATTGGTCGCCATCCCAACCGCGATCCCGCTCGATCCATTGGCGAGAAGATTCGGAAAGGCCGCGGGCATCACCACCGGCTCTTCCAGCGTGCCATCATAATTCGGGCGGAAGTCGACCGCGTTCTCCGCCAGCCCCTCCATCAGGGCCTCGGCAGCGGCGGTCAGGCGGGCCTCGGTATAGCGGCTGGCGGCGGGGTTATCGCCGTCGATATTGCCGAAATTACCCTGCCCGTCGACCAGCGGGTAGCGAACGTTGAAATCCTGCGCCAGCCGCGCCATCGCATCATAGATCGCGGCATCGCCATGCGGGTGATAGTTGCCCATCACATCGCCGGAGATCTTCGCCGATTTGCGGAAGCCCCCGGTCGCGGTCAGCCGCAATTCACGCATCGCGAACAGGATGCGGCGGTGCACCGGCTTCAGCCCGTCGCGCGCATCCGGCAGCGCGCGGTGCATGATCGTCGACAGCGCATAGGTCAGATACCGTCTCGCCAATCGCCCGGCTGAGCGATTCAGAGGTCGTGGCGGCCCCCGCTTCGGGCTCGATATTGGGCTCGTCGATAGGGTCGGACATGGATGTTGTGTAAAACGCGGGCGCGCGCCGGTCCAGCCCCAATCCCGCCGCTTGTTGCAGGCTGCTGCAAGGCGATGCCGAAACGGCATCGTTGCAATGGTTCCACTGTCGACAAGCGTTGTTCGGCCAGACTTACCCCGCCAGGGTCAGACGACGACGTCGAAGGCCTGTTGCGCGCCGACGCCGAAGACGCGCTTGTAGCGCGCGATCTGGTCGGTCGGGCCCATCGCCTTGTTGGGGTTGTCCGAGAGTTTCACCGTCGGATGGCCATCGGCGGCCACCGCCTTGCACACAAGGCTGAACGGCGCGAGCCGGTCGCCGGGGACCAGACCGCGGAAATCGTTGGTCAGCATCGTGCCCCAGCCAAAGCTGACCTTGACCCGCCCTGTGAACTGGCGGTGCAGTTCCTCGATCTTGTCCACGTCGAGCCCGTCCGAGAAGATCACCAGCTTCTTGCGCGGATCCTCGCCACGCGATTGCCACCAACGGATCGCAGTCTCTGCTCCGGTGGCCGGATCGCCGGAGTCGATGCGGATGCCCGTCCATTTCGACAGCCAGTCCGGCGCTCGGGCAAGGAAGCCTTCCGTGCCATAGGTATCGGGCAGGATCAGACGCAGATTGCCGTCATGTTCCTCGTGCCAGTCGGCCAGCACCTGATAGGGCGCCTGCGCCAGTTCCGTATCGGTCTTTGCCAGGCGGCATAGACCATCGGCAATTCATGCGCGTTGGTGCCGATCGCCTCGACCTCGCGCCGCATCGCGATCAGGCAGTTCGACGTGCCGGTGAAGGCGCCTTCCAGACCCTCTTCCAGCGCCTGAACGCACCAGTCCTGCCATAGGAAAGAATGCCGCCGCCTTGTGCCGAAATCGGCGAGCTTCAGCCCTTCGATGGCCCGCAGCCGCTCGACCTTCTCCCATAGCTTGGTCATCGCGCGGGCATAGAGCACCTGCAACTCGAACCGCCCCATGTCGCGCAGCACGGCGCGGCTGCGCAACTCCATCAGCACGGCAAGCGCCGGGATCTCCCAGAGCATGACCTCGGGCCAGCTGCCCTCGAAGGTCAGCTCATACTGCCCGTCGCGCTTTTCCAGATGATAGGGCGGCAGTTGCAGCCCCTCGAACCACTCCATGAAGTCGGGGCGGAACATCTGCCGCTTGCCGTAGAAGGTGTTGCCGCGCAGAAAGGTCGACTCGCCCCGGCTGAGGCGCAGCGTGCGGATATGGTCAAGTTGCTCGCGCAGTTCGCCCTCGTCGACCAGATCGGCCAGGCGGACGGAAGTGCTGCGGTTGATCAGGCTGAAGGTCACCTGCGTGTCCGCGCTTGTTGCGAAAAATCGACTGGCACATCAGCAGCTTGTAGAAATCCGTGTCGATCAGCGACCGCACGATCGGGTCGATCTTCCATTTGTGGTTATAGACGCGGGTGGCAATGTCGACCATGTTCAGTCCTCCAGCACCACACCGGCATCGACCATCGCCGCCATCGCCGATTCCATCGACCCGTCGAGGTCGATGCCCCGGCACAGCCCCTGCCGCAGCGCCACGTCGAAGCCAAGCCGCGCGCCATCCAGTGCCGAATAGCCGACGCAGAAATCAGTGGCGAGGCCGACCAGCGTGATCCGGCTGATCCCGCGGCTGTGCAGGTAACCTTCCAGCCCGGTCGGCGTGCTCCGGTCATTCTCGAAAAAGGCCGAATAGCTGTCGATCGCCGGTCGGAAGCCCTTGCGGATCACCATCTGCGCCGGATCGGTGCGCAGCCCCTTGTGAAACGCCGCCCCCACGCTGCCCTGCACGCAATGCACCGGCCAGAGAACCTGCGCGCCATAGGGCATCTCGATCACCGAAAAGGCCTCGGCCCCCGCATGATTCGCCGCGAAAGAGGCATGGTCCGCCGGGTGCCAGTCCTGCGTTAGCACGACCGTCGCATAATCGCCCATCAGCGCATTGATGCCGGGCACGATGTCGTCACCCTCTGCAACGGCCAATGCACCGCCGGGGCAGAAATCGTTCTGAACGTCGATCACGATCAGGGCTTCGGTCTCGGGGCGCATGGCAGTCTCCTCTGCTTCCCCGTGGGTAAGTGCCGACCGCACGTCCGTCAATGCCAAGCTCTTGCATAGCAGGCCCGCGCAGGACTATTGCGGGGCATGCTGACCGTTGCCGCCCTCTATACACTTCACCCGCTTCGACGCACCCGCTGCCCTGCGCCTGCCCCTGACAGAGGCTTGCCGCGCCGCCGGGGTGCGCGGCACACTTCTGCTCGCGCCCGAAGGGATCAACGGCACCATCGCCGGCCCGCGTTCGGGCATTGATGCCGTGCTGTCCCACATCCGCGCCCTGCCGGGCTGTGCCGCGCTCGACGGTCAAGGAAAGCGCCGCGGAAACCATGCCCTTCGCCCGTCTCAAGGTCCGCCTGAAACGAGAGATCGTGACCATGGGCCAGCCCGGCGTCGACCCCGCCTCGGGCACCGGCCATTATGTCGAGCCCGCCGACTGGAACGCCCTGATCTCGGCCCCCGATGTCGCGGTGATCGACACCCGAAACGCCTACGAGACCGCAATCGGCAGCTTTGCCGGCGCGATCGATCCCGGCACTTCCGCTTTCCGCGATTTCCCCGCCTGGTGGCAGGAAAACCGCGCAAGGTTCGAGGGCAAGCGCATCGCCATGTTCTGCACCGGCGGAATCCGTTGCGAGAAATCCACCAACTACCTGTTGGGGCAAGGGGTGGATCAGGTCTTCCACTTGCGCGGCGGTATTCTGAAATACCTTGAACAGGTGCCAGAGGCTGACAGCCTCTGGCAGGGCCAGTGCTTCGTCTTCGATCAGCGGGTCAGCCTTGGCCACGGGTTGCAACCCGGCGGCCTCGCGCTGTGCCATGCCTGCCGCCGCCCACTGACCGAGACCGATCGCGCCGCGCCCGAGTACGAGGAAGGCGTGCGCTGCGCCGCCTGCGTCGATGACTATTCCGAAGCGGACCGCACCCGCTTCCGCGAGCGTCACCACCAGATGCGCTGGCTGCCGCGCGGGGCACGGCGCATCTCGGCGCCGACTAGGCAAATTGGCGGATCGCGGCGCCGATCCGCACTGGGGGCAAACCTTCCGAGGTCCCGCCCGGCGTAGCCATTGCGTCAGTTAGCTTGCGCTAGGGTCCTTTGTGCCACAGGTCTTCGGCCTCAGCGTCGGGCTTGGCAGGGGACAGGCGCACAACTATAACCGCAGCATCCCGAATTGCCGGGCGGCGGGTTCAATGAATGGTCCGCTGCGCGGGTTTTTGTCGGGCGGTGCCTTTCGGCCTGACGTTACCAGCGGGGTTCCAAGGGGAGTCCGTAGAATGCTAAAGGCCGACCGACGGCCAAAACCAAACACCGCGAAGACTGGGGACAGACGTGAGCGCATTGATGCAGGAGATCGCGCTGCAACTCGATGGCAGCGCCAATCCCTGGCTCGCCTTCATTGCGATCGTCCTGGCCAGTTTCATCCTCGAGGATGGCGCCGCAATTCTGTCGGCGATGGCAGTCGCGGATGGTCATATTTCGATACCGGTGGCGCTCGGCAGCCTCTTTGTCGGCATCGCGCTGGGCGATCTTGGGCTCTACTGGCTTGGCCACCTTGCCGCGCGACACCCCTGGGCGCGGCGCTGGGTATCCACCGAACGCGCCCGCGGGATGCAGGACTGGCTGAGCAATCGGTTGATCGGCGCAGTGATCTCGGTGCGGTTTCTGCCTGGGGCACGGTTGCCCACTTACACCGCCTGTGGCTTCCTCGGCATGCCGTTCCGACGTTTTGCCTTTGCAGTCGTAGTCGCTACTCTTATATGGACATCACTTCTATTCACCTTCGCCTTGGGGGCAGGAAGCCTGATCATGACCAAATTCGGACCCTGGCGCTGGCCAGTTGGCATCGCGGTCGCGGTGGTCATTCTTGGTGGCACCCAGCTTATTGCTCGCCGTCAGGCGCGCAAATCCGGTCCCGGCAAGGGTGAAGGCGCATGAAGCTGCCCCGCTTGCCATGGCCCCTGCGGCGTGCACCTTCGGGCGAGGAACCCGCCTTTTCCTCCTTCGAGCTTTGGCCGGCGGTGTTCTTCTACATACCGATGGTTGTCCAATGGGCGGCGCTCGCCCTGCGCCACCGCTCTATCACGCTTGCCCACATTGGCAAATCCCGGAATGCAGGCCGGCGGGCTGGTCGGTGAGTCCAAATTCGAGATCCTCTCGCAGCTCGGGCGCGAGGGCAACAAATGGGTCGCTCCCTACACCTGCTTCTCGGTCGGCATCGCCTCTGGCGCCCCCTCGTCCGACCTGCCGCAGGCCCTCGCCGCGCTCGACACTGCCGGAATCGAGTTTCCCTTCGTCGCCAAGCCCGACATCGGCTGTCGCGGCGCCGGTGTGCGCATCGTCCGCACCGTGCAGGAACTCGAGGATTACCTGACCTCTTTCCCGCGGCGTGAACGGATCATTTTCCAGCAACTGATCACCGCCAAGCAAGAGGCCGGAGTTTTCTACATCCGTGCCCCGGGCGAGGCAAAAGGTCGCATCGTCTCGGTCACGCTGAAACTCTTCCCCGAAGTCGTCGGCGACGGCACCTCGACGCTGGAACAGCTGATCCTTTCCGACAAACGCGCGCGGCGGATCAAGGACATCTACCTTGCCCGCCACGGCGACCAGCGCGACCGTGTCCTCGAAACCGGCGAGGTTTTTCCTCTCGTCTTCACCGGCAATCACTGCCGCGGCGCGATCTTCCAGGATGGCCGGTCCACCGATCACGCCCGAGATGGAGGCCCGCTTCGACGCGATATCGCGGGGCATGCCGGAATTCTATTTCGGCCGCTTCGACGTTCGCTACGACAGCCTTGAAGATCTTCGCGCCGGGCGGAATTTCTGGCTGATCGAGGTGAACGGCGCGGGCAGCGAATCGACCCATATCTGGGACCGCACGACGCGGTTGCGCGACGCCTACAGCTTTCTGTTTTTCCAGCAGCGCACGCTGTTCGAGATCGGCGCGGCGAACCGGGCGCGGGGCTTTTCCTCGGTCAATGCGTTCCGCCTGCTGGGTCTGGCGTTGAAGCAGGCGCGGCTGGGCCGGTCTTACGTCGAATCGAGCTGACCTTCCGCGCGGCGCTGCGCCCTGCATGATGCGATGGGCCGCGACCAGCGCCACGGTCACGAATAGCCCTGCGGCCAGCGCATCGGACGGGGTCCAGCCCGCCACAAGCGCATTGACGCTGATCACCAGCCAGACCAGGAGCCGTCGTGAAGTGCGCGCCCGTTCAACCCTGCCTTCGGTCTGCCATTCGACCATTTGCACCTCCTGCAACATGCGAAGGCTGCGTCGGAATCGGTTACCAAACCGCTAACGCGGTCTGATAGGGCCGGCCGAAATTGGCGCCCCGGCCTTGCGCCGGGGCACAGGGCTCAGTTGCGCGGCTGAACCGGCGGCTTCACCTCGTCCGGCATCGGGCAGACATAGGGCATCGCGACCAGCTTTTCCTTGTGCTCGGCCACCGCGGCCGCCAGCACATCGGGCTTCTCGAACAGGGTCCGGGCAGTGGCGGCCATCACCTTGGCGGCATGCTCCATCCCCTTGTGCGCGGCGGGCGACTTGCCCTGCGCGGTCAGCTGCCAGGTATGGAACGGCGTGCCCACCGCACAGGTCGCCACCCGCGCCTGCACCGTCGGCACCGCCCAGCTGACATCGCCCACATCGGTCGAGCCCTCGCCGCCCAGATGCACCCGCTCCAGCGGCACGACGAAATCGCACAGCGCCAGATCGGCCTTGGTCGGCAGCCCGAAACGGCGGAATGACTGGGTGATATGCTCGGGCGTCAGCGTCTTGCGGATCGCCTCGGCAAAGCTGCGGTCCGCGCCATCGAAAGGCGGCGCGCCGAGCCGGTCAAAGGCCGCCTGCATGGCCTCTTCCAGCACCCGGTTGCCCATCAGGTTCGACACGCCTGACACCACCCGCCGCTCAACCTTCGTCTCGGTCATCAGCGCCGCGCCCTCGGCGATCTTGTCGACCCGCCCGATCAGCTCGCGCAGCCCGGGCAGATCGCGCGCGCGCACCAGCTGGCGCACCACGGCGCGCGCCTGCACCACATTCGGCGCCACCCCGCCGGCGTCGAGATAGGCGTAATGCACCCGCGCATCATCGGGCATATGCTCCCGCATGTAGTTCACGCCGACATTCATCAGCTCGACCGCGTCGAGCGCAGATCGCCCCAGTTCCGGCGCGCCCGCGGCGTGGGCAGCGCGGCCCAGAAAGGTGTAGTCGATCCGCGTATTGGCCAGCGATACCGCGTCATCGACCGCATTCATCCCCGCCGGATGCCAGGTGATCGCGGCGGCGACGTCATCAAACAGCCCGGCCCGCACCATGAAGGTCTTGGCGGCACCACCCTCTTCCGCCGGGCAGCCGTAATAGCGCACGCGCCCCGGCGTGCCGGTCTCTTCCAGCCAGTCGCGCAGCGCGGCCGCCGCCATCAGCGCAGCCGAGCCCAGCAGGTTGTGCCCGCAGCCATGCCCGGCACGGCCCACCGGGCGCGGCTCGGCCACGCCGGGCTCCTGCCCCAGTTCAGGCAGCGCGTCATATTCACCCAGGATGGCGATCACCGGACCGCCCTTGCCCCATTCGCCCATCACCGCGGTCGGAATACCCGCCAGATCGCGCGTCACCCGCGCACCCTCAGCTTCCAGCATTTCAATATGCGCATCGCTCGAGGCATATTCGGTATAGGCGATCTCCGGCGTGTCAAAGACCCGGTCGGCCAGCCCGCGATAGGCCTCGCGCCGCACTTCGACCAAATCCCAGACCCTGTCAGTATTCTGCATCGCATGTCTCCGCCTGTTCATTTCCGCGGCAGATTGGCGCGGATTGGCAGCGGATGCCAGAGCATCCGACCCTCACGCCGTCAGATGTGAAGCCCACAGCCCGCCCCGAGCAGCGCTACCCGCACAGCGATGAACGAGCCGACTTGGGGCATGGTTTCAGCAGTCGCAGAGGGCAGTGGGCTCGGCCCGATCTGAGCGCCATGACACAAGACGTCCGGTAAATTTACGTGAAACGATCAGCAAGCCAGTGTCAGACGAATGCAAACTCGCCTCATTTTTCCAAGATCGGCAAACGGCAATCCACTATGCGACGATAAGGCCAGGCCGCGGCCGACATATCCTGGCATTGGCAGAGCGCAAAAAAGATGATGTTCCCCTCCGCAGCAAAAGTCGGAAAATGCGCCTCTGGGCGACTGGAGTGACAAGCCCTCTGTCCCAGCCGCCGACGGCCCGGAAGGAAGGATGCATGCCGCGCCCGGGCATCGGGCGCAAATTTCCTCTTGCCCCCTGCTCGCGACAGAGCAATGAAAGCCCCCTCGATCAACCTTAAACCGACCATAGGCCAAATACCGGCATGTGATCGCGAAGGACGCAGACATGAAACTTATCCGGATGCTTCTCGCCGCCTCTTCCCTGATTGCCGTCGTCGCGGGTGGCGCTCAGGCCGCAAGCCTTGCCCAGATCAAGAAGGCCGATGCCTTCCGTGTCGGCACTGAGGGGACCTATCCACCATTCACCTTTCATGACGCTTCTGGTCAGTTGACCGGCTTCGATGTCGAGATCGCCCGCGCCATCGGCGCCAAGCTGGGCGTCAAGGTCGAGTTTCTGGAAGGACATTGGGATGGGCTGATCGCCGGTCTCGATGCGGACCGCTACGACGCGGTCATAAACGAAGTTGGCATCACCGAAGCGCGTCAGAAGAAATACGCCTTTTCCCAGCCCTATATCGCCTCGAAAGCCGCGCTGATCGTGCGCAGCGACAACACCGACATCACCGGATTTGCCGATCTGAAGGGGAAGAGTGCCGCCCAGACGCTTTCAAGCAACTTTGGCAAGATAGCCACTGATAACGGCGCAGAGCTGGTCGGCACGGATGGGTTCGATCAGTCGATCGCACTTGTCATCCAGCACCGCGCCGACGCGACGATCAATGACTCTCTCTCTTATCTTGATTTCAAAAAGCACAAGCCCGACGCGCCGGTGAAACTTGCCGCGACGATGGCAAATGCGGACTTTTCTGGCGTGATCATGGCCAAGGACGAGCCCGACCTTCTGGCCGCCGTCAACAAGGCGCTTGATGAGATGAAGGCGGATGGGACCTATCTCAAGATATCCGAAAAGTATTTTGGACAGGACGTGTCCAAGTAGTCCCGAGCGGGGGCGGCACTTCGCCCCCGCCGCTAAAAGGGCCATGCCGTGAACGACTGGTTGCCATTGATGTGGAGCTCCCTCGTCCCGCTTCTACGGGCGACGCTGCTCTACACGATCCCGCTCACACTCATCACCTTTGCGCTTGGGCTGGCACTTGGCCTCCTCTGCGCGATCATCCGACTGTTCGGGCCCAAGCCGCTGGTCTGGATCGTCCGTTTCTATGTCTGGGTGATCCGGGGAACGCCTCTGCTGGTCCAGCTTTTCGTGATCTTCTACGGCCTGCCCAGCCTTGGCCTGACACTTGGTGCATTCGTCGCGGGCCTGATCGGCTTCACCCTGAATGTCGGCGCCTATACATCGGAAATCCTGCGCGCCGTCATCGCGTCGGTTCCAAAAGGCCAGTGGGAAGCCTCCTACTCCATCGGCATGACCTGGCGTCAAACCATGCAGCGCACCATCATTCCACAGGCCGCGCGGGTTGCGGTGCCGCCGTTGTCGAACAGCTTCATCTCGTTGGTGAAAGACACCTCGCTGGCGGCCGCTGTCACGGTTCCGGAACTATTCCAGGCGGCACAGCGCATCGTTGCTACGACCTACGAGCCCCTCATCCTTTATATTGAGGCCGCGTTGATCTACCTCGCGCTGTCTTCGGTCCTCTCGGCGCTTCAGGCAAGGCTGGAGGCGCGCTTGGGCCAATACGGCGGATTCTTAGAGGCACGGGAATGATCGAGCTCACCGATGTCGTGAAAAAATTTGGCGAGAATGTCGTGTTGTCCGGCATCAATCTCGTGATGCGGGAAGGCTCTGTGACAGCGCTGATCGGGCCTTCCGGTGGTGGGAAAAGCACCCTGCTGCGCTGCATCAACCTCCTGGAGATACCCTCTGCCGGCGCCCTTCGGATCGGCGAAAGTCGGATTGCGTTCCGGGACGGCGCGCGACCGTCACGCGCCGATATCCAGCTGCTGCGGCGACAGACCGGGATGGTCTTCCAGAACTTCCAGCTTTTCCCGCATCGGACCGCCATAGAAAACGTCATGGAAGGGTTGATCACCGTTCTCGGATGGACCGGGGACCGGGCACGGGAACGCGCGGTCGAACTGCTGGAGAAGGTCGGCATGGCGCACAAGCTCGATGCTTGGCCTGCAAATCTGTCAGGTGGCCAGCAGCAGCGTGTCGCCATCGCCCGCGCCCTCGCCCCCTCGCCGCGCGTCCTGCTCTGTGACGAGCCGACCTCTGCGCTCGATCCCGAACTTGCTGCAGAGGTGGTCGAAGTTCTGGCACAGCTTGCGCGTGAGGGCACCACCATGGTCATGGCCACGCATGACCTCCGGCTTGCCTCCCAGATCGCTGGCGAGGTGGTCGTCATAGACGCCGGCGCGGTGGTGGAGAGTGGCCCGGCCCGGCAGATCTTTGAGGCCCCGCAGCACGAACGCACGCAACGCTTCATCGCAACTTTGACAGCGAGCGGAATTCCATCCCAGAAATCGACGGGAGTTGCCCGACCAGCTGGGGTTGAAGGTGACCTTCCTGATCACCGGCCGGACGCCCGACGACCATCCCGCGATGAGCAAGGCGATCCCGAAGGCCGACCCTAAGATCGGCCATCACAGCGATCACCACCTGCTGCACGACCCGGGCGTCCCACATATCATGGAAGGGGTCGTGCGAGGCCAGGACGCACCCCAGCGACGGCTCGATGTCATGCCGAAGGGGTATCGCGCACCCTCAGGCGAATTCTGCGAGAACCTACGGGTGCGGCTAGCGGCGCGCAGTTTGCTGTATACCTCATCCTTCCGCGATGACTGTGTTTCAGCACCGGGATTGACCCTTCCATCGGCGCCCAACATCGACCCCGCCTACATGCCGTCGACATTTTGAGATTTCATCAAGGTTCCATTCCTCAATGGGGTAAATATTCAGCGCCGAAAGGGCTCAGACTTGGACGCCGGATCACAGACCAGTGTGTTGAGCGCGAGAGAGCTGAAGGCCCGGCAAAGTGACAGTTGTTCGCACAGGCTGGAAGCCACCGCACGCGGTCGGAAACTCCCTTACGACCTTGCGCACCCATCGTTTGACTTACCGTCGCAATCCTGTTCTCAACCAGATTGCACCGCGATTTCTCGCCGGAGTTCTCAAGTGAAGATCAGCATCGTCATTCCTACGCGAGAGCGGGGAGCCTACCTCAAGCACAGCCTGCGGAGCGCATTGGCCATCGAAGACGTCGATGTCGAGATCATCGTGACCGACAATGAAAGCACCGACGGAACAGAGGCCATCGTGGCCCAGTTCGGCGACCCACGCCTCCGGTATGTCGGCACGGGCGCTCGCGTTTCGATGCGCCAGAACTTTGAGAATGGCCTGCGTCACACGACTGGCGATTATGTCATCTTCTTCGGTGACGATGATGGCATCTTGCCCGGCCAATTCCCCTTCCTGCGACGCATTCTGGAGACCGAGACGCCCGACACGCTAAGTTGGGGCCTGCCAACTTATGGCTGGCCGGTGCCGGGCTTCGGGGGAAAGACCGGATCCATCCGCTTCGAGCGTGGTCGCACTTACGGATTGGCCCAATCCGTCGACGCCACTCTCTTGCGCAACCACCTGCTCGCGTGTCGCATTGGGATGGTGACGCCCCGGCCAGCGATTTATCACGGTTGCGTTTCGCGTGACTACCTCGAACGACTTCGCGGCAAGAACGGCGAGGTATTCAACAGTTCGATCCCCGATGTGCATCTGATGTATCGGACGCTCTTTGAGGGGGGGAAGTTGATCCACGTTGATCATATGTTCACTCTCAACGGTTTCAGCCCGGCCAGTACCGGCAATGCTCACCACGCCTATGCATCGGGTGATGCGAGGGCGGAGCCCGCGCGGAGGTTCAAGGTCGAGATGGGCACCGATCCTGTGCAGGATGTGATCGAGAACGCACCCTCCGTTGCACTTGTGCAACTGGCGACGCTGGAAACCATCCGCGAAACCTTTCCCGAGACGGCTCAGCCAGCGCCGGATTATGACGCGTGGTATCGCTACGTTCTTGTTTCGGCCCGGCGGTCAGACACCGAGCTGAGGGAAACTCTGGAACGGGTGTTGTCCGCGCACGCGCTGCGGACCGGAACAATGGTGCAATACAAATCCGCACTGGCCACCGAACGGCCGACCGAAGGGCGGCTTGCGCGGCTTGGTGCACAAATTGCGCGTCTCCGCGAAAAGCGGGGCAGCTTCAGGTTGCCTGCCGCCATCGGAGACGAAAATACCATCCTCACCGCAGTCCTGACTTGCGATCGCCTGCTGGGACAAGACTACGCCGCAGTCCTCGACGGAACGATGAACCGTTCTGCTGCCTGGGCAAACCTGCGTCAGCGCGCCAGGAAGTAGTGGTGCCGGGTCGGCGCGACGGGCTCGGATGCCCTTTAACTCTTTCGGCGCAGAAAGCCGTCATGGGCGACGGTGATCAGCAATTTCTGCGCGATATCGGTATCGATTTCGAATTCGGGGTGATCGCGCAGATAGGCATGAAGCGCGGACTTCGGGTTATCGCCCGGTCCCCAGGGACGATCCGAATAGGTATCGGCAGGCATATCCTCGATCAACGTATCGAAGACGACGCAATAGCTTCCTGCGGTGACCAGAGGCGCATAGGCTTCCAACTCTGCCAGAACATGGGCATGAGTGTGCATCGAATCGAGGCAGACCAGCACCCGCTTCTTGCCCTTCGCCGCCGTCTGAACCTGCGCGATCACCTCGGGCGCGATGCTGGATCCCTCGATCATTTCGATCCGCGAGGCCATGGGATGCGCCTCGATCGCAGTGCGATTGTGCGGGCGAATGTCGATGTCTATCCCCAAAACCCTGCGCGCTGAACGCGCCGGGTCGAAAGATGCGCCAGCTTCGATCGCCTCGGACATGTCCAGGAGCGCCAGCATCGAGGCGGAAAAGATCAGTGAGCCACCATGCGCGATGCCGGTTTCAATGATCAGGTCGGGGCGAATTTGCCAGATCAATTCCTGCATCGCCACGATATCCTGCGGGTACTGAATGATCGGCCGATCCAGCCAATGGAAGTTGTAGGAATATTTCGGCCCTGTCGAGGCGCGAAGAAACGCCATTGCGGCATCGTTCAGCCGAGGGTCAGCGGCGATAGCCGCGATGCGGCCGGGGATTTCGTCTTTGAAGTCAGTCATGCTCGATTCCGATGCAGGTGAATGTGTCCCCCACCCGATCACGAATCTCGGGCAGGTAATTGCTGTTCATGACCACGATCCGCGCCCCGTCGGGCAGGCGCGGCAAGACCGCCTCTGGCGCCTCGACCATCAGGCCCGTGCCAGCAAGGAAGCGGCCCTGTTTGGCCGGATTGATGTCGATCACCGCGCTCACCGGGCGGCCCGCCTGGGCGCGCAGAAGCGAATAGATCACGCCCTTCGACGCCCCCCCCAGATCACCGAGGGGCCGTCGGCCGCGGCATCAGCCGCGAGCGTGGCGGTGAAATCATCTGGCAGGCGCGCAGGATTTTCCGCGTTACGCCGCGGTTGGCGCAGACTGGCAAGGTCGGCGACCACATAGAGGTACTGACCGCCGAAGATCCGGCCCTTGTCGATCACCCGATCGAAGATCCGGTCAAAGTCGCCGAGGCGGAAATAGTTGACGTGTTCGTAGAAGATATCGAACCAGGCGCGATGGTCAGCGATCCAGTCGAAGCAGGGAACTTCGATATAGATCAGCCCGCCGCCGCCGTTCGCCCGCGCCAATCCCTGCAGAAAGGCTACCGGGTCGGGAATATGCTCCAGCACATGCCTCAGGATCAGCCCACGTGCCGACAGCCCTGCAGCCTCGTCGAAATAAACCTTTCGGATCGCCGGATTGTCGCCTTCGTAGGTTGGATCGAACCCGGTAATCGCGGCCCCGCGCGCGGCGAGCATTTCCAGGAAATACCCCTTGCCGCAGCCAACTTCGACGAGATCGTCAAGCGACATGTGGGTGGCGACGATCCCCGCGACCTGCTCAAGGTGGTCGCGAAAGCGCGCGCTGTGGCCCTGTTCATTTTGATACTGCGCATCGTAAACCACGCGCGCAGGATCGAAGGCCGCGTTGCGGACCAGGCCGGTGGCCCCATCCTCGATCAGCCGCATATCGCCACGTGGCGTGGATCGTGCGGCCTCGGCACTGTCATACATCCGGTTCTGAAACACTGGCAGACCGGTCTGGGTGTAAAGCAAGGTGTCACCGTTCATGGCATGGCCGCCGCTTGCAAAGGGATGCCCACCACATGCGGTGGGTCGACAGATTCTCGGGTCGCGCGCCGAAGCGCAGCAGGTCACGCCGACCGTAACCGTCTGCGATGCTTTCGGCCAGCGCACGCACTGTCACCGCACGGCCAGAGCAGATGTTCACCGGTCCGGCAAGCGGCCCCGCCGCGACATCGGCGATCATCCGCCCCGCTTCTGCCACGTCGATGAAATCGCGCATCTGGGCCCCTTCAGTCATTTCGACCGGTTCGCCTGCCGCGAGGCGGGCATGCAAAAAGGGCACCAGCCGCCGCGAATCCTCGCCTGCGCCGTAAAGGTGGAAAAGGCGGCACCAGGCGAAAGAGGTCTCGGTCTGCGCGAACCACCCTGTCAGCGCCTGGAAAGCCGCAGCCTTGGCCCCCGCATAGGGCGTCTTCGGGTCAAGTCGTGCCGTCACAGCCAAGGGTTCGCCCGTCATCGCGTATTCAAAGCAGGTGCCGATACCAACCACGCGCCGCACCCCGGCCCGCACCGCGCCCCGCGCCATTGCCAATGTGCCGGTCAGGCAATCGTGATTGACCGGCGAGGCAAGATAAACCCCCGGCGTGGCAACCCAGGCCAGATGAATCAGCGTATCGACCCCATGCAGCCTGTCAGCCCACCAATCCTCCGACTCGGCAAAAAGGCCAGGCGACAGGACGCAGTCCACCCCCTCGACCAGCCGGTCCTTCTGACCCGGGCGGATGACAGCGCGCAGCGGTCGCCCGCCGCCTGCCAGCGCGGTAAGAACCTGACGGCCGACGAACCCTGTTGCACCGGTCAGGCAAACGACACCGCTCATCCCTCGCTCAACTCCGGCACGACTGTGGCAAAGCGCGTGCCCTTTGCAGCCAGCGGCGCGAGCTGTGTGCGCAGTTCGGCGGCAATGTTCCACGGCAGGATCAACACCACATCGGGGCGGCGTTCTTCCAGCGCAGCTGGCGCAAGGATCGGTATCCTGCTGCCAGGAAGGAACCGGCCGATCTTGGCGGGTGCAGCGTCACAAACGAAAGGCAGCAGATCAGGCCGGACTTCCGCGTAGTTCAACAGCGTGTTGCCCTTCGCGGCCGCGCCGTATGCTGCAACGCTGCGACCCTTCGCCTTGCAGTCCAGAAGAAACCGTAGCAGCCCGTCCTTGACCGCGTCAGCCTGCGCTTGAAAGCCTTCGTAAAAGCCATCCCTATCCATGCCGCGCCGCTTCTCTTCCGCCAGCAGGGCCGCAACGGCAGGGGCTTCAGGGTGGCTTGCGCCAACATGACAGCCATAGATCCTCAGGCTGCCGCCATGGGTCGCCAATTCCTCGACATCGAAAATCCGCAAACCTGCGCCAGCCAGGATCCGCGTCACCACCAGCAGCGAGAGATAAGAGAAATGTTCGTGATAGACGGTGTCGAACTGACGGAACTCCACGAGCCGCATGAGATGCGGAAACTCCAACGTCAAGACGCCATCTTGCTTGAGCGCAGCAGCGAGGCCCGCGGTGAAATCATTGATGTCGGGCACATGGGCAAAGACATTGTTGCCCGCGATCAGATCTGCCGCCCGTCCTTCAGCCGCCAGCCGGTGACCAAGCGCACGCCCGAAGAATTCGCGCAAGGTAGGCACGCCCTGCGCCTCGGCGGCAGCGGCGGTACTGTCGGTCGGCTCGACCCCGAGGCAGGGAATACCTTTCGCCACGAAATTGCGCAGAAGGTAGCCGTCGTTCGACGCGACCTCGATCACGAAACTGTCGCCGCCCAGACCAAAGCGCTCTGTCATCCGACCTGCATAGGTCGCGGCATGTGCCAACCAGCTTTTCGAAGTGGATGAAAAATAGGCATAGTCCGAATTGAAGAACGTATCCGCGCTGGCAAAATCCTCGGTTTGAACGAGGCGGCAGATGTCACAGACAAAGAGCCTGAGAGGGTAATAAGTTTCAGGCCTCCGCAAATCTTCGGCAGAGAGGTAAGCGTTCGAAGGCGGCGCGCTTCCAAGGTCCAGAAAGGTCCGCGAGAGCGGTGCATGGCAATGGCGGCAGTTCATGTCCGGATCGGCTCCAGCTCTGAAAGATAGGGGTGGGTGATGTCGCGCGATGAAAGCCCGAAGGGTGGCAGGGGCCAGGCGATGCCCACGCTCGGATCGTCAAAGCGCAACCCGCCCTCATGCTTTTGCGCATAGGGCACGGAATGGCAATAGAGCACCTCAGTGTCGTCGGCCAGGGTCTGAAAACCATGCGCCACGCCTTCCGGAACATAGACCATGCTTCGGTTCTGCGCCGTCAACTCGACAGCCACCCAATGCCCAAAGCTTGGCGAAGCCGCACGCAGATCGACCAGCACGTCGAACATCGCCCCGGCAAGACAGCGCACCAACTTTGCCTCGGCCGCCGGGGGGCGTTGGAAATGCATTCCACGCAATGTGCCTGATGTGCGGCTGAACGAAGTGTTCATCTGCGCCCACCGCGTCGCAAGCCCATGCGCCGCGAATTCATCTGCGCAAAACAGGCGCGCGAAAAAGCCCCGGTCGTCTCCGCGCGGGTCCAGATCGATGCGAAAGGCGCCGGCAAGGGAAAGTGGCGAGAAAATCACGGCGCACCATACTCCGCGATCTGGGCCCGCGTCACGCGGCACGGATCGGCACCACCAGACACCGCGCGATACCAATCGACAGTACGGCTGACGGCGATCCCGAAATCCCAGCGCGGCGCCCAGCCCAGCCGGTGACGCGCAAGATCGCTGGCCACCGCCAGAACACCGGCCTCATGCGGCGCACTGGGCCGAGAGAGATCGCGCCATTCGCCGGGCCATATGGCCAAAACCCGCTCTGTCAGATCCTGCACCGAACGGAAATCGCCTGGCGCAGGGCCGAAATTATAGGCACGGGCATGGCCCGCATCCCCCGCGAGCGTCTCCGCCAGGCGCAGATAGCCCGCAATCGGTTCCAGCACATGCTGCCAGGGCCGCACCGCCTGCGGATTGCGCAGCTCGACCGGCCGTCCGGCCTGAAGCGCGCGCACGATATCGGGAACGATCCGGTTTATCGCCCAATCGCCGCCGCCGATCACATTGCCCGCCCGCGCCGTGGCAATTCGAACCGTGCCGCCAAACGAATCTCGCCAACTCGCCGCCAGAATTTCGGTGGCGGCCTTGGACGCGCTGTAGGGATCGCGCCCGCCAAGCCGGTCAGTCTCGCGGTAGGGATGCTCCCACTCCCGGTTCTCGTAGACCTTGTCCGTCGTCACCACGACAAGATGCACAGGGCGTCCAGCCCGCGTCAGCGCATCGAGCAGGTGCAATGTCCCGCTGACATTCGTCTCCCAAGTCTCGACCGGCGCTTCGTAGGATCGCAGCACCAGCGGCTGCGCGGCGAGGTGAAAGACCACCTCGGGGCGGACCTCTTCCACCCGGGCGGCGACGCTCTGGGCATCGCGAATATCGACCAGGGCATGATCCAGCATTCCTGCCAGCCCCAGTTGGTCGAACAATGCCGGATCAGTGTCAGGCGCCAGCGCCAATCCCGAGACCTGCGCCCCCAACCCGGTCAACCAAAGCGAAAGCCAACTGCCTTTGAAACCGGTATGCCCAGTGACAAGAACCCGCCGCCCCTTCCAGAATCCAGTCACGTCCAGACCTTCCAAGGCGCATCGCCCGCCTGCCACATCCGCTCCAGCGCTTGCTTGTCGCGCAGCGTATCCATCGCCGCCCAGAAACCCTCATGTTTCCACACCGCAAGCTGTCCGTTGGCGGCAAGCCCCTCCATCGGGGCGCCCTCCAGAATATCCTCATCACCGGAAATGCGATCAATCACCGACGG
Source organism: uncultured Pseudomonadota bacterium (assembly GCA_963837565.1). GTDB lineage: Bacteria > Pseudomonadota > Alphaproteobacteria > Rhodobacterales > Rhodobacteraceae > Solirhodobacter. Next base: position 187,674 of record CAWIOC010000008.1, read on the forward strand.
CTCGCAAACGAAGAAGCCACCCGACACCCAGCGGCCGTCGCCCTTGGGCTTTTCCAGAAACCGCTGCACGCGCCCGTCGGCAATATCCAGCGCGCCGAACCGGCCAGCCGGCTGCACGGCAGTGATCGTGGCCTCTGCACCTTCCGCGCGGTGATGTGCGATCAACCCCGCGATGTCGAGATCGCTCACCCCGTCGCCATAAGTCAGGCAGAACGTTCCCTCGAGATGGTTGCGGACCCGTCGCAGCCGTCCGCCGGTCTGCGTCAGCTCACCAGTGTCGACCAGCGTCACTTTCCAGGGTTCGGCATAGCGTTGGTGCACTTCCATCGAGTTCGACGCGAGGTCGATCGTCACATCCGACATGTGCAGGAAGTAATTCGCGAAATATTCCTTGATCATGTAACCTTTGTAGCCACAGCAGATCACGAATTCAGTGATCCCGTGGACGCCGTAGAGCTTCATGATGTGCCACAGGATGGGACGGCCCCCGATCTCGATCATCGGCTTGGGACGAGTGTGCGATTCCTCGCTGATGCGGGTGCCCAGCCCCCCGGCGAGAATGACTGCCTTCAATCTGCTTCCTCCACTCACCGAAATAAGCCGTACATCTTGTGAAGCCCTCGATCCACGCAAAATTGCTGGGCGATCCCAGACATTGGATTCAAGACACGGCGTGTCTGAAATCCCCGGTCGCCTGGAAATCCCAAAGCACCTGCTCGCAAACAGACGACGCAATCATGCAAATGCGACTCCGCCTGCACCCTCAGCACATCCAGGCCCGTCACGTGGCCTGACACTTTCCCGGAAACCTCGCGGGGCTTACCCAACTGTGCTGTTCATCGTCTCCGCTGCGCGCAGCACCGCGACAAACGTATCCCCGTAGCGCCGCATGTCCAAGCGCTCGAAGCCATCCTGCGGAGCGGGTGCGGTTCCATCCTCCCACACGACCAGCGCGCCAGCGGCCACCCATCTGCCCTGCCTGCATGACGCAAGCGCAAGGTCCCCCAATCCCGTGGAATAGGGAGGGTCCATGAAGACCAGATCGAATGGGGCACCTGGGTTATCGGGCATCCGGGTCGCGTCGCGCCGCAGGATATCGGTTTGCTCCGCCGACCGCGTCACCTCAATATTGCGACGCAGGATCGCGCCAGCTTTGGCACCGTTTTCGACGAACGTCACATGGGCCGCGCCGCGTGACAGCGCCTCCAACCCGAGGGCCCCGGTTCCCGCAAAGACATCGAGCACCCGCGCATTTTCGACCGGATTGCCATATCCGCCATTGATGAGAAGATTGAAAATGGTCTCCCGCACCCGGTCCGAAGTTGGCCGCAAATGGGCCGCCTCGTCCCCCTTGCCCACGGCCGTAAGGGATAGGCCGCGCAGATTTCCACCAATGATCCTCACGCTTTCAGCAGAGCCTTCAGGTCTGTTGCCGGGTCGGCGATGACGTCCGGCAAGGGCGACCTGCCCATCTCGATAAGCCGCTTGCCGATCATGTACGCCCGCGCATCATTCATGGCATCGACCGCCAACAGCGAGGGTCCCGCATAATACCAGACAGACAGCGCCGCGCCGTCGTGACGGGTAACGATGCGATCGTAGCCGGAATTGAGGCCGGCAATCTGAAGCTTGACATCGTATTGATCGGACCAGAACCAAGGCCGCGCAGCATAGGGCTGGTCGGCCCCGAGCATATTCTCGGCCACGCATTCCGCCTGATCTATGGCGTTTCCGACACTTTCAAGCCGCAGCCTTCCATCCTTCCACGGAAACGAGGCGCAGTCCCCCGCCGCCCAGATCGACGGGTCCGACGTCCGGCCAAAGGCATCCGTCTTGATCCCATTCTCCAGCACCAGGCCCGCGGCTTCCGCCAGCGCGGTTGAAGGGACAATCCCCACGCCAACGATCACGAAATCAACGGGCCGCTCGGTCCCGTCGCTCAACCGCGCAGCAGTTACGCGCTCGCTTCCGATCAACCGTTCCAGCCCGGTTCCTTCCAGGACGTTTACACCCTTGCCGATGTGAACCTTCCGGAAATAGTCCGAGGTTTCTGGCGAAGCCACGCGCTGCAGAATGCGCGGCGCCATTTCGATCAGCGTCACGTCAAGTCCAAGCTTGGCCCCAACCGCCGCGGCCTCCAGCCCGATATATCCCCCCCCGACGATCAGAAGGCGCCGTCCCGGCAGGAATTCCGGCGCCATACGGTCCACGTCGGCGAGCGTTCTGACCGTGTAGACGCCCGCCAACAAGCCGCCGACCGACGCCGGCAAAGTTCGCGGCGTCGAACCCGTGGTCAGGGCAAGCTGGTCATATGCGATGGTTTCGCCGCCACAGCTGATTGTCTTCGCTTCGCGGTCGATCAAGGTTACCGGCTGACCCAGGCGCAATGCGATCCCTTGTTCCTCATAAAAGCTGTCCGACCTCAGGAAGAGCCGCTCCAGGGTCATCTCGTTGAGCAGATACTGCTTGGACAAAGGCGGGCGCTGGTAGGGCGGAACCGGCTCTTCCCCGATCAGCGTCAGCTGCCCGGCAAAACCCAGCGCACGCAATTTCGCGACCAAAGACGCACCGGCCTGTCCCGCACCGATCACAACGATCCCAGCCATGTCCCCTCCGATTTTATCTGGCGCCCAGCGGGCCGGACCCTATATGCCTTGAGACATCTTACGCAACGAACAAGGGATATTCGAATGACGATTTCCGTAGGTGACCGGCTGCCAGAGGCAACCCTCGTGCGGATCGGGGAAAAGGGACCGGAGCAAATCACGGTCAGCGCAGCCACCAAGGGACGCAAGGTCGTGATCTTCGCCGTGCCCGGCGCCTATACCCCGACCTGCGACTCGGCCCATGTCCCAAGCTTCATTCGCACCAAGGCTGGATTTGACTCAAAGGGCGTAGATGAGATCATCTGTGTCTCGGTCAACGACCCCTTCGTGATGAAGGCCTGGGGCGCGTCGACGGGCGCATCCAAGGCGGGCATCTCGATGCTGAGCGATGCAGCGGGTGAATTGACCCGGGCGATCGGAATGGAATTCGATGCGATTCCAGCCGGGCTGCTCGGACGCTCCAAACGTTACGCGATGTATGTCGAGGACGGTGTCGTCAAGGTATTGCATGCCGAGGCAAGCTCTGGCGTCTGCGACATCTCTGGCGGCGAGTCGATGCTCGAGTCGATCTGAAGCTTTCGGGGATCCTGACTTTCGGGATATCCAACAAAAATTCCTCTGGGCCAGAATGGCCCAGGGATCTGCCCGGACTCGGGTCCTGCGCGCGCGACCGGCCGCACACGCAGGCGCGCCCCATCAGATCTTGCCCCACCCCTATGACTTGCTGGCGTTGATCTCGCACAAACACTGAATTGGCTTGCCAAGGTCCAGACTCGACCTCACCATGCGCCCCGAGTTTGTCCATCTTCTGGGCCAGCTGAATGTCGAGATGGCTAAGCCCGTGGCAGTCATGCGTCGTCAACGTCACGTCCACCACGTTGTAGATGTTTCGCCAATCCGGGTGATGGTTCAATTTTTCCGCAAACAGGGCGCATTGGCTCATGAAGCCCCAGGCCTCAACGAAATTCTTGAACTTCCACACCTTCCGAATTGCATCGCTGCCGTCGACGGCACTCCAACCGGTTGCCCCAAGCGCGGGAAGCTCGGCCGATCGCGCCTGGTCCGTCAGTAAATCTGCCATGTTAATGCACCCTTTCCTTCGTCCAATGGATCAATCCGTGCGGGCGCCCTTACGAAACGGACCGTAAGTGGTAAGCACCTCGATCTCTTCATCAACCGCTGCACGCTCCGCTTCCAGATAGCGCGCCACAGCGGCGGAAAAACCCGGATCTGCGATCCAGTGCAGCGAATGCACCGGCGTCGGCAGGTAGCCCCGGGTCAACTTGTGCTCCCCTTGGGCCCCGGCCTCTACCCGTAACAGCCCCTTGTCGACGGCAAAGTCGATAGCCTGATAATAGCACAGCTCGAAGTGGAGACAGGGGTGATCCTCGACACATCCCCAGTAGCGCCCATAAAGGGTCTCTCGCCCGATGAAGTTAAGCGCCCCCGCGACCCAGCGACCGTCTCGCTCGGCCAGAACCAGGAGGATGTCATTGCGCATCGTCTCGTGCATTTCGGTGAAGAAGGCCCGGGTGAGATAGGGCGTACCCCACTTGCGCGACCCGGTATCCTGATAGAAACGCCAGAAGGCATCCCAATGGTCCGGGCGGATTGCGTCCCCGGTGAATTGGTGGATGGTCCCGCCGAACGCCTGCGCGGTCGCGCGCTCCTTCCGGATGGCCTTGCGCTTGCGCGACGACAGACCGTCGAGAAAGCCCGCGAAACTTTCATAGGCCGCGTTTTCCCAATGAAATTGTTGGGTGACGCGATGCATCAGGCCCGCGGCCGTACCTGCTTCGACCTCTTCCTCCGTACAGAAGGTGATGTGAAATGAGGAAAGCTGGTTCTCTTGCGCCAACTGCACAGCACCGCGCAGCAGGGCCGCCCGACCGATCTCCACGGATCCGGGTGCGCAGAGGAACCGTCGCCCCGTGGCCGGAGTGAAGGGAACCGCGCATTGCAGCTTCGGGTAATAATGCCCTCCGGCATTCTCATAGGCCTGGGCCCAGTTGAAGTCGAAGATATACTCGCCCTGACTATGCGATTTCGCGTACAGCGGCGCGACGGCGATTGTCCTGCCCGCACGTTTCACAATCAGCGGGCGGGGTGTCCAACCGGTTCGCGCACCGACAGATTTCGACCGCTCCAGGGCCGTCAGAAACCTGTGGGTCGTGAACGGATCGACCGGGCGCCCATCCTGCGCTTCCGGGCAGGCACAGGCATCCCATTCAGATTCGGAAACGTCCGAAACCCGCTGCAGAACGGTGATCTCTACAGGGTCCGCCATGGCCTCATCCTTCCGCCTCGGGCATCGGGATCAGCCGATGTAACACCAAGTCCGAACCTGTGGCGATCCCGCGCAGCGTCAAGAGCGAAGTGGTGCCGCGTAGTTCTCAAAGGTGATGTTATGCGCCACCTTCCGGGCGGACACCTCCGCTTCCGGCGAACGGATGGTCCAGCACAGGATCGCAGCCCCCTCTGCCTTCAACGCGCCAACCCGGGCCCTGCCAAGATCTGCGGCTTCATGGCTGATGAATGATGACCCGGTCGTCGCGTAATCGGGGATCTCCATCAGACGCAACCGTTCCGCTTCGGGAATGCTCGGCCAGTCGCGCGCGGGATAGGAACAGGTCGTCAGACCGCGCGGCAGGCCAGGCGCGACCCGCGCCATTGCCGCGACCGAATGCGGGTTGAACGACATCACCGCCACCGGACCTCTATAGGACTCAAGCACCCGCGCCACCGAGGCCTCCAATACGCCGACGTTTGCGCCGCTCGCCCCGTCCTGATCCTTGATCTCGATCAACAGGGGCACCCGCCCTGCGACCAGCCCAAGGAAGTCTGCGAAGGTCGGAATGCAGTCAGTCGTACCGGCGAGCGATGTCGCAGACAGCTTTGCCGCAGTCTGCGCCTTGATCGGGCCGGACAGCGCGGTAAGACGATCGAGCGTATCGTCGTGAAATACCATCGGGACACCATCCGAGGATGGCTGAATGTCGAGCTCGATGCCATATCCCGCGCTGATCGCTGCGCGCGCCGCCGAGAGAGAGTTTTCGATGCGCCCCGCCGTCCGGTCATGGTAGCCGCGATGCGCGATCGGAATGGTTCGGAAAAGTGCGGGAAGCTCTGGCATCAGCGGATCTCGAATATGCCTTCGATTTCAACAGCCACCCCGAGCGGGAGCGACGCGGCCGAGACCGCAGACCGGGCGTGCTTTCCGGCCTCCCCCAATACCGCCACAAGGAAGTCCGACGCGCCATTGATCACTTTTGGCTGGTCGGTGAAATCGCCGGTCGAATTCACGAAGCCGGTAAGCTTGACCACGCGGACAAGGCGCGAAAAGTCTCCACCGCAGGCGGCTTTCACCTGGGCCAAAAGACTGATCGCACATCGTTTTGCGGCCGCCGCACCGCTGGCGACGTCCAAGTCGGCGCCAAGCTTGCCCTTGATAAGCCCATCCGGGCCTTGGCTTATCTGCCCCGAAACATGCAGCAGAGAGCCGACCTGAACAAAGGGCACGTAATTCGCCGCAGGAGCAGGCGCATCCGGCAGGGTAACACCAAGTTCAGTAAGCTTGGCCTCGATGGAACCGTTCATTGCACTCTCCGACCCTGTTGCATTCGCCGGACGCTACAAGTTGAGCCGCCGAACGAAAACCCCTGATTTGCCGAAGTGAACGATCCGCGGATCGAAGAGTGGCTCCGCCGATCCGCCAGCGGCAACGCACAGAGGGTTCAGCCTTCCCGAAGCGCGTGATCCAGGTAGTTGCGAAATGGCTGAAGCAGGTAGGACAGCGGCGTTCGACTTCCCGTCTGAAAATAGGCTTCAACCTGCATTCCCGGCAGGATTGGCTTGGCGTCGGATCCCGCTGGCCTTTGCGGCCTCACGACTATCTCCGCGCGGTAGTAGGACTGGCCGGTGCGCTCGTCGGTGAACGCGTCAGCGGACACCCCGCGCACCTGGCCCTCCGGGTCAGGCGAAAGGCGATCCTGAAACGCTGAAAAGTGCATTCGTACCGCCTGCCCTACATGAACTTCATCGATCGATATGAGGGGGATGCGTGCCTGCACGATCAATGCAGCGTCGTCAGGCACAATGTACAGGATCGGCTCTGCGGGCCGCACGATCGACTGAGGCGTCGTTACCGTCAGATCATAAACGATGCCGGACGTCGGCGCCCGGATCGCCAGACGATCGATTCGCAAATGCAGCGCTCGAAGCCGTTCGGCCACTTCGAGCAAATGTGCTTCAATGTCCCTCAGCTGCGTTATCGCCTCCTCCCGCCGTGCCGTGCCCAGTTTGAGGATCGCTATGTCTGTCTCGGTGATTTGCGCTTCGGCTTGGGCACGCGATGCGGTCAGCTGACCGCCGGCGCCCGTCAGCTGGGCCACTTCCCGTTCAAGGGACATGACCCTCTGGTTCTGACCAATGCCGCGGCTGAGCAGCTGTTTTTGCGTCACCAGGTCTGACGCCGCGATCTCGGCCTGTCGTCGGTTGGCCTCGATCTGGGCATCGATGCCATGGATCTGGTCGCCGATCTCGCCCTCACGTTTAAGAAGCTGGTCCTTTTCCTGGCGTAGTGACGTCAGGCGGGTGAGAAACAGATTGTCCTGGCCCGCGACGATTGCTCTGACCTCTGGCCGTGTCGATGCGATCACGTCGAGGTCCGGATCCGGCTGAATTCTTTCCATACCGTCCCTTTCGGCGATCAGACGGTCTCTTCGCGCTGACAGTTCGAAATACTGGTTCTGCTCGATCGCAAGGTCGGATCTGATCGGGGCCCCGTCGAGCTCGAACAAAATCTGACCAGCATCCACGTGTCCGCCTTCGGTCACGTTGATCTTGGCAACGATGCCTCCGTCCGGGTGTTGAACGACCTGTCGATTGCGTTCGACTTCAACCTGACCCGGCGCGATGACCGCACCAGCAAGCGTGGTCAGCGTCGCCCATGATCCGAAGCCGCCAATCAGCAGGACGATTGCGGCGCATCCCACCACCATTGGACGGCGAACCGAGAGGATTTCGCGCATCACGCAACGCCCCCTCTAACCGCGCCACCTCTGATTTCGGCATGATTTCGGATCATGTCCCGCAGGATCGCATCGCGCGGCCCAAAGGCCCGCTGCATCCCGTTTTCGATCACAAGCAAAAGGTCGCATTCCTGAATCGCCGCCGGCCTGTGCGCCATGATCAGCACCGATCGACCGTCCGCCTTGACCGCGCGGATGGCCGCGTTCAAGGCGGCCGAACCTTCGTTGTCCAGATTGGAGTTCGGCTCGTCCAGAATGAGAAGAACCGGATCGCCATACAGCGCACGGGCCAGCCCGATGCGTTGGATTTGGCCGCCCGACAGGCGTCCGCCGCTGCCACTTCCGACTGGCGTGTCGTAGCCATCAGGAAGTGAAAGGATAAGGTCGTGTGCCGCGGCATTCCGCGCGGCCGCGATAATTCTTCCGGACTCCGGGTCCCGGTCGAAGCGGGCGATGTTCTCGGCAATCGAGCCGTCGAACAATGTGACGTGTTGCGGCAGATAGCCGATCAGCCTGCCGAGAACATCCTGATCGTAACTTTGAAGGGTTGCCCCGCCAAGCCTGATGTCACCGGCCGCCACGCTCCAAATGCCAGTCAAGGCGCGCGATAGGGACGATTTTCCAGCCCCCGAAGGGCCGATCACGCCGATCGCCTGACCGGGTTCGACCGAGAAGGATACCATCCGAAGCGCCGCGCGCATCGTTCCCGGCGGCAGGACCGTGATTTGGTTGACGTCAAGCCTCGCGGTCGGCCGGGGAAGCGCCAAACGGGGTCGCTCCGCAGGCACCGATGACAGAAGATGTGCAAGTCTTTGCCATGCCTGACTGGCATTGCTGACCAGTGCCCATTGCCCGATCACCATTTCCAGCGGCGCCAGAGCGCGGCCGAGCAGGACCGACCCGGCGATCATCGCACCGGCGGACATCATTCCGCGAAGCACCAGAAGTGCACCCAACCCGAGCATCGCGGATTGCAGGAAGAACCTGAAAGTCTTGGTCGCCGTAGAAAATGTCCCGGACAGATCCGAGTATCGAAGCCGCTGCGATATCGCGATCCGCCGCATCACGTTCCAGCGTTCGAACCCGGCCGTCATCATGCCCAGCCCTTCGACAATATCGGCATCCGCTTTCAGCTGGTCTGCGAACTTGTCGGCGGTCATGGCCGCGAACGAGGCGGTCAGGTTGGTCCTGGAACTGATGATCTTGTTGGCAACTGCAAGGCTGACCAATACACCGCCACCGGCGATTGCCAGGATCCCCAGCCAGGGGTGGAACATGAAGAGTCCGGCAATGAATATCGGTGTCCACAAGGCGTCGAACAGCGCCATCATGACAGGCGATGACAGAAGGGTCGTGATGGCCTGAACGTCCCGCTGGGCGGTGATCGCGCAAGGGTCGCCGGGCTGATTCGAAGCAACGCGCAGCGCCGCGACGAATACGCGACGGTCCATGCGGGCCTGGAACCGCAGACCGAGCCGGGCGATCACCCGCCCTCTGGCGTGGTCGAGGATTCCCATGATCAGAAGAAAGAATGCCAGCAGTGCCGTCAAAGCAACCAGCGTCGGTTCCGACTGGCTGCGCAACACGCGATCATAGATTTGCAGCATGTAGAGCGGCGCCGAGAGCATCAAGACATTGACCAGAACTCCGAAAACGATCACGGCTGGAACCAACGCCCAGTTTTCGCGAACCGCAGCCCATAGCTCTGGCCTTCCGGGCGCGGGCAAGTGTGGCAAATCTGATCCTTTCGAGTTCAACCGCACCAAAAAATCCGAAAGACGCCAACGCGGCGGGGCTTGTCGGTTGTCTTGTCCGGCAAGCGCACCTAAATCAGGGCGGCCCCATAGGCGCCGAACGCCTCGGCAGAGGTCTTTGAATCGACACACGTGAAGCGAAGCATAGCCATATGAATGATAATATTCCCTTTCGCCCCGCTTCGGTTCGCTCCCTTGGGGTCGCCCGTCTGGCCGCAGCAATCCTGATCGCGGCGATGGCTGCGGGCTGTGCGCCGCCCAATGGCAAGCAGATAAACGACCCCTATGAGGCGCAGAACCGGGACACCCATCAAGCGAACCTGGGCCTGGACAAGCACGTCATACGCCCGGTCTCGCAGGCTTATGGGACCGTGCTGCCGTCGCCGCTGCGCACCGGCATCAGCAATGCCTCGGCCAACCTGTCGCTGCCAAGCTACGTCTTGAACGACCTGTTCCAATTCAAGCTGGCCGACGCAGCTCACAATACGCTGCGCTTCGCGGTCAACTCGACCGTCGGCATCCTTGGCCTGTTTGACCCGGCAGGACAAATCGGCCTGACCGCGAGGAAGAACGATTTCGGAAGGACGCTTTACGCCTGGGGCGCGCGCGAGGGTGCCTATGTCGAGGCCCCGGTGCTCGGGCCAACAACAGAACGCGATCTGGCCGGTACGGTGGTCGATACATTCACCGATCCACTCGCCTATGTCCTGCCAAACGGGCTGACCTATGTTCCCACGGCGCTGAGCGTCGCATCGAAGCTCAACGACCGATACAAATACGCGAGCACGATCGACTCGATCTACTATGAGAGCGCGGACAGCTACGCCCAGCTTCGTTTGCTGTACCTTGAAAAGCGGCACTACGACTTGGGACAGACAGCGGCCGCGGCCACGTACGACCCCTATGAGGATCCCTATGCCAAATGATATCAATCGCCGCAGTCTGCTTGCCGGCGTCGCCGCAGGTACGCTCGCCTTTGCGGCCGCCCGCCCTGTCCTTGCTCTGGACGTGTCAACAGCGCGGACGCTGATCGGCCACCTTGTCGACGACATCAATCGGATCATCAATTCCGGTGAAAGCGAACAGCAGATGTTCGGTGATTTCGAGAAGGTTTTCGTGAAATACTCGGACGTCCCGGTCATTGCCCGGTCAGCGCTTGGCGTCGCCGCGCGGTCCGCAACGCCGGCGCAGATGGCGTCTTTCACGCAGGCCTTTCAGGGATACATCTCCCGGAAATACGGGCGTCGATTCCGGGAATTCATCGGCGGCAAGATCGAAGTGACAGGGGCGCAGGCCATCAATGGCTTCTACGTCGTGACCTCGGTTGCGAAGCTGCAGGGAGAGGCGCCGTTCGAAGTCGATTGGAACGTGTCGAACAAAAGCGGGCGGGATCTGTTCTTCAATATCATCATTGAGGGCGTCAACATGCTCGCGACCGAGCGCACCGAGGTTGGTGCCATGCTCGACAAGCACAATGGCGATGTGAACGCCCTGATTGCCGAGTTGAAGACTGCGGGCTGAGCAGGTCCCCGGCAGAACGGCAAGCTCTGGCTTTCGGAACTATGGGACGGCGCAGATCTTCTGCGCCGTCTTTCTGTTTCCGCTTCAGTTCTTGCCGGTGATCGAGCCGATGACGTTCTGCAGGATGCGTTCTGCGATGGTGCCGTCTTGCGGGTTCGCTCCCGGCTCGACCGTCGCAGGTACGACGGCGCGCGGCTGCGGGATGATCATCGGCAGCGGTGATACCGGAACGCCCTTGTCGATCCGCACCATCGTCTCGCGCCAGATGTCTGCAGGCAGGCCGCCTCCGGTCACACCCGTCAGCGGCGAGTTGTCGTCATTGCCCATCCAGACGCCGGTGACATAATCCGCGGTAAAGCCGATGAACCAGGCATCGCGGGTGTCCTGCGTCGTGCCGGTCTTGCCCGCTGCCTGCCGGTCGGGCAGTCGCGCACGCATCCCGGTGCCGCTGTCGATGACCTGACTCATCATGTAGGTCAGCACCTTTGCAGAATGGTCAGAGATCACTCTCTCGCCGATGCCGCCGCTGCTTCCGGCAAGCGGGGCCGCATCGCCCCTGATCGAAAGCGATGTCAAACCGTAGGGTTTGACTGAGGACCCGCCGTTCAGGATGCCCGCGTAGGCGCCGGCCATATCGAGCAAGGTCACCTCCGAGACCCCCAAAGCGAGGGCGGGCCCGACGGCAAGGTCGCTCTTGATCCCGAAATCCGACGCCACCTGGCGTACTGCAGATCGGCCGACCGCCTCGGAAATCTTCACCGCCGGGATGTTCAGCGACAGCTTCAACGCCGTCGTCAGCGTAACCGTGCCTTTGTAATCCCTCTCATAGTCCTTCGGTGACCAGGGACCAGACCCGGGAATGTTGATCGTCAGGGGCGCGTCGTCCACGGTGTCAAACGGGTTGTAGCCTTTGTCCAAAGCTGCCGCATAGACAAACGGCTTGAAGGAGGACCCGGTCTGCCGCAGCGCCTGTGTCGCGCGGTTGAAAGCGCCCGAGACCTGCGCCTTGCGCCCTCCGATCATCGCGCGCACCGCGCCGTCAGGAGACATGACCACGATCGCAACCTGAACCTTGGAGCCATCTTTCAACTTGCTCTCGAAGACATCGCGCAGCGCGCCCTCGGCAGCCGCCTGGATACGCTGGTCGAGCGTTGTTTTCATCACCACATCCTCGGTGGTGTCCGAGGTCAGGAAGCTCGGCGCGCTTTCCATCACCCAGTCGGCGAAATAGCCCCCGGCCCGCGCTGATGCGGCGTCCGAAAGGACAGCCGGATGGGCATGCGCGTTTGTCGCCTGGGCCAGTGTCAGATAGCCCTGTTCCTGCATGAGGTCGATGATCACGTTTGCCCGATCCTGTGACCGGGCAAGATTGCTGGTAGGCGCATAGTAGGACGGCGCCTTCAGCAAACCTGCAAGCATTGCCGCCTCTGCCGGCGTCACTTCGCTGGCATGTTTGCCGAAATACCTTTCGGCAGCTGCCTCGTAGCCACGCGTCCCGGCGCCAAGATACGCCCGGTTCAGGTAAATCGTGAGGATCTCGTTCTTGGTATACTTCGCCTCCATCGCCAGAGCGTAGGGCACTTCCTTGAGCTTGCGCCATACGGTCGAGCGGCGACAGTCGGACTCATAGTCACTTTCGCTCTTCCATTTGTTCAGGTCATACGGCGTTCCAAGGCACAATAGCTTGGCGACCTGCTGTGTGATCGTCGATCCACCGTTGCCTTCGAGCGGCCCGCGCCCAGCGCGAATATTGATCACCATCGCGCCCAGAATCCCGCGCGGGCTGATGCCGAAGTGATGATAGAAGCGCCGGTCCTCAGTTGCGACGACCGCATCGCGCAGCCAGGGCGAAACCGTCTTGGCGGTCACCGATCCGCCAAAGGATTCGCCGCGCCACGCATAGGGCTGGCCCTGATCATCCAGCATCGTGACAGACCCCTTGGCGCGCGCATCAAGAAGGTCGGCGACCGGAGGCAGGGTGGTGTAATAATATAGCGCGGCAAGGCCGACCACGAATGACACCATCACAGTCAGGCGCCAGCCGATCCCCCACACCAAACGCACGACCCTTCGAACGACACCCGAGATTGCCCGCGTCAGCATGTTCCCGCCCCGCGCAGACGGGCGCGAACGTCGCGACCTTTGCGGGGCCGGGCCCTTCCGGCTCCCGCCTCCTGAGCCGCCCCCCGATTTACTCGCAGACTTCCCCTTGGGGGCTGCAGCCCGCCTGTCCGCCACCAAAGGTGGCTTCTTCCTGCCCGTTCCACTCATACCGTGATGCGCCTGATGCTCGTGTTCCAGCCCGTGTTTCACGGTGCCCGTTTTGCCGGAAGGATATCCTGCGCAGAAGGAAAAGTGGAGCGAGAAGCTGTCACGATTCGGTTCTGAATAAGATTAAAAATTAATCATCCGGCGCGAACTGTGCAAAAATTGTGCAACCGATGACGTTTCCGGCACCGCAACTTCAAGAACCTGTCTTGTGCTGGACCCCCTAACAGCCCTTTCTGCCTGCGTGGGCACCGAACCGGGCCACCTGCCATTCGGAAGGGTAACGACGTGAAACTCATAATTGCAGCAATCAAGCCGTTCAAGCTCGAGGAGGTCCGTGAGGCACTGACCACTATCGGCGTACGCGGCATGATGGTGACCGAGATCAAGGGCTTCGGCTCGCAATCCGGGCACACGGAAATCTATCGCGGCGCCGAATACGCCGTGAACTTTGTGCCGAAGGTCAAACTTGAAATCGTGGTCAGCGACAGCCTGGCCGATCAAGTGGTCGAAACGATCCGGAAAACGGCGAAGACGGACAAGATCGGTGACGGAAAGATTTTCGTGCTCGACGTGGACCACGCGGTGCGCGTTCGGACCGGCGAAACCAACGACGACGCGCTGTGACGCGACCGCTCAGGGGAAAGATATGAAGGACATGTCAAATTTTAAGAAGGTGATGGGTCTGGCCGCCCTTGTGGCGCTTACCGCGTTGCCAGTGATCGCACAGACCGTCGCGCCTGATGCCACTGCAGCAGCACCTGCGGCTGCCCCCGCAGTGGCCAACAGCGGCGACACGGCGTGGATGATGACGTCCAGCGCCCTGGTGCTGTTCATGACGCTTCCGGGCCTCGCCCTGTTCTACGGCGGTCTGGTTCGCACGAAGAACATGCTGTCGGTGCTCATGCAATGTACCCTCATCACCGCACTCGTGATGGTGATCTGGATCCTCTGGGGCTATTCGATCGCCTTCGGCGGCGGCCCATCGCCCTACTGGGGTGGCCTGGGCAAGGTCTTCATGGAAGGCGTCGGCAAGGACTCGGTTTCCGGCACGATCCCTGAATTCGTGTTCTGCGTGTTCCAGATGACCTTTGCCGTCATCACGCCCGCGCTGATCATCGGCTCCTTCGCTGAACGCATCAAGTTCTCGGCGCTGTTGCTGTTCATCGCGCTCTGGGTCACCTTCGTCTACTTCCCGATCGCCCACATGGTCTGGGACTCGACCGGCAAGTTCTTCCTGATGGGGGCGATGGACTTTGCAGGCGGCACCGTGGTGCACATCAATGCGGGTATCGCGGCCTTCATCGGCTGTCTCCTGATTGGCAAGCGCACCGGGTTCGGCAAGGAAAACATGGCGCCGCACTCGATGACCCTGACGATGGTGGGGGCCTCGATCCTGTGGGTTGGCTGGTTCGGCTTCAACGCCGGGTCCGCGCTCGCAGCCAACGGCGTCGCGGGGCTTGCGATGATCAACACCTTCATCGCAACCGCTGCGGCAATCCTGTCCTGGTCGGCGGTCGAGGGCATGATCCGCGGCAAGGCGTCCATGCTGGGGGCCGCCTCGGGGATGGTCGCCGGTCTGGTCGCCATCACTCCGGCCTGCGGTTTCGTCGGTCCGATCGGCGCGATCGTTCTCGGCCTGATCGTCTCGCCGATCTGCTACTTCTTCGTGACGACCGTGAAAACCAAGTTCGGCTATGACGACAGCCTGGATGTCTTCGGTGTGCACTGCATCGGCGGGATCACCGGTGCGCTCTTGACCGGCATCCTCGCCTCGGCCTCGTTCGGCGGCGTCGGCTATGCCGAAGGTCAGACGATGGGCGGCCAGGAAATGGTTCAGATCGAAGCGGTTCTGACCACGATCATCTGGTGCGGTATCGGCTCGCTGATCTTCTACAAGCTGGTCGACATGCTGATCGGCCTGCGCGTCGATGTTGAGGCCGAGCGTGAAGGCCTCGACCTGAGCGCGCATGGCGAAGCCGCCTACCACGGCTGAGCGCGGCTATCCTGCAAAACAGAAACTGGCGGAATGTTTTCCGCCAGTTTCTTTTTGGAAGAACCCAATTCGATCCTCTGCCTGGAAGCGCGCCGCATGACGCCCCGTCGCAGGGCGCAATCGGGTCAGTTTCCCGTCGCAGCCCCCATGTCCATCGCCCCCATTGCGTCGCCCTTGCCGGTGATCGCAAAGTCTATCGTGACCTCGCCCGCATGCTCGAACAGCAATGTGGCCCGTTCATGCGCACCAGCTTTCAAAGGGGCTTTCAAACCCATCATCATGATGTGGTAGCCGCCCGTTTCGAACTTGATCGTCTGGTGCGCAGGGATGACGAGCTTTTCGACCGGACGCATGGTTGAAACCCCGTTTGCATCAACCTTGGTCTCGTGAAGCTGCAGCACGGCAAATCCGGCCTTCATGCCGAGCAGCGTATCCGGCGTATCGCCGTCGTTGCGGATCTCGAGATATCCTGCATCCGACATCTGCCCCTTGAGTGTTGCAGCCGCATGCGCCTGAAGAATTGTCAGCTTTCCCGCGACCACATCCTCGGCATGGGCAGGGGCAAGCACCGCAAAAGAGGCCAAAGCCATCGCAAACGGCAGAACATGTTTCATGGGTCTCGTCCTCACATATTGGACGCGAACCTTAGTGGATCAGCCCCCCTATCGAAAAGGCCGCTGCACTGCGACCCTTTCACGCGGAACTCAATGTCCTTGCAACGGCGTCCTTCCATGCCGCATAGCGGGCATCCGCGTCCGAAGCCTGCATCTCCGGTGTGAACCGACGGTCCAGCGCCCAGTCCTTCGCGAAGCTCTCGGGGCCCGGACAGAGGCCAGCCTGCATTCCGGCCAGCCACGCGGCACCCAGGACTGTGGTCTCCGGAAATTTGGGCCGGTCGACGGAAGTGCGGACAATGTCCGCAAGGAATTGCATCGTCCAGTTCGACGCCGTCATCCCGCCATCCACGCGAAGCGTTTCCGGGGCGCTGTCCAGCCCGCCCGCGGCCATATCCGCGGCAATCGCCTCGGTCAGATCCCGCGTCTGAAAGGCGACGCTTTCCAGCGCGGCCCGCGCCAACTCGGCGGGCCCGGTCGCGCGCGTCAGCCCGAAGATGGCGCCCCTTGCATCTGGATCCCAATAGGGCGCCCCCAGCCCGGTGAAGGCCGGGACGAGGATCACCTGCTGCTGCAGGTCCGCCTGCGTTGCCAGCTTTCCCGCTTCGTCCGCCGTCTTGATGATGCCCAGCCCGTCCCGCAACCACTGCACAACGGCCCCCGCAACAAAGATCGACCCTTCCAGCGCATAGGTAGGCTTACCCTCAAGCTGGTAAGCGATGGTCGACAACAGCCGGTGGCTGGAGGGTACAAGTTTCTGCCCGGTATTGGCGAGCGCGAAGCACCCGGTGCCATAGGTCGACTTGACCATTCCCGGCGTAAAGCAGGCCTGGCCCAGGGTCGCCGCCTGCTGGTCGCCTGCGACGCCAAGGATCGGAATATCCGCTCCATACATCCGGCAGATCCCGAACGGGGCCGCACAATCCCGCACCTCGGGGAAAAGCGACATCGGCACCTCGAACAGGGCGGCGAGCTCGTCGTCCCACCGACCCTCCCGGATATTATACAGCATCGTGCGCGCCGCATTGGTCGCGTCGGTGACGTGCACCCGACCTTCTGTCAGGTTCCAGATCAGCCAGCTGTCGACCGTTCCAAAGGCCAGCTCTCCCGCGTTTGCGCGGGCCCGCGCCCCCTCGACATTCTCCAGAAGCCAGGCAAGTTTGGTCGCCGAAAAATAGGGATCCAACAGCAGGCCGGTGCGTTCCCGCACCTTGGCTTCATGTCCGCCCTCGCGGAGCGCAACACAAGCTTCTGCCGTCCGCCGGTCCTGCCAGACAATGGCATTGTAGAGCGGCTCTCCCGTCTTGCGATCCCAGATCAACGTGGTTTCGCGTTGATTGGTGATCCCGATCGCTGCGATCTCGCGCGCCGAAATGCCCGCCTCGGCGATGGCCTTCCTGATCGAAGTGTCAACTGAGCGCCAGATGTCCCATGGGTCATGCTCGACCCAACCAGAGCGCGGGAAATGCTGTGGAAACTCTTCCTGCGCGCGCGCAACCGGGACCAATGCCTCGCTGAACAGGATCGCCCTGCTCGAGGTTGTCCCCTGATCAATGGCGAGGATATTCGTCATCCGATTTGGCCCCGCATCCAGTCGTCCAGCGCGGCAATCTGTTCTGCCGAAAGCCGCAGACCAAGCTTTGATCGGCGCCAGACCACATCTTCCGCAGAGCACGCGTATTCGCGTTCGATCAACCAGCGCACCTCGACCTCGGTCAAGGTCGCACCAAAGTCGCGGCCCAGATCCCCGCTCTGTTTGGCCGCGCCAAGCATCAGGCGTGCATCCGTACCATAGGCGCGTGCAAGCCGTCGGGCGTGGCGCGGCTCCAGAAACGGATAGTCGCGGCTCAACTCATTGACCAGAGCCTCGAATCCCAAAACCGGAAAGTCGCCACCCGGCAATGCAACACCTGCAGTCCAGGCGGGCCCTGCCTTTTGGAAATAAGGCGCCAGTTTCTGCAAGGCATGTTCCGCCAGCCGCCGGTGAGTGGTTATCTTTCCACCGAAGACCGAAAGAAGCGGCGCCCCCGCTCCCGGATCGAGAGAAAGCACATAATCGCGGGTCGCCGCCGTCGCCGACTTCGCTCCGTCATCATAAAGCGGTCGAACCCCCGAATAGGTCCAGACGATGTCATCCCGCGTCACCGGCTTGGCAAAATAATCGCTGGCGAAAGCACAAAGGTAATCCTGCTCTTCTGGCGTGCAAACCGCCTCGGCGGGGCTGGTACTGTGATCCTTGTCCGTCGTGCCGATCAGCGTGAAATCGGTCTCGTAGGGTATGGCAAAGATAATCCGCCCGTCACCTCCCTGAAAGAAGTAGCAGCGATCATGCTCAAACAGCCGCTTGGTCACGATATGGCTGCCGCGCACAAGTCTGACCCGTTCGGTCGAGTTGATGCCAAGGGTGCCGGTTATGATGTCCGACACCCAAGGCCCGCCAGCATTCACCAGCGCCCGCGCCGTAACAGTTTCAAGGGTGCCGTCCCGTTCCAGCTCGACATGCCAGAGGTCGGCCTCCCGCCTTGCGCCGACGACCCGGGTGCGGGTCAGGATCCGGGCCCCACGCGCCTCGGCATCTCGGGCATTCAGCGCGACAAGACGCGAATCCTCGACCCAGCAGTCCGAGTATTCAAACGCGCGCCGATACTCCGGTTTCAGCGATCGACCGGCCGCATCTTTCGTCAGGTCAATCGAACGTGTTCCCGGCAGGATCTTCCGTCCGCCGAGATGGTCATAGATGAACAACCCAAGCCGGATCAGCCATGCAGGCCGCATCCCCTTGTGCATTGGCAAGACGAAGCGCATCGGCCAACTGATATGCGGCATCGCGCGCAAAAGTGTCTCGCGTTCGACCAGCGCTTCACGGACCAGGCGAAACTCGTAATACTCCAGGTACCGCAAGCCGCCATGATAGAGCTTGGTCGAGGCAGAGGATGTGGCCGAAGCCAGATCATGCATCTCGGCCAGCACGACGGACAATCCGCGCCCCGCCGCATCGCGGGCGATACCGCAGCCATTCACGCCGCCGCCTATGACGAATATATCGACCGGTTCCATGCTGGCCCCCCAAACGTCGCGTGGAAACCGACGCCTTCATGTTCGTTTTGCAAATTATCCTGTTCGATGCTGATTGTCTTGTGTCAAATTCTTTTGCTTTTGGGGATTTCCAGTAGCCTAACTTAACATGATGCGCGGTTCGGGGGAGAGATGGTCCAGAATTTTCGGCAGGAAGAGATTCTGAAGATCGCGCGCGACGAAGGCCGCGTCGTGGTCGAAGATTTGGCGCGGCATTTCGCAGTCACCCATCAGACCATAAGACGGGATCTGACTGAACTGTGTGAGGCGCGTCGCTTGACGCGGGTCTATGGCGGTGCGGTTCTCGCCTCTGGCGTCATCAACCTGCGGTACGAAGAACGTCGCGCACTGAACGCTGAAGCAAAGGACCGCATCGGGCGCCTCTGTGCCGCGTCCATCCCGAACGAAGCTTCGCTTTTTCTCAATATCGGAACCACGACCGAGGCCGTTGCACGCGCCCTGCTGGAGCATCGCAATCTGCTGGTTGTCACCAACAATCTGAATGTCGCCAATATCCTGTCGCACAACGACACTTGCGAGATCATCATCGCTGGCGGTGTCCTGCGCAGGACCGACGCAGGTCTGGTAGGGGATATGACGCTGGACGCGGTGCGGCGGTTCAAGGTCGACTTCGCCGTGATCGGCACCTCCGCACTCGACACCGATGGCGATCTCCTGGATTTCGATATTCAGGAGGTTCGCGTCAGCCGGCAAATCCTCACGCAGGCGCGCAGGCGGTTCCTTGTCGCCGATCATTCCAAGTTTTCTCGGACGGCGCCGGTTCGTATCGGATCGCTTGAAGAGATCGACACCTTCTTCACAGACGCCCAGCCGCCCAAACAGGTTCGAGATCATTGCCTTGCCTGGAATACGGAAGTCAGGACCCCCTGATGCCATCAGGTCAGCGCGCGGCCCGGATCGTTTCGCCGGTCTGCAACCGCGGGGTCATCTCGATGCGCTGGCTCGCACAAGCGCCTTCGGTCTGCTTGCCGGCAATGATTTCCGCCGCGGCCCGGCCAATCTCCATTCGGCAGGCATCCATCGTGGCCAGCCTGCGCGGCAGACCATCAAGCAGATCCACCCCATTGAAGCCGGCAAGGCCAAGGCGTCCGGGCACGTCGATCCCCTGATCGAGGCAATAGAGCAGCCCCCCCGCTCCGATCATGTCGTTCGAGTAATACAGGAAATCGAGATCCGGCCGACGCGTAAGGATCGCCTCCGTCATTTCCCGACCCTTGAGAAGCGCCGACCCCCCGGAATAGAACTCGCTGTCTTCAAGCGTCAGACCGGCGAGGGCGAGGCCTTCGGCAAAGCCTTCAAGCCGCTTTCGGGCGCGGTGGTCATGCGGCATGCGGGTCCCGAGGAATCCGATCCGCCGATAGCCGGATGCGACGATGGCCGCGGCCATCTCCAGACCCGCGCGCCGATGCGATATCCCAACCACAGAATCCACGGCATCGCCGTCCACATCCATGATTTCGACGATCGGGATACCTGCATTCGCCATCATCGCGCGCGACGCGTCGGAATGTTCCAGCCCGGCGATGATCACACCTGACGGGCGCCACGACAGCATCTCGTACAAAACGGTCTCTTCGCGTTCCGGCGAATAGTTCGTCACACCGACGACAGGTTGCAGGCCAGTGCCTTCCAGCACCTCGGAAACTCCGGTCAGGACATCCGGAAAGACCATGTTGGACAGCGACGGGATGATCACCGCGATCAGGTTTACCCGTTGCGACGCGAGGCCCCCAGCAATCTTGTTCGGAACGTAGCCAAGCGCCTTCGCAGCGCCAAGCACGCGTGTCCGGGTCGCCTCGGACACATCACCACGGTTGCGCAGCACCCGGCTAACTGTCATTTCGCTGACGCCGGATGCCGCTGAAACGTCACGAAGTGTCAATGTGCGCCGCGGAACTGCGGGTGGGGCGTTTGCCACGTTTGATGTGCCTTCGGACCTGTGTCGTTGGATCAGTGTTAGCGCCAAACCTTTCGCTTGTCCAAGGCAGGTTCGCACTCTATGTTAACGCTAACATTCCCAACCCGCCGCTGTTTGCACCCTCTTCGTGAAAACCGCATCGGGTTGTCAGGGGGGGCGGTGGGCCAAACTTGCCCCCCCTCACAACCGCAAGATACTCTCTTCTGGTTTGCCGCATCTCGGTCGTCCGGATGGCGACAGCACGTGGGTCGGTTCAGAAATCATGCCGCCAGGCAGCCGCAAACAGCGGCGGAACAGTTGCACCCACTTGTGATTCCCGGCACAAGCCTTGAAGTGGCCCCGTAGCTCAGGGGATAGAGCGGCCGCCTCCTAAGCGGCAGGTCGATGGTTCGAATCCATCCGGGGTCACCATAGGATCAAAACGGTATCGCGCACCGCAGCCGATCCACGACAGAGCCCAGCCGTGCAGAATTGACGGCGCATTGAACGGCCTCGGAAAAGCCAAGACATCAGATCAAGCAAGGCTGGCCAATCCGGAAATTCCCGGTAGGTTCGTTCCCACAAAAAAGGGGTACGGAAAATGCAGCGCCACGGCGGAAAAATTCTCGCAGATCAACTCGCGATCCAGGGCGTGCGCCGCGTATTTTCCGTGCCAGGCGAAAGCTTTCTCGCCGCGCTCGACGGCCTTCTCGACTCCGGCATCGAGAATGTCGTCTGTCGCCAGGAGGGTGGCGCATCGATGATGGCCGAGGCGCATGGCAAGCTGACCGGAACCCCAGGCGTCCTGTTCGTCACCCGTGGGCCAGGGGCAACCAACGCCTCGGCCGGGATCCATGTCGCCATGCAGGATTCGACACCTATGGTCGTCTTCGTCGGTCAGATTGCCCGCGCCCACCGCGACCGGGGCGCATTCCAGGAAGTCGACTATCGCGCCGTCTTTGGCACGCTTGCGAAATGGGTCGCCGAGGTGGACCAGATCGAGCGCTTGCCGGAATATATCTCTCACGCCTTCCATCTGGCGCTTTCCGGGCGACCGGGGCCGGTGGTTCTGGCCTTGCCAGAGGATATGCTCAGCGGCATCGCGGATGTCGCCGATCTGCCCGCGATCGCGCCCTCACCCAATTCGATTTCCGCCAGCCAGATCAACGCGATCAAACAGGCCCTCTCGACCGCGCGGCGTCCGATGGTGATCCTTGGCGGGACGCTTTGGTCTGCTCAGGCCGCGTCGGATATCGCCCGGTTTGCCGAGCGCTTCGATCTGCCTGTCGCCGTCAGCTTCCGTCGGCAGGGGCACATGAACAACGACCACCCCAATTACATCGGCGACCTGAGTGTCGGCATGAACCCCAAACTCGGTGCCAGATTGCGCGCTGCGGATTGCCTTCTGGTGCTCGGATCTCGCCTCGGCGACATCGTGACCGGCGGCTACGAGCTGATCGACCCGGCAGCGCCCGCGCCGCGCATCCTGCATGTCCACCCGGACCCGGACGAACTCGGTCGCGTCTACCGGCCAGACCTCGCAATCGCTGCCTCGGCGATCGAGATGGTCGCGGCGCTCGCACAGACCGACCCCTTGCCGGGGTCGGTTCAGCAAAACTGGCGGACCGACGCCCGCGCCGAATATGAAGCCTGGCAGCAGCCCGTCGAAACGCCCGGAGCGGTCAAGATGGAACGTGTCGTGAAATGGCTCTCTGACAACGTCCCACAGGAGTCCATCCTCACGAACGGCGCCGGAAACTATGCCGCCTTCCTGCACCGATATTTCCGTTTCCGGCAATACGGCACCCAGCTCGCGCCGACCTCGGGAAGCATGGGCTACGGCTTTCCCGCCGCAATATCCGCGAAACTGCAACACCCGGAGCGCACCGTCATTTGCATGGCCGGTGACGGCTGCTTTCAGATGACCCTCAATGAATTCTCGACGGCCATGCAGCACAATGCAGCGGTGATCGTTATCGTCGCCAACAACGGCCGCTATGGCACCATCAGGATGCATCAGGAGCGGCACTACCCCGGCAGGGTTTCGGGAACCGACCTCGCCAACCCGGATTTCGCCGCCTTGGCCCGGGCCTATGGCGGGCATGGCGAGACCGTGCTGGAGGATGCCGAATTCGCCCCCGCCTTTGCCCGCGCTGTCGCCTCGAAAAAACCCGCCGTCATCGAGCTTCGGCTCGATCCGGAAATGCTGTCAACCAACCTTTCGATCAGCGAAACCCGGAAACTCGGGGAACGAGAGACGCACTGACGAAGCCACTCCGGTTTCAGGCGGCGCCAAGGCCCTGACCTGCACCAACCGAAGCGAAAAAAACGCCGCTGCTGCCCGCGTCACCCCCAGGTTGGGTGGAAGCGGCCCGCAGGGGACAGCGTGAAGATTTCGCAGCCGGTTGCCGTGACCCCGACGGAATGCTCGAACTGGGCCGAAAGCGATTTGTCCCGCGTGACGGCAGTCCAGTCGTCGGACAGAACCTTCGTCTCGGGGCGGCCAAGGTTGACCATCGGCTCGATGGTAAAGATCATGCCTTCCTCGAGCACGGCACCCGTTCCCGGCCGACCGTAATGCAGGACGTTCGGCGGCGCATGAAACACCCGGCCCAGACCGTGCCCGCAGAAATCGCGCACCACGGACATCCGGTTTGCCTCGACATAGCTCTGAATCGCGTGGCCGATGTCGCCAAAGGTGTTGCCGGGCGCAACGGCCCCGATCCCTTTCATCAAGGCATCATGCGTCACCTGCACCAACCTCTCGGCCTTGCGGGACAGTGCGCCGGCGACATACATCCGGCTGGTGTCGCCGAACCATCCATCCAGGATCACCGTAACGTCGATGTTGAGAATGTCGCCATCCTTGAGCACCTTGGGCCCGGGGATGCCATGACAGACAACGTGGTTGACGCTGATGCAGGACGCGTGGCGATAGCCCTTGTACCCGATCGTTGCCGAAACCGCGCCAAGCTCTTCCACCCGGTTCGTGATGAAACGGTCTAGCTCTTCAGAGGTGACGCCGGGAACCACCATCGGGGCCACCTCATCGAGGATCTGCGCCGCGACCCGACCAGCCGCACGCATCCCCCCGAAGTCCTCTGCCTCGAAGATCCGAATGCCATCTCTAGTGATGCGACCGCGGGTTTCGTCCACTGGTGCCTCTCTTCTTCAACTTCTCCTCTTAAATAGCGAACCTGAGGTGGCTTTGCCAGAGCACTCCGCCAGCAGCTCACGAATGGATTTGAATCCGGGTTGCTGCAGCTTATACCGACTGAAGTGAACCGTAAGGATACGACAATGACCAACCCAACCGCCGCCATGCTGGTGATCGGAGACGAAATTCTCTCTGGGCGAACGCGAGATGCAAACATGCATTTTCTGGCGGGCGAGTTGACCAAACAGGGAATCGTCCTGAAAGAAGTGCGCGTCATATCAGACCATCACGCGGCCATTGTGGAGGCGGTCAACGCGCTTCGCGCGCGCTATGACGAGGTGTTTACCTCTGGCGGGATCGGGCCCACGCATGACGACATTACGGCGAGTGCAATCGCTGACGCCTTCGGCGTGGCGATTGACGTGCGGGACGATGCCCGCGCGATCCTCGCGGAACATTATGCGAAGACCGGGACGGAACTGAACGAGGCGCGCCTGCGGATGGCCCGTATCCCCGATGGCGCGCGGCTGATCGACAATCCGGTGTCACGCGCGCCCGGCTTCAGCATCGGCAATGTCCATGTCATGGCGGGCGTCCCGAACATATTTCAGGCGATGGTCGCCTCCGGTGCTTCCGACGATCACCGGCGGCGCGCCCTTGCTGTCAGACTCGGTCCGGGTGCCACGCGGTGAAGGTGAAATTGCGCAGCCGCTTGCGGCGCTTGCCGCAGAATTTTCCGACCTCTCCTTCGGGTCCTACCCCTTCGTCAAGGACGGCGCCTACGGCACCAATCTGGTGGTGCGTGGAACCGATCCCGCCAGAATCGCCCTTGCGATGGTCGGCTTGCTGAAACTCGTCCCCGCCGCCGCCGAATGAGCCCTGACCTGGACTCTGTGTTTGCGACGCTGGACGCCACCTGGCCATCCGCCACCCAGCATCGAGCCGGTCAATGGCTGGTCCGCGAAGGTCAGGGTGGTGGCAAACGCGTGTCGGCGGCAACCGCCATCGGCCCCGTCGATGACGATGGGATCACTGCGATGGAGGCACTGCAGGCCGGCCTCGGTCAACCGCCACTCGTCATGATCCGGGGCGAAGATACCACGCTCGATACCCTACTCGCGCGCCGCGCCTACCAGCTCGTCGATCCGGTCGTCGCCTATTGCGCACCGATCGAAGCGCTCTGCGGCGAGACCCCCCATTTGACAGCCTTCGGGATATGGCCGCCCCTCGCGATTCAGCGCGAATTGTGGTCCGCAGGCGGCATCGGACCCGAGCGGGTCGAGGTGATGGCGCGCGTCCAGGGCCCAAAGACAGCCATCCTCGGACGTGCATTGGATCGCCCTGCCGGGGTGGCATTCGTCGGCATCCATCAGGGCATCGCGATGGTCCATGCGCTTGAAGTCTCGCCCGCGATCCGCCGACAGAAGGCCGCGCTCCACATGATGCGCTTCGCGGCCAACTGGGCCCGGGAAAACGGGGCGCGTCACATTTCCCTGGTCGTGACCGAGGCGAACGCACCTGCGCGCGCTCTGTATGCTTCCCTAGGGATGAGGGTTGTGGGACATTACCATTATCGGCTGAAATAAGCTTCGCGAGGTCAGAGCAATGTCCGAAAAGATCAATCCGCCGACTGCGCTGAACCTGCCGCCCGTCGATCCCTTGCCGGAACCGACCCAGCGCTACTTCGACATCTGCGATCTGAAGCTGGGATTCGTTCCGAACGTCCTGCGCGCCTATGCCTTCGACATCGCGAAACTGGATGCGTTCACCGCGATGTACAACGATCTGATGCTCGCAGACTCGAGCATCAGCAAACTCGAACGCGAGATGATCGCGGTCGTGGTCTCGTCGATAAACCGTTGCTGGTATTGCCAGGTTGCGCATGGCGCGGCGGTTCGCGCCCTGTCCGGCGACCCGAAACTCGGCGAGGCGATGGTGATGAACTACCGTGCCGCGCCCCTGTCACCCAAACAGAGGGCGATGCTCGATTTCAGCGCAAAGCTGACCCGCACGCCGTCAGAGATGGACGACGCAGACCGCACGGCACTGCGCGACGTCGGCTTTTCAGACCGTGATATCTGGGACATTGCCTCTGTCGCAGCCTTTTTCAACATGACCAACAGGGTCGCCTCCGCCACGGATATGGAGCCCAATGACGACTACCACGGCCAGGCTCGATGAGGCGTCTGCTGGCTGCTGCGACCCTGGCAATGGGCGCCACGCCCGCTGGTGCGGTGTCGCTTTCGCTCCCCTCGCCTGCCGAGGTGACGGGCAGTCACAGCCAGATCAACGGCAGCTACGACCTTCCCACGGGACCATGGCACAATGGCGCAATCCCATTCATCACGGTGGAAGGCGGGGTGCAACAGACCGCCTGGCGGCTGGCGGGACGAGACCTTTCCACCATGGACCTTGTGTCACTGCTGCGCGGCCAGCTGACCAAGGCCGGCTTCTCCATCCTCTACGAATGCGAAACCAATGCCTGTGGCGGGTTCGATTTCCGCTATGGCACGCAGGTCCTTCCCGAACCGCAAATGCACATAGACCTGGGTGACTACCGGTTTCTCTCCGCCAAACGCGACGGCACGGACGGCGAAGACTATGTCAGTGTAATTGCAAGTCGCAGCTCACAAGCGGGCTTTGTTCAGATCATTCAGGCCGGAAAGGGCCTGGCCGACGATCTGAGGGACACCCCGCCGCCAGATACGGCAAAGCCGCCAAGCGATGCGCCCGTTCCCGCCAGCCAGAGCGCGGTACAAAAGCCCGACGCGACAGCCGCGTCTCCATCCGCCGAGACATCCGCGACCATTGGCGATCCGTCTGATTTTGCGTCGCAGCTTGAAACCGGAGGCACCGTCGCTCTGGATGATTTGAGCTTCGACAGCGGGTCCTCGGCGCTCGAACCGGGGACCTATGGCTCGCTCACCCAGCTTGCCGAGTATCTGAAATCCCACCCAAACGCCACCGTCGCTCTGGTGGGTCATACCGATACATCGGGCAGCCTAGATGCAAATATCATGTTGTCGAAAAAGCGGGCCACCTCGGTTCTCGACACGCTGGTCAAGTCCTACGGCGTGTCAAAGGCACAACTGGATGCCGAAGGCGTCGGCTATCTCGCCCCCCGCGCCACGAACCTCACCGAGGCGGGTCGGACGAAAAACAGAAGGGTCGAGGTCATGCTGACCTCGACCCAGTGATCGCATCAGAGACTCTGTCAGGGGCTACCAGGCGTCCGGCCCCTTGTCGGCAAACTGCCG
Organism: uncultured Pseudomonadota bacterium; assembly: GCA_963837565.1. Classification (GTDB taxonomy): domain Bacteria; phylum Pseudomonadota; class Alphaproteobacteria; order Rhodobacterales; family Rhodobacteraceae; genus Solirhodobacter. The sequence continues at coordinate 214,870 of CAWIOC010000008.1, forward strand.
GGCAAGGAAATCGATGAACGCGCGGACCTTGGGCTGGGTAAAGCGGCCCGGCGGATAGACGGCGTAGATCCCCAGAAGATCGATCGGCAGTTCCGGAATGGCTTCTTCGATCAACCCCTGCTTCAACGCGCCGGAATACAGGAAGCTCGGCAGATAGGCGATGCCCAGACCGGAAATCGCTGCATGAAGCAGCGATTGACCGTCATTGACCGTCAGCCACCCCGCGCTGCGCACCTGCCGTCGCTCGCCCGACGGTGCAGTGATCTTCCAGACGTTGCCGTTGGCTTGATTCGAGTAATGCAGCAGCTTGTGATCGTTCAGGTCGTCGATCTTGTCCGGGCGTCCATAGCGCTCGAAATAGCGCGGCGATGCGATCATCCGCTTTGTCGTATCGGTCAGCTTGCGGGCCCGCAACGTGCTGTCCTCCAGCTCGCCGATGCGAATTGCCATGTCGAACCCTTCAGAGATCAGTTCGACATAGCGATTGTTCAGCACCATGTTCACGGTGATGTCCGGGTATTCCAGAAGGAAATCGCCCAGAACAGGCGACAAAAGGTTGACGCCAAAGTCAGTCGCCACCGAAATCCGCAGCAGGCCCGAGGGCGCAGTCTGCATCGAAGTGACCAGCGCATCCGCCTCGCCAGCATCGTTCAGGACACGCCGTGCCCGATCATAATAGGCCAGCCCGATCTCCGTTGGACTGACGCGCCGCGTGGTTCGGTTCAGAAGGCGTGCGCCAAGGCGAGCCTCGAGGGCGGACACATGCTTTGAGACAGCGGACTTGGAAATCCCCATCTTTTTGGCAGCATCCGTAAATCCTCCCTGGTCCACCACGGTGGCGAAGGCTTCCATTTCGGTCAGTCGATCCATTGTGCACCCTATGCGTACTCTGCACTCAGTTCCCGCTTATTGAGCGCAATTCGGGCAAGAATGCGGACACGGACGGACAATAGTGGGGTTTTCCACTTTGTGTTGAATAGGCCGATTTTGGGCCTACCGTATCATTTCAGATAAAGATCAATGTGTTGGGCGATTTTACGCTGGCAAGACCTATGGCGAAACCAAGATCAGCGCCGCGACCAATCTGATTTTCCCATATAAACCAATCGCAAGCTACAGCATTGCCGCCAGCCGTGCGCCCTGATCGATGGCCCGTTTCGCGTCCAGTTCGGATGCCACATCGGCCCCTCCGATGATCCGGGTCGATATGCCCGCCGCGTCCAGCAGATCCGCAAGGGCCCGGTTCGGAATCTGTCCGGCGCAGAGCACGATTGTGTCGGCGGCGATGACAGTGGGCCGATCTCGTGCGGGGCCAAAACTTATGTGCAGACCCTCGTCGCTGATCTTCTCGTAATTGATCCCACCGATCATCGTGACGGCCTTCATCCGCAGCGATTCCCGATGAATCCACCCGGTCGTCTTTCCAAGATGCTTGCCCAGCTTCTCAGCCTTGCGTTGCAACAGCGTCACCTCGCGCGCAGGTGGCGTGGGCCTCGGCCCCTCGGGCGCAAGACCGCCGCGTTGAACTGCCGGGTCGGCCACACCCCAGTCGCGCCGCCAATGCGCGGGATCCACTGTCGGGCTGTGCTCCTCGACCAGAAATTCCGCCACATCAAAGCCGATACCCCCCGCACCAACGATGGCGACCCTTTGTCCCACGGGCGCGCGGTTACGCAGAACATCGATGTAACTCAGCACATTCGGCAGATCCTGCCCCTCGATCGCAGGGGCGCGAGGCAACACCCCGGTGGCCAGGATGACATGGTCGAACCCGGCCAGGGCCTCGACCCCAGGTTCCTGCCCGAGATGCAGCTCTACCGTGGATTGCGCCAGCATCGTGACGAACCAGTCGACCAGCCCATGGAACTCCTCCTTGCCCGGGATCACCTTCGCCATGTTCAGCTGGCCGCCGACCATCGCCGCCTTCTCGAACAGGGACACGTGGTGCCCTCGACCAGCCGCAACCAAGGCCGCCATCATCCCGGCCGGTCCCGCGCCCACCACGGCGATTCGTTTCGGATCCGGCGTGGGGTCATACGTCAGCTCCGTCTCATGACAGGCACGTGGGTTCACCAGACAGGACGTCAAGCGGCCAGAGAAGGTATGATCCAGACAGGCCTGATTGCAGGCGATGCAGGGCGCGATTTCCGCCTTCCGGCCAGAGGCCGCCTTGGCGACAAATTCCGGGTCGGCGAGGAATGGACGCGCCATGCTGACCATATCCGCGCAGCCCTCCGCCAGAACCGCCTCGGCCACGTCCGGTGTGTTGATCCGGTTCGACGTGATGATCGGGATCCCCACCTGCCCCATCAGTTTCTTCGTAACCCAGGCAAAGGCCGCCCTTGGAACAGATGTGGCGATGGTTGGAATCCGCGCCTCATGCCAGCCGATGCCGGTGTTGAGGATGGTCGCGCCAGCGGCCTCGATTGCCTTGGCGAGCGTCACGACCTCGTCGAAGGTCGACCCCCCCGGCACAAGGTCGAGCATCGAAATGCGGAAGATTATGATGAAGTCCGCACCGACCGCGGCGCGAACCCGCCGCACGACCTCGACCGGCAGCCGCATGCGGTTCTCGTAGGACCCACCCCATCTGTCGGTGCGCTTGTTGACATGCGTCGCAATGAACTGGTTCAGAAAATATCCTTCTGACCCCATCACCTCCACGCCGTCATAGCCCGCTTCGCGTGCCCGCGCCGCCGCCGTCGCGATATCCGCGATCTGCTTTTCAATTCCCGCCTCATCAAGCTCCCGCGGCGCGAAGGGTGAAATCGGTGACTTGATCGGACTGGCCGAGACACAGTCCTTGCCATAGGCATAACGACCGGCATGAAGGATCTGCATGGCGATCTTGCCACCGGCGTCATGCGTCCGGTCGGTGACGATCCTGTGGTGGGAAATGTCCTCTGGCGTATAAAGGCCTGCCGCGCCCGGAAACACGCCGCCCTCGGGATTAGGTGCCATCCCCCCCGTGACCATCAGGGCGACTCCGCCACGCGCCCGCGTCGCGTAGAATTCGGCAACACGGTTCCAGTCTCGCGTCTCCTCAAGTCCGGTGTGCATCGACCCCATCAGCACGCGGTTTTTCAGTGTCGTGAATCCGAGGTCGAGCGGCGCCAGCAGATGCGGAAAATTGGTCATCGAACCCTCCCAGAGCGTTTCCAGAGAGTGCCGCTGTCCACCGGACATGTCATTCCCTACGCGGCGTCACCGGCACATCATCGCTGCGTTTTCTTGACCAGCGGGTCGCGGAAATCACCGGGGCACTTGTTGCCGATCAGATCGCTGCCTATCCTGCGCGCCGGGGAGCGAAATATCATGGCAGACTGGGACTATATCATTGTCGGCGCAGGCTCAGCAGGCTGCGTTCTGGCGAACCGCCTGTCAGAGGATCCGGCAAACCGCGTTCTGCTGCTGGAGGCCGGCGGCAAGGACAATTACCCCTGGATCCATATCCCGATCGGCTACCTCTACTGCATCGGAAATCCCAGGACCGACTGGATGTACAAGACCGCGCCAGAGCCGGGCCTCGGCGGGCGCTCCTTGCTCTACCCAAGGGGGCGCGTGCTCGGCGGGTGTTCATCGATCAACGGAATGCTCTATCTGCGTGGGCAGGCTGCAGACTACGATGGCTGGCGCCAGCTCGGGAATGTCGGCTGGGCCTGGGACGACGTCCTGCCCTACTTCCGCAAATCGGAAGACTACTATGCCGGAGCCTCCGAATTTCATGGCGACGGCGGAGAATGGCGGGTCGAAGAACAGCGGCTTCGCTGGGACATCCTGGACGACTTCGCCCGCGCCGCCGTAAACGTCGGGATTCCGGCGAGCAATGATTTCAACACCGGCGACAACGAAGGCGTCGGCTATTTCAAGGTCAACCAGAGACGTGGCTGGCGCTGGAACACGGCAAAGGCGTTCCTGCGGCCGGTTAAAGGGCGCCCGAACCTTCGGGTGGTGACCGGCGCTCAGGCGCAAAAGGTTCTGTTTGAAGGGCGCGCCGCCTCGGGCGTCCGCTATCTGCAGAACGGGGAAATTGTCGATGCTCTCGCGCAGCGCGAGGTGATCCTTGCCTCTGGCGCGGTCGGCTCGCCTCATCTCCTGCAGTTATCCGGAATCGGACCCGGCGCTGATCTGCAAGGCGCCGGGGTCGAGGTGCTGCTCGACGCGCCGGGGGTGGGTGCCAATCTGCAGGACCATCTGCAAATTCGATGCGCCTACAGGGTGTCCAACGCGCGCACCCTGAATACGATGGCCGGCAACCTCTTCGGGAAGGCGATGATCGGCCTTGAATACGCCCTGCGGCGCACCGGCCCGATGTCGATGGCGCCAAGCCAGTTGGGGGCCTTCACCCGATCCTCCCCGGAAAAGGCGACGCCGGATCTGGAATATCACGTCCAACCGCTCAGCCTCGAGGCTTTTGGCGAGGATCTGCACGACTATGACGCGATCACCGCAAGCGTCTGCAATCTTCGCCCGGAAAGTCGCGGAACGATCCGCCTTGCCTCGGCTGACCCGGCTGCCGCGCCGCTGATCTCGCCGAATTACCTGTCGGCCCCGGCAGACCTGCTGACAGCCGCCCGTTCGATCCGCATCACGCGCAACATCATGGATCAGGAACCGATGGCCAAATATGCGCCGCAAGAGGTGAAGCCGGGCACGGATGCGCAGTCGGACGCCGAACTGTCGCTTGCCGCTGGCAAGGCGGGAACAACGATCTTCCACCCCGTCGGCACCGCGCACATGGGCCCGGCCGGCAGCGGCGCCGTGGTGGACGCGACGCTGCGGGTGCACGGCATCGGCAAACTGCGCGTCGTCGATGCAAGCGTGATGCCGCGGATCACCAGTGGCAACACCAATTCCCCGACGATCATGATCGCAGAAAGGGCTGCGGCAATGATCCTTTCCGGGATCTGATCGCCGGCAAGATCGGCGCGGCCCTGCGTTGGCCGCGTCGGGTCAGACGGCCGTTTCGACGCAATGCCTGCGGAAGGCGCGCTTAAGCATGTCCAGTTCCGCCCGCAGCAGGTCCACCTCGGCGCGAATGTCATCTTCCAGCGGTGCCCCGGTCACGATGCTGAAGCTGCCAAGCTGCACCTGCGACGCGCCGTCCATGATTGCGATCGTGTGAACCCCCTCGCTCAACGCCGCGGCCGGAATGGGAACCGAGACCTGCCACAGGCCCTGATGCTTCGGGTCGGCCTGCACCAGAACGCCGCCAACCGAAACACCCAGGTGATACGCCCTGATCTCTGGCGTCCCTGCGGTATCCGCCCCCGACAGCTTGCCGATCCAGAGGCCCTCGGCAATTCGGATTTTCTCAAGGCTCAACTCTGCCATCTCTGCCCTCTCACAATTCCGCTCGCGGGCGACGGCAGAACGTCACGTCGCGCAGGGTGATCTGGTTCATTTCGGGCCCTTCGAAGATCAGATCGACCCACATCCGCTCAACCCGCTTCTCGTTCATCTTGGTATAGGCCAGATCGAATTCGACCATCACCTCACTCTCGTTCAGCGGAAGTTCCCGGACAACCTGCTCGACGTTCGGTCCGTGCTTGATGTTCAGACGCGCGAAGATCTCCAGCGGCTTTTCCGTCTCAACGATCGTGTCGAGCCTGATCAGATGCTTCAGTCTCAACCCTTCCACCGCCGCACCGGGAAGATCCAGCACCAGCGACAGAAAGCTGCCATCGAAGCGAAACACATCCATCCGCAGCGCGAAAGGGGCAAGGTCTTCCTCGCTCAGGTTGCGAATTTGCCGAACGGTCAGCTCGCTGACACGGCAATCGTGGAACACGGTTGTGCCTTCGCCCAATGCCGTCTTGTTCTCGACCGTGGCCATTCCCGGAACCGCCAGCGGGCCGCGCCAAAGCTCTGGCCGCCACGCCCAATCGGCGCTCGCCGGTCTGCGTATCGCGTTGGAGCCAACGGCGGGAAGCGCCAGACGTCCCTCGGCCACATGAAGCACCCGATCGATTTGCCGCTTCAGGGCGCGTGCCCGGCTGCGCAAGACGCGCAACGCCGTAGAATCGAGGTCTTCCGCAACATCCGCCGCCTGCGTCCAGCGGCGAAGCATGCGCCGCTGCATCATCCGATCCAGCAATGCGTCAACCTTCATTGCTGCTATCTTCCTGCTAGAGTTGACAAATTGGAAACGATCAATCGTGGATATCACCAGTCCGGGAACAATATTGCCCGGAATCCGTAAATACTCCACCCCCGTTGCTGCGCGTTCCAGGGCTCATGACGCCGTGGCTGGCGCCGTGCCCGAACTCGGCGACTCGGCCCTGACATTCGCCACAAATGCAGCCAGGGTCCGCAATGCCGTCCGGTCGGTGAAGGGTGCCTGCGGCACACCGATGACACTCAGCGTCACGATCCTGCCGTTCAGGTCAAAGACCGCCCGCCAATAGTCAGGCGAAACGGCCTGTCCCGGGAACGGGCTGGTGTCGCGGGCATGCACGAAAACCACGCCACCCTTGGCGGAAATGCTCAGAACCCGGACCGTCGACGCCTTTCCCGATCGGCTCAACGCGCGGCGCCCGGTGTCCGACCTGAAAAACGCGATCATATGGTTTTCATTGCCCGAAACAGTCGCACCGGCACGTCCTGCCGAGACTGCGGCGGTCAAGATCGCCCGGATCGGTGGCCGCGCCGCGCCCCCCGCCCCCGATATGGACTGACAACTGCCAAGCAGCACAAACGCACCGCGACCGGGCACGCCATCATGGCTCGCCACCGGATCGACACAGAAACCATCCGGGCCAGCCACCACGACATCCCCCCCGGCGACGGACATCGTCGCCGGAGCATTCAGCAGCGCGTCGCAGCCAGTCAGAACGGTAACGACGGCAAGACAGGCAGCTGCTGCTTTACTGGTCCATATAGACATGCAATTCAGCCTTGGCGCCCGGATGTGTAACCGCACCCAACCGCGTCGGACCGACGAGCTGGGCGTATTTCCAAAGCGCGCCACTGGCATATTGCGTTTTGCGCGGCCCTTTCCAGGTCGCTTTCCGAGCGGCGAGTTCTGCATCGCTCAATGCCACGGAAATTTCCCCTGTCACCGCGTTCAGCGTGATCACGTCGCCATCCTGAAGCAGCGCAATCGGGCCACCATATGCCGCCTCGGGGCCGACATGCCCGACGCAGAAGCCGCGCGTCGCACCCGAGAACCGCCCGTCGGTGATCAGCGCGACCTTCTTGCCCATGCCCTGCCCGGAAAGCGCCGCTGTCGTGGACAACATCTCGCGCATACCAGGACCGCCAGCCGGTCCCTCGTTGCGGATGACGATGACGTCACCTTCCTTGTAGTTGCGGTCCTGCACCGCAGCGAAGGCATCTTCCTCGCATTCGAACACCCGGGCCGGGCCGGAAAAGACCTGCTCTGCCTCGCTCATGCCCGCGACCTTCACGATCGCCCCTTCCGGCGCGAGGTTCCCCTTCAACCCGACAACCCCCCCGGTCTTGGAGATCGGGGCATCAACCGGATAGATCACCTTGCCGTCGACAGCGCGGTCCACAAGATCAAGCTCTTCGCCGATCGTGCGTCCGGTGGCGCTCATGCACTCTTCGTGGATCAGTCCGGCCTTGCGCAATTCGCGCATCACCACCGGCACGCCGCCTGCTTCGTAAAGATCCTTGGCGACATAGGCGCCACCGGGCCGGAGGTTCACGAAATAGGGCGTATCCCGGAAGATATCGCAGACGTCGAACAGGTCGAAATCAATCCCCGCCTCATGCGCGATTGCGGGCAGGTGCAGACCGGCATTCGTCGACCCGCCGGTGCAGGCCACAACCCGCGCCGCGTTTTCAAGGGCCTTGCGCGTCACGATATCGCGGGCCCGGATGTTCTTTTCGATCAGATGCATCACGGCGCGGCCCGATGCCTCGCCATATTGATCACGGCTCTCATAAGGCGCCGGGGCACCAGAGGAATTCGGCAGCGCAAGCCCGATCGCCTCAGAGACGCAGGCCATCGTGTTGGCCGTGTATTGCCCGCCGCAGGCGCCCGCGCTCGGGCAGGCCACACGCTCGAGGATAGCAAGCTCGGCGTCGCTCATCTTGCCGGCCTGATGCTGGCCGACAGCCTCGAACACGTCCTGAACCACGACATCGCGGCCGTTGAGGCGACCGGGAAGGATCGACCCGCCATAGATGAAGACGCTTGGGACGTTCAGCCGCACCATCGCCATCATCATCCCCGGCAGGCTCTTGTCGCAACCCGCAAGACCCACGATCGCGTCATAGCAATGGCCGCGCATCGTCAGCTCTACCGTATCGGCAATCGCGTCCCGGCTGGCGAGCGAGGATCGCATGCCCTCATGGCCCATCGCGATGCCATCGGTGACCGTGATCGTGGTGAATTCCCGTGGCGTTCCGCCGCCCACCTTCACGCCCTGCTTCACCGACTGCGCCTGCCGGTTCAGCGAGATGTTGCACGGTGCCGCCTCGTTCCAGCAGGTCGCGACACCTACCCAGGGCTGGTGAATCTCTTCCTCTGAAATGCCCATGGCATAGAAGTAAGAGCGATGCGGGGCGCGCTCGGGCCCCTCTGTCACATGGCGGCTGGGCAGCTTGGATTTGTCAAAGCGGCTGTTCTGCAAGGCCTTGTCCTCCCGGGTCTCTGGTCGAAACCCGGAATAGCCGTGGCAGGCCCGTGGCACAAGGGGCGAGCGGGGCGCGGAATGCCTGCCATGCGCTCCATGCAGTCACCCGGAACGCGGTCCCGCGTCAGCGGCGATCGCCTGGAGTGAATGCGATTACCGGCGCAGCCTTGTCGTTCGGGGCGATGCGCATCCCCGAAAGCGTCTCTGGGCAGGCAGGAGTCACGCCAGCTTGCGCTTGCGCCCGCGCCGGAAGAGCGCCAGTCCGCCAAGGGCAGCGCCCAGCAACGGGAACGTCGCCGGCAACGGCACACCAGTCGTATTGGCAAATTGCAGCACCGCCGTCACGCTGGCGCCGGTGCGAAAGCTGCGGCCTGCCAGATTGATCAGCACGTTGTTGTTTGACAGCGATGCAATTCCGGTCGCCCCGGTTGAAGACACGCTGGCGACATTCGCGTTGATCCCGAAGATCCCGACCCCGCTGAATGCCGCAGAGTTGAAGGTCAGGTTCCGCAGAAACGTCACGACGACCGACGCGGCTTCGACGTTCACCGTGAACAGCGGCGTCAAATACTGGCGCGCGGTGACCTGATCGCTGGTTCCGGCCTTCACGGTGACCGTCGCGGGAAGTCCGCTCAGCGCATAATATTGGGTGTTGGCATTCGGATAGAGGTAATTGATCGTCACCTGATCGCCGATCAGCGTCGCCGCCATCGCCGGATGCGCCGAGAGAGTCAGGGCAAACAGCAGAACTGCCCCGATCTTCTTCAAAAACCCGTCCACCATGGCCTTCTGCCCTTCGATTGTTCTCTTGATGGAACAAATCGCCCACAATCATGGCAATATCTTGGTCCTGATTGGGTCATAGGATGAAGGGCATCCTGACTCCGGCTGATCCAGCCGATTGCATTTCGGGGCCCCCCGGCTTATCTCACTCGAAGAATGGCGACCCCAAGGCAGGTTCGATGAACTGGATTTCCAACTACGTCCGCCCGACGATCAACTCCCTGTTCTCGCGTCGTGAGATCCCTGAGAATTTGTGGACCAAGTGCCCCGAGTGCGGGACGATGCTGTTCCACCGAGAGCTCAAGGACAATCTGAATGTCTGCTCGTCTTGCGATCACCACATGGCGATCACGCCCCGGGACCGGTTCACCGCACTCTTCGACGGCGGCATCTTTGCCGAGGTCAAGGTGCCGGAGCCACTCGCAGATCCGCTGCATTTCCGCGACCAGAAGAAATATCCCGATCGGATGAGGGCCGCCCAGAAGGCCAGCGGCGAGAAGGAAGCGATGCTGGTGGTCGAAGGCGAAATCGGGCGCACGCCGATTGTTGCGATCGGTCAGGATTTCAGCTTCATGGCGGGCTCGATGGGCATGTACGTCGGAAACGCGATCATCGCGGGCGCCGAGGCTGCGGTGCGCCGCAAACTGCCGCTCGTCCTGTTTTCCGCGGCGGGCGGTGCCCGAATGCAGGAAGGCATCCTTTCCCTGATGCAGATGCCCCGCACGACCGTTGCCGTGCAGATGCTCAAGGAAGCTGGCCTGCCCTATATCGTCGTGCTCACGCACCCGACGACGGGCGGCGTCACGGCCTCCTACGCGATGCTGGGCGACGTCCATCTTGCCGAGCCCAACGCGTTGATCTGTTTTGCCGGGCCGCGCGTCATCGAGCAGACGATCCGGGAAAAGCTGCCGGAAGGGTTCCAGCGGGCCGAATACCTGCTCGACCACGGGATGATCGACCGGGTGACGCATCGCAAACAGATGCGCGACGAACTTATCGCCATCATCCGCATGCTTTCGGGCAAACCCCCTGCGGTGAAAGCCGACCTCCCTCCGCCGGTCAAGTTGAGTGAGGCCGCACCGGTCAGCGCCACCGCGCCGGACGGAGACGCCGCAGCGTGACCGCGACTCCATCGGACATCATCCTTGCCCGGATGATGGCGTTGCACCCCAAGATCATCGATCTGACGCTGGATCGCGTCTGGCGCCTGTTGAATGCGCTGGACCACCCGGAAGCCAGGCTTCCGCCGGTGATCCACATCGCCGGGACCAACGGCAAAGGATCGACGCAGGCCATGATCCGCGCCGGGCTCGAGGCCGCGGGCCAGCGCGTGCATGCCTATACCTCGCCCCACCTCGCCCGATTTCACGAACGCATCCGCGTCGCCGGGGAAATCATCTCAGAGGCCGATCTCTCGGCCCTGCTGGACGAATGCTATGCCGCCAATGGTGGCGAGACGATCACCTTCTTCGAGATCACGACCTGCGCCGCGTTTCTTGCCTTCGCCCGAACGCCCGCCGACACGACCCTGCTTGAGGTCGGCCTTGGCGGACGCCTCGACGCGACCAACGTCATCGATGCGCCGCAACTGACCATCATCACCCCGGTCTCGATCGACCATCAGCAATACCTTGGCGAAACCCTGCCAGAGATTGCCGGTGAAAAGGCCGGAATCCTCAAGCGGCGCGTCCCTTGTGTCGTGGGGCCGCAACGCCCCGAGGGGCTCGATGTCATCGAGGCGAAGGCCGCGAGGCTCGGCGCCCCGCTTCTGGTGCATGGGCAGCACTGGCATGCCCGTGCCGAAAACGGGCGGCTGATCTTCGAGGATGAGACCGGCCTTCTCGACCTGCCCCTGCCCAACCTTCCAGGCCCGCACCAGATCGAGAACGCTGGCGCGGCGCTGATGGCCCTGCGCCACCTCGGCCATGACGAGCAAAGCTGCGAAGCCGCCGTCACCAGGGCGTTCTGGCCCGCCCGCATGCAAAGGCTGCGCCACGGCCCCCTGCCCACAAGCGCACCGCAGATCGAGCTCTGGCTCGACGGCGGCCACAATCCGGCGGGCGGAGAGGCGATCGCTGCGACCCTTGCAGCAATGCCACCTCGCAAGACCTTCCTGATCTGCGGAATGCTGTCGACCAAGGATATCGGCGGCTACCTTCGCCCGCTCGCGCGCCAGGCCGATATGCTCTTCGCCGTCACCATACCCGGCGAACATGCAACCCTGACGGCGGATCAAACCGAAGCCGCCGCGCGCTCGGCAGGATTGACGGCGACGACAGCCGCAACGGTCGCGGATGCCCTCGCCTCGATCGCAGAGAGGGACCCAACCGCCAGAGTGCTGATCTGCGGCTCGCTCTACCTCGCCGGCACCGTCCTCGTCGATAACGGCTAATCCGTCGGGCGGTCCGCTCGGCCTTGGCCGACCATCAGTCGCACTGCTACGGAACGTCCCCTGCCGAACACCTATTGTGCGCGATCAGACCTTACGACATCGACCCTGATCCCCTATTTCCCGACCTGACGCTTTTGGAGATATGCAATGTCCGTTGAGTTAGGCTTGGATAGTTTCGGCGATGTGACCGTCACACCGGATGGGTCTCTGCTGCCGCAGGATCAGGTTCTTCGAAACATCGTCGATCAAGGTATTCTTGCAGATCAGACGCAAGTGGACTTCCTCGGCCTCGGCGAACACCACCGCGATGACTTCGCCATCTCCGCGCCCGAGGTCATCCTCGCGGCGATCGGCGCCCGGACGGATCGCATCCGGCTCGGGTCGGCGGTCACCGTGCTGTCGTCCGACGACCCTATCCGCGTCTTCCAACGGTTCTCGACGCTCAACGCGCTTACCTCCGGCCGGGCAGAAGTGATTCTGGGGCGCGGGTCCTTCACCGAAAGCTTCCCGCTCTTCGGGTTCGATCTGCAGGATTACGAGCTCCTGTTTGAAGAGAAGCTCGGGCTGTTCGCGCAGCTTGTTCAGGGTGATCCGGTGACCTGGACAGGGCACACGCGGCCCGCACTGAAGGATCAGAAGGTTTTCCCGACCCTGCGCCGCAACGAACTCAAGGTCTGGATCGGGGTCGGCGGCAGCCCGGAATCGGTGGTGCGCGCGGTCAGCCACGACATGCAGCTGATGTTGGCCATCATCGGCGGCGACCCCAACCGGTTCCTGCCCTATGTCGATCTCTACCAGCGCGCCTGTGCCAAGCTCGACCGGACGGTGCGCCCGATCGGGGTGCACTCGCCCGGTCATATCGCGGATACTGATGAGCTGGCGCAAGAACAACTCTGGCCGCATTACAAACGCATGCATGATCGCATCGGGGCCGAGCGTGGCTGGTCGCCAACGACGAAAGCGCAGTTCACCAACGAGGCCAGCGCAGGGTCGCTCTACGTCGGCTCGCCCGAGACGGTCGCCAGAAAGATCGCCAAGACCGTCAAGAGCCTGGGCCTGGGACGCTTCGACATGAAATATTCCTCGGGGCCGCTGCCGCATGAGCTGATGATGCACTCGATCGAGCTTTACGGCACCAAGGTCATCCCGATGGTTCGCGACATGCTGGGCGCTTAGGGCGCCCGCAAGTCCCAAGCCATTCAGGAAATCCTGAAATTCTGGCCAAGGTAGACGCGGCGCACATTCTCGTCGCGGATCACTTCTTCCGCCGAGCCGCTCATCAGCACTTTGCCTTCATGCAGGATATAGGCCCGGTCGACGATTTCGAGGGTCTCGCGGACGTTGTGATCGGTAATCAGAATGCCGATGCCACGCCCTTTGAGATCCTGCACCAGGTGCCGGATATCGCCCACGGCGATCGGATCGACACCGGCAAACGGCTCGTCAAGCATGAGGTATTTCGGATCTGCCGCGAGGCAGCGCGCGATCTCCACCCTCCGTCGTTCGCCGCCGGAGAGCGAAAGCGCAGGCGCGCGCCGAAGATGCGTGATCGAAAAATCGCTCAGCAGTTCTTCCAGGCGTTCTCGGCGCTTGTGCCGCTTCGGCTCCACCACCTCAAGGACCGCGATGATATTGTCCTCGACCGAAAGGCCCCGAAAGATCGAGACCTCCTGCGGCAGATAACCGATCCCGAGGCGCGCGCGACGATACATCGGCAGCAGCGTCACATCGCGACCGTCGATCATGACCTGCCCGCTTTCCGGCGTCACCAGACCGGCGATCGCATAGAAACATGTGGTCTTGCCTGACCCGTTCGGACCTAGCAGGGCCACGACCTCGCCGCGCTGCAGCTCCATGCTCATGTCGCGGATCACAGGGCGCTTGCTGTAGCTCTTACGCAGGTTCAGCACCCTCAGCCCGCCACTGCCGCCGGTTACAGCCAATTCTGGGGCAGGGGTCACGGCTTGTTGTCCTGCGGATGGAACACCGTCTGAACCCGCCCCTGCATCTGGCCAATGCCGGTCGTCAGATCGATGTCGAGCTTTTGGCCAGAAATCGCATTTGGCCCCTGGGTCATCACGACGTCCCCGGTCATTTCGACCTGTCCCGATGCGACAGTATAGACAGCGTCCTTGCCCTGCGCGGCCTCAGTCCCTGTCGTCAGGGTGACGCCGCCCGACGCGTAAACCTTGGAGATCGTTCCCTTGCTTCCCGCCACGGCCTGCGTGTATTCCACCCGAACCTTCGGGGCGGCGAGCTTCATATTGCCCTGCCCGACCAGGACGTTCCCGGTAAATATGGCAGTGCCATCCGCCTGATTCACGTTAAGCTGATCCGCGGTGACCTGAACCGGCAGCTTCGGGTCCTGTTTCGGCCCGCCGAATTTGATCTGCGCAGTCTGCGCCGCTCCGAGCGAAACGCTCGCCAAAAGGATCACTGCGGCTGCAACCGTACGCATCGAATGCTGCATGATGTTCCCTCAGCTCCCCGGCTCATATATCAACGTCACATTGGTTTTGAACACAAGAACGTAAGAAGCAGGTGCTTCCGGGTCCGGTGTAATCTTCATGCTGTCCGCCGTAATCGTTCCCATCGGTCCGGACGCCTTGACCGAGTCATCCGCTTCGATAAGCGTCTTGTCCAGCGTTGCGACTGCGTGCGGCGCAACAAGATGGTAGCCACCAGACGTGTAGAAATTGACGTCGCCATCCAGAGTCAGGAAATTCGCCTGGCTGTCAATCACGCCGGACAGGGACGTCACTCTGGTCTCTGCCCCGCCCGGGGCGGTAAGAACCGCGTTCAGGTCCTTGGCGAAATCCCTGCCCTTGGCGTTCGGGTCGGGCCTTGCACTGGAGGCCGTGATCGACACCACAGAGCCATCCTGCGTCACACTGTTGTAATGCGGGTTCGAGACACGGGATTCCTTCGCAAGTTCGGTGACATCGACCTTTGCAAATGGAATGGCCCGTGTCGGGTCGATCGTATGCGCGACCAGAAACATGGTCGACAAGATCGCCAAGGCCGCAAGCGGCAGGATGATCTTCAGCCAGGAAACCAGTCGCGAATAGGTGTTGTCATGTCCAGCCATGCATTCACACTACACCCGCACGCAGGCAATCGTGGATATGAAGAATTCCAACGACGCTCCGGCTTTCAGCGGGGTCCACCACGAAAAGGCAGGTGATCTTCTTTTCGTTCATAAGCGCCACTGCACTTTCCGCCAAGGCATCCGGTCCGATCGTGCGCGGATCTCGCGTCATCACTTCCTGTGCCGCCAGCGAAAGCAACCCGTCCATGTGACGCCGCAAGTCGCCATCCGTGATGATCCCTGTCAGATGGAGATCGCCATCGGTGACGCCAACCACCCCAAAGCCTTTTTGACTGATGGTCAGCAGCACTTCGCCCATTGGAGTGCCTGTCGGAAGCAATGGAACCGCCGCATCGCGATGCATCAGGTCGCGCACCTTCATCAACCGCGCGCCAAGCTTGCCGCCGGGATGGAACTGCCGGAAATCCTCGGGCGTGAACTTGCGCTGCTCCATCAGCGCCACGGCAAGCGCATCGCCGAGCGCAAGCATCATCGTCGTCGATGTGGTCGGAACGATCCCCGTGCCGCAGGCCTCCTCCGCCGCGGGTAGAACGATCGCAACATCGGATTGGCGGATCAGGGTCGAGGTCTCGCGACTTGCAACCCCGATCAGCGGAATCCCGAAGCGCCGCGTGTAGGCGATGATATCGGCAAGCTCCGGTGTTTCGCCGGAGTTCGAGAGCACCAGCGCCACGTCTCCCTTGCTCAGCATGCCAAGGTCGCCGTGGCTGGCTTCGGCAGGGTGAACGAAATGCGCGGGCGTTCCGGTCGAGGCGAAGGTCGCCGCGATCTTGCGTGCAATGTGCCCCGACTTGCCCATGCCTGAAACGATCAGCTTGCCCTCAGACGCGAGGATCAGGGCCGCGGCCCGCGCGAAACTGTCCCCTAGGCTCTGTGACAGCAGATTCAGGCTATCCGCTTCGGTCGAAACGACCCGCCGTCCGGCCGCGATAAGGGCGTCAGTTGTGTCCATGTCAATGCGCGAAGATATCGAAGTCACCGCCCGCGAGCAGGTCAAGTTCAGCCCGCACCGGCAGGAACTCGAAACAGGCTTTTGCCATCTCCGATCGCCCTTCCCGCGCCAGCCTGAGGTCAAGTTCTTCCCTGAGACGGTGCAGGTAAAGGACGTCAGACGCGGCATAGTCCAGCTGCGCGTCGGTCAGGGTAGTGGCGCCCCAGTCCGAGGTCTGCTGCTGCTTGGATACATCGACGCCGACCAGATCCTGCAACAGGTACTTCAATCCATGCCGGTCGGTGAAGGTCCGGATCAGTTTGGACGCGATCTTGGTGCAATAGACCGGGGCGGTCACAACCCCGAAGGCATGCCGAAGTGCCGCAATGTCAAAGCGGGCAAAGTGGAACAGCTTCAAAGTGTTCGGATCGGATAGCAGCCGCACAAGGTTCGGTGCTTCGGTCTGACCGCGGGCAATCTGAACCAGATGGGCATTCCCATCGCCGCTCGAAAGCTGAACCACACAAAGCCTGTCGCGATGCGGAAGCAGCCCCATCGTCTCGGTGTCGATCGCCACGACCGGCCCAAGATCCAGCCCATCCGGCAGATCTCCCTTGTACAGATGGTTTGCCATGTTCCGTCCCACTGATAAGGTCGCCGGCGCAAGCCCCGGCATTGCCCGCCTATCTGCCCATCGTACAGGCCTCCGTCAATGGTTCATGCCGCCAACAGCCCCGGGCGAAAGCGATCGGCGGGAAGTCACATCGGCGTCGCCATCGCCGTGGATGCCGCCTCATTCGCTTCGCTGCGCAGCGCGACCTCAAATCCTGCTTCCAGCAAAAGCCGATAGGTCTGCGCAAAAGCCTCGTCCGATCCCATCCGCTCGCCCTTGCGCTGCGCCAAGAGCGCGGTCATCGGCGTGAAAAAACGGATCGCGGAATCGGTTTCGGCATCTGCGCCGGGTTTGTAGGCCCCGACCCGGATCAGATCCTCCATATCTGCATATTTGCCCAGAGCCTTCCGCGCTGCCTGCATGATCCGATATTCTACCTCGGTATGGCAGTCGGGCAGCATCCGCGAGATGCTGCGCAACACGTTCACCGCCGGATAGCGGCCCTGCTCGGCGATCTGACGATCCAGCACGACATGGCCATCGATGATCCCGCGCACGGTATCTGCAATCGGCTCGTTCATGTCGTCGCCATCGACCAGCACCGTGTAGAGCCCGGTGATGTCGCCCATGCCCTCCGGCCCCGGCCCGGCCCGCTCCAGCAACCGCGGCAGCTCGGCGAACACCGTGGGGGGATAACCCTTGGCGGTCGGCGGCTCGCCCCCCGACAGGCCGATCTCGCGCTGCGCCATGGCAAAGCGTGTGACGGAATCGATCAACAGCAGCACCTGTTTGCCCTCGTCGCGGAAATGCTCGGCCACGGCAGTCGCGGTCCATGCCGCCTGACGACGCATCAGCGGCGGCTCGTCCCCGGTCGAGACCACCACCACGCCCGCGCCATCCCCTCGGGGCCCAGATCGTCCTGGATGAAATCCTGCACCTCGCGGCCGCGCTCGCCCACCAGCCCGATCACGACGACATCGGCATCGGTGTTGCGCGCCAGCATCGCCATCAGCGTCGATTTGCCGACGCCCGACCCGGCAAACACGCCCATGCGCTGGCCGCGGCAGAGCGGCGTGAAGATATCGAACACCTTCACCTGGGTTTCCAGCTTGCGCGCCGACGCGCTTGCGGTCGAAGGCCCGTGGCGGCGCGGCTTTCACATCCCGCGCGCCCGCGCCCTGCTGAAGCGCCCGCTGCGGTCCGCATCGGCTGTCCCAGTGCATCCACGACCTGGCCGATCCAGCTGTCATCCGGGCGGATGGCGTCGCCATGGCGGCGCAGACCTCGACGCGTCGCCCGCCGCGATCCCGTCCCAGCTGCCGAACGGCAGCACGCGCGTGCCCTCCGCACCCAGCCCGACAACCTCGCCGATCACCGGGCCGCGGCGGCCCTGCACGCAGCAGCGTTGGCCAATGCCCATTGCCCGCTCCAGCCCGGTCACGGTCAGCGACAGTCCCGGTGACGCGGCTGTACTTGCCCAACTATTCTTGCTCCATCAGACCTCTCGAACTTTGTGACCGATGTCAGAAAAGATCGTTTTCATAAGTATAAACCCTACCAATACATTAGTATGATGCTAGCAATACTTTTATACATGCTATACTTGCCGATGAACTCGGAAGGAATTCGCAAGATGAAGCTGGAGACTGATGTCGTTTTTCACGCTGGCCTCGCGAGCGGATGCAATGGCTCGCCGCGCGGCAGAAGGTCATTGCCGAGAACATCGCCAATGCCGACACGCCCGGCTTTCGAGGCCCGCGACGTCAGCGACGTTCGAAGATATGTCGAAGCGCAGCAAACCTCGGCCTCGGCCGGGCACGGACCGCGGCACATTGCGGCTGCACCGGCAGTGCCGGTTGAAGATCGACGACGACCCGACAGCTGGGAGCAGAGCATCAGCGGCAATTCCGTGGTTCTGGAACAGCAGACCATGCAAGGCCGCCGAGACCGCCGCGCAATATCACCTCGCCGCCAATCTTTACCGCAAGGGCCAACGAACTGCTGACGCCTCGCCGCCACCGGAAACTGAGTAAGGAGCGCGCCATGGACTCCGTTGAAATCGATCGCCAGCATCGCCGCGAGCGGCATGCGCGCCCAGGGCGAGCGGCTGCGCGTCGTCTCGGAGAACGTCGCCAACGCCAATTCGACCGGCGCCACTCGCGGGCGCCGACCCCTACCGGCGCAAGACCGTCACTTTCGGCAGATGGTCGATGACGCGACAGCGGCGCGACGATGGTCGAAGGTCACCGACGTCGGCCATGACATGTCCGATTTCGCGCCTGCGATATGACCCCGGCAATCCGGCCGCGGGAAAGCGACGGCTTCGTGAGGGTCCCCAACGTCAAGCCGATCATCGAGATGTCGAACATGCGCGAGGCCTCGCGCAGCTACGAGGCCAATATCAACATGCTCGATGCCGGTCGCAGGATGCGTGACCGAGACTGATCGACATGCTGAAATAGGGCCTGACAGATGGCGGACATCACCCTCGATCCTTTCCGGCGGCTTGGTCAGCGGCGCCTATGGCAACGGCCGAGGCCTGCTCGCGGTGCAGCCGGACGGCCCCGAGCCGCGGCGGTCGGAGAAGGGCACCAGCTTCGCCGACATGGTCGCGACGCGGCCGCGGACGCGATCCAGACCATCCGCAGCGCCGAGGCTGCGGCACAGGCCGGCCTCGACGGCAAGGTCGGCACCCAGCAGGTCGTCGAGGCGACGATGGAGCTGGAAACCACGGTCAGGATCGCGGTCACGATGCGCGACAAGCTGGTCGAGGCCTATCAGCAAATCATGCGGATGCCGATCTGAGGCGCGGAGGACGGCATGACCGAAAGCGACACCTACGACATCCTGTCGGACGTTTCCTGGCGGTCCTGATCGCCTCGGGTCCGATCCTGACTCTCGCGCTGGTCGTCGGGCTGGCCATCGCCTTCTTCAGGCCCTGACCCAGATCCAGGAAATGACCCTGACCTTCGTGCCCGAAGATCGTCGCCATCTTCCTCGGCCTCTTGGCGGCGACCTGCCCTTCATCTACGCCACGCTCGAAAGGGCTGACCGACCATATCTTCGACCTGATCGTGAGCGGGACGGTATGATCCGCGCCGTCCCTGCCGCGCGCTGCCCGTGGCGCTTGCGCGCTGCTCGCGCCGCCTGCGCGGGCGGCCGGCGACTGGCAGGGCTTCTACAAAGCCCGTCCCGACCGAGCGCCGCGCGACGCCCCGGGCAGGCCCGTCGATCACGGCAGCGCCTGCCTAGGGCGAAATCCTGCGGGCCCAGGATCCGCTACGACATCCCGCGCAACCTGCTGCTCGGCGATCGGGCTGCAGGAGGCCGGGATCAGCCGCGACGGCCGGTTCACGGTCTGGCCCTGGACCGTCAACGCCAACGGCGAGGGGCGGTTCTTCGACAACGCCGCCGACACCGCCGACTGGATCCGCGATCAGCAGGCGCTTGGGATCACCTCGATCGACGTCGGCTGCATGCAGGTCAATCTGCGCTGGCACCCCGACGCCTTCGCCTCGCTCGAGCAGGGCTTCGACCCGGCGCCGCAACGTCGATTACGCGGCCCGGATGCTGACCGACGCTCTACCAGCGCACCGGCGACTGGGCCAAGGCCGCGGCGTCCTACCATTCCTTCACCCCGGACCGCCAGCGCGACTCTATCTTGACGCCTCGCCCACAACATCGACGTGGCGAATCCGCGGATCGACGGTTCCGCGCGCTCGCCGCCGCCTGCCGGGCCGGTGACCCGCGAGCCGCGCCGGCCGCAGCACCGGCGCCCGCAACTTCTGGTCGCGCCTGGCTCGGCCGCGACGCCGACGCCGCGCCCGGTCGGACCGCAGCCGTCTATCGATCTATTCCGGCCAGGATCTGCAACCGATCCTGCCCGACTTCACGCAGGTGTTCTGAGCCCATGGCGAGCAACCGGCCCAGACCCACGACATCCGGCGCGACAACTGCACAGGACTGGATGAGCCGTTCGGGCTGCCAACCGCGACGTCGGCTTCGCCTTCGGCGTGACGCTGCTGCTGGCGATGCTCTTCGTGCCGCTGCCGCCGGTGCTGCTCGATTTCGGGCTGGCGCATGTCGCTGTCGCTCGTCGGTGCTGATCCTGATGGTCGCGCTCTGGATCCCGAAGCCGCTCGACTTCAACTCCTTCCCGACGCTGCTGCTGGTGGTCACCATGCTGCGGCTGTCGCTGAACATCTCCTCGACCCGGCTGATCCTCGCAGGGCCATACCGGCACCGAGGCCGCCGGCGGGGTGATCGAGGGCTTTTCGCGCTTCATCGTCTCGGGCGATTTCGTGATCGGCATGGTGATCTTCGCGATCCTCGTGGTGATCAACTTCGTCGTCATCACCAAGGGCTCGACCCGGATCGCCGAGGTCGCGCGCCCGCTTCAGCCTCGACGCGATGCCCGGCAAGCAGATGGCGATCGACGCCGACCTGGGCGCCGGCCTGATCGACGAGGACCAGGCCCGCCGCCGCCGCAAGCGAACTCGAGGATGAAAGCGGCTTCTTCGGCGCGATGGACGGCGCCTCGAAATTCGTGCGCGGCGACGCCGTCGCGGGCATCATCATCACGCTGATCAACGTCGTCGGCGGGCATCCTGATCGGCGTGGCCCAGCACGGGCTGACGCTGGCCGCAGGCGGCCGACAATTATACCGTGCTGACCATCGGCGACGGGCTGGTCACCAGATCCCGGCGCTGGTCGTCTCGCTCGCCGCCGGTCTGATCGTCACCAAGGGCGGCACCGAGGGCGCGGCCAACGAAGCGGTGCTGGAGCAGCTCGGCCAATTCCCCAAGGCGCTCTACATGGCCTCGGGGCTGTTGTTCGGCATCGGGCTGCTGCCGGGCTTCCCGCTCGCTGATCTTCTGCGGCGCTGGCCGCGCTGATGACCGGGCTTGGGCTATCTGATGCAGAAGCAAGCCACTGAACGCCTGGCCGAGGCCGCCCGGATCGAGGCCGCCCGCGCCTCGGGCGACGTCCGCCGAGGGAGACCAGACCGCGCAGAAGCTGCTCAAGCTCGACGACCTGCGGCTGGAACTGGGCGGTGCGCTGGTGCCTCTGATCGCCAGCATGGACGCGGCGCTGCCCGGCAAGGTCAAAAGCCTGCGCAACCTCTTCGTCAAGGATTACGGATTCGTGCTGCCATCGGTGCGCATCAAGGACAACGCCGGCCTGCCCGCGAACAGCTACGCCATACTGATCCAGGGCGTCGAGGCGGCCCGCGGCGAGGTCCGCCCGACCATGATGATGGTCATCGACCCGGCCGGAGAGGCCGATCGGCCTTGCCCGGCGAGCGCACCAAGGAGCCGACATTCGGGCTTGACGCGGTTTGGGTCGACCCTGGCCGCGCTGCGCGATGCAGAGCGTCAGCGGCCTTACCGTCGTCGACCCCGAAAGCGTGATCACCACGCATCTGACCGAGGTGATCAGCGAGCATATGCCCGAGCTGTTGACCTATGGCGCCACCCAGGAGCTGGTCAAGGGGCTCGACCGCGACTATCAGAAACTGGTCAATGACATCCCCGAACGCGCGCGCCGATGATCCTGCTCCAGCATGTGCTTCAGGCGCTGCTGGCAGAACGGATCTCGGTCCGGAACCTGCCGCTGATCGTTGAGTCCATCGCCGAGATCGCGGCAAGCTCGACCAATGTCAAAACCATCACCGAACATGTGCGCCGCAGGCTTTCGAACCAGATCTGCCGCGCGTTGACCGATCCTTCCGGCTTCGTGCCCGTGCTGGTCATGTCGGCAGCCTGGGAGAACGAATTCAACGAGGCGGTCAAGATCAATGGCGCAGAGCGCAGCTTTCTGATGTCGCCGCAGCGCGTGCAGGAATTCGTGCTCGAGGCCCGCAAGGTGATCCAGCGCCACGCTGGTCAGGACGAATGGCCCGCCCTGATGGTCAGCCCTGAGGTGCGCGGCTTCGTGCGCTCGATGCTGGAACGCGTCAGCCCGATGACTCAGGTGATTTCGCACAACGAGATCCACCGCAAGGCGGCGCTGCGCACCGTCGGCACGGTCGGGGCCTGATCGCTTGGACGCCACCGCATATCTCGATGGTCAGGTCTTCGGCTTCCTGATGGTTGTGGCGCGCCTGGGCTCCGCTCTGCTCTTCATGCCCGCGTTCGGAGAGCCGCAGGTGCCGTTGCGCTCACGACTGTCGATCGCTCTGATGATCTGCCTCGCACTCTATCCCGCGACGCCGGTGCCGCCGATACAGGTCGGAAGCCTGGTTCTGTTGGCCAGATTGCTCGGCGACCGAGATCACCGTGGGCCTCTGGATCGGCCTGACGGCGCGGATCCTGTTCTCGGCGCTGGAATTCGCCGGCTATCAGGCCGGTCAGGTTTCGGGCCTCGCCAATGCCTTTGCGCCGAACATGGGCTCATTTCAGGGGTCGACCATGGTCGCCACGTTTTTGATGATGGCAGGCACCGCGTTGATCTTCGTGACCAACACCCACTATCTCATCATCCGGGCACTGCTCTATTCCTACGACGTCTTTCCCTTCGGCCAGATCATGCTCGGCGATTTCGCCCGGCAGAGTGTCAAGGCCGCTGGCGCCAGCTTCTACATCGGCCTGTCGCTGGCCGCGCCCTTCATGGTGATGGGCATGATCGTCAATCTCGGCCTCGGGCTGGCCAATCGGATGATGCCCTCGCTGCCGGTATTCTTTGTCGCGGGCTCGGTGCTGATCGCCCTTGGCCTTCTGATCATCTCGGTCGCAGGGCCGAGCATGCTGCACAGCTTCCTCGGCCATTTCATCGACTGGCTCGGAACCTTTACCCTGTGAGGTGCCATGGCGGAAGATGACGACAAGAGCTCCAGGACCGAGGCCGCGACCGACAAGAAGCTCAGCGACGCCCGCAAGAAAGGCGACGTGCCAAGCTCGCGCGAAACCGGCAATCTCATGTCGATCTTCTCGCTCTTCGTGCTGGTGATCTTCATGCTGCCCGGCATCAGCCAACGCGTGATGGTCTCGCTCTCGACCCTCATCGACACTGCGGGCCAGATCGATATCGGCACCGGCAGCGGCGGCCTCGCCGATATGGGCCGTGTCATCGGCACCCTGGCGCGCAGCCTGGGGCTCTCGGTCGCGCCGATCTTCGGCATGATGATCCTCGCCGCGCTCTTCGCCGTGCTCATTCAGGGCGAGACAGTGGTTGCAACAGAACGGCTCAAGCCCGAACTGTCCAAGATATCGCCAAAGGCGGGGTTCGGCCGGGTCTATTCGGTCTCTGCGCTCGTCGAATTCGGCAAGTCGATGTTGAAGGTTCTGGCCGTCGGCGCTCTTGCGCTGTGGATCGCCAGGCGGGCGATAACCGGTATCTGGCAGGGCGAGAACCTTCTCCCCGAAGCGTTGCCGGCCTATCTGCGCCATTTCGCGGGCCTGCTGCTGATCCTCGCCACCAGTTTCATGTTGCCGGTGGCGCTGGGTGACATCCTGTGGAAACGCTTTTCCTGGCTGCGCCGTCAGCGCATGTCGCTCAAGGACATCCGTGACGAGCACAAGGATTCCGAGGGTGATCCTCAGATCAAGATGCGCCGCACCGTCATCCGCCGCCGTCGCGCCCGGCAGCGCATCACGACCGCCGTGCCCACCGCCACAGTCATCCTGACCAACCCGACCCATTATGCCGTGGCGCTGCGCTATCAGCCGGGCAAGGATGCCGCGCCGGTCTGCGTGGCCAAGGGCAGCGATCTCCTGGCCCGCCGCATCCGCGAAATCGCCCGCGACCATGAGATCCCGGTGATCGAGAACCGCAAACTCGCCCGCGCATTGCATGCCCAGGTCGAAGTCGACGATGTCGTGCCGGTCGAACATTGGCAGGCCGTCGCCGAGATCGTGGGCTACGTCATCGACTTGCGCCGCAAGATCCTGCGCAAACCCCCCTCCGGCTCTGCCCTGCGGCTCGACGACTGAACCCGGGCTTGGGAATCAGACCACTCGACAGAGCGCGCGCGATACCCCTGGGTCAGTTGAGCCTTACGGTGATCGGCCGCTGGTCGCCGGGCAGTTTCGCGCGTTCGAGGATGATTTTCGAGACTGCGCGCGCCCGTGCCGGAAGCATTGCGGCCATGATCGGCGCCGCGTTGCGCTCTTTCATCGTGGCCAGCACCGTGACCGTCACTTCGATATCCATGTCGTTCATGATCGCGGCCGCATCCACCGGCTTCATGGTTTGATAAAGCTGCACCAGACGATCGACATCGGCGGTATGCGCCTGATCCGACTTTGCCAGCAGACCCTCGATTTCCGTCTTGAGTTCGGTCAGACGCTGGGTTTCGGCATCCAGCGCTTGCTGGGCCAAAGCGATCTTGGCATTGCGCGCATCCTGGGCCGCCTGCTGAGTCTTCAGCAAATCGCGCTCCTGCTGCACCGATTGAAGCAGATCCTCAGGCGTCTTGCAGGCGGCCCCAGCCGCCACGTCATCCGCCGCCAGCGTCACGGGCACCGGTCCCGACAGCACCATTGGCAGCGGGTTCTGGACAATCGTGCTGGCCGCCTTGGCCGCGCTCGCCAGAATGAGTGCGGTAAAGACAAGCCGCAGGCGGGGCCGCTTCACCATTCGCCCGCCGCCTCGCCCAGACTGCGCGTGCGGTCGAAGAAACTCTTGACCAGATCGGACTTGCCGCTGATCCGGGTCATCCCTGCGACCGGCTTGCGCCGCCGCGAGACAAAGGTCGCGGGGCTTTCCATCTCCGCGCCGGCCGCGTCGCGCTCTGCGGGCGGCGTGACCATGC
The DNA here is from genome assembly GCA_963837565.1 of uncultured Pseudomonadota bacterium. GTDB lineage: Bacteria > Pseudomonadota > Alphaproteobacteria > Rhodobacterales > Rhodobacteraceae > Solirhodobacter. Next base: position 240,053 of record CAWIOC010000008.1, read on the forward strand.
TTGCAAAGCTGCTCATTGCCTCGAGGGCGGCCGACTTCAGCTGCCCGACGGAGGATTCCGATTTGTCGACTGCGGCCGAGAATTCCTGCACCAGCGGCTCCATCTCGGTCAGGACGGCCATCAGCCTCTCGACACGGCGCGACAGCACCAGGGCATATAGCATCGTCGCTCCCAGCATCGCCAGGATCAGCACGTTAATCAGAAACGGCATCATTTTTCAGCCCATCCTTTCCATTCAGGTCGCGGGTTATGCGCAGCGCCGCAGACCCGTTCTGCTTCTTGCCGATGACCCCGTTGAACATCGCCACGCCAGAGCAGGTCACCGTCGCCTCGTGATCGTCGTCGATCCACAACTCGACCGTGTCGCCGACCTTCCAGCCCAACACCTCGGCGAGCGGCACATGGCGCTCGTGCAACATCGCCGTCAGCGTCACGGTAGAGCTTTCGATCCGCTGCGTCAGATGCTCGCGCCATGTGCCGTCGCCGCCGATCTTCTCGCCAAAGAACACTTTCGTCAGCAGCGGCCGGATCGGTTCGATGGTGCCATAGGGGATGACCATGGTGATCCGCCCGCCGCCACCATCCAGTTCGATATCCAGCACCACCCGCACGCAGGGGCTGCCGGGCTGGCTGGCCGAGACGAATTGCGGATTGCTCTCGATCCGATCGATGGTGAAGCTCACCTCCGAGATATGGCTGAAACCTTCGGCCAGATCGGCCAATACGACCTCGGCCATACGCTGCCCCATCCGCCGCTCGATCGAGGTGAAGCTGCGCTCCGCAAGCGGCACCTTTCCGCTCGGCTGGCCACCCAGCATCAACTCCAGCGCGGCATAAAGGAATTTGGAGTCGAGCGAGACGATCAGCACATTGTCCCAGGGCTCCGCATAGGTCACGGCCAGCAACCCATGTTGCGGCAGCCCGCCCATCGCGCTTGAATAGGACATGTATTCGAAACTGGTCAGCGTGACGTCTGCCACCGATCCGGTGAAGGATTTCAATGAACTCGTCAACGAAAGCACGAGCCGCTCCATGATCACCTGAAGCATTGGCAACGGCTCACAGTTGACCGTCGACATCTGGATGATCAGCTCTTCAAGTGCTGCAGCCCGGACGCCTTCCATCCCGATATCGCCTTGCCCGCCCATGCAACGCCCCTATTGAATGATCAGATCGCCGATCAGAAATTCCTGAGGCGCATCACTGCCAGTGACGGCGCGGGCACGTTTGAGCATCTCCTGCTTCAGGGTGATCATCCCGATGCTGCCACGCAGCTCCTCCTCGGTCAGCTGCCGCAGATAGTCCTGCAGGGCGTCGCGCAGGAACGGCTTCTTCTCCGTCATCAGCTTTTCGGTCTCGGGCGTCTTGCCGTACACCATCGAAAACTTGATCTTCATGTAGCGTCCGACCTTCTCGCCGCTGGTCGAGGTGCCGGTGATGTTTACGATCATCTCGTCGAATTCCAGCATCGCTTCCCCGGCATCGGAAACAGCCTTGCCAGGGCTGCCCGGCGTCTCTGGTGCCGCGGCATGGTCCAGCCCGATCATCCGCAACACCCCGCCAAAGCCGACCGCAGCAGTCAGCCCGCCGCCAAGACCCAGCACCGACAGCCCAGCCGCCAGCACGATCACCAGCTTGCGCCGCGCCAGCAGCCCACCAGCGGGCGCCGCGACCACGTCTTCCGCTGGGGCTTCGCTCACACTCATCTCACACCTTCGGCCAGCTCCTGGATCGTCCCGGGCTAATCCTGTTCTAGCAGGGTTTTTTTAAGTATATCAATATATAATTTACTTGAAATGCAAAGATAGTCTAGTATCACAAACAATACATCCGAAGGATTGTTCAGAGGCCGGCGTGAAGCAACTTGTCGAAAATCTTCTCTCGCTTGGTCGACGCCGCCTGATCATTCTCGGCGGGGTCGGGGTCGCGATCATCCTCGCGCTCCTGGTCGGGTTGACGATCGTCACCGCGCCAAACTTCGTGCCGCTGCTAAGCCAGATGTCCCCTGCGAGCGCCTCCGGAGTGGTCGACGCGCTGCAAAAGGCCGGTGTCGATAGCAGGGTATCGCCAGACGGCACCTCGGTCAGCGTTCCGCAGCAGGATCTGGCCCGTGCCCGCATGAAGCTCGCCGAACAGGGGCTTCCGGCGGATGGCTCGCCCGGATGGGAACTCTTCGACAACACCAGCGGTCTCGGCATGAACAGCTTCCTGCAACAGGTGACCCGGCTGCGCGCGATGGAGGGCGAACTGGCGCGCTCGATCCAGACGCTTGATGGCGTGCGCAGCGCCCGCGTCCATCTCGTTCTGCCGGAGCGCGAGGCCTTTTCGCGTCAGACGACCGAGCCCAGCGCCTCGGTGATCGTGCGGATGTCCACCGGGCTTGACCTCGAGCGCCGACACGCGCTGGCGATCCGCGATCTGATCGCCTCGGCCGTCGCCGGTCTCAGCCCAAGCCACGTCACGGTCCTATCGGCCAATGGCGAAGTGATCCTCGCCGCCGAGGGTGACGGCGCCAATGATCCACAAAGCATGCAAACCGCCAAGGCCGCCATCGAAGACCGCATGGAGCGCAGCATCGATCAGATCCTCACCGCACGGGTCGGCGCCGGCAATGCCCGGGTGCAAGTGGCGGTCGAACTGAACCCCGACCGCCAGGTGGTGGTACAGCAGACCTTCAACCCGGACCAGCAGGTTGTCCGCTCAACCGACAGCCGCAACGAGCGCGCACAGGGCCACGAGGCCGACAACAGTGTCGGCGTCACCAGCAACCTCCCGCCCGCCCTCGCCGGGCCAACCAGCGCCGGGGGCAACACCACCGACAGCTCCAAATCCGGCGAACAGGTGACCTATGAGATCGGTAATACTCGCAGCGAAACCACCACCGAAGCCGGTGATATCAAACGGATTTCGGTCGCGGTTCTGGTCAACGGCATCTACAATGTCGATGCCAGTGGCAAGGTCGATTATGCCCCGCGCCCGCCCGAAGAGATCGCCCGCCTGACGCAGCTGGTGCAATCTGCCGTGGGCTACGAGAAATCGCGCGGTGATGCCGTCTCGGTCGACAGCCTGCGCTTCATGGATTACTCGATGGATGTCGGAGAGCCGATCGGCCCCTCGATCCTGCAGCGCCTGTCGAACAATATCGTCTTGATCCTGCGCTGGCTCGCCGGTCTGGCCGTGGTGGGGCTCGTTCTGGGTCTGGGCGTGCGCCCGGTGCTCTATCGGCTGCTCGAAACGCCACAGCAGCTGCCCGTCCCGCATGCGCCCGGCGCACTTTCCGGGCCGGGCGGCGAGGCTTCGGGAAAGGCGATGCTGACCAACGCCTCTGCCGGCGCCGAGGAGGTTTTGCCAGAACAAGGCGCCCCTCATGCCGCCTCGGGTTCAGCAGCAGACTTCAATGCTCCGGCAATGACATCGTCGCGGCCACATATCCCCCGCCAGCATGTCTATGCCGCGGCGCCGCCGGACTCGACCAGCTTCTTCGAAGCCATTTCGGTGCCCAACAGCGCGCTCAAGCGCCGCGCCGATGCCATCCGGGCGCTCGTGGATGACGATCCGAACGAAGCGATGAAGGTGTTGCGCACTTGGCTGGCCAGCGGGGCATGAGAATGATGACGGTCTATCAGCGCGATTTCGATGCCGAGATCGAGGCCGAACAGCGCGCCGCGGCGCATGCCCGCGCCTGTGTTTATACCCAGGAAGATCTCGACCGAGCGACCCTCGCCGCCGCCACCGAGGCCGAGGCCGAGGGCCGCAAGCTTGGCCATGCCGAGGGCCGGACAGAGGCCGAGGCAGAGATCGCCGCGCGTCATGCTGCAGCGCTCGAAGCCATGGCGCCGCAGCTTTCCCGGCTGATCGGCGCCGAGCTTGAGCATCGCGCGGCACTTGAGGCACAGATGCTCAGCTTTGTCCTCGCCGTCTGCGAAAAGGTCTTTCCCGAATTCATCGCAAGCCGCTCGACCATCGCGGCCAGTGATCAGGTCCGGCGCAGCCTCGGGCTGGCGCTGCACAGCCCGCGTCTGAGTCTCCGATTGGCCGCCGCCGCCGCCGCCCGCATCGGCCCCGATCTCGAAACCCTTGCCCAGACCGGTGGCGTGCCGCGCCAGATCGATCTTGTCGTCGATCCCGCGCTGGACGAAGGCGATGCCCAACTCGCATGGCAGAACGGCTTCATGCACTACAGCTACGGCGCGATCTGCAAGGGTATCCTCACCTTGCTGCGCGACCTCGTCCCCGCCCCGCGTCCCGCACTCGCCACCACCGCAGACCCGGAGTCCCCCGATGACCACGCTCTCGTGCGCATCGCTCAGACCGTCAGGAAGGCCAAGTAATGTCAGAGAACCTCGAAACTCCGGCCGGCAAACCCGGCGCGGTCCCAGAGCAGGAGACCGTGATCCAGTCCCTCGTCGGCGCGGAAACCGCAGAGGTCGATCAGGGCCATAACATAAACGCCATGCTCAATGTCGGTCTGAACGTGCAGATCGTGCTGGGCCACAGCCGGATGCCGATCCAGCAACTGCTCGGCCTCAGCCGGGGGTCGGTGATTGAGCTGGACAAGAAGATCGGCGAGCCGGTCGACGTGATGATCAATGACCGCCTGGTTGCGCGCGGCGATCTGGTCAAGGTCGGCGAAAACCGTGTCGGCGTGACGCTGAGCGAGATCGTCAAGGATTACGTGCCCCGGCGCTGAGCGCGGAGCCTGCCCCAAGGACAATCGATGCCCCTGCCCCGCCGCCCCTTGCTGACCCTCGCCCTTGGGCTCGCCGTGCTGATCCTCAGTATCGGCGCGGTCATGGCCCAGACCGTCGGCGGCGCCCCGACCGGCAGCAGCGCACCCAACTTCATGGATGGGGTGGGCGGGCTGCTCAACGGACTCTCACAGAGCCTCGGCACCTCTGCTGCTGGCGGCGGAACGGCAACACTCAGCGGAAGGATCATCCAGCTCATCGCGCTGATGACCGTGCTCAGTATCGCGCCCGGCCTCCTGGTGGTGATGACCAGCTTCACCCGCTTCGTCATCGTGTTCTCGATGCTGCGTTCGGCGCTGGGTCTGAGCCAGAGCCCGCCCAACATGGTGCTCAACGCGATGGCCCTGTTCATGACCTTCTTCGTCATGCAGCCGGTCTTCACCGACGCATGGCAGACCGGTCTGCAGCCGCTGATGGAGAATCGCGATTACCGAGGAACAGGCCATCGTCAAGATCGGCGAGCCGTTCAAGGCCTTCATGTTCGCCAATACGCGGCCGCGCAGACTACGGCCTGTTTCTCGACATCGCCAGCCACCCGCGCGGCGCCACAAGCGCCGCCCGCCGCCGAAACGCCGATGCCCAGGACCCCGCAGGAGGCCGGTTGGAGCCTGCTCGTTCCGTCCTTCATGATCTCGGAACTGCGCCGCGCCTTCACCATCGGCTTCCTGATCTACCTGCCCTTCGTCGCCATCGACCTGATCGTGGCCTCCGTCCTGATGAGCGCGGGGATGATGATGCTGCCGCCGGTGATGATCTCGCTCCCCTTCAAGGTGATCTTCTTCGTGCTGATCGACGGCTGGTACATGCTCGCCGGCAGCCTGATGCAATCCTATCTGCCCTACGCCGGTGGCGGCTAGACGATGATGATGCCGAGGGCCCCTCACAACTCCCCGGCCCCTCGCTTGGGGATCACCCGCTGGGTCAGGCTGTGCAGGATCGGGCGCGGCGTCCGGGCATCGATCCCGCCGACCGTCACTTATCCTTGGGTAGCTGGCAAATACGAAGCATTAATCATAGCATAAATTGAAATATGCAGTGCAGCCTGATACCTTGCAAGAATAGCTGGATTTGGATCGAAGCAGATGAAGACCCCGAAAGAGATCAAGAAGCTGCGCGGGGCCGAAAAGGCCGCGATCCTGTTCCTCTGTCTTGGGGAAAAGCGCGGGGCCGATCTGATGCAGCGGCTCGATGAAAAGGATATTCATGAAATCACCCGCTCGATTTCGGGCCTGGGCACGATACCGCCACAGGTCGCGGACGGGGTATTGATCGAATTCATGCAGGATCTCGGCTCAGGGGGTGCACTCATAGGCTCTCTCGATCTGGCCGAAAGCATGCTGCGCAACTTCCTGCCCGAGGACCGCGTAACCGAGATCATGGGCGAGGTTCAGGGCCCGATGGTCGGCCGGAACATGTGGGAGAACTTCTCGGCGCTCAACGAGCAGGTCATCGCCAATTATCTGAAGGGCGAGCACGATCAGACCATCGCCACGATCATGACCAAGGTCAAACCCGACATGGCAGCCAAGGTACTGCCGCTTCTGGGGCAGGAGCGCATGATCGAGGTGGTAGAACGCATGATCAGCATGGATGTCGTTCCACGCCATGTCCTGCAACAGATCGAAGATACATTGCAGCATGAATTCATGGCCTCTGCCACTCGTGGCTCGGGCCCGGATCCGCATCAGCGCATTGCCGACCTGTTCAACAAGCTCGACAGCAGCCAGTTTGAACGCCTCACCACGGGCCTAGAACAGCGCATTCCCGAGGCGTTCAACACCATCAAGCAGAAGATGTTCACCTTCGATGATCTGATCCGGCTCGATGTCAGCAGCCTCGCTCGGGTGATGCGAGGGGCCGAGGGCAATGCCCTGCCGCTCGCGCTGCGGGGCGCGAAGAAGGATGTGCGCGACTATTTCCTCGGCGCCCTGCCGGCCCGCTCCCGCGACATGCTGCTTGAAGAGATGGCCTCGATGGGTCCTGTGCGCGGGCGTGACGTGCAGGCGGCACAATCCTCCCTGGTGGATTACGCCAAGGAATTGGCCAAGGACGACGAGATCCGCCTGCCCGTCGACGATGACGATTTGCTGATCGATTAGCGGAGGGTGCGGTGACCGCGACCGGCGTGTGAGCGTCGATGGCGCCAGCGCGCCCCGATGCAGGAGACGGGCCGCCATCTGCCTGCAACTCTCGCCGCAATGATCGGGGGCTGTGCCCGGCGGCTGTGCGTCTGCAGTGGCTCGAAGCGCCGGTCGGGCCGGCCCCGGGGCGTTAGCGGCTGCTCGCAGTGAATCTAAGCCCCGAGACCGCGACCGCGGGTATGTCCAGCGTGATCGGCACGAATTGCCCGATGTCACTGGGGCCGCTGATCGCGCTCTGCATCATTTGCACGATCGGGTTGGAGCTGATGTTGGCCTGGACCGATTTGGCATCCGACACAGCGACGTATTTCCGCACCAGCTTGGCAGCCTCGGCCGGGTCCTGCAACTTGGTGATGTCGAATTTTGCTGTAAAATCAGCAACCTGTCGATCGAGCGGCAAGGATACCTCGTTATCGGGCAGGCCAAGTGCCGTGCGCATGAACTGCCCCATATCCTTGTCCTTGAGGATGTCATACCAGGTCTTCACCGACGGTGCTGCATCGCGGAATTTCAGCACCGTGCCCACCGTGGCATTCTGCGCGGTCTCTTGGTCGATGAACTGCTGGTTCACATAGCGCTTGACCATTGCATCCTGCCAGTCGGTCGAACTGGTGTTCGCATTGGCCGTCCCGGCCGCCGTAAAGCCGAGGGTGGTGTAGAGCTGGGTAAAGCGAGGATCTGTCAGCTTGTTGACCAGAGACGAACTGTCGGTCCGGTCACTTTGCAGGATCTGCTTGATCATTGCCTTGCCAAACATCTGATCGCCAAGACCGAAGGCCTTCATCACCAGATTGTAGGTCGGGTAATTATTGACGAACTGATCGGCTGTGGTGATCGCGCCCACATTTGCGCGGAAGCTCGCGATGGCCTTCGCCTGCCCGGGGGTGTCTTCGATGCTCTGCAGCAGTTTTGTCTCGGTCTTGTCGATCAGGCTCAGCGCAAGGCTGGAGCTCATTCCGCTGATGGACAACATGCCTTCGCCTCCCCTTACCTTGCGTCCACTGATCTTGGATCTCCGGCAGCGGCGCTCACCCGCTCAAAATCCACCTGCCGCGGCGGCGCCACGGTCGTCGCGATCGGGCGCAATTCGGCCACGGTCCCACATGCCATCTCGCCCTCCGATGCCGCAGCATCCTCCGTTGTGAGCCTGGGTTCGCTCAGGCCCGCACTGTCGCGCTCCGCGATATAGGTCAGGACGCTCTGTTCGTGCCGGATCAGAGAACGCAGCGCGCTCATTCCGCGATAATAGTCTCCCACCGCCACCGCCGAGGCCGCCTCGAACACGCAGCCGGTTTCGTTCCGGTTGAAGATCAGGACGAGGTCCGCCAGCATCTGCTGGATCACCGGCACCAGGCTTTCGCGCGTATCGGGCCGGGTCAGTGCCGTCTGGATCAGAAAATAGGCCTGTTTCACCGGCGTGGGTGGTGTGTTGGCATCCAGCAGGTCTTCGGCGCGGACGACGTCGGCCCGGTTCTCGATTGTCAGCGCGTGACGGCGGTTGGAATTGCGGATGATGCAGCCATTCACCACGATCTGCTCGTTGGGTTTCAGGGTGATTTTCAGGCCCAAAGGATGCTCCTCAGCTTTCGACCAGGGCCGATTGTCCTGCCAGGCCCGCAATGATGCTGCGGTTCACGACGATCAGGACGTCGAGATTGCCCGAGCCGCGCAGGATGCCCGCCGTGTGGCGCTCGACCCAGAGCGCCAGCGAAATCAGCCCCGCCCGCAGCTCCGGGGGCAGCACGTTGTCCGGTTCGGCAAGGTCGCTCTTCAGCGACAACCACATCTCCTGGTTCTTCCACAACCCGTCGCGCAACTCGCCGGCCAGCAGTCCCAGACGCTCCCTCGGATCGTTGGTCGCGTCAAAGTCGGCACGATGGCGTTCCAGAACTCCCGTGATACGAGACAGCAACCGGCGCTCGATCTGGCGCGGCGACTCCGTTTCTTCGATGGTACGCTTATATGCGGCGAGGCTCATGGGCAGAGGCTCCAATGTCATTTCGGGGATCGGACCATGCAATGACGGGCCTGCGATGATCCCGACGCCACCCTGACCCGTTCATTCCGGGATCAGAAGGGCCCCGCTTGCGCGGAACCCTTCGATTCAAGGGCCGTGCCGCGCGTCAGCGGAACAGGCTCAACAGGTTCTGCGGGGCCTTGTTGGCAATCGAGAGCGATTGCGTCGCAAGCTGCTGCTGCACCTGGAAGGATTGCAGCTTAGCCGCTTCCTGCTCCATGTTCGCGTCGATCATATTGCCCACGCCGCTGTCCAGCTTGTCGGTCAATTTGCTCAGGAACGTCTGCTGGTTGGTCACCGAGGTCTGGGCCACGCCCAGCGAGGTCGAGGCTGCGATGGCGCCGGTCAGGGCCGTCTGAGCGTCGGTCAGGGCCGCAGTCATCTGCACGTCGGTGCTTCCGGCGCTGATCTGGATCGCGGCAAGCGCGCTTTTGATCGCCGTCAGGTTCACCGACTGGAACGAGATCGTCGTGGTGGTGAACGAGTTGTTCGACCGCGTGATCCCAGTCACCACAGACACCGTCGCGGCAGCTCCGCTGACGAGGTCATTGCCGTTGAAGGTGGATTGCTGGATCGTCGTGCCGATCTGCTTCACCATCGCATCGAGCTCCGACTGGACGCTCGCACGGTCCACACCGCTGCCCTGCGCGAAGGCTACGCGCTGGACGAATTGCGAGGCAAGATCGCTCACGGTCTGGGCGCCAAGAGCTGCCGTCGAAAGCGAGTTCTGCGTCAGCGTCATGCCCTGGTCGATCGATTTGTAAATCCCGCTGTCGCCGCTCATCGTTTGCGAGATCGAGAAATAGGCCGCGTTGTCCTTGCCCGACGAGATCGCCAGACCGCTCGAGATGCGGTCTTGCGTCATCTGCAGGTCGTTGTTCACCGCCTGCAGGGTTTGAAGGGCGTTCATTGCGGAAGTATTGGTAAGGATAGATGACATCTAGTGCTCTCCTCAGTCGCATTTCTTGTGATATTCTCGTCTTCTGACGAAAAGCGGATCAGGCCGCAAAGGGCACATACGCGTCGAGGTTAAGCGAAGGTTAACGATTCACCCAAAACGTGCATTTGCCCCCGGGCAGGCAAATCGCGGCGGCAGATGTGTTGCAGAACCGCCCTGATTGGCCGCTCGCCCGCCTGCCGCTCAAATCGTTTTGTCGATCCGCTGGATCGCGTCCTCTCCATCGGTCAGCCGCCGACCGGACTTGCCATAAAGCCCACTCAGGCTGTGGCGGTCCCGGATCTTGTCGACCTCGCGAATGATATTGGCTGTGGCCTGTGACATGCGCTCCAGCAGCACGCTGTTTTCCTGCACCGCCAGACGAAAGGCGACGATCTTGTCGCGTATCGCCCCGCCTTTGGCCAGCGCCGCGCGCAGAAAGGGCTCCACAACCGGGGTCTTCAGTTCGATCCGCTTCAGAATCTCGGCTTTCTGCTCGTACAATTCACCCGCCGCGCGCAGATTGCCGCGCCCGATCGCGGTGATCTCGGACTGCAGCAGATCGGTGGCCGCGTCGATGTTTGCGACAAAACCTGCCAGCGCCTCGCGGTCTTCGTCGGTCAGCAACTCCGCAGCTCCCGGGTCCGCTTCGGGGTTGGCCCGACGCGCCGCGAGTCGCCGCTTGAACCGCGAGGGCTCCTGCTCTGGCATGATCGCCTCCTCTGGTCAGCCCTTGTAGGCTTTCAACATCTTCTCGATGCTTTGCGCGATACCGGTGGTGCCGGTTTTGGCGATGTCTTCGGCCAGCTCATGGGCCAGGAAAGACTTCCATGTCGCCTCGGCACTGCCCCCGTCGAGCCCGCCCATCTTGACCGTTTTCATCATCTGGTCGATGGACTGCCCAAGGAACACCGCCTCGAACTGCTGTGCGGCCTTCCTCGCCGCCGGATCGCTGTCGGCGCCCGCTGCCGGGCCCGCGGGCTTGCGCGATGCGCCGGAAAGCGGCGCGAGCGGGCCAGTCTGGGTCGGGGTCACGCTCACCTGACCACCTCAGATGATCTCCAGGTCGGCATGCAGCGCCCCGGCCGCCTTGATCGCCTGCAAAATGGCGATGGTCTGGCGCGCGCCCACTCCGATGGCATTGAGCCCGTCGACCAGATCCTGCAGGCTGACATCGCCCTGCAGGACGGTGAACTGGGTGTTTCTCTCTTCGACCTGCACGTCCGTCTGCGGCACCACGACGGTATTGCCGATGCTGAACGGGGTGGGCTGGCTGACCGTGGCGCTTTCGCGAACCTTCACCGTCAGCCCCCCCTGACTGATCGCCACCTGATCGATGCGCACATTCGCACCGATCACGATGGTTCCCGACTTCTCGTCGATCACGACCTTGGCGACATTGTCGGGCACCACTTCAAGGTTCTCGATCGCCGCCATCATCCCCGGCACATCCTGTTTGCCGCGGGCGTGCACCTCCACCGTGCCGGGATCCAGCATCACCGCCGCCCCCGGACCCAGCACGCCATTGATGACATCCTGCATCCTTGCGGCCGTGGTGAAGTCAGGCGAGCGCAGCGCAAGCCGAACCGAAGTCAGCGAATTGAGATCGAAGTTGATCTCCCGCTCGACAATGGCGCCGTTCTCGATCCGCGCGACAGTCGGCACGCCCTCGACGATGCTCGACGCGGCCCCCGCCGCCGAATAGCCCGAGACCGACACCGGCCCCTGGCCCACTGCATAGATCTCGCCATCGGCGCCCGACAACGGCGTCACGATCAGCGTGCCACCGCGCAGACTGGTGGCGTCGCCGAGCGACGAGACGACAAGGTCGATGGCAGATCCGCGACGGGCAAAGGGCGGCAACTTTGCCGTCACCATGACCGCAGCGGTGTTATGGGTTTTGATGGCGTCTTCCGACAGGTTGCCGACGCCAAGACGTTCCAGCATGCCTTCGATCGATTTCTGCGTGAAAGGGCTGTCGCCCAGTTTGTCGCCGGTGCCGTTCAACCCAACCACCAGGCCATAGCCCACCAACTGGTTCTCACGCACCCCCTCGAAGCTCGCGATGTCCTTGATGCGCACATCCGCCTGCGCCGGAAGGGCCAGCGCCAGCAGTGTCGCCAGCAGCACCCCGGCCCCGAGACGGGCCCAAATTCCTGCAACCATGGTCATCCCGTGCAGCCCTCCGTCCGGCCGACTTGGCAAGTAACCTTGCGGGTCCAGCCATATACTTGCCAATATATCAGATTATACTTGTAGTCTATACGCTTTATCCATTAATTCTTGACGCAAACTATTCTTGCTCATAACGTACAGTCACGCGTCATGAGACAGACCCGCGGCGATTTGGAGGCCCTCATGTATATCTATGTCTTCGAGCCGCGGGATGGACGACGCGACGGGTTGCGGGCAGAACTGAAGGCTGCCGGCATGACGCCGGTGATGGTGGGCCCGGAATTCTTTGCCTCTGATCTCACCATGCTCAACCGAAAGGGCTGCGACACCCGCCCGATCCTGATCGGCGAGACGCCCGATGTGCTCGAACATGTCCGCGCCCTGCGTGGCGCCGGCTGTCGCAATCCGGTGCTGGTCGCCCGCGATTTCAAGAATTCCCGCGACACCTCCGAGGCGCTCGATCGCGGTGCCGATGACGTCATGGTCAGCCCGATCAAGGGCATTGAGGTGCTGAGCCGGGTGAATTCGATCAACCGCCGCTCTTACGGCCATGCCGCTGAAAGCGTGACGGTCGGCGAGGTCACCGCCTATTTCGATGGCCGAGATCCGCAGGTCTCGGGCACCCGGCTGAAACTGTCCAAGCGCGAACATGCAATCTTTCAGCACCTGGTGCTGAACGCCAATCGCGTCATCTCCAAGGGCGCCATCTATGACGCGCTCTATGGCATGGAAGACACCCAGCCGTTCGACAAGGTGATCGACGTCTATATCTGCAAGCTGCGCAAGAAGATCTCTGCCACCGCCAACAGTGGCGAGCAATATATCGAGACGGTCTATGGCCGTGGCTACAAATTCGGGCGCGAAGCGCTGGACCTGCCTGCCACCGAACGCGAATTCCGCCCGGCGCTGCGCATGGACAGCGCCCTCGGCGCCTGATCGATCAAAGGTAGTTGAGGATCGACAGCTTCTGCATCTGCGCCGTTGCGCTGTAACTTGCGTTCAACTGGGTCTGCAGCGCCGAGAAACGCGAGGCTGCCTCATAGGAATCCACCCCTGTCAGCGTCACGATCGCATTGTTGTAAACCGTCGTCATGTCGCCCTGCTTGGTGACGAAACTGTTCACCTCGTTCTGCTGGCTGCCGATTGCGACCTGCGCCTGGGTAATTCCTGCCATCCCGCCCGAGAGCGTGCCTATGGCCGCCGACATCCATGCCTTGTAGGCAGCGGGGTCGGTGATTTTCGACACATCCGTGCTGGCAATCATCGTCAGCCCCTGGATCACCTGGCGAAAGGCCGGATCATTGGCCTGCACCCCATAGCTGAGCGTCTGCCCGGCACCGACCTGTGCGGTCTGGCGGGGATTCGCTGTGCCGCCAGCATCGGCAGCGGGGGTGCCGTTGTAAAACGTGCCTTCGTAATTCGCTGCGGGCGTACCGCTGTTGGCCGAATTGAAGACGGCGTTCAATGCCCCGACCATGCTCGCCACATCGGCGGCCGAAGTCGGGCCGCTGCCGACGATCCCGCTCACCACGTCCTGGGGCGAGCTGCCGGTGCTGGCATTGGTGTCGGAATAAGCCTGCAGCGGCGGCCGGTCGCTCGACGTGCCCGAAAACAGGTATTCCCCGCCCAGTGAAACATTCAGCGCCGAGGTGATCTGGTCCAGCGCCGCGCGCGCCTGCACTTGCAGCGTCGACGCCCCCACAGCTGGCGTATCTGCATTGCCGATCATCTGCGTCATCATCGACTGCGCCAGGCCCTGCACCTGCGTCGTCGCGGTCGAGATCGCATCGAGCTTGGTCGCCAGAAACTTGTTCGCGCTGATGAAGGCGTTGGTGCGGTCCAATTGACCCTGCAGCGTCAGGCTCTGCACGGCCTGGCCCCCCAGATCGCCATAGATATCGGCCTTCAGCCCGGTCGAGACTTCCTGTGACGCCTGTTGCAACTGGCTCGTCAGCTTTTCGATGAAGCTCTGCTGCATCAGGGCTGACTGCAGGGTTGAAAGCGCGCTGCGGGTAACCGTCATCGGCGTTCTCCTCAAACCGCTTGCAACAGCGTGTCGAACATCGACATCACCGTGGTCAGCATCTTGGAATTGGCGGCATAGCTATGCTGGATGACGAGCAGCTTCTGCATCTCGTCGTCGATATTGACTCCCTGCACGCTCTGGCGCGAGGAATCGACCGTTTCGGCCGTGGTCTTGCTGGCGGCCATCTGGCTTTGGGCGCGACTCCCTTCGAGGTGCTGCGCGCCCACCATATTGGCGGCATATTGGAACAGCGTCGTGCCGCTGGGCAGTCCGCTGGCGGGCGTGGTCGCAACCGGCTGCGTGAACGCCTCCAGAAGCGCTGTCACAGCGGTGCCGTCACCCGAGGCGCGCGGCGTGCTCGATCCGATCCCGTCGCGCAGCAATGCGGGCTGGCCGCCCTTCGCAGGATCGACGGCAGCATTGACTGCCAGCCGCCCCGCCAGCCCGGTCAGGCTGGCCGGGTCAAAGCCACTTCCCGCATCGGTAAACAGCCCCGGCTGGCCGGGCGCCAACGTCGCATCCTGGGCGCTGAACCCCTGGACCAGCTGTCCCGCCAAAGTATCGATCTGCAACTGGAACCGCGGCATCACGTCGTTCTTCAGTGCAAACAGGCCAGCGAGACTTCCATTGTCAAAGCCGCGGGCACTGCCCGAGTTCGGCGTGATCTCATTGCTGCCGGCAAAAAGCTTGCCGCTCGCCGTGTCATAGCGCAGGTCGCTGACGGTACTGCCGCTGACGAGCGTGGTGCCACCGGCGGTGTACAGGCTGGTTCGCCCGTCACTGCCCTGTGTCACCTGTACATCCATCACCGAAGAGATCTTCTCGACCAGCCGGCTCATCTGATCGTTCAGCCCCGCGGCAGCCGCCGATCCCGGCACCTGATTCAGAATCTGGCGGTTCAGATCGGCCACCTGATAGAGCTGGTCATTCAGATCCGAAACCGAATGGGTGATCTCGGTCGTCGCTTCGCCGTTGATCTGGCTGATCGTCGTGTTGGCGCCGTTCAACGCGCGAGCCAGCGCATTGGCATCATCGACCACGGCCCGCTGGGCGGCGCTGTTGCCGGGACTGTTGGCGAGCGTCTCCAACCGGATCTGCAAGCTATTGACCAGCTGCTCGGGCGAATTCGGATCGCCCGGATTGCCCAGGATCGAGGTATATTCCCCGATCCCGTCAGAAATCGTCTGCTGCGCCGCCATCGCGCTCGAGGCTTGCCGATACATCCGGTCAAGCGAACTGTCGACCTCCCGGCGGATCTCGCTGACCTGAACCCCGCCGCCGCTCGCCGGACTGGTGGAGGTAAGGACCGCGTCCTTTCTGACGTAGCCCGGCGTCGTCGCATTGGCGATATTGCCCGACGTGATCTCCGACCAGGTTGTCAGGGCGTTCAGCCCACCGGCACTGGTCGAAACGGCGCTGGTCAGACTCATCGCATTACCCCTTCAGATCAGCGCTTCATCGATGTGGTCTCGTTGAGCATGTCATCCATCGTGGTGACGACCTTCGCATTGCTGGAATAGGCGCGCTGGGTCCGGATCAGGTCGGTCAACTCCTGGGCGATATCGACGTTGGAACTCTCCAGGGTGTTTGAGGTGATCGCGCCGACCGGCCTGGAATTGGCCGTGTAGGTCGAGAAGGCACCCGATTTGTTCGACAGCATATAGGCGTTGCCATCCGCCGCGATCAGCCCGTCCGGGTTGGTCACCTGTGCCAGCGGGATCTGATAGAGGGCCTTGCGCGTGCCATTGTCGAATACACCGCTGACGTTGCCTGCGGCGTCGATCTCGACCCGGCTCAGCGCCGAACTGCCGGTGCCGTCGACCGTAAAGGTCTGCGGTGAAAAGTCTCCGGCGAACTGCGTCATCCCCGAGGAACTCCCCGGCGCGCCAAGCGCCATCGTCAGCGTCTGGGCCGAGCCGCCGGTACCCAGGTTGAGCGTCGCCATCCCGGTTGCCGTGTCGAAGGAGAAGGCCCCGCCCGACAAACTGGTGGCATTGGCATAGTCCAGCACACCGCCGGCATTTGCGCCGCTCCCGGAATAATCGACATCGACCGAGCCCAGCGGATTGCCCGCGTCGTCCGACATCGTCACCGTCCACTTGTTGGCGGTAGTGGTTGGCTGCCAGGAGAAATTCAGCGTCTTCGAGGCCCCCAGAGCGGTGTAATAGGTGGCGGACGAGGTGAAGGGGGCGCCCGGTGTGGCAACCCCGGACTCTTGTGACGGCAGATTGCCCGTCACACTGATCGCGGTGCTCGCCGCCGGGGTCAGCGTCGCGTTGGTTACATTGACTGTCTGCATCCCGGCAAAGCTGCCGCGATTGACGGCACCCAGCGATCCGTTCGCATTCAGTTGATAGCCCGCCAGATAGAGCCCTGCCGAATTGACCAGATTGCCATCCTTGTCTGGCGTGAACGAGCCCGCCCGGGTAAGCCGGTAATCCGCCTGCACGGGATCGTTCGGGATCGGCGAGACCACGAAGAACCCGCCCCCGTTGATCGCCAGATCCGTGGGCGATGATGTCTGGGTCATCGTACCGCTGGTGCGAATGTCGGATTCATTGACCGCAGTCACCCCGGAAGAGCTGTTGCCGCCCATGCCCGACGTGGTCGTCACCATATCCGCGAACTGGCGCTTGTAGCCGTTGGTGTTGGCGTTGGCGATATTTTCCGAGATCCGGGTAACGGCGACCGAGTTGGCGGACAGGCCGCTCACCCCGGTTTGCAGCGCGCTGGAAATGCTCATGGCCGAAGGTCCTTTCCCTGTTCGGACGGGGTGGTCTTGTGGCTCATATAGCCCGCCGGGATTTAATCTGGGTTAAAGGTTGGTGAATTCAGCCTGTTGGGGGCCGCGAAAGACACGGGGAGCCCCGCGTCGAGGCCGCGGGGCCTGCGTCCCCACGCGCCGGCTCCTCGCCCGGGGCGGGCGCCAGCGTTGCGTCAGCGCACCACCAGAAAGGTGATACGCCGGTTGCGCTGGTCCAGCGGATCGTCGGGGATCAGCAGCTCGGTATCGCCTTTGCCAACGACGCGCAGGATCTTTTCCGATTGCACCCCATCGGCGATCAAGGCCCGCCGCGCTGCATTGGCCCGGTCCGCGGACAGTTCCCAATTCGCGTAATCGGCGCTGCGGCGATAGGGCCTGCCGTCGGTATTGCCGGTGATGACGATGCTATAGGGCAACTGCCGCAGCACTTCCGCGACCTTGGCTATCAGGTCCTCGGCCTGTGGCGTCAGCCGGGCAGAGCCGATCGGGAACATCTCGAACCCCGGTTGGTCGATCAGTTGAATCCGCACGCCCTCCGACAGCGCATTGATCGCCACGTTGCCGGCAAAGCGGTGCAGGATCGGCTGACTGGCCTTGAATTTCTCGAGATCCGCCGCCAGCGCCTCGGTCTCGGCGGGTACGGTCGCGGCAGCCGTCGCGGCCTGGGCATTGCTCCGGGCGTCAGCCTTTGCGCCCGCCTCCGGCGGCGCTTGCATCCGGGCCTGCGTCGCCACCGCGCCCAGCTCGACCTGCTGCCCCAGGGCTGCCAGCCGCTGCAAGCGGTCATAGTCGTCGCGGTTCACCCGCAGGGTATCGAGAAACTCGAGCTGGTTCGCCTGCGCACCATGCCCGGATGCAGGCTCTGGCACCCGCGCTCCCATCGCCTGTGCCCGCCGATCGACCGGCGACGGCGCGGGCGGAGCGGGCAGCGGTGCGGCGGGGGGCCGCGCACTCAGATCCTCTGCCGTGCGCAGAGAGACCGGTGCCGGCGGGTCGCCGCTGGCCACATCAGGCCGGTTCGGACTAAGCCCGGTGCTGGGTGCGGGCGACCGCTTGAAATAATCCGAAATTCCTTCCCGCTGGCCCTGATCGGTCGAGGATACCAGCCACATCAGCAAGAAGAACGCCATCATCGCGGTGACGAAATCGGCATAGGCCACTTTCCAGCCACCATGCGGCACCCGCGCCACGCGCCGCCGTCGGGCGCCGCGGATCACCACCCGCTCGATCCGGCCATCGCTCTCGGCCATCACTCATCCGCCCATCGTCAAACCGGCGTCCCGCGCCGCCGCCCGCATCGCCGCTTCGACCTCTTCAAACCGGGGGCGCACTTCTTCGCTGATGGTCTTGCGGGCATATTCCACGCAGATCCGCGGGTGATACCCGTTCAGGAACGCCATCAGCGAGGTCTTCACCGCAAGATAATAGGTAATCTCCTGCTCGCGCCGCGACCGCACCGCCGCGGCCAGCGGCCCGACCAGTCCATAGCTCAGCAGCACCCCCATGAAGGTGCCCACCAGCGCCCCACCGATCAGCGCGCCCAATACTGCAGGCGGTTGCGAAATCGCCCCCATCGCATTGATCACCCCGAGCACCGCCGCCACGATCCCCACCGCCGGCAGACTGTCGGCCATCACCATCAGGGCATCGGGAACGCGGTTCAGCTCCTGCTCGATCGAGTCGATCTCGGTGTCGATCAGCGGCTCCAGTTCATGCGCCTTTTCGGACCCCAAGAGCACCAGCCGAAGGTAATCGGCCAGAAATACCGTGTGCTGCCGCTTGCGCCCGACGACCTGAAACCGCTGGAAAAATGCGCTCTCCAACGGGTTGTCGAGGTCACTCTCCAGCGAGCGGAGGTCTTCCTTGCCGATCCGGAACAACATGTAGAGCAGCGCGAACAACTCAAGGTAATCCGCCTTGCCATGGGCCTTGCCCCGGATTGCCGCCTTCAGCGCCCGCGGCGTGTCAAAGAGAACCGCCGTCGGATTGCCGATGATGAAGGCGCCCAGAGCTGCGCCGACGATGATCAGCAGCTCGAACGGCTGCCAGAGCACCGCAAGACTGCCGCCCATTGCGCTGAACCCGCCCAGCACGCTGGCGGCCACCAGCATCACTCCGAGCAAAAGGTTCATCTGGCCTCGCAGCGGTTTGCGTCAGGGGAAAGCGCGTCGCGCCGCACGGTCAATTGCTCACTGCGGCGTTGGCGTTCAGCCGCTTGATGATTTCGCTGGCATGGCCCAGCCGCTCTTGGGCGGATTCCTTCTTCAGCGGCGTCAGACCGGGCGGATCGGCCAACAGATCGCTGACCACATCGTGCCATCCCGCTGGCGCAACTGCTGTGGCGGGCGGTTCGGCTACCGTGGCGGGTGGCCTCGCGCTCCCCGCAACCGCTTTGACCTGAGGCGGGTCTGACGCAGCCGCCGACCCGCCGCCCGGGACGCTGCCACCACCACCGCCCCGCGCCAGATCGGGAAAGGCCTGCGCCACCTTCAGCGCCATGCTCCGGTCGCCGGCGCGATAGGCCGCCAGCAACAGGTTGATCGCATCGGTCGGCCCGAATTGTGCGGGGTCGCTGTCCCACAGCTTCTGATACCCGGCCTCCGCCCCAGACCAGTCCGACTTGGCCCAATTCGCCTCGGCGATCAGCCGCAGATACTCCGGCCCGGGCTTGGCCATCTGCGTCTCCAGCACCTGCCCTGTCGCATCCAGTGCCGAATAGACCTGCGCCCGCAAGGCGTTCAGCCGATCCAATTGCGCGGGATCCTCGGGCGTCGCCTGCGCCGCAAGGATCGCTGCCGCCGCCGCGTTCTGCCCGCCCCGCGCCAGCGCTGCGGCCTGTTTCAGCGCAAGTTCGGTCAACCTCCCCGGGGCCAGCGGCCAGAGCTTGCGCCCATCGACGACCTCGAGCACATCGCGGATCCGGCCATATTCCTGTGCCGCGAGCGCCGTTGCCCCCAGATCCATCAACCGGTCGCCGAGCAGTTCGGCCTCCTGCTCAAAGCCTTGGTCGAAGCGGAACATTGCCGTGATGCGGCGGTGCGTCGTCAGAAAATCAGCCAGCGGAATGCGCCCCGCAAGCCCGGCGCGATAGTAGCTGCCCAAAAGCGCCCCCGCCTGCTGACGCGCGACCTTGGCCTCGGGGCCCGCCGGGAACTCCGTGATGATCCGGCCAAGAACATCAAGCATGCCCGCCCAGTCCTGCAACCGGCTGTCGATATGGACAAGTCGCTCCAGCGCGGCAAGTTCGTATTGGTCACCGCGCCAGAGGCCAAGACTCGACTGCAACGCCGCCTGCGCCGCCTGCGACGTCAGAGTGCCAGAAGCCAGCCCGAGATCGACCAGCGCCAGTCGCGCCCGCTGCGCATAGACATCCTTGCCCAGCGCCGCCTCGGCATAGGCCTCCCGCGCCTGCTCAGGTCTGCCCACCCGCTCTGCCGCCAGCCCGAGCAGAAAGTGATAGGCCGGTCGGGCCTTCAAGGCGGGATAGTCGTCAAAGCGTTGCGCGACCGCCTTTGCCAGTGACCACTCCCGAAGCGTGATCGCCGCTTCCATGAAAAGCGGCAGGCAGGCTTCGGCATAGACCGCCGGATAGACCGCCAGGCGATCCACCGCGGGCTTCAGGTGCGCGGCGATCTCGGGCGGGTCATCCGCCCGGATCGCATTGAGCGCCAGCCAGAACTCCTGATCCGGCCAGGCGGCGGCGGCCGCCCGCAACGGGCTGTCGGCGCGCGCCACGGAAGCCGGTCCAAGCGGCTTGCCCGCCATGATGGCAAAGGCTGCCGCCAGCGCCCCACGGCGCGCCGCCGCGGCCGGGTCCAGCCCCTCGGACGACAGGGAATCGAGCACCGACTGCCCCTCGGGAAGCATCACGCCGGCAAGGTAAAGTTCCGCCAGATCCATTTTCGCCCGGGCCAGCGCTGCCGGGTCGGCCGCGGCCCCGAGTGCCCGTTCGCGCGCCAACAGCGCTTCACTGAATCCGCCCCTGAGGTCCGCGCGGAGATCGAAGGGCTGGGGCGCAGGCAATTCCGGCGCCAAGGACTCGGATGCGGGGCCGGGATTGACCAGGTGCTCCGGCACGGGATCCGCGCCCACCGGCAGGCCCGACACGGCAGCACCCAGGGCGAGCAGGAGGCTGCCGGTGCGGGCTATGCTTCGATATTCTATCACGTCCCCGGCAGTCTCTTCTTAAAAGTTCTTGATGTTCGCCATATAACAAGTATAGCATGGATAGATGCAAGTAAAGTAAACTTGGAAGTGGCTTCTGTTGAAGAAACTCTTCATCCCATCCCGGCTTTCAGCGCGGCAGGAGCGGCTGTCATCATGAATTCCTCCGGCTATATTTCGCTGTCTCTGGCATCGTCGCTGCGGGACGGTCTCGACATCGCCGCAAACAATATGGCGAACGCCAATACGGCCGGTTTCAAGGCCCAAAGGGCCGATTTCCAGGCCCTCGTGCAGCACAACCTTGGCGCGCCACAATCCGCAGAGCGGGATGTGAGCTTCGTGATCAATCAGGGATCCTATCTCGATCCCACCCAGGGCCAGCTGACCCGCACCGGCAATCCGCTCGACGTGGCGCTCTCGGGCAACGCGTGGTTCGGCTACACGACCCCAACCGGCCAGACCGCGTTCGGCCGCGATGGTCGGCTGAACATCAATTCGCTCGGCAATCTGGTCACCGTCACCGGCGCTGCGGTGCTTGATGGCTCGGGGTCCCCGATCTCCATCCCGATCACCACCGGCGATCAGATATCGATCTCGGACGATGGCGAGATCTCGGACCAGACCGGCACCACGATCGCCAAGCTCGGCACCTTCAGCGTGCCCGGCATTGACGGCATGCAGCGTCTCGGCGGCGGCCTGTTTGCCAATGCTGACGGCAGCACGCCGGCACTGACGCCCGCCACCGATGTCAAGGTCTCGCAGGGGTTTGTCGAGGAAAGCAATGTGCAGCCCGTGATCGAGCTCACCCGGATGATGGAGATCCAGCGCGCTTACGAGCGCTCGCTGACGTTGATGGATGACGAGAACGATCTGCGCAAGCAAACCCTGAGCCGGCTGGGCAGCAGCGTCTGAAATCAAAGGAGCCTGAGACATGAGAGCTATGGGAATTGCCGCGACCGGGATGCTGGCCCAGCAGACCAATGTGGATGTCATTTCCAACAACATCGCGAACGCGAATACGACGGGCTACAAATCGACGCGCGCCGCCTTTGAGGATCTGGTCTATCAATCGATGCGCCGCGAAGGTGCACTGACCTCGTCCGAGGGCACGGCGCGGCCGGTCGGCATGGACATCGGCCTTGGTGTGCAGGGTGCGGGCGTCATTCGCCTCAACACCCAGGGCGGTCTGGTTCAGACCGAAAACCAGCTCGACATGGCAATCGACGGCAAGGGTTATTTCGCCGTCAACATGCCGGACGGCAGCCAGACCTATACCCGCGCAGGCACCTTCCAGCTCAGCGCGACCGGCCAGATCGTCACCCTCGACGGCTACGAAGTCGCCCCCGGCATCACCGTGCCGGCCAATACCACCAAGGTCGAGATCAACCAGCAAGGTCTGGTGATGGCCTATGTCGCCAACAACCCTGCCCCGGTAAAGCTGGGCCAGATCACCATGGCCACCTTCGTCAACGAAGGCGGCATGCGCCCGATCGGCAACAATCTGTTGCAGGCGACGACCGCTTCCGGTGACCCGACCACCGCCAACCCGGGTGACCCCGGCGTGGGCATTCTGCGTCAGGGCTACCTCGAAAGCTCGAACGTCAACATCATCCAGCAGATCACCGATCTGATCTCGGCGCAGCGCGCCTATGAGATGAACTCCAAGGCGATCGAGACCGCGGACCAGATGATGTCCACCACCAACCAGATCAAATAGCCATGGCCCGCACCCTGCCCTTGCTGTTCTGCGCGCTCTGCCTCGGCCTCGGAGTGCAGTCTGCCCCGGTCCTTGCCGAAGCTGTCACCACGCTCATTGCCGAAAAGGCGACAGCGACCCTCGGGGCGGAGATGCCGCCAAGCGCCAGTTTCGATGTCACGGTCCAAACCCAGGATACGACAGAGGCGCAACTGGTCAGCGATTTCTGGATGGATCGCGACACCGGGCAGTTCGTCGCCAATGTCGTGACGGAGGGGGGCGAGACCCGCCGGATCTACGGCATGGCGGTGCTCGAACTGCCGGTCCCCGTGCCCACCCATCGCATCATGCCCGATGCCATCCTTGCGGCGCAGGATTTCCGTCTCGTCACACTCCCCTATGCCCGGATCGGGGCCTATGCCGTCACCGATCTCAAGAAGCTTGTCGGCATGCAGGTCAGCCGAATGCTCAGCCCGGACCGGCCGGTGATGACCCAGTCGGTGATGCTGCCTCTGGTGATCGACCGCGGTGCGCGGGTGCTGATCCATTACACCAAGGGCCGCATGACGCTGTCGGCCCCGGGCAAGGCGATCGATGAGGGCCACGCGGATCAGCAGGTCCGCGTCATCAATCTGGCCAGCAACAAGACCGTCGTCGGCATTGCGCAAAGCAACGGCACCGTCGAGGTCGGTCAATGAGCCGCGCCGCCCCGATCCTGCACCCGCTTGCTCCGCTCTGCCTGATCGGGTTGCTGGGCGGCTGCGGCGTCATGGACGCCTATCGCCACGACCGGGATCCCGGTCTCAGCGGCATGCAGTTGGACGCCAGCACCATGCCGGAAACCACCCATGTGCAGGTGCCGATGCCCCCGCCGGAACCCAAGCAGACGCTGCTGCGGGCCGAGGCCGCTTCGCTCTGGCAGCCCGGCTCGCGCGGCTTCTTCGGCGAACAGCGGGCCACCAAAGTGGGCGATATCCTGACCGTGATCATCAACATCAACGATCAGGCACAGCTCGCCAACGCCTCCGACCGCTCGCGGTCCGAGGCACAGAACATGGGCTTTCCGACCTTCTTCGGCTTCGGCAACCAGATCGCCAAGGTCCTGCCGGGCACTGGCACAGCTGCGCTGCCCACCACAGGCGACATCGTCGATCTCGGCTCTTCCTCCAGTGCCTCGGGCTCTGGAACCATCAAGCGCAACGAGGCGATCAACCTCAAGGTCGCGGCGCTCGTGATCCAGAAACTCGCAAATGGCGATCTGGTCCTTGCCGGGCGGCAAGAGGTCAAGGTGAACTCCGAACTGCGCGAACTGCGCGTGGCCGGCATCATCCGTCCGCAAGACATCAGCATGGACAATACCATCCCTTACGAGAAGATCGCCGAGGCCCGTATTGCCTACGGCGGCCGTGGTCAGCTGTCGCGGGTGCAGCAGCCCCGCTATGGTCAGGATTTCCTCGATGTCACCCTGCCCTACTAAGCGGCGCGGATGCTGAAATCCCTCGTCCTGTTGCTGGTGCCGCCGCTGGTCTTCACGGGCCTGGGCTATGCGCTTGGCCCGATACTGGCCCCGCCCCCTGCCTCGGCCACGCAGGAGCCGGTTGCGGATGCGACCCCGGAGCAGCTGCCGCTCGGCCGTCTCATCACGCCGGTCGTCCATGTCGCCCGCACGACCTATCTGGTGATCGAGGCCGGGGTCGACGTCACCAGCCGCGACGCCGCCGTCGCGCTCGGCACCCCCATTGGCATCGCACGTCTGCGCGACCGCGCGCTGGCGCTGCTGACCTCGGCGGCGGAAACCCCGCTGCTGACGGCCGGCCCGATCGACAAGGCAGAGGTGGCGGCGATGCTCGGTCGCGGCCTGTCGCAGGACTTCCCAGCGGTCGCCTCGGTCACGCTCACATCCATGGTCACCACCGACCGGCCCGCCAGCTGACCCTTGGCCGGCCGGGCCCTGACATCACCGCTCAGTTGACCGAGACGAGCTGCGACGACAGCACCTGCTGCCCATTGCTGAGCTGCAACAGCTGATCGCCATTCTTGAACAGCAATTGCTGCACGGTGGCGGTGGCAAAGGTGTTGTAGAACAGGGTGCCTCCCGCCGGATCGGTCGCCTTGATCGCGATCGAATAATGGCCATCCGGAAGCTGCTGGCCGGAGTTGGAGCGACCGTCCCAGCTGACCGGCGTGTCGACGACGCCGGCCGTGGGCAATCCGGTCAGCGTGCGC
This sequence comes from uncultured Pseudomonadota bacterium, assembly GCA_963837565.1. Lineage (GTDB taxonomy): Bacteria > Pseudomonadota > Alphaproteobacteria > Rhodobacterales > Rhodobacteraceae > Solirhodobacter. The sequence goes on from CAWIOC010000008.1 coordinate 264,947, forward strand.
ACGACGGTCCCGCTCGCATCGCTGATCTGGGCCTCCACCGAACTGGCCGTGCCCGCCAGCTGATAGGTCGCCTGCGCGGCGCCCCCGGACAGGTCCATCTGATCGCTGGCCACCGTCACCTTGCGCCCCATCAGCGCCACCCCCGACATCGCCGCGACCGAGTCGAGTTTGCCATTCAGCGATTCCAGATTGGTGTTGGTCTGAACCGATTGCTCGACCTGCGACAACTGGGCGAGCTGCGACACGAACTGTGTCGAATCCATTGGCTGCAACGGGTCCTGGTTTGAAATCTGCGCCGTCAGAAGCTTGAGGAAACTGTTATAGTCAACGCCAAGCTGCGATTGCGCCGCTGTCGCCGCAGAGGCTGCGCTGTTCGTGGTGCCGGAACGGGTCGCTCCGGTGGTGCTGTCAATGGCCATGCTGCCGCCCTTCAGGTTCTGATGTCGAGTTTGCCGTTGCTGATCGTCTGTCTCCAGGTCTGTCCGCCCTCTTCGGTGACCTCACCCACTGCCGCCGACGTGCGCCGCCGTGTCTCGGGCGCATCGCGCCCGCCGCGGTCGCGGAAATCCTGAAAATCGAGGCTGCCGCCAGCGGTCGCCAGACCGGCGCCAGTCAGAATCCCCGCAAGGGTGGCGCGGTCGCCGCGCAAGGCGGCCAGCACGACCGGATTGTCGGCGCGCACCACCACCTGCAAGGCACCGACTGGATCATGCTTCACATCGATCTCGATCTCGCCCAAACCACGCGGCGTCAGCGCCACCCGGGTCGTGTCGCCCGTCAGGCTGACATTGCGGACCTGCGCCGCAATGAAGCTTGCGAAACGGTCGCCAGGCGGCTGCGGAGGCGCCGGGGCAGCCGTCGGGGGCGTGGGTCCTGGCCCCGCTGGCTGTGTCGGACGCAGCTCGCTCAACCCACCTAGCCCGTTGCCGGACAAATTCGCGGGCCCATCGTCGCGCCGTCGGGCACTCCTGTCGCCGGACCGGAGCAGCGCCGCCATTGGATCGACCGGCATTCCGGATCCCTTCGCCCGCTCTGCAGTCGGCGCCGCGCCATCCGGCCCCATCGCCGCCGCGATGGCCGCGCGCACTGCAGGCTCAAGCTTCAGCATCCGCGCCGCGATCGTGCCGCCGGACAGGGCCGACACCAGATCGAGGGTCGGTCCGCCGAGTCCCGGTGCGGCGCCCGCAACCTCGGTTCCATGCTGGCGCGATGATCCCGCCTTCCCTGCGGCCCCCAGAAGATCTTCCGGGCTCCCCGCGCCTTGCACCGCGGGCCCGCCCCCGGTCGCGTCTGTCTGGTCGGCAAGGCCCTGGGCTGCCATCGCGCCCTGGGTCAGCGTCCCGTCGTCCCCGGTCAGCAACAGGGTCTGGCTCCCTGTCGCCTTAAGGTTCGGGATCGGTCGCGCCAACCCCAGCATGGCGGAAACGGCGGCGAAGATCGCATCCAGTGCATCGTCCGGCCGTTGCGTCTTTCCGGCTGCCGCGCCATTGCCCGTCCCGATCAGGGATGTGTCGCCGTCGGCCGTCCCCTCCGGCGCCGCATCGGGCGTCGTGGCGCCCTCGGCCTCCGAGGCCGCCAGCCCCTGCTGCACCAGCGCCGCTGCATTGGTGCCATTGGCAGCATCAAACTGCTTGAGCAGAGCGGCAATCGCGCGCCCGGCGCGCGACAGGACATCTGACACCTCGGCATCGCCTCTGGCATCGGCCAGGGCCCGGCTTTCCTGACCTTCCAGCCCGCGCAGGGCCAGGCTCAGCGCGATCTTGCTGGACAAGAGCTCAGACGCGCTCGCCCCCGGCTGGGACAGCGTCGGGATCATCCCCGATCCAACCTGCGGCGTCCCCGCATCCGACCTGGCAGCGGTATCGCCCGGCGCTGCAGGGTCCGCCCCTGCTCGCGCTGTCGCGGGCAAGGCACCCAGCAGCGCATCAAACCCTTCGGGCGGGGTGGGGCCGGCGACACTGGCCTCGTTCCCCACCGCTCTTGGTGCCGGTCCCGTCACCGCTGGCGTGCTCATGTCGTCACTCCTGTCACCACCTGAACGGTTCCTAACCCAGCATCGAGGGCGTAAAGCCCTGCTTTTCCAGACAGCGCTTCAACCGCGCCAGCGCCCGTCGCTCGACCATCCGAGCATGCTCGCGGCTGATGCCGAGACGCGCCGAAATCTCGTCGAGCGTGCTCGGCTGCGCTGTCAGTTTGCGCCAGACGAGGATCTCGCGGTCTGGGTCACCCATCTCATCCAGCGCCCGTTGCAACAGAAGCCGCAACATCGCCGTGGTCGAAGCCGCCTCTGCGTGCTCCTCGGGCGTGAGTTCCGCCGAATGAAGCATATCCAGCCCAAGGTCGGACCCGTCGTCAAAGCGCGGCGCGTCGAGACTGATCACCCCGCGCAGCGCCTGCACAGCCATCTCGTCCGCCCGACCGTTCAGCCGCCCCATGCGGGCCTCGAAATAGGTCCGGGTCGGCATATCGATCACCGTCTTCAGGCGCGCCAATGCGATCGAGATGCAGTTCGTTACCCACCATTGCGAATAGGTGGCAAAGCGCACGTCCTGTTGCAGGTCGAACATGTCGGCCGCGCGCATCAGCCCGATCATGCCTTCCGCAACCAGATCTTCGCGCTCCGTCGCATTTGAGGACCACTTGTGCGCGAGCGCATAGACTTGCCGCGCATGCGAGCGCAACAGCAGTTCCAGCGAGGGCCGGTCGTTCGCCTGCTGCCAACAAAGGATCGCCCGGCGTTCCTCATCGCGCTCCAGAAGCGGCGCCTGTAACGCCGCTTTATAGCTCAGGGCCATCATTGCATCGCGTCCCCGACACTCGTCTCGATTGCAAGAACAGTAAGCACAGAACACGAAGTTGGGGAAGTTATACTTGATTAACGGGCGGTTAAACCCAGATTTGATTGCCCTTGTTTGCCAGACCGAATGGGACGCTGTCCTGCGGTCGCGAAGCGGCAAAGAAAAAGCCCCTCCGGCTCTGGGCCGAAGGGGCGATCGACCGTCAGAGGTGACAGTCCTGGGATCTGGTCTCAGGCCGTTTGGGTTCCGGGTTCGGCCACCACACGGGTCCGGTCTGCCTGAAAGAACTTGCCGTTCAGCCTGGCGTCGCGGAAGGGGCCCGCGGCCCGATGCAACCGCTCCGCCGCGCTGGCGGCAATCGCCTGACGCTCGCCACAGCGTTCCACCATTGAGTGTATGTTCGCCTCGGTGACGTGCTGCATGTCTGGGGATTGCGCCGATCCCTCCAGCGCCGCCTCGATCACCACCAGCGCGCCATAGGGCACATCGAGCCCGAGTTCTTCGGCCAGAACATCGCCCAGCGGCAACCCCGGAACCAGCTCGAAGAATTCCGGCAGCACGTAATCGCGGATCATTGGCCGGCGCGACCGAAGGCAGACCATGGCGACCGGATTGAGCTCGCCCAAAAGACCTGCGATGCGGCTTTCTTGGGGGTTTGCGAGCGCAGTGATCGAACCGCTCCAGATCTGTTCAAGGATATGCTTGTACTGCATCGTATTTCCGGTCCGCCCCCAACTATCCTTCGATAATGGAAATATACCTAGGCGCGAGCTGGACCGTTAGTCTGTATTTGTTAAATATTCTTGCAGAGCCTGTGCCGTTGCCAAGACCCTCAATCGCTCGGCGAGTGCCGGACCCAGACTCTGAGGGCCAGCCTGCACGCACAGAAATGTGTTCAATTATAGAGTGTAGCACACAAGAATTTGTTGAGATCTGAAAACTATCCACAAGGACTATGGGGTTAGACGCTCTCGAATGTACACAACCGCCGCACTAACGAAGGTTAACAATCAAGATATTGACAATCTGAAGTGAGCCTCGATCACGCAGGACTCAGCCCGCGGAAGAGTCCGCTTCGCCAGGTTGGAGCAGGATGTATCCCTCCGCCCGGACGGTCTTGATCTGAAACCGCTCGCCAAAGCAGAGGCGGAGCTTCTTTCGGATCTTGGTGATATGCACGTCAAACTTGCGATCTCCATAGACCCACTCGCATTTGTCGATCTCCCGGGACAGGGCATCCCGGGTCACGATCTCGCCGAGATGGCGCATCAGAACCTTGACCACCTCCGCCTCGGCCGAGGTCAGCGGCACCGCCCCGCTCACCCCTACCGCGCGCAGATGATTTGCCGCCGAAAGGTAGAGCCCCGGCAAAAGCGCCGACGCATCAGCCGGATAGCGAGCACCAAGGCCCCGGCGAAGTCGGGCTCCGAATTCCTGCAAGCCGAAAGGCGCGCGGATCACGTCGTCTGCGCTGGCCATGAACGCCGGGGCACTCAGCTCGCCCGTCGCCGTCGGATCGATGAACAGGATGAAAGCCGCGGCCGCCATGGTCCGCAGCAGCCGGATCCCCTGCACCGCGCCCGCGTCCGGGCCGGCACTCCCCAGGACCACCAGCACGATCCGCTCGGCCGCCCCCAACAGCGCCCGGGCCTGTGCCGGAGTGTCGCAGCGCAGGCTGTCCCAGCCGCAGTGCTCGGACAGGAAGTCCGCCAGCTCAGCCGTCCGCACCGTGTCGCCACCGACGAGCAACGCTCTGGCATCCCGAAAGGTCGTCAACACAGCTTCTCCCGCCAGCCCGCTAAAGATGCCCGGAAACGCCCGATGGTGGGCGCTGTACGGATGCAATGTCAGGGGTTGGAACAGCGCGATCGATACATGAACTTCGGAACGATTACCAAACCCCTTCGTGGCAGGCAAGAACGAGCAACAATTGTGGCTCTGGTCCACACCCATTGGAATTTGCCTGAACGGGATAGCAGAACATCCAATTCTTTGACCGCGGCTTAAGGTTGTTGCCTAATCTTGTACAATCAGAGCTTGAGCACGCTTCGGCCTTGCGGCTGCATAGCCAAAGCGGAGCGAAGGGGACAGAAGGACAGAATGGTGAAGACAGCCGATACTTCAGAACCGGCCGCAGGCGATGATGATTTGATCGTGGCGATTGTTGCCGCCCGCGCCGCGGGCGGCAGACTGTCGCTCATCGCAGCGTTGCGCCTTGCACTGAAGTTGAAACGCATGCTTGAACGCAGCAGTGATTCAGCGCGCAGCGCCTTGCAAATATGGCCGCCCGCTGGGCAGGCCCCGGTCGCAGAGCCATCGCTTGTCCCCGTCGTGGCGATCGCGGACAGCATTCAGGATGATTACTTGATCTGCCTCGAAACGGGTGCCCGTGTGAAGCTGCTCAGCCGCCACCTATCCCAGCGACTGGGGCTCACCCCCGAGGAATACCGTCGCAAATGGAAGCTGCCCGACGACTATCCGATGACCGCGCCAAGCTATCGTGCCTGGCGCTCGGCGCATGGCGCCAAGGGACACTGATCCATGACCGGGCGCGCGTCGGCTCGCCATGAACTGACAAGCGCAAATGGGGCTTTTGCCGCGACATCGGCAGATTTCGGCCCGTTTCTCAAGGGAAGCCCCATGCAGATTGACTTATTTTTCCCAGCGCCGGATAAGTAACCTCAAATACTGCAAGTATTGTTTGGTTTTATGCAATACTGCGGCAGATGAACAAAGTTAGACTTGTAGTTAGAACCAGTGCCCCTTTTGTGTGACCATCGGAGAGAAGCAGTGACAAGATCGGATACCTCAGAGGCGATCGACGCCGTTACTCGCATTTCCTCGGCCTACGCGGCGCGCAACGATGTTTCAGTCGATGATATCGTCGAGCTGGTCCGCCTGCTGAGCACCCAGTTCGGCATCACGCTCGATGCGGGGCCGGCGCCGGGCGCGAACAGGGCCGTCCGAGCCGAGCCGCAGCGCAGCGCCGATGCCGCCCAACCGGCGGTATCGCTCGATCATGCGGTCACACAGAACAAGGTCTTCTGCCTGTGCTGCGGCAAGGGCTTCATGATGCTCAAGCGTCACCTCGGCTCCGAGCATGGCCTCACAGAGATGCAATACCGCCGCCGCTTCAACCTGCCCGACGAGATGCCGCTTGTCGCGCCGAACTACAGCAAGCGCAAATCGACCTACGCCAAGCAGGCAGGGTTCGGCAAGCATGCCCGCGACACGGCAGATCGCGATCCCGTCGTCACGCCCTGAGCTTGCTCACGTCGGACGAAGGCCATTGCGATTGCTAGGAAATTTTCCCCAATTCGCTCGAATGGAGCCATCTTTTGGGCGCTTTTCTGCGTGAAGAGCGAAGCCGAGCAGTCATAAGCAAGGCATTCCCAACATGTCACGTTCCAATCAGGCCCCGGTGATCATCCGCAAAACCGAGATCGTCGAGGACGGCGGGCATCATGGTGGCGCCTGGAAAGTGGCCTATGCCGATTTCATGACGGCGATGATGGCCTTCTTCCTTCTGATGTGGATTCTCTCCACCGCCGACAAGAACCACCTTGACGGCATTGCGCAGTATTTCACCCCTTCCGATGCCGCGACGCAGGCGTCCGGCGGTCTTGGCGTCCTCGACGGGACCACGATCGGCCCGAAAGGCGTCTTGAACGCCTCGAACGGCGCGGCCTCGGCGCATGGCCTCGATGACAGCGGCCATCCCGACGCGGCCAGCACCGATCCCAGCCTGCCGCTCGGCGACCCGACGATGGTCAAGCCTGCCGACCAGCCCGCAAACAAGCCAGAACCCGAGACCAAGGCACCGACCACGGCCGGCAACACGGCCGCCAGTCAGGATCCTGCCCAGATCCAGGCCGCTGCGCTGGCAATTGCCCATGCGCAGGACGACAAACGCTTCAGCGAGGTCCAGCACGAGATCGTGCAGGCCATCCAATCCGCCCCCGACCTGCAGCCGCTGATGAAGAACGTGCTGTTCAAGCGCACCCCCGAGGGCCTCACGATCGAAGTCGTCGATCAGGACGGCAAGGCGATGTTCGCCTCGGGCAGCGCCGAGGTGACCGGCGCGCCGCGCGATCTGATCGAGCGCCTGGGGCGCGCCATCGCTCAACTCCCCAATGATATCCTGATCTCCGGCCATACCGATGCGGTGCCCTATTCGGGCACCGGCGATCACGATAACTGGGAACTGTCCTCGAACCGCGCCAATGCCACCCGCAGGGTGTTCCTTGACGCCGGGGTTGATGTTCACCGCATCACCCGCATCTCGGGCCTTGCCGCGACCGAACCGTTGAACGCCGGCAATCCGCTCGACCCGTCGAACCGCCGCATCAGTGTGCTGCTGGCCTATCTGCCGGCGCAATCCGCAGCTGCGGCTCCGGCGCAGCCAACCATCCCGGTCAGTGCCGCCGCCGACATTGCCCCCGCCATTGCCGCCAGCAAGGCCGCAACGGCTCCAGCCTCGGATCCGCTCCACACCCAGCAATCGGCGTCCGAGCTGAGCACAGCGCCCGTGGCGAACACTGGCGTCGCTGATCCGGCCACGGCACCGGCGGCCCCTGCGCCCGTCACCCGGTCGGCAGAGCTGCAACGAACCATTGTCCTGCCGAAGGACGCGCAATACAGCCCGATCTCGCTCGACGAATTGCGCAACGCGCTGCAATAGGCCCGAACTCGGCGCGCTTCAGCGCCACAGATCCGTCAGCTCCGCCAGCGGGCCGCTCCAGTCGCCCGGGGCGCTCTGGCGATGCAGAGTCACCCCGCCGTACCAGCGGTCCTCGCGCCCGTCGCGGCCCCAATACCACATGCAATCCGCCCCGGCAGGGATCAGCAGGTGGCAATCGCGATGCCCCAGCGCGCCGCAGGCATGGGCGGTGGTGTTGTCGATGCTCACCACCCTGTCCAGTGCCATGATCTGCGCCATGAACCCGTCTAGATCGGCCATCTGGTCGACCTCCGGGTCGTCGAAAAGCGTCACATCCGTCCGTCCGGCAGCCGCCGCTGCGATCTCGGCCCGGCAATCGCCATATTGCAGGTTCACCGCCAGCGCCCCGGGCGGAAGGGTCGCGACCAGATCCGCCAATGCGACCGAGCGGTGATAGCCGGTCAGCGTCGCGCTGCTGCGCCATGACAGGCCCACGATCGGCCCGCCGGCCGCCCTGTCCTCATAGCTCCTGCGCCGTGCGGCAACCTTGTCAGGGTCCGCGCGCAGATAGCCGCCCAGCCCCAGCGCACCCGCCGGACGAACAGCCAGATATCGCATCAGGTCGCCGACAAAGATGATCTCGCCCGCGCCGAGCCGCAGAGCGGCCGCGTCAAAATCACCCTCTGCAATGAACCCGGCGCGCAGTCGGCTCGCGCGCAGCAGCGGCTCCATCCGTGCGTCGCCGACAAAGACCACCTCAGCCTGTGCCAGCGGGGCCAGACCCAGCAGCGGCAACAGCGCCAGTTGGTCCCCCACCCCTTGCTCGCCCATGACAAAGACTCGTCTCGCCGCGCTCAGGACCTCGGGCGCCGAATTGGCATAGGGCACGAAGCGCCGGTTTGCCGTCGGTTGCCGCGCCACATAGCTCTCCAGCCCGGCAGCGTAATCGCCATTGCCGAAACAGAATGTGCCATAGGCTTTCTCGGCCCAGCCATGCTCGGCATCGGTAACGTGAACCGCTTCCCGAAAGGCAATGCCCGCCGTGCGGATGTCGCCCCGGTCAAGCGCCAGATGAGCTGACACCCCAAGCGCGCGCTTGTATTGCACCGGATCCGTGAAATGGCCGTCCAGCAGCGCCAGCGCCTCGTCCCCACGGCCAAGATTGCGCAATGCGGTCATGCGCAGGCTGATCAACTCTTCCAGCGCCGGGTCCTCATCGAGAAGCGCGCCTGCGTCCTCCTCGACCCTGGCGAAATCATGGGCGAACAGCGCGGCCTTGATGCGGCCGATCCGATGCGCAAGCGGCAGCGGATCGCGGCTATGGGCCGCCTCAAAGGCCCGCCCCGCCGCCCCGTAGTCTTCGGCGTCAAGGAAGAGCTCCCCCAGCGCGTGATACAAGGCCGCATCGTCCAGCCGCGCCGCCACTGGCGCCAGCGCCCGGGCCGCGCGGCCCGGCCGCTCCATCTTGCGCATCAATTCAATATAAAGCCGCGCCATCGCCAGATCGTCACTGCCGGCCGTGAACGCCTCCTCGAAAAGCCCTACGGCCGCAAAGGGGTTGGCCTCCAGCACCCGCGCCTTGCCAAGCCCCGCCAGCGCAAGCGGATCTTTCGGCGCCACCTCACGAGCGCGTTCAAAGAACGCCGCAGCGGGCTTTCCTTCCAGCCGGTCGAGCGCGGCCGTGCCAAGGATGATCCAGGGATGGACATTGCCCGGATGGCGTTGGCCGACCTGATGGGCCAGCGTCACGGCCCGCGCCAGGTCGCGTCCGATCAAGGCGCGGTAGGCCTCGAAAAGGTCCAGCGCCGGCGCACCCGGCAAGCCATATCTGCGCGCTGCCACCGAGGCCTGGGCGCGCCGCTCCTTGCGCGAAACGGTCTGGGTCATGCACGTTCCCTCGGCATGGCGAAATAGTCTATCGCGTTGACATTGGCGACGCTGTCGACAAGGCAATAGTCATTGGCCCGGCACCAGAGCTGAGCGAAGGCAAGGATATTCTGGCGCAGCGTCTCGACCCAGATCACCGGCCGGTCGCGCGCGATCACCGCCGCCGCCCCTGCCAGTACCTCGATCTCCATCCCCTCGGCGTCGATTTTCAGGAAATCGACTCGTGCGTCACCCATCAAGGCATCGATGCTGACCACGCGCAGCTTCCCCGCCGGGTCAGCCACCAGCCGGGTGGCCCCAAGATTGTCGGGATCATCGGTAATGGCGCTGAATCGCCCTGCCTCTGCGCCGACACCAAGGCCTACGCCGCGCGCATCTATCACGCCGCCAAGGTCATTGGCCGCCATATTCGCCTCGAGGATCGCGATCGCGACCGGGTTCGGCTCGACCGGATAGATCCGCGCCGGCTTGAGATGCTGGCCGTACCAGATGACGTGATTGCCGATATTGGCCCCGACGTCGACGATATGGGCGCCCTCCGGCACCAGTTGGTGCAGTTTGCGCAGCGCATCGGCCTCGAAGAACCGCCCGCGAAGATGGCTGTTCTGGATCAGATCCAGCGGATTGCTGACCCGCATCCGCGCGTCCACCCCCTCATGCTCCACCCGGCTCCAGATCGGCGTCCGAGCGAGCGCGGCGGCCCATTGCGCCTCAACCGAGCGGCTCCAGTCTGCCCCCGTCGCCGCACGCGGTCCGGTGGAATGCTGCCCGCGCCGGTTGATGAAGAAGATCTCCGGCACTTTGGCGCAGCGACAGTTGCGCCAGAGCTGGAGGTAAAGCCTGTAGTCCTCGCCGGTGTCCATGCCGGTGTCGAAGCCAAAGCGCGCGGCGCAATCCGTGCGCAGGAACATTCCGATCTGCACCGCCAGATAGGGCGGCACCGCCAGAAAGTCGTCGATCGTTTCCAGCCGCTCCGGCTGGCCTTCGCGCAGGCTCGGCGCGCCATCGGCATCATACTCGCAGATCAGGCCCCAGATCGCGTCCAGCCCCGCATCGGCGGCCAGCGCCCGACCGAAGGCCTCGAAGGCATTGGGCGCCAGAACGTCGTCGGCATCCAGAAAGAACAGCCAGTCAACCCCCGCCGTTCGCGCTTCGGCAATCGCCGTATTGCGCCGGGCGGATCGGCCATGGCGTCCTTCGCCATCGTCCATCGCCAGATGGGTGATTTCGGTGAATGGCCCCATATGATAGCCCATAGCCACCGCAACGGAGGGCTTGCAGACGGCCTCGAATATCTGCCTGTGGCCGGGACCGATCGGCGTGACGATCGCACATTTCACTGTGTGCTTCCCGCTTCCGTCGCGCGCGGTTCGTCCCGTCCTGCCGCCGCAAAGACCGTGTCGCGGATGCGGTCGATCCGGCCGCCTTTGGTCTCAGCGCTGCGCAGCACGGGGGCCAGCGCCGCCTGGATCAACACCAGCACAAGAAGCGTGGCCCCTCCGATCCCGCCGCGCATCCAGGGCCGCATCGGCCTGGTGCGACGCCGCAGCTCGCTGGCCATGTCATCCGCGTCGGCAAGCGGCGTGCCGACAAATGGCACGGCCACCTGCGGCAACCCCGGAAACACTTGCAGAAAGTCACCAACCAGGATCAGCCGCGCCGCCAGCGGCGCACGGCGCAGTTCCGCGAGCAGAGGTGCCGGAAAAAGATGCCCCGCCAGAGCCACCCTCCCGGGAAGCCCCGCAGCCAACTGTGGCCCAAGGGCCTCCACCGGCAATGCAAAGCTGCGCAGATCGTCGCGGAAATAGACCGTTGCCACGGCCTCGGTCCCGACCTCGGCTTCGGCCCCGGCAACACCCCCGGCACCGCCGACCGAGGCGAGCCAGAGCGTGCCATCCTCGGCCAGCGTAAGGCGGCCGCGCCCCATCACCGTGGCCCGACGTTCGATCTCTGACAGCAGGCGGAACCCGATCGGCGGCACAGCAGGATCCGCGGCGACAGGCTCGATTGCCTGCGCCGCGCTGGGCGCCTGCGCAACCTCGGGCAGGTGCGGCCCCAGATCCGCCCAGCGCGGCAGGCTGCCCCGCACCACGCCACGTGGTTCCGGCACTGGCCGGGCATCGATCCGGGCAATACGCATCGGCTCAGGCAGCGCCACCGCATCGGCCAGGGCCGTGCGCGTCACAGGTGCTTCCGCTTGAACCCCGGTGGTCATCAGCTCGGGATTCAACCCCTCATCCGCGGCAAAAGCATAGTTTATCGCATAGTCTGCCGCCACTTCGCGCAAACCCTCCGCCTCCGCGATCAATGTCATCAGCTTCTGCTCGTCCGAAAATCGCATTCGTCGCGTCGCAAAGCCCGGCCGCCGCGGCACCACGGCGAAGCCATCGGGCGGCAGGCCCATCAGGTCGCCGACCCGCAGCATGATCCGGTCTTCCTCAGCCTCATGATAGACAAGGATCGCACAGCTGCCCTCTTCGCCAAGGCAGATCGCCAATCGTATCTGCGCTGGCCAGTCGTCGAACATCAGATGCAGCTCACCCTCCTCGAGGAAGACGGCTACGCCATGCGGATTGTGGGTCATCTCGCCATTCATCGTACATTGTGAGCAAAACTGTATTTGCATGTACGCTATCTATGCATTCACGACCTGTCAATTATCTGTATTGATTAAGTATAGCATATGACAAGCTCCGGTTGGCTCGTAGTCTTGTTCTATATTCTTGACTTTATACTTGCATCCGGTAAGAAAAAACCGCGCTCGTGGGGTATTGCGGGGCGACGCCCTGACCGGGCCTGCGCTCAAGGATAGAATTGGCATGACTGCAATCATCGGTTTCGGCATCGTCGTCGCGCTCGTCTTTGGCGGCTTCGTGCTGTCGGGCGGCAAGATGGAGGTGCTGATCGAGGCGCTGCCTTTCGAGGGGATGATGATTGTCGGTGCCGCCGTGGGCTCGTTCATCATCGCCAACTCCTTTGGCCTGGTGCGGCGCTCGGGCGGTGGCATCCTCAAGGCGTTCAAGGGCACGAAATGGAAGACCAAGGATTACGGCGATGTGCTCAGCCTGATGTACGAACTGATCCGCCTCTATCGGAACAAGGGCATCCTCGCGCTCGACAGCCACATTGAAAAGCCCTCGGAGAGCGAGATCTTCAACCGCTATCCGCGCCTGCTCAAGGATCACTTCGCGGTGGAACTCATCACCGATTCCTTCCGCATGCTGGCGATGCAGTTCGACGATCAGTACCAGACCGAGGATGTCATCAACCGCAAGCTCAAGAAGCACCACCACGAGGCGCTCGCCCCGGCCCATGCGATTCAGACCGTGTCGGACGCTCTGCCTGCCATCGGCATCATCGCGGCCGTGCTCGGGGTGATCAAGACCATGGGCGCGATCAACCAGTCCCCGGCGATCCTTGGCGGCATGATCGGTGGCGCATTGGTCGGGACCTTTCTGGGCGTGTTCCTCGCCTATTGCATGGTCCAGCCGATTTCCTCGCGCCTGCGCCAGATCGAGGATGAGGATGCCACGCTCTACACCGTGATCCGCGACATCTTCGTGGCGATGGTCAGGGGCCATCCGCCCACCATCTGCATCGAGATCGGCCGCGGCAACATCCCCACATCGATGCAGCCCGACTTCTATGACGTCGAGAAGGTGCAGAAGGAACTCTCGGCAGCCGCCTGATCGGCGCAGCCGACGGAAAGGGCATCATGGCCAGACGCCGGATCGAAGCGCTGAGGCTGCTGACACGCATCCGCCGCTACGAGATGGAGCAGGACGCCGCCGAATTGGGTACCCTGCGCCACGCCATCGCCCTGCTGCAGGCAGAGGACCTGTCGTTGCAAGAGCGCATGCGGCGGGAGATCTCCGAGCGCAGCCTCGAGTCCGCGCCCTACATCGGCGATTTCCTGCGCGCCGTGCGCGCGGAACAGGGCCGGATCCAGCTGGCTGAGGCCGGTCTGGTCGGTCAGGCGGAAGCACTGGAAGAGGCGGTACTGGCGCGCTACCGCGAGATCCGCAGTTTCGATCTCGTGCTCGAACGAGCCCTTGCGCAAGTGGCACAGGAAGAGCGCAAGGCCGAGGCCGCGGAAATCGATGCCCATGCCCTTCAGACCTGGCCACGCCGTGGCCCCGGCGCATGACGCGGCTCCCCATGAGATCAATCCGCCGCTCGCGAGCATCGTGACGCATGTGGACGCAGACTTGCGCTCACCTGTGCGCCCGCCGCCTGACCTTACAAAGATTTGGACCCGCCCCTTCTCAAGCGCGGTGAAGGGTAAAAACGGCCTAGCCGCTACCGGCACGACGGCCTGATCTCGATACGGGCGGTGGTAGTGGCAGAAGAGAGCGGCGGCCCGTTGCGCCTGATCCGTCAGGTCGAAGGGTCCTGGGCTCCGGGCGAAGGAATTAGCGAATCTTTGGTTTTCTCTTCCCACGGTGGACGTTGATTTCCTGCGCAGTAGATGTCCGCTTTCCGCCCGCTCTGGGCTTTCGATCTTCCGGCGCCAAGCCACGGGCGGGACGAGAGGCGCGAAATGCGTGCGGCCGACATGGCTGCGCGAAGATGGTCGAGGCAAACGGACCAGTTGTCGCCGCTATTTGATCTTTCGGACGATCGGCAAACCGGGTGGTCGCTCTTCTTGGACAAATCAATTCGCTTGGATGCTGTCTGGCGTGCTGACCACCTTGCGGCCCAGAAGCGTCCTTTGGCGTCCGTGACACCATTGGTGTCGCCACTTCGGTTTCAAACCAATCAAGCGATGGGGGGCTGAAGCGTGGATCGAAACCGGGGCCGGATCCACCAAGCCATTTAACTATATAATATATTTAGTTAAATGGTGCCCAGAAGAGGACTCGAACCTCCACACCTTGCGGTACAGGTACCTGAAACCTGCGCGTCTACCAATTCCGCCATCTGGGCGATGTCGTGGAGCGCGATGTACCGAGTGGCGCAGAGCGTGTCAACGGGGTGCGGCGCAAATTCCTGACGGTCATTCCAGACTTGTTCGCGCCTGTCGGGAAAGCTATGCAATCTAAGCGCATCGTAGCGCTCAGGCAAAGTTCGGAGGCATCGAGACATGTCGAAACTGGTCACGATTTACGGCGGGTCGGGCTTTGTCGGGCGATACATCACGCGCAGGCTCGCGAAAGAGGGCTGGCGTATCCGCGTGGCGGTGCGCAGACCCAACGAGGCGCTGTTTCTGAAGCCCTATGGTTCTGTCGGACAGGTCGAACCCGTGTTGTGCAACATTCGGGACGATGACTCGGTGCGGCTGGCGATGCGGGGTGCGGATGCCGTCGTGAATTGCGTTGGCGTCCTGACTGAATCTGGCAAGAACACTTTCGACTTCGTCCAGAACGAGGGGGCGGCGCGTGTCGCGCGCATCGCCGCGGAAGAGGGGGTGGGCGCGTTGGTCCATCTGTCCGCGATCGGTGCCGATCCGCGGTCCGAAAGCCTCTATGCGCGCAGCAAGGGCCTTGGCGAGAAAGCGGTTCTTGAAGCGTTTCCCGATGCCGTGATCCTGCGACCATCGGTGATCTTCGGCAATGAAGACCAGTTCTTCAATCGTTTCGCATCGATGTCACGGATGGGGCCGGTTCTGCCCATCGTCGGCGCTGGCACGAAGTTCCAGCCGGTCTATGTCGACGACGTCGCGAAGGCCGCCGTGATGGGCGTGCTTGGTCAGGCGGAACCGGGCGTCTATGAGCTTGGCGGTCCGGATGTCGCGACCTTCCGTGCCCTGATTCAAGAGATGTTGGGGGTCATTCATCGGCGCCGCGCGATCGTCAATCTTCCGTTCTGGGTGGCGGGGATGATGGCTTGGGTGTTGGACGTCGTGCAGACCGTGACACTTGGATTGGTCAGCAACACTGCCCTTACGGGCGACCAGATTCGCAACCTCCGGAAGGATAATGTCGTCGGCGCCTCGGCCCGGGGGTTCTCCGATCTGGGGATCGAGCCGTCTCCGGCGGCCGTTATCCTGCCGGAATACATGTGGCGCTTCCGTCCATCGGGGCAATACGACGCGATTCGCGACTCGGCAAAGCACCTTCGCAAGATTTGAAGTCTTTCGCGCGCCGCCCAATTAATCACCCGAACTGACGCAAAGGGCGACATCGTGACGGAACATACTTTGCTGATCTCGGCGTTCCTCGGACTGATCGAGGGGTTGACGGAATTCATTCCGGTGTCCTCGACCGGGCATTTGTTGCTCGCCGCGCATTTTCTCGGCTTCGAAAGCGCGGGCAAGACCTTTGAGGTCGTGATCCAGCTTGGCGCGATCCTCGCCCTGCTGGTCGTCTATGCGGGCAAGTTGTGGCAGGTGTTCAGCACTGCCGGAAGTGACCCGGCGTCGCGCCGTTTCATCCTGTCCGTCACCGTCGCTTTCTTGCCGGCGGTCGTGATCGGGGTTCTGGCGCATGACTTCATCAAACGGGTTCTCTTTGAATCTCCAATGCTTATCGCGGTCATGCTGATCCTGGGCGGGATCATCCTGATCATCGTCGACAAGATCGAGCACCGGCCCCGGCTTTTCGATGCGACGAAATTTCCGTTGGGAACCTCGCTCGCGATCGGTTTCATGCAATGTCTTGCGATGATCCCCGGCGTGTCCCGATCGGGGTCCAGCATCGTCGGTGCGATGCTGTTGGGCGCGGACCGCAGGTCGGCTGCAGAATTCTCGTTCTTCCTGTCGATGCCGACGATGTTGGGCGCAACCGTTTACGACATGTACAAAAGCCGGGCGATCCTGGACTGGAGCGCGCTGAACGAAATTGCCGTCGGATTCGTTGTGGCTTTTCTGGCCGCGCTTCTCGTGGTGAAATGGTTGCTGAGTTTTGTGAGCAGGCACGGCTATGCTGTCTTTGGCTGGTGGAGAATCCTTGTTGGCGCCGTTGCTTTGGCTGGCCTTTTGCTCGCCTGATGCAATGTAGGTAAGACTTGTTTACCTAAAATTCAGTCTTTGCGTGAAAAATCTACTGGATCGACTCAGAAATCCGCCGTTTAGGTCAGCATGGCTGACTTTTCTTTCCCTTTCGGGGGGATTATTGGGGTGGGGTGGATCGGGAGGCTTTTATGGCTCAGCAGCGCATGCTCCAGTTTGTCAGCGTCGCGAAGGAAATGCCGGAGAAACGGCCTCCGAATTTGCGGGCGCAGGACTTTCATGAGATCTACCGGCAATACGCCGAGGACAAGGCTGCCGACCAGGCCGGGCGCTGCAGCCAGTGTGGCGTGCCCTATTGTCAGTCGCATTGCCCGCTGCACAACAATATCCCGGACTGGCTGCGCCTGACCGCCGAAGGCAGGTTGCAGGAAGCCTATGAGATCAGCCAGGCGACCAACACATTTCCCGAGATCTGCGGCCGGATCTGCCCGCAGGACCGCCTCTGCGAGGGGAATTGCGTGATCGAGACGTCCGGGCATGGCACCGTCACCATCGGCTCGGTCGAGAAATACATCACCGACACGGCCTGGGAAGAGGGCTGGGTGCAGCCGATCCGGCCACGGGCGGAGCGGATTGAATCGGTCGGCATCATCGGCGCCGGACCGGGCGGGCTGGCGGCGGCGGACTTCCTTCGGCGCGAGGGCGTGCAGGTCACCGTCTATGACCGGCATGACCGGGCGGGCGGCTTGCTGACCTATGGCATCCCCGGCTTCAAGCTGGAAAAACCCATTGTGATGCAACGGGTTGACCAGCTCGAACAGGGCGGCGTGCAATTCGTTCTGAACTGCAACGTGGGCACCGATCTGACCTTTGATGCGATCCGCGGCAAGCATGATGCGGTGCTGATCGCCACCGGCGTCTACAAGGCGCGCGACATCAAGGCGCCGGGCGTGGGGGTCGAGGGCATCGTCAAGGCGCTCGACTATCTGACCGCCTCGAACCGCAAGAGCTTTGGCGATGAGGTGCCGAGCTTTGACGATGGCACGCTGAATGCCAGCGGCAAGCGCGTGGTGGTGATCGGCGGTGGCGATACCGCGATGGACTGTGTCCGCACGGCGATCCGGCAGGGCGCTGTTTCGGTCAAGTGCCTCTATCGCCGCGACCGGGCGAACATGCCGGGCAGCCAGCGCGAAGTGCAGAACGCGGAAGAGGAAGGCGTTGATTTCGTTTGGCTTTCTGCGCCAAAGGGATTTTCCGGCACGCCGGTCGAAGGCGTTCTGGTGCAGCGCATGCGGCTGGGCGAGCCGGACAGCAGCGGGCGCCAGATGCCCGAGCTGATCGAAGGCGCGGATTATGTCGAGCCGGCCGAGCTGGTCGTCATGGCGCTGGGCTTTGAGCCGGAAGATCTGCCGGGCGGCTGGGACGCGCCAGAACTCTCGGTGACGCGCTGGGGCACGGTGAAGGCGGATTATCGCAGCCATGCCACCAGCGTGCCGGGGGTCTATGCGGCGGGCGATATCGTGCGCGGGGCGAGCCTTGTTGTCTGGGCGATCCGGGATGGGCGCGAAGCCGCCGAGGCGATCCTCGACTATCTGGCGCAGGCCTCTGCCGTTGCGGCAGAGTAGCTGCCATGGGGCGGGTTTCGTGCCAAAAAGCACTTGTCCGCTTTGTGCCCGATTTCGTGTTGGCAAACACGCAACGTTCGGTGCCGTGCAATTTTAATCGGTCAGTTGTGCTGACATGGTTGAACAAGCGAAGGTCTGACCCGATGATGAGACGGAATTCTGCGACCAAAGCGATCCGACTGATGCTGGCGGCTGTGGCGACCTCCTGGGGTCTGCCGGCGCTGGCGGGATCTGCCGGTGCCGACCTATGTGCCGCCGAAAGGCTGCACCGGCTTTCTGACCGTGCAGATGCATGGCTGCGTCGTCTCGAACCATTACACCTGCGACAGCGACCCGAACGGCAACAAATGGCGGGTCGACATCAATCAGGGTGGCCCTTTCTTCGTCAGCCGGATCGACAGCGAAACGCAGTGGCTGGATACCTATGATCTGGCCGCGAAGGAACATGACAAGCTGGTTGAGCCGCAGGTCAAGCCGGCGTCCTTCTCCACCCTGCTGGCAACGGGGGTGGACAGCTATGATTTCACCACCATCGCCGATGACGGCACGACCCAGCATGTGACCGGCACCGACAAGCTGAACGGCGTGAAGCGCGTGCTGAACGGCATCACGCTGGAGCAGACCGAGTTCGACACCAAGGCGGTGGGCGCTGACGGCAAGCTGGTCTGGCAGTCCAAGGGCAATGAGTGGATCAACCGCGAATGGCGGCTGTTCCTGTCGGGTGCCGGGACATGGACCGATGACAAGGGCAGCTCGACCTATGATTCGAGCCCGGCGGCGCTGATCCTGCCGGGCAAACCGGGGTTCTTCGCCTCGGCGCCAGAGTTCGACTGCAATACGGTTCTGTCGCAGCTCTCGCTGCCGCCGCAGCCGGTGCTGAAATGAGCTGGCCTCGTGCGGCATGGGCGCTGCCTTTGCGGCGCGGTCAGTTTCGATGCGGTCGATACCCGGACCGATTTCGGGCTGTGCCATTGCAAGATGTGCCAGCGCTGGACCGGCAGTGCCTTTCCGGGCCTGACGGTTCCGGCAGAGCAGCTGACAATCAGCGGGCACGAGCATATCGGCATCTACCGATCCTCGCCGATGTCGACCCGGTCATTCTGCAAGATCTGCGGCTCGACCCTGTGGTTTCGCGATGTCGCCGAGGGCGCGCTCGATCAGGACCCGGAGGCGGGCGCCTACGAGATTGCGCTCGGCCTTCTGGACGATACCGAGGGTCTGGTGCTGCAGCATGAGATTTTCATTGACCGCCGATTGCCGTCGATGGAGCTGGCCGGGGTGCATGGGCGCCAGACCGAGGCCGAGTATTTTGCGCGCAAGGGCATGACCCCCCCCAAGGAGTACAGATATGACGAAATATGATGAGATCCTGGGTGGCCGCCGAAGAGGCGAAGCGCAAGTGGATGCACGAGAACGGCCTCTACAAGGAAGATGACGAGCATGCCTCTTGCGGGGTCGGGCTGGTCGTCTCGATCTCTGGCAAGCCGAGCCGCAAGGTGGTGCAGCATGGCATCGACGCGCTGAAGGCGGTCTGGCACCGCGGTGCGGTCGATGCCGATGGCAAGACCGGCGACGGGGCGGGGATTCATGTGCAGATCCCGGTGCCGTTCTTCTATGACCAGATCCGCCGCACCGGGCATGAGCCCGAGATGGGCAAGCTGATCGCCGTGGGCCAGGTGTTCCTGCCGCGCACCGATTTCGGCGCGCAGGAACGCTGCCGGACGATCGTCGAGACCGAAGTGCTGCGGATGGGCCATTACATCTATGGCTGGCGCCATGTGCCGGTGAACACCGAGGTGCTGGGCGACAAGGCCAATGCGACGCGCCCCGAGATCGAGCAGATCCTGATCCGCAACGACAAGGGCGTGGATGAGGACACCTTCGAGCGCGAGCTTTACATCATCCGGCGGCGGATCGAGAAGGCCGCCGTGGCGGCCCAGATTGCCGGGCTCTATATCTGCTCGCTGAGCTGCCGCAGCATCGTCTACAAGGGCATGATGCTGGCCGAGCAGGTTGCCGTTTTCTACCCCGACCTGATGGACGAGCGGTTCGAGAGCGCCTTCGCGATCTATCACCAGCGCTATTCCACCAACACCTTCCCGCAGTGGTGGCTGGCGCAGCCGTTCCGGATGCTGGCGCATAACGGCGAGATCAACACGCTGAAGGGCAACGTCAACTGGATGCGGAGCCATGAGATCCGCATGGCCTCGGGCACGTTTGGCGAGATGGCCGAGGATATCAAGCCGATCGTGCCGGCGGGGACCTCGGACAGCGGCGCGCTCGATGCGGTGTTCGAGGTGATGGTGCGGGCCGGACGCTCGGCGCCGATGGCGAAGACCATGCTGGTGCCCGAAGCCTGGTCGAAGTCGGCGACCGAGATGCCGAAGGCCTGGGCCGACATGTATTCCTATTGCAACGCGGTGATGGAGCCCTGGGATGGCCCCGCCGCTCTGGCGATGACCGACGGGCGCTGGGTCTGCGCCGGGCTTGACCGGAACGGTCTGCGCCCGATGCGCTATGTGGTGACCGGCGACGGCATGCTGATCGCGGGCTCCGAGGCCGGGATGGTGCCGGTGGATGAGATGACGGTGCGCCAGAAGGGTGCGCTCGGGCCGGGGCAGATGATCGCGGTCGATATGCGGGACGGGAAACTGTACCACGACCGGGCGATGAAGGATCGGCTGGCGGCGGCGCAGCCCTATGCCGACTGGATCGAGAAGGTGGTCGACCTGAACTCGATGCTGCGCGACGTGCCCGAGGTGGCGCTGTTCGAGGGCAACGATCTGCGCGCCCGGCAGATCGCGGCGGGCTATACGCTGGAGGACCTCGAGCAGGTGCTGGCGCCGATGGCCGAGGATGGCAAGGAGATGGTGGCCTCGATGGGCGATGATACGCCCGCCGCGGTGCTGTCGTCGGTGTACCGGCCGCTCAGCCATTTCTTCCGGCAGAACTTCAGCCAGGTGACCAACCCGCCGATCGACTCGCTGCGCGAAAGCCGGGTGATGAGCCTGAAGACCCGCTTCGGCAACCTGAAGAACGTGCTCGATGAAGACAGCAGCCAGACCGAGATCCTGGTGCTGGAAAGCCCGTTCATCGCGAACGCGGAATTCGACGTGATGGTCAAGCAGTTCGGCGGATCGGTCGCGATGATCGACTGTACCTTCCCGCTGGGCGCGGGGCAGGATGCGCTGCGGCTCGGGCTCGAGCGGATCCGGGCCGAGGCCGAGGATGCGGTGCGCTCCGGCGCGGGCCACCTTGTGCTGACCGATCAGCACCAGGGCGAAGGCCGCGTCGCCATGCCGATGATCCTGGCCACCTCGGCGGTGCATTCCGGGCTGACGCGCAAGGGGCTGCGCACCTTCTGCTCGGTCAACGTGCGCTCTGCCGAATGTGTCGATCCGCATTACTTCGCGGTGCTGATCGGCTGTGGCGCGACCACGGTGAACGCCTATCTGGCGCAGGATTCGATCGCCGACCGGATCCGGCGCGGGCTGATCGACGGGCCGCTGACCGAGGCGATGCGGCGTTATCGCGCCGCCATCGACGGCGGGCTTCTGAAGATCATGTCGAAGATGGGCATCTCGGTCATCTCCTCCTATCGCGGCGGCCTGAACTTTGAGGCGGTGGGCCTGTCCCGCGCGCTGGTGGCCGAGTATTTCCCGGGGATGCACAGCCGCATATCCGGCATCGGCGTCAGCGGCATCCAGCACAAGCTGGAAGAGGCCCATGCCAAGGGCTGGCGCGGCACCAATGCGGTGCTGCCGATCGGCGGCTTCTACAAGGCGCGGCGCTCGGGCGAGAAACACGCCTGGGAAGCGCAGACCATGCATATGCTGCAGGCGGCCTGTGACCGGGCGTCTTACGACCTCTGGCAGCAGTATTCGGCGGCGATGCGGGCCAATCCGCCGATCCATATCCGCGACCTGCTGGACATCAAGGCGCTGGGCAAGCCGGTGCCGATCGAAGAGGTGGAAAGCATCACCTCGATCCGCAAGCGCTTCGTGACGCCGGGGATGAGCCTCGGCGCGCTGGGCCCTGAGGCCCACAAGACGCTGAATATCGCGATGAACCGGATCGGCGCCAAGTCCGACTCGGGCGAGGGCGGCGAAGACCCGGCGCATTTCCTGCCCGAGGCGAACGGCGACAACCCGTCGGCCAAGATCAAGCAGGTGGCCTCTGGCCGGTTCGGCGTGACCGCCGAATATCTGAACGCCTGCGAAGAGCTCGAGATCAAGGTGGCGCAGGGCGCCAAGCCCGGCGAGGGCGGGCAATTGCCCGGCATGAAGGTGACCGAGCTGATCGCGCGGCTGCGGCATTCGACCAAGGGGGTGACACTGATCTCGCCGCCGCCGCACCATGATATCTACTCGATCGAGGACCTCGCGCAGCTGATCTATGACCTCAAGCAGATCAACCCGCGCGCCAAGGTGACGGTGAAGCTGGTGTCGTCCTCGGGCGTCGGCACGATTGCGGCGGGGGTGGCCAAGGCCAAGGCCGACTGCATCCTGATCTCGGGCCATAACGGCGGCACCGGGGCCTCGCCGGCGACGTCCATCAAATACGCGGGCCTGCCCTGGGAGATGGGGCTGACCGAGGCGCATCAGGTCCTCGCCATGAACAACCTGCGCGAGCGGATCACCCTGCGCACCGATGGCGGCTTGCGCACCGGGCGCGACATCATCATCGCGGCGATGATGGGGGCCGAGGAATATGGCATCGGCACCGCGGCGCTGATCGCGATGGGCTGCATCATGGTGCGTCAGTGCCAGTCGAACACCTGCCCGGTCGGCGTCTGCACGCAGAACGACGAGTTGCGCAAGAAGTTCACCGGGACGGCGGACAAGGTGGTCAACCTGATCACCTTCTACGCCCAGGAGGTGCGCGAGATCCTCGCCTCGATCGGCGCGCGCTCGATTGACGAGATCATCGGGCGGGCGGATCTGCTGACGCAGGTGTCGCGCGGCGCGGCGCATCTCGATGACCTCGACCTGAACCCGCTGCTGATCACCGTCGATGGCGCGTCGAAGATCCGCTATGACCGGAACAAGCCGCGCAATGCGGTGCCCGACACGCTCGATGCCGAGATCGTCAAGGATGGCGCGCGGTTCTTCGAGGACGGCGAGAAGATGCAGCTGTCCTATGCGGTCAGGAACACGCACCGCACCATCGGGACCCGGGCCTCGAGCCATATCGTGCGGAAGTTCGGGATGCGGAACAATCTGCAGCCGGACCATCTGACGGTGAAGCTGTCAGGCTCCTGCGGGCAGTCGCTGGGCGCCTTTGCAGCCCCCGGGCTGAAGATCGAGGTGCAGGGCGATGCCAACGACTATGTCGGCAAGGGCCTGTCGGGCGGGCTGATCGTGGTGCGCCCGCCGATGTCCTCGCCGCTGGTGGCCTCCGAGAACACGATCATCGGCAATACCGTGCTCTATGGCGCGACCGACGGGTTCCTCTTCGCGGCGGGCCGCGCGGGCGAGCGCTTTGCGGTGCGCAATTCTGGCGCATCGGTGGTGATCGAGGGCTGCGGCACCAATGGCTGTGAATACATGACCGGCGGGGTGGCGGTGATCCTGGGCTCGATCGGCGCGAACTTCGGCGCCGGCATGACCGGGGGCATGGCCTATCTCTACGATCCCGACGGGACCGCAGAGGATTTCATCAACGGCGAGTCGCTGGTGACCTGTGCGGTGAACCATGTGCATTGGGAAGCGCAGCTGAAGGGCCTGATCGAGCGCCACATGCGCGAGACCGACAGCCAGAAGGCGCGCGCGATCCTGCAGGACTGGGCCGCGGAGCGCTCGAACTTCCTGCAGATCTGCCCGAAGGAGATGCTGGTGCTGCTGCCCTATCCGCTCAGCGAAGGGGTCGAGGCGGTTCCGGCCGAATAGGCCTGATCCGACGGAGGCGCCGTGCGGCGCCACGCCTTTTTCCCGCGCCGCTGCAGCGGCGCGGCGAGGCCTCCGGCGGGGATATTTAAAGGCAGAAAATGCGGATGTTTCCGCCTTTCATTTTCTGCCCGTAAATATCCTCGGGGGGTGCGGGGGGCAGAAAGCCCCCCGCTTTGCCTTCAGGCCCTTGACTCGGTTAGAGAATTCGCCCGGCGCCTGCCATCTTCTTGCCCGATTTTGTGGTTAACGTCCGGTTAAGGATTGTTTCCAAATCACGGTAAGATGCCGACAAGCTACACAGATCAGTTCTATCAGATGAACCCCTACGCCCCGCCCGCCGCGGGGACCGAACTGGTGGTTCAGGCGCTGACGATCGTCGATTCCAACAACAATGGCGTGCTGAACGCGACCGACAACGTGCGCCAGGGCGGCACCCGGATTTACGACAGCATCAACGGCAGCCGGATCACGAACGTCTATAACGGCGATACCGTGACGGTGATGAAGGGCGGGGTCGAGCAGACCATCACCGGGGTGACCTTCTATACCGCCGATGGAAACACCTATTTCAGCCCGCTGAGCGCGGATCATCTGGATAACGCGACCTTCGTCAGTTCAAGCTGGGTGCCCAACAGCACGCAGGCGACGATCAGCAGCCTGGGGCCGCCCTGTTTCGTTGCCGGGACGCTGATCCTGACACCTGAGGGTGAGCGGGCGGTCGAGGATCTTTCGCCCGGCGATCTGGTGATGACGCTGGACAATGGCGCGCAGCCTTTGCGCTGGATCGGGCAGCGGGTGGTGCCGGCCCGCGGGCGGTTCGCGCCGATCCGGTTCCGGCGCGGGGCTTTGGGGAACCGGCGGGCGTTGATGGTCTCGCCGCAGCACCGGATGGTGGTTGGCGGCTGGCAGGCGGAGCTGCTGTTCGGCTCGGCGCAGGTGCTGGTGGCGGCGAAGCATCTGGTGGATGACGCGGCGGTGCGGCCGGTGCCGATGGATCAGGTGACCTATGTGCATCTGCTGTTCGACCGCCATGAGGTGATCCGGGCCGAGGGGGCGCTGACCGAAAGCTTCCATCCCGGCGCGCATATCCTGGCGGGCGACGCCGAGATGCGGGCCGAGATCGGGGCGCTGTTTCCCGAGCTGGACGGGGCGCCGGCAGAATGTCTGGCGACCGCGCGACCGGTGCTGAAGGGGCGCGAGGCGGTCTTGCTGGTGGCTTGAGCCACGCCCTCGGCGCGGCGATTGCCTTGACCCAAGTCGCGCACTGGCGCGGCGCGGGCGCTTGGGCTAGGTCTGGAGCCGGGCAGGTGACAGGCAAGGGGCCGATGGCGGCGGGCAAGCGGGAAACCGGGGCGAAGCGGAAGACGGGCGCCAGGCGGGCGGCCGAGCCTCTGGCCTGGCTCGGGCATTGGCGGCGGGCGCGGCGCTGGCTCTGGCGCGGGTTGCTCGGGCTCGCGGCCTTTGCGGTGGCCATGGTTGCGCTCTATTCCGTGGTGAACCCGCCGACCACGCCCTACATCCTCTCCGAGGGCTGGCGGCTGGGCCATGTCGACCATCAATGGGTGCCGATGGACAAGATCGCACCGGCGATGGCGCGCTCGGCGGTGGCCGGGGAAGATGCCAATTTCTGCGAGCACTGGGGCTTTGACCTGGCCGCGATCCGGGCGGCGGCGGCGACCGGGGGCGAGCGCGGCGGCTCGACCATCACCCAGCAGGTGGTGAAGAATGTCTTTCTCTGGCAGGGCCACAGCTATCTTCGCAAGGCGATCGAGGCGCTGCTGACACCGGTGGTCGAGATGTTCTGGTCGAAACGGCGGATCCTCGAGGTCTATCTGAACGTGGCGGAGTTCGACAAAGGCGCCTTTGGCGTGGCGGCAGGGGCGGCGCATTATTTCCATGAAGAGCCCGGCGCGCTGACGCCACGGCAGGCGGCGCTGATGGCGGCGATCCTGCCCGATCCGCAGGGGCGCAATGCGGCCAAGCCCACCGCCTTTGTCCGGCGCCGGGCGGCGGCGATCATTGACGGCGCCGACACGATCCGGGTCGGATGGGCGGGCAAAGTGCTTCGAGCATTGAAATTGCCCGCGCGGCACGGCATTGAGGGAGAACCCGTAAACCGCTGGGTGCTTTGACCTATGAACCGCCTGTTCCATTCGACGCTGTCGCCGTTCTGCCGCAAGGTCCGCCTGACCCTCGCCGAGAAGAAGATCGAGGTGGAGCTGATCGAGGAGCGATACTGGGAACAATCGCCGGATTTCCTGCGCCGCAACCCGGCGGGCAAGGTGCCGGTGCTGCGGCTCGACGGGCAACGTCCTGTCGGAAAGTCAGGCGATCTGCGAGCTGGTCGAGGATCTCTATCCGCGCCGCAGCTGATGCCGAAGGCGGCCGAGGGGAAGTATGAGGTGCGTCGCCTCTGCAGCTGGTTCGACGACAAGTTCTTTCACGAGGTGACCTCGAAGCTGCTCTATGAGCGGGTGCACAAGAAGATGCAGGGGCAGGGCTATCCGGATTCGAAGAATGTGAAGACCGGGGCGGTCCGGATCAAATATCACCTCGACTACATTGGCTGGCTGCTGGATCAGCGGCGCTGGCTGGCGGGGGATGCGATGACGCTGGCGGATTTTGCTGCCGCCGCGCATCTGTCCTGTCTGGATTACATCTCTGACGTGGACTGGAACCGGAACGCCAATGTGAAGGACTGGTACGCCAAGATCAAATCGCGGCCGTCGTTCCGGACGCTGCTGGTGGATCAGGTGCCGGGCTTCCCGCCGCCGGCGCATTATGCGGATCTGGATTTCTGATCCCGAGGGCGGGGGTTTCGCACCCCCGCACCCCCGTGGGATATTTTCGGGCAGAAAATGAGAGGCGATTTGGACCTTGAGGGACGGATCGGGGCGCGGGCCTTGGAGGAGGGATTCTCCAAGGTCGGGGTCTGTTTGCCTTCTGCGATACCCGAGGCGGCCGGGCGGTTGGCCGCGTTTGTTGCCGAGGGGCGGCAAGGCGCAGATGGGCTGGATGGCGGAGCGGATGGCATGGCGCGGCGACCCGGCAGGCGCTCTGGCCCGAGGCGCGGTCGGTGGTGATGCTGGCCGAGGTCTATACGCCCGAGGGCGATCCGCTGGCGGTGCTGGAGCGGCCCGAGCGCGCCGGGGTCAGCTGTCTATGCGCAGGGGCGCGATTACCACGATCTGGTGAAGGCGCGGCTGAAGCGGCTCGGGCGCTGGCTGGTGGCGGAGACGGGCTGCGCGATCAAGGTCTTTGTCGATACCGCGCCGGTGATGGAGAAGCCTTTGGCGCAGGCGGCGGGGCTGGGCTGGCAGGGCAAGCATACCAATCTGGTGGCGCGCGATCTGGGCAGCTGGTTCTTTCTCGGCGCGATCTTCACCACGCTGGAGCTGGTGCCGGATGCGGCCGAGGCGGACCATTGCGGGTCTTGCCGGGCCTGCCTTGATATCTGCCCGACGGCGGCCTTTCCGGCGCCCTATCAGCTCGATGCGCGGCGCTGCATTTCCTATCTGACGATCGAACATAAAGGGCCGGTGGAGGAAGAGCTGCGGGCGCTGATGGGCAACCGGATCTATGGCTGCGACGATTGTCTGGCGGTCTGCCCCTGGAACAAGTTCGCGCGTGGCGGCGCGCGAGATCGGCTATGCGCCCCGGGTCGGCGCGCCGGAGCTGGCCGAACTGGCAGGGCTCGACGATGCCGGGTTCCGGGCGCGGTTCTCCGGCAGTCCGATCAAGCGGATCGGGCGGGATCGGTTCCTGCGCAATGTTCTGTATGCCATCGGCAATTCCGGGGTGGCGGGGCTGGCCCCGGTTGCGGCTGGGCTGTTGGGCGACGCCGATCCGGTGGTGGCCGAGGCGGCGGCCTGGGCCCTGGCGCGCCTGTCGTAAGCCGCGGGCCGGTGCGGGGATCGGGCGGGCAGGGTCTGCCTGTGGCGACCATTGATCGCGTGCGATGAAATCGCATGGGCGGGATCCGGGGTTGACGGGCGGGGGTGAGTTGCGTATATACATCGTGTGCGATTTAATCGCGTCAATTTTTTTCCGGCCCGCTGGGGGCACTCTGAAAGGGAGACTGATCATGTCCGTGAATGTCGTTTATTCCACCGCCGCAAGAGCCACCGGGGGCCGCGACGGCCATTCCGCCACGCTGGACGGGGCGATCGACGTGACGCTGGCGGTGCCGAAGGAGATGGGCGGCAATGGCAAGGGCAACAACCCCGAGCAATTGTTCGCGACCGGCTATGCGGCCTGCTTTCTTGGCGCGATGAAGTTCGTCGCGAGCCAGGACAAGACCTTCAAGCTGCCGCCGGATCTGGCGGTGACCAGCCATGTCGGCATCGGGCCGCGGTCTGACGGCGGCTTCGGACTGGTGGTCTCGCTGGAGGTGTCAGCCCCCGGGTTTGATCCGGCGCTGGCCGAGGCGCTGTTCGAGAAGACCCATTTCACCTGCCCCTATTCGAATGCGACGAAGGGCAATCTTGAGGTCAAGA
Organism: uncultured Pseudomonadota bacterium; assembly: GCA_963837565.1. Classification (GTDB taxonomy): domain Bacteria; phylum Pseudomonadota; class Alphaproteobacteria; order Rhodobacterales; family Rhodobacteraceae; genus Solirhodobacter. Next base: position 293,190 of record CAWIOC010000008.1, read on the forward strand.
CCACGCTGGTCTGACGGGACCTGCGCCCTGCCTGAGGGCTGCGCCCCCGCTGCGGTGATCCGCGGCGGGGGCATTTTTCTGCCGAGCGACGGGATCGTGACGCGCCGGTGAGGCCGGGATGTGCTAGGATGGGCCCATCTTTGGAGGAGGATTGGCATGAGCAAGCACATCATGGACCGCGCCCGGACCGCGCCCGCAGGCGGGCGCACCAAGCATTATCTGGCGCTGCAGCGCGCCGAGGATGGCGGGCTGAGCGTCAAGGAACAGGCGCTGGTGAAGGGCCATTCGACCGGACGCGACGATGGCCAGCGGATGCGCGAGTTCGCCCGGATCGACCGGCAGGTGGTGGAGTAAGGCGCGGCGACTTACCCGGGCCCAGTGGGTCTGGGCCCCGGTGGGCCTTGGGCCCGGCGGGTTTGGCCGGAACGGAAAAAGGCGCGCCCTCTGGCGCGCCTTTCGGGTTTCGGCAGTGCGGATTACGCCCGCACCAGCTTCTCGTAAGCGGCCGAGATGTCCTTGGTCAGGCTGCCGACCTCGAAGTGGTAGTCGCCGATCTGGCCGACCGGGGTGACCTCGGCGGCGGTGCCGGTAAGCCAGCATTGCTCGAACCCTTCCATCTCGGCGGGCAGGATGTGGCGTTCGTGGACCAGGATGCCCTTTTCGCGCAGCATCCCGATCACGGTCTGCCGGGTCAGGCCGTTCAGGAAGCAATCGGCGAGCGGGGTGTGGACCTCGCCGGCCTTGACGAAGAAGACGTTGGCGCCGGTCGCCTCGGCGACGTAGCCGCGATAATCCATCATCATCGCGTCCGAGCAGCCCTTGGCCTCGGCCGCGTGTTTCGACATGGTGCAGATCATGTAGAGACCGGCGGCCTTGGCGGCCGAGGGGATGGTTTCCGGGCTCGGGCGCTTCCATTTCGAGATGTCGAGCTTGGCGCCCTTGAGTTTGGCGTCGCCGTAGTAATTGCCCCATTCCCAGCCCGCGATGGCCATCCGCACCGGGTTGCGCGCGGCCGAGACGCCCATATCCTCGCCCGAGCCGCGCCAGGCCACGGCGCGGACATAGGCATCGGTCCAGCCGTTGGCCTTGAGCATCGCCTCTTTCGCGGCGTCGATCTCGTCGGCGGAATAGGGGATCGGCATGTCAAGCAGCTCGCCCGACTTCAACAGCCGCAGCGAATGGTCGTGGCCGCGGAAGATCTTGCCGTTGTAGCACCGCTCACCCTCGAAGACCGAGGAGGCGTAGTGCAGGGCATGGGTCAGGATATGCACCTTGGCGTCGCGCCAGTCGACAAGTTTGCCATCCATCCAGATCTTTCCGTCGCGGTCGTCATAGCTACCGGCCATTTCACCCTCCGTTCGGCCCATCCAGGGTCGGGTTTGCATAAGTTGCGTGCAATAGGTCCGACGCGGACATAATATTGCGCGAAAACTGAAGTTCGCTAGCAATTGATTCTTGGAAAGTCAACAAGGCTGACATAAAATCAGCAAACCGCACAAAAATTGTGATGTGGAGGAGGCGTGATGGCAGAGGGCGGCGCGGGGCCGAGTGGCGGGGAAAACCTGCTTTTCCTGACCGATGAGCAATTGCGCAAGGGCATCGAGGCGATGTTCTTCGCCTATCGCGGCTTTACCGCGGATCCGGACCGGATTCTGGAGACCAAGGAATATGGCCGGGCGCATCACCGGGCGCTGCATTTCATCCATCGCAGCCCGGGGACCACGGTGAACAACCTGCTGGCGATCCTCGGCGTGACCAAGCAATCGCTGAACCGGGTGCTGCGCACGCTGATCGAGGACGGGCTGGTGGAAAGCCGGGTCGGCCGAAAGGACAAGCGCGAGCGGCATCTGGTGCTGACCGCGCCGGGCGAGGCGCTGGAGCGCGAATTGTCCGAGGCCCAGCGCGGCCGGATGCGCAGCGCCTATCGCGCGGCGGGGCCGCAGGCGGTCGCCGGGTTCCGCACCGTGCTGGAAGCGATGATGGAGCCCGAGATGCGGCGCACCTATCAGACGCTGCGGGACGCCGCGGTATGAGCGAGGCCGCCGATATCCACCTGCTGATCGTCGATGATGACGAGCGGATTCGCGGGTTGCTGCAGAAATTCCTGATCCGCAACGGCTTCTTCGTGACCGCCGCGCGCGACGCCGCCCATGCGCGCCGCCTGCTCGACGGGCTGGAGTTCGATCTGATCGTGCTCGACGTGATGATGCCGGGCGAGGACGGGATCTCGCTGACCCGGTCGTTGCGCACGAAGATGACGACGCCGATCCTGCTGCTCACGGCGCGGGCCGAGACCGGCAACCGGATCGAGGGGCTGGAGGCCGGGGCGGATGATTACCTGCCCAAGCCGTTCGAGCCGAAGGAACTGCTGCTGCGGATCAACGCGATCCTGCGCCGCGTGCCGGCCGGGCGGGTGGCGGAGTCGGGGCCGAAGGTGCTGCACCTCGGCCCGGTGCGCTATGAGCTGGAGCGTGGCGAATTGTGGCGCGGGGCCGAGCAGATCCGGCTGACCGCGACCGAGGCGGCGCTGATGCGGATCTTCGCGGTGAAGCCCGGCGAGGCGGTGAGCCGCGAGCAGCTGGTCGCCGATCTGGGCCGCGACGACGGGCAGGCCACGGCGCGGGCGGTGGATGTGCAGATCACAAGGCTGCGCCGCAAGATCGAGGCGGATACCAAGCAGCCGCGCTATCTTCAGACGGTGCGCGGCGCGGGATACATGCTGGCGCCGGACTGATCTGTCGGGACGGTTCTGGCGGGCGGAAGCGGGGGTTTCACACCCCCGCACCCGCCGTGGGATATTTTCGGGCAGAAAATGAGGAGGCGGGCGGCCTATGGCGACGGCACTGATTTCGCACTGAGGATTTTCTGCGGCATGTGATGCCGGCCGGGACATCCGGAACGGGTCGCGCGGCTCGAGGCGGTGGCGCGCGGGCTTTCGGGGCCGGAGTTCGCGGCGCTGCTGCGCTGGGAGGCGCCTTTGGCGGCGGCGGCGGAGGTGTTGCGCTGTCATTCGCCGGAGCATCTTGCGGGCCTGCGGGCGGCGCTGCCGGAAGCGGGGTTCGTGGCGCTGGACGCGGATACGTTCCTGTCGCCGGGGTCGCTCGATGCGGCCCTGCGCGCGGTGGGCGGGGTCGGGCGCGCGGTGGATGCGGTTCTGGCGGGCGAGGCGGGCAATGCCTTTGTCGCCTGCCGTCCGCCCGGGCACCATGCCGAGCGGCAGACCGCGATGGGGTTCTGTCTGTTCGGGTCGGTGGCGATCGGGGCGAAACGGGCGCTCGACCATGCACGGGGTGGGGCGGGTCGCGGTGCTGGATTTCGACGTGCATCATGGCAATGGCACGCAGGACCTGCTCTGGGACGAGGCGCGGGCGCTGTTCGTCTCGTCGCATCAGATGCCGCTTTTTCCCGGCACCGGCGCGCGCGGCGAACGTGGCGCGCATGGCAATGTGATCAATCTGCCGCTGGCGGCGGGATCTGGCGGGGCCGGGATGCGGGCCGCCTGGGAGGGCGCGCTGGGTGCGGTCGAAGCAGTTTGCGCCGGAGCTGATCCTGATCTCTGCCGGGTTCGATGCGCATCAGGATGATCCTTTGGGCGGGTTGAATTGGTCCGAGGCGGATTTCGGCTGGCTGACCGCGCGGATCTGCGATCTGGCGGCGCGGGTCTGCGGCGGGCGGGTGGTCTCGGTGCTGGAAGGGGGCTATGATCTCGACGCGCTGGCGGCCTCGGCCGCGGCGCATGTGAAGGTCTTGATGGAGCACGGCGGATGAGCGGGACGGCAGTGGCAGAGATGAGTTTCGAAGAGGCGATGGCCGAGCTTGAGAAGGTGGTCGGCCAGCTGGAACGGGGCGATGTGCCGCTGGAGGCACTCGATTGCGCTCTATGAGCGGGGCGCCGCGCTGAAGAAGCATTGCGACGCGAAGCTGAAGGCGGCGGAAGAGAAGGTCGAGATGATCCGTGCCGCCGAGGGCCGCGCCGTGGGCACCACCCCGGTGGAGGGGCTGTAAGGCGATGTTCGCGAGCGGCTCTGGCAGAGGATGCGCTGCGGGTGCAGGCGCATCTGGCCGCCGTGCTGGCCGCGCGCGGCCGATGAGCCCGTCGTTGCGGCGATGCGCTATGCGGTGCGGGGCGGCAAGGGGATGCGCGCGTTTCTCGTGATGGAGGGCGCGCGGTTGCATGGCGTGGCGCCGGCGGGCGGCATCTGCGGCGGCGGCGGCGGTGGAGGCGATGCATGCCTATTCGCTGGTGCATGACGATCTGCCCGGCGATGGATGACGATGCCCTGCGGCGCGGCCAGCCGACAGTGCATGTGAAATGGGACGAGGCGACGGCCATTCTGGCGGGCGATGCCCTGCAGGCGCTGGCGTTTGAACTTGCTGGCGGCGCCGGAGATCGGGGCGGCGGCGGTGCGGCTGGCGCTGGTCGCCGGGCTGGCGCGGGCGGCGGGGGCCGAGGGCATGGTGCTGGGACAGGCGCTCGATATCGCGGCCGAGACGGCCGTGGTGCCGCTGACGCTGGATGCAGATCACGCGGTTGCAGGCGGGCAAGACCGGCGCGCTGATCCGCTGGTCGGCCGAGGCGGGCGCGGTGATGGCGGGCGCGGATCCCGCGCCGCTGCGGCATTATGCCGGCGGCGCTGGGCCTGGCGTTTCAGATCGCCGACGACATTCTGGATGTGACCGGCGATCAGCGGCAAGGCGGGCAAGCGGCTGGGCAAGGATGCCGCGGCGGGCAAGGCGACCTTCGTGTCGCTGCTGGGGCTGGAGGGCGCGCGGGCGCGGGCCAGCCGCGCTGGTGGCCGAGGCGGAAGCGGCGCTGGCGCCCTATGGCGCGGCGGCGGACGGGTTGCGGCATTGCGCGCGCTTTGTTATCGCGCGCGACATGTGAATGCTGAGCGAAGTGACGCGATGACCGACAGACCGCAGACCCCGATGCTGGACCGTGTACGGTTCCCGCCGATATGAAGGCCTGACGGATCGCGAGTTGCGGCAACTGGCCGATGAGTTGCGCGCCGAGATGATCTCGGCGGTCTCGGTGACCGGCGGGCATCTGGGCGCGGGGCTCGGCGTGGTCGAGCTGACCGTGGCGCTGCACGCCGTGTTCGATGCGCCGCGCGACAAGATCATCTGGGATGTCGGCCATCAGTCCTATCCGCACAAGATCCTGACCGGGCGGCGCGACCGGATCCGCACCCTGCGGGCCGAAGGCGGGCTGTCGGGCTTCACCAAGCGCTCGGAGAGCCCCTATGACCCGTTCGGCGCGGCGCATTCCTCGACCTCGATCTGCGCGGCTCTGGGCTTTGCCGTGGCGCGCGATCTGGGGGCGGAAGGCTGGGCGATGCGATCGCGGTGATCGGCGATGGCGCGATGTGGGCGGGCATGGCCTTTGAGGCGATGAACAACGCAGGCCATCTGAAGAAGCGGCTGTTCGTCATCCTGAACGACAATGAGATGTCGATCGCGCCGCCGACCGGCGCGCTGTCGGCCTATCTGACGCGGCTTTACGCCGGGCGAGCCGTTTCAGGAGCTGAAGGCGGCGGCCAAGGGGCGCCGTCAGCTTCCTGCCCGAACCGTTTCAGGAAGGCGCGCGGCGGGCCAAGGAAATGCTCAAGGGCATGACGGTTGGCGGCACGCTGTTCGAGGAGCTCGGGTTTTCCTATGTCGGGCCGATCGACGGCCATGATCTGGACCAGTTGCTGCCGGTTCTGCGCACGGTCAAGGCGCGGGCGACCGGGCCGATGCTGATCCATGTGCTGACCAAGAAGGGCAAGGGCTATGCCCCCGCCGAGACGGCGCGGCGACAAGGGCCATGCGACGGCCAAGTTCGACGTGCTGACCGGGGTGCAGGCCAAGGCGGCGTCGAACGCGCCGAGCTATACCAAGGTCTTTGCGCGCAAAGCCTGATCCGCGAGGCCGAGGCGGATGACAAGATCGTGGCGATCACCGCGGCGATGCCGGACGGCACCGGGCTCGACCTGTTCGCCGAGCGCTTTCCGAAGCGCTGCTTCGACGTCGGGATTGCCGAGCAGCATGCGGTGACCTTTGCGGCGGGGCTTGCGGCGGCGGGGATGAAGCCGTTCTGCGCGATTTATTCGACCTTCCTGCAGCGCGGCTACGATCAGGTGGTGCATGACGTGGCGATCCAGCGCCTGCCGGTGCGCTTTGCCATCGACCGCGCCGGGCTGGTCGGGGCCGATGGCGCGACCCATGCCGGGGCGTTCGACGTGGCCTTTCTGTCGAACCTGCCGGGCTTCGTGGTGATGGCCGCGGCGGATGAGGCGGAGCTGGTGCATATGGTGGCGACCGCCGCGGCGCTCGACGACCGGCCCGATCGCCTTCCGCTATCCGCGCGGCGAGGGCGTCGGGGTCGAGATGCCCGAGCGCGGCGTGCCGCTGGAGATCGGCAGGGGCCGGATGATCCGCGAGGGCAGCCGCGTGGCGATCCTGTCGCTGGGCACCCGGCTGGCCGAGGTGCTGAAGGCGGCCGAGGCGCTGGCGGCGCGCGGGGTCGAGCCGACCATCGCCGATGCGCGGTTCGCCAAGCCGCTGGACCGCGATCTGATCCTGCGGCTGGCGGCCGAGCATGAGGCGCTGATCACGATTGAAGAGGGCGCGATCGGCGGCTTTGGCTCGCCATGTGGCGCAGCTTCTGGCCGAGGAAGGCGTGTTCGACCGCGGGCTGAAGTTCCGCTCGATGGTGCTGCCCGACATCTTCATCGACCAGGCCAGCCCCGAGGCGATGTATGCGCGTGGCCGGGCATGAACGCGCCGCAGATCGAGGCCAAGGTGCTGGAGGTTCTGGGCGTCGCGGTGATGGGCAAGCGCGCCTGAGGGCTGCACGGGCGTGGATCGGAGCGCGCAAGCGGTGATATGATCGCCGCAAAATCCGGTGCGGGACAGCGGCGATGGCAAAGCTCTATGCGGTGGTGTGCTACCTGCTGTTCGGCGTGGCGCAGATCTGGCTGGTGGCCTTTCTGACCAACGCCCCGGGTATCCGCGGCATCGACGGCGGCGTGGTGCGGCCCTGGGCTCTGGCAGCGCTGGCCGATCTGGCGCTTATCGCGCTGTTCGGGGCCCAGCATTCGATCATGGCGCGGCGCGGGTTCAAGCGCTGGTGGGCGGGGATCGTTCCGGCGGCGGTCGAACGGTCGACCTATATGCTGATGACGGTGCTGGTGCTGGGCGTGATCTTCTGGCTATGGCAGCCGATCCCTGCCGTGATCTGGGCGGCGCATGGCGCGCTGGCCGATGTGATTTGGGGGCTGTTCTGGGCGGGCTGGGCGCTGGCGGTGCTGAGCACCTTCCTGATCGACCATTTCCAGTTGTTCGGGCTGCGGCCGCTGGTGATCCCGGGTGGCCGCGCGCCCGGGTTCCGCACCCCGCTGGTGTACCGGGTGGTGCGGCATCCGCTGTATCTGGGGATGCTCCTGGCCTTCTGGGCCGCGCCGGTGATGAGCGCGGGCCACCTTCTGTTCGCGGCAGGGATGACCGGCTATGTGCTGATCGGCATCGTCTTCGAGGAGAGAGACCTGCTCGCCGCCTTCGGCGCGGACTACAGCCGGTACCGCGCCGAAGTGTCGATGCTGCTGCCCTGGCGGCGCGGAGGCTGAGCCGACCCTGCCCGTGGCGCCTGCGAGATGCTGGTGTTCGGGGGTCAGGCGCTCTGAAGCGCCAGACCGGCTTTCGGGCGGCGGCGCGCCAGCAGGGCGAGCAGGCCGAGGGCCGCACCGGCGAGGCCGAGCGTGCCCGGCAGCGGCACCGGGGCCACCGCAGAGACGGCTGACATCTGGATATTGTCGATCACCGCAGAGCCGTCGGTGCCGCCGACCGAGATCTCGATCTGGTTGAACAGCGAGTTGGTGAAGCCGACGAAGGCAGTGGCGTACTGGTAATAGGTCGTGGGAATCGTGAAGCTTTCCACCGCCAGACCGTTCAGCAGCGCCGTGAAGGTGGTCGTCGTCGGGTTGGTGGCGAACCCGAAGGCGGCCTCGGTCTGCGTCGCGTTGAAGAAGATCGAGAAGGTATGGGTGGCGAGACCGTTGCCGTTGAAGTTGCTCAGGTAATCGCCGGTGACGCCGGGCCAGCCCGCGTTCGGGCCCTGGCCATCGAAGATCACGTCCTGGCTGAAGGTCACGCCCTGCGATGCGAACTGGTTGGTGACGGTGGTGTAGGGCGCAACCGCCGCGCCGTCGAAGGCGAGCGTGGCCGTGGGGGCGGCGAGGCCGAAGGTGTTGTTGAGCGTGGCGGCACTGGCGCTGGTGGCGACAAGGCCGAGGGTGAGGGTCAGTGCGCGCAGGGCGGGGTGCATGATGTGCCTGTATGGTTGGATGCCTGAAGGCTGGTTTAGTCGGCAATCAAGGCGGAGGTGGGGCTGCGGTAAGGAATATTAAGGTGTTTTGCGGTGGCGTGACGGGGCGGGGTGCTTTCCTTCTGCGGCTGCGCCTGTCTCCCGGCCCGGAACGGCAGCGCCAGTTGCCCGGGCAGCGCCCGTCTTCCCCGGCCCGATCCTTGCGGATCGGGCGTTCGGCGCTGACGTCCTTCCACTGGAAGGCCGTCCGGGCGCGCCTCACCCCGCGGCCGGGCGCCACCTTCTGTTGCGCGGTGAGGGGGCGGCGGTATGTGCCCCTTGTCAGATCCCGCCGTACCAGTCGTAGCCGGCGGCGTCTTCCCAGAAGCCGCCCTTGCCGGGCCGATCCCCGAAAGGCTGGCCACCGCCTCGAACCGCCATCACGAATTTGGCCTGTTTGTAGCCCAGCTGGCGCTCGACCCGCAGCCGCAGCGGCGCGCCATGGCCTTCGGGCAGGGCTGCGTCGTTCATGCCATAGGCAAGGATCGTCTGCGGATGGAAGGCGTCGACCAGGTCGATGCTTTCGTAATAGGGCGTGCCCGAGAAGTCATCGGCGCAGCGGAACACGATGTAACGCGCCTGCGGGCTGCAGGCCGGCCTCCATCAGAAGATCGGCCAAGCGGCGTGCCGGTCCATTTGCCGATCGCGCTCCAGCCTTCGACGCAGTCGTGGCGGGTGATCTGGGTGCGGGCCGGGCGGGCCTGCAGGTCGGCCAGCTGATAGCTCGCCGGCTGGTCGACCAGCCCGCCGACCTCCAGCTGCCAGTTGACGAAGCCGTCGTCGCGGTGGCGGCTGGTAGGCGGCGGTCGACGCGGTGGTGTTGCCGTTGGTGCGAAACACTGGCGACATCTGGCCGGGTTGAATTCGTGCGCCAGGGCGTTCGCGCCGAGCAGCCGGTGGCGTGCGATAGTCAGCCACTCCCCGGCCAGCAGGAACGAGCCGGAAGTCGGCGCGGCGCCGATCCTGTCGCAGCCGAAAAGCAGCGCAGGCGCGGCGAGCGCGGCGCCGCGGTCATCAGGCCGCGGCGGGTCAGAAGGCGGGTCATCGGGTTTTTCCTTCGGCAGGCGGAAACGGCCGGTGATCATCGACCGGATCTCGTTGAACGGCCCGGCGAGGATGACCATCAGGATGTGGATGAGGAAGAACGCGACCAGCCCGGCCGCGAAGATGAAATGGAGCGATCGCGCCGACTGGCGGCCGCCGAACAGGTCCAAGAGCCAGGGCCAGGCGCGTCCATCGACGGCGACATCGTCAGGCCGGTCAGGATCATGCCGGGGATCAGCACCACCAGCACCGCCAGATACGCGGCCTTCTGCAGGATGTTGTAGTTCAGCGCCGCCGCCCCTTGGGAAAGTTCAGCGTGGCGTGATGCTTGATGTCGGTCCAGACATGGCGCGGGGTCAGTTCGTGCCGCTTCGGCAGCAGGTCGCGGCGCAGGTGTCCGTTCACCAGGCTGACGACGGCATAAAGCCTGAAGCTCGCCGCAAGAGCCAGGCAAAGGCAGGTGCCAGCGCCGCGCCAGCGCCAGGTTATAGCCGACGGGATCGTCGCCCAGCCCGGGAAGCGCGTCATTGTGGACCCGGCCGGCCGCGTCGGTCCAATGCCCGAGAACCCCGGTGGTGCCGATGCTTGCTGCGCCGACCCGCAGGTAGCCGCGTCCCTCGTCGTCGCCGATCTGCAGCCAGGCGTGATCGGGGTTCGCGCCGTACTGGCCCCAGTAGAGCGCGGGGATGGGCGTTGAAGATCATCAGCCCGCTGCCCAGCATGATGGTGAGCGTCGCGGCGTTGGTCCAATGCCACAGCCGGGTCGAAGGCGGTGCCGGCGACAAGGTCGCCGCCTTTGGGCAGGGTCCCGATCAGGCTGTCGGGGCCGGTCGCTTCGCTTGCCATCGCAGGAACTCCTTGGGACGGGGCGTTGAGGAGGATGCGCGGCCGGGGCCGCGCATCCGGGTCTGACGGGACAGCTATTCCCGAAGATTACATCTTCGGGTGCATTGCATCTATCGCCATCATGTCGTCATGGCCCTTGCAGCCCGCCATGACCTTTTCCATCGCCTTGTCGTCGGCCATCTTGGCCTCCATCGAGTCTTTCGGCAGGGCCATCTTCATCTCGGTGGTGGCCTTCATCATGCCGGCGCTGTCCATCGCGCCGAAGTCCTTGCAGGACATCTTGTCGGCAGCCATTGCGTCAGCAAAGGCCGGGGCGGTGAAAGCAGCGGCAAGGGCAGCGGCGGCGGCGAATGCGAATAGGGTTTTCATCAGGTCTCTCCCATGGGTCTGCCCCCCCGCACCATGCGGAAGGGCATGGCGGACCATCGCAGGCGGCGCGCCGCTGCGCATTTGACGAACCTGTCAAGCACGGCAAATTGTCTCAGTGTAACAGTCGGGCGGAAATCAGCCGGAACGGGCCCCTTCGGCGGCCAAAGCGGCGGCGAGGCCCGCGCGGTAGTCGGGGTAAAGCAGCTTAACCCCCAGTTCCGATTTGATTTTATCGTTCCGTACGCGCTTTAACTCGGCGTAGAAGCTGCGCGCCATCGGTGTCATCTCGGCCTGATCAAAGCTCTGCGCCGGGGGCAGGGGCAGCCCGAGAAGGCTGGCGGCATAGCCGATGACATCCTCTGGCGGCGCCGGGTCATCGTCGCAGACGTTATATATTGCACCCGGATTCGGCCGCGCGATCGAGGCGGCGAGGGTCTGGGCGATATCCTCGACATGGATGCGCGAGAAGACCTGACCGGGTTTGAGGATGCGCCGCGCGGTGCCGTCGCGGACCTTCTCGAAGGGGCCGCGGCCGGGGCCGTAGATCCCGGCGAGGCGGAAGATGTGGAGCGGGAGGTTCAGCGCGGACCATTCCGCCTCGGCCGCGGACCCGGTTGCGCCCGCGCTCTGTGGCGGGCTCGAGGCTCGCGGTCTCATCCACCCAGGCGCCGCCGTGATCGCCATAGACGCCGGTGGTGGAAAGATAGCCGGCCCACCGGATCTGTTTCGCGGCGGCGATTTCCGGGCCATGGGCGCGCAGCACCGGGTCGCCCGCCGCGTCGGGCGCGACCGAGGTGAGCAGGTGGCTGGCCTGCGCCAGGGCCGGGCCGAGGTCGGTGCCGGGCCAGATCAGCGGCTCGATGCCTTCGGCGGCAAGGCGGTCGGCCTTTTCCGGCGAGCGCGTGGTGCCGATGATGCGCCAGCCCTGCGGCAGCAGGATCCGCGCGAGGGCCTGCGACGAGAAGCCGTGGCCGAGGGAGAGGAGCGTGTTCATGGGGCATTTGTGTTGCGGGCGGCGCGCGGATGCAAGGGGGTGAGGCGCGCCCGGACGTCCTTCCGGTGGAAGGACGTCAGCGCCGAACGCAGGGTCCACATGGATCGGGTCGGGGGGGGGCGCGGCCGGCGCCGGTTGGGGGAAGACGCGCACCAGAGGGACGCGCCCTCCCTCGGGCGGGCGCTGCAACCTCCTTGGTCTGCGCTTTATCTCAAAAGCACCAAACGACGGCTGAACGGCGACCGACATCGCCAGTGCGCCCTCCCGGGGGGAGGGAGGGCGCGGCCCGGCGGGCTTCGCCCTTGGTTCCGGGCCAAAGGGGGTGCGGTCGAAATGGCGGAGGGCCCCGGGGCCGGGGCGCCTTGCGGCTGATCCGCGCCAGGGGCGGGTGTGGCCTTGATTTTTGCGCGCCCAGCGCGTGTGATCGGGGCATGAAGGATGATCCTGATCTCGACGACGCCTACGCGTTGCAAACCCCCGAGGATTCGGTGCGGCTCTACCGTACCTGGTCGCAGAGCTATGACACCGGCTTTGCCGCCGCACAGGACTATATTCTGCCCTCGCAGGTGGCGGGGGCCTTTGCCGCGGCGGGCGGACAGGGGCCGGTGCTGGATGTCGGCGCCGGAACCGGGTTGCTGGCCGAGCGGCTGGCGGCACTGGGGATCGGGCCGGTGGACGGGGTCGATATCTCGGCCGAGATGCTGGCGGTGGCCTCGGACAAGGCGATCTATCGGACGCTCCTGCTGGCCGATCTGACGCTGGGGGTGGACCTGCCGGAGGGCGGCTATGCCGGGGTGGCAAGCTCTGGCACCTTCACCTATGGCCATGTCGGGCCGGGGGCGCTGGACGAGCTGTTGCGACTGGCGGCGCCGGGCGCGGTCTTCGCGCTGTCGATCCATGCCGGGGTCTACCTCGACGGTGGCTTTGCCGCCAAGTTCGAGGCGCTGGGCGCGGCGATCCGCGATCTGCGGCTGGAAGAGGTTGCGATCTATGGCGCCGCGGCGGATGCCGCGCATCGCGGGCATCGGGCGCTGGTGGCGGTGTTTCGCAAGGGCTGAGCCGGCGTCAGGCCAAGCGGCGCCGACTCCGGCGACGGGATCGGAGGGTCTCAGCGCGTCGGAACCGGGGTTGCGCCGCGATAATCGTAAAACCCGCGCTGGGTCTTGCGGCCAAGCCAGCCGGCCTCGACATATTTCGTCAGAAGCGGGCAGGGCCGGTATTTGGTATCGGCCAGCCCGTCATGCAGCACGTTCATGATCGCAAGGCAGGTGTCCAGACCGATGAAATCGGCCAGCTCCAGCGGCCCCATCGGGTGGTTCGCGCCGAGCTTCAGCGACTCGTCGATCGACTTCACCGAGCCGACGCCTTCGTAAAGCGTATAGACCGCCTCGTTGATCATCGGCATCAGGATGCGGTTGACGATGAAACCGGGAAAATCCTCGGCAGTGGCCGAGATCTTGCCCAGCCGCTCGACCACCGCATGCAATGTGTCATAGGTCTCGGCATCGGTCGCGATGCCACGGATCAGCTCGACCAGCTGCATCACCGGCACCGGGTTCATGAAGTGGAAGCCCATGAACTTTTCCGGCCGGTCGGTGCGACTGGCGAGCCGGGTGATCGAGATCGAGGAGGTGTTCGAGGTCAGGATCGTATGCGGCTTCAGATGCGGCAGCAGATCCTCGAAGATCGCCTGTTTCACCGTCTCGCGCTCGGTCGCGGCCTCGATGATCATGTCGCTCGGGCCGATGTCGGCGAGTTTCGAGGTGGTGTGGATCCGCGCCATCGCGGCGGCTTTGACCGCGGCGGTGATCTTTTCGCGGCTGACCTGACGTTCCAGATTGCGGTCGATCAGGGCAACGGCATTGTCGAGGCTGGTCTGGCTGATGTCGGTCAGCAGCACCTCGTAGCCGGCAAGGGCAAAGACATGGGCAATGCCGTTGCCCATCTGCCCGGCGCCGACGATGCCAACGGTGGTGATCTCCATCTGTCTTCCGCCCTCTTGTGGTCTGGCCAAACCATATGCGGCGGTGCGCCGAGGGCGCAAGGGCGGTGGGCCGCGAAAGTTTTCCGCAAATTGTCGGTTTAGAGGTTTGGCAACCTCGCACCTGCAAGCTTGCCACCGGGTGAGTCGAAGAAAATGGTGGGAAAATGAGCTATATTACCTTTGCCGACGGGACGCTGGATTATGAGCCGTGCCGATACGGCGCGTCGAAGCTGCTGTTTCGCGGACCGCGCCGCCGGCTTGACGGAGAGTTTTGCGCGGTGCTGGGCGGGACCGAGACCTATGGCCGCTTCATCGAGCGGCCCTTCCCCGATCTGATCGAATCCGCGACCGGGATCCGGATGGTGAATTTCGGCTGCGTGAATGCCGGGGTCGATGTCTTCCTGAACGACATCGAGGTGATCGGGGCCTGCCGCAAGGCGCGGGTGACGGTGCTGCAGGTGCTGGGCGCGCCGAACATGACGAACCGCTATTATACGGTGCATCCGCGCCGCAACGACCGGTTCCTGCGCGCCTCGTCGCTGATGAAGACGATCTTCCGCGAGGTGGATTTCACCGAGTTTCACTTTACCCGGCACATGTTGTCGCGGCTGCAGGATATCGCGCCCGACAAGTATGGCGTGCTGGTCGACGAGTTGAAGGCGGCCTGGGTCGCCCGGATGCTGCAGTTGCTGAGCCGGTTGGAGGGCAAGACCGTGCTGCTCTGGATGGCCGACCACGCGCCCGAGGCAGCCGGGGCCGACCCCGGCCTCGGGCTCGACCCGCTGATGGTGGATCGCGGGATGATCGACGAGGTCCGGCCCTTCGCCACCGAATACGTCGAGATCGTCAGCTCGCCGCAGGCCAGGGAGAGCGGGACCGAGGGCATGGTCGTCTCGGCGATGGAAGAGGCGGCGGCGATCGGGATGCCCGGCCCCGCGGTGCATGAAGAGGTGGCACAGGCGCTGGCGCCGGTGGTGCGCAGACTGGTGTAGGGGGGTGGTTCCCGATCTGGCAAGCGCTCGAACGTTATCTCACGCAGGCCGCTCCCGGTGAAACGCTCAGGTCCGAAATCATCGCCGGGCCGCGCATGCTGTGCAGAGAGGGGCCGGGTCCGGTTCCTTGCGCGACCGGGGCGAGGCGCCCTTCCGTGCGGAAGGGAGGGCGCGGCCCGGCGGGCTTCGCCCTTGTTCCGGGCCAAGCGACCGGGCCGCGCCTGACCTGCTTCTCCGGCGCGATGCATGGCGGGGCGAGGCGCGGTCCTGCGCCCCTGCCGGTTTCAGCCCTTCTTGAGGCAGCGGTTGCCGAGGGTTTCAGCGATCTGCACCGCGTTCAGCGCCGCGCCCTTGCGCAGGTTGTCCGAGACGCACCAGAGGTTGATGCCGTTGTCGATCGTCGGGTCCTGACGGATCCGGCTGATGAAGGTCGCATATTCGCCGACACATTCGATCGGCGTGATGTAGCCACCATCCTCGCGCTTGTCGACGACGAGGATGCCGGGCGCCTCGCGCAGGATATCGCGGGCTTCCGCCTCATCGAGGTGATCCTCGAACTCGATGTTGATCGCCTCGGAATGGCCGACGAAGACCGGCACCCGGACACAGGTCGCGGTGACCTTGATCTTCTTGTCGAGGATCTTCTTGGTCTCGGCGACCATCTTCCATTCCTCTTTCGTCTGGCCGTCTTCAAGGAAGACGTCGATATGCGGAATGACGTTGAAGGCGATCTGCTTGGTGAATTTCGTCGGCGGCTTGCTGTCGGTCGGGTTGTAGATCGACTTGGTCTGATCCCAGAGCTCGTCCATCCCCTCTTTCCCGGCGCCCGAGACGGACTGATAGGTCGAGACCACCACGCGCTTGATGCGGGCCCGGTCATGCAGCGGCTTCAGCGCCACGACCATCTGCGCGGTCGAGCAGTTCGGGTTGGCGATGATCATCTTGTTGGTATATTGCTCGACCGCCTCGGGGTTGACCTCGGGGACCACCAGCGGGATCTGCGGGTCGTAGCGGTAGAGCGACGAGTTGTCGATCACCACGCAGCCTGCCTTGGCGGCGCGCGGCGCGTAGATCTTGGTCGCCTCCGACCCGATGGCAAAGAGCGCGATGTCCCAGCCGGTGAAATCGAAGGTCTCGAGGTCCCTGGTCTTCAGCGTGCGGTCGCCGAAGCTGACTTCGGTTCCCTGCGACCGGCGCGAGGCGAGGGCCACGATTTCTTCGACCGGAAACTCGCGCTCGGCGAGGATGTTGAGCATTTCGCGGCCCACGTTGCCCGTAGCGCCGACGACGACGATCCTGTAGCCCATCGCGGTTTCCTTCTCTGTGATCGGTTCGACCGCGGGCCTTAGCCCATCTCGGGCGCGGGCGCTAGGGTGGATGTGCCGCAACCGGCGGCGGGGCGAACCCGGCCCTAGGGATCGGTGGGGGCCGCGGGGGCGTGCAGCGTGACCCGCGGGTCGGCGGCAAGCAGCGCCTCGGCAAAACCGCGCTCGGCCGCGAAATCATGCGGCACCTGCGCCGCGCTGCGGTGGCCGGAGAGCGAGAGCGAGGCAAAGAAGTCGAAGCCGTAGAGGGTGATCGCCCTCGCCTGCGACCGGGCGAGCAGGTCGATCAGCATGGCGCCGCTGGTCGGCGGCGCCCCCAGACGGGCGGCGAGCGCGTGGTAATCGGCAAGCGGGTGCAGGTAGAAACCCGGCGTTTGCGCAAGGCGATAGGGCAGGCGTTTGCGTTTCGGCGACATCCAGAGGATGCGCTGCGGTGCAAGCCGCGCAAGATCGGCGGCAGACAGCGTCGTCGCCAGCGCAAGCCAGTCGGTTCGCGCGCCATGCGAGGCCGGCGAAGGCATCGGCGCGCGATTGATCCGGATCACGATATCGGCGGCATCGATCTGCGCGCCCGCCGCGGTTTGCGCCAGCGCGCGGGCATTGCCGACCAGCGCCACGGTCTTGCCCTTCAGCGCTGCCAGCAGTTCGGATTGGGGCACCGACAGCGCGGCCAGCGGCGCGTCGCGCCGCAGGGTGCGGGCGATCAGAAAGCGCAGGGGCGAAAGGCGGTCGGGCACGGGCATCTCCGGGCGGGGGGTGGTTCCATGTCGCACAGGATGGCGCCCCGTGCCAGCCTTGCGCGCGCTTGACAGGGCGGCTGCGCTGCGCTCTGCCGGGGAGAAGCGCGGGAGGTGCCGATGGCGGCCGAGGTTTACGTCACCAATTTCAACCGGAATTTCACCGGGGTCTCGGCCACGGCGGCAGCGGTGGCGCGGCGCCAGGCGGGCCAGATGGCGCTGGCGATGGTGGGGGTGCCACTGCCTGGATGCCCGGCGCCGCTCGGGCGGCTGGCGGCGCTTTCCCAGACCCGCGAGCTGCCCGCGGGGCGGCGCTTCGCGATCTGGCATGTCCGGCGCAACAGCGAGATGCAATGGGCGCTGATCGCGCGCGACCTGTTGCGCCGTCCGGTGCGGATCGTCTTCACCTCGGCGGCGCAGCGCCAGCATTCGGCCTGGCCGCGCTTCCTGATCTCGAAGATGGATGCGATCGTGGCCACCACCGAGGCGGCGGCGGCCGAGGTCGGCAATGTCTGGGATGTGGTGCATCACGGCGTCGATTGCGCGCGCTTCACCCCGGGCCCGGATCGCGCGGCGGCCTGGGCGGCGCTGGGCCATGGCGGGGCACGCGGGCTGGCCTGTGTCGGGCGGATCCGCCCCGAGAAGGGCACTGACCTGTTTGTCGCGGCAATGATCGCGGCGCTGCCGGACCTGCCCGATGTGGTGGCGCTGGTGATCGGCAAGGCCACCGCCAAGCATCGCGGCTTTGAGGCGGGCCTGCGCGCGCGGGTGGCGCAGGCCGGGCTGACCGACCGGATCCGCTTCGTCGGCGAGATCGGGGCAGAGGCCATGCCGGGGGTGATGCGCGGCCTCAGCCTGCTGGTCGCGCTGCCGCGCTATGAGGGCTACGGCATGACCCCGCTCGAGGCGATGGCCAGCGGGGTGCCGGTGGTGGCCTCTGACGCGGGCCATTTCCGGGCGTTTCTGGGCGAGGATCTGGCCGGCCGGGTGGTGCCGCAGGAAGATACTGCGGCGGCGGCAGAAGCGGTGACGACGGTGCTGTCCGACCCCGCGCTCTGGGCCCGGATGAGCGCGGGCGCGCTGGCGCAGGCGCGCGGGCCCTATTCGCTCGATCACGAGGTGGCCGGGATCAACGCGGTCTATCAGCGGCTCTGGGAGGGCGAGGTGCGGCACCGGCGCTGAGGCGCGCTCAGCCCTCGTGATCCGGGCTGAAGCAGTAGATCGCAAGCGCGAGCGCCAGAAAGCAGGCGAAAAAGGCGTAGATCGCCGCATAGGGCGCCTCGGGCGGGGCGGCCGCGACGGCGGCATGGATCTGCCCGGTGACGACCTGCATCAGCCCGGTGCCGCCGATCCCCACCAGCGTCAGCAGCGTCACGCCGCGCCCCATCAGATGCGGCGCGAAGAAGCTGCGGCCATGCGACATGACCGCCGGATAGCTGGCGCCACAGAAGCCGAGCGCGGCGAACAGCATGGCGCTCGGCCAGAGGCCCGAGGCCGGGGTCAGGGCCAGCGCGACAAGGCAGAGGAGCGCCAGCAGATTGCCGCCGAACACCCCCCATTTGCGGCTGCCGATCAGCCGGTCGAGCGGGCCATAGGCGAAGGACCCCGCGATCATCGCCAGCCCCATCAGCAGGCTGACCCGGCCGATGCCGGTGGCCGACAGGCCATAGACATCGTGCAGATGCGGCCCGATCCAGAGGCTGCGGATATCGGCGGCGGGGGCATAGCCCGCGATCATCATCGGCGCGATCAGCCAGAAGCTGCGGCTGCCGAGGATGTCGCGCATCCGTCCCTTGGGCGTGTCATGCGGCAGCCGCGCCGGGTCGTGGACGAAGTGGTAGAGGGCGACCGCCGTGCCAAGCGTGATCAGCGCGACGCCGACCACGCTGGCGCGCCAGCCGAAGGCCGCCACCGACCAGGCCAGCGGCAGGGTGCCCGCGATATTGCCGAAGCTGCCAAAGCCCAGCGTGGCGCCGGCCAGCGTGCCGAACATCGCTGGCGGGAACTCGCGCGCATAGATGTAATAGGCCGCGACCAGCACCGGCGCGCAGCCGGCGCCGATCAGCACCATCGCCAGCGTGATCGCCCCCGGCCCCTGTGCCGCCGCAAAGACCAGCGCCCCGCCACCACCCAGCACCCCGAGCGGCAGCGACGCCGTCAGGCGCGGCCCGAGCCGGTCAAGCGCCCAGCCGATCGGCAGCTGGCTGAGCGCGAAGGCCACGAACCAGAGGCCCGAGGCGCGCGCCAGATCCTCGGACCGGGTGCCGATCTGGGCCGCGAGATAGGGCGACATCACCGGCAGGAAGGCGCGGTAGAACTGGCTGAGAACATAGCCGAAGACGAGGCAGAACAGACCCTTGCGCATGCTCGCCCCTTGTTGCCGCCGCCGCAGTCTTACCTGTCGGCGCGGCATCGGCAATGGCCATCGCGCGACCAGGTGCGCAGCAGCGACGGTGCCGGGATGAATATTTCCCTCGTACCGCGGCCGCGCTGGCGCTATCGTCTGGCGCAGGGAGGACCGCGGATGATCGACAAGCTGGAAATGTTCATGGCGCTGGCGCGCGAGCAGCATTTTGGCAAGGCCGCCGAGGCCTGCGGTGTCACCCAGCCTTCGCTTTCGGTGGCGATCCGGCAGCTGGAAGAACAACTCGGCGTGATGCTGGTCTGGCGCGGGTCGCGCTTTGGCGGGCTGACGCCAGAGGGTCAGCGCGTGCTGGACTGGGCGCGCCAGATCGTCGGCGACACCCGCACCATGCGCGAAGAGATGCGCGCCGCGCGGCAGGGCCTGTCGGGGCGGCTGCGGCTGGCGGTGATCCCGACCGCGCTGATCACCGCCTCGCAACTGACCATGGCCTTTGGCAGGCTTCACCCCAACGTGCGCTTCACCATCCTGTCGCGGACCTCGATGGAGATCCTCGCGATGCTGGAAAATCTCGAGATCGAGGCCGGGATGTCCTATCTCGACAATGAGCCCCTGGGACGGGTGACGACCATCCCGCTGTATCAGGAGCGCTATACCCTGGTCTGCCTGCCGGACCACCCGCTGGCGGGGCGCAGCGATATCGGCTGGGAAGAGTTGCAGGCGGTCGAATTATGCCTGCTGACCCCGGACATGCAGAACCGGCGGATCATCGACCAGTTGCTGGCCCGGGCGGGGGTGACGACCGGCCCGAGGGTCGAGTCGAACTCGACCGTCGTGCTGGTGGCGCATGTCATGACCGGCGGCTCGGCGACGATCCTTCCGACCAAACTGGCCGAGTTCCATGCCACCGGCAAGGCGCTGCGCGTGGTGCCGATCCGGCAGCCGGACGTCGCGCATATGGTCGGGCTGATCGCCCCCTATCGAGAGCCGCACACCCCGGTTCTGGCGGCGCTTCTGCAGGAAGCGCAGGCCATTTCCGAGGCCTGAGCGCGGCGGCTTGATAGTTTTAAACTATCGTCGGACGGAATCGCCATATTGAATTCTGCTGCAGTCCACGCGACAAAGGCCTGTTGCGCCGCATCGGGAGGGTAGGTTGTCAGCTCATTCACCAGCAGGGGCGGTTCTGGACCGCACCGATGACATTCTCGCCGAACATTCCGGGCGCGAGGGGCCGTTGCTGCCGATCCTGCATGCGGTGCAGGCGGCCTTTGGCCATATCCCGCGCGAGGCGGTGCCGCGCATCGCCGAGCGGCTGAACCTGAGCCGGGCCGAGGTGCATGGCGTGGTCAGCTTCTACCACGATTTCCGCGATGCCCCCGCCGGGCGCCATGTCGTGAAACTGTGCCGCGCCGAAGCCTGTCAGGCGATGGGCGCCGACGCCCTTGCCGACCCATGCGCAGGCGCGGCTGGGGGTGGCGTTCCACGGCACCACGGCAGACGGGGCGGTGACGCTGGAACCGGTGTTCTGCCTCGGGCTTTGCGCCTGCGGCCCTGCGGCGCTGGTGGATGGCCGGGTGGTCGGCGCGCTCGATGCCGCAAGGCTGGATGCGATCCTGGCGGAGTGTGGCGCATGAAGATCTACGTCTCTCGCGATGCGGCGGCAAAGGCGGTGGGCGCCGAGGATGTGGCCGCAGCCGTGCTGCGCGAGGCCGCCGCGCGCGGCCTTGAGGTGACATTGGTGCGCAACGGATCGCGCGGCATGGTCTGGCTCGAACCGCTGGTCGAGGTCGAGACCGAAGCCGGGCGCGTGGCCTTCGGTCCGGTCAATCCGGGCGATGTGGCGGGCCTGTTCGACGCCGGGTTCGGCGCACACAAGCTGGCGCTCGGCATCACCGAAGAGATCGACTGGATGAAACGCCAGACCCGGCTGACCTTCGCGCGCTGCGGTGTGATCGACCCGCTGAGCCTCGCCGATTATGAGGCGCATGGCGGGCTGAAGGGCCTGCGCCGGGCGCTCGGCATGACCGCGGCCGAGATCGTGGCCGAAACCACCGCCTCCGGCCTGCGCGGCCGCGGCGGCGCGGGCTTTCCGACCGGGATCAAGTGGAAGACCGTGGCCGAGGCCAAGCGCGGATCAGAAATACATCGTCTGCAACGCCGATGAGGGCGACAGCGCGACCTTCGCCGACCGGATGATCATGGAAGGCGATCCGCTTACCCTGATCGAGGGCATGGTGATCGCCGGGATCGGCGTGGGTGCCACGCGCGGCTATGTCTACATCCGCTCGGAATACCCCGATGCGATCGAGGTGATGGAGGCCGCGATCACCGTGGCGCGCGAAGGCGGGCTGATCGGCGCCTCGGTTCTCGGCTCGGGCAAGGCCTTCGAGATGGAGGTCCGGGTCGGCGCCGGCGCCTATGTCTGCGGCGAAGAGACCTCGCTTCTGAACTCGCTCGAAGGCAAGCGCGGCGTGGTGCGGGCGAAACCGCCGCTGCCGGCGCTGCAGGGGTTCCTCGGCAAGCCGACGGTGGTGAACAACGTCATCTCGCTGGCCACCGTGCCGGTGATCTTCGAGCGGGGTGCGGATTTCTACAAGGACTTCGGCCTCGGCCGCTCGCGCGGCACGATCCCGCTGCAGATCGCCGGCAACGTCAAACAGGGCGGGCTGTTCGAGACCGCCTTCGGGCTGACCTTGGGCGAGATCGTCGATGAGATCGGCGGCGGCACCTACTCTGGCCGCCCGGTGAAGGCGGTGCAGGTCGGCGGGCCGCTGGGTGCCTATTTCCCGCGCGCGCTGTTCGACACGCCGTTTGGCTATGAGGAATTCGCCGGCCAGGACGGCATCGATCGGCCATGCCGGCCTGACGATTTTCGACGACACCGCCGACATGCTGAAACAGGCGCGCTTCGCGATGGAATTCTGCGCCGTGGAGAGCTGCGGCAAATGCACCCCCTGCCGGATCGGCGCGGTGCGCGGCATGGAGACGGTGGACCGGATCGCGCGCGGCGATCTCGCGGCGATCCCGATCCTGACCGATCTGTGCAACACGATGAAGTTCGGCTCGCTCTGCGCCCTTGGCGGCTTCACCCCCTATCCGGTGATGAGCGCGCTGACCCATTTCCCTGAAGATTTTCGCGCGACCCACAAGGAGGCTGCCGAATGAAAGACTTCATCCTTCCCGATGCGGATTACGGCACGCCCGCCAGCCGCGCGAAAGAGCTGGTGACGCTGACGGTCGATGGCTTTGCGGTGACGGTGCCGGCCGGAACCAGCGTGATGCGGGCGGCGAAAGAGGCCGGGATCTCGGTTCCCAAGCTCTGCGCCACGGATTCGGTCGAGGCTTTCGGGTCCTGCCGGCTGTGTCTGGTCGAGATCGAGGGCCGCAACGGCACGCCCGCCTCCTGCACCACGCCGGTGGCGGCGGGGATGGTGGTGCATACCCAGACCGGCAAGCTGAAGCAGCTGCGCCGCGGGGTGATGGAGCTTTATATCTCGGACCACCCGCTCGATTGCCTGACCTGTGCCGCGAATGGCGATTGCGAGCTGCAGGACATGGCCGGGGCCGTCGGCCTGCGCGATGTGCGCTATGAGGCGGTCGAGACCCATTTCCAGGCCAAGGACACCTCGGGGCTGGCCAATATGCAACTGGCTGCCGAAGGACGACAGCAACCCCTATTTCAGCTACGACCCGTCGAAATGCATCGTCTGCTCGCGCTGCGTGCGCGCCTGTGAAGAGGTGCAGGGCACCTTCGCGCTGACCATCGAGGGGCGCGGATTTGACAGCCGGGTCTCGCCGGGCATGTCGGGCGATGATTTCCTGTCCTCGGAATGCGTCTCCTGCGGGGCCTGCGTGCAGGCCTGCCCGACCGCGACGCTGACCGAGAAATCGGTGATCGAGATCGGCACGCCGGAACGCTCGGTGGTGACGACCTGCGCCTATTGCGGCGTCGGCTGCAGCTTCAAGGCCGAGATGCGCGGCGATGAGCTGGTGCGGATGGTGCCCTACAAGAACGGCAAGGCGAACCGCGGCCATTCCTGCGTCAAGGGCCGCTTTGCCTATGGCTATGCCCAGCATCAGGACCGCATCCTGAAGCCGATGATCCGCGAGCGGATCGAGGACCCGTGGCGCGAAGTCAGCTGGGACGAGGCGCTGAGCTTTGCCAGCGCGCGGCTGCGCGGCCTGCAGGCCAAGCATGGCAAGGATTCGATCGGGGTGATCACCTCGTCGCGCTGCACCAATGAGGAAACCTATCTGGTGCAGAAGCTGACGCGGGCGGTGTTCGGCAACAACAACACCGACACCTGCGCCCGGGTCTGCCATTCGCCGACCGGCTATGGTCTGGGCCAGACCTTCGGCACCAGCGCCGGAACCCAGGATTTCGATTCAGTCGAGCATACCGATGTGGTGATCGTGATCGGCGCGAACCCGACCGACGGCCACCCGGTCTTCGCCAGCCGGCTGAAGAAGCGGCTGCGGCAGGGCGCCAAGCTGATCGTGATCGACCCGCGCCGCATCGACCTCGTGCGCTCGGCGCATGTCAAGGCCGCCCATCACCTGCCGCTGCGCCCGGGCACCAATGTGGCCGTGGTCTCGGCGATCTGCGCATGTCATCGTCACCGAAGGCCTGATGGATGAGGCCTTCATCCGCGAGCGCTGCGACTGGGACGAGTTCATGGACTACGCCGAGTTCATCTCGCGAGCCGCATCACAGCCCCGAGGCGACCGAGATGCTGACCGGGGTTCCCGCCGCCGATCTGCGCGCGGCGGCGCGGCTCTTCGCCAAGGGCGGCAATGGCGCGATCTATTACGGGCTCGGCGTGACCGAACATTCGCAGGGCTCGACCACCGTGATCGCGATCGCCAACCTTGCCATGCTGACCGGCAATATCGGCCGGCCCGGCGTCGGCGTGAACCCGCTGCGCGGCCAGAACAACGTGCAGGGCTCCTGCGACATGGGGTCTTTCCCGCATGAACTGCCGGGCTATCGCCACGTCAAGAACGACGACGTGCGGGCGATCTATGAAAGCCTCTGGGGCGTCGAGATCTCGACACGAGCCGGGGCTGCGGATTCCCAACATGCTGGACGCGGCGGTCGATGGCACGTTCAAGGGGCTTTACTGCCAGGGCGAGGATATCCTGCAATCCGACCCGGACACGCATCATGTCGCCGCCGGGCTGGCGGCAATGGACTGCGTCATCGTCCACGACCTGTTCCTGAACGAGACCGCGAATTACGCCCATGTCTTCCTGCCCGGCTCGACCTTCCTCGAGAAGGACGGGACCTTCACCAATGCCGAGCGGCGGATCAACCGGGTGCGCCAGGTGATGGCGCCGAAGAACGGCTATGAGGATTGGGAGGTGACGCAGCTGCTCGCCAATGCGATGGGCGGCGGCTGGACCTATACCCATCCGAGCCAGATCATGGACGAGATCGCGGCGACCACGCCGTCTTTCGCGGGCGTGACCTATGAAAAGCTCGAGACCCTCGGCTCGGTGCAATGGCCCTGCAACGAGGCCGCGCCGGAAGGCACGCCGATGATGCATATCGACGGCTTCATGCGCGGCAAGGGCAAGTTCATCCGCACCGAATATGTCGCCACCGACGAACGCACCGGCCCGCGCTTTCCGCTGTTGCTGACCACCGGGCGCATCCTGTCGCAATACAACGTCGGCGCGCAGACACGGCGCACCGAGAACGTGGTCTGGCATGCCGAGGATCTGCTGGAGATCCACCCGCATGACGCCGAGGTGCGCGGCGTGAAGGATGGCGATTTCGTGCGGCTTGCGTCACGGGCGGGCGATACCAGCCTGCGCGCGCGGATCACCGACCGGGTCTCGCCCGGGGTGGTTTACACCACCTTCCACCACCCTTCGACGCAGGCCAATGTGATTACGACCGATTATTCGGATTGGGCCACCAACTGCCCCGAATACAAGGTGACGGCGGTGCAGGTCAGCCCCTCGAACGGGCCGACCGACTGGCAGGTGGATTACGATGCGCAGGCCGAGATGGCGCGGCGCATCCTGCCCGCGGCCGAGTGATCATGGCGCGGGCGGAAAGCGTGCCCTGCGTGACGATGCGCCCCGGCGGGGCGCACCACGCCACGCGCGCCCTGCCGGAAGAGATGCCGGTGGCGATGGTCTACAACGGCTCGACCCATGCGGTGATGATGGCGACGCCGGCTGATCTGGAGGATTTCGCGCTTGGCTTCTCGCTCAGCGAACATGTGATCGAGGCCGCAGATCAGATCGAGCGGCTCGAGATCGTGCCGCAGGAGGTCGGGATCGAGGCGCAGATCTGGCTCAGCGACGACCGCGCCGGGGCGCATCAGGCGCGGCGGCGGGCGATGGCGGGGCCGGTGGGCTGCGGCCTTTGCGGCATCGACAGTCTGGCAGAGGCGCTGCACCCGGTGGCGCCGGTGTCCGGCGACCTGCGCCTGACGGTGGCGGATGTGCTGACCGCCGCCGAGGGCCTGCGGGCGCTGCAGCCATTGCATGACCAGACGCGGGCGGTGCATGCGGCGGGGTTCTATCTGCCGGGGCAGGGCGTGGTGCTGGCGCGCGAAGATGTCGGGCGCCACAATGCGCTGGACAAGCTGATCGGCGCGATGGCGCGCGGCGGCATCGACGGCGCCGCGGGCGCGGTGGTGCTGACCAGCCGGGTCTCGGTCGAGATGGTGCAGAAATCCGCGCTGGCCGGGGCCAGCGTGCTGATCGCGGCTTCGGCCCCCACGGCGCATGCGCTGCGGCTGGCCGAGGCGGCGGGGATGACGGTGGTGGCGCTGGTGCGCGATGGCGGCTTCAGCGTCTTCAGCCATGCGGACCGGATCGAGACAGGGGGAAAACAGGATGTCGCCTGACAAGCTGATCTACATGGCGAACCAGATCGCCACATTCTTTGCCTCGCAGCCCGAGGCCGACCGGGTTGACCGCGTCGCCGCGCATATCAAGGATTTCTGGGAACCGCGGATGCGCCGACAGATGTTCGAGATCGTCGCCAGCGACCGCGCCGGGATCGACCCGATGGTGCGCGCGGCGATGGCGCGCCTGCAACACCCCGCCTGACGCCCGATCCGCCGGGCGGCAGGCTTGCCTTCAGGTGCCCTGCTCCGGCCGGATCCGGAACACCGTGACATAGAGCGCCGGAACGAAGACCAGCGTGATGATCGTGCCGGCGATGATGCCGCCCATCATCGCATAGGCCATCGGACCCCAGAAGATCTCCCGCGCTGATCGGGATCAGCGCAAGGCTGGCCGCCGCCGCGGTCAGCAGGATCGGCCGGGCCCGGCTGTCGGAGGCCTGGAACACCGCATCCCAGGGGGTCAGCCCCTCGGCGCGCAGCACCTCGATCTCATGCACCAGAATGATCGAGTTGCGGATCAGGATGCCGACCAGCGCCAGCACCCCGAGGATCGCGACGAAGCCCAGCGGCGCACCCGACGGCAGCAGCGCCGCGACCACCCCGATCAGGCCCAGCGGCGCGGCGCAAAGCACGACGAACATCAGCCGGAAGCCCTGCATCTGCACCATGATCAGCGTCAGCATGACAGAGCAGCATCAGCGGCACCACGGCGGCGATCGGGGCCTGCGACTTGCCGCTTTCCTCGACCGCGCCGCCGACGGCGACGGAATAGCCGGCGGGCAGCTTCGCGGTATAATCGGCGATGCGCGGCGCCAGGGCCGCGACCAGCGTCGCCGGCTGGTCCTTGCTGCGGATCGCGCCGCTGACGGTGATCGTGGGCACCTGATTGCGCTGGTAGATCACCGGCTGCTCGGTGTCATAGTGGAACACGGCGACCGAGCTGAGCGGGATGATCTTGCCGTTCGAGCCGCTGAGCTGCAGGTTGCTCAGCGCCTCGATCGAGCTCGCGCTCGGCGTCATTGCCGCGCGCCGAGACGTCGATCAGATAGGTGCGCGTCGCGCAGCTGGGTGATCGTTGGTCCCGTCATAGATCGTGTTCAGCGCCGAGGCGATGTCCTTCGAGGTGAGCCCGAGCTGGCGCGCCTTGTCCTGCAGGATGTCGATGCGCACGACGCGGGCCGGTTCGTTCCAGTCCATCACGATCGAGGTCATGCGCGGGTCGGAGGCCATCACCGCGGCAAGGTCGCGGGCATGGTCGCGCAGCCCGGCGATATCGGGGCCGGAAAGCCGGTATTGCACCGGGCGCCCGACCGGCGGGCCGATCTCGAGCAGCTTGATGAAGATGTCGACGCCGGGAAATTCGCTGTTGGCGATCCAGCGTCAGAGCGGCGCGCGCAGCGCGTCGCGCGCCGCGACCGAGGGGGTCTGGATGACGATCTGGCCCATATTGGCCGCGGGGGTCTGCACGTCATAGGACAGCAGGAAGCGCGGCGCGCCCTGACCGACATAGGAGGTCCAGAACAACACGTTCCTGTCGTCCTTCAGAGCGGTCTCGAAACGGTCCATCTCGGCCTTCGTGTCGCCGATCGCGGCATTCTGCGGCAGCGTCACGTCGACAGAAGCTCGGGGCGGTCGGAGGACGGGAAGAACTGCTGCTGCACGAAGCGCATCCCGAAGATCGAGACGCCGAAGACCGCGACGGTCAGCCCGATGGTGATCCAGCGGAAGCGCATGCGCCGCAGCGCAGCACGCGCGTGAAAGCCGCGTCGGGCAAAGCCCGGCTCGGACGAATGATGCGGCAGGCTCTTGGGCAGGAAGCTGACGCCAAGCAGCGGCGCGAACAGCACCGCCGCGATCCAGCTGACCAGAAGCGAGACCGCGATGACAACGAAGAGCGAGAAGGTGAACTCGCCCGCCGCCGAGTTGTTCAGCCCGATCGGGATGAAGCCCGCCACCGTGACCAGCGTGCCGCTGAGCATCGGGAAGGCGATCGAGCTCCAGGCATGAGAGGCCGCCTTTTTCAGCCCCTTGCCCGCTTCGAGCTGCGAGATCATGGTCTCGATGGTGATCATCGCGTCATCGACCAGCAGCCCCAGCGCGATGATCAGCGCGCCAAGCGAGATCCGCTGCAGGGTGAAGCCAAGGTATTGCATCACGACGAAGGTGATGGCGAGCACCAGCGGGATCGTCACCGTGACGACAAGCCCCGCGCGCAGTCCGAGGCTGACGAAACTGACGGCAAGGACGATGACCACCGCCTCGGCCAGCGCCTTGATGAAGCCGCCGACCGCATCCTTGACGACCTGCGGCTGGTCGGCGACCTGATGCACGCTGATGCCGATGGGAAGCTCGGCCTCGGCATGCTGGATCACGCCCTGCAACGCCTTGCCGAAGTCGACGATATTGGCGCCCGGGCGCATCCCCACCGCCAGCCCCATCGCCGGCCTGGCCATTGTAGCGGAACAGGTTGTCGGGCGGGTCCTGATAGGTGCGCTTGATCTCGGCGACATCGGCAAGCCGGAAGAAGCGGTCGCCGACCCGCAGGTTCACATCGGCAAGGCTTTGCGCGCCGGAGAACTGGCCGCTGACCCGGACCAGAACCTTTTCCGGCCCGGCGTCGATGGTGCCCGAGGGCAGGATCGCGTTCTGCGCCGCCAGCGTGGTCTGCACCGCCTGTTCGTTCAGCCCGAGCGCGGCGAGCTTCTTGGTGGAAAACTCCAGATAGATCGCCTCGTCGCGGGTGCCGAAGATCTGCACCTTGCCGGCGTCGGGCAGGGCCTGAACCTCTCGTTTCACGATCTCCAGATGGTCGCGCAACTCGCGCGGGGAAAAGCCATCGGCGGTGAAGGCGAAGATATTGCCGAAGACATCGCCGAAATCATCGTTGAACGCGAAGCCCTGGAACTCGGTCGGAAAGTCGGGCCGGATGTCGGCCATCATGTTGCGCACCCGCTGCCAGACCCGGGGCAATTGCCCGGGCTTGGTGGTGGGCAGCAGATTGACATAGACCAGCGCCCGTCCGGGCCGGGTGATCGAGCGGGTGAAATCAAGCTCCGGCAGGTCCTGAAGCTTCTTCTCGATCCGGTCGGTGACCTGATTGACGGTATCCTGGACCGAGGCGCCGGGCAGCGAGGCCTGGATGATCATCGTCTTGATCGCGAAGTTGGGGTCTTCCTCGCGGCCGATGGTCATGTAGGACATGATGCCGCCGACCAGGCTGAGCAGCATGATGAACCAGACGAAGCTGCGGTGGCCCAGCGCCCAGTCAGACAGGTTGAAGCCCTTCATTGCGACACACTCGGGCCGACCGACTGCCCGTCCTTGATCGAATTGACGCCCTTGCTGACGACTTCATCGCCGGGTTTGAGCCCGGCAAGGACGAGCACACGCTCGCCGGTGACCGCACCGGTGCTGATGGTGGTGCGATGCACCGTGTTGCTGGACCGGTCGACGACCCAGACCGCGGGCTGACCGCCGATCAGCGCGGTCACCGGCAGGGTGGTGCGGGCCACGGTTTCCGCGTCCGGTTCGACCGTGACCAGCGCGCCAAGCCGGAACGAGGGCGCCGCATCCGCCGCAAGGGTCAGGTGCAGCCGCCGGGTGCGGGTGGCACGATCCGAGACCGGGTCGATCACGCGCAGGGTGCCGCGCGTCTCGATCTCGGGGGCCGCCTCAAGCCGGATGTGGAACACCGCACCGGGGCTGAGGCCCGCGACATCCTGATCGGTCAGGTCGATGATCGCCTCGCGCTGATGCGTGCCGGCAAGCCGCAACACCGACTGGCCCGCCGTCAGGCTGGCGCCGGGCTGGACATAGACCTGCGTCACCACGCCGTCCTGCGGCGCGCTGAGCGTGGCGAAACTGCGCAGGTCGCGCGCCTTGGTCAGGCTGGCGCGGGCCTGCTCGAGCCCGGCCTTGGCGGCGGCGAGCGTGCTTGCCGCGCTTTCGGCGGCCGCCGGGCTGTCGACACCGCGCTGCACCAGTTCGGAGGCGCGGGTCGCCGCATCCAGCGCCGAATTGAGCTGCGCGCCGGCGACCGTCACCCCGGCCTCGGCGGCCCGCACTGCGGCATCCAGATCCTGCGGGTCGAGCAGGGCCAGGGTCTCGCCCTTGGTCACGACATCGCCTTCCCGCACCGGGCGCTCGGCCATGGTGCCGGCCAGCGGAAAGCCGAGATCGGTCTCGATCCGGGCCGCGATGCTGCCGACATAGCCCTGTTGCAACCCGGATTTCGGGCTGACCACCTCCGAGACCACGGGCCGTGGCGGCGGATCGGCAGGCTTTTCCGCCTTGCAGGCGACCAGCGCCAGCGGCAGGGCTGCGGCAAGGATCAGGCGGCGCATCATTTCCCCTCCGCTGCGGTGACGACACGTCCCGGAAACAGCAGGTTGGACCCTGCCGCGACGACCAGTTCGCCCTCTTGCACACCGTCGGCGAGCACGATCCGCCCGGTCTCGTAGCGCAGGACATGGACCTGACGCAGCGCGACCCGATGCGTCGCCGGGTCGACGATCCAGACGGCAGGGCCCTTGGCGGTCGCCGACATCGCCGACCAGGGCAGGCTGATCTGCGAGGTCTCGCTGCGCACGACGCTGCCCACCACGGCATCGCCGAAGCTGACCGAGGCGGGCTTGTCGACCACGCTGAGGGTGACCTTGACGGTGCCGGTGGTGGCATCGACCAGCGGCGAGATCTCCCGCAGGATGCCCTTGAAGGTGATGTCGGGGTGATCCAGCGGCGACAGGGAAATCACCGGCGCCTTGGCCGGAATGATGGTCAGCAGCACTTCCGGCACATGGAAGATCGCGTCGTACCGGTCGCCGAGCGCAAGGTCGAGCACCGGCTGGGCGGCGCCGACGACCTGGCCCACATCGGCGGTGCGGTCGGTGACGGTGGCATCGGCCGGGGCCAGCAGAACGGTATCGGCAAGCGCCTTCTTCGCGCGGTCGAGATCGGCCTCGGTCTGGGCGACGCTGGCCTGCGCGGCGCGCAGCGTGTCGGATGCAGTGTCGCGTGCGGAACGGGTGGTGGCACCCTGTTCAAGCAGCCCGTCCTGCCGGTCGGCATCGTCCTTTGCCTTGGTATAGGTCGCCTGCGCATTGGCAAGCGCGGCCTTGGCCGAGATCAGCGCCTGTTCCTGCTGCACCGAATCGATGCGGGCCAGCGGCGCATTCGCCGCGACATGGTCGCCGCGCTGCACCATCATCTCGGCGATGCGACCCGAGGTCGGGAACGAGGCCGCAAGCGTGTCGCGCGCCTCGATCTCGCCGGTCAGCGACATTCTGCGGGTGTCGGTGGTGCGGGTCGCGGTGACGATCTGCACCACCAGCGGCAACGGCGCGAGGCTGGCGGCCTCGGCAGCGGTCTGGGCCCTGGCTGCGGAGCCACAGAGCAGGCCGGACGCCGCCAAAGCTGCGGCCATGAGTGCGGGCAACGCCCGGGCGGCGCGGCGCGGATCAGGTTTGGGCATGACTTGGGGTCTTTCCCGGCTGGGTCCGCCCCGGCAGATCCCGGGCGAGTTGGTCGAGCCGTTCGAAACAGGCGGAGAGCGCCGCCTGATCGACCGGGGCGATATCGAACATCAGGAACATGCTGAAGCCCTCGATCGCGCTCCAGATCAGGAAGGCCCCGGTTTCGTCATCGCATTCGGCGCAGATCTCGGCCCAGATCTGGCGGAACCGGTCCTGGATCGGCGCGGTCAGCGCCGGGTTTTCGGCAATCGCCGCGACCAGCGCCGAGCGCAGCCCCAGCTTGGTGGTCATCACCTCCTGACCGGCGTGGATCAGGGCGCGCAGCGTCGGGTTCGGGCCGTCGGCGTAGCTCTCTCGAAGCTTGCCGATATGCTCTCCCATCGCACATCCGGCACCCTTTACCATGCCTTCGAGCAGCGCCTGCTTGGACGGGAAGTGATACAGCACGCCGCCCTTGCTGAGGCCCGCCTCCTGGGCCGCGGCATCAAGCGTCAGGTGGCGCGCGCCATCACGGGTTGCGATAACCTCTGCGGCATGCAGAATGCGGGCGCGGGCACCGGGCGGGGCATCCTTCGCAGGGCTCATGGGCGGGTCCTTTGCTGAGTCGCCATTACTATACCGTCTGGTCGGTACATTCCGCAAGTTGATTTCGCCACGCTGGCGTTTTTGCCGCGCTGGTGCAAAGTCACCAACAGGCCATGCGGGAGGACAGAGATGAAACGCGCAAAGCCGGGTTCCGATACCACCGCGCCGCACCCGAAGGGCGATGCGGCGCAACCGCGCCTGCATCGCTGCGCCATCTGCGGGCGGGAGTTTCCGATGTCGCAGCTGCGCTCGCATCATTCGGTGCGGCAAGGCGTCTCCGACCTGATCCGGCAGGATCATCCCGGCTGGCGCGAGGGCCAGTACATCTGTCTCGAGGACAACTCGCGCTATCGGCGCAAACACCTGGAAGAGCTGCTGGAGGAAGAGCGTGGCGAGCTCAGCGATCTGGATCGCGCGGTGATCCACAGCCTCGACACCAATGCGATCATGGCGCAGAACCCGGAAGACCTGATCGAGGAAACCGAGACCTTCGGCGAGCGCATGGCGGATCATGTCGCGACCTTCGGCGGGTCCTGGACCTTCATCCTGCTGTTCAGCTTCGTGCTGGTGGCCTGGATGGCGCTGAACTCTGCCGAACTGGCGCGCCGTCCGTTCGATCCCTATCCGTTCATCCTGCTCAATCTGGTGCTGTCGACGCTGGCGGCGATCCAGGCGCCGGTGATCATGATGAGCCAGAAGCGGCAGGAGTCGAAGGATCGGGTCCGGGCCGAGAATGATTACAAGGTGAACCTGAAGGCCGAGCTGGAGATCCGCCAGCTGCATGAGAAGATCGACAGCCAGATGTCGGCGCAATGGGAACGCCTGTCAGAATTGCAGCGGCTGCAGATCGAAGCGCTGGAGGCCGCAACCCCGGCGCAACCGAAGCAGGACGACAGTCAATAGCCCGGGGTCTCACTGGCATCCTGCCACACCGCCTTCCGGCCCGATATGTGACAAGTCTCCGGAATGCCTCGAAACTTTTGCCGCCCGTCCCGGCATAATTCCCACAAAGGTCCAAAACCCGCCGCCGCCCCGATTATTACCGCCCCGTTCCGGAACAAATACCCGCTCCATGCATTTGGTAGACACATGCGCAAAATCTAATGCGCCAATCCAACACATGGAGAATTCAATGTTCCGCAAGTTTCTCATTCCCTCGATGATGGCCGCTTTCCTCGTCACCACGGCGCCGGTCTATGCCGCCATGACGATGGTCAAGGACGTCGCCGTCACTGTCGACATGACCTCGATCAAGAACCAGGAAGCTGCCAAGCATTTCGCCAACCTGCCGGATGACCTGAAGAACGCGATCGCCTCCGAGCTTGGCGACCGTGCCACCAAGGACCCGGACGGGCTGAAGCTGATGGTCAACGTGCAGGCGCTGGACCTTGGCACCGACTACCAGACTGCGGTTGGCACGGCCAAGCCGGCGCTGACCGGGGTTGTCAATCTCGTCTCGGCCTCGTCGGACACCGCCAATCAGGCGTTCAAGGTGCTCGTCACGGTGAAAGACCTCGGCACCTATATCCCGGCTGGCACCGACATGACGCTGGTGACGACCGACAGCTCGATCTACTATGATGCGATGGTCAAGGCCTTTGCCGTGGCCGTTGCCGGCAATATCAAGTAAGGCAAATATCCACCGAGGGTTGCGACCCGACCCTGGATAGAAATCCAGCCCCGCGCCGTATCCAGGCGCGGGGCTGTTTCATTTTACCCGACAGCAGCGGCGCAATTCGACCGCGCCGATAGACCGGGACCCGCGCAAGGCAAAACCCCCGCCATTTCTGGCAGGGGCCTTCGCGCCCGGAACGCCTGTTGTTGCGCCGACTTACTTCGCGGTGGCGCGCAGCATCCAGGCGGCTTTCTCGTGAAACGCCGAGCGTCCGGTGATCATGTCCGCCGTCACCGGGTCGCTGTGCTTGTCAGCCAGCTCGATCACCCGATGCATCCGCGCCGCGACCTTTTCGTGATCGGCCACCAGATCCTCGACCATCTGCGCCGCGCTCGGCAGCTTCTCCAGGTCGGCCACCACCGACAGCTTGCCGATCTCGGTCAGCGACATCGGCGTCAGCTGGCCCAGCGCCCGGATCCGTTCGGCCATCTCGTCGGCGGCGTCGAACATGTCCTGATACTGCACCTCGGTCAGGTGGTGGATCGAGTAGAACATCGGCCCTTCCACGTTCCAGTGGTAGGTATGGGTCTTGAACACCAGCCGATAGGTATCCGCCAGAACTTCCGCCAGCGCCTGTGCCAGCGCGCCGGCATCGCGCACCCCGGTATGCACCGCTTCCTTGGCTGGCTTCACTTTCATCATCTCGGTCATGAAATTTCCCTTCGTTGATCTGTTTCGGGGCCCGGGCCGCAGCCCGGGCGCACGTCAGGTCAACGTCCGGCCACTGTCGTTGTTCCGGGGAAAACCGGCCTCGCGCAGCGCCTCGAGCATCGCGTCAGAGGAAAATGGCCGATAGAGCACGGCCCAGCCCTGGGCCTCGCCCTCAAGCTCGGCGTCTTCGCCGATCAGCACGACACGCCCGTTGCGCGCCTCGAGCGCCTGATGCAGTTCCGACCCCGCATAGCTCCGCGGCCCCTCGCCGACGAATGCCAGCGTGATCTCCTGCACATCCGCCAGCGCCGCTGGCGCCTCGTGGATCGAAGCCACCACGATCACCCGCGCTCCGGGGTCATATTCTGCGATCGACATCGCGATATCCTGCGCCACGACGACATGTTTGAGCACGATAAGATAGGCTCGGGTCGTCACCGGCGCCGCATTTTCGGTGTCCATAAGCGAACCCTGATAAGTCATTGTATGTCACTCCTCTTGCGCCGAGGATGGGATGATTCGGGGAAACCCGCATTTAACTGCGACATATTCCGGAAAAGAAAGTTCCCCCCAGAATGCCCACCGTTGCCTGTGCGTCCTGTCCGCTTCGCAAGCGTGAGCTTTTCGTGCCCTTCAGCGATGAAGACCTCGCCTTCATGGAGAGCTTCAAGACCGGAGAGCTGGTGGTCGACGCCGGCTCGACCATCCTCATGGAGGGCTCCAACAGCCCGCAGCTGTTCACCGTGCTGCGCGGCATGGGCACCCGTTACACGACGCTGGAAAACGGTCGCCGTCAGGTGATCAACTTCATTTTCCCCGGCGATTTCGCAGGCTTGCAGGCAGGCGTCATGGGCGAGATGAAGCACTCGGTCGAGGCGGCGACGCCGATGATGCTCTGCGTCTTCAACCGCTCCGACGTCTGGCAATTGTTCCGCGCCTCGCCCGCCCGGGCCTATGACCTGACCTGGATCGCGGCGGTCGAGGAACATTTTCTCGGCGAAACCATCGTCACCCTCGGCCAGCGCGACGCCACCCAGCGCGTCGCCTGGGCGGCCATGCGGATCTATCAGCGGCTGAAATCCGTCGGTCTGGCGCGGAATGGGACCGTGCCGCTGCCGTTCCGGCAACAGGATCTCGCCGATGCGCTCGGCCTGTCGCTGGTTCACACCAACAAGACGCTCGCCCGCCTGCGCCAGCGCCAGCTGATGAGCTGGACGGACGGCGAGTTGACGATCAGCGACTTCGACGCCGTCGCCGCCCTCGCCATGATCCCGAACGAGGCCCCCACGCCGCGCCCGCTGATGTAGCCGACCGGCCCGCAGCCTTGTCCCCGCCGCCCGCGCCCGCCATATAACGGGAAACCGAACGGAGGCCGCAATGGCAGAAGACAGATTTCCCGGCTGGCACGGCACCACCATCCTCGCCGTCCGCCGCGGCGGCGAAGTGGTGATGGCGGGCGATGGTCAGGTCAGCCTCGGGCAGACCGTGATCAAGGGCTCGGCCCGCAAGGTCCGCCGCCTGACGCCGGGCGGCAAGGACGTGGTCGCGGGCTTCGCCGGCTCCACCGCCGACGCGTTCACCCTGCTCGAACGGCTTGAGATCAAGCTCGAGGCCAGCCCCGGCCAGCTCGCCCGCGCCTGCGTCGATCTGGCGAAGGACTGGCGGATGGACAAATACCTGCGCAATCTGGAAGCCATGCTGATCGTCACCGATGGCGATGCGCTGTTCGTCATCACCGGCGCGGGCGACGTGCTGGAACCCGAACATGACGTGGCCGCGATCGGCTCTGGTGGCAACTTCGCGCTTGCCGCCGCACGCGGGCTGATGGCCACCGACCTGCCCGCCGAAGACATCGCGCGCAAGGCGATGGCGATCGCCGCCGACATCTGCGTCTATACCAACGGCAACCTGACCGTGGAACGCATCGCCAAACCCTAACGCGCCTTGGCCTGTGCGTCCTTGTAGGCCCGCAACACCGCATTGATGCGGGTCTGATAGCCCTTGCCGGTGCCCTTGAAATACTCGACCACATCGGCATCGAGCCGCAGTGACAGCAGCTTCTTCGGCCCCGGCGTCACCAGCACCGCGCTGTCCCAGTCGATCTCGAAGTCTTCCTCGGGGTCCCACTCGGGTTCCGGCGCGTTACGAAGCCGCTCCCAGTCGGTCAGGCTCTGGGTACGGCTAAGGATCTCAGCCTCTTCAAGCGTAACGCGCGTGATATGCTGCTTTTTCATGGCGTCTCGCCCTCCGTGCCGTAATGATCCTGATGTTCTCACCCCGGTGGGTATGGACCACCGCAACTTCCATCCCATTAACAAGCCCGACGGCAATGAAGCGCAACTCATAGTCGCTTCGCGCCGTCAGAACGACATGCTGCGACTTGAAAATCTTCAACGCATCCAAAAAGTCGATGCCGTGCTTTCCCGCCGTCGCCAGCCGCTTCGTCTCGTCCCACTCGAACACGCCCTGCCTCCGTTCCGCCGTGGAACAGGAATGCGCAGTCTTGGTTCATGAAGGGTTAAAGCCCTGATGGATTCCGCTTCATGTATCTACACATTGTAGCTACATTCCGTCAACCCCCTTGGTATTTCCCTCTCCGCCCCATACATCACGCCCAAGCAAAGAGGATGCCATGACCGACCTGACCCCCCGCGAGATCGTCTCGGAACTCGACCGTTTCATCATCGGCCAGAAGGACGCCAAGCGCGCCGTGGCCGTGGCGCTCCGCTCGCGCTGGCGTCGCGCCCATCTGGCCGCCGATCTGCGCGACGAGGTGTTTCCGAAGAACATCCTGATGATCGGCCCCACCGGCGTCGGCAAGACCGAGATCTCGCGCCGCCTGGCCAAACTCGCCCGCGCGCCCTTCATCAAGGTCGAGGCCACCAAGTTCACCGAGGTCGGCTATGTCGGCCGCGACGTCGAACAGATCATCCGCGATCTGGTCGATACCGCCATCGCCGACACCCGCGCCCAGATGCGCGACGAGGTCCGCGCCCGCGCCGAAGCCGCCGCCGAAGAGCGCGTGATCGAGGCCATCGCCGGCAAGGACGCCCGCGACCAGACCCGGGAAATGTTCCGCGCCCGCCTCAAGAAGGGCGAGCTTGACCAGACCGAGATCGAGCTCGAGGTCGCCGATACCTCGAACCCGATGCAGAACCTCGAGATCCCCGGCCAGCCGCAGGGCAGCATGGGGATGATGAACCTCGGCGATCTCTTCGGAAAGGCCTTCGGCAACCGCACCACGCGGCGCAAGATGACGGTGGCCGACAGCTATGACCTGCTGATCGGCGAAGAGGCCGACAAACTGCTGGATGACGAGGCCGTCACCCGCGCCGCGCTGGAAGCCGTGCAGCAAAACGGCATCGTCTTCATCGACGAGATCGACAAGGTCTGCGCCCGCGCCGAAACCCGTGGCGCCGATGTCAGCCGCGAAGGCGTCCAGCGCGACCTGCTGCCGCTGATCGAGGGCACCACGGTGTCGACCAAATATGGCGCGGTGCGAACCGATCATATCCTGTTCATCGCCTCGGGCGCCTTCCACATCGCCAAACCCTCGGACCTTCTGCCCGAGCTTCAGGGCCGCCTGCCGATCCGGGTCGAACTGCGCGCCCTGACCGAAGATGACTTCGTCCGCATCCTGACCGAGACCGACAACGCGCTGACCCGGCAATACACCGCCCTGATGGCCACGGAAGAGGTCACCGTCACCTTCACCGACGACGGCATCCGCGCCCTTGCCGGCA
Source organism: uncultured Pseudomonadota bacterium (assembly GCA_963837565.1). Classification (GTDB taxonomy): domain Bacteria; phylum Pseudomonadota; class Alphaproteobacteria; order Rhodobacterales; family Rhodobacteraceae; genus Solirhodobacter. The sequence goes on from CAWIOC010000008.1 coordinate 331,178, forward strand.
TTGCCGCCGAGGTCAACCGCGCGGTGGAAAACATCGGCGCCCGCCGCCTTTACACGGTGATGGAACGGGTCTTCGAAGACCTCAGCTACACCGCCCCGGATCGCGGCGGCGAGGCGATCACCGTGGATGCCGCCTTCGTCGAAAAGAACCTTGGCGAGCTGATGCGCTCGACCGACCTCGGGCGCTACGTTCTGTAACTCAGGGAAAGCCGTTACTGGATCAAAACGCGGCGCTGCGCTATGCGGGAAGAACCGCCCAGCGCAGCGAGCCGACCGTGACCAGACTTCTCGCCAGCCTCATTCTCGCCCTCAGCCTCGTGGCCTGCGGCCCGCGCGGCGATATCACGCTCGATCCGCAGGCGGCGCAGGTCGGCAGCATCAGCCAGATCTACTATGGCACCACCCGCGCCCCCGATCCGGAAACCGGCGGCTTCTCCGCGGCGCGCAGTTCCAAGATACGCTACGGACGGCTCGACATCTCGATCCCGCCGGACCGCAAACCGGGGCAGATCGAATGGCCCCGCCTCGGCACCAAACCGAACCCGAAACACGATTTCCTGACCGTGCGACAGGTCGCCTATCCCGATACGCTGGGCTTCGAACAGGCCATCGCCAAGGCGCTGCACGACAGCCCTGGCCGGCAGGGCGAGGTGACGGTCTTCATCCACGGCTACAACAACACCTTCGCCGAGGGTGAATACCGCTTCGCCCAGCTCAGCCATGACCTGAAGATCCCGGCGATCTCGGTCAGCTATGCCTGGCCCTCGGCGGGCCGGGCTCTGCGCTATGCCTATGACCGCGATTCGATCCTCTTTGCCCGCGACGGGCTCGAGGACCTGCTGACCAGCCTGACCCATGCCGGCGCGCGCCGCATCATCCTCGTGGCCCACTCGCTTGGCAGCGAGCTGACGATGGAGGTGCTGCGCCAGATGGCGCTCGACCATAACCGGCAGGTGATGTCGCGGATCGGCGGGGTGATCCTGCTCTCGCCCGATATCGACACGCAGGTGTTCCGCCGTCAGGCCAAGGTGATCGGCAAGCTGCCAAAGCCCTTCCTGATCTTCACCTCGGGCCATGACCGGGCGCTGTCGCTCTCGGCGACCCTTACCGGGCGCTCGTCCCGGCTCGGCAATCTTGCCGATCTCGACAAGGTCGCAGCGCTCGACGTGACGGTGGTCGACGTCTCGGCCTTTTCGGTCGGCAGCGGGCATTTCAATGCCGGGAACTCGCCGACGCTGCTGAGAATCCTCGCCGGCGTCACCAAGCTTCCGTTGGAGATGGCCACGCGCGAGACGACCCTTTCGGGCCTGCTGCCCGGGGTCGCGCAACGACTGAACAATGCCGTGGAAATCATCGTCTCGCCCGATCAGGTGCGAACGCCCTAACGCGCCCGGCGCAGATAGACGTAATAGGCCCCGGCCCCGCCGTGGCGCAGATGCGCCTCGGTCACCTGCAACACCATCGCGCCCAGCGGCGGCATGCCAAGCCATTGCGGCACCTGCCGTTTCAGCACCCCTGGCCGCTGCGGGATCGGCCCGTCATCCGCGCCCAGCCGGCCCTTGCCGGTGATCACCAGCACCAGACGCCGCCCGGCCTCATGGCAGGACAGGATGAAATGCGTCAGTTCGGGATGCGCCTCGGCCAGGGTCATGCCATGCAGATCGATCCGCGCCTCGGGGGCCAGCTTGCCGCGCGTCATGCGGCCATGGGTCTTGCCATCCATCGCCAAAGGCTGCGCCGCCAGCCGCTCACCCACCGTCGGTGCCAGATCGAGCCTTGCGGTCTGCATCGACCTGGCCCCGATCCGGAACGACTCGAGCGGCAGATGCGGCTTTGCCACCGGCTGTCTGGTTGCGGGCCCGGGCGCCGCCTCCACCGCCTTTGTCATCGGCGCGAGGCCCTGATGCAACGGCGCGGCGGTGCGCGCCACGCGCTGCCACAGCTCCTGTTCCTCGGGGTGCAGATCCCGCGGCCGCCGCCGGCTCATCTCTCGCGCTCCGGCGCCGGCTCCGCGGCGGTTTCGCGCAGCGGGGCCTCTGCTCCGGCGGTCACCGTGGCGGGCACCGCGCCCGCGGGCAGCGGCAGCAACACCACCATCCGCCCCCGGTCGCGCATCCGCCCGGCAATGCTTCCCGCCTTGGCCCCCGCCCCCATGAACACATCCGCCCGCCAGGGCCCCTTGATCGCGGTTCCGATATCCTGCGCCACCAACAACCGCCGCAGCGGCGCGTGCCCCCCGGTCTCGATCCAGACCGGTGCGCCCAGCGGCACCACCTTCGGGTCCACCGCCAGCGTCCGCCCCGGCGTCACCGGATATTGCATCGCCCCGAGCGGCCCCTTCTCGGCGGGCACGGCAATCGGCCGGAAGAAGACGAAGGACGGGTTGGTCAGGAACAACTGCTGCCCGGCCTCCGGGTTCTCCCGCACCCAGGCGCGGATGCCCTGCGCCGAGGCCCGCGCCCGCGTCATCTCGCCGCGCTGCACCAGCTCCATCCCGATCGAGCGATAGGGCTGGCCGTTCTTGGCGGCAAAGCCGACCCGCATCACATGCCCGTCCGGCATCTTCAGCCGCCCGGACCCCTGGATCTGCAGAAAGAACACATCGACCGGATCTTCCAGCCAGGCCAGCTCCAGCCCGCGCCCCTGCAACAGGCCCCGCGTCACGATCTCGGCGCGGTCATACCAAAGCCGCCCGGGCACCAGCTCGGGTGGCTTGCGATAGATCGGATAGGCAAAGCGCGGCGTCCGCACCGGCGATGCGACCAGCTCCGGCTCGTAATAGCCGGTGAACAGCGTCTGTTTCTGCGGCCCGATCCAGACCGGGCGGAAATGCGCCTCGAAAAACCCGCGCGCCTCGGCCTCGCCCGCCCCGGTCAGACCTTGCGCCGCGGCACAGGCGGCAGCCCAGTCCGCCCCGCCCATCTCGCCACAGGTCGACCGGAATGTGACAAGGGCGGCGTGATGATCATCCGCCGCCCAGCCATCCAGTTCCGCAAATGTCAGAGGTTTCAGCGTTTCCGCCCGCAGCCCGGGCGCCGTCGCCAGCAGCCCGAGCAGAACCGCAAAAAGCAGCCCGCCGCGCCTCATTCCCCGGTGGAAACCAGTTGCCAGTTCGGATCCTTGGACCCCATCTGACGCGCAAAGGTCCAGATATCCTTCTGTTGGCGCACATCGGTCGGGCTGCCCTCGACAACCTCACCGGCAGGATTGCGCACCACCAGCGTCAGCTCGCCGACGAAACGGATCGTCAGATGCGCCATCTTCTTCGCTGAATCATAGGCCGCTTCCTGCAACACCAGCTCGCGGATGCCGACAAAGGTCGCCGAGACCTTCATGCCCTGCTTCTCGCGCGCATCGATGCCTTCCTGAAAGCTCTCGTGAACGTCGCGCGCCAGGAACGGCACCACGCCATCCAGATCGCCGTTCTGGAACGCCATCAGGATCATCTCATAGGCGCCGCGCGCACCGCGCAGGAATTCCCCCACGTTGAACGAGGGTTCCGCCTTCTTCATCGCCGCCAGCGCCAGCGCGGCGGGCGATCCTTCGGGCGCATGATCGATGATATCCGGGTCCGGCCCGGTCTGCACCAGCTGCGGCCCGTTCAGCGGCACCACCCGGTCCTTGCCATCGGCAACCGGCACCGCGGGACGCTCGAATCCATCGCGCGTACCCAGAACGCTTTTCAGACGCAGGATCAGGAATATCGCTACTCCCGCGAGCACAAGCAGTTGGATCACGGCGGAACTCATCTTTGCCTCGGTTTTTTTTGCGGGGTTGGTAAGTCGCCCCCTTCTCACCTATGTAAGCCAGAAGGGGCTTCAAGTCCATGCTGCCCCCCAATGACAAGGAGTCCCCGAATGTGGCTCTTCAGCCTGTTCGTCGTGGTCCCGCTGATCGAGATCGCGCTTTTCATCAAGATCGGCGGCTGGCTCACGCTTTGGCCGACGCTGGCGATCGTGGTCGGCTCGGCAATGCTCGGCACTGCGCTGATCCGTCGCGAGGGCGCGCGCGCGATGAACGACCTGCGTCAGGCCGTGCAGCAGATGCGCGACCCGTCGCGGCCGCTGGCCGAGGGCGCCGCGATCCTGTTCGCCGGCGCGCTGCTGATCGCCCCGGGCTTTCTGACCGACACGATCGGCCTTCTGCTGCTGATCCCGCAGGTCCGCCGCGCCATCATCGCCCGCATCGGACGCGGCGCGAGGGTGCAGACCCATATCTACGGCGGCCCGACGCCGGATCGCCCGCGCTATTATGATGGCGATGTGATCGAGGGCGACTTCACCGAGGCCGAACCCACGAAGCAGCCCACCCACAAGCCCTCGGGCTGGACCCGGCATTGACCGCGGCGCCCTGCGCAGCATTGAGGCCCGGCAAACATCCTGCTAAACACCCCGCAAAATAGCTTCAGGGGAGTTGAGAATGGCCGAAGAAGGCATGACAGAGGCCGCCGCGCCGCAGATCAAGATGCAGATCCTCGCGCAATTCATCCGCGACATGTCCTTCGAGAATGTCGTCGCGCAAAAGGGTCTTCAGGGCGGCGAAGTGACCCCGGACATTCAGGTCCAGGTCAGCCTCGACGCCCGCAAGCGCCCCGCCGATTTCCAGTTCGAGGTGGTCTGCAAGTTCCGCATCGAATCGAAGAACAAGGCGAATGGCGACATGCTGTTCCTGATGGAGCTCGATTACGGCGGGATCTTCCATATCGAGAACGTGCCGGATGATCAGATGCACCCGTTCCTGCTGATCGAATGCCCGCGCCTGCTGTTCCCCTATATCCGCCGCATCGTCTCGGACACCACCACCGATGGCGGCTTCCCGCAGCTGAACCTCGACGCCGTCGATTTCATGCAGCTCTACCGTCAGGAACTCGCGCGCCGGGTCGAGACCACCGGAACCGCTTAACCGCGCCGCAACCAGACCGCCGTCGCGCCCAGCCCCTCGACAAAGGCGGCATGGGCGCGGGCCTCGGCCTCGGTGCCGCGCGCCGGCAGCGGCACCGGGCGCGGCCGCGCCCGCCATTCCTTGCCATCCGCCCCCAGACTGCCGGCCGCATTTCCCTGTTCCAGCCCGAACCCCGGCTGCCGCCCGCCGATCAGCTCGAGATAGACCTCGGCCAGGATTTCGCTGTCGAGCAGCGCGCCATGCTTTTCCCGCGCCGAATTGTCGATCCCGAACCGCCGGCACAGGGCATCCAGCGAGGCCGGCGAGCCCGGATATTTCTGCCGCGCAATCGCCAGGGTATCGAGCGCCCGCCCCGGTGCCAGTTGCCCCAGCCCGGCCCAGCCCAGCTCTGCATTCAGGAATTTCATGTCGAAGGCCGCGTTATGGATCACCAGCGGCGCATCCCCGACAAACTCCAGAAATGCCGCGCCGATATGCTTGAACAAGGGCTTGTCGCGCAGGAAATCATCGCCGAGGCCATGCACCTCGAAGGCTTCCTTCGGCATCATCCGTTCCGGATTGATGTACTGGTGATAGGTCCGCCCGGTCGGCATGTGGTTGTTCAGCTCCACCGCCCCGATCTCGACGATCCGGTGCCCTTCGCTGGGCTCGAACCCCGTCGTCTCGGTATCCAGCACGATCTCACGCATCTGCTTTTCGCCCCCTGATCTCTGCGATCACCCCTCGCACGGCAGCCCGCGCGCCGTCCAGCGTCTCGGTCACGATCACCCAGTCCGCGCGCGCCCGCTTTTCCGCGTCCGGCATCTGTCGGGCAAGGATAGTGACGAATTGCGCCTCACTCATTGCGCCCCGCGCCAGCACCCGCGCGCGCTGCACCTCCGCCGGCGCAGAGACCACCAGCACCCCGTCCATCTGCCCGGCCGATCCGGTCTCGTACAACAAGGGCACATCCAGCACCACCAGCGCCTGATCGCCGTGCCGCGCCAGAAACCCCGCCCGATCCGCCGAAACCAGCGGATGCACCGCGGCTTCGAGCTGCGCCAGCGCGCCCGGCTCTGCCGCGATCCAGCGCTTCAACGCCTCGCGATCCACGCCGCCGTCGCGCACCGCCTCGGGGCAGAGCGCCGCCACAGCCGCAACCGCCGCGCCGCCCGGCGCATAAAGCCGATGCACAACCGCATCCGCATCCCAGACCGGCACGCCCTCGGCCAGGAACATCGCCGCCGTGGTCGACTTGCCCATCCCGATAGAGCCGGTCAGCCCCAGCCGGAACGGCCCGCTCATCCCTTGAGCACCGCGTCGCGCGTCGCCTCATCCACCTCGGGCCTTGTGCCGAACCAGCGCTCGAACCCCGGCGCCGCCTGATGCAGCAGCATCCCCAGACCATCGACCGTGGTGCAGCCCATCTCTTGCGCGCGATCCAGAAACGCGGTGCGCAGCGGCGTATAGACCAGATCATTCACCACCGCCTGCGGCGACAGCGCATCCAGCGGCACCCGAAACTCCGGCTTGCCGACCATCCCGAGCGAGGTGGTATTCACCACCGTCATGCAATCTTCCATCATGTTCCCGGCCTGCACCCAGTCATAAACCATGACCTTGGCCCCGAAATCGCTGCGCAGGCTGTCCGCCCTTACCCGCGTCCGGTTCGCCAGCCGGATCTCGGGCACGCCAAGCTCGATCAGCGCCGCGACCACGGCCCGCGCCGCGCCGCCCGCGCCCAGAACGGCGGCAGGCCCGCCCTGCGGGTTCCAGTTCGGCGCATATTGCCGCAGGTTGGCGACAAACCCGGCGCCATCGGTGTTATCCGCATGGATCCGCCCATCCGCCCGGAAGATCAGCGTATTCGCCGCCCCGATCAGCGCCGCCCGGTCGGTGACGATATCGGCGACCTTCAGCACCTGTTCCTTGTGCGGAATGGTGACATTGGCGCCAACGAACCCGATCGAGGGCAGAACCTCGATCGCCCGCCGCAGATCGGCCTGGCCGATATCCATCGGGACATAATACCCGGCGATGCCATAGCGCTTCAGCCAGTAGCCATGCAAAAGCGGCGAGCGGCTGTGCGAGATCGGCGATCCGATCACCCCGGCCAGCGGTATGCGCGGCGCCTCACTCATGTCGCGATGATCCCCCGCTGACCCAGATAGTCCAGCAAAGCCATCAAGGGCAGACCCAGCACATTGAAATAATCCCCCTCGATCCGGGTGAACAAACGCACGCCCTCTTCCTCCAGCTTATAGGCCCCCACGGCGTGGCGGATGCTCTCCCAGTTGCGGGCCAGATAGGCCTCCAGATAGGCGTCCGTGATGGCGCGCATCGTCAGACGCACCTCTCCCACATGGCGCCAGACCGGTTGGCCCGCCTCATATAGCACGGCCGCCGAGAGCAGCCGGTGGGTTTTTCCGCGAAGGGCCTGCAATTGTGCCCGCGCTGCATCAATGCTCTCGGGCTTGGCAAAGACCTTGCCGCCCTGCTCCAGCACCTGATCGCAGCCCAGCACCAGCGCATCCGCGCGCTTCTCGGCCACCTTGCGCGCCTTCATCTCGGCCAGCGCATCGGCCAGATCGCGGGGCGTGGCCCCCTCGGCCTCGAGCGCCGCGCGGATCGCCTCTTCATCGACCCGCGCCGCCAACACCTCGATCTCCACCCCGGCGTTGCGCAACAGCGCCGCCCGGATGCTGGAGGTGGAGGCGAGGATCAGCGGCGTCATCTGGGAAAACCTGTGGAAAACAGCGGGAAGGATCTGGGCATGGCATGGGGGCATCTGCCCCCGCGCCCTTCGATCCACGATCTCGCCCGCCCTTGTCAAGAAACCGGGGCGGCTTTTCCCGCCGTGCATCTCTTTTGCCGAAGGCTGTGGATGACCCGATCGTCCTCATTTTCGGGAGAAATTCCATTCACAGCACGCAATTTTATGGCGCGTCCGTAACTGTTTGATTTCATTAAAGGAGTTATCCGAATTTTCATTCGCCTGCGAGGTTCTCCCCAGCTTATCCCCAAGGTGCGAAAGCGGGATTGTTTCGGGAAAAGCCGTGTAATCCCCACAATCCACAGGCCCTACTACATCATCATTCTCTTAAGACTCTTCTTTCTTTAAGAAGAAGACAGAACGCCCCAGACCCCGGACCCTGCCGCAATGACCAGTCTGTTCATCTCGCTCTATCTCGTGATCAAGGCCCTGCATGTGATCTCGGTGATCACCTGGATGGCCGGTCTCTTCTATCTGCCCCGGCTCTACGTCTACCACACAGAGGGGCTTGGGAAAAAAGGCGTGGTCCGGGGCTCGGACATGGACCTGCTGTTCCAGCGTCAGGAAAGGCTGCTGCTGCGCGCGATCATGAACCCGGCGATGATCGCCACCTGGGTCTTCGGCCTGATCCTCGTCTCGATCCCCGGCGTGGTCGACTGGTCCGCCCTCTGGCCCTGGGTCAAGGCCGCCTCGGTTCTGGGCATGAGCGGCTTTCACGGCTGGCTCTCTGCCCGCCGCAAGGATTTCGAGGCCGGCACCAACACCGTCTCGGGCCGCACCTACCGCCTGATGAACGAGGTTCCGACCGTGCTGATGATCCTCATCGTCTTCGCCGTGATCGTGAAATTCTGACCCACGTTGACTTTTCCCGCCCCGGCGTCTAAATGCTTGTCCCAACAGGGCCGTCCGGCCCATGTGCTTCCCAGCCATTTCCGACCCAGCCGCATCCTGCGGCGCGTCGCCCATATGTGATCCCCCAAAAAATGACAGAGACCCAAGAAACCCTGAACCTTGCCGACCTCAAGGCACTGACCCCCGCCGTATTGCTGGCGATGGCGGAAGAGCTCGAGATCGAGAACGCCCCCTCGATGCGCAAGGGCGAGATGATGTTCTCGATCCTGAAAGAGCGTGCCGAGGAAGGCTGGGAAATTTCCGGCGACGGCGTGCTGGAAGTGTTGCAGGACGGCTTCGGCTTCCTCCGCTCGCCCTCCGCCAACTACCTTTCCGGGCCCGACGACATCTATGTCTCGCCCGAGATCCTGCGCCAGTTCAGCCTGCGCACCGGTGACACCATCGAAGGCGTCATCCAGGCCCCGCGCGAAAACGAACGCTACTTCTGCATGACCAAGGTCACGCTGATCAACTTCGACGATCCGGAACGTGCCCGCCACAAGGTCCATTTCGACAACCTGACGCCGCTCTACCCCGATGAGCGCTTCAAGATGGAGATCGAGGATCCCACCCTGAAGGACCGCTCGGCCCGGATCATCGACCTTGTCGCGCCGATCGGCAAAGGCCAGCGCGGGTTGATCGTCGCGCCGCCACGGACCGGTAAGACCGTTCTGCTGCAGAACATCGCCCATTCGATCGCGACCAACCACCCGGAATGCTATCTGATCGTCCTCTTGATCGACGAGCGTCCGGAAGAGGTCACCGACATGCAGCGTTCGGTCAAGGGTGAGGTCGTCTCCTCCACCTTCGACGAGCCCGCAACCCGTCACGTCGCCGTCGCCGAAATGGTCATCGAAAAGGCCAAGCGTCTGGTCGAACACAAACGCGACGTGGTGATCCTGCTCGATTCGATCACCCGCCTCGGCCGCGCCTTCAACACCGTCGTCCCGTCCTCGGGCAAGGTGCTGACCGGCGGTGTGGATGCCAACGCCCTGCAACGCCCGAAGCGCTTCTTCGGCGCCGCCCGGAACATCGAGGAAGGCGGCTCGCTCACCATCATCGCGACCGCGCTGATCGACACCGGCTCCCGGATGGACGAGGTGATCTTCGAAGAATTCAAGGGCACCGGTAACTCCGAGATCGTGCTCGACCGCAAGGTGGCCGACAAGCGCGTCTTCCCGGCGATGGACATCCTGAAGTCCGGCACCCGGAAGGAAGACCTGCTGATCGAGAAGGGCGACCTGCAAAAGACCTACGTCCTGCGCCGCATCCTGAACCCGATGGGCACCACCGATGCCATCGAATTCCTGATCGGCAAGCTGAAGCAGACGAAATCCAACGCGGACTTCTTCGATTCGATGAATTCCTGACTTGTTGTTCTAAAACAATAGGTTACCGGAAATGGACACGATCTACGCCTTGGCCAGCGCACGCGGCAAGGCCGGGGTGGCGGTATTGCGCCTCTCCGGCCCCGGCGCGTTCATGGCGGGCATAACGCTCGCCGGATCGCTGCCCAGTCCGAACCGTGCGGCGCTGCGCACCCTGCGTGACCCCGCAGGCATGGTCCTCGATCAGGCCCTCACCCTCGCCTTCGCCGAGGGCCGATCCTTCACCGGCGAGCCCACGGTCGAGTTCCACCTGCACGGCTCTACCGCCACCATCTCCGCCACGCTTCGCGCCCTCTCCGCCCTCCCCGGCCTGCGCCTGGCAGAGCCCGGCGAATTCACCCGCCGCGCCCTCGAAAACGGCCGCCTCGACCTCGCCCAGGTCGAAGGCCTCGCCGACCTGATCGACGCGGAAACCGAGGCGCAGCGGCTGCAGGCCCTCCGCGTCCTCTCCGGCGCCGTGGGCGAGCGCGCCGAGATCTGGCGCGCCAACCTGATCCGCGCCGCCGCCCTGCTGGAAGCCACCATCGACTTCGCCGACGAAGACGTGCCGGTCGATGTCGCCCCCGAGGTCCTTTCCCTGATCGCCACCACCACCGCCGACCTCACCCGTGAAGTCGCCGGCGCCACTGTCGCCGAACGCATCCGCGACGGCTTCGAGGTCGCCATCGTCGGCCTGCCCAACGCCGGAAAATCCACCCTGCTGAACGCGCTGGCCGGTCGCGAGGCCGCCATCACCTCGGAACACGCCGGCACCACCCGCGACGTGATCGAGGTGCGCATGGACCTCGCCGGCCTCCCCGTCACCGTGCTCGACACCGCTGGCCTGCGCGCCTCCGACGACGCGGTTGAAACCATCGGCATCTCGCGCGCCATCCAGCGCGCTGAACGCGCCGACCTCCGGGTCTTCCTCGCCGCCGATGGCGCATTGCCCTCCGAACTGGCCCCCGGCCCGGAAGACATTGTTGTGCAAGGTAAATCCGACCTTTCCGAGCGGACAGGCCTCGCCGTTTCCGGCAAGACCGGCGCCGGGCTGACTGCCCTGATCGAGGCGATCACCACCACCCTCGCCTCCCGCGCCACAGGCGCCGCAACGATCACACGCGAACGCCACAGACTCGCGGTAATCCGTGCCATCGGGGCTATGGAATCAGCGAGAGATGAGGTAGAACTCGGCCCACACAGGGCAGAGCTGGCCGCCGAAGAGCTGCGCACCGCGATCCGGGCGCTTGATTCTCTCGTTGGCCGTGTCGATGTAGAGGACCTTCTCGGCGAAATCTTCGCCAGCTTCTGCATCGGGAAGTAGCGCAACAGGAGTGTTTCACGTGAAACATTTTGACGTCATCATCGTTGGCGGCGGGCATGCGGGCGCAGATGCGGCCCACGCTTCCGCACGCCTTGGCGCGCAGACCGCCCTTGTCACCCTGCGCCGCGATACCATCGGCGTCATGTCCTGCAATCCGGCCATCGGCGGCCTCGGCAAGGGCCACCTCGTCCGCGAGGTTGACGCGATGGACGGCGTCATGGGCCGCATCGCCGACCGCGCCGGGATCCAGTTCCGCCTGCTCAACCGCCGCAAAGGGCCCGCCGTGCAAGGCCCCCGCGCCCAGGCAGACCGCAAGATCTACCGAACGGCGATGCTCGCCGAACTGACCGCGACCCCGAATCTCACCATCGTCGAGGGCGAAGCCGCCGATTTCCTGATGGACGGCCCCCGCGTCGTGGGCCTCCGCCTCTCCGACGGCAGCGAGATCCGCGCCGGCGCCGTGGTCCTGACCACCGGCACCTTCCTGCGTGGCATCATCCACATTGGCGACCAGCGTCGCCCCGGCGGTCGCATGGGCGACAAGCCCTCGGTCGCCCTGGCCGAGCGGATCGACAGCTTCGGCCTCCCCCTCGGCCGCCTGAAAACCGGGACCCCGCCGCGCCTCGATGGCCGCACCATCAACTGGGACGTGCTCGACCAGCAGCCCGGCGATGATGATCCGGTCGTCTTCTCCTTCCTCAACCGCGCCCCCGAAGCGCGGCAGATCGCCTGTGGCATAACCCATACCAATGAGGCGACGCATCAGATCATCCGCGACAACCTCTCGCGCTCCGCCATGTATGGCGGGCATATCGAAGGCGTCGGCCCGCGCTACTGCCCCTCGATCGAAGACAAGGTGGTGCGCTTCGCCGACAAGACCTCGCATCAGGTCTTCCTTGAGCCCGAGGGGCTGGACGACCCGACGATCTACCCGAACGGGATCTCGACCTCGCTGCCCGAGGACGTGCAGGAGGCCTATGTCCGCTCCATCCATGGCCTTGAGGCGGTGAAGATCACCCAGCCCGGCTATGCCATCGAATATGATTACGTCGACCCCCGCGCGCTCCGCGACACGCTGGAACTGCGCGACGTGCCCGGCCTTTTCCTCGCCGGTCAGATCAACGGCACCACGGGCTATGAAGAGGCCGCGGCACAAGGGATGGTGGCTGGCCTGAATGCGGCCCTCAAGGTGTTGGGGCGCGACCCCGCCACCTTCTCTCGCTCGGGCAGCTATATCGGGGTGATGATCGACGACCTCATCACCCGCGGCGTCACCGAGCCCTACCGCATGTTCACTTCCCGCGCCGAGTTCCGCCTCTCGCTGCGCGCCGATAACGCCGACCAGCGCCTGACCCCGATGGCCCTCGCCCTCGGCTGCGTCGGGGAACGTCGCGCCCGCGCCTTTGGCGACAAGATGGAGGCGATCACAAGGGCCCGCGCCAGCCTTGACGCGCTCAGCTTCACTCCGCGCGACCTCGCCGCGCAGGGCATCCATATCAATCAGGACGGCACCCGCCGCTCTGCCTTCGCGCTGCTCTCGCATCCGGATGTCAGCTTTGCCGCCCTCGCCGCCTTCACGCCCGAACTGGCGGACACCGCGCCCGAGATCGCCGAGCAGGTCGCCCGTGACGCGCTCTATGCCACCTATATCGACCGCCAGCAAAACGACATCGACGCGATCCGCCGCGACGAAGGCCACGCCATCCCCGAAGGCTTCGACTACGCCGCCCTGCAAGGCCTCTCGAATGAGCTGAAGCTGAAGCTGACCCGCGCCCAGCCCCGCTCGCTCGCCCAGGCGGGCCGGGTGGAGGGGATGACCCCTGCCGCGATGACGCTGCTGCTCGCCCGGCTGCGCCAGGCCGACCGGATGCGGGCCGCCGGATGAGCATGGCAGAGGGGCGCGCGCAGTTCACCGCGGCGCAGAATGTTTCACGTGAAACACTGGACCGGCTGGATCGCTACGCGGCCCTGCTGGAAAAGTGGAATCCGGCGATCAACCTCGTGTCCCGCACCACCCTGCCGGACCTCTGGACCCGCCATTTCCTTGATTCCGCGCAGCTTTTCAGCCTGCTTCCCGCCGGCGCCACGCATTGGGCAGACCTCGGGTCCGGCGGCGGCTTCCCCGGCCTGATCATCGCCATCCTCGCAGCAGAGGCCGCGCCGGCCCTGAAAATCACCCTTGTCGAATCGGACGCGCGCAAATCGGTCTTCCTTTCGACCACCGCCCGCGCCCTCGGCCTGCCCACCATAGTGGAAACCGCCCGCATCGAAGCCCTCGCCCCGCTCGCCGCCGATGTCCTGTCGGCCCGCGCGCTTGGGCCGCTGCCGCAACTCCTGTCCCACGCCGCCCGCCACCTGACGCCGGACGGCATGGCGCTTTTCCCCAAAGGCGCCGCCCACGCGCAGGAACTCGCCGAGGCCCGCCTCGCCTGGACCTTCACCGCCGAAAATATCCCTAGCAAGACCGACCCGGACGCGGTCATCCTGAGCATCAGAGGAATCGCGCATGTCTGACCCAACCCGGCCCAACGCCCCCCGCATCATCGCCGTTGCCAATCAGAAGGGCGGTGTCGGCAAGACCACGACGGCGATCAACCTCTCCGCCGCGCTGGCGGAAAAGGGCCTCCGTGTGCTGCTGGTCGACCTTGATCCGCAGGGCAATGCCTCTACCGGCCTTGGCGTCACCACCGCCAGCCGGGGCATGACCACCTATGACTTGCTGATTGACGATGCCCCGCTACAGGATGTGGTAATCCCCACCTCGGTCGCGGGTGTCTGGATCTGCCCGGCCACCACCGACCTTGCCTCGGCCGATATCGAGCTTGTCGCCAATGAAAAGCGCAGCTTCCTGCTGCACGACGCCCTGCGGCAGCCCGCGATTGACGCGTTCAACTTCGATTACGTGCTGATCGACTGCCCGCCCTCGCTCTCGCTTCTCACCGTCAACGCGATGATCGCCGCGCATTCGGTGCTGGTGCCGCTGCAAAGCGAATTCTTCGCCCTCGAGGGCCTGTCGCAACTGATGCTGACGATCCGGGAGGTCCGCCTCACCGCCAATCCCGACCTGCGGATCGAGGGCGTGCTGCTGACCATGTACGACGGACGCAACAACCTGTCGCAACAGGTCGAGGCCGACGCCCGCGAAAACCTCGGCGATCTGGTGTTCAAGACCATCGTGCCGCGCAATGTCCGCGTCTCCGAAGCGCCGTCCTACGCGCTGCCGGTGCTCGCCTATGACAGCCTGTCGCGCGGCTCGGTGGCCTACCGCGATCTCGCGACCGAAATGATTCTGCGCCACGGCAAGGCGGCCTGAGGAGGAAAAGATGGAAAAGAAGCCTGAACGCCGGGGCCTTGGCCGTGGCCTCTCCGCCCTGATGGCCGATGTGGCGCCCGCGCCGACCGAAGGCGCGCAGCAACCGCGGCGCCCCGATCTGCACCTGCCGGTCGAAAAGATCCACCCGAACCCGAACCAGCCGCGCCGCGATTTCGCCCCCGAGGCACTGGAGGAGCTGGCAAACTCGATCCGCGCCAAGGGCGTGATCCAGCCGCTGATCGTGCGCGAAGACAAGGCCAGCCCCGGCAGCTATGAAATCGTCGCGGGCGAGCGTCGCTGGCGCGCCGCCCAGATGGCGCAACTGCATGAGCTTCCGGTCCTGGTCCGCGAGATGACCGATACCGAAGTCCTTGAAATCGCTATCATTGAGAACATCCAGCGCGCCGACCTGAACCCGGTGGAAGAGGCGATGGCCTATCGCCAGCTGATGGACCGTTTCGGCCATACCCAGGAAAAGCTCGCCGAGGGCCTGTCGAAAAGCCGCAGCCATATCGCCAACCTGATGCGCCTGCTGACCCTGCCGGAAGAGGTGCTGGGGCATCTGCGCTCCGGCGCGCTGTCCGCCGGTCACGCCCGCGCGCTGATCACCACCGACAACCCGGCAGCGCTCGCCCGCCGCGTCATCGCCGAGGGTCTTTCGGTCCGCCAGACCGAGGCTTTGGTGCGCGGCCCGGCCCCGGCCCGGCCCAAGACCCCGGCCCACGCGCCGGAAAAGGACGCCGATACGCGGGCTTTGGAGCAGGATCTGTCGGCCAATCTTGGCATGCAGGTCCGCATCGACCATTCCGCCAGCGCCCAGGAAGGCCAGCTGACGATCCGCTACAAGTCATTGGAATCATTGGACGAACTCTGCCGAGTGCTGACCGCGAGCCCGCTCAGCCGACACTAGGCCCGGGGCGCGGCCAGACAGGACGCAGCCTGTCTCGGCCCCGGATCTGCGCGGCCCGCGCTTAGGCGCTCAGGTCGATGCGCGCTCAGGTGCCGCAGCCTGCATCTTGGTCAGCAAGGCGACAAGCGCCTCGGCGCCCGCGGTCGATGACGCGGGGTTCTGGCCGGTAATGAGGCGGCCGTCGGTAATGGCGAAGCTTTGCCAGTTCGCCACCTTCTCGAACCGCCCACCGAGGCGGCGAAGCTCATCCTCGACGAGGAAGGGAACCACCTGGGTCAGGCCGACCTCTTCTTCCTCGCTGTTGGCAAAGCCGGTGACGCGCTTGCCTTTCACGATCGGCTCTCCCTTGTACATCACCCGGTGCAGGACACCCGGCGCATGGCAGACGGCAGCGACCGGCTTGCCGGCGTTGTAGAAGGACTCGATCAGCGCGATCGAGAGCGGATTGTCGACCAGGTCCCACATCGGCCCGTGGCCGCCGGGATAGAAGATGGCGTCAAAGTCCTCTGAGCGCATGTCCTCAAGCTTCGCGGTCGACGCGAACACGGCCTGCGCGGCCTTATCCTGCTTGAATCGTGTCATCGCAGGGGTCTGATTTTCAGGCAGGTCGCTCTTCGGATCGACCGGCGGCTGACCGCCCTTGGGCGAGGCGAGCGTCAGCGTAACCCCGGCATCGCGAAAGACGTAATAGGGCGCAGCGCCTTCCTCGAGCCAGAATCCGGTCTTGCGACCCGTGTTGCCAAGCAGGTCGTGAGAGGTGAACACCATCAGGATCTTCATTGTCATTGCTCCAGCAGAAGGGATTATTCAGCGCAGCCGCAGTCTAGCTTTGATCCGGCGGCAAAGCAGTCAGACATAGGTATCGGCGGGGTGAGGGGCCCAGTCTGGCGCGGCTGTCGCGATGCGCGGGGGGCCGGTGATCTACACCATCGTCTAATTATCACCCCCACCCGAATGATGTAGACCGAAACGATGCCCGGTCAATTGCTCCATCGCTTGCTCGGCGACGCCGCCAGGTCGCTTCAGGGTCTCGTCGGCTCGCGGGATGGCTATGCGCGCAGCGAAGCCGCCGCCGGCGAGATGCCGGATGCCCTGACCGAACGTGAACTTTCGTTCATCGCGGCGCGCGACAGTGTCTGCCTGGCGACCGTGTCACCGGATGGCTGGCCCTATGTCCAGCATCGCGGCGGTCCGGCGGGGTTCATCCGGCATCTCGGCGGCAATCAGCTCGGGTTTCCGGACTATAGCGGCAACCAGCAATATATTTCGGCGGGCAACATCCTGACCAATGGCCGGATGGCGATGATCTGCATCGACTATCGCGCCCGGCGCCGGCTCAAACTGATCGGAAAGGCGCGCGCCCTGTTGGTCGACGAAGATCCGGCCCTGTCGAAGCGGCTCGGCGCGTCGGGCGAGGCGGTGATCGCGGCGACGGTCATCGATGTGATCGGCTTTGACTGGAACTGCCCGAAATACATCACGCGGCGCTTCACCCGTGCCGAGATCGGCGATGAGATCGAGGCCCTGCAGCAGGAAAATGCCGCCCTTCGCGCCGAACTGGCGGCTCTAGAGGATAACCAGGAATGACAGAAAAACTGACCTGCGGCGTGCATCACGTCGGTCTCGCCGTGCCCGATCTGGAGGGCGCGCAGCGCTTCTTCTGCGACCTGCTCGGCTGGGATGTGGTCGGTGGCAGGCCGGATTATCCGGCCGTCTTCATCTCGGACGGTCGCACACGGCTTACCCTTTGGCGTGTCGCGGACCCTGCCAGCGCCATCGCCTTTGATCGTCGCGCCAATATCGGGCTGCACCATCTCGCGCTCGCCGTCACCGATCCGGCGGCACTGGCGAAGGTGTTCGAGCGTGTCAGCCAGGATCCCGGCGTGACGATCGAATTCCCGCCGGAGCAGGTGAGCCCGGGATCAAAGACCCAGCATTTCATCTGCGCCATGCCGGGCGGCCTGCGCATCGAATTTGCAACGACCTCCAGCTGAATCACGGGCGGAAGCGCCGAGTCCGGTCGACAGGACGCCGAACACCCGGCGCCTCAGATCGCTGTCGCCCGGCGTCGGCGCGCGACGGTGACCGCGACAGAGCCAACGACCAGCAGCCAGACCAGCGCCCAGCCGGCAAAGGGAAGCAGCGCAGCACAGAGCAGGGTGCCGAGAGCGGCGAAGACACGCTGCATCCCGTCGAGCAACCGGACACCGGCGGCCATGCCGATCACATAGGTCGCGATGCCAAGGACGTTCGGAACCGCCAGCAGCCGCTGAAGCTCGATCCCGCCCAGGAAGCTGACAAGCAGGCCCACAATCGCGAAGCCGCCCACCAGAAGAACTGCCGCCCTTGGCACGCCGCGCGCATCAAGTCCCCGGAAAGTCTGCGGAAACGCATTGTCGCGCGCCAGCGCATAGGCGAGCCGCGAGGCGCCGGCGATATAGGCGTTGGAGGTGCCGAGCGCGATCAGCAGCGCCATGCCGCCCGCGACCTGCCCGGCGCCAAGGCCGATCCCGTCTGCAAGAACCCGGGCAACCGCGGTCCTGTCGAGCTCTGGCGCGCCATAGGTGCCGGTCCCGATGACCGCCGCGGCAATGCCAAGATAGAGCAATGTGACCCCGCCCACGCTCCAGGCGGTCGCCCGCGGCACGTCACGCTTGGGATCATGGAATTCTTCGGCCAGATGGGCGATCACTTCCCAGCCGAAAAAGGCGTAGAACACGAACACCGCGCCTGCACCGACCGCCATCCAGCCATGCGGCGCGAAGGGTACCCAATGGCCGGTGGCACGCGGGATTGCCGAAACCGCCGCGACCAGCAGCATCAGCGCGATTGCCGCGCTGAGACCCAGCGCCAGCCGCCCGCCGACCTTCAGCCCGCGCAGGTTCGCACTGATCGTCACGACAAGGATCGCCGCGGCAAGCAGATAGGTTTCGGCCCGATCCAGGCCGCCATATTCGGCGACGTAATGCGCCCCGGCGAGCGGCACGATGATCTCGCCGACCGCTGCGGCGATCAGGTAGAACCAGCCGACCATCGCGGCAAGGTCAGCGCCGAAGGCGTGCCGGGCAAAGGTCGCGACACCGCCCGCGTCGGGGTAACGGCTGGCCAT
Source organism: uncultured Pseudomonadota bacterium (assembly GCA_963837565.1). Classification (GTDB taxonomy): domain Bacteria; phylum Pseudomonadota; class Alphaproteobacteria; order Rhodobacterales; family Rhodobacteraceae; genus Solirhodobacter. Next base: position 349,745 of record CAWIOC010000008.1, read on the forward strand.
TGCACCGAAGGTCAGGGCAAGCGGAACGCCGAGCAGCGCGTCAAACCCCCAGGACAGAATCGATGCCGGCCCGGCGATCGATGCCGCCGCCCCGGGAAGCACCAGGACACCGGCCCCGACCACGGCGCCGATGTAAAGGGCGATCGCCTGCCCCAGTCCGATGCTGCGGGTGAGAGCGGGGCGTGGTCCGCCGGATCGGTCAGGCGTGTCCAGGTCAGGCAGCAGGGCGGGTGAGTCCATTTCGGTTAGATCTCTTCTCGGTCGGGCGGCTGGCCTGTCACAGGGCCGCAATGCGCTGCGCCAGCGCGGTGATCGCCGGTTCAACCCGACGGAAATAGGTGTACTTGCCGATCCGCAGCGGACGGATCAGCCCGGCCGCGGTCAGGACCTTGAGGTGCGCCGAGGTGGCGGCGGGCGAGATGCCCAGCTTTTGCGCGATGTAGAGGCCGCAGACGCCCTCTTCCTCGTCATAGGGCTGATCGGCGCCAAAATGCTCTGCCGGGGTCTTGAGCCATTCGAGGATGAGCAGCCGATTCGGGTTGGCGAGCGCCTGGGCGCCGAGGGATATGTGATTCATGCTCATTCGATTAACTTATCGACTAATCGTTTTCAAGATGGCGCGAGCGGCCAGCCCGATCCCGCCGCGGCGGGCCGATGGCGGCCAGGCTGTGCCGGAATGCCATGCGGATCTGCGGGGTACTGTCATTGCCCGGGCAGAGAGCCGCTCGCCTCGGCGGTGTCGGCGCCCTGCGCTTCCACCCTGACCTCTCGGACTGGCTTGCGATCCGGGCCTGAATTCGCCGCAGCCGGCGGCAAAAGACGACCCGACGCGGCCGCAATCAATGTTCCGCCGATGAGCCAAAAGATGACCAGGTTTGCCGCAATGAATGCCGGCAGCGCCAGCGTGGCCATCGGTCCGGTATCGCCCCGCACCGCGAGCCGCTCAATCGTCGTGGCCAGCGCGGTCGCACCGAAACCGAGGCTCCAGAGTCCGACCGTGAACCGGCGGATCATCCGCGGCAGCAGGACAGCCAGGATGAAGGCCTGCAGGATCGCATAGCCGATGAGGACATAGGCGAAGACGTCACCGCGTGTCCCGGAGACAGCGACATAGGACAGCGAGCACACCGCCGGCGGGGCCAGCTGCACCCCGAGCGTCGGCCGCACCTGTTCGCGCAAAGGCTCACCAAGGTAGAGCCTGTGGAACATCACCGAGTCGAGCGTGAGCCACGAGAACAGCCCGGCGCCTAGCGCAAGCTGGCCCCAGGCGGGCTGACCGAAGCTCGCCAATGCGACGCCGAGCACGAAGGAGGCTGCCGCGACAGGCAGGTAGAGCGCTGGCGTCGCTTCGGCAAAGGCGGGCGGCCCAAGCCAGATCAGCCGGCTCCGCCAGAGGCCGAAGCCGACGGCGAAGATGCCGCCGAGCCAGAGCAGGATGCTGGCCGCCGTCGCGCTATAGGGCAACAGATCCACCGCCAGCAGCATCAGCCCGGTTCCCGCCAGTCCGGGAAAGCAGCTTTGAACCGGATCGGCCAGCTCGGCCCGCGCCGCCTGCGGCGCCAGCCAGAACTTGAGTATGTAAAAGCCGATCAGGACGGCCCAGAGACAGCCCGCCGTCGCGACCACGATCGCAACCGCGAACCCGGGCGTGCCCCAGAGCTGCTCTGCCATCAGCCAGGGCCCGGCGAAGGACGTCATGCTCAGGCCGATCGCGAAGAGCGAGGCCGGGAACCGCGCGATCGGGCCGGTTTCGGGACTTTCGCGCGGGTATGTCACGGCGACGCCGGGCCGCCCCCCCTCTCGCGGCGGGAACTTGAGGGGCACCACTCTTTTTCGGCTCTTGGCTCGTTCCATTCAGGCCTACCTCACGCTCGGATATCTCGGGCAGATGCCCTGCCTGCCCAACTCTCGGGACGGTTGCCCCGGGCAACAGGCGCGACCGGCCGGATCAAGACGCGCGTCAACTGAAGGGAGGCCGAACCCGTTAACCGAACAATCATTCGACATTGAGGCCCCCTTGTTCCGTCTCGCGCCGGCACAACCGCCAGCAGCGCCAGCCCCGCACCGACCCGACGCGTCCTCGACCCGGATCGGGGCGCCCGCACCCGGGCGCGCGCCCGTTGACCTGCTTACGATGGATGGCCCGAACAATCGATTGAACGATGGTATCGCCAGAGCTGCCGATCCCGGCGAAGGGTCGCGTTCGCGCCGGGGCCTGCCTGTCTCGGCTGCGCGGAAAATCCACATCTCCTGCCCGTCCGGGGGCCGCCAGCGAGCCGCGGAAGAGGCGATCAAAGGTGCAGAAAGGTACAGTTCATGCGCCATTCATGAAAGATACCCCGCCAAACCCGGAGCAGACTTGCACCCGACGTCTTTGAGACCGGGAGGACAGGATGACAGCAAAATCTCGCCACGCAGGCGCTTTCCCGATGATCGCCTCCCTGCTCGCCCTATCGGCCTTTCCGGCCGCCGCCGTGACGTTCACGGCGCCCGACGGCGCGACGCTGACCTTCTATGGCCAGCTTGGCGCGGCAGTTCAGAGTTACAACGACGGGACGCATAACTATAACAGCGCCGGTGACAACGCCAACTCGACAAGCCGCATCGGCCTGACCTATGGCCGCCAGCTTGGCTCGGGCCGGCTCGAGTTCCATCTCGAGACCGCCCTCGGCGCCGTCCTGACCAAGTCCTACAACCAGACCAACGGCAATCCGGGCACGTTCAAATGGGACAAGAAGCAACTCCGCAAGCTGGAAGTGACCTATGCCAACAGCTTCGGCACGATCTCGGCCGGACAGGGCTCAATGGCGACCGATGGCGCGGGTAACGTCGACGATTCCGGCACTGCCATTGCCGGTTACGCCGGATGGGACGATCTCTCTGGCGGCTATTTCCTGCGCAAGTCCGATGGGACGCTGAGCACGATCAGGCTTGGCAGCGCCTTCCGCAACACCGACGGACCGCGCCGGTTCCGGCTGCGCTATGACACGCCCAGCTATCAGGGCTTTTCGCTGGCGGTGGCCTACGGCAAGGAGGTGCTCGATGCCTCGAACCACAATCGCTACTACGACACCGCGCTGCGCTGGAAGGGCATCATCGCCGGGATGACGGTGGATGGCGCGCTTGGCTATGCCTGGACCAAACCGCGCAGCGGCGCCACGGTGGGCAATTCGGTGGTCTCGGTCAGCATCACGCATCCAAGCGGCGCAAACCTCACCCTCGCCGGGGGCAATGTGCAGCATGGCGGCCAGTGGGACTATGCCAAGCTCGGCTATGGCCACAAATGGTTCGCTTTGGGCAAAACCGCGGTCGCGGCGGAATATTTCCACTCCAACGGTTTCGGCTCTAGCAGCGGCCATGCCCGCGGCTGGGGCCTGATGGCGACCCAGGTGCTCGAGAAATACAACGTGACGCTCTACGCCGGCTACCGCCACCAGCAATACAGCGATGCCTCGGCCTCCTACCTGCCCGCCAAGACCTACACCGTCGGCGCATTCTGGACATTCTGACGTCGGCCGGGCGGGACCGGGGCCACAGGCAGCACGTTCGTCCAATCTGGAACGCGCCATTGTCGATACCATTCGCGGGCGGCCTGAGGGCCGAGGTCAGACAAGGAAGGATGTCTTGCATGTCCGAGCCGCAGGAAACCGCACCGGCGGGCCCCACAGCGCCCGATCGACCGCTTGGCCCCGCCATTCGCAACGGCTTGCGGCTGCGCTGCCCCAAGTGCGGCGTCGGCGCCATCTTCAATGGCTACCTCGCGGTCAACCGCTACTGTCCCTATTGCGGCGAGGCCCTGTACCATCAGCGTGCCGACGATGGCCCGGCCTATCTGACGATCCTCGTGGTGGTTCATCTGGTGGGGATCGTCCTGCCGATCGGGTTTGAGGTTTTCGGGCTCTCGCCGCCGGTGCTGGCGCTGTTCCTCTCCCTTCTCGCCGTCGGAACGGCGCTGATCATGCTGCCGCGCATGAAAGGGATGATGATCGCGATTCAATGGGCGAAGCGGATGCATGGCTTCGTCAATGCCGAGCCCGCAGGTGCCGGAACGGCATCACCCTCAACCCCGGCCGAGGCCCCGCCACAGGTCGGCGGAAAATGAGCATGGTTCCGCCATGCCGGGCAATCCTGTGGCGCAGCTGAAAGCCCGGCTTAGGGCAGTTGCGCCTTGGCGGGGAAATCCCGCGGCGCAGACCTGCACGCCCCCGTGTGCGTCTGGAATGGGTTCCTTGACCCAGCGCCCCCTCTGGGCGCGGGTTTCGCCCGGTCGGGGCGGCGCAGGGCAAGGCCCATCTCGCCCCCGGCCCCGTATATACGAACGTTCAATCGCTGACACCTGCCGACCGTCGTATAACGCTCGTGCCCGGTCGGTCCCTGCTTCAGGCACCTTGAAACGAAGCAGGATTTCGATCGGCGAAGTGTCGGGCCGCGCGTCCCTGTCGGACGTGCCGCTGCGGGCGCGATGACCTTGATTCAAATGAGGAGCTCGTCAATGTCTCATCACTATTCCGGCCCCGATTTCGGTTTTCCCTGGGGCGACGCGCGGCTGGATCTGACCGACATCTACGCCTTTCCCAAACCGGGGGATGCGGCGAAGTCGATCCTGATCCTGAACTGCCATCCGTCCTCGACCGTGATCCGGCCAGAGCCGACGACGCCGGAACCCTTTGCGCCCGGGGTGCTCTATGAGCTGATGATCGACACGAACGGAGACGCGATCGCCGATCTCGGGTTCCGGGTGCGTTTCTCGCGCGCGGCAGGCGGCGGCCAGACGGCGATGGTGTCCCGCATCAAGGGCGAAGAAACCGCAGAGATCCTCTTTGCCGCCGCGCGGGTCTCGGCCGGGCCTGAGGCGCTGATCGCGGAGTCCGGCGGCTATCGCTTCTTCGCCGGCTGGCGCAGCGAGCCGTTCTTTTTCGATACGCTCGGTGCGATCAACGGCTTGCAGTTCACCGGTTCGGATTTCTTTGCCGACAAGAATGTGTGCAGCATCGTTCTCGAAGTGCCGAATGCCACGCTGGGAACGGGGCGGGTCGGGCTCTGGGCGCGGATACGGGCCGAGGTGGACGGGAAATGGGTACAGGCAGAGCGCGGCGCGCGGCCGCAGCAGGGCGTGTTTCTGCCGGGCCCGGACCGGGACGCCTACCACGCCGGCGAGCCGGCGGATGACACGCGCTTCATCGCGGTTTTCGCACACGCGCTGGAACATGCCGGTGGATATGCTCCGCAGGACGCGGCGCGGATCGCGGCAGAATTGCTGCCGGATATCCTCTATTACGACCCGGCCCGCCCGGCGCGTTTCCCGGACAATGGCCGGACCCTCACCGACGACGCCGCGGATATCTTCATGGCGATCCTCACCAACGGGAAATCGCCCGGTGACGGGGTCGGCCACCACGACGACCTGCTTGGCGAATTCCCCTATGTCGGGGTGCCGCATGTCGGCTGACGCAGTGTCAGCGCGATCCGCCAGCTGGTCGGTGACAGAAGGATTCGCAGCTTCTCTTGTCGATCACGCTGCCGGTTTCCGGAATTGGGGGATGCGCCATGCCACGCCTGCTTGCCGTCAACGTCGGGATGCCAAGGGATATCACCTGGCAGAACAGGACGGTCCACACCGCCGTCTGGAAATCGCCCGTCACCGGGCCCCGTATGGTGCGTCGGCTGAACATAGACGGTGACGGACAGGGAGACCTGAACGGTCACGGAGGCGAGCACCGCGCGGTGCTCGTCTATCAAACCGAGTCCTATCGGTTCTGGCAGGACCACCTCGGGCGGGATGACTTCGGCTTTGGCCAGTTCGGCGAGAATTTCACCGTCGATGGCCTCCCGGACGCCGAGGTCTGCATCGGCGATCGGTATCGAATCGGCGGCGCCCTGTTCGAGGTGACTCAGCCGCGCGTCACCTGTTATCGGCTGGGGATCCGGATGAACGAACCCCGGATGGCGGCGCTGCTGGTGCAGCACGGCCGGCCCGGCTTCTATTGTCGGGTGCTGGAGGAAGGCGAGGTCGAGGCCGGGGACGAAATCGTCCGCGTTGCGCGCGGGCCGGAACAGATGAGCGTGGCCGAAATCGACGCATTGCTCTATCTGCCGGGGCATCCCCAGGACCGGCTAAAGCGCGCGCTGCGCATTCCGGCATTGAGCGCCGGCTGGCGCGGGTCCTTCGAGTCGCTGCTCGCGCAGGGGCAGAGCAAGGATGGTTCAACCGGAAACGCGGGGCTGACCGGCCCGCTCAGCCCGCCAGCGGCATGGCGCGGATTTCGGCCCTTTCGGGTGTCCGAAAAGACGCGCGAGAGCCGGAATGTCGTGTCGCTGCAGCTCGAACCCGCGGATGGGCAACCGATCGCGGCCGCTTTGCCCGGGCAATTCCTCGTGCTGCGATTTGGCGCCGATGCCTCGTCGTCCTTGATGCGGAGCTATTCCCTGTCGGGAAATCCGGGCGCCGCGTCCTATCGTGTCAGCATCAAGCGGGAAGCCCTTGGTGCGGTAAGCCGTTATGTCGATGACAAGGTGCGGCCCGGCGACATCGTCCAGGCGAGCGCGGCGCGCGGAAGTTTCCTGTTGAGGCCGGGCGAGACCCCGGTAGTTCTTCTGAGCGCCGGGATCGGGGTCACGCCGGTGCTCGCCATGCTTCACGCCTTGGCGGCAGAGGCCTCGGGGCGTGAGGTCTGGTGGCTCTACGGTGCCCGGAGCGGCCGGGATCATCCCTTCGCGAAAGAGGCGCGCGGGCTGCTCCGCGGCCTTGCCCGCAGCCATAGTCATGTCCGCTACAGCGCACCCGACGCCGAGGATCGACTGCACGTCGATTTCGATGCCGTCGGGCATCTGGACACGCCAGCGCTTGCGACGCTGACGTTGCCCCGGGACGGGGATTTCTACCTCTGCGGCCCGACAGGCTTCATGGCGGATCTGAGCGCCGGTCTTGCCAAGCTTGGGATCGACGCGGATCGCATCCACACCGAGGCCTTCGGGTCGGGTCCGTCCACGACCCCGGGCATTGCGGACAGGCCCCGAGAGGCACCGCACCAGCCCCCCGGTCCGCCCGGGACCGGGGCCCTCGTCACCTTCGTGCGCTCGGGGTTGAGCGTCCATTGGGACCCGGCCTTCGGCAACCTGCTGGACCTGGCCGAGGCCTGCGGCGTGCCGGTGCAGTGGTCGTGCCGAACCGGCGTCTGCCACACCTGCGAGACCGGGCTTATCGCGGGACAGGTCTGTTATCACCCCGATCCGGTAGAACCCCCGGAGGAGGGCAATATATTGATCTGCTGCGCGCGGCCCGAGGGCGGTCTGGCGGTCGATCTGTAGGACCGGGCCCTCACCTGCCCGTGGTGCCCCGACCCGGCACTCTTATGGCCAATTCAGCCTGTATAGTGACGATTTCCGCTCGGGTTATCGCCAGCCGCTCTCGATTTTCGAGTCATCCCGCAGCCTTGCCAAGGCGGCAGCCCCTGCCCATTCCCGCCGGGTTTCCCGGACGGCGCCCCCGCCGATACCTACGTGCAATTGAGCGAGTTCAGGGGGGCCGTGGCCTATTCGATCCTGCAGCACATCGCGCGGAGATCTCCGCGGAGGCTTTAGAGGAGGACCCCAATGCCTGCATCTTCCCGTGAACTGAACCGACGCGAGGTCCTGGCCGGAACGACCGGTGCCCTGCTCGCCGCCGGCGTTCTTTCCGCGTCTGCGGGCCGGGCCATTGCCGCCGATGATATCCGCCCGTTCCACATCGACACCCCCGAGGCCGACCTCACCGACCTGCGCGCCCGGGTCGCGGCGACCCGCTGGCCGGATCGCGAGACGGTTCAGGACGACACCCAGGGGGTGCAACTCGACACCATGCGCAAGCTCGCCGCGTTCTGGGCGACGGGCCATGATTGGCGCAAGGTCGAGGCCCGCCTGAATGCCTTGCCGCAGTTCGTCACCGAGATCGACGGGCTCGACATCCACTTCATCCACGTCCGCTCGAAGAACGAAAACGCGCTGCCGGTCATCATCACGCATGGCTGGCCCGGGTCGATCATCGAGCAACTCAAGGTCATCGGGCCGCTGACCGATCCGACGGCCTTTGGTGGCACGGCCGGGGATGCCTTCGACGTCGTGATCCCCTCGCTGCCGGGGCACGGTTTCTCGGGTCGGCCGACAGCGCCCGGCTGGACGCCGGTCACCATCGCCCGCGCCTGGGCGACCCTGATGCAGCGGCTCGGCTACTCGCGCTACGTGGCGCAGGGCGGGGACTGGGGCAATGCCATTTCCGAAACCATGGCCCTGCAGAAGCCGCCGGGGCTTCTGGGCATCCACACCAATATGTCCGCGACGGTTCCGGCCGAAATATCGAAGGCGATGGCGATGCACGAAGCCCCGCCCGCCACGCTGAGCGCCGACGAGCGGCGGGCCTGGGATCAGCTCGACTACTTCTACGGCAAGGGCCTCGCCTATGCCCTCGAGATGAGCAGCCGCCCGCAGACACTCTACGGCATCGTGGATTCCCCGGTCGGCCTTGCGGCCTGGATGCTCGACCATGACATCCGCAGCTACGAGCTGATCGCCCGGGTCTTCGACGGCAAGCCCGAGGGGCTGAGCCGCGAGGATATCCTCGACAATGTGACCCTCTACTGGCTCACGAATACCGCGACCTCTGCCGCGCGGCTGTACTGGGACACCGCCCAGGTCTCGACCGGCGGCTTCTTCGACGTCCGGGGCGTGACGCTTCCGGTCGCCGTCAGCGCCTTTCCGGATGAGATCTACCAGGCCCCGAAAAGCTGGGCACAGGCCGCCTATCCGAACCTCATCTACTACAACCGGCCCATCAAGGGCGGCCATTTCGCCGCCTGGGAACAGCCGCAAGTCTTCGCCGAAGAATTGCGCGCTGCGTTCCGCCCCCTCCGACGGGCGGGCTGAGCCGGCGCGGGGCGTGCGTGCTTCGCCTCTCCCCAAGTCCCGACGCGCGCGCCCCGCATTTATCTCTCTCCTTCGCCAGACCGCAGAACGGTCGGCATCCTGGCGTGACCCGTGACAGGGTCGCACAGGTGCAGCGCCCTGCGTCCCTGACGCCGCTGCCGGGACATTTCGGTCGGGGCGGAGGCGCGGCGGTGATTGCGATCGAAAGATCGGTATCAGGGCCACCGCGCCGTGGCCCCGATGCGGCCGTCCGCTTGCGTCCCGGTCCCTGTTGGCACCGCGATCTCATCGCGCTCCCTGCCCGGCCACGCCCTTTCCCACCTCGGGCACTCCTGTGGGGTCCTTCCCCCCGAGGGAACTCGAGGGGACATCGGCTACGGTCTAGCGGGTGAGGTCGCCAAGGTAGTCCCCGAGCCGGGTCTCGACCTCGCCCGGGCTCTGAAAGCCGAGCCTGGTCAGGGCCTGGATGCCCTTCTGCGCGCTCGACCTGCCGAGCGATGAGACGCAGGCCTCCCACCCGGCCCCAAGCTCTAGATCCGGCGGCAGGCTGGCGTTCACCAGCCGTTTGGTCTGCCCGATGGCCCATTTGTCGAAGCGAGAGATGCGGGTCGCCAGCGCGTCGACATAGGCGTCAAGCTCGGCATCGGGCAGGGCGCGATTGACGTAGCCATAGGCCTCGGCCTGCTCGCCACCGATATCCGCAGAGCTCAGCAGAACCTCCATTGCCCGGTTTCGGCCGATCAGCTGCGGCAGTCGGGCCATCGGGCCGCCGCCGGCCACCATCCCGACGCCGACCTCCCATTGCGAAAGGATCGTCTTCTCGCGGCTCGCGAAGGCCATGTCGCAGGCAAGCGTGATCTCGCTGCCATTGCCGGTCGCGCGGCCGCGGATCAGGGCGATCGAGGCGACCGGCGCGCGCGTCAGGCGCACGAGGAAGTCGGGCCAGGGATGCAGGCCGGTGGGGCCGGGCGGCATCGAGGTCATATCCTCGAGCCGCGCCATGAAGTCGGAATGGTTGAGGAAGAATCCCTCGACGGCGCTGTCGAAGACGACGACCCGAAGGTCATCGTCCCGCTCGATGCTGTCGATCAGGCTGTGGAACTGCTTGACCATTTCCGGGCCCATGACGTTGAGCGGCGGATTGTCGAAGGTGACGCGCCAGTAGGCGGGAGAGCGGCGGGTCAGTCGAATCTGTGCGGGGGTGGTTTTCGCGTCCAAGGGGAGGATCCTTTCGCAGTCAGGGGCCTGGTGTCCGACATGGTACACCTCGATCCCAGCGGCCTCGACTGCACGATGGTATCGGCGCGACCTTCGCTTTGGCTGATGGCCAAAACGCGCGGGCGGCAAAGGCCCGTATCAGCGCGGCGCGGTCGATGACCCGGTGCGGCTGCACCCCCCGGGTGCGAGATCCCGATCGCGCCGGCAAGTGCCGACACCATGGTTCAATTGGCGACCCTTCGGCGCGCATTTACGATCCCCGACAAATGTGTGGCCTGCCCCAGATCAAAGGATGGCCACCGCGATCGGGTCTCGACCACGTCGGAAAGGAAAAGGAAGCCAATGCGACTCATAGCCATTTCTGCATCCGTGATAGCGCTTGGCCTGGTCGCCCTGAGTGGCGCCCCGGCCCGGTCCCAGACCACCGGGTCGACAAGCCAGTCAGCAGGCGTCACGCAACAGGAATTCAGGATCGAGCGTGTCACGCCGGCCTATTGGCGCGTCATCATCGATCACCCGCCCTTCAATATCTTCGGGCCGGAATCAATTCCGCAACTGAGCGTGATCATCTCGCAGATCGAAGCGGATCCCGATCTGAAGGTGGTGGTCTTCGAGAGTGCGGTCCCGGGGTTCTTCCTGACGCATTATGACTTTGTTCCGCCGCTCTCCCAGACCACGACCATGTCGCCGGGAAGCACCGGACTGCCGCCCCTGCCCGACATGCTGGTCAGGCTGAGCAAGGGCCCGGTCGTTTCGATCGTGTCAATTCGCGGCCGCGCCAGCGGGGTCGGCAGCGAACTGGCGCTGGCCAGCGACATGCGCTTTGCCAGCCGCGAAAAGGCGGTCCTGTCCCAGTTCGAGATCGGCGCCGGCTTCACCCCCGGTGGCGGGCCGATGGCCCGCCTGCCCGGACTTGTCGGACGCGGCCGCGCGCTCGAGATCCTGCTCAGCGGCGAAGACATCGATGGCGCGCTGGCCGAACGCTATGGCTATGTGAACCGCGCCCTTCCCGACGCAGAGCTTGATGGATTCGTCGATGCCCTTGCACGGCGCATCGCGTCTTTCGACAAGCAATCCCTTGTGGATATCAAGCATCTGGTGAACGCCAACACGCTTCCTTCGGATGAGTCCATTGGAGAAAACTGGAGCAGCTTCATCACCTCGGTGCAGCGACCGGCCGCCCAGAGGACGATCCCGAAGCTGATGGCGCTTGGCCTTCAGACGAATCCGGACGTTGAAACGAACCTCGGCAAATATGTCGGCGAGATCAATGCGACGCCGGGAAACTGATCGTCCGGGTCGATCGCGCCGGGGCCCCGCCCCGACACGGCCGGGGCGACGATGGCGGCGGCAGGGTGGTTGAACGAACTGCAGGACCATCGCATGTTGGGTGACGTCGCGCGCGCAGACGGAACGGCCCCCCGGATCAGGCCATAAGGATGATCCATTGGCGGCCCGCCCCGAAAGCGGGACACCATCTGAAGGAGGAGAGGTGACATGCCGAAAGGGGCCGAGCTGCTGGTTGCCGCGCTCGAGAATGAGGGCGTGGAGCGGATCTTCGGCATCCCGGGCGAGGAGAACCTCGACGTGGTGGAGGCGCTGCGGCTGTCCTCGATCAAGCTGGTGCTGACCCGGCACGAGCAGGCGGCGGCCTTCATGGCGGCGACGCATGGCCGGTTGACCGGCAAGCCCGGGGTCTGCCTGACGACGCTCGGGCCCGGCGCGCTGAACCTGACGACCGGGGCGGCCTATGCCCAGCTGGGGGCCATGCCGATGATCATGATCACCGGCCAGAAGGGCATCCTGTCGTCCCGGCAGGCGCGGTTCCAGATTGTCGATGTGGTGGGGGTGATGCGGCCGCTGACCAAGCTGGCGCAACAGATCGTCTCGCCCGCGACGATCCCGACCATCGTGCGCGAGGCGTTCCGGGTCGCCGAAGAGGGCCGGCCCGGGCCGGTCTATCTGGAACTGCCCGAGGATATCGCGGCGGCCGAGACGGCGGAGGCCGCCCTGATCCCGTCGCATCCGATCGAACGTCCGGTGGCGAGCGAGGCCGCCATCGCGCGCGCGGCGGACCTGATCCTGAAGGCCGAGCGGCCGCTGGTCATGCTCGGCGCGGCGGCATCGCGGCCGCAGTCAAGCTCTGACCTTGCGCAGTTCGTGGTGCGGTCCCGAATACCCTATTTCACCACCCAGATGGGCAAGGGCACCGTGCCGGGCGGTACCGAGCTCTACATGGGAACGGCGGCGCTGTCCGAGCGCGACTATGTGCATGAGGCGATCGAACGGGCCGATCTGATCATCACCATCGGCCATGACACGATCGAGAAGCCGCCGTTCATCATGGGGCCGCAGGGGCCGCATGTGATCCACATCGGCTATCAGCCGGCCAGCGTCGAGCAGATCTATTTTCCGCAGACCGAGGTGATCGGCGACCTTGGCCCCTCGTTGCGGCTGCTGGCCGACCGGGTGGCGGGCAAGATCCCCAATGCCGAGGCGCTGCTGCCGCTGCGCGAGGGCATCCTGGGCCGGATCGCGGCAGGCGCGACCGAGGATCGCTTCACCCCGCAGCGGCTGGTGCATGATGTCCGGCTGGTGATGCCGCCGGACGGGATCCTGGCGCTCGACAATGGCATGTACAAGATCTGGTTCGCGCGCAATTACCGCACCCAGGTCGCCAATACGCTGCTTCTGGACAATGCGCTGGCGACGATGGGGGCGGGGCTGCCCTCGGCGATCATGGCGGCGCTCCTTTATCCCGGGCGGCGGGTGATGGCGGTCTGCGGCGACGGCGGCTTCATGATGAACAGTCAGGAGATGGAGACGGCGGTCCGGCTGAAGCTGAACCTCGTCGTGCTTGTGATCGAGGACCATGCCTTCGGCATGATCCGCTGGAAGCAGGCGGTCGATCAGTTCCCGGATTTCGGGATGACCTTCGGCAACCCGGATTTCGTGAAATACGCCGAATCCTACGGCGCCAGCGGAACCCGGGTGACCGAGATCGGCGATCTGCAACCGGCGCTTCAGGCGGCCTTCGCAGGCGGCGGGGTGCATCTGGTCGTGGTGCCGATCGATTATTCGGAGAACAAGCGCGTTCTGGTCGACGAGCTGCGCAAGCGGCTGCCGATCACCTAGGGTCGGTCCGACGCTGACGGAAGCGCCGGACGGGCTCCAGGTTCATTGATTTGCGGCTGTCTTTCGACAAGACCGGATTCCGCTTGTGTCGAACAGCCTCTGGGAGAGTGACCATGTCGCAGACATATCAGGTTGTGCAAGCCTATGACCGTGCCCCTGTCCGGGAGGTCCCCGCCGATGACGCTGCGGCGCTTGAGGCCAAGCTCGCGCTGGCCGCAAAGACCTTCCGGGCGCGGGACGGCTGGCTGAAGCCCTATCAGCGCGGTGCCATCCTGCAGCGCGCCGCAGGGCTGCTGCAGGACCGGCAGCAGGCCTTTGCCAAACGCATCGCGCAGGAAGGTGGCAAGCCGCTTGCCGATGCGCTGGTCGAAGCGGTCCGCGCCGTCGACGGGCTGCGCAATGCCGCTGAGGAGCTGCGCAATTTCGCCGGGCGCGAGATCCCGATGGGCCTGACGCCGGCCAGCGACGGGCGCTGGGCCTTCACCACGAAAGAGCCGATCGGCGTCGTGGCCGCGATCTCGGCGTTCAATCACCCGCTCAACCTGATCGTCCATCAGGTCGCCCCGGCGATCGCGGTCGGCTGCCCGGTGATCGTCAAGCCGGCCTCGCCGACGCCGCTCTGCTGCCTCGAGTTCGTGGCGCTGCTTTACGAGGCCGGCCTGCCCGAGGCCTGGTGCCAGACGCTGATCACCGAGGATAACGCCCTGGCTGAACGGCTCGCGACCGATCCGCGCGTCGCCTTCCTCAGCTTCATCGGTTCTGCCCGGGTCGGCTGGTATCTGCGCAGCAAGCTCGCCCCCGGCACCCGCTGCGCGCTCGAACATGGCGGGGCGGCCCCGGTGATCGTCGATCAGAGCGCGGCGCTGCCATCGATCATCGAGCCGATCGTGAAGGGCGGCTATTACCACGCCGGGCAGGTTTGCGTGTCCGTGCAGCGCATCTTCGTGCACGAGGACATCAAGGCAGAGTTCGTCGAGCGGCTTTCGGCCCGGGTCGCGGCGCTGCGCGTCGGCGATCCGCTGGCCGCCGAGACCGAGGTCGGGCCGCTGATCCTGCCGCGCGAGGCGGACCGGGTGCAGTCTTGGATCGACGAGGCGGTGGCCGGCGGCGGCCAGCTGATCGGCGGCGGCCGTCTGTCCGAGACCACGCTCAGGCCGGCGATTCTGGTCGAACCGGCCGCAGAGGCGAAGGTCTCGCAGCTTGAAGTCTTCGGTCCGCTGACCTGCGTCTACGGGTTCCGCGCGCTCGACCAGGCGATCGATCGTGCCAATTCCCTGCCCGTCGCCTTTCAGGCGAGTGTGTTTTCAAGCGAGATCGGCCCGGCGATGCGCGCCGCAGAGCGTCTCGATGCCGCAACGGTGCTGATCAACGACCACACCGCCTTCCGCACCGACTGGATGCCCTTCGCCGGGCGGCGCCACTCCGGCTATGGCGTCGGCGGCATCCCCTGGACGATGGCGGAAATGGCGCCGGAGAAGATGCTGGTGCTGAGGCACGACCGATAGGCGAAGGCGGACTGCCGGCGGGCGCCTGCCCGGCAGACCTATTGCGCGACGTCCGGCGCGGACGGTGTGACGGCGGCGGCCGGGCGATGTGAGGCGATGATCGCAGCGCCAAGCGCCGCCGCCAGAACAGAGCCGATCAGCACCGCGATCTTGGCGATAGCGACAGAGGCCTCGTCTTCAAAGGCCTGGTCGGCGAGCAGCATCGCCATCGTATCGCCCACCCCGCAAAGGCAGGCCGCCCCGATGAAGGCGCGCAGCGGCACATCGGACGGCCCGACCGCCAGCCGGGATTGAACCGCCAGCGCCGAGGCGATGAGGATGCCGACCGGCTTGCCAAGCACCAGCCCGAGCACCACGCCGAGCATGATCCGGCCCGCCCCCGGCCCGGAGAAATCGAGATCAAGGCTGACCCCCGTTGCCGAAAAGGCGAAGAGCGGCAGGATCACATAGCTGCTCCACGGCGAGACCGCGCGCTCGATCCGGTCGGCTGGCGACAAGAGCCGGTCGCTCGCCGCCGAAAGGTTGCGGCTGGCCCAGTCCCAGATCGGTTCCTTTGCGATCCGCGTGGCATCCGACCCCGAGGCCCTCGCTTCGCTCTCTGCCGCTTCGAGCGCGGCAAGCGCCGTGGCGGCCTGCGCAAGCAGCGGTCCCACCGAAGGCGCCGGGCGCGTCGGCAGAAACGCCGCCAGCAGGATCCCGGCAAGCGCGCCATGAACCCCCGCCGCATGCAGGGCGAACCAAAGGGCGCCGGTCACGATCAGGTAGGGCCAGGCGGAATAGACCCGCGCCCGGTTCAGCAGGAACAGCGCGAACACGGCCACTGCGGCGGGCAGCAGCCATTCGGGGGTGAAATCCTTTGGGTAAAAGATCGCAAGGGTCAGCACCGAGATCACGTCATCGGCGACGGCGAGGGCTGCGACAAAGACCCGTAGCGACGCCGGAACCCGGCGGCCCAGCACCGCAAGGATGCCGAGCGTGAAGGCCACGTCGGTGGCCGTGGGCACCGACCAGCCCGACCGCTCTGCCCCGCTGTTCAGCGCCAGATAGATCAGGGCCGGTACCACCGCCCCGCCGAAGGCCGCCAGCACCGGCAGCGCCGCCGCGCGCGGATCGGACAGATCGCCGGTCGCCACCTCGCGCCGGATCTCGAGGCCGACCAGCAGGAAGAACACCGCCAGCAACCCTTCCGAGAACCAGGCCCCGACCGACATCGACAGAAGTCCGCCGGGGGACCCGATGCCGAAGGCGGCATGGATGAAGGCAAGGTAGTCCGGGGCCAGCGGCGAGTTCGCCACCAGCAGGGCGGCCAGCGCGGCGATCAGCAGCGCCAGACCGCCCGAGGCCGGCAGGTTGGCAAAGGCGCGGGCCGACCGCTGGACCCGCGATGCGACCGGCAGTTCGATGGCCTCGAGCATGGAATGGAAATCCCAGGCCCCGTCATAGCGCAGCCCGTCGATGAAGAACGAGGGGGTCCCGGTCACGCCGTTCAGCCGCCCGTCCACAAGGTCACCCTGCACCCGCGCCGCGATCTCGGGGCTGGCGAGGTCGGCGGCGTAGCGCTCCATGTCGAGCCCAAGCTCGCGAACATGGGCCTCGATCGTCGCGATATCGAGCGGCTGTTCCTGCTCGTAGAGCCAGTCGTGCATCTCCCAGAACTTGCCCTGCCGGGCGACGGCTTCCGTCATCCGGGCGATCTGGGTCGCGCCGGGATGGGCCGTCTCGTTTGGAAAGTGCCGGAACACATAGGCCAGCCGCTCGCCCAGCACCTCATGCAGCCGGGCAACGATCAGACGCAGGCGGCGGCAATAGGGACAGAGGTAGTCGCCATAGACGACAAGGGTGGTCACGCCGCTACGGGTCTTGCCGCCGCGGATCTGGTCCCGCTGCGGGTCCACCGGACGTAGCAGCCTCGTCCTGGCGGCAGAGGTCTCATGCCCCGACATTGCCCGCATACCCCCGTGTCTTGGCCCGCTGGCGGCTCAGGTTGGCTGCAAATCGCCCAGAAGCGTCGGGATCAGTTCCGAGACCGTGGGGTGCACCGGAACTGACCATTGCAGGGTCCGGAAGTCCAGCCCCGCCGTCATCGCGTCAAGGACGCCGTGGATCGCTTCGTCGCCGCCGGTGCCGAGGATGGCGGCGCCAAGGATCTTGCCGGTGTCGGCATCGACCACCGCCTTCATCAGGCCCTGCGTCTCGCCCTTTTCCACCGCCCGGCCGACCCGCGTCATCGGACGCGAGGCGACCAGCAGGCGATGACCGGCGGCGCGGGCGGCGGCTTCGGTCAGCCCGGCACGCCCCAGCGGCGGGTCGATGTAGAGCGCATAGCCCGGCACCCGGTCGCTGACCTTTCGATCGGCGCCATCCAAGAGGTTCGCCGCGACGATCTCATAGTCGTTCCACGAGGTATGGGTGAAGGCCCCGCGCCCGTTGCAATCGCCAATCGCCCAGATCCCCGGCACGTCGGTTTCCAGCCGGTCGTTCACCGGCACCATTCCGCGGGCATCGGCCGTCAGCCCGGCGGCCTCAAGCCCCAGATCATCGGTATTGGGCTTTCGCCCGACGGCCAGCAACAGATGGCTGCCCGTGACCTCTGGCGCGCCCTCGGCTGCAGGTCACGCCAACCGCGACGCCGTCGGAATGCGTGGCAAGGCGGATGCAGTCGGCCCCGGTGCGGATGGCGATGCCCTCGGCCTCGAGGATGCCGCGAATGGCCTCCGAGATCTCCGGGTCCTCGCGTCCGATCAGGGCGGGTGCGCGCTCGACCACGGTGACCTCGGCGCCGAGCCTGCGGAAGGCCTGCGCGAATTCCAGGCCGATGTAGCTGCCGCCGACGATCACCAGATGCGCGGGCACCCGGGTCAGGGCGAGGATCGTCGTGCTGGTCAGATAGGCCACGTCCGGCACCCCGGGAAGGTCGGGGATCAGCGGCCGGGCACCGACGTTGAGGAAAATCCGCGGGGCGGTCAGGTCGCGGTCGCCGACCGCGATCCGGTCGGGCCCGGTGAACCGCGCCGCGCCGCGGATCAGGCTCAGCCCCTTCATCCCGGCCAGCCAGCCCTCGACCCCCGCGCGGGAGTTGCCCGAGACGGTGGCGACCCGGGCCTGCACCGCCGTCATGTCGATCCGGGGCGGATCCGTGATCACGCCGAGCGCGCCCGCATTGCGCGCCACATGCGCCGCCCGTGCCGAGGCGACAAGCGTCTTGGTCGGCGTGCAGCCGGCGTTCACGCAGGTGCCACCGACGAATTTGCGCTCGATCAGCGCGACCGTCATGCCGGCCCCGGTCAACCGATCCGCAAGCGGCGGCCCGGCCTGACCCGCGCCGATGATGATCGCGTCGAAACGCTCCATCAAAGCCACCCGAAAAGGCTGATCGCCCCCCAGGTCGTATCGGGATCCTCGATCAGCGCCGCCGGCAGATCACAGCCGAGGGCACCCGCCAGACGCGGTCGCGCCCAGGCCGCTCCGCAGGTCCAGGCTGCGGCACCGATGCCCCCGGCGACAAGGCCCAGAATCCCGCCGCTCGCCGACAGGCCCGGCATCGCGCCACAGAACGCTCCCGACAGGATCCGCGTGCCAAGCCGCACCGGCCCCTTGAGGCCGGGGCCGGAGGGCATCTGATCGGTGCCAAGCTCGACAAGCGCCAGGATCGCGACGAGGCCCGTTGTCCAGGGCGAGGCGATGAACCCGGCCCAGCTGCCGGTCACGGAAATCCAGCCGATCCGCGCCGCACAACCAAGCCAACGGGACGTGGACATCGCACGAACCCGGGCAATTGTGCCCTGCCCGATGCGGACCTTCGCCCGGCGGTCAGGGCGCGCCCGCCACTCAGGGCCGGACAGAGCCGGCCGGGCGATCCTCGGGCCGCCGCACCCGGCGCGCTGGAACATCGTGATCTCGATAAGGGTCTTGACCATGTCTGCCTCCCGATCGCTGGGCGCAGGGATTTTGCCCCCGCCCCTTAGTGATGTCGAGACAGCGCCCGACAATCCATCGGACGAAGGTATCGTTGACTCCGGGCTGTCGCCGTTTGCGCGCTGCCTGCCCTGTCCGGCATCAGCGCCGCCGATACCATCGTATATCGACACCATCGTTCAATTTCCATTTCCCGTTCGACGTTTCAATTTGGCACTGCGGAGGGTGAAGCATCCCTTCGCAGAGAAATAGTGGAATCCTGCTTCGGAAATATCCAATACCGCGCGTTCCTTTAAACGATGTCCCGCGCGGACCTCGGCGCGGGATCGGTTTGCGACGGTCGGGTTTGAGATATCCGGGCGGTTCTGTTCGGACCAACAGGCCGGCAGGGGCAAAAGTCTGAATTCGGCCCCGGGAGAAGGCGGCGGCCACGCGTTCCCGAAGCGAGGCGCGCCTGTCCCGGTCGCGCAGCGGGCAGGCAGTGCCCGGGAATTGATTGAAAATCTGGATCACGAGGAACCCCATGAGCAAGGAACGGAAAGTCGCAATCATCACCGGCGCATCGCGCGGAATCGGCGCGGCGCTGGCCGATGCCTATCTTGATCGCGGCTATCGCGTGGTCGGCACCGGTCGCTCGATCGAGCCCTCCAAAAACCCTGACATGCTTGCGATCGCAGGCGATATCGGTGCGCCTGAAACCGGGCCGCAGGTGGTGGCAGAGGCACTGGCGAAGTTTGGCCGGGTCGATACGCTGATCAACAATGCCGGCATCTTCATCGCCAGCCCGTTCACCGGCTACACCGCCAAGCAATACGCGGAACTGATCTCGACCAACCTGAACGGATTCTTCTTCATCACCCAGGCCGCGGTCAAGGCGATGGAGAAGCAGGGCCAAGGCCATATCGTCAGCATCACGACCGCGCTGGTGCAGCATGCGCAGACGGCGGCACCTTCGGTTCTGGCATCCCTGACCAAGGGCGGCATCGACGCCGCGACGCGCAGCCTCGCGACCGAATACGCCAGGCGCGGGATTCGCGCGAATGCGGTCGCCCCCGGCATCATCAAGACGCCGATGCACCCGAGCCACACCCATGATGCGCTTGCGACCCTTCATCCGGTCGGGCGAATGGGCGAGATCCACGATATCGTCGGTGCCGTCCTTTACCTGGAAGACGCGGGCTTCGTGACCGGCGAGACCCTCTACGTCGATGGCGGCCAGAGCGCCGGACACTGATCCCTTCGAAACAGGAGATGAACCATGCCGATCGTAACTGTCCAACTGACCCGCGAAGGCACCACGCCTGGCGTCGACCATGTCACGGCCGAACAGAAGGCGGCGATCTTCAAGGGGATGAGCCAGGTCCTGCTCGACGTGCTGGACAAGCCGCTCGACTGGACCTGGGTCGTCTTTCAGGAGGTCGAGCCGGAGAACTGGGGATGGGGCGGCATGCCGGTGATGGACTATCGAAAGCTGGTCGCGGCCAAGGCGCGCTAGGCGGCGACCGCTGCCCTGACAGAGAACCCGAAGGAGACATGGAAAATGGCGAAAGGGCCTGTTGCAGAGCCGCCGGCGGTTCGGCTCGCTCCGCTGCTGTCGTTGCGGATCGAGGTTGCCGGGGTTTCCGTGGTCGGCGGGCCACCGGGGGCGGGCCGGCGCATCAGCACGATCTCGGGTGGGTCGTTTGAAGGCGACCGGCTGCGCGGCACGGTGGTTTCCGGCGGCGCCGACTGGCAGACCGAACGCGGCGACGGCGCGATCCTGCTGGACGTTCGCATCGTGATCCTGACCGACGACGGCGCGTCGATCGCGATGACCTATACCGGCATCCGCCACGGCCCCGCCGAAGTCATGGCCCGCATGGCGAGCGGCGAGGCGGTCGATCCGGCATCCTATTACCTGCGGATCGTCGCGAGCTTCGCCACCTCGGATCCGCGCTACGAATGGCTCAACCGCATTCTTGCGGTCGGGTCCGGTCACCGCACCGCCGCCGGTCCGGTCTATCACCTGCAAGAGATCCTCTGACTTCAGCCGCAGGCCGCCCGGGGATGAAGGCTCCGGTGAGACCAAGGGTGCAGGTCGTCGCGGACATGACCGGATCGAACGCGCCGCCGCTGTTGCCGAGGGTGGTAACTCGTCGGGCCGATTTCAGACGTTTGGAGGCAATGTGGCAGGCCCGCGCAGTTGCGGCTCCAAACCTACAATCGAGAGGGTCGGAACCACGATAACGTCCCGCCATGAAAGCCGGGCCTCCGCTGCTCCAGCGCTGGTTCGGGGCGATCTGGCCCGGCGCCGGATCTGCATCGGCAGGGTGGCGAAACTTGACCGTGACGGAGGGTCCGAAGGACGATGTTCGACATAATGATCACGCCACTACCCGGTGCGGACGCGCCGCAGCCGCTCGCCCCTCCCGCGCAGAGCCGCAGCCCGGCGATCCGGAATGTCGTGCTGGTTCATGGCGACTGGTCGGGCGGTTCGAACTGGCACTCGGTCTGTTGCGGCCTGGCTGCGCTGGGCTATTCGGTGTCGATAGCGCAGACCTCCTGCTGCTCCTTGGCGGCCGACATCGCCGCGACGCTGCAGGCCATTGCGCGGCAGGACGGCCCGACGGTTCTTGTCGGTCATTGCTACGGCGGCTCGGTCATCAGTGAGGCGGGCAATGCGGCGAATGTCGCGGCGCTCGTCTATCTGGCGGCCTTCATCCCTGACGTGGGCGAATCCGTGCTGGACCTGCTGCGCACACCGCCGCGCCTTGCACCGATTGCCATGGCGACAGGGGCTACGAAGGAAGCGCCCTTCGTCGGGGACGCCTTGATGGGCACGGTCACAGAGCCCGCCTGGTACCGCAAACCAAGCTGGTATCTGCTGGCCGAAGAGGACAACGTGATCCCGCCGCCGCTGCAGCGGCACATGGCCGAACGGGCCCGGGCCCGGATCTCTTGCGTGGTGGGAAACCATACGCTTCAGCTTTCCCACCCGCGATCGGTGATGGAGGTGATCGACCATGCCGCGCGCGGATTCGATATTGATGTGAGTTGACCAGGTCCGTCGCGGCACCGTGGTCATCCGCCAGCGAGCCGGCCAGTGTCGCCTTCTGCGCCTCAGGACAGGGGCGCGGCTCTGCCGAACCGCGCCCCTGCCCTCTCCGCTCTCAGCCCATCGGCACGGACTATGCAATCCTCATCGCGCCGAACCCGGACGGAAGGACGCAGGCGCGACCTTCCGATGACTTCGGGCCGATCCCGGCTATTGCAGCTGCTGGCGCACGACGTGCACGTCGCTGTCCGTAACCGGGGCGGCGGCATTGCCCCAGCTGTTGCCGATATAGGTCAGCACCTCGGCGATCTGGGCATCGGTCAGCCGCCAGCCGAGCGCCGGCATCGCGGGCCGCGTCACCGCCCCGGCGGTCTGAACGCCTTTGTCCCCCAGGATGACGACCCGCGCCATGCTGGTCGCATCGGCCTGCTGCACCTCCGGATTGCCCTTCAGCGCCGGGAAGAGGTATTTCGCGCCCATCCCTTCGGTGCCATGGCAGGCCGAGCAATTGTCGCGGAAGATCGCCGCCCCGGCCATCATCCGGGCGCCCTTCGGATCGACCGGCTGCGGCGCCTCGCCCGGTGAGGTCAGGCTTTTGAGGTAGACCGCAATCGCGCCCAGATCGGCTTCGGTCATCTGCGAGGTCGAGGCCTCGATCGCCTCGGCCATCGGCCCCGAGGCGACGGCGCGGCCATTGGTTCCGGTCTTGAGGTAAGCGACCACCTCGGCCTCGGTCCAGCTGCCGATGCCGATCCAGGGATTGCCGGTGATGTTGGGCGCGAACCAGCCCTGCAGGTTGGCGCCCTGCATGTAATTGCCGGCCTTGTCGGCGCCCAGCCAGGTCTTCGGGCTGTGGCAGGCGGCGCAATGGCCCGGGCCCTGAACCAGATAGGCGCCGCGGTTCCAGTCCGGCGATTTGCCGGGGTCGGGCTTGAACGGCTCGGGCGAGAAGTTGACGAGGTTCCAGCCGATCATCGAGGCGCGGATGCTGAAGGGGAAGGGCAGCTGGTTCGCCACCACCTTGTTATGCGCCGGGGCGACGGTCTTCAGGTAGGAATAGATATCGTCGATGTCGGCGGTCGGCATCTTCGAATAGTAGACATAGGGCATCGCCGGATAGAGATGGCGGCCGCCCTTGCCGATGCCCTTGGTCATCGCATCGCGGAACTCCTGCAGGGTCCAGGCGCCCATTCCGGTCTCTGCGTCGGGGGTGATGTTCGGTGGCACCAGCGCTCCGAACGGTGTCTCGATCGGCGCGCCACCCGCCATATAGGCGCCGCCGGGCCGGGTATGGCAGCCAGAGCAATCGGCGACCAGCGCCTGATAGCGACCGTTGTAGATGTGATCGGCCTGAGAGCTGGCACTGTCGGAGGGGCCGGCAAAACCGGCAGGCGCGGCGGCGATCCAGGCGGCGACGGCGAGGGTGTGAATCTGTTTCATGCTTGCACCAGCGCTTGGCCCGGGGCTTTCAGATATTGCTGCCGGATCGCGTCCGCGGCCCAATAGGCGAGGGCGCCCACCGGGCCGGTCGGGTTCTTGCCCGCGTTCTGCGGAAAGGCCGAGGCGCCCACCACGAAGACATTCGCGACGTCCCAGCTTTGCAGGTATTTGTTCACCGCGCTGGTCGCCGGATCCTTCCCCATGATCGCGCCGCCGGTATTATGCGTGCTCTGATAGACCGCGGCGTTCCAGCCCTTCTTCAGCCGGCTGACCACGTATTGCTTGGCGCCAAAGGTCTTGGCGAGGTCCTCCATCCGGTCCGACATGAAGTCCGACATGCGCAGGTCGTTGTCGGGGAAGTCGAAGGTGATCCGGAGCAGCGGGCGACCGTGGCGATCCTTGTAGGTCGGGTCGAGGTCGAGGTAGTTGCCGCGGGCCGCATAGCTCGACCCCTGGGTGCCGAAGCTGAGCGTATGGGCATAGTGATCCACCGTGGCCTGCTTCCACCCCGCGCCCCATTTCGGCGTGCCGGGCGGGGTCGGTCGGGTCTGGATCGGGCGGCCGTTGGTGGGCACGCAGTTGAACCCGGCGCCACCGACGAAATCCAGCGTCGAATGGTCGAAGGCATCGCCGTTGAAATCGTCGAACGTCATGCCGAGCGCGCCGGCCGCGATGAACGGATTCATCCAGGTGTCGGTGTCGAAGAACAGCTGCGTGCCGGCATTGGTCTGGTAGCAGTAGTTGCGCCCGATGGTGCCGGTCTGGCTGACCGGATCATAGATCTTGCCGATGCCCGAGAGCATCATCAGCCGCACATTGAACAGGCCATAGGCGCAGAGCACGACCAGATCGGCGGGCTGGAACCAGGTCTCGCCGGTGCTGTCGATATAGGTGACGCCACGCGCCGCCTTGCCGGACTTGTCGAGATCGACGTGCAGCACCTCGCATTCGGTGCGCGCCTCGAAATTCTCCTGCCGCATCAGCGCCGGCAGAACGCAGGTCTGGGCCGAGGATTTCGAGTAATTGGCGCAGCCGAAGCGCTCGCAATAGCCGCAGGCGGTGCATTGCCCCATCGCGATGCCAAGCGGGTTGACGTAGCTGCGCGACATGTTCGCCGCCGGCGTCGGGAACGGATGCAGGCCCATCGCCTTGGCCTTCTCGCCAAACATCGTCGGCCCGAAGGTCTGATCGAGCGGCGGGTTCGGATACTCTCTCGAACGGGGATCCTCGAAGGGATTGCCGCCCTCGGCGATCTTGCCGTTGAGGTTGCCGGCCTTGCCCGAGATCCCGGCAAGGTATTCGAACCGGTCGAAGGCGCTTTCCATCTCGGCGGCGGTGACACCCCAGTCCTGAACCGTCAGATCCTTGAGCTTGTCGGCCCCGTAGCGTTCGGTCAGATGGGTTCTGGTCTGAAAGTCGCTGTCCCAGAACCGCCAGGTCTGGCCGTTCCAGTGCACCCCGGCCCCGCCGACCCCGTTGCCGGGCAGGAAGCCGATGTATTCGCGCAGCGGCAGTGCCGTCTGGGTCGCGTTGTTGCGCATCGTCATCGCCTCGGTCTGCGGCTGCAGGAACAGGTCGCGGCGCACGGCATAGCGCAGCTCGTCCGGCATCGTGCCGACGTTGAAATCGGTGGCCGTGTCACGCCAGGGGCCGCGCTCGATCGCGACCACGTCGAGGCCTTCCTGACAGAGCTCATAGGCCAGGATCGAGCCGCTCCAGCCGAGGCCAACGATCACCACATCCTTGCGGGGAAGAATCTTCGTCATGTCAGTTGCCTTTCACCGACCAGTCGGCCGACCCCTGGATCGAAACCGGCGGCAGGTCGTAGCGTTGGTTGTGTTTGGGAATCCACGCGAGGTAGTCGTAGCGGGCACCGGGGAAGCCGATCATCTTCCAGGCCACCATGTCGACATTGCCGCCATAGATCGGGTCGGCGAAGAACCCTTCCATCACGTTCGACAGCATGAAGGCGAAGAAGGCCTTGCCGTCGACGCCGCCCGGAAGCGTGGCCTTGCCGGCCTCGAGATCGGTGAGGAAGGCATCCTGATCCGCCGCGGTCCAGTCAGAGAATTTCTTGCCCGGTGTCTTCGCCTCGACCGCGGCCGCAATCCCGGCGAGGCCCCTGCGGAAACGCTCGGCCGGGGTGTCCTTGCCCTGATAGCCCTGGGTCGGCAGACCGGGCAGGAACGGCCCGGCCCGGTAGAGCCGGCTGGCATTGCCGTAGGATCCGACCAGCTGGCGGTCGAGGAAGACGATCACCCCGGCTTTCGAGGCGCTCGGGCTCAGCGCGTCGGCAGGGATCAGCCGGTCCGCGATGGCGCTCAGCAGCAGAACTTCCTGCGGGGTGAAGAAATACCAGCCTCCCGGGGTCACCGGCTGCGGTGGCCCGTCACCCATGACCCAGGGCATGCTGCCACCCCGGTAGCTATGCGCCCGGGCCCGCCCGGCGAGGCCGAGCACGACGATCGCGGCCGTGGAGGCAAGAAAGCCCCTGCGCGTCGGGCTGGCCAGTTTGTTTTGCTCCATCGAACACCTCCCTCGACGTTTTTGGACAGCTTCAAGAACCCCAGACCGCGACCGCCGAGGCGCGCCGGGGCGGGCATTGCGCCGGCATCGTCATGCCGGCGCGGCGGCTTCGGCGTGATCGCCGTGCTGCGCCCGGGGATCGTCCTGCGGATCCACGTATTCCAGCCCGAGCGGCCCGACGGCCATCACCTGCGTTATGTATTCGCCCGACCTTGCCCAATGGAAATGCGCCGTGTTTCCCGGCAGAACGACAAGGCTGCCGGGGCCGTAGGCGGTCAGCTTGGTTTCGTCGAACTCTTCGCCCAGGCCGATGTAGAACACGCCCGAGATCACCGTGTAGATCCGGTCCTCCGGGTGCCGGTGCGGCATCATCCGGGTTCCGTTCGGCAGTTTCACCCGGACCACATAGGGGCCCGGTTGCTGCGGATTGCCGACCAGAACCGCAAGCCGGGCATGTCCCGGGAAGGCCGGGAAGGCCGTCCATTCAACCTGCTCGGGTTGCACCGAGAAGAACCGGTCTTCCCCCGGCTGATGGGCTCTCGACATCGGGTCAGCCTCCTTTGCTTTGGGCAGCTTCATTTCGCTCTGCCCCCTTCGCCTCATTCCAGTCACCCAGGCCTGTCACGGCGCAGAGGGCCGGAATGATGCAGCCTCCTGACGACTCCGGGGTCGGGTACAAGACCTTGCCCGGCCTGAACCCGAAGGGACCGATCTGGGTCCGCCGCAGCACGATCCGCGCGCCGTTTGCCGAGGTCGATCCTGTCTTCAGGGGTGCTGCAGGGCCAATCGCAGAAGACCATTCCACAGCAGGGATTCCTATTGCACGATGGTATCGTCACCCGCGCTCTCCGCGATGGCACCCGGGATTTCCCCCCTTTCTGGCCAGTCCAGTGCGCGGTCAGTCTCGCAGCCGGTCCGCCCATTCAGACCGGCATAGGGGCCAATCGCCTGTGACATCCCGCCGATCCTCACGCACGATCGATCGCGCGGCACCGCCCGCTGCCGGGGTGATCCCGGACAGCAATCAGCGGCCCGCGCTTTCAGCTCGACAGAAAAGGGAAAGCCAAGCGAATCAAACCCGATCACGTTGCGCTGAAGCGCCTCTTTGCTGCGGCGAGGGACGCTGACCTATTCGAGGCTGTCCCGTCCCTTTGCGGCGGCCCGGATCGAGAAGCTGAAGGTCGCGCCGGGCCCGTCATTGGCCTGGCCCCACAGGTGCCCGCCGTGGTTCTCGATGATGGACCGGCAGATCGCGAGGCCGACGCCCATGCCATGCGCCTTGGTCGTGTAGAAGGCGTCGAAGAGCTTCTCGACGGTGGCCGGATTGACGCCGACCCCGGCATCGCGCACCTCCAGCCCGACGCCGCCGTCGTCCTGCGGGCCGGTCCTGACCAGTAGCGTCCTTGGCCGGTCCTCGATGCCCTCCATCGCGTCGGCCCCGTTCAGCAGCAGGTTCAGGATCACCTGCTGCAGCTGCACCCGATCGGCCTGGACGAACGCCAGGTCTTCGGCGAAGTCGGTCTGCAGGAGCGCGCGCCGGCGTTGCAATTCCCCGGCCGAGAGCGCGATCACTTCCCGAACCGCGTCATTGAGGTCGACCATCTCCAGGACCGAGGCCTTCTTCGAGAACATCGCCCGCAGCCGTTGCAGCAACTCGGTGGCGCGATTGGTGTCGCGGATGGTGCGCTGAAACGCCCGGGCGGCGCCCGCCGGATCGGGTGGGTCGGCGGCCAGCATCCGGGCCCCGGTCTCGGCATTGGTCAGGATCCCCGCCAGGGGCTGGCTCACCTCATGGGCGATCGAGGCGGTCATGGCATTGAGGGTGGCGACCCGCTCGACATGGGCGAGATCGGCCTGCGTCTGGCGCAGGTCTTCCTGGCCCTGCTTCCAGTCCTGCATGTCCACCACGGTGCCGTGCCACTTCACGATGCGCCCGTCCGCATCAAGCAACGGCAGCGCGCTTGTCACGCACCACCGGTAGCTCTGGTCGGCGGCGTGAAACGTGCGGACCTCGACCCGGTAGGGGGCGCCGCTTTTCACGCAGGACATCCAGCTTTCCAGCGTCGGTTCGAGATCATCGGGATGCAGGACATCCATCCAGCCATTGCTCATGGCCTGTTCAAGGCCAAGACCGGTGTATTCGAGAAAGCGGCCATTGCAGTAATCCACCGTCCCATCGGGCGATGCGCTCCAGAGCATTTCGGGGATGGTTTCCGTTATCTGCCGGAGGCTGGTTTCACTCGCCCGCAACTCTTCTTCGGCCCGCTTCAGGGCGTCGATGTCGGTCGTCGTCCCGACGAATTTGAGGACCCTGCCCTCGGCATCGCGCAGGACCTCGGCCCGCTGCAGGTGCCAGCGATATTCTCCGTCGCGCGCGCGCCGGGATCGGGTCTCGAAGGCAAAGGCTTGCCCGGACCGCACGGCGTCGCGGAAGATGCCGAGCGCCATCTCGCGATCCTCGGGATGGATCACCTCCATCCAGGCCTCGGGATGCGAGCGGGTGAAATCCGGGGACTGGCCGGAGAATTCGAGCCAGACGTCATTCACGAAATCCGGGGTCCCGTCCGGCTTCAGCGTCCAGGCCGAGACCGGAAGCCGCTGCAGCAGTTCGGCCTGGAGCTGCAGATCGGCATAGAGATGCGCGTTCTCCAGCGAAATGGCGGCCTGCGACGCCAGAAGTTCCAGCAGACGCGCGCGATCCGGGGTGAAGACATGCGAGGCGAGCGTGTTTTCCAGGTAGAGCAACCCGCTCAGCACGCCTTGACGAACGAGGGGCAGGCAGAGGACCGAATGCGGCTGCCGCAGACCCAGATAGGGATCGCCGGAGAACAGGTTCTGCCGGGCCGCGTCGGCGAGGATCACGCTCTCCTGGGTCCGCATGACGTAGCGGATGATGCTGTCGGGAACCGCGTGACCGCTGGCCGCGCCGTACTGCAGCACGACCTGTTCGCCCTCCATCCCGGCCTCGACCTCGATGCGGTAATCCTTCCGCTCCGGCAGGATCAGAAGGCCGCGATCGGCGCCCGCGCTCTGCATCGCGATCGTCATCAGCCGTTCGATCAGCTTCGGCAGCTCGATCTCGCTCGACAGCGCCTGTGATGCCTTGGTGACGGCGGCGACATCGAGCTGCTGGCCGGGCGATGGCGCCGCCTCGCCCGCCGCGCGCGCCTCGGCCCGGACCAGTCGCGGATGGCGCGCCTCGAGCTGGCGCACCTTGCCGTCCGCCCCCCAGCGCCGGTAGCCGTCGCGGGCTCTCGCAAGATACATCTCGGCGATATCCACGAAGCCGCGCGCGCCGTAAAAGCCCGCCGCGGTCTCGCAGGCGAGCGCCTCGTTATGCAGGAAGCCGCTGTCGCGGGCCGCGTCCATCGCCCTTTGGTAAAGTCGCTGGGCATCGAGGTCGCGCCCCTCCAGCCGCGCAATCTCGGCGCCGACCAGCGCCGACCGGGTCTCGAAATTCGCCGGACAATGCAGCGCCCATGTCTCAAGCTGATGGTGATGCTCGGCCAGCGCGGCAAGATGCTCCTGCCGCGCGTCGCCAGACGCCGAATTCAGCGCCGCGGCATGCGCCAGCGCGGCGTAGAAGCGAAAATCGCCGGTTTCCACCTGCGATGCGGCCGGCCAGAGCAATGGCTGCGCCTTGCGCGCCGCCGCGACAGCCGCGACCGGGTCGCCCGCAAAAAACCGGGCCTGCAGCTTTCGCGTCCAATAGAAGAATTCGGCCAGAGCCAGCGCCGGATTGCGCGAAAGGCGCTGTTCGGTATCGGATTCGCTGTAGTCATCGTGGTCGAAGCAGCCAAAGGTCGGGGTCAGGCCGCGCAGGGTGCGAATGAGTCCGAGCTGCGCCGCGCAATTCTCGACCACCAGCCCGAAGCCGGCTTTCCTGACAAAGCCGAGGCCCGTCTCGGCCTCCGCCTGCACCTTCGAAAGCGGGTCGCCCACGGCCAGGTAATTGGTGATCAAGACGTGCCAGGCATAGGCGGAAAACGTAAGGTCTCCGGTCCGATAGGCGACGTCGAAGGCGCGCCGGACCAGATCGCGCGCCATCAGCGCAGGCTTGCCCCAGGGCATCAGCGTCGCGAAGGAAATATAGGTTCGCGCCTCGTAGCGCGTCAGATCGCGCTTTTTGACGAGGTCGTAGCCCAGTTGGCCAAATCGGAACCCATCCCTGTAATTGGCAAAGCGCGGCCCGGCGAACATCCCGAACCAGACATAGCCGAAGCAGGAGGCATCGCAGGTCCCGTGTTCGAGACAGAGCGCCACCATCCGGCACACCACCAGCGTCGACAGATTCTCATCGAAGAACATCGCCGGATGCACGACCTCGGTGAAGACATCAAGCATGTCGAGGACATCGGCATCTTCCATCGGCGGCAGGTCGATGAGGTCCTCGATCTGACGGCTGCCGATCAGTGCCCAGATCCGGTTGTACTCCGCGATGACCGCGTCGCGCGCAGGATGGCGCGACCACTCCGTGCCGTTGCGGCCGAGGTAGTCGAGGAACACATCGATGGCGCTCTCACTGCGATCCAGCGTCGTGTAAAGCGTGATCTGCAGACGCGTCACCAAGGCGAAATCGTGCCGGGTCGCGGCGCGGCCCGCCAGCATCCGCAGGCGCATTTCGGCGGCGGCCATGTCGGCGGCGTGCAGCTCGCACTCGGCCATGAGATATTCGATCGAGAAGATGAGGTCATAGGCGCGATCCCAATGCTCCTCTTCCAGCAGGGCGCGGCCCGCGTGCAGGTATCTCAGGGCGGATGCGTGGGCCGCGGAGGCTTTTGCCCGCCTGGCCGCGATCAGATTGAGCGCGGCGGCCTCC
The DNA here is from genome assembly GCA_963837565.1 of uncultured Pseudomonadota bacterium. Taxonomy (GTDB): domain Bacteria; phylum Pseudomonadota; class Alphaproteobacteria; order Rhodobacterales; family Rhodobacteraceae; genus Solirhodobacter. Next base: position 380,235 of record CAWIOC010000008.1, read on the forward strand.
TCGCGCTCTGTTGCATCGGTCATCAGGCCGGCGCCCAGGTTCAATTGATTGACGATATCGAAAATCGCCTCGTCCCGACGCTCGGGCGGGGTATTGCGTTTGAAGAGCCTGCCGATGCGCAAATGGGCCCGGGCCCGCTGCGGCTCCGGGATGAGAGAATAGGCCGCCTCCTGAACCCGGTCGTGAAGGAACCGATACGACGTCTCCGTGCGCAGAATCAGGCCCGTGCGAACCGCGTTCCAGAGCTGCTCGTGCATCTCTTCGCTGGAATCCCCGTAGACCGCGCGCAGGCGGTCGAACTCGGCGCTGCTTCCGAGGCAGGCGAGCTGCTTCAGCGCGTCCTGCGTCGCCTCCGGCAACCGGCTCAGCCTTGCGACCATCAGCTCCACCACGTTGGCGGTGTAGCCCTTTGCGCGAATGCGGCCGACATCCCATTGCCAGGCCGCGGCGCGGGGCTCGAACCGCAGAAGCCCGTCCTGCTCCAGCTCGGTGATGAACTGGATCGTGAAGAACGGATTGCCACCGGTCTTGACCTGAATCAGCCGGGCGAGGTGATCCGCCGCCTCCCGCTCGCTGCGCAGGGCCTCGGCCACGAGCCGGCCCACATCCCCGAGGGCGAGCGGCGCCAGCACAATTTCCCGGGTCTTCGCGCCCGCTCCGCGGATCGCGGCCAGCGTCCGCATCAGCGGATGCGACGGGCCGACTTCGTTGTCGCGGTAGGCGCCGATCAACAGCAAATTCCGCACATCCGGATCGGTCGCCAGGTGCTCCAACAGCTCCAGCGTCGCCGTATCCAGCCACTGCAGATCGTCGAGGAACAGCGCCAGCGGATGCTCCGGCCGGGCAAAGGCCGCAACGAAGCGCTCGAACACCACCCTGAAGCGGCGCCGCGCTTCCTGGGGCGGCAGCTCCGCGACGGGGGGCTGTTTGCCGACAATGAATTCAAGCTCGGGGATCAGGGAGACCATCAACTGGCCATTCGCCCCGAACGCCTCCTGGAACGCATGGCGCCAATGGCCCACTTCGGTCTCGCTCTTGACCAGGATCTGGCGCACCGCCATCTGGAACGCCTGTGCCAGCGTCGCATAGGGCACGTCGCGCTTGAACTGATCGAACTTGCCGGCGGCGAACAGACCGTTCGGCGGGACCAGCACCTTGTAAAGCTCGTTCACGACCGAGGACTTGCCGACGCCAGAGTAGCCCGACACCAGCACCAGTTCGGCGGCACCCTGCGCCACCACCCGGTTGAAAGCCGCCAGCAGCGTCTCGACCTCGCGTTCCCGCCCATAGAGCTTCTCGGGGATCATCAATCTGTCGGGCGCATCGCCCGCCCCCAGACGGAACGGGTCGATCCGGCCGCGCGTCTGCCATTCCGCCAGGCAGTGCCGAAGATCGGTCTCGACGCCCGCGGCGGTCTGATAGCGCTCCTCGGCATTCTTGGCGAGAAGCCGCATGACGATGGTGGACAGCTGCGCCGGAACCTCGCCGCGATCCACCGGCGCCACCGGCTGGCGCGCGATATGGCAATGGACCCACTCCAGCGGGTCGGTCGCGGCGAAGGGCAGGCTGTCCGTCAGCATCTCGTACAGGGTGACGCCGAGCGAGTAGAGGTCGCTGCGCGCATCCACCGAGCGGTTCATGCGCCCGGTCTGTTCGGGCGACATATAGGCCAGCGTGCCGGCGATGATCTCTGGCGGCGCGGGTGTCAGACGCTCGCGGGGAAGTCGCGAGGCGATGCCGAAGCCGGTAAGCCACACCCGATCGGCGGCGTCCACGAAGGCGTTGGCGGGCTTGACGTCCTTGTGCACCATCCCGCGCCGGTGGACCTGGCCGAGCGTGGCCGCCAGACCGATCGCAATGCGCAGAACCCGCGTCAGATCGCGCGGGCGCCCCTGATGCTGCGCGATGATCCGATCCAGCGGTTCGCCCCCCGGATCCTCGAGAATGAGCATCGCGCGCCCCTGATGGCGCCCCAGCGCGAGGGGTCGGGCGGCCCAGGCTGCGTCCAGTTCGCCTGCAAGGGCATATTCATGTTCAAGCCGTCCGATGCTCTGCGGCGAGGGGTCTTCAGACGCGACCGCAACCGCCAGGATCGGCATGTCTTGGCCACGCTTCCTGCCGCGGTAGAGGGTGAAGTCCGCACCATTGCGGAGCGGCTCCAAGACATGCTCGGACTCTTCTTCCACTCGGATCCAGCCTCATGTCACAAGGATACGCCGCCTCTTCCCACGCGCCTCGATCTGGCTCGGATGAATGCTTCGATCGGATATCCCAGCCTAAGTCAGCTTCCCTCTCCGGATCAACGAAACGTCGCAGCGCGCGGGACGTTTTTCGATCCGGGTGGTCGTCCATTTTCCATCGCCGCCGCCCTGTCCTTCCCCCGAAACGCAACGGCCCGGGCTGGCCCCTTGGCTCGCGTCACGCCCAGATCTTCTGACACGGCCAGCCGCGCGCAACAGGTCGCGGTCAGACGGCGGCCGCGGCCTTCATATCGCTGGCGAGTTCGTCGTAGCAGACCGTCCATGCCTCGCGGATGGCCGGCGTCAGATCATCTCCAAGCGCCTGTTCGAGGGTCCAGAGCAGGGCCTCCCGAAGCGCCTCGTAGTCGGCGGCCTTGACGCCATAGTCGGTGTGACGGACCGCAAGATCCCGGATCGCAGGTGACACCGCACCCGGATCGGGCAGGTTGTAGACGACCATCGCAAGCATGGTCATCAGCTTGATGCCCTGAATGCGCATGTCGTTCCGGAACAGAGAGCGAAAGCCGGGGTTCAGCGTGAACAGCCGTTCGTAGAACAGCGCTCCGGCGACCTCTGGCATCACGGCCAGTCTGGCAAAGGTGGTCCGAATGAGGTCCTGCTGGGCTGCGTTCATGATACTTCTTCCCCGTCCATCGGCGCCCCGCTGGCCCGCCCCCGCGCGGCGGCACGCAGCATGGCGGGCGGGCTGCCGAACTCGCTCAGGAACGCGCGATAGAAGGTCGCCATGCTGTTGAAGCCCCAGCCAAAGGCGATGTCGACCACCGAGCGGCCGGTTCCTGTCGCCCCGGCGATCGTGTCCCGGCAATGCAGCAGCCGCTGGCGCGAAACGTAGCGGGTGAAACTGATGTCATTCGGCTCGAACAGCCGGTGCAGCTGGCGCGGCGAGATCCCCAGCGCTGCGGCGGCGCTGGCGGGCGTCAGCTCGGGATCGGCGAGATGCAGATCGATGTGGCGCTTGACCGCGTCGAGCCGTGCCGCCTGCAGTGAATCCCGCCCCCGGTCGGCACTCTCGGCGAAGGTGCCACAGGCCAGTGCCACCAGGCCGCAGAGATTGCGCAGCACGCCTTCGCTGAGGTCGTCGGGAAGCAGCGGCCCCTGCAGCTTCGCGGCATCGAGGGCCGCGCCGAGCAGCGAGCCGAGCGGCGAGGCGCCGGGCAGGCGAAACGGGCATTCCAGCCGGCCCCCGGCGATCATCGGCGAAAGGGCGGCCTGCGGGATGATCAGCAGGTCGAAGGAGGCCGGGCCTCTCGATTGCGCGTCGTAATGCCATTCGGTCGAGCTTACGCAGAAATCACCGGCCCAAAGGATGAGGTCGACAGGCGTGCTGCGCGGGGCGGCTTTCCAGGTCTGCGGCACGCGAAACCGGCGGACAAAGAACGATTCGGTCTTGTCCCTGGCGACGTCCGCCGCGGTGCGTTGCTCGCCCTCAAGCCCGAATTCGATGTCCAGCAGGGCAAATTCGCCCGCAACCGTTCCGCTCAATTTTCCGTGAAAAGCGCCGTGATTGGGGGGCTCGCTCGGGGTGATGCTATGGGCATGTCTTGCAAACTGGGCGCACCAGACCGCCACGCGCGCGCGCGGCTCGATATCATCCGTGGAAAAGTGGATTTGCATGGCCACCCCCGTGGGCCGAGCAAACGACCTGGGTCCCGGTGGTGCGCTGGTTGCGCGGGCAAAGGGAGGACGCATGACTCAAGATGCGTCCAGTCTAGATCACCGAATCACACCTGCGCAACGAAATGCGAATGGGCGTGATCCTGCGATGCGGCGGCATCCTCGCAGGGCCGCCGGGACGGCATCACAGGCAGACACCGCAGAGTCTGACGGCGCGGAATGGGACATCGTTCCGCGCCGAGTGAGAGGACCGCCGAAATACGCGGGCCCAGACTTGTCGAAACCGTCTGATGCGGCGGCGCGTCGTTCGAACTGGCGCTGCCTTCAGCCCCTCTGGTTCGCAAGTGGAGTGCACAAATGACCGGGCCCGCCTATCCGCAAGCTGCCGTCCCCCCGGAGTTGCGGACGCCGGCGGCCCCGCTCTCCTCGATCCTCTGTACCGACGAGCTGCTCAGACGTCCGCGCCGCCCGCCCGATCACCAAAAGGAGAACCGCGCGCTGACCGCGCTCGCCAGCGCCCTGGCCGACTTGCCACATGCCATTCTGCAGACGCTTGCGGATCAGGTTCTCGAGACCCTGGAAGCCGAGTTCCGCCGGGCTGAGCCTGCTGACGAAGGATGGCAAGGGGTTCATCTGGGCGGCCATCGCGGGCGCATGGCGACCCTACCTTGGCGGCGGCACCCCGCGCGACTTCGGACCCTGCGGCGATGTGCTGGACAGCAACGCGACGACCCTGTTCACCCATTGGGAGCGTCGCTATCCCTATCTCAGCGCCGCAAAGCCGCTTGCCGAAGAGGGGCTGCTGGTTCCGTTCCATCTGAATGGCACGCTGGTCGGAACGATCTGGGCAATCGCCCATGGCACGGATCGCAAGTTCGATGCCGAGGACCAGAGGCTGCTCGAAAACATCGGCCGCTTCGCCGCGGCCGCGTACCAGACCGCGGATGCGCTCGATGAGCTCCGCTCGGAAATCGTGACACGCAACAAGGCAGAGGCCGAGCTGCGCGCGCTGACGGACAGGCTGGAGGACGAGGTTCGGGTCAGGACCAGGGAACTCGAGCACCGAAACGAGGAATTGCGCCGCAGCGAGGCGTTTCTGACGGAAGGTCAGCGGCTCAGTTCCACCGGCAGTTTCTCCTGGCGTCTGGAAAATGATGACATCAGATTCTCGGCCGAACTCTATCGCCTGTTCGCCTTCGAGCAGGACTTGGCGCTGACGCCGGACCGGATCGCCGCGCGTGTTCATCCCGACGACATGCCCTTGCTGACCGAGGGGATCGAACGCGCAGGGCGCGACAGTCACGGTCTGGCCTGCGAAATTCGGCTGCGGATGCCGGACGGCAGCATCAAGTATTGCAGCGTCCTGGCGCGGGGCTACGGCGACATGGATGGCAGCCTCGAATATTTCGGCGCCATTCAGGACATCACCAGCCAGCATCTCTCGGACCTCGCGTTGAGCAAGTTGCGCTCGGACCTCGCGCATACGGCGCGCGTCACCAGCCTTGGAACCCTGACCGCGTCGATCGCACATGAGATCAACCAGCCGCTGTCCGGCATTCTCGCCAATGCCGGCACCGGGCTGCGGATGCTGGCTGCGGACCCGCCCAATGTTGCCGGCGCGCAGGAAACCACGCGGCGCACGCTGCGGGATGCCAAGCGCGCGAGCGATGTCATCTCGCGGCTGCGCGCCCTTTTCGCAAAGCGGGAGACAGCGACCGAGCTGGTCGACCTGAACGAGGCCTCGCGTGAGGTGATCGCCTTGTCGCAGAAGGGGCTTCGGGACGCCGGATCGGTTCTGCAACTGGACCTTGCCGATCGCGCTCCGCTGGTCAAGGGGGACCGCATCCAGCTTCAACAGGTCATCCTCAACCTGATCCTGAACGCGGCCGAGGCGATGGCCGAGGTCGATGACCGACCAAGGCAGTTGATCATCCGGACCGCCAGAGCCGAGCCGGATGACGTGCTCTTTGCGGTGCAGGATGCCGGCCCGGGCATCGCCCCGGCGAACGCCGAGCGTATCTTTGACGCGTTCTACACCACCAAGGCCGATGGACTGGGCATCGGCCTGTCGGTCTGCCAGACCATCATCGAGGCGCATGGCGGCAAGCTCTGGGCAAGCGATGCCGCGCCGCGGGGGGCGATCGTCCAGTTCAGATTGCCGCTGTCGGAGGCCGCCCAGGAAGGACGCCCTGGGCAGTGATCCCCCCCCCGCGCGCCAAAGGCGATCGTTCCAGTTGCGTCAGCCTGACGCCGCGCGGCAACCCGGCGTCACGGCGCTCCAGCGATCAGCCTTCGAACAGACGACCGGTGAACAGGTGATGCAAGGTCCGGAGCAGGATCAGGCCGATCATCAGGCTGATCACCGCCAGAACCACGGCGGCAATCAGCAATGTCGGCCCGCTGTTCCGCGCGGCGGCGTATACCAAAGCGGCGTTGCCCAGCGCCGCCATCGGAAAGCTGGCAGCCCACCAGGTCTGGCTGAACGGCGTTGATGGCCGAAACACCTTGAAGAAAAGCACCGCAAACAGCGCCAGGCCAAAGTAGTACAGCAGCGCGCCAAAGTTATCGACCTGTCCGACCAGATTTGTATAGGCCAGAAACCCGACCTCAAATGGCGCGATCAGGATGAAGATCGACGGCAGCAACAGCGGCGACAAAGCGTCATGATGGAACAGCCGTGACAGGATCAGGATGAAGAAGACCACCGCCAGAACCGAGCCGATCGCCGCCGCGAACAGATTGAGTTCCGGTGCCCAGGTGAAGGGCATCGCGCTTCCCGCATTGGCGATGTCGAGCGCGGCCACACCCGGGATCAGCCACACCGGCGACGCATGTGTCGGGTCCTGCTTGACCGTCAAAAGCCGCGACAGGATGATATAGGCCAGCATCAGCGTCGCCAGGGTCCCGATGATCCAGACGATCTGCCCAAGCAGCGCGCTATAGGCCGCGACAACGGACGACAGCAGCAGCATCGCGATATTGACCGTTCCAAAGAAATTCCCGCTGACCGGATGGATGAATTCGGCAACCACCTCGGCAGGATGCCGGATCCACTTCACCAGATAGACCGCGGCGACGACCGCGAAGGTCGCCATCGCAAGCAGTCCGATCGCATCGCCAATGACGGCTGGCGCGCCAAACACCGCGTGCGAGCGGCGCCAGGCCAGCGACAGGCCGGACAGGCCCATGACCGCAGCGAACAGATTGACCGGCACCTGTCGGACCGACATCGACCTCTGTTCGCCCAACGTCTCTGCCACCGCATTCATCTGCCCAACTCCACTTTCGCCCATCCAAACGGGGCGCGCGACCCGGATCAGGGTCGCGGCGCCGATCTGCCGTTGTAGAAAGCTCATCGTTTGGCTTTAAGTTGACATATACGTCAATTCCAGCCAAAGACGCGCGCCCGACGGCCATTCCGGTTGTCGGCCTTCGGTCAGAGGCGGATCAAACCATGCGCATCGTCATTCTCGCGCTTCCCGGGATGCAGTTGCTCGACGTGACCGGCCCGCTCGATGTGCTGAACGAGGCTCAGCGCATCCTGGGCCGCAGCGTCTACCAACTCGAGATTCTGGCGCCGACAGCGGGGCCGGTGCGTGCGGCCAACCGCGTGCAACTTCTGCCCGACGCCACGATTGATCAACCCCAATCCCCGATCGATACGCTGCTGGTCGCCGGTTGCCCCGAGATCCACGAGGCCCTGGCGGACCATCCCCAGGTCATCGGCTGGCTGCAGCGACAGGCACCGACCGTGCGCCGGCTGGGCTCGGTCTGTACCGGAACCTTTGCGCTTGCCGAAGCCGGTCTGCTCGACGGGCGCAAGGCCACCACCCACTGGAACTCGACGGCGCAGCTGGCGCGCGATTACCCTGCCGTCGATGTGATCCCCGATGCGATCTATATCAAAGACGGCAGCGTCTATTCCTCGGCCGGGGTGACTGCCGGCATGGATCTTGCCCTCGCGCTGGTGGAAGAGGATCTGGGCCGCGACATCGCCCTGCGTGTCGCGCGCCAGCTCGTCATGTTTCTGAAACGGCCGGGCGGCCAGTCGCAGTTCAGCGCCCATCTCGAGGCGCAGATGTCCGAGAGTTCGCTGATCCGCGACACCCAGCAATGGATTCTCGAAAACCTCGGATCCGACCTGCCGCTGGATCGCCTTGCGCTGCAGGCCAAGATGAGCACGCGCAATCTCTCGCGCATCTTCAAGAAGGAAACCGGCGCAACCCCGGCCCATTTCGTCGAGACCGCCCGCGTGGATGCGGCCCGGCGCATGCTGGAAGAGGATGCGCAGCCGCTCAAGCGCGTGGCCGACACTTGCGGCTTCGGCGACATGAACAACCTGCGCCGCGCCTTTATGCGTCGCCTTGGCGTGTCGCCCAGCGACTATCGAAAACGGTTTCAGCAGGAGACTGCGGCGGCGGATGAATAGGGCGCGACCCGGCGCGACTGATCGGCGCCCCCGGGGATGCGCCAGCGCCCGCGCTCAATTCGGATCGAGATCGTCATAGCCGCGCAGGCGATAGATCGCGAAGGAGATGACCCAGGCCGACAGGAACAGCCCGATGATCAGAAAGCCGAGATCCTCGAAATTGTCGTTGATCGCCCCGATCGCCGTCCAGAGCGACCCGGACAAGCCGAGCTGACCCGCGATCATGCCAAGCGCCTCGATCCCGCCGACACCGACGGCCACCAGCACCGAGATCGCCGTGATCGTCATGTTGTAGTAAAGCTTGCGGATCGGCTTCACCAGGGTCCAGCCATAGGCACTGACCATCAGGATGCTGTCCAGCGCATCGATCAGTGACATGCCCACGGCAAAGAGCGCGGGGAAGACGAGGATCGCCCAGATATCGAGACCCTTGGCCGCTTCGGCGGCCGAGATCCCCAGAAGGCCGACCTCGGTCGCAGTGTCGAAGCCGAGGCCGAACAGGAAGCCCAGCGGATACATGTGCCATGACCGGCTTATGATCCGGAACGCCGGCCGCAAGATCGCGGTCAGATACCCGCCGCCGCCGGTCAGCAGGTCGTCGAGGCTCGCGTCATTCAGCGCCTGCCCGTTCCGCGCGGCGCGAAAGGCCGCATAGGTGCGGCGCAGGATCAGCAGGTTCACAAAGGCGATGATCAGCAGGAAAAGCGCGGAGACCGAGGTCCCGATCCCGCCGCCGATGGTGTGGTATTCCTCGATCTCGCTCTTGAATGCCGTGGCCGTCGCAGCGATGGCGATCGACGCCAGCCCGACGACCGTGGAATGGCCGAGCGAGAAGAATAGCCCGACCCCGACCGGGCGCTTGCCGGCCTGCACCATCTTGCGCGTCACGTTGTCGATGGCGGCGATATGGTCGGCATCCACCGCATGCCGCAGGCCAAGGCTCCAGGCCAGCAGGGCCGTCCCCAAAAGTCTGGGAAAGCTGCGAAAACACACCAGCGCCCATATCCAGGCCAGAAGGTTCAGCCCGACCAGCAGCGCCAGCAGCGCCAGGCTTCTGGCGCGGAACGCTTCCTGCCGATCATCGAAAATCATCCGAAGCCGCCTTTCTCTGCCCATCCGGGTCGCTGAACGTCCAAAATCGACACGGTCGGAACAGCCAGCAGATGATCGTACCGCAGGCCGCGCCGCACCACCGGGCGACTGATCCCATGTCTTGGTTTACCTTGATAGACCGCGCCGACGGCTGCGTCCCTGCACCGACCTCCAGCACGCCTGAAGCAGCAGCAGGACAAACGCGATCAGCACGGCGATTGCATAGGGCACAAGCGGCTGCACCCGGGCCAGGACCGGAACCGGGCCGCCCGCGCGCACCTCTGCCACCTGCATGGCGCTGACGGCGCCCGTCTGGCCACCAAAGCTCTGGCGCACATAGGTCGCGATCGCGGCGATCTCCGTATCGTCGAGCGGCGTGACATAGGATCGCGGCCCGAAGGCTGGCATTAGCACCTCGTGATCCCCGACCCGCCGGTCCACACCCTCCAGCATGACCGCGATCAGGTTGGTCGGCTCCGCGGACCGCGTCACCGAATTGGCAACAAGCGAAGGATAGTCCTGGGTCTTGCTGCCGCGGCCATCGGGTTGGTGGCAGCTTGCACAATTGCCATTGTAGAGTTCCGCGCCGGTCTTGAGGCTGTCCAGAGCGTCCGGCGCATGGCTGCCCCGGAGCCTCGCCTCGTCCTCCACCGCGGTTCCTGCCCCGGGCGACTTGGCCGCGGCGGCCCCGTCAGCGGTCGCGACAGGCGGCACGGATTTGAGATAGGCCGCGATCGCCCGCAGATCGCTGTCGGGCAGGTATTGCAGGCTGTTCTCGACCGCCTCCGCCATGCTGCCCGCGGCCTGGGCGCGCATCGCCAGCCGCCCGGTCTTCAGATAGGTGACGATGTCATCCGCGCTCCAGTCGCCAATGCCACCGGCGCCAGGGGTGATGTTGGGCGCATGCCACCGCCCGACATCGCCGCCCGAGAGCGCCCGGCCCGAGAGCGACTGCATCAAGGCCCCGCGGGGCGTATGGCATGTGCCGCAATGCGCCAGCGCAGTGACCAGATAATTGCCGCGGTTCTGTTCATCCGTCAGACCACTCGCCGGGGTGAACGGTCCCTTGCCCGCATACATCAGGTTCCAGACCGCCATGCCGCTGCGGATATCGAACGGAAACTGCAGAGCGGTCTTGTACCCGGCCGGCTGATCGACCGGCGCCACCGCATGCGTGAAGTATTCGTAAAGCGCCTGAACATCCTCATCCGTGATCCCCGCATAGGCATCATAGGGCATCGCCGGGTAAAGATGCGTGCCGTCCGGTCGCACCCCCTGGCGCAAGGCCCGCGCGAAATCGGCCTCGCTCCAGCCCCCGATCCCCGCCGCCTTCGAGGGCGTGATATTGGTGGACCAGATCGTGCCGAGCGGCAAGTCCACAGGATATCCGCCGGCAAAGGCGTCGCCCCCCTTCGCCGTGTGGCAACCCGCGCAATCGGCGGCGACGGCAAGCTGACGCCCCGTCTCGACCAGCGGCGCGCCGGTCCCCGACGCAGCCTGAGCCTGGGCCGTGCTCGCGGACAGGAAGACCGCGCAGGTCAGGACGGAAACTTCTGCGATCTTCCCCACGGTTCAGGCCCCCAATGCGCGTGCAATGTCATCGGCTGCCTTGATCCCCAGGGCGGCCATTGTCAGGGTCGAATTCACGACGCTGGCGGACGGAATGGCGGATCCCCCCGGGATCCAGAGATTGGCGTGGTCATGCGCCCGGCAATTGCCATCGGTGACCGAGGTCTTGGGATCCCGGCCCATGATCCCGGTTCCCATGATGTGATTGTTGGCGTTGAGGCTGGTGGTGACGACAAACTCCTCGGCATCGAAGAGGTCGCCAATGTGCCGAAGCTGGGTGACCGAGGCCTCGTAGCCCTTCCGCACGTAATCGCCCACGTCGTAATAGACATCGGGGCAGGCCATGCCGTGCGGATCGCGGCGGCTTGTGCTCAGCGTCACGCGGTTCTGCGCCGATGGCAGCGGCTCGAGGCTGATCGACAGATCGACGCCGTGGGTCACCCGCCGCCGGATTTCCGCATCGAGCGCCGGGCCCACCAATCCCTTTGCCAGCGCCGCCTTGGTGGCGCCCGTCACCTGAATGATGTTGTTCAGGATGACCTTGTTGGCAGAGTATTCAGACCGGAAGGCGCCATCGCGCGGCGCCACCATGCAACTCGACTGCGCCGGTCCGCGGCCGATCCACAGCGGTTCCCGGGCCAGAAACCTGCAGTGGAAACCGGAGTGATCCATCAGGTTGCGGCCGACCTGATCCGAGGAATTGGCGATGCCCTTCGGATTGCGCTCATTCGCCGCCGCCAGCAGCAGGCGCGGGCTTTCCATCGCATTGCAGGCCACGACGAAAGCCTTGGCCGTGACCCTGTGCGAGACATGACCGGCATCATACCAATGGATCGCCGTGATCCGGTTGTTCTCGTCGGTGTCGATCCGATAGACGGTCGCCTCCGAGAGCACGACAGCGCCCTTCGCCTCTGCCGCCTCAACCGTCTGGATGCCATTGTACATCGCCCCGATCGGGCAGATCGGCTGACAGTTGTTGTTGCCACAACAGGTCGGACGGCCGTTCCAGGGACGGGTCGATCTTGCCTGCGGGATCGGCACCAGTTGGAACCCCTGCGCATTGACCACTTCGCCAAAGCGTTTGTCGCCATAGTTCCAGGGCACCATGTCCATCGGATAGGGTCTGGAGCGGTCGGCGGGCGATTGCAGCGCCGGGTCGTTCGGCCCGGCAACCCCGATCGCATATTCGGCGCGGGTGTAATAGGGCTCGAGCTCGTCATAAGAGATCGGCCAGTCCCGCCCCACGCCATAGGTAGAGTTCATCTTCAGATCCACCGGAAGATGGCGCCAGCACGAGGCGGCCCAGTGCCAGGTCGTTCCGCCGACGGTCTTCAGATAGCCTTGCTGAAAGCCGCGCCCGTCCGGTCCGGTCAGATGGACATAGTTGTTTTCCGGAAAGTAGAGCGGCGCGGGCGCCATTTTCGACTGCGGGTAAAGACCATCGAAATCGCTGCCGTCCCGGTTGGCAAAGGGCATGTTGCGCCAGTTCTCGACCGCCTGAGAGCGCTTGATCCGCAGGCCGGCGTCCAGCATCAGCACCGACTTGCCCGCGCCCGCCAGCTGCTCGGCAATCAGCGCGCCGACAATGCCCGATCCGACAATGGCAACATCGACGACGGCGTCGCCGTCGGAAAGCGTGGCGGCGCTCATCAGCGGACCTCCGGGCTGTTGTGGGGGGTTTGCGTGATGCCGGGCGGCAGCTGATCCTGCCACCACATCGGGCCGAAATCGCAATAGGTGGGCACAACGGTTCCGTCCGAAACCGGCCGATACATCAGCGCCTCCTTATAGGCGACAACGACCGGGCCAGCCTTGGTGTCGACCGTCCCCTTGTACCATGAGGCGACGATCGCAGCGGCCATCTCGCCAAGGCCTGCGGCCTGTGCCGCGCGCATCAGCGCCTCCGGCGAAGCCGCCTGCCCGGACAGGCCGCCGAGCTTCTGCAGCGCCACAAGGCTTTCCGGCCCGTCCCCGGCCAGCGCCGCCGCGATCCGCTGCGCCGTGACCGGCGAGAGATCGGTATGACCGGTCAACGCCCGGGAAAGCGCCAGAAATGCGGCATCATCCGTCGCGCCCAGGGCCGCGCTGGCCTGCGCAAAGCTGGCCGAGGCGCTCAGCGCAACAACCGCCGCCGCAGAGCAGCTGGCAAGCATTGACCGTCTGGTCAGGCGCAGCGGACCGCCGCCGTCCGGGTGCAAATCGGGGAACTGGAAGGCAGCCGGTTTGATCATGGTCTTGTCCTGGTTGAACCTCGCTCCCCGCTTTCGGGAAGATATGAGAAACGGCACGCGGCAGCGCCATTGCCGAGGGAGTCACTCTCTATTCTTGCCCGGACAGGTGAGAGAATCGCCCGCCAGAGCCTCGTCGTTGCTCTCCCATTCAGGTGCAACCGGAGCGGCGGCGTCTTGGATGCTTCACTCACGCAAACCGCCCCTGCCGCGCAAAACGACAAAAGCGCGGGCGGAAGCGGGCGCGGGCGCGGCCGATCAAAACAGCCGCAAGAGAAAGACCCTTGTCGGGCCTCCGGCGCCGCCTCGCCGCATGGATCCGCTCCGAACCCGGCCGGTCCCAGTCCTGCGAAAATCCGGGGCCGCGCCCGATGACGACCCGGGTCAACACATGCGAGAGCATCGACGATACGATCATCCAATACTTTGGCCAGCGCTTCGGATGTACCGATAGCAGAACTCACGGACCGGCGCGCGCGCAGCGCGAAAGCCGTCTCGCAAAGCGGGTTGGAGGGAGTGACCGATTCGCGTGTAGACTTGGCAGAGCACAAGCAGGAACCCGCAGGATGAACAGCACGCCCAGCCAACCGGCCCCGAAAGTCCCCGCGGCGATTGCCCGCTACGACCAGATGTTTCCGGTCCTGACCTCGGCAGAGATCGACCGGCTGCGCCGCTTCGGCCAGCCGCTGTCCTTCGCCGATGGCGTGCCGCTGTTCCTTGCCGGTGAAGCCCTGCCGGGAATGTTCGTTCTGCTCTCCGGCCATGTCACGGTGTCGATCCGCGACGGGCTTGGCCAGGTCGCGCCGGTGGTGGACCAGGGCCCCGGCCAGTTCCTCGGCGAGACCGGTCAACTGTCGCAGCGCAACGCCCTGGTCGATGCCCGGGCCGAGGGGCCGGTCGAGGCGCTGCTGATCACGCACGGAGGCGCTGCACGCCTTGATCGTGACCGAGGCGGACCTGGGCGAGCGGATCATCCGGGCCCTGATCCTGCGGACCGCGAGCCTTTTGCAGAACCGCACTGCCGGCCCGGCCCTGATCGGCGCCGCAGAGGGCCGCGCGATGAACGGCCTGCGCGAATTTCTGCGCCGCAACGCCATCCCGCATCACGTCATCGATCCCGCAGAGGTGCCCGAGGCCGCGGCGCTGGTCCAACGCCATGCCGAAGGCCCGGCGGATCTGCCGCTGGTGGTCTGCCCCGATGGGTCGATCCTGCGCTGCCCGACGGAACAGGACCTGGCGCGCAGCCTCGGGATGGGCCTTCGCCGACAGGTCGGGCGGACCTATGACGTGGCGATTGTCGGCGCCGGCCCCGCCGGCCTCGCCACCGCCGTCTATTCGGCGTCCGAGGGGCTTTCGGTCGCGGTGCTCGATGCGCGCTCCTACGGTGGGCAGGCCGGCGCCAGCGCGCGGATCGAGAATTACTTCGGCTTTCCCACCGGAATATCCGGCCTGGCGCTGGCAAGCCGTGCCTTCGTCCAGGCGCAGAAATTCGGCGTCGAGATGTTGATCCCCTCGAAAGTCACCCATCTTGACTGCCACCGCGACGATGGGCTTTTCGCCCTCACCCTCGAGAATGACGCGCCGGTTCTCGCCCGCTCGGTCGTTGTCGCCAGTGGCGCGCGCTACCGCAGGCCAAACATCGCCGAGCTTTCGCGGTTCGAGGGCTGTGGCGTCTGGTACTGGGCCTCGGCCAGCGAGATCCGGCTTTGCTCGGGGGAAGAGGTGATCGTGGTCGGCGGCGGCAATTCCGCCGGACAGGCCGCCGTCCATCTGTCGGGCCATGTCCGGCGCGTGCGGATGATGCTGCGCGGCAAGGGCCTCGCGCAGTCGATGTCGCGCTACCTGATCGACCGGATCAGCGCCACCGAGAATATCGAGATCATGTCCGGAACCGAAATCGTGGCCCTCGAAGGCGCCGAGGCGCTGGCAAGGGTGCACTGGCGCTCCGTTGACGGCAATCTTGGCGAAGGCGCCATCCGCCACCTCTTCATCTTCGCCGGCGCCGACCCGGCGACAGACTGGCTGGCCAGCTGCGGCGTCCGGCCGCGACCCGGCGGGCTTTGTCGTCACCGGGGCGGCCTGCGGCAGCGGCACCGAACCGCTTCAGACCACCGTCCCCGGCGTCTTTGCGGTCGGCGACACGCGCTCCGGCTCGGTCAAGCGGGTCGGCGCCGCAATCGGCGAAGGGGCGCAGGTCTCGGCGATGCTGCACCGCTATCTCACCGGCTCTCTGCGCTGGACAGGGACCGGCACAGACCCGACAGCCGCACCCTTGGGAGCGATCGGATGACCAAAGTTGCCCATGAACCCCTCGCGCAGGACGGCGGCGGGGCCCGCAGCGCCGAGGTCTCTGCGACTGGCGTCATGCCTCACACTGTGGAGGGCTGAAATTGGCAAAACCCTGCACCCATCTCGAGTTCGATCGCCGTCGTCACCCCGGGCACGCTCGGCTGCGAGGAATGCCTCCGGGACGGCGGCTGGTGGGTGCATCTGCGCCTCTGCCGCAGCTGCGGCCATGTCGGCTGCTGTGACAAATCCCCGGGCAAACACGCGACGGCGCATTTTCACGCCACCGGCCACCCGATCATCGAGGGCTACGATCCGCCGGAAGGCTGGGGCTGGTGCTATGTCGACAAAAGTTTCGTCGATTTCGGCGACAACACGACCCCGCAGCGGGGTCCGATCCCGAAGTTCGTCTGACACCCGCAACGCGCAGCTCACCCGCGCGCCTCGGCGGTCCAATTCAGGACGCTGCCGGGGCCATGCGCCGAAAATACAATATGCGGGCGGGCCCGTTCAATAAGCGGGCGGGTCCGTCTGATCTACTCGACCACGCGCGCGGCCTTGCTGGGTAGATCAATGCCAAAGCTGAAACCAACTCTCACCGCTCTTTCTCCGGACGCAGATCATCGGGATCTGGTCGCGGCCGACAGGGGCCCGGGTGCGGGCAACGGCCCTCATGCTTCCGGTCAGGGTCCCTCACCCCGCCGTCGACCCGCGGCTGACGCCACTCGACGTCACGCCCGCGGCCTGCATGGCCGGTCTGATCCTCCGATCAGCCGCCCTGTGGCAGTGGATCCATCCGCGCGGGGGCAATCATGACCAGCCCGCAGCAGCCCGCCTATGTCTTCAGCCCGGAAGAGCGGGCGATCCTGCCGGGCGGACCAGCCACGCCACGGCTTTCGCCGCTCCGGCGCGGAGGCTTTGCCGTTGCGGCCCTCGTCACCGGACTTGCGGCCACCCTCGGCAATGCGATGCTGAGCGTGAACGTGAACACGCTCGGTGGCTCGCTCGGCCTCGATCCGGTGCAGATGAACTGGATGCTCGCCTTCTATGTCGCGATGGTGGCGAGCGCCAATCTCCTGCTGATCCGTGCCCGCGTCACCTTCGGCATTCCGCGCGTGGTCGACACGCTGCTGATCGGGGCAATCCTCGCGATCACCGCGCATCTGATCTTCCGCTCGATCGCCACCGAAATCCTCGTGCAGCTGATGAACGGGCTCACCGCCGCCGGGCTGATCGCGGTCACCATCTACAACATGATCGAATGCATCCCGGCGGCCAAGCGGCCGATGGCGCTCGCCCTCGCCTTCGGCATCCCGCAGCTTTCGGTGCCGATCGCCCGGATGATCCCGGTCGAGCTGCTGGCCTTCGACAACTGGCGCGGTCTGACGCTGATCGAGCTTGGTCTGGCACTGCTTGCGCTCGGCTCGCTGCACCTCGTGCCGCTGCCACCGAACGAACGCCAGCCCGCGCTGCGCCCGCTCGACGTGCTGACGCTGGCGCTTTTCGCGGCCGGCATGGTGCTGCTCTGCGGCGTGATCACCACCGGCCGTCTGGTCTGGTGGCGGGCCGACAGCGACACCGGCCTGCTGTTCGTGGCCGCCATCGCGCTGATCGCCGCCGCCTTCGCCGTCGAATCGCGCCGGCGCGAGCCTTTGCTTGCGCTGCGCTGGCTCACCGCACGGGATTCGCTGCGCTTTGCCGCCGTCACCCTGCTGGTCCGGCTCGCCCTTGCCGAGCAGACCTACGGCTCGGTCGGCCTGCTCGGCACGGGCGGACTGACCGACGATCAGCTGCACCGGCTCTTTGCCATCGTGCTGGTCGCGATGATCTGCGGCACGCTGATCGGCACGTTCTGCCTGACGCCGATCCGCCAGCCGCTCGTCATCACCCTGGCCGCGCTGATGATCGCGATCGGCGCCTTTGGCGACAGCTTCGCCAGCAACCTGACCCGGCCGCAGCAGTTCTACCTCGATCAGGGGCTGATTGCGCTGGGGTCGAGCCTGTTTCTCGGGCCGGCGCTGATCTTCGGCTTCTCCCGGATGCTGAAGCGCGGCCCGCAGACCTTCGTGATCTACGTGATCGTCTTCGGCGCCACCCAGAACCTCGGCTCGATCGTCGGCTCGGCGCTGCTCGCCAGTTACCAGATCATCCGCGCCCGGGCGCATTTCGAGGATCTCGCCGCGCGCCTCACGGCCGACAATCCGCTGGTGCAGGCCCGCCTGCACGGCGGCCCCGCGGCGCTTGCCCAGGTGGTGACGCGAGAGGCCAACATCCTCGCCTTCAACGATGCGTTCCGCCTCGTCGCGGCGCTCGCCGCCGCTATCGCCCTCTACATGGCATACCGAACCCTGCAACAGGTCCGCCAGCTCTTCTGGCGCGCCAGCCCGGAGGCCCGCACATGATCAACGATCCGAACCCGACCTTCGCGCTGAACGCGGCGCCCGCGCCCTCTCGCGGCGGTGCCGGTCCGGCCGCGGGGCCGTCCGAGCCCTCGGTCTGGACACCGAACGCGCGGCCCTGGGCCGCCACCGCGCTGGTCGGCCTGCTCGCCGCCGCCGGCGTCGCGGCGGTTCTCAACGCCTGGAACCTGCCGCCCTTCGCCAATGGCATCGAAGTGACCGAGAATGCCTATGTCCACGGTCTGACCACGGTGATCTCGCCGCAGGTCAGCGGCTATGTCACCGGCGTGACGGTCACCGATTACGACCGGGTCAAGGCCGGCAGCCCGCTGGTGCAGATCGACAACCGGATCTACCGCCAGAAGGTCGCCCAGGCGCAGGCCACGCTCGATGCCCAGCTTGCCGCCCTCGCCAACAACACCCAGGCGCACGCCGCCGCCGTCGCGGGCCTTGCCGCCAAGACCGCCGCGGTGGCCGACGCCAGGGCGCATATGGAACTCGTCCAGTCCGACTACGCCCGCGCCGACACGCTGGTGCGCAACGGCACGATCTCGCATCAGGCCTTCGAGCAGAACGAGACCGCCGTGAAACAGGCCCAGGCCGGCATCGATCAGGCGGTGGCGGCGGTGAACATCGCCACCCAGGAGATCCGCACCGTGGAAGTGGCCCGTGACGGCCTCGTCGCCGCCGTCGAGGCGGCGCGGGCGACGCTCGGTCTGGCCCAGATCGACCTCGACAACACGACGATCGTCGCGCCACGCGAGGGCCGGGTCGGCGAGGTCGGGGTGCGCCTCGGCCAATACGTGACGAACGGCACCCAGCTGATGTCGCTGGTGCCCGATGCGCGCTGGGTGATCGCCGACTACAAGGAAGGCCAGACCACCGGGATGGCGCCCGGCCAAAGTGTCGAGCTGACGGTCGATGCGCTCGGCGGCGCGCATTTGCGCGGCCATGTGCAGCGCCTCGCGCCGGCAACCGGATCGGAGTTCGCGGTGATCAAGGCCGACAACGGCACCGGCAATTTCATCAAGATCGCGCAGCGGATCGGCGTGCGCATCACGATCGACCCGAACCAGTCGCTGGCAAGCCGGCTCAGCCCCGGCATGTCGGTCGAGACCCGGGTCGATACCCGCAGTGGCGGTTGAGGGCGCGACTGCGAAGCGATGATGTCAACCTGAAGGTCAGGGCGATCGCTATCGGAAAACGGGCGATAGGCTGCCTGCCCTCGCCCGTCCTCGCCGATCAAAGCGGCCCAAGGGGCCCGTCGCTGCCGGGGATGCGCTGTTCACCAACCCCGCCCGGACCGCGTTCCGGCGCGCTTGCCCTGGCCCGACCGGGGGAGCGCTTCGCCTTCCCCTCGGGCCTGCCCTGCTAGCTCAGATAGAGCGGCGACGCCTTCCCACGGCGCTCGGCAAGATCCGTGCTGATCATCACGTCGAGCGTCTTCCGCCACCGCCCCGGCGGGACGCCGGTCAATCTGGAGAACACGCGCGTGAAATGGCTCTGGTCGGTAAAGCCGCAATCAAGCGCGATCTCCGCCAGACCCAGCTCGCGCTGTTCCAGCAGCAGCTTGGCCTTCTGGATCCGGTTGTCGAGCATCCATTTGTGCGGCGCCGCGCCCACCGACCGGCGAAACGCCCGAGAGAATTGGCTGACCGACAGATTGCAGGCCTTGGCCAGTTCGCCCAGCCGCACCCGCCCCTCCCGATCCTCCTCCATCAGGTCCCGAACCCGCTTCTGCTGCCACGGCGCAAGCCCTGCGCTCTGGCCCTGCTCGGCATCGATCTTGCCGTAGGATGCGACCAGCTCCAGACACAGGGCGTTGGCAATGATCCTTGCATAGGGCCGCCCGCCCTCGCCCCGAAGGACATTGTCCTGCATCCGCCCCGCCAGATCGGCGATCCTGGCCTCGACGTCTTCATCCGGCTTGGCCTCGAGACTGCAGAGCGTCACCCCAGCCTGCAGCGCCCGCGTGGCGAGCGCGCTCGGCGTGATGAACAAAGCCACAATCTCGCCCAGCCAGGGCAGGTCGAAGTCCGCCATCGCCTCCCGCGACACAATGCGCACATGATCCGTGGCGAGATCGACCGTAACGAAGAAGCCACTCGATTGCGGAAGCGGCCGCGCATCCTTTGACCTTTCGAACCTTGGGTAAACCAGAAAGACACCGTCCGAGATCCTCTCTGCCCGCTGACACGTGATCTCCCGCCCGACGCCGCAAGCTTCCATCTTTGCGATCTTGATGTTCATGTCTGCCTCCATTCAAATCGTGCAGGAAATCCATGCCCAATTCCAAATGGGCGGACGGTAAATCGACGGTCTCTGTTCCCCTCAGGCGGCGGCACCGCAGCGCCAGGTCTCATAGCAAGGGCGGGCCGAAACTGTCCCGCCAGGACGGGGCGAGAAGCGCCGATGCGGGCCCGACCTTCGCGTCTTCGGTAAAGCGCTCTGAAAGCGCGCCGAGGCCGTCGTTGATGATTGTGCCGATCCGCCGGAATTCCCCCGGCGCCGCCGCGGCGGCCAGCTCTGCCGCCCCGGCAACCGGGTCGCTCCTGTCATGGGTTCCGGCTGCAGGCTTTCGCGACTTCCGCAGGACCTGTATGTGACAGACGCCGCCGTTTTCCCCGCTCATGACCAGACCCCCGCTCGTATTCTCTCGCGCCAATCAGCGCGGCTGAATATGAGAGTGCAGGAGCGGTCGATTTCGGGCTATTGAACGTTGGTATCGACAATACCTTCGTATGCAATTGAATAGAAAGCCTTTTCCGCTCAGTCAATTACCTGACCTGTGAGTTGGCGGCAGCGCCACGCGGGCCCGGCAATCAAACCCGGTTCGGGACTCCGTGACGCCACAGTCCATTGCCCGAGTGCCAGGCAGCGGCACCGCGAAAACGCGCAGGCAGCGGCACCCGCGCCGCACTCTGGCGGCGCGGGCCGGATGCCTGCCTTCGGGATCAGGATGTGCTGAGGCTGATGACCGCCTCGGCAAAGGCCTTCGGCGCCTCCTGCGGCAGGTTGTGGCCAATCCCGCCGGTGATGACCCGGTGCGCATAGCGTCCGGTGAACCGGTGCGCATAGGCACTGGCCGGCGGATGCGGCGCGCCATTGGCATCGCCTTCCATCGTGATCGTCGGCACGCTGATCAGCGGTCCCTCGGCAAGCTTCGCTTCCAGCGCATCGTATTTCGCCTCGCCCTTCGCAAGCCCCAGCCGCCAGCGGTAGTTGTGGATGACGATGGCCACGTGATCGACATTGTCGAAGGCCTTCGCCGTCCGGTCGAATGTGGCATCGTCGAAGGCCCACTTCGGCGAGGCGAGCTTCCAGATCAGCCGCGCGAAATCGGCCGTGTATTTCGCGTAGCCGGACTGGCCGCGCTCGGTGGCGAAGTAATACTGGTACCACCATTGCAGCTCTGCCGCGGGCGGAAGCGGCTCTCTGCCGGCCTTCTGGCTGCCGATAAGGTAGCCACTCACCGAGACCATCGCCTTGACGCGCTCGGGCCAAAGGGCGGCCACGATATTCGCCGTCCGGGCACCCCAGTCGAAGCCGGCAAGTGTCGCGGTCTGGATGTGGAGCGCGTCCATCAGGGCAATGGTGTCGGCCGCGACGACCGATTGCTGGCCGTTTCGCATCGTCTGGTCCGACAGAAAGCGGGTGCTGCCGAAGCCGCGGACATAGGGCGCGATCACCCGGTTGCCGTGTGCTGCAAGCAGCGGCGCCACCGCGTCGAAACTGTGAATGTCATAGGGCCAGCCGTGCAGCAATATGACCACGGGTCCGTCGGCAGGCCCGAGCTCGGCGTAGCCGATGTCAAGCTCGCCCGCCCGAACCTGCTTGATGACCCCGAAGGTGCCTTGCGACGCGCCGGATTGTCCGGCCGTCGCCGCCTTGCCCTGCTTCGGGCGCACGCCGAATTCAATCGCGGCAAGGGCCGCAGCGGCTGCGCCGAGCAAGCGTCGGCGCGCGTGGTCGGTCGGTTCGGTGTCCCTTGAAGCGTCCATCATCTATCCTTTCGCTCCGCGCCTGCGGGTGACTTGTCCAGAGGGCCGCCCGACGCAAACTCGGGCGGCCCGGGTCGCTTGATCGGGGCGTCGCTCAGACCACGGTGACCAGGACGCCGACGTTGCCCTTCATCGCCTTGGAATAGGGGCAGATCTGGTGCCCCTCCTCCACCAGAGACCGTGCCAGGTCCTTTTCGATGCCGGGCAGACTGATGTTGAACCGGGCCTGCAGGGAATACCCGCTCTCGTCGGTGCGCAGATCGATCTCGGTGTCGATCTCCGGCCCGGACGGCAATGCCACATGCCGTTTTCTGGCGATCAGGCTGATCGCGCTTTCCAGGCAGGCCGACCAGCCGGCGGCCAGCAGTTGCTCCGGATTGGTGCCGGGACGCCCGGAGCCGGGCAGCGAGATCTTGACGTCAAGATTGCCGTCAGCACTCCGCGAAACTCCATTTTCCCGGCCGCCCACGGTATGGGTCTTCGCCGTATAGAGGACCTTCGGGGCGGCTGTCGTGGTTGAGGTGTCGGTCATGGTCGTTCCTTTCGAATTGGCTTGTGGAATGGCGCCGCCGGACCCGTCGCGCGGAACACGCCGCCCGCCGGGTTCACGGCTGCGCGCTCAGCGTTTTCAGATAGGCTATGACGTCGCCGCGATCGGTCGCGTTCGGAAGCGAGGCTGTCATCGCCGTGCCATGCACGGCCCGTGAAGGCGAGGACAGGAAGTCGTCCAGCGACGGCTCATCCCAGGGCCGGGCGAATTTGATCAGAGCCTGCGAGTAGTGGAAGCCCGCGGCGGTTCCCGCCGGCCTGCCGAAGACGCCGGCAAGGCCCGGGCCGATCTTGTTCTTTTCGGTCGCCGTGTGGCAGATCGCGCAATGCTTCGCGAAAACCGCCTGTCCGGCCGTCGCATCGCCCGCGGCAAGGGCCGCCGTTCCCGCGCAGACCTGCAGCGCTGCGGCAAGCAGCACCGCGCGGCGCAACGGCACTCTGAAGGGTCTCTGGCTCATCTGCGCATACCTCAAGTTGCTTTGATCAGGTTGGGATCGACAGGCAGCCTGCGCAGCCGCTTGCCGGTCGCCGCGAAAATCGCATTTGCCACCGCCGGCATGATCGCCGAGGTGCCGACCTCGCCGATGCCGCTGGGCGATTCCATGCTCGGAACGATGTGGACGTCGACCGCCGGGGCCTCGTTGATCCGCAGCATCTGGTAGCTGTCGAAATTCGACTGCTGCACGCGCCCCTTCTCGATCGTGATCTCGCCGTAAAGCGCAGCGGTGATCCCGAACATGACCGCGCCCTGCGCCTGCGCCTCGATGATGTTGGGATTGATCGGCGTGCCGCAGTCGACCGCAAAGGTGACCCGACGCACGCGGACCGTGCCATCGTCGGCGACCTCGACCTCGGCGATCGCCGCGGCGCGGGTGGCGAAGACGTGCTGCAGCGCCACGCCGCGTCCGGTCCGTTTCGGCAGCGGCTGCCCCCAGCCCGACTTCTCTGCCGCCAGATCGAGGACGGCCTTCGCCCGCGGCGACTTGTCGAGAAGCGCGCGGCGATAGGCGACGGCATCCTGTCCGGCGGCGGCCGCAAGCTCGTCGATGAAGCTCTCGGTCACGAAGACATTGTGCGACGGCCCGACGCTGCGCCAGAAGGCGGTCGGGACGGCGGGCGGCTCGACCCGCAGATATTCGACGTGGAAGTTCGGGATCCCGTAGACAAGGTCAATCGCGCCCTCGGTGCTGTCCGGGTCGAGACCGTTCTGGAACCCGGGCGGCAGCCAGCGCGCGATCACCGAGGATCCGGCAAAGCGATGGCTCCAGGCGACCGGGCTGCCCTTGGCGTCGAGGCCGGCCGAGAGGCGGTCGAACCAATAGGGCCGGTACATGTCATGCTGGATATCCTCCTCGCGGGTCCAGACGACCTTCACCGGGCCCTTCACCTGCTTGGCGATCTGGACCGCGCGCACGATCCCGTCGACGTCGAGCCTGCGGCCAAAGCCCCCGCCGATCAGCTGATTGTGGACGATGACCTTTTCGGGCGGCAGGCCGGCGGCTTCTGCCGCGTGCGACTGGGCGCGCGCAGGGGCCTGGGTGCCGACCCAGATCTCGCATTTGCCGCCGTGAAAATGGACCGTGCAGTTCATCGGTTCCATCGTCGCATGGGCAAGGAAGGGCACCTCATAGGTCGCCTCGACCTTCGATGCGGCCGTCCCCATCGCGCCCGAGGCATCGCCGATGTTCTGCGCCACGACGCCCGGCCCGAGCGTCGCCTTTTCAAGTTCACCGGCAATATCCGCGGTGGAAAGGCCGGCGAATGCGCCGTCGTCCCAGGCGATCTCGAGCGCGGCAAGCCCCTTCAGGGCGGCGCCCATGTGATCGGCCACCACCGCCACCGCATCATCCAGCCGAACGATCTGCCGGACGCCCTTCACCGCCTTCGCACTGGTGTCGCCCAGGCTCTTCAGCCGACCGCCAAAGACCGGCGACTGCGCCAGGGTTGCGATCTTCACGCCCGGCGGGCGCATGTCGATGCCGAACTGCGCCGACCCGTTGACCTTCGCCGGCGCATCCAGCCGCGGCACCGATTGCCCGATCAGCCTGAATTTGTCCGGGGTCTTCAGCACCACCTTCTCCGGCACCGGCTGGCCGGCGGCCGAGGCCACGAGCGCGGCATAGCTCAGCCGCTTGCCGCTGGCCGAATGGATGACCTCGCCGTTCTGCGCCACGCAGGCTTCCGCCGCCACCTTCCACTTCTTCGCCGCCGCCGAGACGAGCATCATCCGCGCCGCCGCTCCGGCCTTGCGCAAAGGCTCCCATGCCCCGCGCATCGCGTTCGAATTGCCCGTGGCCTGCACGCCCAGCAGCGGATTGGCATAGTGCTTCTCGTCCGGCGGCGCGGCCAGCAGCCGAATCTGCCCGAGGTCAACCTCCAGCTCCTCGGCGATCAGCATCGAAACTCCGGTGTAATCGCCCTGCCCCATTTCCACATAGGGCATGGTCAGGGTGATCTTCCCGTCGGCCTCGATCTGCACGAAGGCATTCGGCTCGAAATGTGCCGCCGAACCGGCTGCCGCGCGGCCTGCGCCGAACGGCAGCTGCGTCGCGATCAAAAGCCCGCCCCCCGCCGTCGCGGCCGAGCGCAGGAAGCCCCGCCTCGACACGCCGCGCCCGTCCAGCGATGGGTCCGACGCGCCAGCGCCACCGTCAACCTGTTCAATGTCCATTCCCGACCTCCATTGCCAGTCCGGGCCCGGCCCGCCTGAGTGTCATGTCTGAATTGCAGGGCTGCCCCGGGGCGGCCCACCGCCTGGGCTCCCGGCCCCGCACCAGGCCATCGCCCGGCCGGGCGCTAGCCGTGCAGCCGCGCGGCCTGCTTGATCGCCTGGCGGATGCGCACATAGGTGCCGCAGCGGCAGATGTTGCCCGACATTGCGTCGTCGATGTCGGAATCGCTGGGCTGCGGGGTCTGCGTCAGCAGCGCCACCGCGGACATGATCTGCCCGGACTGGCAATAGCCACATTGCGGCACCTCGGCGTCAATCCAGGCCCGCTGCACCTTCGCGCCGACCGGAGTTTTGCCGACAGCCTCGATCGTGGTGATCTCCGAGGTGCCGACGCTGTCGATCGTGGTGATGCAGGACCGGATCGGGTCGCCGTCGAGATGCACGGTACAGGCACCGCAGAGGGCCTTGCCGCAGCCAAATTTCGTTCCGGTCATTCCCAGCACGTCGCGCAGGACCCAAAGCAGCGGGGTATCGCCATCGACATCCACAACGTGCTTGGTCCCATTGATTCCGATTTTAAAGCTCATGATCTTTTCCACCTCGACAATCGTTCTTGGCCCCACCTCGATCAGGCGCAGTGTCGTTTCAAACTAAACCCCCGGTGCCGGACCGAGTCGATTACACGAAGGTGTACCCGATACTTAAGGATCGCTCGGCTCCGGGCGCGGGCCTCGGATCGCTGGCGAAGATCCCTGTGATCCGGGTCGGCGCCCCGCCAATCCCGCCTCACGCCAGACCTCGAAAATCGGCAATCGCCGGGCGAAAGGCCCGGATCAACGTCGGGTTCTGCGCCCTCCGGGCCGCGCCAGAGCCGATCCGTTCGACGATCCGCGCGGCCGGATTGCGCGCCCGGGGGCCACCGGCCGCTTGCGCTGAAAACATCGTCGGCGCCACCGGCACGGCGGCGCCGACAATCGGGGCAGCGGCGACGGGGAGGCGCGGCCCGCTGCCCCGGCTCCAGTGACCCCGGGGGCCAGCATGGAGCGAAAGCGAACAGCTTTCATGGAATCTCGATATCGTACCCGCGCGCGGCACGATCGATCAGCGCGACAACCGAGGTCGGATGCGACACGTGGACGGAATGGCTCCCCGGCACGCAAGAAAGGATCGCCCCGGCCCGCCTGGCCATGCGCCGTTGCAGCTGCGCAGGGATCACGTTGTCCTCCTCGGCAAGGAGATACCAGCTTGGCTTGTGGTGCCATGCCGGCTGGCTGACCTTGCCGGCGAAGGCGGCAATCGCGACCGGCGCCTGCGCGGCGCAGAGAAAGGCGGCTTCTTCCAGCGACAGATCCGACGCGATGTGGGCGCGGTGGCAGGCGGGCGTCATGAACAGATATCCGTCCGGCGTCACCTCCATCTCCAGGCGCGGATGCGTCGGCACCAGGCCAAGCGCGGATTCTCCCGCACCGGGCATGAAGGCCGCGACATAGACCAACGCCGCGACATTCGCCGCATTGCCGGCCTCGCTGATGATCGACCCGCCATAGGAATGCCCCACCAGCACGGTCGGGCCGTCCTGTCGTTCGATCAGCCGAAGCGTCGAGGCGACATCCGCCGCGAGCGAGCTCAGCGGGTTCTGCGCGATCGACACGCGATACCCCAGCGCGACCAGTCCGGAATGGACCGCGCGCCAGCTCGACCCGTCCGCCCAGTCACCGTGCACCAGCACGATGTTCCGGATCGCCGCATGCTGGCCCCGGACCACCGGCGCAACCGGCTGCGCGGCGCTGCTGCCCGATATCGGCGGTATCACGAAGTCCAGCGTCATTCCTCGAAACCTCCAAAAGCACCGGGCTTCACCACCCGGCGGACGTTCATCAGGCCAGGTCGGTGCGTGGCACTGTCCCGCAGGCGCAGCGAAAGGTTCCGGCGCCTGTCTCACGACGCTATCGGGTCTCCGACCATGGGGATTGGAGCCCCCGCGCTCCGTTTGTAGATAAATGCTGAAATGCGCCTGAGCGTCGGACATCCCGCCACCGTTTCGGCAAGCGGCGCGTGCTCTCAGCGCCGCAGCGAGGCCGGGCCGCTGACGAAGGGACTGCCCCTGAGGAAGTATCGCAAGACCCGGTCCGCATCCTTGGTAATGCCGATCCGGACGCTTTCGCCGATGTCACCCTGCCCCCTGTCGTCCTGCCCGAGCCAGAGCGGGCCGGGTTGGCAAAGGTCGAGCCCGTCCAGCCCCAGGTCGATCCGCAGCGCCGCGCAGAGGCGTCCCGGGCCTCGGGTCAGGTCCCGCAACCGCTCGACACCCCGGTTGCCCTGCATGATCGGAACCCCGTCCATCGGCTCCAGCGCCCGGATCAGGACACCGGCACCGGTGCCAGAGGTCTCGCTTGAAACGTTCAGCATGTAGGATGTGCCATAGGCGAGATAGATGTAGGCGTGCCCGGGGTCGCCAAACAGCGTCTGATTGCGCCGGGTCATCCGCCGGTAGGCGTGGCTCGCGGCATCGCCTACGACATAGGCCTCGGTCTCGACGATCCGGCCGCTCACCACCCCTTCAGGCAAGCTCCGCACCACGATCTTGCCGATCAGATACCGCGCGAGCGCGACCGTATCGACGGGCAGCTCGGGGCGCGCAAGCAAACGGCAGCGGACCATCCTACGGCACCCCCGCTTCCGGCCATCCACCCTCGCCCGGATCGGCGCGCGCTGCTCTTGTCTGGCCCATCAGGATGACCCGCCCGCCTGCCGGATCAGGCCTCGGGCGTGTCGGCCAGGGTCAGGCGTGCGTTCATCTTGACCAGATCGGCAAAGGACCGGGCGTTCATCTTCCGCATCACCTGACCACGGTGCGCTTTCACGGTGATCTCGCTGATGCCCAGTTCACCGCCAACCTGCTTGTTCATCAAGCCCGCCGAAACCAGCGCCATGACCTCGCGCTCGCGCGCGCTGAGCGTCGCATAGGCATCGCGCAGCCGCTGCAACTCGCCAAGATCGGCGAGCGCCGCCCGGCTCTTGTCCAGCGCGGTCCGGATCGACTCGAGCAGGACCGCCGTTTCGAACGGCTTGACGAGAAATTCCGCCGCGCCCGCTTTCATCGCGGACACGCTCGACGGCACGTCGCCATAGCCGGAAATGAAGATGATCGGCATATGCGCGCGGTCGTGCGAGACGATCTGCTGCAGCTCCAGGCCATTGAGACCGGGAAGGTTCAAGTCAAGCACCAGGCAGCACGGCAGCTCGACCGGCGGCTGCAGCAGAAAGTCCTGCGCGCTGGCGAAGGCCTGACATCGCCATCCCTCCAGCGCGATCAGCACCTCGACGGACTCGCGCACCGAGACGTCGTCGTCGACGACGTAAACCACCGGCCCCAGCGGCTGCGCCGTCGGGGCACGGCGCCGATCGCTCGCAGCACGGGTCGTTCCCCGCAGCGTGAAAACATCACATTCCATGGTCCCCTCCCTGGTTTGCCCGAATGGCGTCATCGACCGCCGCCAGAAGCGCCGTGTCGGTAAATGGCTTGAAGAGGCAGGCAACGGGGCCGAGCCCCAGCAGCTCGGCGCGGATCGCGTCGTCCTGCCGCGCCGTGATGAAGATCACCCGCATCGCCTGGCCCCTGCGGTCAAGCTCTCGCTTCAGGTCCGGCCCGGACAGGCCGGGCAAGCCTACGTCGAGGATCAGACAGCTTGTCGTCGCGATCACGTTCGCCGCCAGGAACGCCTCGGCCGAGGCAAAGGCGCGGACCGCGAAGCCTTCCTCCTTCAGCAGTTCGGGAAGCGATTCGCGCACCGATTCATCGTCGTCGACAATGCTGATATGCGACCGTTGCGGCATCACGACACCTCCCCGGCGCCCACCCCTTTGGCGCTTTGACCCGTCGCAATCATATCTTTCCGCGGCGCATGGGTCCACCAGCGCAACGCCTTGTCCGGCCCACCCGCCCGAAACGCACCCGGCGGCCAACGACCGCCACCTTCGGTCGGACAGGGATGGACCTGGGCTGCGACAGGGCACGTCTTCATCTTCGGATCACTCGCAATGGTCTGGACACTCAAGGATGCGTCCAGGTTGCGGGGTGCGTCTATGATACCAAGGTATGGCCGGGGCAGATCTTCTCCGCCCAGAGGACTAGACCCCCGCTATCGACGCTGAAGGCGCGGGAACCACCGCAGGATCAGGCAGACCGTGATCCGCGCGGCGGGCCCCTCTGTCGCTTTGCCAGCCTCCTAGGTCACGACGACCTCCCGCAAACGGCCGGTATCGACATCAAAGATGAATCCGCGCACCGGAACATCGCTCGCAATCCAGGGATGCGCCCTGACCCGGGCGATCTGCGCTTTCGTGTGCTCTTCGGGATCATGATAGGAGAACAGCCGCATCGGGGCCGGACCGGCATCGCCCGTCTCCGCGGCGAGTTTCGCGTTCAACTCCTCATCGGTGAAGGTGGTGAAGCCACAGCCGGTGTGGTTGAGCAGCATGATCTCCTTGCTGCCAAGCACCCTGGTCGAGACGACAAGCTCTCCCAGAACGTCGTCAGTCACGGCCGGGCCACCGGTGCGGATCACGTCGATATCCGCGGTCGCCAGACCAAGGATGCCCTCCAGATCCGAAAGCCTCGGATCCATGCAGGTCACAACGGCGATCTTCGGCTGCGGCGGCGCCCCGAGGCCCGGATCATAGGTGCGGGCGTAGCGTTCATTGGCCTTCAGGGCCGTATCGATCAGACTCATCCTGTCCTCCTGTTTCTCTGCATCTTCATCCGGGGATCGGCGCCGAAGCCCGACCGCCGCTAATCCGTCAGATCGAACGCCCGCTGCCCGACGAGCCAGAGCTGAATAGCCGCCAGCGCGAAGACACCGCATCCGACGATGACATGCGTCATGGTCGCACCGGCATCCGCCTCGAAACCGAAGACCAGAGGCGAAATCGCCGCCCAGAAGCCCAGCACCAGGTTGCCCCACTCCTGCCAGGGCGAGAATGCGGCGAGCGCGCTACAGGCGATCAGGACGATCAGTCCGCCAGCGATCCAGGCATTCCATTGTTCCCCGGCGGCCGCCGGCGCGAGCGCCCAGGGCGCCATGAACAGGATCGCCCCAAGCACCAGATTGATGACGTCGATCCATGATTGCGCGCCAGATCTCATCTCCATTGCAGACCTCTCTTCCTGTCTTCCGGGCGACTTGGGGCGCCGGTCCTCGACGCTTTCCCGCAGTGATGCTTCTGGAAGAGCTATGCCATCTCTGCGGGGCCCTCTTGATCTCGGCCAATGGCTCTTGGACGAATCGCGCACGGCTTCCGGGCCACGAGCTGCATCCCGCAGATCTTCCGGAAGCCCAGGCTCAGGCGTGGGCCATGCAAGGGCTCCGCTCAAAGGCGCGCAATGTGATGATCCCGCTCGCGAGGGTCTTTCACCGGCGCAACCCGGCCGCGTATCGCAACCGGCAAGCGATCATGGCGGCTGGACGAACCCTCCCTGTGCCGCCACCGTCAGGCAGCGCTGCGGGCCACCGCAGGCAAACAGCGCGGGTCCCGGCACGGGACCCTGCCCGGACAATGGTCCGGCACTTAATGGCATGGACATACAAGGAAATTCGCATAGTCTGCCGCACGGAAGCAGCAAGGGGGGGCCGCAGTGACATCCTGTCAGGCAGATGACGCGCCGGCATCACGGATTTCGGTGCGCTTGGCGCAACCCGCCCTCCGGCATCCGGCCTCGTTGCTTGACAAGGGGCGCGGCCTTGCCTCTCCTAAGGGCGAAACAGGCCCCGGCCTGCGCAGCCCCGCAAGCGGGCAAACCCTCGGGACGACATGAGGGATTCACGATTTCGCGGGCCCATCGCCGTCAGGTGAGGCGCCCGTGTCCGACGATCAACGATATCTGGGAGGATACAGAATGAAGACTTTGGGTTATCTGGGCGCAGCGGCAGCCGCCGTGGCTTTGACGGGTGGCGCGGCTTTGGCCGATGGCATTTCGAATGACGTCGTCAAGATCGGCGTGCTCGGCGACATGTCCGGCGTCTATTCGACCGGCTTCAGCGGCGAAGGCGCGGTTGCTGCCGTCAAGATGGCGGTCGAGGATTTCGGCGGCACCGTGCTTGGCAAGAACGATCGAGGTGATCTCGGCCGACCACCAGAACAAGGCCGACGTCGCCTCCGGCGACCGCGCGCCAATGGATCGACGAGGACCATGTCGACATGATCGCCGACCTGACCAACTCCGCCGTGGCGCTGGCCGTGCAGAAGGTGGCCTCCGACAAGAAGGTCATCACCATGGCGACGGGTGCCGCCACCGCCGACCTGACCGGCAAGGCCTGCACCAAATACGGCATCCACTACGGCTATGACACCCACGCCCTGCCGGTCGGCACGGCCACCGCCGTCGTCAAGAACGGCGGCGACAGCTGGTACTTCATCACCGCCGACTACGCCTTCGGCCATGCCCTGCAGGACAACACCACAGACGGTCGTCAAAAGCTCGGCGGCACGGTTGTCGGCAGCTCGAACGTGCCGCTCGCCTCGACCGATTTCTCGTCCTACCTGCTGCAGGCGCAGTCCTCGGGCGCCAAGGTGATCGGTCTGGCCAATGCCGGGCAGGACACCGTCAACGCCATCAAGCAGGCGCATGAGTTCGGCATCGTCGAGGGCGGCCAGCAGCTTGCCGGCATGCTGGTGCTGATCTCCGACGTCAAGGCCTCGGCACCGACGTCGCCAAGGGCCTGAGCTTCACCTCCGGCTGGTACTGGAACTCGGACGACGCGTCGCGCGCAATGGAAGGAGAAGTACATGAAGTATCTCGAACGGCGCCGCGCCGACCTTCGTCCATGCCGCCGACTATTCGCTGACGATGGCCTATCTGAACGCCATCAAGGCCGCCGGCACGGATGACGCCGATGCCGTCCGTGCCGAGCTGGGCAAGAAGAAGATCGACGACTTCTTCGCCAAGGGCGGCCAGATCCGCGCCGACGGGCTGCTGGTGCACGACATGTATCTGCTGCAGGTGCAGGACGCCGAAGGACGGTCCGTGGGACGTGGCCAAGGTCGTCCGCACCATCCCGGGCGATGAGGCCTATGCCTCGCTCAAGGATGGCGGCTGCGCGCTCGTCAGCAACTGAGCTGCAACCGTGCCGCGGCGGGCGGCTCGCCCGGCCGCTCCGGCAGCAGACCTTACCGGGCGGCAGCTTGACCCCCCTCTCGGATCAGGCGCATGAGCGACATCATTCTGGAAGCGCAGGATCTGCAGGTCGAGCTTCGGCGGCTTCATCGCGGTCAAAGGCGTCAACCTGAAGATCGAACGTGGCACGATCCACGCCATCATCGGCCCGAACGGCGCCGGCAAGACCACCATGTTCAATCTGCTGACCAAGTTTCACACGCCCACCTCGGGCCGGATCTTCTTCAACGGCAAGGACATCACCAACTGGAAACCCGCCGAGATCGCCAATCACGGCATCGTCCGCTCGTTCCAGATCTCCGCCGTCTTCCCGCATCTGACGCACGCTGGAAAACGTCCGCCTCGCGCTGCAGCGCAGGCTCGGCGTCAGCTACCAGTTCTGGCGCTCGAAGAACGTGCTGCACAGCCTCGATGACGAGGCGATGGAGCGGCTCGACCAGGTCGGCCTGAAGCGATTTCGCCCATCTGCCACGCCGTCGAGCTGCCCTATGGCCGCAAGCGCGCGCTGGAGATTGCCACGACGCTGGGGCTCGAACCCGAACTGATGCTGCTCGACGAGCCGACGCAGGGCATGGGTACCGAAGATGTCGGCGCCGGTCACCGACCTGATCAAGCGGGTCTCGGCGGGCCGCACCATCATCATGGTGGAACACAATCTCGGCGTGGTCTCGAAACTCGCCGATACCATCACCGTCCTGAACCGTGGCGAGGTTCTGGCCGAAGGGCCCTATGAAGAGGTCTCGAAAAACCCCGCCGTGATGGAAGCCTATATGGGCATCAAGCGCCGAGGAGGCGGAGGCATGACGGCAGCGACCGCAACCTCCTGCAAGATCGCGCGACCTGCACGCCTGGTACGGCGAATCGCATGTTCTGCACGGCATCGATCTCGAACTCGCGCGAGGGCGAGCTGATCACCCTGCTCGGCCGCAACGGCGCCGGCCGCACCACCACGCTGCGCGCCATCATGGGCATGGTCGACCGGCGCACCGGCTCGATCCGGATCCGCGGCGAGGAATTCATCGACAAACGCCGCCCACCGCATCGCGCCGCTTGGCCGCATCGGCTATTGCCCGGAAGAGCGCGGCATCTTCGCGCAGCCTGACTGTCGAGGAGAACCTGATGCTGCCGCCCGTCGTCGGCGAGGGCGGCATGAGCCTTGACGAGATCTACGGCATGTTCCCGAACCTCAGCGAAGTGCGCAGCCGCATGGGCACGCGGCTCTCGGGCGGCGAGCAGCAGATGCTGGCCATCGCCCGCATCCTGCGCACCGGCGCGCGGCTTCTGCTGCTCGACGAGATCACCGAGGGCCTGCGCCCCGGTCATCGTCAAGACGCTCGGCGAGGCGATCCGCGCGCTGAAGGCCAGGGGCTATACCATCGTCCTGGTCGAGCAGAACTTCCGCTTCGCCGCACCCGCTGGCCGACCGGCACTACGTCATCGAACATGGCCGGGTGATCGACCGATCGAGGCGCGGACGTCGCGGCCAGCATGGACCGGCTCAACCATTACCTGAGCGTGTGAGCCCCGGAGACGGAAGGAACAGCATGAACAGGCACGAAACGGGGGCAGGGCATGACCCGATGATGAAGCTGATCCTCGCCCAGGGCATGCTCGGCCTCAACAACGGCGTCTTCTACGCCATGCTGAGCCTCGGCCTTGCCGATCATCTTCGGCCTGCTGAACGTGGTCAATTTCGCCCATGGCGCGCTCTACATGACCGGCGCCTTCGTGGCGCTGATCCTCTATTCCTATCTCGGCGTCTGGATCGGCCTTCGATGGCTCCACATCGGCTTCTGGCCGGCGCTGGTGCTCGTCGCCGCTGATCGTCGGCTGCTTCGGCATGCTGATCGAGCGCTTCATGCTGCGCTGGCTCTACGGTCTCGATCCGATCTACAGCCTGCTTCTGACCTTCGGCGTCACGCTGGTGCTGCAGGGGCTGTTCCTCAACTTCTTCACCGCCTCGGGCACGCCCTATCCGGGCAGCCCGCCGTCGCTGCGCGGCGTGGTCAATCTCGGCTTCATGGTGTTCCCGAAATACCGGCTGTTCGTGATCGTCTTCTCGATCGTGGTCTGCCTCGCCGTCTGGTTCGTGATCGAGCGGACCCGGATCGGCGCCCTGCTGCGGGCCGGGACGGAAAACCCCGAACTGGTCAAGGCCTTCGGCATCAACGTGCCGCTGATGGTGACGCTGACCTTCGGCTTCGGCACCGGCCTTGCCGGGCCTTGCCGGCGTGCTCGCCGCGCCGATCTATTCGGTCAGCCCGCTGATGGGCGCGGACCTCATCATCATCATCTTCGCGGTGGTGGTGATCGGCGGCATGGGCTCGATCATGGGCGCGGTGGTCTCAGGCTTCGCCCTCGGCCTGATCGAGGGCGTGACCAAGGTCTTCTACGCCCCGGCCGCCAATACCGTGATCTTCTTCCTGATGGTGGTGGTCCTGCTGGTCCGGCCGGCCGGCCTGTTCGGGCGCACAAGATGAATGCAGGAGCATGCCAAAGTGACGACGACCGACATCGCCGAATTCGACGAGCACACCGCCGCCCGCGAATCAGACCCGCAACCGCGTGGCGCAAGGCATCCTCTGGGTGCTCATGATCGCGCTTCTGCTGCTGGCACCCGCCTTCCTCTACCCGGTCTTCGTGATGCAGCTGCTCTGCTTCGCGCTGTTCGCCTCGCGCCTTCAACCTGCTGATCGGCTTTACCGGGCTTCTGTCCTTCGGCCATGCCGCCTTCTTCGGCGGCGCCGCCTATATCTGCGGGCTACGCTGATCAGTCGATGGGCGTGCCGCCGCTCTTCGGCATCCTCGCGGGCGCGCTCTTCGCCGCCGCGCTGGGCTATGTCGTCGGCGCGCTGGCGATCCGCCGTCAGGGCATCTACTTCGCCATGATCACCCTCGCGCTGGCGCAGATCGTCTACTTCTTCGCCCTGCAACTGCCCTTCACGGGCGGCGAGAACGGCCTTCAGGGCATTCCGCGCGGCAACCTCTTCGGCCTCGTCGACCTGAACCAGCCGCTGCAGATGTATTATTTCGTCGCCGCCATCTTCCTCGCGGGCTTCCTCTTCATCTACCGCATCATCCACTCGCCCTTCGGTCAGGTCCTGCAGGCGATCCGCGAAAACGAGCCCCGCGCCCTCTCGCTCGGCTACAACGTCGACCGCTATCAAGCTGATCGCCTTCGTCCTCTCGGCAGGCATCTCCGGCCTCGCCGGATCGACCAAAGCCGTGGTCTTCCAGTTCGCCTCGCTGACCGATGCGCATTGGCAGATGTCGGGCGAGGTCATCCTGATGACGCTGCTCGGCGGCCTGGGCACGATCTTCGGGCCGGCGGTCGGCGCAATCATCATCGTCGCGCTGCAACAGGTGCTCAGCAGCATCGGCAGCTGGGTTCAGGTGGTGATCGGCCTGCACCTTCATCGCCTGCGTGCTGGTCTTCCGCCGTGGCGTGATCGGCGAACTGGCGCGGCTGTTCAAGGTCAACTCGATCTAGGCGAGAAGCTCACGCAACACCGCATTCAGCACCATCCGCCCCTGCGGCG
Organism: uncultured Pseudomonadota bacterium; assembly: GCA_963837565.1. Classification (GTDB taxonomy): domain Bacteria; phylum Pseudomonadota; class Alphaproteobacteria; order Rhodobacterales; family Rhodobacteraceae; genus Solirhodobacter. The sequence goes on from CAWIOC010000008.1 coordinate 416,047, forward strand.
TGGCGCTCAGCCTTTCGCCGCTCTGCGTGACCATCCCCAGCCCCTCCAGGTCGCGGATCTTGGCCTCGTTCACCACCCCCGACAGCGCCCGATAGCGCGCCAGATCGGTGCCCTCGGACAGGCGCAGGCTCATCATCAGATATTCCGCCGCCTGTTCCTCCAGCGGCACCGCCTCACGGGCCAGATCGCCGTTGCCGGTGGTCTCGACCTGCCGCAACCAGCCGAGCGGCGCCTTCAGCGTATCGCTCGCCCAGCGGGCGCCACCCAAGGTCAGCCGGCCATGCGCCCCCGGCCCGATCCCGGCATAGTCGCCCGCCCGCCAGTAGATCAGGTTATGGCGTGACTCCGCGCCTACTCTGGCATGGTTAGAGACTTCATAGCCCGCCATCCCCGCCGCCCCGCAGAGATCCTGCGTCAGCGCATACATATCCGCCGCCAGCTCATCCTCGGGCAATCCGCGCAAGCCGCCCGCCGCCGCCCGCGCGCCAAAAGCCGTGCCATCCTCGATCGTCAGCTGGTAGAGCGAGAGGTGATCGATCGCCATGCTCAGCGCCTGCGCCCAGCTCGGCGCGCCACGCCTCCAGCCCCTGATCCTGCCGCGCATAGATCAGATCGAAGCTCACCCGCTCGAACACGCCGCGCGCCACGTCAAACGCCGCCCGCGCCTCGGCCACCGAATGCAGCCGCCCCAGCCGCCGCAGATCGCCATCATTCAGCGCCTGTATCCCCATCGAGACGCGGGACACCCCGGCCTCGCGATAGCCCCGGAACCGCCCCGCCTCGACCGAGGTCGGGTTCGCCTCCAGCGTGATCTCGGGATCATTGCCCATCGGCCAGGTCGCCCGCACCCGCTCCAGGATCGCGGCCACCAGCTCCGGCTCCATCAGGCTGGGCGTGCCGCCCCCGAAAAACACGGTCGACAACACCCGGCCCTGCGTTTCCGCCCCGATCCGGTCAATCTCGCTCAGATAGGCCGCCTGCCAGCGCCGCTGGTCGATCTCCGCCGCGACATGGCTGTTGAAATCGCAATAGGGGCATTTCGACTGGCAAAACGGCCAATGCAGATAAAGGCCAAAGCCCGCGTTCTGCCAGTCGTCCATCCCTCAGCCCCGATAGGCGGTCACTTCCACCTCGATCTTCATCTCGGGCGTCAGCAGCTTCGCCCCCACCATCGTCGCCGCCGGGCGGATGGTGCCCAGAACCTCGCCCAGCACCGGGATGATCGCCTCGGCATCCGCCAGATCCGGCAGCGTGTATTGCACCCGCACGATGTCTTCCATCCTGAAGCCACCCTCGGCCAGCGCCCTGGCGATCGTCGCGAAACAGTTCCGCGCCTGATCGGCCGGGTCGGCGGGCATCACCATCGTGGCATAATCATAGCCGGTGGTGCCCGAGACAAAGCACCAGTCGCCCTGCACCACCGCCCGCGAATAGCCCATCTTCGCCTCGAAGGGCGAGCCGGAAGAGATCAATTGCCGCGTCATTCGAATACCCCCTTGATCAGCTTGCGGAACGCCTGCGCCCGGTGGCTGATCTGGTTCTTCTGTGCCTGGGCCATCTCGCCCATCGTCATCGAAAACCCGTCAGGCCGGAAGATCGGATCATAGCCATGGCCCTGATCGCCGCGCATCGGCCAGACGATCTGGCCCTCGCAATAGCCCTCGAAGACCTCTTCGCGCCCCGTCGGCCAGACCATCGCCAAGGTGCAGCAGAACCGCGCCCGGCGCGGAAACTGGGCATTCGCCTGCTCCAGCCGGTCCCAGACCTTGGTCATCGCCATCTTGAAATCGCGGCCCTCGGGCGTCTCGGCCCAATCGGCGGTCAGCACCCCCGGCGCACCGCGCAGGCCCTCGACCTCGAGCCCGCTGTCATCGGCCAGCGCCGGCAACCCGGTCGCCGCCGCCGCCGCCCGCGCCTTGATCAGCGCATTGCCGGCGAAGGTCGCCTCGGTCTCATCCGGCACCGGCAGTTTCAGCTCTGCCGCCGAATTGACCGTCACCTTGTAGGGCGCCAGAAGCTCCCGGAATTCCTCAAGCTTGCCCGCGTTATGCGTGGCCACCACCAGCTTCCCGGTAAACTTTCCCATCAGATCGCGGCCTTCTGCGCAGCCACCAACTCCTTCACCCCGGCCTCCGCCAGATCCAGAAGCTGCCCCATCTCCTCGCGCGAGAATGTCGCAGCCTCGGCCGACATCTGCACTTCGATCATCCTGCCCGACCCGGTCATCACGAAATTCGCATCGGTGCCGGCTTCACTATCCTCGGCATAATCGAGGTCGAGCACCGCCTGACCCGCGTAGATCCCGCAGGACAGGGCGGCGACATGATCCAGCATCGGATCACTGGTCACGATCCCGGCCTTCATCAGCTTGTTCATCGCCAGCCGCAACGCGACCCAGCCCCCGGTGATCGAGGCGCAGCGGGTGCCGCCATCGGCCTGCAAGCACGTCGCAGTCGATCGTGATCTGCCGCTCGCCCAGCGCCACCCGGTCCACGCCGGCGCGCAGCGCCCGCCCGATAAGCCGTTGAATTTCCTGGGTCCGCCCGGATTGCTTGCCCGAGGCCGCCTCGCGCCGGTTGCGGCTATGCGTGGCGCGCGGCAACATCCCGTATTCCGCCGTCACCCAGCCAAGGCCGGTGTTCTTCAGGAACGGCGGCGGCCGGTCCTCGATCGACGCGGTGCAGAGAACATGGGTCTCGCCCACCTTGATCAGGCAAGATCCCTCGGCATATTTCGTGACCCCGGTCTCGATCGACACCGGGCGCATTTCGCCTATTTTTCTGCCAGATGGCCGCATGGACAGGCTCCTTTGAATGCATCCCGCCAAATACCCGTCTGCGGCATGGCGATGCAACCCCGATTGACGCGGGCGCCGCCGTCTCCCATCCTCGGCATCTCAGGTTAAGGCAGACGATGACCGACCGGCCCAAACTTCTGGCAGAGATGAATGACCGCTCACGCGAGGTCTTCCGCCGTGTCGTGGAAGGCTACCTGACCTCGGGCGATCCGGTCGGCTCGCGCAGCCTGACCCGCACGATGAACGAAAAGGTCTCGGCCGCCACGATCCGCAACGTCATGCAGGATCTGGAATATCTCGGCCTCCTCGACAGCCCGCATGTCTCGGCCGGGCGCGTGCCGACCCAGACCGGCCTGCGCCTGTTCGTCGACGGGCTGCTCGAGGTCGGCATCGCTCGAACGATGTCGACCGCGAAAAGATCGACGCCTCGACCGGATCGAACGAACGCGACGTCTCGACCCTGCTCGACCGGGTCGGCGCGGCGCTGTCGGGCATCACCCATGGCGCGAGCCTGGTGCTGGCGCCCGAAACACGAAGCCCCGATCCGGCATATCGAATTCGTCAGCCTCGCCTCTGACCGCGCGCTGGTCGTGCTGGTCTTCGCCGATGGCCATGTCGAGAACCGCGTCTTCACCCCGCCGCCGGGCCAGACCGCCTCGTCGATGCGCGAGGCCGCGAATTTCCTCAACGCGATGGCCGAGGGCCGCACCCTCTCCGACCTGCGCCAGCGCATCAAGGGCGAGATCACCCAGCGCCGCCGCGAGATCGACAAGCTCGCCGCCGATCTGGTCGAAAGCGGTCTCGCGCTTTGGGAGAATGAGGGCGAAAGCTACGAACGCCTGATCGTGCGCGGCCGCGCCAACCTGCTGTCCGATGCGTCCGAGGCCGCCGATCTGGACCGCATCCGCAGCCTGTTCGACGATCTCGAACGCAAGCGCGACATCGCCGAATTCCTCGAACTCGCCGAAGAAGGCGAAGGCGTGCGCATTTTTATCGGCTCGGAGAACAAGCTTGTTCTCACTTTCGGGTTCCTCTCTGGTGGTCTCTCCCTATATGAACGCTGACCGTAAGATCATCGGCGCCGTGGGCGTGATCGGTCCGACGCGGCTGAACTATGGCCGCATCGTGCCGATCGTCGATTACACGGCTCAACTGGTCGGGCGCCTGCTGTCCGACCGGGGCAAGGGATAGAGAATGGCTGACGAAACGAAAACCACGATGGAAGAGGCGGTCGCGATGGGACTCGCCGAAGACGGCATCGAATATATCGACGCGGATGAGATCGAGCGCCTGACCGCAGAGCGCGACGAGCTGCGCGACCGCCTGATGCGCACGCTGGCCGATATGGAAAACAACCGCAAACGCTCCGAGCGTGACCGGCGCGAGGCCGAACAATATGGCGGATCGAAATTCGCCCGCGACATGCTGCCGGTCTATGACAGCCTGCAACGCGCGATGGACCATGCGACGGAAGAGCAGAAGGCCGTGTCCGGCCCGCTGCTGGAAGGCGTGGCGCTGACCCTGCGCGAAGTTGAGAATGTCTTCGGCAAACATGGCATCACCCTGATCCAGCCGGAAAAGGGCGAGGTCTTCGATCCCAAGCAACATCAGGCGATGTTCGAGGCGCCGATCCCCGGCACCAAGGCCGGCACCATCATCGAGGTCATGGCCGTCGGCTTCCTGCTGCACGACCGCCTGCTGCGCCCGGCGCAGGTCGGCGTCTCGTCCAATACCGGCGCCTGATCGTCTGGCGAAGGGCGGGGGGCCAGCCCCCCGCACCCCCCGGAGTATTTCCGCCAAGAAGAAATCCGACGTCAAGATTTTGTGAGCAGGGCCCTGAGGTCGTAGAGCAGTTGCAGCGCATCGCGCGGGGTGAGTTCATCGGGGTGGATGGACTTCAGTCTCTCTTCCACCTCTGAGGGTTTCGCGGCAGCCTTTGGCGCGGGCGCCGCCTGCAGCGCCGAGAACAGCGGCAGATCGTCGATCAGCGCCTGCCGTTTGGCGCCGCCCTCGCGTTCGCCCTTTTCCAGCGCCTCGAGCACCACCCGGGCGCGGGCCACCACCGATTCGGGCAGACCCGCGAGGCGGGCGACCTGCACGCCATAGGAGCGGTCGGCCGCGCCCTTGCGCACCTCATGCAGGAAGATCACATCGCCCTGCCATTCGCGCACGGTGACGGTGGCGTTTTCCACGCCCTGGAGGCGACCCGCCAGCGTCGTCATCTCATGGTAATGCGTGGCGAACAGCGCCCGGCAGCGGTTCGCATCATGCAGATGTTCCAGCGTCGCCCAGGCGATCGAGAGCCCGTCATAGGTCGCGGTGCCGCGCCCGATCTCATCGAGGATCACCAGCGCCCGGTCATCCGCCTGATTGAGGATCGCGGCGGTTTCCACCATTTCCACCATGAAGGTCGAGCGCCCGCGCGCCAGATCATCCGCCGCGCCGACCCGGCTGAAGAGCTGGCTGACCACCCCGATATGGGCCGAGAGCGCCGGCACATAACTGCCCGCCTGCGCCAGTCGACGGCGTCCCGCGCACCCTGAGCCTGGACAAGTTCGTCCGCTACTGGGTCGAGCACCAGATCGAGGTCATCGTCCGGCGTACCCAGTGGTTGCTCGGCAAGGCCGAGGCGGAGGCGCACATCTACCGCGGCTTCGTCAAGGCGCTCGACGCGCTCGACGAGGTCATCGCGCTCATCCGGCGCTCGCCGTCCGCCGACGAGGCGAAGAGCGGCCTGATGGCGCTGCTCGACATCGACGAGGAGCAGGCGCTCGCGATCCTCAACCTCCAGCTGCGCCGGCTCGCCGCCCTGGAGCGGCAGGACGATCGTCGACACGTTGGCCGAGCTCGAGATCCGGATCGCCGACTACAAGGACATCCTCGCCTCGCCCGTGCGGCAGCGGCAGATCATCTCCGACGAGCTCGCCGAGATCATCGACAAGTACGGCGACGAGCGGCGCACCGAGTCATCCTGCCGTTCGACGGCGACATGGACGTCGAGGACCTCATCCCCGAGGAGGAGGTCGTCGTCACGATCACCCGCGGCGGGTACGCCAAGCGGACGCGGTCGGACAACTACCGGGCGCAGCGCCGCGGCGGCAAGGGCGTCAAGGGCGCGCAGCTGCGCAGCGACGACGTCGTCGAGCACTTCTTCGTCACGACGACCCACCACTGGCTGCTGTTCTTCACCAACCTCGGCCGGGTCTACCGGGCCAAGGCGTACGAGCTGCCCGAGGCCGGCCGGGACGCGAAGGGCCAGCACGTCGCGAACCTGCTCGCCTTCCAGCCCGGCGAGCAGATCGCCCAGGTGCTCGACATCCCCGACTACGAGGCGCGCGCCGTTCCTGGTGCTGGCCACCCGCGAGGGCCGGGTGAAGAAGACCCGGCTGGAGGAGTACGACTCCAACCGCTCCGGCGGCGTGATCGCGATCAACCTGCTCGACGGCGACGAGCTGGTCTCCGCCCGGCTGGTCGACGACGGACGCCGACATCGTGCTGGTCTCCCGCAAGGGCATGTCGCGTGCGGTTCACCGCCGACGACACGGCGCTGCGCCCGATGGGCCGGGCGACGTCCGGCGTCACGGGGATGAAGTTCCGCGCCGGCGACCGCCTGCTGTCGATGGACGTCGTCCACGACGACGACGCGTTCGTCTTCGTCGTCACCGAGGGCGGCTGGGCCAAGCGGACGGCCGCTCGGCGAGTACCGGGTGCAGGGCCGCGGCGGTCTGGGCATCAAGGTCGCCAAGCTCAGCGAGGAGCGCGGCGACCTGGTCGGCGGCCATGGTCGTCGGCGAGGACGACGAGGTGCTCGTCGTCATGGAGCACGGCAAGGTCGTCCGCTCGCCCGTCGCCGAGGTGCCGGCCAAGGGCCGCGACACGATGGGTGTCGTCTTCGCCAAGCCGGACAACGGCGACCGGATCATCGCCGTCGCCCGCAACTCCGAGCGCGGCCTCGGCGGCGACGAGGACGGACGACGACGAGGGCGAGTCCGACGACGCGCCCGACGACGGCGCGACGCGCCGTCGAGGCCGTCGACGACCCGGCGGCCGACGCCGCTCGACGCGCGACGGCCCGTCGACGTGCCGACGACGAGGCGCCGACCGCACGAGGCCTGACGACGACGGCCGACGACGACGAGGTCTGAGCACGGACGCCGGTCCGGCGTCCGCACGGTCGTGAGGCGCCGGACGGGCGGCGGGTGCAACCGCGGCGGCACGAGTCCGGCGTCTGGCAGGTAGCATCGTGGCGATTACTGGGCGGTGGGGCGTGCGCACCGCTGGTTCTCGAACGACGTACGGGCGGCTCCGATGGCGTACCGTCGACGGTGAGAGCAGTTCCAGCGGAGGTGAGGCGTGAGCCCGTCCGAGCAGGTCTACCAGCCGGCGGGTGCGCCTCGGGTGGCCGGCTTCGCCGACGTCCGCCGGGCGCCAGGACCGCACTGCCGGGTCCGGCGCCCGCCGCGGCGACTGCCGCAGGCCAGGCCCGACACGATGTCGTCCGCGGCGCGTCCCGCGCCGCCGACGGGGTCCGTCCCGGCGGCCGGCCCGCGCAAGGTGCGGCTGACCCTGGCCCGGGTGGACCCCTGGTCGGTCCTCAAGCTGTCGTTCCTGCTGTCGGTCGCCCTGGGCATCGGCCTGGTCACCGCGCGCTGTCATCCTCTGGTCGGTGATCAACTCGATGGGGGTCTTCGACCAGCTGAACAAGCATGCTCCGGGACATCGGCGGCACGAACTCGCACGTTCACCTCTACGACTACGTCGGGCTGGGCCGGGTCGTGTCGCTGTCGACCTTCATCGGGGTCATCAACATCGTGATCATCATGGCGCTGTCGACCCTCGGGGCGTTCCTCTACAACATCGCCTCGCAGCCTGGTCGGTGGCCTGCACGTCACGCTCTCCGACGACTGACCGGTCCTCGTCGACGGCCCCGCCGGGCGGTGAACCCGTCCGGCGGAACCGGTTTGGGACCTCACCGCCCACCTGGGGTAGCCTCCTACGGCGCAGCCGCCGCGGTGGCAGTGCATCGGGCCTATAGCTCAGTCGGTTAGAGCGCTTCCCTGATAAGGAAGAGGTCAGAGGTTCAAGTCCTCTTAGGCCCACCACGAACACCTGGTCACGCAGAAGGCCCCGCGCAGATGCGGGGCCTTCGTCGTTCCCCGCGCAGATCTGTGACACTCACAACTCATGGCGACGTCGGATGTGTGACGTTCTGCGGTTCCCTCACGGTCGCCGGGTGTCGACGCCCTACAGTCCTCCCGTCCGACCCCTCGGGCGAGGCGCGTGGCGGCAGTCACCTCACCCGGTGAAGAACCATCCGCGAAGTTGGCCCAATCGGTTGCGGAGAGTGCTGTCTTCGTTACAGAGTGATGCCTCTAGGGGGTGTGTCATGGAAGGCCCGAGCGCAGCGCAGTGGGCGCCTGATCCGTACCGCCGCCACGAGCTGCGCTACTGGGACGGTACCCGGTGGACCGAGCACGTCAGCGAGGGCGACGGGTCCGTGCTCGTCGACCCACCGCTGCCCCCCGGTCCGCGGACCAGGCGCGAGGCGGCGATGGCCTCGACCGGCGGGCTCCCTGGGCGTCACCCCGTCGGGCCTGCCGGCGAGCACCCCCGCGCAGTCCCCGGCACAGTCCTCCGAGCCGGCTGCCATGCCTGCGCAGGAGGTCCGGGTGGGGCAGCGGTCGGGCCGTCCACCGGACCTGTTCGGCGAGCTGCCGGGCGGGCCCCGCGCGGCTGCTGCGGCCGGCGCCGGCGCCGGTGCCGCGGGCGGTCCGCCAGGCCGGCCCGGCCGCCGGCCCTGCGGGCGGCGCGGCCCACGGTGCGATGCCCCACCGCGAGCCCGAAGGCTGGGACTGGCGCGAGTCGCACCTCCCCGAGATCCTCTCGGGCCTCGGCGTGGCCGCGCTCATCGCTGCCGCGGCGGTGCTCGGTGGCAGCGGCGGGCCGGCGAGCAGTGCGGACGCCGTCCAGTCGGTGGTGTCGGCCCCCACCGGTAGACGTGCCCGCGGGCTCGGCCGGGCCCGCCGGCACGACGAGGCCCACGAAGAAGAGCACGGTGCCCGGCGTCCAGCTGTCCTCGGCCAAGGCGCCGCGGATCACGTACCGCTCGAGCTCGTCCGCGGCGCCCCGCGCCAGGACGACGTCGCGGACCAGGACGACGTCGGCCGCTCCGACGTCGAGCGCGCCGCCGGATCCGACCACCTCCACGAGCACCAGGAAGAGCGACCCGCCGACCAGCGCCGCCCCGCCGACGAACGGGTCCTCGTCCCCGGCCGGCCCGACCAAGAACACGTAGCCGCCTCGTCGGCGGAACGTCCGCAGATGCGAGGTGTTCGCTCACCCTTCGAGGTCACCCGCCTACACCGGGGTCACACTTCCGCGGATCCGCTGACCTCCCGCGCACCCCGTGCAAGCATCGTGCGCGGCAACGACGCGACGCGGGGAGATGAGCGGCGATGCGAGAGCTTCCAGGCCCACGCTGGGCGGCCGACCCCTACGGGCGGCACGAGATGCGGTACTGGGACGGCAGCGCCTGGACGGTGCACGTCAGCGACCGGGGCGTGACGGCGCTGGACCCCGTCCCGGGCCTGGCCGCCGGTGCGGCGACCACGGCAGGCGCGGCGACCACCGACGCACCGACCGAGGTCGTCCCGGCGTTCGCCGGCGGCGCCCGGCAGGGGTCCCTCCACGACGGGCTCACCGTCGCGCTGCCGGCTGCCGCCGTGACGACGGCCGCGGCCGGGGGCGGCTCCGCCCGCACCGCAACGGAGGCCTCCGTCGACGCGCTCTTCGGCGGGGCCGCGGTCACGGCGAAGTCCGCCGTCCCCGTCTACCGGCGCGCGCCGGCCGCCGGCGGACGCCGCAACGGGCTGCTCGTCGGTGCGGGCGCGCTCGCCGTCACGGGTCTCGTCGCCGGTGTCATCGGCTTCACGGCCTGCCGGACCCGGGCTCGAACTCGGTGACGCCGGTGCCGGTGCCGGCGACGACGGCCGCGCCGGACCTGCCGGGCGCCGAGCCCGAGGCGCCCGTCGCTGCGGAGCCGACGATGTACGGCGGCCCGATGACGTCCGCCGCCGACGACCCGGCGCCGCCCGCGGCGAGCCCGGCGCCGCGGAGCACGACGAAGAAGCCCAGCGCGTCGTCCACCCGGCCGCGGGCGACGAGCCCGGTCCGGCCGCCGACCCCGGTCCGGCCGGCCCGGCTCGTCCGCTACGTCAGCTGCCCGGCCATGCACCAGGACTACCCGCACGGCGTCGGCCGCCCCGGCGCGCGCGACCGCCGCAACGGCAGCGGCGGCGCCCGGGTGCGCGACTTCGCGGTCGACGGGCCGCTCTACCTGGCGAACCTGCGGCTCGACGTCGACGGCGACGGGATCGCCTGCGAGGCCTGACCGGCGCCGGTCCGTCGCGGGTCAGCCCGCGGTCGCGCCGGCAGCATCGAGCATCCGTGCGACGAGTGCCGCCCGGGCGGAAACCTCCGAGGCGTCGCGCGCGGGGTGCCACGGGCACGCGACGTCGAGCACGGCGACCCGGCCGGTCGCGATCGCGCGCCGGACGGCGCCCAGCACAGCGGTGGCCGCAGGGCCGCCCGGTGCCGGGAAGAGCAGGCCCGTCAGCTCGGCGGGGTCGACGACGTCGAGGTCGACGTGCAGCACGAACGGGCCGTCGGGCAGCAGGGCGGCGAGACTGTCCGCGGCGACGTCCTCGACGGCGAGCCGGCTGATCCCGCTGCCCACGAGGTAGTCGACCTCAGGGCCGTCGAGGTCCCGCGCGTCGACGAGGACGGCGCGCTCCTCGGGCAGCGGTCGCAGGCCGAGCGGGCCGGTGAGCTTCTCGGGGTCACCGCCGACCGCCATCCGCAGCACCGTGCCCCCGAGGTAGCCGGACCGGGACGACGCAAGGGTGTGGACGTCGCCGTGCGCGTCGAACCAGACGATCCCGGGGTCGAGCCCGGCGCGCTGGGCGCCGGCCAGGGTGCCGAGTGCGACGAGGCAGTCGCCCGAGACGACGACGGGCGGGGCGGTCGGGCCGGCCGCTGCGCCACCGGCGAGCGCTGCGGTGACGGCGTCGGCGACCGCGCCGTGGAGCGCGGCCAGCCTGGACCACTGGTCGGTGCCCGGCCCGTCGGTGCCGGGCAGGTCGGGGTCGACGAGCACGGACGGTGTGCCGTCAGGGAGTGCGGCGCTGTCGTCGGGCAGCCGGTCGTCCTGGTGGAACGGCACACGGATGACGGTCATGGCGGGACCGTAGCCGCTGCCCGTCAGCCCGTCAGTGCGTCAGGGCCATGTCCTGCTCGGGCAGGCCGAGGTAGCGGTGCACGTCGGCCGCGTCCGCGGCGAGGGTCGTCACGACGTCGGGGGCCAGCGGCTCGAGGGCCTTGAGCGTGACCCGGCCGCCCGGGAGCGTCCAGGTCCCGACGGCCCGGCCCCCGACGAGGGCCGAGGCCTTGAAGATGCCGTTCGAGGTGATGACGCCCGGGTGCTGCCCGACGACGGCCTCCCGGCTCACCCACCCGTGGAGCAGGGGGTCGAACGGCCCGAGCAGCACCGGCGCGGGGACACCGGCATCCCTGGTCTCGTCTCCGGTCTCGTCTCCGGTCCCGTCTCCGGTCCCGTCGTCGCTGCTTTCGTCGGGCGCTGCACCGGGCAGCCGGTGCAGCCCGTCGTCGTCGGGCGTGCTGCCCAGCACGGCGAGCCCGCGCCGGGCGGCCCCGAGCGTCGTCCCGGCCCAGGTCGCGAGATCGGCGTCCCGCGCCGGACCGTGCCCGACGAGGTAGCGCCGCGCGAGCCGGCCGAGCGCCTCCTCCGGGTCGGCGTCGCGCGGCCGCGGCCCGAGCCACGTGACCGGGTCGACGAACGCCTGCTCGCCGTCCGGGAGCACCGGCCCCCGCAGGAGCAGTCCGCGCAGGGAAGTCGCGTAGAGGACGTGGACGAACGCCTGCCGCTGCGTCGGCACCCCGGCCTCGTCGAGCAGGGTGCGCAGACCCTCCCGGCTCACCGGCCCGGCCGTCACGGCGCGCGAGACGACCTCGACGCCGGTCTCGGTCTGCGCGGGGGAGACGCCCTCCTGCTCGAGACGGCGCCGGCTTCCCGTGGTGAGCCGGGGCGTCGTCAGCGGGTGCAGCCACCAGTAGTCGCGAGCGGCGACGAGGTGCAGCGTGCCCCGGTTGAGCCAGGCGACGACGAGGCGGCGGGCGTCGAGGGCGGCGTCCACGTCCTGGGCCGCGAGCCCTCTGCTCCGCGACCGGACGGCGAGCCGGGCGCCGCGCAGGTCCTGGGCCTGGACGGCGAGGATCCGGCGGACGACGTCGTCCGGCGTCCGGTCCGGGCGCCGCACCAGCCCCTGTGCGGCGAGCCGCTGCAGGTGGACGGCGGGCGGGGGCGGGCCGGTGGGCACGGGCGACACCGTAGCCGCGACCACCGACGGCGTGGCCGCCGTCCGGCCGGGGCCGGCGTGCCTGGTCGCTCCGCGGGCTCGCGGCGCGTGACTATGCTGACCCGGTCACCGGCGGGGCCGGTGCCGAGCCAACAGACCGGCGGACCGCCGGTGCGAGGAGGTCGGACGTGAAGAAGCTCCTGGTCGTCGCCGCGGCCGCGGCCGCAGGCTTCGCCATCTGGCGCAAGCTCGAGGCCGACAAGGCCGAGCAGGCCCTGTGGGCCGAGGTCACCGACCCGGTCAGGTGAGTCGCCGGGCGCAGCGGATATGATTGGCCGTCCGCCGGGGTGGGCTGGCACACTTGACCAGCCCGCTGAGGCGGGCATCCGGGGGCGTGGCGCAATTGGTAGCGCACCTGCTTTGCAAGCAGGGGGTTGTCGGTTCGAGTCCGATCGCCTCCACCGGGCTCTGAGCCGCTGCGCGGCTCATCGATCGCACTGGCCGGCGTGGCCGAGGACGCACCGCGGACGCGGCACCGCCCCCGCGTCCACCTGTTCCCGGCTACCGCCCGGTCCGGCCCGAGCGGGTGGGGTACCGCGGGCGGGACGCCGCCGACCGGGAGGTCACGACCGCTGGGAGAGCAGGGCCGACGACTTCCGGCAGGTCGCCCGCGGCGTCCGCCCTGCCTAGGATCGTGACCATGACCGACCCACGGACCGTCCCCTCCCTCACCCTGCGCACCGGCCCGGCCGAGATCTCCGCACAGAGCCCCGGCCTGCCGATCCCGCAGGTCGGCTTCGGCGTGTGGCAGGTGCCGGACGACTCCGTCCAGCCGGCGGTCGAGGCCGCGCTGGCGGCCGGGTACCGGCATGTCGACACCGCGCGGATCTACGGCAACGAGAGCGGGGTCGGGCGCGCGCTCGCCGCGACCGACGTGCCGCGCGAGGACGTCTTCGTCACGACCAAGCTGTGGAACGACGACCACCGCCGGGTGAAGGACGCCTTCGAGGCGTCGATGGACCGGCTCGGGCTCGAGCAGCTCGACCTGTTCCTCATCCACTGGTCGGTCCCCGACGCGGGCACCTACGTGGACGCCTGGCGCGGACTGCTCGAGCTCCGCGAGCAGGGCCGGGTCCGGGCGGTCGGCGTGTGCAACTTCCACGTCCCGCACCTGGAGCGGCTCCTCGCGGAGACCGGCGAGCTGCCGGCAGTCAACCAGATCGAGCTGCACCCGTACCTCCAGCAGCGCGAGCTGCGCGCGTTCCACGCCGAGCACGGTATCGTCACCGAGTCGTGGAGCCCGCTGGCCTCCGGCCAGAAGGTGCTCGACGACCCGGTCATCGCCGGCATCGCGGCGGCCCACGGCGTCACCCCGGCCCAGGCGATCATCCGCTGGCACCTGCAGCTCGGGCTCGTCGTCCTGCCGAAGTCGGTGACCCCGCACCGGATCGTGGAGAACCTCGACGTCTTCGGCTTCACGCTGGACGACGCGCAGCTGGCCGCGATCGCCGACCTCGACCGCGGCATGCGCACGGGCCCGGACCCCGACGAGTTCCACATGGACGCCGTCTCGTAGCACGACGCCGTCCCGGAACAGGCGGTGGGACTGCGCCGGATCAGGGGCCGGTGCGTCCGTCGAGCACCACGACGTCCGAGGGCCCGGGTCCTGCGGACTCGTTCTGGAGGGTGACGAACAGCTCGGGGTACCGGTCGGCCGTCACCCCGCTCCACAGGTCGATCGGGATCCCGCCCTTGCGCCAGTGGAAGGAGCCGACCGGGACGACGCCGTCCGGGCCGCGCAGCCAGGCGGCGTAGTAGGTGCCCTCCGGTGCGGGCCGCAGCCCCGTGACGTGCAGCTCGATTGCCAGCCCGGCCGACTTCGGCGTCAGCTCGGCGGTGGCGCGCGCGGCCGGGGCTGCGGCTGTTCCGGCGAGGGCGAACTCGACCGCCGGGCCGCGCGGCCAGAGCACGGCACCACCGACCCCGACGACGGCGACGGCCGCGGCGACGAGCAGCCACCGGCGCACGGTGCGGTGTCCGGTGCGTCCGGCGCCTCCGGTGCGTGCGGCCGGGACGGCGCCCGTGCGCTCGCCGTCCACCCGGGCCAGCAGCCGCGCCCGGAGCTCGGGCGGCGGCCCGGACCAGAGCGCCTCGTCCGCCAGCCGTCGGGCCACGGCGTCCAGCGCGTCCCGGTCCGCGGGGTCGAGGTCCGCGGGCGGCGGTGCGCCGGGGTCGAGTGCGTCGGCCCACAGGTCGTGGCGCGGGTCCTGCGGGGGGTTCACCGGTCGCCTCCCTTCACGAGGTGGGCCAGGCTCGCGGCGAGCCGGCGGTGCCCGCGGTGCGAGCGCGACTTCACCGTGCCGACCGGGACGTCGAGGGCCTCGGCGATCTCACGATGCGTCATCTCCTCGAAGTGCGACATCCGGATGATCGCGCGCTCGTCCTCCGGCAGCGCGTCCAGCGCGAGGCGGACCTCCCACGCCTCCCAGGCCTGCTCGAGTCCCGGCAGCTGGACGACGACGTCCTGCTCGCCCGTGTGCCCGCCCTGGGTCGGGCGGCTCTCGCGCCGCAGCACGTCGACCGCGGTCCGCCGCGCGACCGTCAGCAGCCACGGGGCGAGCGGCCGCCCGGGCTCGAAGGTCGCGGCCGCGCGCCAGGCCCGCAGGAACGTCTCCTGGGTCGCGTCCTCGGCGAGCGCCCGGTCCCGCAGCACCGTCATCGCCACGCTCCAGACGGCCCGCGCGTAGCGGTCGTAGACGGCGGCGAGCGCGCCGCCGTCCCCGGCCCGGAAGGCGTCGACGACCGACGGGTCGAGGCCGGTGCCTGCCCGCGCCGGTGCGGCTGGGTCGCCGGACGGTGCCACTACGCCCCCGGTCGTGTCGCGGTCGAGGACAAGGGATGCTGCCACACCCTCCGGTACGGGACGACAGGGTCGCCCGGTTCTCCGGCGGTCGGCCCCGGACCGTACGTGGCGGCCCGCCGGGCGCTCCTGCCTGGGGCCGGTCGCCCCCGAGAACCGCTCCCGGGCCCGGCCGCGTATCCCCGTCGACACCTCGCCCGCACCGACCCCGGAGCACCTCATGAAGCTCAGCGGACCGCTCGTCACCCTGGCCCTCGGGGTCCTGGTCGGCGGCGCCGTGCTCGCGACGAGCTCGGCCGCCGCCCGTCCGGGCGCCGCCGTCGCCGCGGCGACCGCCTCGCCCACCCCGACCCCGGCCGTCGAAGCGCCGGCACCACCGGCGTCGCCGGCACCACCGGCGGCGACCGCCGTGCCGCAGGCCTCGGTCACCGCCGCCGCCGCGGCGGACGCCGGGTCCCCGCTGTCGGACAACGAGCTGGCCGCCTACGCCGGTCGGCTGCCCGGCGGCCGGTACTCGCTCGTCATGGCGGTGCGCGACGACCGGGTCGTCGCGTACGTGTGCGACGGAGACGAGGTCGAGTCGTGGCTGCGCGGAACGGTCTCCGGCTCGACCCTGGAACTGACCGGCAAGGGCGGGGAGACCCTCACCGCGACGCTCGTCACCGGCCGGGCGAGCGGCACCGTCGAGGCGGTCGGCGAGCGCTGGTCCTTCACCGTCTCGGCGGTGGACCCGGCGAGCGTCCGCGCCGTCACCGCGAAGGTCGCGCCGTGAGCGCCCCGACGCAGGGCGCCGTGCAGCGCCTCGACCTCGTGCTCGTCCGGCTGGCCCTCGTCGGCGCGGCAGTGGCCGTCGGGCTCGGTGTCTTCGGCCGGCTGCACACCCCGACCGGGGTCGCCGCCCACCTGCCGGGGTTCTCCGGTCCGCTGGAGTCGAAGGTCTGGCTGGCGTCCCTCGCCGCGGCCCTGGCCGTCGTCCAGCTCGTCAGCGCCCTCGCGCTCTACGGCCGGCTGCCGCGCGTCACGGCCCCGGCGTGGACCGGGACGCTGCACCGGTGGTCCGGCCGGGCGGCCTTCCTCGCCACGGTGCCGGTGGCGGTGCACTGCCTCTACGCACTGGGGTTCCAGGCCTTCGACACCCGGGTGCTCGTGCACTCGCTGCTCGGCTGCTTCTTCTTCGGGGCGTTCACGACGAAGATGCTCGCGCTCACCCGGCGGGGCCTGCCCGGCTGGGCGCTGCCGCTGCTCGGCGGGCTCGTCCTCACGACGCTCGTCGGGCTGTGGCTGACGTCGGCGCTGTGGTTCTTCACGACGAGCGGGATCCGGTGGTGACCGCGACCGCGAGCGCCTGCTCCCGGGTGAAGTCTCCTTCGAGCCGCAGGGTCACCGCGCCCACGCTCCAGATCAGCGTGCTCGACGCCAGGTGCGCCGCCTCGGTGCGGGTCGTCCCGGCGGCGTCGACGTAGCTGACGTCGTGCGGCGCCGAGATCCAGATCGCGAACGTCCCGCCGGGCAGCTCGACGAACTCCGCCGGCCCGTCGACCGTCTTGAGGAACACCGGGTCCGGGGTGCCGTCGAACTCGTCGAGCCGGGCGCTGACCCCGCCCGGCCCGGCCGGCGGGCGGCCCGGGCCCGGCCCGTAGACGAGCGAGAGCACCCGGCCGGCGTCGCTGACGGTCACCGAGTCCGGGTGCCCAGGGCCGCCGGGACGACGACGGGGAACCCGACCCGGCCCCGCGCCCGGTCCAGGGCGGACGCCGTCTCGCCGGGCAGCACCGCCGGCCGCCGGGGTGCCTGCGGCTCGGCCGCGGTCCAGCAGGGCGGCCGACGCCGAGACCGCGACGACCCGGGCGACCGCGGCCTGCCCGGCAGGGGTGAGCCCGACGAGCAGGACGGCGACGAGGGCACCGACGGCGACGAGCCTGCGCCGGAGCCGGCGGCCGGGCCGCGGGACGCCGGCGGGACCGCGGCGCTGCTCCTGCGCGAGCCGCGCGAGCACCGCGGGTGCGACGTCCGCGGGGCCCGGGACGTCGAGCCGCCGGCCGAGGTCGA
Organism: uncultured Pseudomonadota bacterium; assembly: GCA_963837565.1. Classification (GTDB taxonomy): domain Bacteria; phylum Pseudomonadota; class Alphaproteobacteria; order Rhodobacterales; family Rhodobacteraceae; genus Solirhodobacter. The sequence continues at coordinate 433,127 of CAWIOC010000008.1, forward strand.
CGAGCCGCTCCTCGAGGGTCACGTCCTGCGGGTCAGCCACGGTGCACCTCCGTCCGCTCGTCGAGCCGGGTCCCGAGCGCGGCCTGCAGCCGCCGCAGCGCACGCGAGAGCCGCGACTTCACCGTGCCCGCCGGCCACCCCAGGGCGACGGCGGTCTCGGCCTCGCTGAGCTCGAGCAGGTACCGGCAGGTGACGACGGCGCGGTCCCGCTCGGGCAGCGCGCGCACCGCGGCGAGCAGCGCCGTCCGGCGCTCCCCGGCCGCGGCGGCGGTGCCCGGGTCGTCGGCGCCGGTCGCGCTCTCCGGCAGGACGGCGACCCGCAGCGCGAGCACCGCGCGGCGCCGCGCCGACCGCCGCAGGTTGCGGGTCTCGTTGACGACGATCGACAGCAGCCAGGGCCGGAACGGTGCGTCCTGACGGAACCGGCCGAGCGCCCGGAACGCCTTGACGAAGGACTCCTGCACGACGTCGTCGGCGTCGTCCCCCGCACCGAAGAGCACCGCCGTCCGGTGCGCCACAGGCGCGTGGAGGCGGACCAGCTCCTCGTACGAGGAGTGGTCGCCGCGCAGCGCGCCGGCCAGCACGTCGTCGTCCGTCGTCGATCCTCCTCGCCCTCGGTCCCTCTCTCCTACACCGCAGCCGGGCGGCAGGTTCCGCCCCGGCCGGGACCGCTCGCGTCGGAACCTGTCCGGCCCGGGCGGTGTAGCACAGCACGACACGAACCCGGGAGGTCATCATGCGCGTCCGCGGTCCGCTCCGGTCGGTTCTCGGAGCCGCCCTCGTCGCCGGTCTGGCCGGCTGCTCGTCCGTCGCCGGGGGCGACGCCCCGGTCGCCGTCCCGTCGCGCGCCGCACCGCCGACGCCGGTGGCGGCGATGCCCGCGGACGCCGTCGGCGCACCCGGTGGCGGCCCGCTCGTCCACCTCGCAACCGTCGGTGGCCGGACGACGGTCCGCGGCTTCGACCGCGCGACCCGGGCGCTGCTCGGCACGGTGACCCTCGACGGTCGCTGGGTGCTGCCGGTCGTCGTGCCGGGGTCGGGGCCGGACGGCGTGACGACCGGGGGGTCGTCGTCCTCGTCGACACGGCCCCGGCGGCCGGGCGGTCCCGGTTCACCGTGCTGCGCGCGCCGTTCACGCAGCCGCCGCAGGTCGTCGACCTCGCCGGGGCGTTCGGGTTCGACGCGCTCTCCCCGGACGGCGCCCGCCTCTACCTCGTCGAGCACCTGCCGCCGAAGGGGTCCCAGCACTACCAGGTGCGCTGGTACGACCTCGCGGCCGACCGGCTCGACGAGGCCGTCGTCGTCGACAAGGCGAACATCGACGAGTGGATGGCCGGCCACCCGGTCTCCCGGGTCACGAGCCTGGACGGGGCGGTCGTCGCGACGATGTACGAACGGTCCGGAGGGGAGCCGTTCGTCCACGTGCTGCACACCAGGGAGGCCTACGCGCAGTGCATCGACCTGCCGCAGGTGTTGGCGGGCAAGGGGTTCACCCTCGGCGGCAGCATCGAGAAGGGGCTGGTGGTCACCGACGCCGAGGGAGACGTCCCGTACCGGGTCGACCTGACGTCCGGCGGTGTGACCCGCGGCCCGGACCCGGTCAGCTGACCCCGAGCAGCGCCTTCACCGGGTCGATCGCGAAGTACACGACGAACAGGCCGGCGCTGAACCACATCAGCGGGTGCACCTCGGACCACCTGCCGCGCACCGCCTTGAGGATCGCGTAGGTGACGAAGCCCGCGCCGATGCCGGCGGTGATCGAGTAGGTGAACGGCATGACGACGATGGTGAGGAAGGCGGGGATGGCGGCCTCGCCGTCGTCCCAGTCGATCGACCGGACCTGGAGCATCATGACGAAGCCGACGATGACGAGCGCCGGGGCGGCGGCCTCGTACGGGCACGATCCGCACGAGCGGCGCGAAGACCGCCGCCACGAGGAACAGGACGCCGGTGACGATGCTCGCCACCCCGGTGCGCGCGCCCTCGGCGACCCCGGCCGTCGACTCGATGTAGGCCGTGTTGCTCGACACCGACGCCGCGCCGCCCGCGGCGGCCGCGAGGGAGTCCACGAGCAGGATCCGGTCGGCGTTCGGCGGCACGCCGTCCGCATCGAGCAGGGCGCCCTCGGCGCCGACCGCGACCATCGTGCCCATCGTGTCGAAGAAGTCGGCGACGATGAGCGTGAAGACCAGCAGGACGGCCGCCGCGACGCCGATCGCCCGGAACGAGCCGAGCAGGCTGAACCGGCCGAGCAGGTCGAGGTCCGGGGTGGCGAGGATCTGGTCGGGCAGCGTCGGGACGTTGAGGCCCCAGCCGGTCGGGTTCGGGTCGCCGGAGGCCGTGACGCTCGGGCCGACGTGGAAGACCGCCTCGACGACGAAGGCGAGCACCGTCGAGACGAGGATGCCGATGAGCAGAGCGCCGCGGACCGCCCGGACGAGCAGCGCCGCGATGACGATCAGCCCGACGAGGAAGACGATCGTCGGCCAGCCCTGGAGCGACCCGCCGACGCCGAGCTCGACGGGCACCGGCCCGACGGCGGTGCGGCGGACGAAGCCGGAGTCGACGAAGCCGATGATCGTGATGAACAGGCCGATGCCGACGCTGATCGCGATCCGCAGGGACGGCGGCACCGCGTGGAAGACCGCCGTCCGGAAGCCCGTGAGGACCAGGACGACGAGGACCAGGCCCTCGAGGACCACCAGGCCCATCGCGTCCTCCCAGGTCATCCCCGGCAGCTTCGCGATGCCGAACGTGACGAAGACGTTGAGCCCCAGGCCCGCGGCCAGCGCCAGCGGGTAGTTGGCGACCACCCCCATGAGGATCGTCATGACCCCGGCGACGACCGCCGTCGCCACGGCCACCTTGGCCTGGGCCTGCTCGACGGTCGCCGCCGCCGATGAACCCACCGGTGCCGTCGGTCTGGGTGCCGATGATGAGCGGGTTGAGGACGACGATGTACGCCATCGTGAAGAAGGTGACGACTCCGCCGCGGAGCTCACGCTCCCACGAGGACCCGCGCCTGGTCATCCGGAAGTAGCCGTCCAGGCCGCGCAGCGGCGCCGCCGCCGTCCCGTGGTCGGTCTCGGGTGGACATCGTCCGCAGCTCCTGGCGGTCGCAGGTCGACGAGGTGCCCGGCGCAGAAGCGGATCTACGTCGGGTGCGCCGACGTTATCGATAACGTCCGCCCCGCGTGGCCCGAACGGCGGCTTCCGGCGGCCCGGGTGGACCGGCCGGCGCGGCAGCGGCAGGTGCGCCGGGCAGCGCCTGCGCGGCCCGCTGCGCCGTCTGCTCCTCCAGCCGCGCCGAGAGGCAGTCGTGGTCGTCGCGCAGGACGTCCGTCTCGCGGTGGGAGACCCTGAGCAGGGTGCGGAGCGGTGCTTCGCGACGCGCCGCGAGAACGTGCCGAGCACCATGCTCAGGCCGAGCATCGCGGCGCCGCCGACGACGGCCCCGTAGAGGAAAGCTCGCCGGCGCAGGCCCGCGAGGTGCAGGCCGGCGATGCCGAAGTCGCCGCCGAGCGCGTGGCCGCTGCGCGTTGCCGGCGACCGCGGCCCCGAGGACGAGCGCGGCGAGGAGCAGGACGAGCAGTCCGAGGAAGGCGGTCATGTCCGTCGACCTTTCGCACGCGGAAGGCTCTCCCGCTGGTGCGCCCCGCGCGGTCCGGACGAAGCACCGGGGCCGGGTGGTCCCGGCCCGCTGTGCCCCCATTCAACCCCCTGCGTGACCATGACGCCGCAGGACCGCGGGCTCGATGCCGTAGCGTGGCGACCCTGGCCCCGGACCCGGCCACGACCGGGCCGATCACGGCCCGGCGTCCCGGCGGACTGTGGGTGCCATGGCGGACGACGGCGCAGGTCGACCGCCCGGACGACGGTCCCGGCACCGGCCGCGGCTGCGCGGCCTCGTCGTCGCGAACCTCGCGGTGACCTCGAACCTCACCCTGCGCGAGGTGCTCTCCCAGATCGTCGAGTCCGCCCGTGACCTGCTCGGCTCGACGTACGCGGCGCTCGGCGTGCTCGGGGACGACGGCCGGCTGGCCCAGTTCGTCCACGTCGGGCTCGGGGACGGCGACGCGGACGCGGCTCGGGGACCTGCCGCGCGGGCACGGGCATCCTCGGGCTGCTCATCGACGACCCGCGACCGCTGCGCCTGCACGACCTCGGCACGCACCCGGCGTCGAGCGGCTTCCCGCCGCTGCACCCGGCGATGCGGCTCGTTCATCGGGGTCCCGATCCGGGTGCGGGACGAGGTCTTCGGCAACATCTACCTCACCGACAAGTGCGGCGGCGGGCCGTTCACCGCCGAGGACGAGGACCTGCTCGTGGCGCTCGCCGCCGACCGCCGCCGTCGCCGTCGACCATGCCCGGCTGCACGACGAGACGACCCGCGCCCGGTGCTGGGAGCAGGCGAGCACGCGGATCACGACGGCGCTGCTGTCGGAGGCCGGCTCGGACGACGTCCTCGAGATGGTCATGGCGGAGGGCCGGCTGCTCGTCGACGCCGACGACGTCCGCGTCTGGCGCCGGACGGCGAGGACGGCCGAGGTCGTCGTCGTCAGCCGGCAGCCCGGCCGCCCGCCGTTCGACGTGCACGAGCAGGAGACCATCGCCCGGTTCTCCGAGCAGGTGGCCCTCGCGCTCGGCCGGGCAAGGCCCGCGACGACCGGGAGCGGGTCCGGGCGGTCGACGAGCACCACCGGATCGCCCGCGACATGCACGACCACGTCATCGGCCGGCTCGTCGGCAGCGGGATGGCGGTCAACGGGCTCGGCCGGTTCATCACCGACCCCGACGGGCACCGCCGGCTCGCAGCCCACCTCGACGACCTGGACGCCGCCGTCCGCGACCTGCGCACGCTGATCTACGGCCTCGACGAGGACCCGACGGTCGTCTGGAGCCTGCCCGCGCGGGTCTCGCAGGTCGTCGAGGAGGCGGCGGCGCACCTCGGCTTCACCCCGGAGGTCCGCGTCGACGTCGTCATCGCGCTGCCGCAGGGGTCGGCCGTCCCGGAGCACCTGCTCGGCGTCCTGCGCGAGGCGCTCGCGAACGTGGCCCGGCACGCCGGGGCCCGCCACGTCGAGGTCGTCGTCACGTGCCGGGCGGACCGGGTCGACCTGTGCGTGGCGGACGACGGCAGCGGCCCGTCGCTGCACCGCCGCACCACGACGACGTCCGGCGGGCACGGCCTGACGAACATGGCCGAGCGGGCGGCCACGCTCGGCGGCGCCTTCTCGCTGAGCCGCAACGCCGCCGGCGGGGCGACGCTGCACTGGACGGTGCCCGTCGACGGCGCCCGCGGATGATGGTCCCCCTTGAGAGGCGGCCCGGGGCGAGGATCGTGGCCCGATGGAGCCAGGCCCCACCGCCCAGCCAGGCGGCGTCGCCCGTCCGCAGCGTCGTGCTCGTCGAGGACGACGACCTCGTCCGCGACCAGCTCGTCAGCGCGATGCGCGCGGCCGGGATCGACGTGCTCGCCGCCGTCGCCGGGGTGGCGCGCGGGTACGACGCCGTCGTCCGCGACGACCCTGACGTCGTCGTCGTCGACGACCGGCTGCCGGACGGCCTCGGGGTCGACCTGTGCCGCCGGATCACCGCCGAGCGCCCCGCCGTGCGGGTCGTCGTCCACGGCGGGGCCATGACGGCGATCGAGCAGCGCGCCGCGCTCGACGCGGGCGCCGTGGCCGTCGTCTGCAAGAGCGTGCGGCCCGACGCGCTGCTCCACGCCGTGCTGTGCTCGCCCCGGCTGTTCCCCGAGCGGCCCGGTGCCCGGCGCGCCGCACCCGTGGCGCCGCCGTCCCCCGTGCCGCGAGGCCGACCTCGGCGTGACGCGAGGGACCGGCCGACCTCGGACGTCAGCCGTCGATCGACCAGCGGTCAGCCGGCCGCGGCCTTCTCGGACGCCTCGACCCGCTCCCGGACGACGCGCCGCAGCACCTTGCCGAGCTGCGAGCGGGGCAGCTCGTCCACGAGCACGACCCGGCGGGGCACCTTGTACGCCGCGAGGTGGCGGCGCGCGGTGGCGCGGGCCTCGACGACGTCGACCGTCGCGCCCGGGCTCGGTGACGACGGCCGCGACGACCTCCTCGCCCTCGGGCCCGCGGACGCCCGACGACGGCCACGTCGGCGACGCCCGCGACGTCGCCGCAGCACCGCCTCGACCTCGGACGGGTGCACCTTGAACCCGCCGGTGACGATGAGCTCCTTGATCCGGTCGACGATCGTCACGAACCCGTCCGCGTCGACGACGACGACGTCGCCGGTGCGCAGCCAGCCGCCCGGCAGCAGCACCGCCGCCGACTCCTCGGGCCGGTTCCAGTAGCCGCCGAACACCTGCGGCCCGTGGACGAGCAGCTCGCCGGGCGCGCCGAGCGGCCGGTCCGCCGTCGGGTCGTCCGGGTCGACGACCCGGATCCGGGTCGACGGGAACGGCACCCCGACCGTGCCCGGCCGGCGGGTGCCGGCGGCCGGGTTGCCGAGCGCGACCGGGGACGTCTCCGTCATCCCGTAGCCCTCGACGAGCAGTCCGCCGGTCGCGCCGCTCCCAGAGCGCGACGACGTCCGGCGGCAGCGCCATCGCCCCCGAGATCGCCCACCGGATCGAGCCGAGGTCGACGCCCTGCTCGGCGGCGGCCTCGGCGAGCCGGCGGTAGATCGGCGGGACGGCGGGCAGGAACGTCGCGGGCCGGCGTCGCATCGCGGCGAGCACCTGGGCGACGTCGAACCGCGGGAAGAGCACGAGGGTCGCGCCGATGCTCATCGCGAACGTGAGGCAGAGCGTCAGCCCGTAGGCGTGGAACAGCGGCAGGACGGCGTACACGGTCTCCTCGCCGTCGCGCAGCCCCGGCATCCAGGCCCGGCCCTGCGCGGCGTTGACGCGCAGGTTGCGGTGGCTGAGGACGGCGCCCTTGGGCAGGCCGGTCGTGCCGGTCGTGTACTGGAGCAGGGCGGTGTCGTCGGGGTGCGGCTGCGCGTGGCCCGGGTCGAGCGGACCGGCGGCGGCGACGAGGTGCTCCCAGCGTGCGACGCCGGCCGGCACCGGCCCGGTCATCGCGGCGCGGGCGTCCCGGGAGCGGCGCAGCGGCAGCCGCAGCGCCCGGCGGCTGCGCCAGGGCAGCGCGGTCGTCAGGTCGACGGCCACGACCTGTGTCGAGCGCCGTCCGGTCCTGCAGACCGACGAGGGTGGCGGCCTTGAGGTCCCAGCAGATCGCGGTCGTCGCGCCGCGAGTCGGCGAGCTGGTGCTGCAGCTCGTCGGCCGTGTACAGCGGGTTGTGCTCGACGACGACCGCGCCCAGGCGCAGGACGGCGTAGAACGCGACGACGTGCTGCGGGCAGTTGGGCAGCATGAGCGCGACCCGGTCGCCGCGGCCGCACCCCGAGACGCCGCAGCGCCTCCGCACCTCGGAGCACGGCGTCCGCGAGGTCGGCGTAGGACGTCGTCGCGCCGAAGAAGTCCAGCGCCGTCCGGGCGCCCCAGCGCTCGGCGCTGCACCGCGAGCATCTGCGGCAGGGTCTCGCCGGGGTCGTCGACGTCGGCCGGTACGCCGGCCGCGTAGCTCGCCACCCACGGCCGCCCGTCGAGCGGGCTCGCGTTCTCCATGTCGGCTTCTCTCCCCGCCTGTCGGGCGCCCGTCGTGCGCCTGCGGTGGGCGGTCGTCGTCCCGGTCGACTCTACGTCCGGCCCGGGTGGGATGCTCGGCGGCCCCGGTCACCGGCACCCGCGCCGCGCCGGGTGTCGGTTGGCGCGGACGGGTCCGACCCGTAGCCTCGAAGGGTCACCCCGGTCCCCGGTGGCGCGAACGCGACCCGGATCCGAGGAGAGGTATGCCGACCACCCAGTCCGTCCCCGGGCCCCGCCCGGCCGAGCCTACGTGAGCACCTACGCCGACCTGGCCCGGGCGGTGCGCGGCGCGGGGCTGCTGCGCCGCCGGTACGGCTTCTACTGGTCGGCCTTCTCCGTCGCGGTCCTCGCCTTCGCCGCCGTGTGCACGGGGGTCGTCCTGCTGCGGGACTCGTGGTTCGTCGTCCTGCTCGCCCCGGCGCTCGCCCTCGTCTGCGCGCAGTTCGGGTTCCTCGGGCACGACGCCGCCCACCGGCAGGTCTTCGCGTCGGCGCGGTGGAACGAGTGGGCGGCCCGGGTCGTCTCCGGGGTCTTCGCCGGGCTGAGCTACGGCTGGTGGCAGTCCAAGCACAGCCGGCACCACTCCGGGCCCGAACCAGGAGGGCCGGGACCCGGACATCGGGCCCGGCGTCGGTCGCCCTCACCCCGGCGGAGGCCGCCGGCCGCACCGGGTGGTCCGCCGCGGTGCACCCGGCGCCAGGGCTGGTGGTTCTTCGCGCTGCTGCCGTTGGAGGGCGTCAACCTGCACGTCCAGAGCGTCGCGCGGGTCGTGAGCCGGTCGCCGATGCGGCAGCGGGCGCTCGAGGCGGTGCTGCTCGCCGTCCGGCTCGGCGGGTACGTCGCCGCGCTCTTCCTGCTCCTGCCGCCGGGCCGCGCGGCGGTGTTCCTCGCCGTCCAGCTCGCGGTCTTCGGCACGCTGCTCGGCGGTGCGTTCGCGCCGAACCACATCGGGATGCCCATCGTGCCCGCCGCCGCCCGACCCGACTTCCTGCGGCGCCAGGTGCTCGTGTCCCGCAACGTCAGCGGCGGTCGGGTCGTCGGGTTCTTCCTCGGCGGGCTGCAGCACCAGATCGAGCACCATCTCTTCCCGAGCATGCCGCGCCCCGCGCTGGCCCGGGCCCGGGCGCTCGTGCAGGCGCACTGCAGCCGGCAACGACGTCCACTACGAGGAGGCGACCCTGCTCCAGGCCTACGTGCGGGTGGCGCGCTACCTCGACGCCGTCGGCCGCCTCGACGCCGACCCGTTCCGGTGCCCGCTGCTCTCGCTGCGGTAGGATCCGAGGGCCGTTCGCTGGACGACACGGCCCCCTGGTGCCCGGCCCGTCGACAGCCGGAGCAGAGCGGTCAGGGGCGGTCGTGCGCGGCTGCCGCTCCGGCCCGTGCCCGGCCGGGCGGGCGGCCCCGTGACGGACGCCGAGGACCAGGAGGTCCGCCGCCGCGAGGCGCACCAGGAGTATGGGCGTCGTCCGCGACCTGCTCCCCCGGGTCGACCCGCCGGGCCCCGACCCCGCGTCCGACGTCCGCGCCTGGCTGGGCCGGATGTGCGCGGCGGCCGTCGGCTCGCTGCCGGCGAGCGGGGTCGGGGTGAGCCTCATGACCGACACCGGCGTGCTCGCGGTCGCGCAGGCGTCCGACCGGCGTCACCGACTCCCTCGGCACGCCTGCAGTTCACCCTCGGCGAGGGGCCGTGCGTCGACGCCTTCCAGCGGGCACCGGCCGGTGCTCGTGCCGGACCTCGGCGCGGTCCCGCCGACCCGCTGGCCCGGCGTACACCCCGGCCGCCGCTCGCGCTCGGTGTCCGTGCGGTGTTCTCCTTCCCGCTGCAGGTCGGCGCGGCCCGGCTCGGGGCCCTCGACGTCTACCGCTGCGAGCCCGGGCCGCTGTAGCCGCGCCGGCGACGGGCCTCGCGATCGCCTTCGCGGACGTGACCGTCGAGGCGATGCTCGACGCGCAGGACGCCGTGGCCGCCACGGCGGACCCGGACGGCCTGGGCGGCGTCGTCGACGCGCACTACGTCGTCTACCAGGCGCAGGGGATGACCATGGTCGACCTCGGGGTCTCCCTCGTCGACGCCCTGGCCCGGCTGCGCGCCCACGCCTTCGCCGCCGACCGCTCCCTGCAGGACGTCGCCCGGGACGTCGTCGAAGGCCGGCTCCGGCTCGAGACGGACGCACCGTGACCGGGTACAGGAACGGTGCCGCAGCTAGCATCGACCACAGAGGGAGGCCCTGATGGCCGCGGTTGCACCGCGCACGGCTGGCCGAGGTGTTCGTCGAGGTCGCCGACACCCTCGTCGACGACTTCGACGTCATCGAGTTCCTGCAGATGATCACGGCGCGGACCGCCGAGCTGCGTCGGCGTGCCCGCGGTCGGGCTGCTGCTGGACGACCGCCGCGGCCGGCTGCAGTTCATGGCCGCCTCCGACGAGGCGACCCGGCTGCTCGAGCTGTTCCAGCTCCAGCACGACGAGGGCCCGTGCCTGGACGCCTTCACGCTCGGGCACGCCGGTGGTCAACGCCGACCTCGCCCACGCCGCGGCCGATGGCCGACCTTCGCCCCGCGCGCCGCCGGCGTCCGGGTTCCGGTCGGTGCACGCGCTCCCGCTGCGGCTGCGCGTCGAGGTCATCGGCGCGCTGAACCTGTTCGGCACCGACACCGGCGCGCTCGACGCCGGGCGACGTGCAGGTCGTCCAGGCGCTCGCCGACGTCGCGACGATCGGGCTGCTGCAGGAGAAGGCGATCCGGCACGGCGAGGTCCTCACCGAGCAGCTCCAGCACGCGCTGAACAGCCGGGTCGTCATCGAGCAGGCCAAGGGCGCGCTGGCCCGCACCCACGGGATCGGACGTCGACGCCGCCTTCGAGCTGCTGCGCGGCCTACGCGCGCAACAACAACCGCAAGCTCGTCGACCTCGCCCGCGCCGTCGTCACCGAGCCGCACACGCTGCCGGGGCTGATGCGCTGAGGCCCGGAGGGCACGCGTGCTGCGGGCTCAGCGGACACCGGACGCGGCGGACGCTCCCCGGGACGGCCCCGGCCGTTCGCGGCCTGCTCCACGAGCCTGAAGAAGAGCAGCCCCCGCGAGGTCGCCGTCCGGTGGTCGAACCGGAACATGAACTCGTCGAGGTAGTCCGGCAGGTTCCGTTCGCGGACGCCGTACCGCATGGTCCCCATCGTCCAGCGGTCGAGCTGCGTGGCGACCTGGCGCGGCCCGGGCAGGACGCGGCCGCGGGCCGGCTCCTCGAAGCCGGCGACGCACGTGTGCCCGAAGCCCATGGGCCGCGAGCCGGCGGAACCTCGGCGAGCCGTCGGTCGCGACCAGCGTGCCCGGCTCGGCCGCGCGGGCCGCGAAGTGCAGCGCCTCGAGGGTGCCCGGATGACGGGTGGTCTCCACCCGCACCCGGCCGAGCCGCCGCGGCCCGAGCCGTTCGACGGCGATCATCAGCGGCACCTCGAGCGTCGTGGCGCCGGGCAGGTCGCGGGTCACCCCGCCGAGGAACGCCTCGTCCACCTCGACCTGCTCGACACCGGGGCCACCGAGGCGTTCCTGCGGCGGCCGGACCATCGCCCGGCGCATCGTGCGCAGCCACGACCACGCGGTCTCGTACGACGCGAGGCCGAGGTGCCGCTGGAGCGCGGCGGCCGACATGCCCTCCTTCGCGGACGTGACGAACCAGATCGCCTCGAACCACGTCGACAGCGGCGAACGGGACCGGTGGAAGAGGGTGCCGGCGGTGACCGAGGTCTTGCGCGAGCAGGCCGTGCACATCCACAGCCTGTCCCCGGTCCGCCAGGCCCGCGGCCCGAGCAGGCGGGGCAGACGAACCCGTGCGGCCAGCGCAACCGCGCGAGGTACTCCACGCACGCCTCGTCGTCCGGGAACCACTTCCGCAGCTGCCGGGCGTCGACGGGTAGTCCACGCCGGCGACGGGCTCCGCGATCACCCGCGCACGGTACTGGAGGCAGCCGGCGCACGGGACGCGTGCACGAGCGGCGCGGGCGACCCGTCCCGCGTCCGGCCCGCACCCCCGGCGTACTGTGGAAGTGTCACTCAGGACCTCGGTGGCGGGGCCGTCGCAGCTGCGACGGCTGTCCCGTGCGTCGCAAGTCGTCCGCCCACCCGCGGACGTGAGGACTCCTCATGGTCGAAATCGTTCTCGGCATCATCCTCCTGGTGGCCCTGCTGCTCCTGTCGGCGAGCGTGCGCCTGGTCCAGCAGTACCAGCGCGGGGTGGTCCTGCGGTTCGGCAAGCTGCGCCCCGGGCTGCGCGAACCCGGCCTGCAGTTCATCGTCCCGATCGCCGACCAGATGACGAAGGTCTCGATGCAGACCGTCGTCATGGACATCCCGGCGCAGGGCGCCATCACCCGGGACAACGTCACGATCACCGTCGACGCCGTCGTCTACTTCCGGGTCATGGACCCGGTGAAGGCGATGATCAACGTCCAGAACTACCCGATGGCCGTCTCGCAGGTCTCGCAGACCTCGTTGCGGGCCGTCATCGGCCGCGTCGACCTCGACACCCTCCTGTCGGACCGCGAGGGCATCAACGCCGAGCTCAAGGCCGTCATCGACGAGCCGACCGAGGGCCCGTGGGGTCTCCACATCGAGCGCGTCGAGGTCAAGGACGTCGCGCTGCCCGAGGGCATGAAGCGCTCGATGTCCCGGCAGGCCGAGGCCGAGCGCGAGCGCCGGGCCCGGGTCATCGCCGCGGACGGCGAGTTCCAGGCCTCTGCCAAGCTGGCGCAGGCGGCCCGCGCGATGGGCGACACCCCCGGTGCGCTCCAGCTTCGGTTGCTGCAGACCGTCGTCGACGTCGCCGCGGAGAAGAACAGCACGCTCGTCATGCCGTTCCCGGTGGAGCTGCTCCGCTTCTTCGACCGGGCGAACGCCGTGACGCCGCTCGTGACGGCGGCGGCCGAGCCGCTCGGTGTGGTGATCCCGGAGTCCGACGAGCTCGCGCCGAACGGCCGGCCCGCACCGAAGCCGGTGGAGCTGGTCTGACGTGGCGACGAAGCCGACGTACGAGACCCAGGACCGGCACCTGCTCCTGCGCGGCGGCGACCTCGACGGACGGCGCTGGGTCGGGGTGATCGGCGTCGGCCACCGGGTGGTCGTCGGGCCGGGGCCCTGGCAGGCGTCCCACGTCTACGTCGTCACCGGCGAGCAGGTCCGGGACGACGACGGCACCCTCGAGACCATCGCCGTCCCGGCCTCCTTCGCGTGAGGGTCGCAGTGCTCGCGCCGGTCGCCTGGCGCTGCCCGCCCGAGCACTACGGCCCCTGGGAGCAGGTCGCGAGCCTGCTCACGGAAGGCCTTGTCGCGCAGGGGGTCGACGTGACGCTCTTCGCCACGCTCGACTCCCGGACGGGCGCCGACCTCGACGGCGTCGTCCCGCACGGCTACGCCCAGGACCCGGCGCTCGACGGCCGGGTCCAGGAGGCGCTGCACGTGGCGCACGCCTTCGGCCGGGCGGGGACGTTCGACCTCGTGCACAGCCACCTCGACTGGCTGCCCCTGGCCTTCGAGGGGCTGTGCCCCGTGCCGCTGGTGACGACGGTCCACGGGTTCGGTGGCGCCGCGATCCTGCCCGCGTACCGGGCGTCCCGGTCCGCGCTCGTCTCGATCTCCGACTCCGACCGGCACCCGGATCTCGACTACGCGGCGACCGTCCACCACGGGGTCGACGCGAACCTGCTCCCGTTCTCCCCCGACGGCGGGGAGGACCTCGTGGTCCTCGGCCGGATCCACCCGCACAAGGGCACGGCCGAGGCGGTCCGGATCGCCCGCGCCGCCGGCCGCCGGCTCGTCGTCTGCGGGATCGTCCACGACGACAGGTACTTCCGCGAGGAGGTCGAGCCGTACGTCGACGGCGACCGCGTCCGGTACCTGGGGTCGGTCGGCCCGCAGCAGCGCGCCGAGGTCCTCGGCGCGGCCGCCGCCCTGCTGCACCCGATCGACTTCGAGGAGCCGTTCGGCCTCTCCGTCGTCGAGGCGATGATGTGCGGCACCCCGGTCGTCGCCTACCGGCGCGGGTCGATGCCCGAGGTCGTCGACGAGGGCGTCACCGGGTTCGTCGTCACGGACGCCGCGGCGGCCGCCGCGGCCGTCGACCGCGCCGTCCGGCTGGACCGGCACGGCGTCCGCGCCCGCGCCGCGGCGCGGTTCGGCGCCGCCCGGATGGTCGCCGACTACCTCGCGGTCTACGCGAAGATCCTTGGGGCACAAGGCCTCCCCGGCACCGCGGCGACGTCGTCCGCGTCGGGCATGCCGCACGTCACATCGGCGGGGGTGACGCGTCGTGACTGATAGCCTGCGGGTCTCGGCGGTCTTCCTCATGACGAGCGGGCCCGGGGCGCAGCACGCGCCTGACGTGCCCGTTGGGACGCCGGTCGCACTCGCGCCAGCCCCGGAGCCCCGGGCGAACCGCAGTCGGCATCATGGCGGCCCCTTCGCGGGCCGCGCAGGGCCCGAGCAGGCCCTGCCCCGGGCCTGGAGGCTCGCATGACCCGTCCGACGTCCGACTCGGTCCACGACCGTGCCGTCCGCAACGGCACCGCACCCTGCGTGCCCGCGGGTCGCCGGCCGCGGATCGCCATGGTCAGCACCTTCCCGCCCACCCAGTGCGGCCTCGCGACGTTCGCGCAGGCGCTGGTCGGCGGGTTCGACGACATCGGTGCCGACGTGGACGTCGTGCGCGTCGTCGGGGCGCACGAGAAGCGGATCCGCGGCGTCGCCGGGAACTGGGTCACCGACCCCGCGACGACGCCCTGGCCGACGGACCCCGCCGGCTCTGCCGCGACGGCCGCGCTGCTCAACCGCTACGACGTCGTGATCCTCCAGCACGAGTACGGCATCTACGGCGGTCCGGACGGCGAGCACGTGCTCGGCCTGATGGGCCGGCTCGACGTCCCGGTCGTGTCGGTGCTGCACACCGTGCTGAGCCGACCGACGACCCGTCAGCACCGGATCCTCAGCCAGGTCATCGACGCGTCGACGGCCGTCGTGACGATGACCCGGACGGCACGTGACCGCGCCGTCAGCACCTACGGGGCGGCCGCGGCCCGGGTCAGCGTGGTCCCGCACGGCGCCGCCGAGGACCTCGTCGCTCCGCGCGCACCGGCGGCCCCGTCGCCCTTCGCCGGCAGCGCGCCCGTCGTCCTCACCTGGGGGCTGCTGGGCCGCGGCAAGGGCATCGAGTGGGGCATCCGCGCGATGGCCGCGCTCGGGGACCTGCACCCGGCACCGGTCTACGTCGTCGCCGGCCGCACCCATCCGCGCCTGCCGCACCGCGACGGCGAGGGCTACCGCGGCGAGCTCGTCGGGCTCGCGGCCGACCTCGGCATCTCGTCGTCGGTCGTCTTCGACGACCGCTACCTCGACGCCGAGGCGCTCCACGCCCTGGTCCGTGCTGCCGACGTCGTCCTGCTCCCCTACGACTCGGTCGAGCAGGTCACCTCGGGCGTCCTCACCGAGGCGGTCGCGGCCGGCAAGCCGGTGGTCTCCACCCGCTTCCCGCACGCCCTCGAGCTGCTCGGGGACGGCACCGGGCTGCTCGTCGAGCGCGCCGACCCGGCCGGCATCGCCGCCGCGCTGCGCCGGGTGCTCACCGACGCCGACCTCGCGCAGGACATGGCGCACAAGGCACAGGGTCTGCGTGCCGGCCTGACCTGGCGCGCCGTCGCCGCCGAGTACCTCGCGCTCTGCGCCTGGGCCGGCCGCCCGTCGTCGCACCTCGCGGCGCGCGGCGGTCACGCCGCCCGCCCGGTGCGTGACCGGGTCGCCGTCGGATGACCCGCACCGAACCGCTCTTCAGCCACGTCCTCGCGCTGACCGACGGGGTGGGCATCTTCGAGCACGCCCGGCTGCGGCTGCCGAGGGTCGAGCACGGCTACTGCGTGGACGACGTCGCACGCGCCCTCGTCGCGGTCTGCCGGGACGAGCCCTCGGCGGACGACCGGTCGCACGGCCGCGTCCTCGCACCGGCGGTGATGTCCGACCTCGCCGACGTCTACCTGCAGTTCCTCGAGAGCGCCCAGGCGCCGGACGGTGCTGTCGTCAACCGCCGCGACGCCCACGGGACGCCGCACGGCGCGGCGACGCTGGAGGACTGCTGGGGCCGCGCGCTGTGGGCCTTCGGCACCGCCGCCGCCCGCAGCCGTGACCTCACGGTCGCCGACCGGGCCGCAGCGGCGTTCTCACGCAGCGCCGCCCGCCGTTCGGCGTGGCCGCGGGCGATGGCCTTCGCCGGACTCGGTGCGGCCGAGATGATGCGCGTCGAGCCGGGGCACGACCTCGCGCGTGCCCTGCTGCACGACGCCGCGACCGCGGTCGGGCCGTTCCGGGGCGACCGGGAGTGGCCGTGGCCCGAGCGGCGGCTCACGTACGCGAACGCCGTCCTCGCGGACGTCGTCCTCGCGGCCGGCGACAGCCTCAACGACACCGAGCTCGTCGAGGACGGGCTCGAGATGCTCGACTGGCTGCTCGCCCTGCAGCACCCGGGCGACCACCTGTCCCTGACCCCGGCCGCAGGCTGGGTGACGGGGGACGCGCTGCCCGGCTTCGACCAGCAGCCGATCGAGGCGTCGACGCTCGCCGACGCCTGCGCGCGCGCCTTCGAGCTCACCGGCGACCCGCGCTGGTCCGACGCGGTCGACCTCTGCGCGGCGTGGTTCTTCGGCCGCAACGACGCGCGCACGTCGCTGTACGACGTCGGCTCCGGCGGCTGCTGCGACGGTCTGGAGCCCCACGGCCGCAACGAGAACCAGGGCGCCGAGTCCACCCTCGCGCTGGTCACCACGCTGCAGCACGCGGCCCGGCTCGCGGCGCAGCGACCGTGAGCGGGAGCGCGACCCAGACCGCGCTGCTGCGCCGCACCGGCGTCATGGTCACCCGCGACCCGCGCCGGGTGGCTGCCGCGCTCTTCCTGCCCGGCCAGGAGCCGAGCGCGCCCGGCAGCTCGCGGGCCGCAGGGCTCGTGGCACGGTGCAGCGGGCTGTCGGACGACGAGGTCGCGCAGACGCTCGCCGACGTCCGTACCGGGTACTCGGGCCGGCACACCGACCTCGACGCCGTGCTGCGCACCAACTTCGCGGCGATCGCGCACCGCGTCCCCGAGGTCGCGGACCTGTCCGCGGACCGGCGGCTGCTCATCGGTGCGTACTTCACGCGCGAGATCGCCGTCGAGGCGGCGGCGCTCTTCAACCCCTCGATCGTGCCGCACCCGGTGCAGGGCCCGGCGTCGGACGGGCTGCGGTTCGTCATGAGCGCGCGGGCGGTGAGCGAGGGGCACCTGTCGACGATCGTCTTCCGCTCCGGGACCTTCGCGCCCGCCGAGGGCCCGGGCGGGCTCCGGCTCGAGGACGCCTCGCGGTTCGTCAGCCTCGGTGCCCGGCGGGACGCACCGCTCCGGCGGGAACGCCTGCGGCTGCAGGCGCGGGCCGACGGCGCGGACCCCGAGACGCTCGACTTCGTGCTGGCGAACCTGCCGGACGGCGTCGACCTCCCCGCGCTCGACGCGGCGACCCACGCCCTGCGCCAGGAGGCGCTGACCCGCACCGACATCGACGCGACGATCGGGATGCTGCGGCGGACCGTCGCGTCGTCGTACGAGGTGATCTTCCACCCGGAGTCCAAGGTCTGCGAGCGGACGCTCTTCCCCGAGGCCGACAGCGAGAGCCACGGCATGGAGGACGCGCGGTTCACCCGGCTCGTCGCTGACGACGGCAGCATCTCGTACGCCGCGACGTACACGGCGTTCGACGGGATCGCACGTCGGCTCACGGCGGCTCGACACCGACGACTTCCGGACGTTCCGGTCGACGCCGCTCACCGGGATCGCGGCGGAGAACAAGGGGATGGCGCTCTTCCCGCGCCGGGTCGGCGGCCGCTACCTGGCCCTGTCGCGCTGGGACCGGGAGAACAACGCGGTCGCCAGCTCGACCGACGGCTACCACTGGGACGAGGTGGCCGAGCTGCAGACCCCCCAGCAGCGCTGGGAGCTCACCCAGCTCGGCAACTGCGGGCCGCCGCTGGAGACCGAGATCGGCTGGGTCGTGCTCACGCACGGCGTCGGCCCGATGCGCGCCTACGCGATGGGCGCGCTGCTGCTCGACCTCGACGAGCCCACGAAGGTCATCGGCCGGCTCGCCGAGCCGCTCCTCGAGCCGCGCGGCGCCGAGCGCGACGGGTACGTCCCGAACGTCGTGTACTCGTGCGGCGCGCTCATCCACGAGCAGAAGCTGCTGCTGCCGTACGGCTGCAGCGACACGAGCATCCGGTTCGGCGTCGTCGACGTCCCCCGGCTGCTCGAGCGGCTGGTGTCGGGCTGACCGCCCTTCGCCGCCTCCCCGACAGGAGACGCTCACGACCGACGGCCGCGTCACCGGCGCGCGCCCGCACCGACATCGTGCGGCTCGGTGACGCGTACGGGCGCAGGGCGACAGACCTCGCCCCCCCCCCCCCCCTTGAGGCTCCCCCTGGCCGGTCTCGCCCTCGGCGGGCTGCCCGACCATCCGCCGCCCTGCGCTCGGTCTGCCGGGTCCGGGCTGTACTGCGGCGGCTACCGTTCTTCTCCGTGGGTCGAGGCAACGTCTGCGTCGTCGCGGCCACCATGAACCTGTGGGCCGTGGTGACCATGGGCGTGGCGTCGTCGTCGTGGGCCAGCGCCTCACCGTGACGCAGACGGTCGGCGCCGTCTGCATCTCGGTGCGGTCGCCGCACTCGGCCCGGCTGCGGAGCGCCTGTCGTCGGGCTGAGGAGACCCTCCTCGCCGCCTGCTTCTTCGGCTGCCACACTCCCTCTACGCTCGGCATCGTCGTGCTCCTCCCCTCGGCGCGTGGGGGACAAGAGCCTCGGGCTCCGGAAGGCTCGGCGCGCACGGTGGGCACCCTGGCGGTCATGGGTGCCGTCGAGGTCGGGGCGGTGGCGGCCGTGAACTACGGCCTGGCCGTCGGGCGACGCCATCCTCGTCACGCCGATCGCCTCAGCACTGTCCGTGGTGACCATCGTGCTGGCCGTGCTGGTAGCTCAAGGACAGGATCTCCGGGCTGCAGGGGCCTCGGTATCGCCATGGCCGTGGCCGGGATCGTGACCACCGCCCTATGACGCGGCGAGTCAGGTCCTCGTCAGCGCGTCGAGCGGCCGGTCCGGGTCGGCGAGGGCCGCGAGGTCGACGGGGCCGGGGTGCCGCACGAGCGCCTCGATGGCGTCGGTGACGTCCCAGACGTTGACGTTCATCCCTGCGAGGACCCGCCGGCCGCCGACCCAGAACGCGACGAACTCGCCGCCCTTCGGGTCGCCGCGGAAGACCACCTCGTCGTAGCCGTCGGGCTCGACGTAGCCGGTGTACTCCATGCCGAGGTCGTACTGGTCGGTGAAGAAGTACGGCGTGCGGTCGTAGACCTCGTCGGCGCCGAGCATCGCCCGGGCGGCGGCGCGCGGCTGGTGGCGCGCGTTGGCCCAGTGCTCGACGCGGATGTGCTTGCCGAGCACCGGGTGGAAGGCGTTCGCGACGTCGCCGGCGGCGTACACGTCGGGATCGGACGAGCGCAGGTGCTCGTCGACCGTCACGCCGTTGTCGACCTCGAGCCCGGCGTCCTGCGCCAGGCCCACGTTCGGCGTGATCCCCGCACCGACGACGACGGCGTCGGCGGGCACGAGGGTGCCGTCGCCGAGCCGGACGCCGGTGACCCGGCCGCCGTCCCCGGTGATCTCCGCGACCGAGATCCCGAGCCGCAGGTCGACGTCGTGCGCGCGGTGCAGGTCCGCGAAGACCTGCGCGACCTCGGGACCGAGCACGCGCAGCAGTGGCAGCTCGGCCATCTCGAGCACGGTGACCTCGACGCCGGCCTCGCGCGCGGCCGCGGCCGTCTCGAGCCCGATCCAGCCGGCGCCGACGACGGCGATCCGGGACGACGCCGCGATGGTCTCCTTGAGCCGGTCGCTGTCGGTGAGCGTGCGCAGGTAGCGGACGCCGTCCAGGTCGGCGCCTTCGACGGGCAGCGGTCGTGGCGACGAGCCGGTCGTCAGGAGGAGCTTGTCGTAGGGAAGCTCCTGCCCGCCGGCGAGGACGACGCGGCGCGCCTGCCGGTCGATCCGCTCGACCCGGCTGGCGAGCCGCAGATCGACGCCGGCGTCCGCGTACCACTCGCGGGGGTTGACGAACGCGGAGCCGCGCTCGTCCTTGCCCTGGAGGTAGCCCTTGGACAGCGGCGGGCGCTCGTACGGCGGCTCCGGCTCGTCGCCGACGAGGGTGACGGGGCCGTCGAACCCCTCGTCGCGCAACGTTTCGCGGCGTTGGCGCCGGCCATGCCGGCCCCGACGATGACGATGGGACCGGTCATGACGACCTCCTGGCGGCGCGCTGCTGGGCGGACGACGCCACGCTAGCCACGCGTGGCGGAGCGGCCAGTCGGCTGCGCCACGCCGTCCGTCAGAGTGCTTCGATCACCCCTACGGGGGAGCCGCGCCAGGAAGTCGAGCACCCGCTCGGTGAGGAGCGCGGCCGCGGCCGCGTCGTACGACGGCGAGCGAGCTGTCGGCGAACAGGTGCCGGTCGCCGGGGTAGACGAACAGCTCGGCGTCGTCGGCCTCGGCGACGAGCGCACGCGGCGCGTCGATGTCGCCCTCGCCGGCGAAGAACGGGTCGGCGTCCATGCCGTGGATCTGCACCGGGACGCCGGCCGGCCACGGAGCCGAACTCGGACGTCGGCACGCAGGCCTCGAGCAGCAGCGCACCGGCCGCGCCCGGCCGGGTCTGCGCAAGCCGCTGCGCCGGCATGACCCCGAGCGAGAAGCCCGCGTAGACGAGGCCGGCAGGCAGGTCGTCGGCCGCCTGGACGCCGCGCTCCATGACGGTGCCGAAGCCGACCTGCTGCGCGTAGCCGACGCCCTCGTCGAGGGAGGCGAACGTGTGCCCGTCGTACAGGTCGGGGGTGTGGACGACGTGCCCCGCCCCGCGGAGCGTGTCGGCGAAGGCGAGCACGCCCTTCGTCAGTCCCTGGGCGTGGTGGAACAGCAGTACCTCGGCCATCGGTGGGTCTCCTTCGGGGTCGTTGGGTCGTCGTGCGAGGACGGTAGGACCGATATCGGACGTTCGGCGTCCGGATGGTGCGTCGCGCTGCCCTGGCCGGGCCCCCGCCGAACCGTGCCCCTACCCCGGGGAAGTGCCTCCACTGCCCCTCGGACACGACCCGCACGCTGCCGTCGACCACCTCGATGGCGGTCTCGTCGTCCATGGCGTACTTCGGGCCGGGGGGATGCTCGCCGCCCACTGCTCGGCCTCGGCCATGGAGTTGCCGGGCATGCCGTCCGGGGCCAGGTGCGGGCAGATCGCGAAGTCGACGAGGACCCAGCGTGGTGTCGTCGGGGCCGGTCGGCGGGGTCCACTGGACGAAGTCCTGGCCGATGCGCGGGGTCATGACCATGCTCCCGGCGCTGAGGCCGACCCACACGGCCCGGTCGAGGGACGGGATGGAGGTCGGCGAGGCCGGACTCGCGCATCCAGTGGTGCAGGTAGAGGGGCGTCGCCGCCGGCCACGAGCAGGGCGTCGGTCTCGCGCACCAGCGGCACCCAGCGCTCTGCGTCGATGCTCGGCAGCGCGGTGAGTTCGAGGATGCCCGACGGACTTCCACCCGAGGTCGACCATCGGCAGCCCCTCCGCGCCGGTGATGAACTGCCACGGCTTGACGCCGGGGCCGACCATCG
>CAWIOC010000009.1:0-197929 GCA_963837565.1 uncultured Pseudomonadota bacterium
AGCCCCCGGCGTGGTCGATGGCGAACACTGGGACGGCGTCGACGCCCTCTTCGCGAAATACGAGAACCGCCCGAAGGGCGAGAAAAAGCGGCTCGTCGGGGCCGAGGTTCCGTTTGGCCGCATGGGCACGGCGGAGGACCTGACCGGCATGGCCATCTTCCTCGCCTCGCCCGAGGCCGACTACATCGTCGCCCAGACCTACAACGTCGACGGCGGGAACTGGATGAGCTGATGGACCTCGGGCTTGCCGACAAGGTGGCGGTCATCACGGGCGGCAGCGTCGGCATCGGCCTCGGTGTCGCCCGCGCCTTCGCCCGCGAAGGCGCGCATGTCATCCTCGCCGCCCGCGACGCGGACCGTGCCCGGGCAGCCGCCGCCGAGATCGCGCGCGACCATGGCGTCCGGGCGCAGGCCGTGGGCTGCGACGTGGCCACCGCCGAGGGCTGCGACCGACTGATCGCGGCGACCCGCGATCAGGGCGGCGCCGATATCCTCGTGAACAACGCAGGCACCGGCTCGAACGAAACCATCCTTGAGGCCGCGGACGACAAATGGCAGGCCTATTGGGATCTGCATGTCATGGCCGCGGTCCGCCTGTCGCGCGGCATCGCCCCGATGATGATCAGCCGCGGCGGTGGCGCGATCCTGAACAACGCCTCGATCTGCGCGGTCCAGCCGCTTGGCTACGAGCCGATCTACAACACCACCAAGGCCGCGCTGTCGATGTTCTCAAAATGCCTGTCGGGCGAACTGATCGCGCACAACATCCGCGTCAACACGATCAACCCCGGCCTGATCCTGACGCCTGACTGGATCAAGACCGCCAAACAGCTTGCGACCGATGGCGACTGGCAGGGCCACCTGCAATCCGTCGCCGATGAACACGCCCCGATCCGCCGCTTCGGCACGGTCGAGGAACTGGCCGATTTCTTCGTCTTCCTCTGCTCCGACCGCGCCAGCTACTCGGTCGGCTCCACCTATCATGTCGACGGCGGCATGTTGCGGACCCTTTGAAAGGACGCCCCGATGACCAGACTTTCCAATGCGTCCCTCGGCGACCTCGCCCCCGGCGTCGCCCGCCCCTCCTACGACCGCAGCCGCCTTACCCCCGGCATCGTCCATATCGGCGTCGGCAATTTCCACCGCGCGCATCAGGCGGTCTACCTCGATGACCTCTTTGCCCTGGGCGAGGGTCAGGACTGGGCCCTGCTCGGCGCCGGTGTCCGCGACGGCGACGCAAAGATGCGCAGCGCGCTTGGCGCGCAGGACAACCTGTCCACCGTGATCGAACTGGACCCTGCCGGAATGCGCCCGCGCATCGTCGGCGCGATGACCGGCTTCATCGAGGTGCAACCCGACAACGCGCCGCTGATTGCTGCGATGTCCGACCCTGCCATCCGCATCGTCTCGCTGACGGTGACCGAGGGCGGCTATTACGTCGACCCGGCCACCGGCGTCTTCGACCCGACCCACCCGGAAATCGTGGCCGATGGCAAGACCCCGGGAAAACCCGCCACCGCCTTCGGCGCGATCCTCGCCGCCCTGACCGCGCGCCGCGCGGCGGGCACCCAGCCCTTCACCGTCATGTCCTGTGACAACCTGCCCGGCAACGGCCATGTCACCCGGGACGCGGTCGTGGGCCTCGCCCGCCTGTCGGACCCGGCCCTGGCCGACTGGGTCGCAGCCAATGTCGCCTTCCCGAACGGCATGGTCGACCGCATCACCCCCGCCACCGGCCCGCGCGAGCGCGCCCTCGCCCGCCAGTTCGGCATCGAGGACGACGTGCCCGTCACCTGCGAGCCGTTCCGCCAGTGGGTGCTGGAAGACCACTTCCCGGCGGGCCGTCCGGCGCTGGAAAAGGTCGGTGTCACCTTCACCCATCACGTCCATCTCTACGAGATGATGAAGATCCGCATCCTGAACGGCGGCCATGCCATCATCGCCTATCCCGGCGGGTTGATGGACATCGAACTGGTGCATGAGGCGATGGCCCATCCGCTGATCCGCGGCTTCCTCGAAAAGATCGAGCGGGAAGAGATCATCCCGATCGTCCCGCCGGTGCCCGACACCGACCTGAACGCCTATTACAGCCTGATCGAACAGCGCTTCTCGAACCCCGAGATCGCCGACACGATCCGCCGCCTCTGCCTCGACGGCTCGAACCGGCAACCGAAATTCATCATCCCCTCGCTGCGCGACAACCTCGCCAAAGGGGTCGTGCCCGAAGGCCTGATCCTGCTCTCGGCGCTCTGGTGCCGCTATTGCGCGGGGGTCAGCGATTCCGGCAAGGAAATCGCCGCCAACGATCCGCGCTGGGAGGATCTGACCCGCACCGCCCGTGCGGCCAAGGCCGATCCGAACGCCTGGCTCGCGATGACCGAGATCTATGGCGAAACCGGTCGCGATCCGAAGGTGCAGGCGGCCTTCCGGACGGCGCTCAACGCGCTTTGGGCGCGCGGCACCAAATCCGTGCTGACCGATTATCTCGCCGGAAAGCCGCTCTAGCCATCCTGTGCGCCCGCGAAACGCCGCCACCTTGATCCTTGTCAAGGCGCGCGCGCTGTCGTGGGCGCAAACTGCCGTCATTGACCCCATCCGAGGAGATGCCCAATGGCCTACAAATCCCTTCTGACGATCGTGACGCGGCCGGACCTGCCGGCATCCACCCTGACCGCTGCCATCGCCCTTGCCCGGGCCCATGATGCACATCTCGAACTGCTCTGCCTTGGCATCGACCGGACCCAGGTGGCCTATTACACGGCAGGTGCCACCATCGCCCTCCCGATCGAATTGTTCGATGTCGCCCGCGACACTGCCAAGCAGATCGAGGCCGCCGTCCTTGCCCGCATGGCAGGCGAAGACATCCGCTGGTCCTGCGACTCTACCGTCGCGCAACTCGGCACGCTGACCGAGGCGGTGTCAAACCGCGCGCGCTACTGCGACCTGGTGATCCTGCCACGCCCCTTCGGCGCCCAGAGTGGCGAGGAAGATCGGAATGTCGTCGAAGCCGCATTGTTCGACGGTCAGGCCCCGGTCCTGATCATTCCCGATGGCGCCGTTCTGTCCTCGGCACCGCAACGGATCGTCGTGGCCTGGAACCAGGGCGTCGAAGCGCTGCATGCCGTCCGCCAGGCGATGCCCTTCCTCTGCGACGCCAAACGCGTGAACGTCGCCGTGATCGACCCGCCACGGCACAGCCCCGAACGCTCTGACCCCGGCGGCGCGCTGGCCCAGATGCTCGCGCGCCACGGGGTTCATATCGAGGTCTCGGTGCTGGCCCGCACAATGTCGCAGATCTCGGTGATCCTGCAACGTCATGCCGCCGATCAGAACGCGGATATGCTGGTGATGGGGGCCTATGGCCATTCCCGCTTCCGCGAGGCGATCCTCGGCGGTGCCACCCACGACATGCTGGAAGGCGCAGAGCTTCCGGTCTTCCTCGCCCATTGAGGCGTCAGGGACCAGCGCAGGACGGGCGATGGGACGGGCGGTCAGCCGGGCAGGCCGCCGTCCGTGTCATCCCCGGCCTCTTCCAGCAATTGGTGGAAATTCGGGATCGTCACCTGACGCTTGCCATCCAGCACGATCACGCCATCGAGCTTCAGTGCCGAAAACTGGCGGCTGACGGTTTCAAGCGTCAGCCCAAGATAATCCGACATCGCCTCGCGGGTCAGCGGCAGGTCGACCGTAACCGGGCCCTTCAGCCCCAGCGCCTTGATCGAGACATCGCGCCGCGCGATGATCGCGATCAGGCTCGCGATCTTTTCCCGCGCGGTCTTGCGCCCAAGCACCAGCATCCATTCCCGCGCCGCGTCGAGCTCGTCCAGCGTCATTTCCAGCAGCCGCTGCCCGACATGCGGTGTCCGGACCATCAGTTCCTCGAACGGACGGCGGCGAAAGCAGCACATCAACAGATCGGTCGTGGCGGTCACATCATAGGGTGCATGGGTCCGCCCCGGTCGTCCGACGAAGTCAGAGGGCAGCAACAGCCCGACCATCTGCCGCCGCCCGTCTTCCATCGTCTGCGTCAGCGTCGCGATGCCAGAGACGACCGAAGCCACGAAATCCATCGGGTCGCCCGACCAGATCACCGTCTGGCCCGCATCGAAGCTTCTGTAATATTTGATTTTCTCGAGTTGTCCCAATTCGTCTGCGTCGCATCGCGCGCAGACCGCCCGAAACCGAATCGGGCAATCCCCACAATTCGGCGCCGCGATTGCGGAAGGGGTTAGGTCCATCGGGCTGGGGTCCATTTGATCTGTATCAAGGCAGTCAGAGAAGGCTCGCCCGACAGTAGCGCAATGACCCAAGTATCGCAACTCGCCCCATACGGGATCTTCGACGCACGTGTGCCGCGCTACACGAGCTATCCCACGGCCACGCAGTTCTCCCCTGCAGTCGGGCCGCGGGATTTTGCCAACTGGGTCCGCGCAATCCCGGCGCATTCCGAGATTTCACTCTACCTGCACGTGCCGTTCTGCCGCAGATTGTGCTGGTTCTGCGCCTGCCGCACGCAGGGCACCACCAGCCTTAAGCCACTCGCCGCCTACGCCGCCTCGCTGCATGCCGAAATCCTCATGCTGCGCAGGCATCTCGCCCCCGGGGTGCGGCTCAAGCGTCTGCACTGGGGCGGCGGCACCCCCACCCTGATGCCCGCCGCCATGATCACCGACCTCGCCGCCCTGCTGGCCGAGGCCCTGCCCTTCGCCCCCGGCGCCGAATTCTCGGTCGAGATCGACCCGAACGAACTCGATGCCGAACGGCTGTCTGCGCTCTCGGCGGCGGGGCTGACCCGCGCCTCGGTCGGGGTGCAGGACTTCGATCCGCTGATCCAGCAAACCATCGGCCGGCTGCAAAGCTATGAGGTGACGCGCGACGCTGTGCAGGCAATCCGCGCCGAAGGCATCGCCAGCCTGAACACCGATATCCTCTTTGGCCTGCCGCACCAGACCGCAGCGGGCATCGCCCGATCCGTGCGCCAGCTGCTGACCCTCTCGCCCGATCGCGTGGCGCTCTACGGCTATGCCCATGTGCCCTGGATGGCGCGACGGCAGGTGATGATCCCGAGCGCGGCCCTGCCCGGGTCCGAAGATCGCCTCGCCCTGTTCGAGACCGCCCGCGCCCTGTTCCTGGGGGACGGCTACGAAGAGATCGGCATCGATCACTTCGCCCGCCCCGAGGATGGCCTCGCCATTGCCGCGCACGAGGGTCGCCTCAGGCGAAATTTCCAGGGCTATACCGACGACACGGCCCCGGTGCTGATCGGCCTCGGCGCCTCGTCGATCTCGCGCTTCCCGCAGGGTTTCGCGCAGAATGCTCCGAGCACTTCAGACCATATGGCGGCCATCGCCGCCGGGCATTTCTCGACCCGGCGCGGCCATGCCTTTACCGGCGACGACCTGCTGCGCAGCCGCATCATCGAAGCTTTGATGTGCGATTTCTTCGTCGAAACCCGTGCCCTGCTCGACCAGTTCGACACCTCCCGCACCGAGCTGGACGCGCTCTTCGCACCGATCGCCCGGAAATATGACGGCATGGTCGACTGGACGGAAAACGGCCTGCGCATTTCCGAAGCCGCACGCCCGCTGACCCGGATGATCGCCCGCGATCTCGACGCCTATGCGGTCTCCGAGACCGGCCACAGCCTCGCCGTCTGAACCGCCTAGTCCGCCGCAGGTTTCAGGTTGAAGGCCGCGGCCAGCAGATCGCGCGCATACTCGGTCTGCGGCGCCGCGAACAGCGCCTCGCTTTCACCAGCCTCGATCACATCGCCCTGCCGCATCACGATCACCTTGTGCGACAGCGCCCGTACCACCCGCAGGTCATGGCTGATGAAGACATAGGCCAGCCCCCATTTCCGCTGCAGATCGCGCAGCAGCGCCACGATCTGCACCTGCACCGTCATGTCGAGCGCACTTGTCGGCTCATCCAGCACCACCAGTTTCGGCCGCAGGATCATCGCCCGCGCAATCGCGATCCGCTGCCGCTGCCCGCCGGAAAACTCATGCGGATAGCGCGCCATCGTCGCCGGGTCGAGCCCGACCTCGACCATGATCTCAGCCACCCGCGCCCGCCGATCGCCCTCATCGCCATGCACGCCCAGACCCTCGGCGATGATCTGCTCGACCGTCATGCGCGGCGACAGGCTGCCGAACGGGTCCTGAAACACGATCTGCAGATCACGCCGCACCGGCCGCATCTGCCGAAAGCTCAACCCCTGAAGATCCTTCCCGAGAAAGCCGATCGGCCCTTCCGAGGAAATCAGCCGCAGGATCGCCAGCGCCAGCGTCGTCTTGCCAGACCCGCTTTCACCCACGATCCCCAGCGTCTCGCCCGCCCGGACCGACAGGCTCGCCCCGTTCACCGCTTTCACATGGCCCACCGTCTTGCGCAGAAAGCCGCGCTGGATCGGGAACCAGATCCGCAGGTCCTCGGTGTGCAACACCTCGGCGGCACCCTCAGGCACCGGATCAGGCCGCCCCGAAGGCTCCGCCGCCAGCAGGCCTTGCGTATAGGGATGCTGCGGATTGGCAAAGATCTCGGCCGTCGGCCCCTGTTCCACGATCTCGCCGCCCTGCATCACGCAGACCCGGTCCGCGATGCGCCGCACGATGCCCAGATCATGCGTTATGAACAGCAGGCTCATCCCCTCGTCCCGCTTCAGATCGGCCAGCAGATCGAGGATCTGCGCCTGGATCGTCACGTCGAGCGCGGTGGTCGGCTCATCCGCGATCAGCAGCTGCGGCCCGTTCGCCAGCGCCATCGCAATCATCACCCGTTGCCGCTGTCCGCCCGACAACTGATGCGGATAGGCCCCCATCCGCTCTTCCGGATCGCGAATGCCGACCTTGCGCAGCAATTCCACCACCCGCGCCCGCGCGCGGGCACCACTCAACCCCTGATGCAGCGTCAGGCTTTCGGTGATCTGCCGCTCCAGAGTGTGCAGCGGGTTCAGGCTGGTCATCGGCTCCTGAAAGATGAAGCTGATGTCATTGCCGCGCACCCGCCGCAGCTTGTCAAAACCCGCCCCGACCATCTCTTCGCCGCGATAGAGGATCGAGCCGGACACCTCGGCACTGTCCGGCAACAGCGACACCGTCGACAGCGCCGTGACCGACTTCCCCGATCCGCTTTCGCCGACCAGCGCCAGCGTCTCGCCCTGCGCCAGGCTGAAACTGACCTGACGCACCGCCTCGCTGACCTGCCCGTCCTGCCGGAACCGGATCGTCAGATCGCGCACCTCGAGGATGTTCGCGCCCTGCCCGCTCATCGGAAGGTCTTCCTTGGGTCAAAGGCATCGCGCACGCCTTCAAAGATGAACACCAGAAGCGACAGCATGATCGCGAAGGCGAAGAAGGCGGTAAAGGCCAGCCAGGGCGCCTGCAGGTTCTGCTTGGCCTGCAAGGTCAGCTCCCCCAGCGAAGGCGAGGATGACGGCATCCCGAAGCCCAGAAAATCGAGCGTCGCCAGCGTGCCGATGGTCCCGGTCACGATGAAGGGCAGGAAGGTCAGCGTGGCGACCATCGCATTCGGCAGCACATGGCGGAACATGATCACCCCGTTCGACACGCCCAGAGCCCGCGCGGCGCGGACATATTCGAAGTTGCGCGCGCGCAGGAACTCGGCCCGCACGACATAGACCAGATGGGTCCAGCCAAACATGACCATCAGCCCGACCAGCAGCCAGAAGTTCATCTTCCCGATCGCCGCCACGATGATGATGACATAGAGCTGCGGGGTGGACCCCCAGATCTCGATCACCCGCTGGAAGATCAGGTCGACCAGCCCGCCGAAATAGCCCTGCACCGCCCCCGCCGCGATCCCGAGCACCGAGGTCGCCACCGTCACCACCAGCGCAAAGGCCACCGACAGGCGAAAGCCATAGATCACCCGCGCCAGCACATCGCGCGCCGTATCATCCGTGCCCAGCCAGTGCTTGGCATCGGGGGCGGATGGCGCCGCGCCCTGAATATCGTTCACCGTGGCATAGGAATAGGGCATCAGCGGCCAGAGGATGAACCCGGTCTGCACCGGCTTGCCGTCGATCATCCCGGTCTCGGCCGCCTTGCGGGTCTCGGCCGGCGTGTCGAAACAGCCCTCATTCCCGGCGGCAATGATCAGACATTGCACGACCGGGTCCTTGTAGGTTGCCTCGGTCTGGAAATCGCCGCCAAAGTCCTTTTCCGAATAGAACTGGAACACCGGGCTGCGCCACTCGCCCTTGTAGCGCACCAGCAGCGGGTGATCATTCGCGATCAGCTCGGCAAAAAGCGACAGGCCAAACAGCACCGCAAAGATCAGCAGCGACCAATAGGCCCGCTTGTTGGCGCGGAAATTGCGCCAGCGGCGGCGGTTCAGGGGCGAGAGTTGCATCAGGTCTCCCGCGTCTCGAAATCAATGCGCGGGTCGATCCAGACATACATCAGGTCCGACAAAAGCCCCACCACCAGCCCGATCAGGCTGAACACGAAGAGCGTGCCGAAGATTACCGGATAATCCCGCGACACCGCCGCCTCGAACCCGAGCCGCCCCAGATCCGTCGAGCGAGAAGATCGTCTCGATGATCACGCTGCCGCCAAAGAACACGACTGACGAAGATGCTCGGGAAACTCGCGATCACGATCAGCATCGCATTGCGGAACACGTGGCCATAAAGCACCCGCCGCTCGGTCAGCCCCTTGGCCCGCGCGGTCATCACATACTGCTTCTTGATCTCATCCAGAAAGCTGTTCTTGGTCAGCAGCGTCAGCGTCGCAAAGGCCGAGATGGTCGAGGCGATCACCGGCAGCGTGATATGCCAAAGATAATCGCCCGACCTTGCCCAGCCAGGCTCAGCTGCGCCCAGTTGTCCGATGTCAGCCCGCGCAGCGGAAAGATCCGCCAGTATGATCCGCCCGCGAACAGCACCAGCAGCAGGATGGCGAACAGGAACCCCGGGATCGCATAGCCCACGATGATCGCGCCCGAGGTCCAGGTATCGAACCGCGTCCCGTCCCGCACCGCCTTGCGGATGCCCAGCGGGATCGACACCAGATAGGCGATCAGCGTCGTCCACAGCCCGAGCGAGATCGAGACCGGCAGCTTTTCCTTGACCAGATCGACCACCGAGATCGACCGGAAATAGCTCTGCCCGAAATCGAGATGCAGGTAGTTCCACATCATGTCGAGAAACCGCTCCAGCGGCGGTTTGTCAAAGCCGAACTCCTTGTTCAGGCTGGCGATGAACTCCGGCGGCAGACCACGCGCGCCAAGGTATTTGTCGTTCAGCCCGGCCGCCGCCGAGGCACCCGCCCCCGCGTCACCACCGCCCGCGATGGCCTGGAAGGCGTTGCCCTGGCCCTGAATCCGCGCAATGATCTGCTCGACCGGCCCGCCCGGCACGAATTGCGTCAGCGTGAAGTTGATGACCATGATTCCGACCAGAGTCGGGATCATCAGCAGCAGTCGCCGCAGAATATAGGCCCCCATGCCTCAGCCCCTCACCGCAATATGCCCTTGGCCTTCAGCTCGGCGGCCTTTGCGGCGTCATACCACCAGAAATCGAACTGTCCCAACAGATAGGGCGGCAAAGGGTCCGGGATGGCCGTAGATATCGTAATAGGCCACCAGATGACTGTTGCGAGACCATTGCGGCACCCAGAACCGCTCGGCCCGCAGCACCCGGTCCAGCGCGCGCACCGCGGGCTTCAGCTCCTCCTCGGTCTTCGCCGCAAGCACGACATCGATCAGCTTGTCCACCGCCGGGTCCTTCAATCCCATCTTGTTGAAGACCGAGATATCGGCGGTCTGAGCCCCGAAGATACTGCTTCAACTCAGACCCCGGGATGAAGCTCATCGGGAACTGCGCGGTGATCATGTCAAAGTCGTATTTCTTCTCGCGCTCTCCCTCCTGCGCGGGGTCGACATCGGTCAACCGCGCATCGACGCCGAGCGCCTGCAGGTTCTCGACAAAGGGGTTGATCACCTTGTCGAAGGCCGGCCCATCATTCAGGAACTCGACCGACAGCAGATCGCCTTTGGCATTGCGCCGCTTGCCATCCGGCCCCACCGTCCAGCCCGCCGCATCCAGCAGCGCCGAAGCCTTGCGCAGATTGCCCCGGTCGAGCTGGCGCGGCCCCGATTCCGGCGCCATCACCGCATCGTCGGTCAAAACCCCCGCAGGCAGCTCGGAGGCCAGCGGTTGCAGTATCGCCAGCTCCGCCCCCTCGGGCTTGCCACTGGCCGCCAGATCGCTGTTCTCCCAGAACGAATTGATCCGCTTGTAAAGCTCGTAGAACAAGGTCTCGTTCGACCATTCGAAGTTGAACATCAGCCCGATCGCCTGCCGCACCCGGACATCCTGAAACTGCGCGACGGCGCAGATTGAAGATGAAACTCTGCCCGGTCGCCAAAGACGCCGTCCGGCAGCGTCGGCCTTCGTCACCTAGCCGTTCTGAACCGCCGGAAAATCATAGCCCGTCGCCCATTTGATCGACGACGCCTCATCGCGGAACGTATAACTGCCGCCCTTGAACCCCTCGAACGCGGCATTGTAATCCGCAAAATATTCGATGCGGATCCGGTCGAAATTGTTCCGCCCCAGATTGATCGGCAGGTCCTTGCCCCAATAATCCGGGTTGCGCTTGTAGACGATGGTCTGGCCCACGTTCAGATGGTCCAGAACATAGGGCCCCGAACCAACCAGCGGCGTCAGCCCGGTATCGTCAAAGGCCTTGCCCGCGGCCTCGAAAGCCGCCTTGGAAAAGATCGGCAGGCCCCCCACGGTCATCGGCAGATCGCGCGTCGGAAACCCTGCCTTGAAGGTGAACCTGATCTTCTCCGGCCCCAGCACCTCGGCCTTCTCGACCTGTTGCGACAGCACCAGCCGGAAATCCGGCAGCCCCGATTTCAGCATCAGATCATAGGAAAACAGCACATCATCGGCCGTCAGCGGGGTGCCATCCGAAAACTTCGCCTCGGGTCGCAGGTTGAAGATCACCCAGGACCGGTCCTCGGGATACTCCATCGTCTCGCAAAGCAGGCAATAGGCCGACCCGACCTCGTCCGCGACCGAGGTCAGCACCGTCTCATAAAGGATCTGCGACAGGTATCCCGCGGTGCCCTTCAGCACGAAGGGATTCATGCTGTCGAAGGCGCCCGCCCACCAGACCGACAACTCGCCGCCCTTCGGCGCCGCCGGGTTGACATAGTCGAGATGCTTGAAATCCGCCGGATATTTCAATGTGCCGAAGGTCGAGATCCCGTGCGAGGTGATCGTCGCATCCTGCGCGCGCGCGCCGGTCCCCTGCGTCAGACCGACCAGCGCCACGGCCAGCATGCCCAGAGCCAGGGCCCGACACGGCGCCATAACCGCCCTGCCGGGATCACAGCGCCGCTTGCGGGTCTTGGCATCCTCACCTCTCCTCATTCAGCTGGTCGCCACAGGCTACGGCGCGCCGCGCCCCGGGTTCAAGTTGAGTTTGCGTGACCTGCGCCCGCGCCCCCGCCTGACCGCCGACGAGCGCCCCGACCAATGCCCCCGGCTGCCATATCTCGCCAAATTCCAGCCGGAAATGAAAAAGGCCGCCCTTTTGGGGCGGCCCGGCGCGGTCATCTGCCGCAGATCATTTCACCGTTTCAAGATAGGCGATCACATCCGCCCGTTCGGTGACCTTGTCGAGACCGGCAAAACCCATCTTGGTGCCCGGCGCGAAGGCCGCAGGCTTGGTCAGCCACTCGTCCAGACGCTCGGGCGTCCAGTCGCCGCCCAGCTTTTTCAGCGCGTCCGAATAGGCGAACCCGTCGACCGTTGCGACCGCACGGCCAACCACACCGTTCAGATGCGGGCCGGTGGCATTCTGCCCGTCGATCTTGTGGCAGGCCTTGCACTTGCCAAAGATCGTCTCGCCCTTCTTCGCGTCGGCATCCGCCAGCGCGGTCTTGAAATCGGGGCCGGTCGCCGCAGCCGCAGCACCTGCCGGGGCCGCTTCCGCAACCGCCACGCTATAGGCCTGCTTGCCACCTTCGTCGCTGGTATTGTAGAGCGCCTCGCCCGCCCAATTGCCCAGCAGGAAGATCAGCAGTGCGCCACAGCAGCCGCCAACTATTTTCGTGAAGGTCATCGTGTCGAACATGTCGCGCTCCCAATCCGTCCAGTGCGTGCCGATATCTACAAGCTTCCCCCGCAAGATTTCAAGGTATAGTTACCGCGACCAAACGCCCTTCCACGGGCCTCTCAGGGAAGGGTTTATGAAAATGACCGGCCGTATCGCGTTCCAGGGTGAACTTGGGGCCTATTCACATCAGGCCTGCCGCGAAGCGCGCCCGACCATGGATGTCCGTGCCCTGCCCGAGCTTCGAGGAGGCGATCGAGGCGGTCCGCCGCGGCGATGCCGACCTCGGCATGATCGCCGTCGAGAACTCGACCTATGGCCGCGTCGCCGATGTGCATCACGCTTCTGCCCGAATCCGGCCTGCATATCGTGGATGAGGCCTTCGTGCGCGTCCATATCAACCTGCTGGGCGTGCACGGCGCACGCCTCGAAGACATCAAGGAGGCGCATGGCCATACTGTGATCCTGTCCGCAATGCGCAGGCTTCCTGCGCCAGCACGGGATTCGCGGCAAGGTCAGCACCGACAACGCCCGCGCCGCCCGCGAAACCGCCGAGGCGGGCGACAGGACCCGCGCCGCCCTCGCCTCCGAACTCGCGGGCGAGATCTACGGCCTCGACGTGCTGGCGCGCCATATCGAAGACCAGAAGAACAACACCACCCGCTTCCTCATCATGGCGACGAGAGCCCGATTTCAAACGCCGCGGCCCGGCCGGCATGATGACCACCTTCACCTTCCGGGTGCGCAACATCCCGGCCGCGCTCTACAAGGCGATGGGCGGCTTCGCGACCAATGGCGTGAACATGACCAAGCTGGAAAGCTACATGGTCGGCGGCTCGTTCACCGCGACCCAGTTCTATGCCGATATCGAAGGCCACCCCGACGACCACAACGTGAAACTCGCGCTTGAAGAGCTGAGCTATTTCACGACATCGCTGAAGCTGCTGGGGGTCTATCCCGCCGATCCGCGCCGCCATTAGGCCGAACGCGCGTCAGAGCACCCCTGATCCGGCGCGCGCCTCCAGACCGCGCCGGAATCGCTCTTCGATCTCGCGGGCATAGCCGTCGACACGCAGCTGAAGGCGCGCGCTCAGCCTGGCCTTCGCCAGCCGCAGCGATTGCAGCATGATCCGCGCCGTCAGATTGCTCGGCTTCAGCTGGAGGCGCAGCGTCACCCGGGTGTGGCGCCGCGACAGCTCCAGCAATTCGACCGCCATCGCGCCATTGATATTCTTCGACTCGGCGTCGAATTGCAGCAGCGAGGGCCGCACGAAGCGTT
This sequence comes from uncultured Pseudomonadota bacterium, assembly GCA_963837565.1. Classification (GTDB taxonomy): domain Bacteria; phylum Pseudomonadota; class Alphaproteobacteria; order Rhodobacterales; family Rhodobacteraceae; genus Solirhodobacter. The sequence goes on from CAWIOC010000009.1 coordinate 13,372, forward strand.
CCAGCCCGATCGTCACCCGGCGCGGCTTGTCGCGCATCCGGAACACCGTGTCCCACTGCATCCCGGGCCCGGGCCCGGCCATCCGGTCGGTCCGCACCACCTCGGCACCGCGCCGCAACGCCGCCTTTTCAAAGCCCGCAAAATCGCTGACCGCCTCGAAGACATAGTCGATCGGGGCCTCGATATCTGCGCGTGATACGAAATTCATGGACCCTCAGCCCGCCGTTCGCCGTATGGCCCCTGCCCGATTGTCATTCGAGACGATCTGCGAGCCAGTTTGCAATCAGGAAATGTGCGATCGCGCCGCGCCGCGCCGGTTTGATGCGGGGATGCAACCCCGCCATCACGCTGACCATCTCTTCCCGGCTGATCCAGAGCGCATCCTCGATCTCGGTCGGATCGATGGTGATCGCCTCGCTTTCGGCCACTCCCTGACAGCCGAGCATCAGCGAGGCCGGAAACGGCCAGGGCTGGCTGGCAAGATAGCGCACCGCGCCCACCGTCACCCCCGCCTCCTCGACCACCTCGCGGCGCACCGCGGCCTCGACCGTCTCACCGGGCTCGATGAAGCCTGCGAGCAGCGAATACATCCCGTCCGGCCAGCCTGGCGAGCGGCCCAGCAAGACCGAATTGCCGCGCGTGATCAGCATGATCACCACGGGATCGGTGCGCGGGAAATGATGCGCGGCACAGGCCGGGCAATCGCGCTGCCAGCCGGCCATCGAGATCACACTCGGGCTGCCGCAGCGCGCACAGAAGCGGTGATGCGAATGCCAGCCGAACAAGGCCCGTGCCATCGCCGCGATCTCGGCCTCCCGCGGGGACAGGGCGACCATCACCGCCCGCAGCTCGACAAAGCGCTGATCGGCGGGCAGCTCGGGATGGTGCTGTTCGGTCGGGTCGAAGAAGGCAGCTGTTGCTGCGGGGTCGAGCCCCTCCGGCTCCCAGGCAGAGATATCGGCGGCATAGCAGGGGCCATCACTGTCCAGGCCGAGAAACAGATAGGGCACCTCGCCCGCCAGCGCCGGATGTCCCGGCGCGACCCAGCCCAGCCGATCCGGCACCTCGCCCGCCACCAGCACCTTGCCGCGCCACAAGGGCACGATCCGCGTCGCGGCATCTGCCAGCATCGCCGCCTGCCGCGCGACATCGCCGCGCAGCGCCGCCGCCCGTTCCAGCCCGGACCCGCCGAAGGTCACCGTCTCCGCGTTGCGCATCTGCCGCTCCTGCCTGTCTGCCGCGCCCTTCCATGCCATGCGCATCAGCCGGGCGCAAACCCCCTGCCTGGCCCCGCGCCGCCCGCCGCTTCATTCCGTCTGGCGCGGACCGCACGATCGTGTCAGCCTCGGCCTACCGCCCGAAGTGTCACGGCCCCGTCATGGCGGCAGGCGACACTTCCCAGCAAACCAGAACCTCGGGGGTCCCCATGTCAAATCGTCCGTCACCCTTCCTGTCGCGCCGTGGCTTTCTCGCCCAGACCGCCGCAGGCGCCGCCCTGATCGCGCTGCATCCGTTCTCGGCCCGCGCCGCGACCAATCAGGCGCATCTGCGCATCCTCGAGACGACCGACATCCATGTGAACCTCTACCCCTACGATTATTACGCCGACAAGGCGGTCGATACCGTCGGCCTCGCCCGCACCGCGACCCTGATCGACGCTATTCGCGCCGAGGCGACCAATTCGATCCTGATCGACAACGGCGACTTCCTGCAGGGCAACCCGATGGGCGATTACATGGCCTATGAAAAGCATCTCGAGAACGGCACCGTCCACCCTGCCATCCATGCGATGAACACCCTGGGGGTCGAGGCCTCGACGCTCGGCAATCACGAATTCAACTACGGGCTCGATTTCCTCGAGAGTGCCCTCGCGGGCGCGAAATTCCCCCTCGTCTCCGCCAATGTCGCCAAGAAACAGGGCGCTGACCCGCGCAAGGACGATCTGCTGCTGAAGCCCTACATCATCCTTGACCGAGAGATCACCGATGGCGCAGGCGAGAAACACAAGATCCGCCTCGGCCTGATCGGCTTCGTGCCTCCGCAGATCATGCAATGGGATCGCCACAACCTCGAAGGCAAGGTCACGACGCGCGACATCGTCTCGACCGCCGCCGCCTGGGTCCCCGAGATCAAGGAACAGGGCGCCGACCTGATCATCGCGCTCTCGCATTCCGGCATCGGCGAGGCGAACCACATCGACGGCGCGGAAAACGCCTCGGTCCCGCTCGGCCATGTCGAGGGGATCGACGCGATCCTGACCGGCCACGCCCATCTCGTCTTCCCCTCGCCGACCTTCAAGGATTTCAAGGACGTCGATGTCGCCAAAGGCACCATCGGCGGCAAACCCGCCGTGATGGGCGGCTTCTGGGGCTCGCACATGGGCCTGATCGATCTGATGCTGGAACGCGACGGCAGCACCTGGCACGTGGTCAGCTTCGAGACCGAGGCGCGCCCGATCTACACCCGCAACCCGGATCGCTCGATCACCCCCACCGTGACCAGCGCGCAGGAGATCCTCGACGCGGTGAAACCGGAGCATGAGGCGACGCTGGCCTATATCCGCCGCCCGGTCGGCAAGACCTCGGCGCCGCTGCAAAGCTACTTTGCGCTGGTTGCCGACGACCCCTCGGTGCAGATCGTCTCGAATGCGCAGACCTGGTATATCGCGCAGATGATGCAGGGCACCCAATGGGCCGACCTGCCCCTGCTCTCCGCCGCGGCCCCGTTCAAATGCGGTGGCCGCAGCGGCCCCTCCTACTACACCGACGTGCCCGCAGGCGATGTGGCGATCAAGAACGTGGCCGACCTCTACCTCTATCCCAACACGATCCGCGCGGTGAAGGCGACCGGCACGCAGGTGAAGGGCTGGCTCGAACGCTCGGCCGGCATGTTCAACCAGATCACGCCCGGCAAGGCCGATCAGGTGCTGCTGAACGACAGCTTCCCAAGCTACAACTTCGACGTCATCGACGGCCTGACCTATCAGATCGATCTGTCCCAACCCGCGATGTTCGATGTCGACGGCAAGGTGGTGAACGCCGATGCCAATCGCATCGTCAATCTCGCCTATCAGGGTAAACCGGTCGATCCAGCGGCCGAATTCGTGATAGCCACCAACAACTACCGCGCCGGTGGCGGCGGCAAGTTCCCCGGCGCGATGGGCGATACGGTGATCTTCGAGGGCCCCGACACCAACCGCGACATCATCGTGCGCTATCTCGTGGAAAAGGGAACGATCAACCCCTCCGCCGATGGCAACTGGCACTTCGCGCCGATGGCCGGAACCTCGGTGCTGTTCGACACCGGGCCGAAAGCCGCGAACTATATCGCCGACGTCAAAGGGGTGAACATCACCGCCGATGGCGACGGCCCGGACGGCTTCGCCCGCTTCCGCATCGCGCTCTGACACCCACGCGGCGGCGGTCTTGCATCGCCGCCGCGAAACGCCTAGATAGATCGCCGAGAGGTTGGCGCGGGCAGGCACCTCGCCAACCCGGTCAGGTCCGGAAGGAAGCAGCCGTAACGAGCCCCGCTTGGGTCGTTGTCCAGCCTCTCACCACTCCCCTACCTAAGTTGTTGTTCTGAAAGAAAGCCCTTGCGCTCCAACGGCTTCTTCCATTTCGATGTTACAAACGCAGTTACAAAGCGAGCGGTTGGATGGCGACGAAACCAAGGTATCTTCTAAACCGAGATGGTCGATACTTCGCCCGACTCGTCATCCCGAAGGACCTGAAACCCTGGCTGAACAACAAGACTGAACTGCGCGAGCCGCTCGGCCCCGACTACCGATTGGCAGTTAAGAAATTAAACGGTGCTGTCGCAGTGCCGCCTGCTGAGGGTCTCTCGGTCGTCGTTCTATTACGCGCCGCAGGGCGAGACCGCGATGAACCTCGACCTCATGCTGTTGATCGACAAGCAGTTTCTGGAGACGCCGTTCTATGGCGTCCGGCAAATGACGTGGCACCTGCAGAATGAGGGCCATGCCGTGAACGAAAAGCGCATCCGGCGGCTCATGCGCCTTATGCGATTGATGCCGATCTACCAGAAACCCAACACCAGCAAGCCTGCCAAGGGCCACAAGACCTACCCCTACCTGCTGGGTGGCCTGCGGGTCGATCGGCCCAACCAGGTCTGGTGCGCTGACATCACCTACCTGCCGATGCGACGAGGCTTCCTCTACCTGGTTGCCATCATGGACTGGTTCACCCGCAAGGTGCTGGCCTGGCGCATCTCGAACACGCTCGAAGCAGACTTCTGCGTCGAGGCGCTGAACGAGGCGGTCCACCGCTTCGGCCCGCCCGAGATCATGAACACCGATCAGGGGTCGCAGTTCACGTCCTTCGCCCGGACCGATCGGCTGAAACGGATCGGCACCCGGATCTCGATGGACGGCAAGGGCCGCTATCTCGACAATATCTTCATCGAACGTCTCTGGCGGTCGCTGAAGTATGAATGCGTCTATCTGCACGCTTGGGAAACCGGGTCACAGGCACGCGCAGGTGTCGGACGCTGGATCACCTTTTACAACCATCTGCGGCCCCACGCCGCCCACGGCGGACAACCGCCCGCCGTGGTCTACTTCAACGCAACCCAAACTGATCAGCAGGTGCAGGCTGTAGCTTAAATCAGCCGGAAATCTGTCCAAGAGTTGGGGAGTAGCTCACTCCAGGTGAGTGTGGCATCGGGCGAAGTTCCGATCACACGTCGAAGAGCTTGGGCACCTGATCCGGGCTCCAACTACGACGCCAACTCCTCCGCCAATAGGTCGCGCAGCTCGCCTTCACACGTCGAAAGTGTCCGCCCCCTGCGCTGCGAGAGCATGAAGGTGAGCGGCCGGATATGCCAGGCATGGCGCTCGACACGAACCAGCGTTCCTGCAGCAATATCGCCGGCGACCAGATCGAGCGGCATATGCCCCCAGCCGAGGCCCGCGCGCAGAAAATCCAGCTTCGCGCTCAGGTCGTTGACGTGCCATTTCCGCTCGCCCGCCACGGCCATCTGCGACTTTTCGGTGTCACTCTGGTTGTCGGTCACGATGAGCTGGACGTGGCGGCTGAACTCATCCACCGGAACCGGTGAGGGTGTCATGGCCAGCGGATGGGCGGGCGCGCAGACAGTGGCCATCGTGGCTTCGCACAGCCAATGGCGCTCGATTGCAGCGGGATTCAGTTCCGGCACATCGGAAACGCTGATTGCCAGCGCGCAGAGCCCTTCGAGCACCGCAGCCTCACCCGCCTGCATCGTCGTCATCCGCAGGCTGACGGCAATCATCGGCGAGCGGATCTGAAGCCGCTGCAGGCAGGCAATCAGCCGTGGTCGCGGAAAGTAGACATCCACGGCGATCGACAGTTTCGGCGCGCCCACCTCGGCAACCGAACGGGCACGGGTCTTCATCTCTTCCGTTCGGGCGATCACCGATTTCGCGTCGGGCAGAAGATCGCGCCCGGCGGGGCTGAGCTCGGCGCGACGGGCGCCACGTTCGAACAGCTCGACGTCCAGCGCCTCTTCCAGGGCGGCGATGGCATGGCTGACCGCCGATTGCGCCCTCATGAGCTGCTTGGCAGCACCGGAAAAGCTGCCCGCTTCGCAAACCGCAACGAAGGCCCGCAGCTGGTTGATGGTGATGCTGTCGAGCATGTTCTGCCATCTAAAGATTGGATCATTAGTAGCGATATTACGTCAATTTACTGATCACTCCAAGCCTCCTATCTCTTGCTCACCGGATGGCAATGCCGGTCGGGACAGGGCGCGCAGCCGCCCGACGACACGCCGACGGACGAGACGATTGAAACCCTACCCGTGCCATGTTTCCGGCTGCGCCCTTGGAGGGGCGTCGGCCCTCAGGAAAGGATTGCCATGCACCAGACCCGACCTTCGAAACCCGTCCACTGGCTTGCAAGGCTTGTCGGGCGGCGAAACTCCCCCGCGGCGCCAGCCCGCGGTCAACTCTCATCGACACAGACCGAAAGGACCATGACCATGCCCAAACTTCTTGTCATCGAAACTAGCCCGCGCTTCGACTTTTCCACCTCGCGCAAGCTCACCGCGCGTTTTGTCGACGCCTGGAAAGCCGCCAATCCCGGCGGAGAGGTGGTTGTCCGAGACCTCGCCAAAGACCCCGTTCCCTTCGTCGACATGGCGTGGATCGGGGGCGCCTTCATGCCCGTTGACGCGCATACGGCAGAGATGACCGCTGCGATCAAGGTCTCAAACGATCTTGTGGCCGAGCTCGCCTCTGCCGATCATCTGCTGATCGCGACGCCGATGTTCAACTTCTCGATCCCTGCCGCGCTGAAGGCATGGGTCGATCAGATCGTGCGTGTCGGCGTCACCGTTTCGCCCGACAACAAGGGCCTGCTGACCGGCAAGCGCGCTGACATCATTCTTGCCACAGGCGGTGACTTCACCCCCGGCTCGCCGGTTGCGGCCTATAATCAGGCGACCGGATATCTGATGCAGGTATTGGGTTGGATCGGGATCACCGATGTCAACGTGACCTACGCAGGCCGCAAGATCGCTGGCGACTACGGCGAGACGGCAGTCGACGCGCTGGGCGCAACTGTCGCGGCGGCCGCAACCCGCGGCCCGGTCGCCGCAGTGGCCTGATGACGGGAGCAAGCACCATGTCTGCCCGGATTGAGGAGACAGAACGCAGGGTCGCCCGCATCGATGACCCGGTGGCAACTGCGGGCAATATGCCCGGCCATCGGGCACGTCGGCTGATCGAAGGATCGGATCCGGCCTTCACGGATCCGTTTCTGCTCATGGCCGAAGACTGGATGCCGCATGGCGCATTTTCGATCCATCCGCACAGAGGGATCGAGACGGTGACCTATGTGATCAGCGGCCTGCTCGATCATTTCGACAATTCCGGGCATCGCGGGCAGATCGGTCCGGGTGACGCCCAGTGGATGACGGCTGGTCGGGGTGTCCTGCATGAAGAAAACCCGCCACCCGGGGCGACGGCACATACACTGCAACTCTGGATCAACCTTCCGGCGGCCGAAAAGATGACCGCCCCTGGGTATCAGGAACTGCGCGCCGACAGTTTGCCGGAATGGCTGGGCGCAGGTGCCCGGGTGACGATCTTCTCGGGCGAGTGCAACGGGGTCTCGGTCGATACGCGGAACCATGTTCCGGTGACCATGCTCGATGTGACCGTGCAGCCCGGAGAGACGCTGAAGCTTGATCTGCCGGGCGACCGGAACGCGTTTCTGCACCTGCTCACAGGGCAGGCCATGGTCGGCCCCGAGTCAACTGTCGTCACCGCGGGGCAGCTTGCCTGGCTCAGCTATCCGGACAGGTCGGAGACAACGCATCTGACCCTGCGCACGGGCGATCAGCCCCTGCGCCTTCTCCTCTTCGCGGGCAAGCCGCTTCGCGAACCCGTCATCTTCGGTGGGCCCTTCGTGATGACCACCACCGAAGACATCAAGCAGGCCTATCGCGACTTCGCGCGGGGCACCTTCTAACCCCATCGGTCGCCCCGGAAGGGCGGCGCAACTCAAAGGATGAAAGACATGACCTACAGCATCATCGGCACCGGAAGCGTCGGGCTGACCCTCGCCGGAATCTTCGCCCGTGCGGGCATCCCGGTGTCCATCGCGAACACGCGCGGCCCCGAGACCATCGAACCCCTGATCGCGCCCCTCGGCGGCAAGATCAGCGCCACCACGCTGGATGCTGCTTTAGAGGCAGACATCCTCTTCTTCGCGGTCCAGTTCATCAACTTCAAGGATCTCGCCGCCGTGCGCGCAGACTGGAGCGGCAAGATCATCATCGACGTGACGAACGCGGCCTTCCTGCCCCTCGAGGTGCAGGAGCGTGAGTTGCAGGGAAGGCTGTCATCCGAAGTGAACGCTGACCGCGTTCCCGGGGCGAAGCTGGTCAAGGCCTTCAACCAGCTGCCGATGAAGGGCCTGACCGCGCCGGTTGCGATCCCTGACGGGCGTCGCGTGGTGTTCATCTCCAGCGATCATGCCGATGCAAGCGCTGCGGTCGCAGACCTGACCACGGCCCTTGGCTACGCGCCGATCGAAGTGGGCAAGATCGCGGAAGGCGGGCGGCTGATCCAGGCGCGAAATGCGCTGGTTTTCCAGAACCTGATCAAGGTGGGGTGACCTTCCCGTTGCACCGGCGAGCGACTGCGGCGCGAGCACGGGTCCCTTGCCGGACGCGCGCCAGACTTCAGGAGTTGCTCGCTGGTGCGCAAGTTGGAGTCTTGCGTTTTCTTCACGGCGTTCACCAGCAGGCCCTCTGTAGCCAACGATCTTCTTCTTATTGTCGTTTTGTCTGATCGTCATAAATCAACGCATTGATTTGTTTATATAAAGTGATCGACTTGCGGGGTGACGAAGCCTAAACCACCGGGATTAGGCATCGTCATTTCTGTGCCTACGCATCGGTAGCGGCTTCCAACACGCTCAGCCAGACCCGATTTCACCCCGTCCCGGGGCTAAGGAAGATCAAGGGCTTCCATGATCGATCCTGCAAACCTGACAATAGGCGACAATCGAGACCGTCACGCTTAACTATCGGTATCTGGTGCGCACATTTTCAATGGTCAGGATCTCGATCGGCGGCGCCGACAGCACAAGGGAGAGCTCTCGAAGGTCACCGCATCTACAGTGCGCTATTCACTTCCGACTGTATTGTCGATGTGCTCAAGGGATCATGGACGACTAGAATGCTATCGATGCCAAGGTGATGAAGTTGATATCCGATCATGTGACCGGCGGAGGAGGTTCGGCCGAGCTCGGCGAAGTGCACGATGCGAACGCGGCGCAGCTACACTCCTATGCGCCACAGATCATCTATCGGAAATAGATCCGCGTTCTGCGCGCAATCCATCAGTGTCATACACACCCGGTGCGAAATCTACGTGGGACAAGGCGTTATTTGAGATTTTCCTCAAGCAGAATCCATACTTACCGCGTCGAAAGCTCTGAGTGATGTGACCTTCGCTTTACATCGCAAGCGAGAATTTCTGTTTTTGCTATCCAAAAGGTAAGCACCCGGGAAACGTAACGGAAAGTGGCATGTTCTCCGTGACCAAAAACCGAGTTCATTTTTGACGTTTTGGGGCCATCCGCAACGATCTTGTAAGGCTGAACCTTACCGGGAGTTTACGTTGTGCAACTCAAATATTCGACGATGTAAACATCATGGAAGGTGCGCTTGATCTCCTTTCCCTGCATGAAAACAATCCGCGTGTCTGCTTGTGCTCATGCGGACATTTGACGCTTGAAATGGTGACTCGACTGGAGTGTTCGCCTTGACGCGCCCCTGTCCAGGGCTGACTGTCCCGCCATCATCGGATCGGGCGCGAGCGGGCCATGGCGACGGAACTTCAGGTGGTGCCGGCACGGCGCGGGCAGGCTGTGCGGCTGGCCGAGGGGCAGGCGATCCAGATCATCAACACGCATGGTCAGCAGGGCGTCGACACCTGGTGCTTCAAGGCCGATGACATGGCCGAGTCCCTGTCGATGGAGCATATGCACGCCAGCCTGCAGGGCATCTTCCCGGCCAAGGGTGATGCGCTGGTGACCAACCACCGCCGCCCGATCGTGATCCTGGAGGAGGATACCTCGCCGGGGCGCCACGACACGGTGATCGCGGCCTGCGATGTGCATCGCTATGCCCTGCTCGGCTGCACCGGGTATCACGACAACTGCACCGACAACCTGCATGCGGCGCTCGCGGTGCTGGGGCTGCAGGCGCCGGACTGTCCGAGCCCGCTGAACCTCTGGATGAACATCCCGGTTGCGCCCGATGGGCGGATCACCTGGGGCGTGCCGCTCTGCAAGACATACTCTCGGCTAACGGTGCCGCCTGCACGCCGACAGAGGTGCATTTCCGGCTGCTCGATCGTGGCGCGTCGCAGACGGGCGTGCGACTGTCTGGTCTGTCTGCCGGATGGGCGCGGGGATCAGCCGAACTTTTCGAGGAAGGCCTCGGCTGACAGGCTGCGGAAATCCTCCAGACGGTCGCGCAGCACGTCATGCGGCCAGTCCCACCATGCCAGCGCCATCATGCGCTCGGCCAGCGGGGCGGCGAGGCGCGCGCGGATCGGTTTGGCGGGGATGCCGCCCACGATCTGATAGGGCGCCACGTCCTTGGTGACGACCGCCATCGAGGCCACGACGGCGCCGTGCCCCAGCGTCACCTCTGGCCGGATCACCGCACCGTGGCCGATCCAAGTGTCGTGGCCGATGCTGGCGCGTCGGGCCTGGCGGGCGGCGAAGAAGGCGGCGTCGTTGGTCGCGTCATCCCAATAATCGGCGGAGCGGTAGAGGAAGTGATGCAGGCTGGCCCGATCCAGCGGGTGATCGGTCGGCCCGATGCGGACGAAGGCGGCGATATTGGCGAACTTGCCGATTGTGGTGTTGGCGATGTCGCAGTAGCGTTCGCAGTAGGAATAGTCGCCGAATTCGCTATGGGCGACGCGGCTGCCGTGGCCGATCTCATTGAAGCGGCCGAACTGAGCCTCGGTTATCTCGCACTCGGGATGGATCAGGGGCGTTTCGGTGTGTTTCGGCACGTCATGCCCCTTTGATCAGGCGTCGCCGGATCAGGCCGGAAAGCCAGTCCATCAGCATCACCATAAGAAGGATCAGGAGGATGTAATAGGCGACCTGTTCCCAATCCTGCTGGGTGTTGATCGCCTGGGTCAGCAAAAGGCCGATGCCGCCGCCGACGATGGCACCGATCACCGTGGCGCTGCGGGTGTTGGATTCGAGGAAATAGAGCACCTGGCTGAGCAGGACCGGCATGACCTGCGGCAGAACGCCGAAGCGGTAGCGTTGCAGCGGCGTGGCGCCGGTCGAACGGATCCCCTCGATCTGCCGGTCATCGACGTTTTCGAGGGCTTCCGAGAAGATCTTGCCGAAGCTGCCGGTGTCGGTCAGCATGATCGCAAGGGCGCCGGTGAGTGGCCCGAGGCCGAAGGCGCGGGTCAGGATGATGGTCCAGATCAGGCCATCCACACCCCGGAACATGTCGAAGAGCCGCCTCGTGCCGAAGCGAAGTGCCATGAAGGGGGTGAAGTTGCGCGCCGAGAGGAAGGCCAGTGGCAGGGCGATGATCGCCGCGCTGAAGGTGCCGAGGAAGGCCATGAGCACGGTCTCGAACATCGCCCTGGCGACATTGCCATGGTTCCAGACATCGTTGTTCCAGAAATCATCGGCCATGCCGGTGATATTGGCGCGGGCTGGGTCGATGCGGTCTCCGGTGAGCACGGCATCGGCCAGTTGGCCCAGGGAATGGTTGGAATAGGGGCTGTCGAGGGTGAAGAAGAACATCTCCCACCCGAGGGCGTAGCGGAAGACTTCGGTCTTGGAGCGGGTGACGTTGAAGCGGCCATAGGGGGTGGTGACGGCGAGGCGGGTGTTGGAGAGGCTGATCCAGTCCGGCAGCGGGCCGGGGGGCAGGTCGGCCACGACGTGGTTGTGGTCGTCGATACGGGCGGTGATGGTGCCGTAATGCGGCACGATGAAGCGGCTTTCGCTGGCGCCGATGTCCACCTTCGCGCCCTTTGGCAGGGTGACGACGGCGGTGTCGCCGTGTGATCTTGACCCAGTCCGGCTCGGTGCCCTTGGCATAGGTGCCCTTGCGCTGGCCTTCGATCGCGACGGTGATCTGCCGGCGCGGTTGTCGCGCGTGACATGGGTTTTGTAGCTGTAGCTGTCGGCCAGCAGGATCGCCGCATTGTCGAGCCGGGCGCGGGCGGCGAGGCCGGGCAGGTCGAACGCCCAGGCGGCATAGAGGAGATAGGCGAGGACCAGCACCGGCACGGCCAGCGCGATGCGGCGCTTGCGGGTGAAGCTGCGCGTGACCTCGGACAGGATCGCGCGGGTGTCCGGGGCGGGCAAATCGGTCATCGCCATCTCAGGCCCCCTTGGTCAGGCGGTTGCGCAACCCGGAAGAGGTCTGGTCGACCACGACGATGGTGAGGATCAGCAGGATGAAGACCGCCGCCGCGGCGTCATAGCGGCCCTTGCCCCAGCTGATCGCGTTGCGCAACTCATAGCCGATGCCTCCCGCGCCGACGAAGCCGAGGATGGCCGAGGCGCGGATGTTGATCTCGAACCGCAGCAGGGCATAGCTGAGGTAGTTCGGCGCGACCTGCGGCACGACGCCAAGCCAGATGCGTTGCAGCCAGCCTGCGCCGACCGAAGTCAGCCCCTCGACCGGTTTGAGGTCGGCGTTCTCGTTCACCTCGGAGAAGAGCTTGCCGAGCGCGCCCACGGCGTGGATCGAGATGGCGATGGTGGCGGGGACCGGGCCGCCGCCGAGGACGTAGATCAACACCAGCGCCACGACGATTTCGGGGAAGGCGCGGCTGATGTCCATCAGGCGGCGAAAGACGGGAATGGCGCGGGGCCAGGGGGCGAGGCCGGGCGTGGCGAGAACCGAGGCGACGGCGCCGCCGAGGGTGCCTACCAGCGTGGCGATGGCGGCGATATTGAGGGTTTCGACAAGCGCCGGGAAGTAGTGGACCAGCAGGGCCGGGATGGCAGAAGCCTTGCGGGCCGCTTCCGACAGAATCTCTCCCGGGAAGTCAAAGATGTGCAGCACGCCACCCCAGAAGCTGCCGGAGTTTTCGGCATCGGCCGCCATGAAGCCCGCTATCATCATTGCGGCGAAGATCAGGACGGCGAGAGCCCCGGTCCAGCGCCGCCGCTGAAGGCTGGCGAAATACTCGGCCCGCAGTCGTGTCCGCCCCTCGGTGCCTTTGTCCATCGCCATGCCCCCGAAACGAATTGGACGGGCCCCGTCCCTTGGGGCCCGTCCGGCGCGTCATCGAAATCAGTTGGACTGCGCTTTGCGCACCGCGATGATCGAGTTGTAGTAGATTTGGTGATCGGGACGATCCCGGCGGAGTCGCCACCTGCGATGTTGTAGAGGCATTTCGGGTCCGTCTTTTTCAGGCCCTCGATCAGCGCCAGAACCTTGTCCTTCACATCCTGCGGCAAGGCGGTGCGGAACACCCAGGGGCCGTTCGGGATCGGCTTGGAGCGCCAGATCTCGACGAGGTTGTTCATGTCGACGAGGCCTGCGTCAGCGGCCTTGCGGAAGGCGCCGTTGTTGAAGCCGTCTTCCCATTTGCCCTGACCGTCGGCCCAGCTCACACCGGCGTCTATCGACTTGTTGTCGACCGCGACGATGGTCTGTTCGTGCCCGCCCGAGAAGGCGACCTTGCCGAAGACCTTGTCGACCGGTTCCTTGAAATGTTCCTGCAGATTCGATATTCGGGATCAGATAGCCCGAGGTCGAGTTCGGATCGCCGAAGTCGAAGGATTTGCCTTTCACGTCTTCGATCGTCTTGATGCCGGAGTCTTTGCGGGCGAAGCCGATCGAGTAGTAGACGTAGGACCCATCCGGGTTCGCCGTGACGGCAGGGGTTCGACCGCGTTCGGGTCGGTCACATAGGCCTTGGCGTAGCCCGAGGCGCCGAGGTTGGCGAAGTCGATGGTGCCGCCGAGCAGGCCCTGAATGACGCCGTCATAATCTGCCGGGGTGTAGAGCTTGACCGGGACGCCGAGCGCCTCTTGCACGTGATCGACGATGCACTGGTTTTCGGTCACGCGGTCCTGCGCGTTCTCGCCACCGAGGACGCCGATGCGGAACTCGGTGATCCCGTCGGCATGGGCGGTGGCGACCATCGCGGTGGTCAGGAGGGCGGCTGCAAGCAGGTGTTTCATCGGTTCTCTCCGTTCAGGTGATGTTGGGTGCGGGGCGGCGTGCCGCGTCAGACCCCCGAGGGGGCGGTGATGTAGGCGGTCGCGGGTTCCAGCGCCTCGATCGAGGTCGAGGTGGCGGATTCCGAGAAGCTTTCGTCGGCGCCGTAGATTTCGCGGGCGGCGCTGGTGGTCAGGGTTTCGGGCGGGCCATCGAAGACAATCTGGCCGTCGCGCATCCCGATCACCCGGTCGCAGTAGCGCCGCGCAGTGTCGAGCGTGTGCAGATTGGCGATGACCATGCGGCCGTCTTCCTCGTGTATCCGACGGAGCGCCTGCATCACGACCTGCGCGTTCATCGGGTCGAGGCTGGCGATCGGCTCGTCGGCGAGGATGACCTTGGGGTCCTGCATCAAGGCGCGGGCGATGGCGACGCGCTGTTGTTGGCCGCCTGACAGCGCCTCGGCGCGTTTGGACGCCTGACCGGCGATACCGAGGCGATCGAGAATGTCGAGGCGCGGTGGATGTCGGCGCTCGGGATAGAGGTTGAAAAGCGTGGCGAGGGTCGAGCGGCGGTTCAGAGTGCCGTGCAGGACGTTCGAGACGACATCCATCCGCGGCACGAGGTTGAACTGCTGGAAGATCATGGCGCATTGGCTTTGCCAGGCGCGCTTGGCGGCGCCTTGCAGCGCAAGGATATCGCGACCCTCGAACAGATAGGCGGCCCGAGGTGGCGTCGGTCAGACGGTTGATCATGCGCAGGAAGGTGGATTTACCCGCGCCCGAGCGTCCGATGATGCCGATCATCGCGGGGCGCGAAACCGCGAATGTGGCACGGTTGGACCGCAGTGGTGCGGGCAAAGCTCTTGGTTACGCCTTCTACGCTGAGCAGCATGGCCAGTCCCCCTTGTTCTGGGAAGTGCTACAGCGGCAGCGCGACAGTCAGGTCACGAAAGCTTGAAGATTTTGCAAAACCGGTTTGCGCAGGGCTCTCGTCTGTCGCGACCTAGCAGGTAAACACCAGAGTGCCACATGGGGCTGGTCTTCATCGGCTTCGAGGAATTGCCCCCGGGCAGATATCAATGGAGCAGGCAAACGGCAGGTGGTGTCAGTCGGCCACATCTCTGGCGGATTACGGATGCCGACCGCACAACCGCCGAAGTAATTGCACCTTATGTAGCGTGATCGGCATATCCCGGCCATCTGACATCAGGCGCAGGAAGAGCAGCCATTCACGCTCGTTCGGGGTCAGCGTGTCGACAGGCTGTAACGCAAGATCTGCTGAGGGCCCTTTCGACTGTTCGTCCATCCGGGCTCATTTGCCAAACATCCCGCGCAGCGTGGTTCTCAAACGGCCGGTCATTCTGGGATCGGTGTGATCTGAGGCATCGCGGAATTCTTCAAGCCACGCGAGTTCGTTCACCGTGACCGGGGTGCCGAGAATGTCGGTGATCGCCTTCGCGGCAGTGTCGCCCACGGCCTGTTCGAGTGAGAGGCGCAGCAGATAGGCCGGGTCGCAGTTGAGCGCCTTGGCCATTGCGGGAACGCGGTCAAGGGCCAGTTTGCTCGCCCCGGTCTTGAGCATGGTGAGCATGTTCGGGTTGATGAACCCCACTTCGGCGGCGATCTCGGCCTGGCTCTTTTTCGGCCGGAGCTCGAGCATCCGCTTGTCGAGATATTTTGCGAGCCTTGTATCGCCATGCGGTTTCTTCGCCATCGTAGCCTCCTGAAATCACTGCAGTTTCATCTGCGTGATTCAGTTATAGCGAAGGGGTTTATGGCGATGCTTGGGGGTTAGATGGGACTTTCTCCGTTCGGTTCTGACCTCAAGGTCGAATTGCGGCTTCACGTTTCGTCCCGGAGGATTTAGGCGGCATCCATTTGAGGCGAGGCGTGTATCGGCTCCGCATCTAGCGGCGCAACATCCGCCGCAAGCTAAGGGTCAGGATGGCGAAGCAGCCGACGAGCAGCAGGGCGGCTCCCCAGAGGCCGGGGAGGCCAGCGAGCTTGACCAGGGCCGTGACGGCAGCGATCAGAGCCACGATCTGCAAGGCAAGGTTGCCGTCATCGACGAAGAGGCCGACAGATCTCGGCCAGGATACAGCGCAGCAGGTTCATCGGGCGGCATCCATGTCGCTGCGGGCGGCGCATCATGCCGACGCGCGGTCAAGGCGAAGACGGCGAAGATCGCGAAGATGCCGACCAGCGACAGGTCGGCGCCGGGCCATTCGGCGCCCAGCCCCTCGCCGGTCCAGAACACGCCGAAGGAGGACAGCATCAGCCCGACGGCGAATTTCAGCGTGTTCTCGGGCACCTGCGCCAGCGGCCGGTGCACCGCGCAGGCCGATCAGCAGCACCAGCGACCACGGCCGCCAGTGCGCCAAGCCCGGCATAGAGCGGTCAGGCCGTGCGCCGGTGCCGACGGCGATGACGATGAACACGACCTCGACCCCTTCCAGAAGCACCGCCTTGAAGGCGGCCATGCCGGCCAGGTAGTCGGCGCGCCGCTCGGCGGCCTGACGCTGCAGCACGTCGGTCTCCTTGGCGAAGTCGGCCATCCTCGTCATGCAGCGCGATAATGCCGGACGGCGCGCAGGATCGCCTTGCGCAGCCAGCGCATCCCGAAGAGGATCAGGAGCACGCCGACGACGAATTGCAGCAGCCTGCAGCGGCACCAGCGCCAGCAGCGGGCCGAAGATCAGCACCAGCACCACCAGCAGCGGCCAGCGCCAGCGCCGGTGCCGACCAGGGCCGGGCGCCAGCTGCGGGTCAGCGCCGACGGCGAGGACGATGGTGAAGGCTTCGACCACCTCGACCAGCGAGGCCGAGGAAGGCGGCGGTGACAGTGGAGATCAGGGCAGTGCGATGTCATCTTGAGCAGGGTACCTTTTGGTCGGGCTTTCGGTGGGTCAGGCCGGCGAGCACGACGCAGCGGTCGGGCGGCAGACGAGAATTCCAGCATGTCTCCCGGCGCGACGCGGCTGCGGGCCAGTCAAGGCGGATGCGGGTGCCGCCGATATCGACGGCCGAGGCGCCAGCAGCGACCTTGATAGGCAGCCGCGGCGACGCGGCCGGTCAGCCGGTGTCCGGGATGAAGTGCGGCGGCGCGGGCATCTTCGGGGCGGATCACCAGCATGGCTGGTGCCGTGATCGGGCTGGCGGCGATGCAGTGCGGCTGCGGCACCGTCGAGGGCGGAAGTGGCCGGCCTCGGCCTGACCCGGCAACAGGGAGAAGCCGCCGATGAAGCTGGCGACGAAGGGGTCGGCAGGGGCCTCGTAAAGCCGCTCGGGCGTGTCGAACTGGGCAATAGTGCCTTCGCGCATCACGGCGATGCGGTCGGACACGGCCATAGCCTCGGCCTGATCGTGGGTGACGTAGACCACGGTGATGCCTTCGCGGCGGACCAGATCCATCATCTCGGCGCGCATGATCCTCGCGCAGCGCGGCGTCGAGATTTGACAGCGGTTCGTCGAAGAGCATCAGTGCCGGGCGGGCGGCAAGGCAGCGGGCGATGGCGACGCGCTGTTGCTGGCCGCCGGAAGGGCGGCCGGGCAGGCGGTCGCGAAAGGGGCCGAGGCGGGTCGACCTCCAGCGCGTGGTCGATGCGGGCCCGCGCCTCGGTCGCGGGCAAGCTCTGCGCGTCGCAGGCCGAAGGCAAGGTTGCCCTCGACCGTCATATGCGGCCAGAGCGCATAGTCCTGAAACACCATGCCGATGCGGCGACGTTCGGCCGGCACAACCGTGTCGCGGCGACCAGATCATCCGGCCCGTCGAGCGCGATCCGCCCGGCGTCGGGCATCATCAGCCCCGCGATAATCCGCAGAAGCGTGGTCTTGCCCGAGCCGGAGGCCCCGAGCAGCGAGACGACCTCGCCCGGCCGCGACATCGAAGGTCGAGCGCCGTGCAGGACGGCTTGCCGCCGAGCGATTTGGTGATCCGCGTGCAGACAGCGCGGTGGTCATGGCGTCACCTTTCAGCGTGGTCGCCGAAGGTCGATGCGGCGCGACGAGCAGCCAGAGGAGCCGGCGATGCCGCCCGGCCACGACCATCGAGACCAGCGAAAGCGCGGCCGCCGCGACCGTCTTCATCATGGTTGAGCAGGCGCACGACCAAGGGCGGCAGCGGGCTGCCCGCTCTGCGGGATCAGAAGCTGTGAGACCGGCAGTTCGAACATCGGTGCGGATGAAGGTCAGCAGGAAGGCGGTGACCACGCTGAGCAGGACCAGCGGCAGGGTGATGCGCAGCAGCCGCGCGAACGCGCCGTGGCCGTGCAGGCGGGCGGCAGTCGCCGAGGCTGGGCGCAAGTTGGCCAACCGCCGACAGGATCACGACAGGCAATAGGGCAGCGCGGTCGCAATATAGCCGGTGACCAGCAGCGAGGCGTCTGGCCGTAATGCGGGAAGGGCCAATCGACGAAGCCCGGCAGCCGGTTCCAGACGAGGATATAGCCGAACCCCAGCACGATGCCCGGGATGGCGATGGTGCCGAGCGAGAGGCCGATCACCGCCGCGCGCACCGAGCGCGACGCAGCTCGACCCGTGCCGCCAGCAGGAGGGCGACCGTCGCTGCCGATCACCGCCGTCAGACCGGCGTAGAGCAGCGAGCGCAGCAGGGCGGCACTGGCGTCGGTGCCGGGGGACAGCGCCGCCAGCACATGGGCCAGCGTGAAGTTCGCGCCGTCCAGCCCATGGCCCAGCGTGGCGGTGAAGGCGCGCAGCACGATGGCCGCCATCGGCAGGTAGAGCGCGAGGATGGCAAGCGCAAGCGCCGCGCATGGCGAGCGGCCAGCGCCAGCGGCCAGCTTCGCTTATCCCTGCGCCGCGCGCGCGCGGCCCGAGATCAGTTTCGCCTCGGTCTGGCGGCGCAGCAGCGGTCGGCGAAGACGACGACAAGGATCGAGCAGCAGCAGGATCAGCGCCTGCGCGCCGGCCATCGGGAAGTCGATCGGATAGTCGCTGGCGGCGACATAGATGCCATAGGTCAGCAGCCCGAAACGCGACTGCTGCGCGATGGTGGCGGCAAGGCCGAAGTCCGACAGGACCTCGGCAAATGTGGCGATCAGCTGAGCGCTATTGCAGGGGCAAGGAGCGGCAGGTTGATGCGCAGCCAGATCGCGCCAGGGCCCGGCGCCGGCGAGGCGGGCGGCATCTTCGAGATCCGATGCCGAGGCCGGCCAGCGCGCCGCCGATGATGAAGGGGGCAGCGGAAAGAGGCTGAGCGTATGGACGAAGACCAGCCCGCCGAGGCCGAAGAAAGCATCCGACAGACCGTGCGGCAGCAGGCCCAGCTGCGCCAGATAGCCGCCGCGGCGCCATCAACAGGACCCAGGCCAGCGCCTTGAGATAGGACGGCGTCAGAAACACAAGCCAGGGCACCGGTGTGATCAGCCGCCGCAGCGGCAGCGCGAAGCGCTGCGTCAGCACGGCAAAGGCTCGCACCAAGCGCGTTGCTGTGACGGCGACGGTCGCGCCAAGTTCCAGCGAGTGCAGGATCGAGGTCGCCACACGCGGCGTGGCAGAAAGCTCGCAGCAAGCGGGGCCGCGTCGAAGCCGCAGGCTGTGGATGCAGCGGATCGAACAGGCCAGGGCAGCACCGACTGCACCAGCACGGTGGCAAGCGGCAGCCCGATCAGCAGCACGAAAGACGACAGTAGATCGGCAGTTGGCCCCCAGGCGGCAAGCGCCTGCAGCGCCCGACCGCGCCCTGGCGTGTCGGTGGCCATGGCGCGGGGCGCGAATCCTGCGTCCGCCGCCGATATTGTGTTGCGTGGTCACCCGCGTCACTGCACGAAAGTGTCGCGATACCACTGCTTCCACGCGGTCTCATGCGCCGAGGCGGTCTTGTCGTCCAGCACGACGAAGGGGATGTCGGTCTTGCGGCCTGCCTTGGCCGCGACGCCCTCGATCACCGGGATGTAGTAGAAATCGGTATCGTCGCCGTCCTTCATCGCGGCCTGGCCCTCGGGTCGAGGTCATGAAGGCGATGAACTTCTCACCTCGTCCATGTGCTTGGTCTTGGCGCTGATGCCGAGCCCCTCTGGCAATGCGACCGAGCCTTCAGCGGGATAGACCGCCACCACCGGCTCGCCCGCGACCATCTTGGCGATGATCGAGCTGTCCTGATTGATGCCGACCATCGCGTCGCCGGTCAGCACCGCCTTGTTGACCTTGCCGCCCGACGGAAAGCCCGAGATCGTCTTGTTGGTCAGAACCTCGGCCAGCAGCGTCTTACCCGCGTCGCGCCATTGGTCTGGAAGAACCCGGCGAGCCATTGGTAGGACGGGTCCGGAAAGGTTCGGGTCCTTTGCCGCGACATGGCCTGCGAAGGTCGTTCAGATCCGCCCAGCTTTTCGGCATCTTGTCGGCGGGCACCTTTTTGGTGTTCACCTCGATCGCGGTGGTCGAGGCGCCGGTCGGAAGAAAGGCATGGTCGGCGGGGATCAGGGTCTTTGCCGAGGGCGTTGAATTTGACGCGATGACATCACTTCTGCCGGGATCGGTTGCAGCACCTTATCCTGCAGCATGCGTTCAAACACCGCCGAGCCGTCGAGCCAGACAATGTCGAATTGCGGGTTCGAACCTTCGGCGGCGATCTTGCCCAGGGTCTCGCCGGTTGAGCCGGGCTCGACCACATCGACGGTGATACCGGTTTTGGCGGTGAAAGCCTTGACGGCGGTGCCTGCGAAATCGAGCGCGTCATAGAGCACCAGATCGGCCGCGTTGGCTGGGGCGGTGAAGGCTGAGGATCCGATCAGGATCGTCAGGGCAAGCAGACTGCGTTTGGACATCGAATCTTTCCCTTGTCTGGAGTGGAGTGACGGCGCGGGTCAGCGCGCCTCGGGCGATTTGCGGGTGCCGCGCTTGAGCCAGTCGCGGTCGATCCGACTGCGGAGCGTGCTGAGGCGGTCGAGTGCGTCGACGGCCATGTCGCGGTCTTGTGCGGCGAGGCCGAGGATCAGCCCCTCGATCAACGCCATTGTGCCGACATGCGTTGCCAGATGCTCTGCGCGGCCTCGAGGCATGGGCAGGGTCACGGCGATGCGGTCGCCAAGGATCGGGCCCAGGCTGTCGGAGATCAGCACGACGGGGGCGCCGACGGCTTCGGCGCGAATCAGCACCTCGGTCACTTCGCGGTAAAGGGGGGCATAGGCCAGCATCAGGATCGTGTCGCCCGGCCCGAAACTGAGCAGGGCGTCGGCCAGCGCCACGCCGGTGCTGGTGACGGCTAGTGCGCGTAGCCCGATGCGGTTCATCTGCAGGCACGCATATGAGGCGACCGCGCCCGAAGGGCCGATGCCGAAAATATGGCGCTGCGCTCCGGCCCGCAGCAGGTCTACAGCACGTTCAAAGGCCAGCGCCATCTCGGGGGAGCGCAGGGCGGTGAGCGCGCGTTCCTGCAGGGCTACAATATGGTCAAGCACATTGAGAGCATGTGCGCCCGTCTCATCAAGCGTGCGGCTCAGCAAGCCGGCGAGCGACGGTGCACCGGTCAGGTCTGCGAGGACATCTTCGCGAAGGTCCGACAGGCTCTCGTAACCGAGCGTGCGAGCGGTTCGCACCACCGTGGCATCGCTGGCCCGCGCGGCTTGTCCGATCTGCGCAGCGGAGCCGAGCAGGACGACCTCGCGCTCGGACAGGAAGAACCGGGCCATTCGCGCCTCGGCAGGGGTCAGCCGGGGCAGCGCCGCGGAGACACGAGCGGCAATTCCGGGCCGCAGTGGGCGTTCGTCTGAAGTGGTGTCGGTCTGCATTGAGCCGCCCGTGTCGGATTCGCTACAGGGCCATAACTAGGTAGCTGATGCGACGGATGGATGACGCGGAGGCGACAGGTTGACGAATATGCATCGTCCTTGCTCGGTTGCGGGAGGGAGGCTCCGCTCTGTCACCAGCTCTCGAAGCCTTTCGTTCACCGAACTTGTCTTCGTATCCACAAAGCCGGCGGCACGGCCCTCACCCTGATTTTGAGCATGGTGAGAATGTTCGGGTTGATGAACCCCACTTCGGCGGCGATCTCGACCCAGCTTTTCTTCGGCCGGAGTTCGAGCAACCGCTTGTTGAGGTAATTTGCGAGCCGGGTGTCGCCGTGCGGTTTCTTCGCCATCGTAAACTCCTGAGATTACTGCAGTTTCATCTGCGTGATGAAGTTATAGCGATGGGGGTTATGGCGATGTGCGGGGTTGAAATGGGACTTTGGCGGTTGAAAAGTTGTCCATAGGTTCTCAATCGAACCTTCGGAAAGCACTCTCGCTCGTTCACAATGTTCGAGACTAGACACATTCATCCGTGTCTCCGCCGTCCAAATCGAACATCTCGGCGCGTTGCTCCTTTCGGTTCGGAGTAAGCCGACACGTCTGATCACTGCAACACGATGAGCAAAAAAAGAGAAGCCTATCGTCCAGAACGGTGTCCGTAACAACGTTACAAAACCCATGTAAGATATTGATCTTTATAGATCGGTGGCGTTGTCCAGCCTCTCACCCCTCCCCCCAAAGACAGTGAAGCCGCAGCGCACCCTGACCTGACACGGGCCGCACCCTTTTGAACCGGCCGCCCGCCCTAAATCCTGCCAATTGCAGCCGCCCCCGAACCCTCCTATGTTCGCTGCGTGACAGGGGCGTCCGGGTGACCGGGCTGAGAAGCACCCTTTGAACCTGACCCGGATCATGCCGGCGGAGGAAGTCGCAGTGGTGCACCCCTTGGGTCCACCGGGCTGTCGTCCTCCTCTGCCCGAAAGGAAGATGATGGACGCCTGCGGACCCTACCTCGCTTCAATGCGCAAGACCGCACCTCTGGTGCAGAACATCACCAATTACGTGGCGATGAATGTCATGGCCAATGTGCTGCTGGCCTGCGGCGCCTCGCCCGCGATGGTCCATGCGGCCGAAGAGACGGTCGAGTTCACCGGCTTCACCCAGGCCCTGACGATCAACATCGGCACGCTCAGCGCCCCCTGGGTCACCGGAATGCTGGCCTCCGCCGCGCGCGCAACCGAACTTGGCACGCCTTGGGTCCTCGACCCCGTCGCCGCAGGCGCCACAGCCTTCCGTCGCGAAACCGCGGCCCGGCTCGTGGCCCTGCGCCCCACCGTGGTGCGCGGCAACGCATCCGAGATCCTCGCGCTGGCGGGGGAGGCGACCCGCGGCAAAGGCGCGGATGCCGCTGACGGCGTCGACACCGCCGAGGATGCCGCCCGCCGCTTGGCCTTGCTCACCGGCGGCGTCGTTGCGGTGACCGGCCCGGTCGATTTCATCACCGATGGCAGCCGCGCCTGGCGCGTGGCCAATGGTGATCCGATGATGCCACTGGTCACCGCGCTGGGATGTTCCCTGACCGGCGTGGTCGGCGCTTTCCTCGTCGGCCAGCCCGCCGCCGAGGCAACCGTCGCGGCGCTGGCCTATTACGGTCTGGCGGGCGAGATTGCCGCGCGCAGCGCCAAAGGCCCGGCGAGCTTCCAGACCGCCTTCATCGACACGCTGCACAGCCTGACCCCCGATCAGCTCTCGACCGGCGCGCGCGTGGCACAGGCATGACCCTCTCGATCTACTTCGTCACCCCCGACGCCCTCGACCGCCCGGTGGAAGACCTGGCCCTCGCCGCCGTCCGGGGCGGTGCCCGCGTCGTTCAACTGCGCTGCAAGACCGCAACCGACGCCGAAATGACCCGGACGGCGCGCAGGCTGCACAGTCTGCTCGCCCCCTCCGGCGTGCCGCTGATCATCAATGACCGGGTCGAGGTCATGCTCGCCTCGGGTGCCGAGGGCCTGCATATCGGCCAGACCGACGCCCCGGCCGCCGAGATGCGCCGCGCCATCGGCCCCGACCGCTGGCTCGGCCTGTCGATCGAGACCGCGGCCCAGCTTGCGGAAATGCCCGGAGGCATCGTCGATTACATCGGCGTCGGCCCGATCCGGGCGACCGCGACAAAGCCAGATCATGCCCGGCCCATCGGCATCGACGGTCTCTCTGCAATCATCCGTGCGGCGACGCTGCCCGTGGTCGCCATCGGCGGGTTGAGCCTTGCCGATGTCGCCCCGGTCAAACGCGCGGGCGCCGCCGGAATGGCCGTCGTCTCCGCCATTGCCTCGGCCCAGGACCCCGAGGCCGCAACCCGCGCGCTTGTTTCGGCATGGGGTGCGGCATGATCCCCAATGTGCTCTCCATCGCGGGCTCCGACCCCTCCGGCGGGGCCGGCATTCAGGCCGATATCAAGGCGATCAGCGCCAATGGCGGCTACGCCATGGCCGCGCTGACGGCACTGACCGTGCAGAACACGACCGGCGTGCGCGGCGTGCAGTTCGTCGACCCCGATTTCGTCGCAGCCCAGATCTCGGCGGTGTTCGAGGATATTCGGGTCGATGCGGTCAAGATCGGCATGCTTGGCCAGGCTGCCATCATCCGCGCGACAGCCGCCGTCCTTGCCGGGCGCGGCGTCCCGATCGTGCTCGACCCGGTGATGGTCGCCAAGGGCGGCGACCGGTTGCTCGCCGCCGATGCCATCGCCGCGCTCCGCGACCATCTGCTGCCGCTCTGCCATGTCCTGACCCCGAACCTGCCCGAAGCCGCCGACCTGCTGAGCACCCCCGAGGCGCAGGACCGCGCCGGGATGGAGGCGCAGGCCAAGGCCCTCCTGGCCCTCGGCCCGCGCGCGATCCTCCTGAAAGGCGGCCACCTTCCCGGCGATGACAGCCCGGACCTGCTTGCCACCGCGGACAGCTTCCGCTGGATCGAGGCCGCGCGCGTCCAGACCCGCAACACCCACGGCACCGGCTGCACGCTGTCTTCCGCGCTTGCAACCCAGCTCGCCCAGACCGGCGATGTCTGGACCGCGACGCTCGCCGCCAAGGCCTATACCCTGCAGGCAATCACCGCCGCCGATGGCCTGAGCGTCGGCCATGGCCACGGGCCCACCGACCATTTCCCCATGCTGAGGACCCCCGCATGAAGCCTCTCCTCCTTCTGCTCCTGCTCGCCCTCGCGCCGCAAACACAGGCCCAGACCGCACCCGCCGTCAAGCTGACCGTGATGCTGGACTGGTTCGTGAACCCCGACCACGGCCCGATCATCCTGGCCAAGCAGCTGGGCTACTTCAAGGATGCCGGCCTCGATGTGACGATCGTGGCCCCTGCCGACCCCTCCGACCCGCCGAAAATGGTGGCGGCCGGCAAGGCCGATATCGCCGTCTCCTATCAACCCCAGCTTTACCTGCAACACGCAGCGGGCTTGCCACTGGTCCGGGTCGGCACGCTGATCGACAGCCCGCTCTACTGCGTGCTGACCAAGGCGGGCGGGCCGATAAAGACCCTCGCCGACCTCAAGGGCCGAAAGGTCGGCTATTCCGTCCCCGGCATCGAGGAGGCGCTGCTCTACGCCATGCTGCGGCACAACGGCGTGCAGCCCGCCGATGTGACCCTGATCAACGTCAATTTCTCGCTGGTGCCCGCCCTCGCCTCGGGCCAGGTCGATGCCGTCAGCGGTGCCTTTCGCACCTTCGAGCCGCATCAGCTCGCGGCCCTCGGTGAGACGGGCCGCTGTTTCAGCCCCGAAGACAACGGCGTGCCCGCCTATGACGAACTGATCTACGAGGCCAACCCGGCCAGGATGAACCGGGGGGCCATTGCCCGCTTCCTGCAGGCCACCGCCCGCGCAACGCAGACCATCGCCGCCGACCCCGCCGCCGGCTGGGACGCGTTCAAATCCTATTCCCCCGATCTCGACACCGCCCTGAACAAACAGGCCTGGGATGACACCATCGCCCATTTCGATCCGCACCCCGGGGCCTTCGATCCCGCCCGCTACGCAGCCTTCGGCAGCTTCCTGAAAGCTGCAGGGCTGATCCCGCAGGCCTATGCGCCCGACACGCTCGCCCTCGATCTGACCAAGGCACCATGACCGCCAGCGCCCACCCCGCACCCGGTCTTTCCGGCTCGGCCTGGCATGGTGCGACCGCGCTGTTTCGCGATATCGCGCTGGACCTGCCGATCGGCTGGACCTGCCTGCTCGGCCCGTCCGGCGCGGGCAAATCCACCGTCCTGCGGCTGATCGCAGGGCTGCCGACGGCGACCTGCTTTGAAGGCCGGGTGACAGCACCACCTCGGGTGGCCTACATGGCCCAGCAAGACCTGCTGCAACCCCGCCTTTCGGTCCTCGGCAATGTCCTGATCGGCCCGCGCCTGCGCGGCATGGCTGCCGACCCCGCCCGCGCCCGAAACCTGCTCACCGCCGTTGGCCTCGACGGGATGGCGACCCGCAGGCCTGCCGATCTCTCCGGCGGACAAAGACAGCGCGTCGCCCTCGCCCGCGCGCTGATGGAGGATGCCCCGCTCGCGTTGCTGGATGAGCCGTTCTCGGCGCTCGACGCGGTAAACCGGGTTCGAATGCAGGACCTAGCCCGCGAAAAGCTGTCGGGATGCCATGTCCTGCTCGTCACCCATGACCCGTTCGAGGCGCTGCGCCTGGGCGACCGCATCCTGATGCTGGCGCAGGGCCAGCTGCACGACCTGCCCGCCTTGTCCGGCCCGCCCCCACACGGCCCGGGCACGCCGGGCTTCGGGGCGCATTACGACCGGATGATCGCCCAACTCGTCGGTGCCGCATGAGGGCGGCGCTGACCATCCTCACCTTCGGCCTGCTCTGGGAGGCATTGGTCCGCCTGACCGGGGTCCCCCCCTATATCCTGCCGCCGCCGCTCGCAGTCCTGACAGCCCTCGCCGCCAATGCCGATATGCTGGCGCAAAACGCGCTGGTGACAACCGGCGAGGTCGCAGCAGGCCTGGCCCTCGGCACCAGCCTCGGCATCGGCGCGGCAATCCTGATGGCGCTCTCCGACCGGCTGCACCGGGCCCT
This sequence comes from uncultured Pseudomonadota bacterium, assembly GCA_963837565.1. Taxonomy (GTDB): domain Bacteria; phylum Pseudomonadota; class Alphaproteobacteria; order Rhodobacterales; family Rhodobacteraceae; genus Solirhodobacter. The sequence goes on from CAWIOC010000009.1 coordinate 39,893, forward strand.
GCGCCCCGCGCTCGTCATCAGCCAGGCAGTGCCGGTCTTCGCGCTGGCGCCGGTGCTGACACTCTGGCTCGGCTACGGTCTCGCCTCAAAGATCGCCATGACCATTCTCATCGTCTTCTTCCCGCTGACCTCGGTATTCCTCGACGGGCTGCTCGCCACGCCCGAAGGTGCCCTGGACCTCGGTCGGCTCGCCGCTGCATCGCGCTGGCGGGTGCTGCTCTGGCTCCGCCTGCCGCACGCCCTGCCCGCACTTGGCTCCGGTCTCGCGATCGCCGCGGTCTACGCCCCGATCGGGGCGGTGATCGGCGAATGGGTCGGGGCCTCAAAAGGCCTCGGCTTCGTCATGCTGATGGCCAATGCCCGCAGCAGGGCCGACCTGATGTTCGCGGCCCTGCTGATCCTGATCGGGCTCACCCTCCTGCTGCACGGGTTGGCAGGCCTGTTGGCCCGAAAGCTGCAGTAAGGATCAGCGCGACTGCCCTGATGGTGCCCCCGCCTGTCGCTGCAGCCGAGCGCGCCACAGCGCCTCGCCGATCTTTACGCGCCCTTTACGCGGCAGCGCAGCATTTCGAATAGCGCCTTTACGCCTCCGCAGCCCATCCTGATCCGGCACAGACAACCGGAGTTCACCGATGAGTGACCTGATCCACCTTGGCCTCGGCCTGTTCGGCTTCGCGGCATTCGCCCTCGCCGTCCACGGCATCGAACGACTGTGAGGCGAGAAATGTTCGAAATCACCCTGGGCCTTGCCGTCGCGGCAGGGATTTTCTGTTTTCTGGTCGTGGCCCTTGCCCGACCGGACTGGTTTTAGGCGGAGGCGGACATGATTGATCTCGCGGCCTACGCGCTCTATTTCGCGGTGCTGCTCGGCGCCGGATGGCTGCTCGCGGGCTATATGGCCCGCGTCTATGATGGCACGGCGCCGCTTCTGGCGCGCGCGCTTGGCCCGGTTGAGCGTGGGATCTACCGGATGATGGGCACCGGGCCCGACCGCCCGCAGGGCTGGCGCGGCTATACGATGGCGGTGCTGGCCTTCAACGCGGCGGGCTTCGCCCTGCTTTACGCGATCCTGCGCCTGCAGGGCTGGCTGCCGCTGAACCCTGACAAGATCGCGGCGATTTCGCCCGATCTCGCCTTCAACACCGCGATCAGCTTCGTCACCAATACCAACTGGCAGGCCTATTCCGGCGAGGCGCAGCTGAGCTACTTCAGCCAGATGGTCGGGCTCTCGGTGCAGAACTTCGTCTCGGCCGCCACCGGCATGGCGGTCGCCGTCGCCGTGGTGCGCGGCTTCGTCGGGCCAAAGGGTACGACTTTGGGCAACTTCTGGGTCGATCTGACCCGCTCGGTGCTTTACATCCTGCTGCCGATGTCGGTGGTCTTCGCCCTCGTCCTGGCTCTGCAAGGCGTGCCGCAGACCTTCCTCGGCGCCGCCCATGCCACGACGCTGGAGGGCGCCCAGCAACTGCTGCCGCGCGGCCCGGTCGCCAGTCAGGTGGCAATCAAGCAGCTCGGCACCAACGGCGGCGGTTTCTTCGGCGTCAACTCGGCGCATCCGTTCGAGAACCCGACCATCGCCTCCGACCTAGAGCAAAGCCTTGCGATCCTGCTGATCCCGGTCGCCTTCTGCTTCCTCTTCGGGCGGATGGCGGGCGACCGTCGGCAGGGCTGGGCGATCTTCGCCGCAATGGCTGTGATGTTCGGCGCGGGCCTTCTGGTGATCCATCTGGCCGAGGCTGGGGGCAACCCGCTCCTGCACCTCGCCGGCGCCAATATGGAGGGCAAGGAACAGCGCTTCGGCGCCATGCTCTCCTCGCTCTGGGCCGCCGAGACGACCGCCGCCTCGAACGGCTCGGTGAACGCGATGCTCGACAGCTTCATGCCGCTCTCGGGACTGGTCGCGCTGATCAATATCCAGATCGGCGAGGTGATCTTCGGCGGCGTCGGCGCCGGGCTTTACGGCATGCTGCTCTACGTCGTGCTGGCGGTCTTCCTGGCCGGGCTGATGGTTGGCCGGACCCCGGAATATCTGGGCCGCAAGATCGAAGGGCGCGAGGTGACGCTGGCGGTGCTCGCCTTCCTCTCGATGCCACTCGGCATCCTGGTGGCGGGCGCCGTCGCGGCCAGCGTGCCCTCGGCGCTGACGGCGGTGTCGAACCCGGGCCCGCATGGGCTGAGCCAGATCCTCTATGCCTATTCCTCGGCCACCGGGAACAATGGCTCGGCCTTCGCGGGCTATGGCGCGGCGCTGCCCTTCCACGCCAATCTGATGGGGATGGTGATGATCCTCGGGCGCTACGCCATCATCGTGCCGATGCTGGCAATCGCAGGCTCGCTGGTGCGCAAGACACCGGCCCCGGCGACCGCAGGCACCTTCCCGACACATGGTCCGCTCTTCGTCACGCTGCTGGTGCTGACCATCCTGATCCTCGGCGCGCTGACCTTCTTCCCGGCGCTGGCGCTGGGGCCGATCGCCGAACAGGTGACGCTGGCCGCGGGCCAGAGCTTCTGACGCCGCCCCTCGCAAACATATCCCCGGCGGCCCGATGGACGGGCCGCCCTATCCAGTCCCTTCGAGGATGACAGAGATGTCGAAGACCCTTCAACCCGCCGCCCAAGGCGGCGTCTACCCGGCGGCGCTGCGCGCGGCCATTGCCAAGCTGTCGCCCCGACACCTGCGCAAGAACCCGGTGATTTTCGTCACCGCCGTGGTTGCCGCGATGACCACCCTCCTGTCGCTGCGCGACCTCGTGCTTGGCCAGGGCGAGGCCGGGCTCGGCCTGCAGATCTCGCTCTGGCTCTGGTTCGCCGTCCTCTTCGCCAATTTCGCCGAGGCTCTGGCCGAAGGCCGGGGCAAGGCCCGCGCCGACAGCCTGCGCGCCACCAAGGCCGAAACCATGGTGCGCCTGCTCGACAGCCCCGAGGCCGCCCATGACAGCAGCCGCGAGGTCGCCTCGAGCAGCCTGCGCGCCGGGCAGATCGTGCTGGTGCTGGCGGGCGATCTGGTGCCCACCGATGCCGAGGTCATCGAAGGCGTGGCCTCGGTCGACGAAAGCGCGATCACCGGCGAAAGCGCCCCGGTGATCCGCGAATCCGGCGGCGACCGCTCCTCGGTCACCGGCGGCACCCGCATCGTCTCGGACTGGCTGGTGCTGAAGGTGACGGCGGACCCGGGCAAGAGCTTTCTCGACCGGATGATCGCGCTGGTCGAAGGCGCCGAGCGGCAGAAGACCCCCAATGAGATCGCGCTGAACATCCTGCTGGTCGGGCTGACGCTGATCTTCCTCTTCGTCGTGGTCACACTGGAACCCTTCGCGCGCTATTCCGGCGCAACGATCCCGGTCCTGTTCCTCGGCGCGCTTTTCGTGACCTTGATCCCGACGACAATCGGCGGGCTTCTCTCGGCCATCGGCATCGCCGGGATGGACCGGCTGGTGCGCGCCAATGTGATCGCCAAATCCGGTCGCGCGGTCGAGGCGGCAGGCGATGTCGACACGCTTCTGCTCGACAAGACCGGCACCATCACCTTCGGCAACCGGATGGCCGATGCGCTGCTGCCTTCGCCCGGCGTGGGGCTGCGCAAACTCGCCGAGGCCGCATGGCTCGCCTCGCAGGCCGATGACACACCCGAGGGCAAGTCGATCCTGACCATCGCCCGCAGCCAGCTCGGCGGCACGCCTGGCGTGGCACAGGGCGCGCAGCCGGTGGCCTTCACCGCGCAGACCCGGCTGTCCGGGCTCGACCTGCCCGACGGCACCGCGGTCCGCAAAGGGGCGGTCGATGCCGTCCTCGCGCTGACCGGTCAGCGCATGGCCCCGCCCCTCGCGGCCGAGGTCGAGGCCATCGCCCGCTCTGGCGGCACTCCGCTTCTGGTCTGCGAGGAACGCCAGATCCTTGGCGCGATCCACCTCAAGGACGTGATCAAGCCGGGCATCCGCGAACGCTTTGCCGAACTGCGCGAGATGGGCATCCGCACCGTGATGATCACCGGCGACAACCCCCTGACCGCAGCCGCCATCGCCGCCGAAGCCGGGGTCGACGATTTCCTCGCCGAAGCCACGCCAGAGATGAAACTCGACTATATCCGCCGCGAACAGGCAGGCGGGCGTCTGGTGGCAATGTGCGGCGACGGTTCGAACGACGCGCCCGCCCTGGCGCAGGCCGATGTCGGCGTGGCGATGAACTCCGGCACGGCGGCAGCCAAGGAAGCGGCCAACCTGATCGACCTCGACAGCGACCCGACCAAGCTGATCGAGGTGGTGATGGTGGGCAAGCAGATGCTGATCAGCCGCGGCGCGCTGACCACCTTCTCGATCGCCAACGACGTGGCCAAGTATTTCGCCATCCTGCCCGCGATCTTCATCGCCGCCTATCCCGGCCTCGGGGCGCTGAACGTGATGCGCCTCGCCAGCCCGCAAAGCGCGATCCTCTCGGCGGTGATCTTCAACGCCCTGATCATCGTCGCGCTGATCCCGCTGGCCCTGCGCGGGGTGCGCTATGTGCCCTCCTCCGCCGCCGTCCTGCTGCGGCGCAACCTGCTGATCTACGGGCTCGGCGGTCTGGTGGTGCCCTTCGTCGGCATCAAGCTGATCGACCTCGCCCTGACCGCCATCGGCCTTGCCTAAGGACCCCTGCCATGTTCGCCACTCTCCGTCCCGCCCTTGTCAGTCTTGCCCTGATGACCGTCCTGACCGGGCTCGCCTATCCGCTCGCGATCACCGGGTTGGCCAATGGCCTGTCCCCTGAAGCCGCGCAGGGCAGCCTTGTCCGGCGCAACGGCCAGATCATCGGCTCTGCCCTGATCGGCCAGTCGTTCAAGGCCGAGGGCTATCTGCAGCCGCGCCCCTCGGCCAATGGCTATGACGCCTCCTCGGCCACTGCCAGCAACCTCGCGCCCAGCAATTCCGCGCTGATCAAGGCGGTCGCCACGCGCGTCACGGCCTATCGCACGGCGAACGGCCGGACACCGCCGATCGACGCGGTGACGACCTCTGCCAGCGGGCTCGACCCCGACATCTCGCCCGCCAATGCGCTGGATCAGGCGGCCCGCATCGCCCGGGCCCGTGGCGTCGATCCCTCGGTCGTGACCAAGCTGATCGCGGCCCGGATCCGCGCCCCGCTCTTCGACCTTTACGGCCTGCCCCGGGTCAATGTGCTGGCCACCAACCTTGCGCTTGACGCCGCCTTTCCGGCAGCGCCCAATCCGCCCGTCAAGTGAGAGGACACGATGACTGAACCCACGGCCCGCCCCGAGCCAGAGGCGCTCCTCGCCGAGGCCGGGCGCGAGGGGCGCGGACGGCTGAAGATATTCCTCGGCGCCGCCCCCGGCGTGGGCAAGACCTATGCCATGCTGCAAGCCGCAGCGCGGCGTCAGGCCGAGGGCATCACGGTTCTGGCGGCCATCGTCGAAACCCACGGCCGCGCCGAAACCGAGGCGCTCTTGCGCGATCTGGCGGTCCTGCCGCGCCACCCGATCTATTACCACGGACGCATCCTGTCCGAGATGGACACCGACGCGCTGATCGCCGCCCGCCCGTCGCTCGCGCTGATCGACGAGCTGGCCCATTCCAACGCCCCCGACAGCCGCCACGAAAAGCGCTGGCAGGATGTCGAGGATGTGCTCTCCGCCGGGATCGACGTCTATACCACGCTGAACGTCCAGCATATCGAGACGCTGAACGACACCGTGGCGCGGATCACCGGGGTCCGGGTTCGCGAAACGGTGCCGGACCGCATCATGGCCGCCGCCGATGAGATCGAGCTGATCGACCTGCCGCCCGAGGAACTGCTGGCGCGGCTCCGCGCGGGCAAGGTCTATGTGCCCGATCAGGTGGCCCGCGCGGTGCAGAACTTCTTTGCCAAGGGCAATCTGACGGCGCTGCGCGAACTGGCGATGCGCGCTGCCGCCGACCGCGTCGATGCGCAATTGCGCGAACATATGGCGATCAACGCGATCCCCGGCCCCTGGCCCGCGCAGGAACGGATTCTGGTCTGCATCAACGAAAGCCCGGCCGCACGCGACGCGATCCGGGTCGCCAAACGGTCGGCCGACCGGGCGCGGGCGGACTGGATCGCGCTCTCCGTCACCTCGACCCGGGCCGAGGCGCTGTCGGACAGCGAGAAGGACCACCTCGCCGCAGCACTGCGGCTGGCCGAACGCCTCGGCGCGGAACTGGCCACGATCGAGGCCGAACGCGACGTGGCGCAAGAGATCCTCGACTTCGCCCGCCGCCGCAACGTGCGCCGCATCGTGATCGGACGGCCCCGCCCGGCAGGCTGGCTCGCCCGCCTGACGCGCGAGAATGTGGCGCGCGGCATGTTCCGGAACGGCGCCGATTTCGAGATCACGCTGACCTCGGAACCGGAAGAGAAGGTGGGCACCTTCCCGGCCCTGACCGCCCGTCTGCGACGGCCCGAAAAACCCTCGCCGCGCGCCTATGTCATGGCGCTGGTGGTCTCGGCACTGGCAACCGCGCTGGCCCTGGCCACACCGGCGATCTTTCCCCGCGCAAGCCTCTCGCTGATCTTCATGACCGGGGTGATCATCACCGCCACCTCCTATGGCCGCGGGGCCGCCATCGCGGCCTCCGGCATCTCCTTCCTCTGCTACAACTTCTTCTTCACCGAACCCCGGCTCTCGTTCAGCGTGCTGCATCAGGGCGATGTGATGACGCTGGGCCTGTTCCTCGTCGCCTCGATCCTGACCGGCAATCTCGCCGCCCGGCTGCGCGAACGCATCACCGCCCAGCGCGCCATCGTCGATCGCACCAACAACCTTTACAATTTCAGCCGCCGCGTCGCGGTCGCCGCGCGCTTCGACGATGCCGTCTGGGCGGCGGTCAGCCATGTCGCGGCAACGCTGCACTGCCATTCCATCCTTCTCGCGCCCGATGCCAAGGGCAAGCTCGAGGTGGTCGGGGGCTTTCCACCCGAAGACCACCTCGACCTGCGCGACATGTCGGCCGCAACCTATTGCTGGGAACGCGGCGAACCTGCGGGCCACGGCTCTGCCACCCTGCCCGCCGCGCAATGGTTCTTTCTGCCGATCCGCACCGCGGACCGCAAACTGGGCACCCTCGGCATCTCCTATGAAGACGCCCGCGTCTTCTCGCCGGTCGACCGCCGCCTGCTCGAGGCGCTGGTCGATCAGGTCGCGCTTGCGCTGGAACGCATCCGGCTCAGCGAAGATCTCGAGGAAACCCGCCTCGCCTCGGAAACCGAACGGCTGCGCACCGCGCTCCTGTCTTCAGTCAGCCATGACCTGCGCACCCCGCTGGTCTCGATCATCGGCGCGGCAGGCAGCCTCGCCGACCCCGGGCCGGGCCTGACCGAGGCCGGCCGGATGACGCTGGCCGAGACGATCCGGGAAGAGGGCGAGCGGCTGGACCGTTACATCCAGAACCTGCTCGACATGACCCGGCTCGGCCATGGCGCGCTGAAACCGCAACGCGTTCCCGTCGATCTGGCAGAGCTGATCGGCGCCGCCCGCCACCGGCTGCGCGGCCCGCTGCGCAACTTTCGCGTCGTGGTGCAACTGGCCGAACCGATGGCGCTGGTCTCGGCCGATCCGATCCTGACCGAACAGGTGATCGTGAACATCCTCGACAATGCCGCCAAATACGCCCCCGAGGGCACCGAGATCGCGCTGCAGGTCCGGGTTGACGGCGCCCGTGCGCTGCTGTCGATTGCCGATGAAGGGCCGGGCATCCTGCCCGAACTGCGCGAAAAGGTGTTCGACATGTTCTACCGGGTCGAAAGCGGCGACAGCCAGCGCGCCGGAACCGGGCTCGGCCTGTCGATCTGCAAGGGCCTGATCGAGGCACAGGGCGGCACGATGCGTGCCGAAGCCGTGCGCCCGGATGGCTCCGGCACCCGCATCCTGTTCACCCTGCCGCTCGACAATCCCGAATGGCCGCAATGACCGGCGCGCGGATCCTGCTGGTCGAGGACGAGGCCCCGATCCGCCGCTTCCTGCGGGTGGCACTCGAGGCCGACGGACATACGGTGACCGAGGCGGCAACCGCCCGCGAAGGGATCGAGCGCGCCGCACTGGAAAACCCGGCCGCCGTGATCCTCGATCTCGGCCTGCCCGATGCCGACGGGCTCAGCGTGTTGCAGGCGATCCGGGGCTGGTCGCGCATGCCGGTGCTGGTTCTATCGGTCCGCGCTGACGAGGCGGGCAAGGTCGCGGCCTTCGATGCCGGGGCACAGGATTACGTCGTCAAACCCTTCGGCACGCAGGAATTGCTCGCCCGGCTGCGCGGCCTGCTGCGCGACCACGGCACCCCGGATGGCGCAGGCGCAATTCTACAGATCGGCGACCTGGTGATCGACGCCGCCAACCACCGCGCCACCCTCGCGGCCGAGCCGCTGAAACTGACGCGCAAGGAGTTCGATCTGCTGTGGCTGCTCGCCTCGCAGGCCGGGCGGCTTCTGACGCAGGACATGATCCTGCGCGCGATCTGGGGGCCGGCCCATACCGAAGACAGCCAGTATCTCCGGGTCTATATCCGCAACCTGCGCGCCAAGATCGGTGATGATGCGACGAACCCGCAATTCATCTTCACCGAACCCGGCGTCGGCTACCGCTTCCGCGCGATGTAAGGCGCCCCGCGCCAAGGGGGCGCCTCTGCGGGCGTCCCCTCCGGGGGAGTATTTTTCGCCAGGAAGAAGCCCAAAGGGCAGCTCAGAGGCGCTGCGCCCAGGCCTCCTGCGCCTCGGTCTCGACCGCACAGGGGCGCGCCGCGCGCAGCCGCAGCAGCGCGGGCCCGGCCGCTTCGCCCGCCTCGATCATCACCCGAAACGCCACCATGCCAGAGCGCCCGCAGCCGCCCTTGCAATGCACCAGCACCCGTCCGCCGCGCCCGAGCCAGCCCTGCACCTCGCTCGCGACCATCGGCCAGAGCCGGTCGAAGGCCCCGTCCGGCACGCCGAAATCGGTGATCGGCATATGCCGCCAGGCGATACCCTGCCGGGCCAGGTCGCGCGCCAGCGCCGCGGGCGGCCCGGCCATTTCCGCATCCGAGGTCAGGCTGATCACCATATCCGGCGCCCAGGCGAAGATATCGGCCAGATCGCTTGCGTAGTCGCCCCAACGCCCCGGCATCGGGCTGATCGCCAGCCAACCCGCCAGCACCGGCACTTTCGCGATGACGAAGCCCTTCTCCATGCCCTATCCTTAGCCGCCGGGTGGACGCCGGACAAGCCGCGCCCTAATCTGCCCCACAGTCCGAATCCCGAGAGAGCAGATGAGCGATACGCCAGAGCCCGCCTATAAGGTGCTCGCCCGCAAATACCGCCCGGAAACCTTTGCCGACCTCGTCGGGCAGGAGGCGATGGTGCGCACGCTGAAGAACGCCTTCGCCGCCGACCGGATCGCGCAGGCCTTCATCATGACCGGCATCCGCGGCACCGGCAAAACCACCACCGCGCGGATCATCGCCAAGGGGCTGAACTGCGTCGGCCCCGATGGCAATGGCGGCCCCACCACCGAACCCTGCGGCGATCTGCGAGCCCTGCCGGGCGATCGCCGAAGGCCGCCATGTCGATGTGATGGAAATGGACGCGGCCAGCCGCACCGGCGTCGGCGATATCCGCGAGATCATCGACTCGGTGCATTACCGCGCCGACCTCGGCGCGCTACAAGATCTACATCATCGACGAAGTGCACATGCTCTCGACCAACGCCTTCAACGCGCTGTTGAAGACGCTGGAAGAACCGCCCGCCCATGTGAAATTCATCTTCGCCACCACCGAGATCCGCAAGGTCCCGGTCACCGTGCTGTCGCGCTGCCAGCGCTTCGACCTGCGCCGGATCGAACCCGAGGTGATGATCGCCCTGCTGCGCAAGGATCGCCGCTGCCGAAGGCGCGCAGATCACCGACGATGCGCTCGCCCTGATCACCCGCGCCGCCGAAGGCTCGGCGCGCGACGCGACCTCGCTGCTCGATCAGGCGATCAGCCATGGCGCGGGCGAGACCACGGCCGATCAGGTCCGCGCCATGCTGGGCCTTGCCGATCGGGGCCGGGTGCTCGACCTCTTCGACATGGTCCTGCAGCGGCGATGCGGCGGCGGCGCTGGCCGAGCTTTCCGGCGCAATATGCCGAAGGCGCCGACCCGATGGCGGTGCTGCGCGATCTGGCCGAGATCACCCATTGGGTCTCGGTCATCAAGATCACCCCCGAAGCCGCCGAGGATCCCACCGTCGGCCCCGACGAACGCGCCCGCGGCCTCGACATGGCCGGGCCGGCTGCCGATGCGGGTGCTGACGCGGATGTGGCAGATGCTGCTGAAGGCGCTGGAAGAGGTCGCACTGGCCCCGAATGCGATGATGGCCGCCGAGATGGCGATCATCCGGCTGACCCATGTCGCCGACCTGCCCGATCCCGAAACCCTGGTGCGCCGCCTGCAATCGCAGCCGCCCGCGCCGATGCCCCCCACGGGCGGCGCGCCCGCGGGCAACGGCGGCGGCGGGCGCATGGCTCCGGCCCCCGGCCGGCTGTCCGGGCCTGCCACCAGCGGCCCGACGATGTCCGGCCCCTCGATGTCCGGCGCCGCCACCGCAACCGCCCTCGCGCCCGCCTCCGAACAGGCGCTGTCGCGCTTCGGCGCCTTCCCCGACGTGGTCGAACTGATCCGCGCCAACCGCGACGTGAAGCTGCTGATCGAGGTGGAAACCACCCTGCGCCTCGCCCGCTACTCGCCCGGCCGGATCGAGTTCGAGCCGACACATGACGCGCCCAAGGACCTCGCCGCCCGGCTCGCGCAGCGCCTGCAGGGCTGGACCGGCGCGCGCTGGGCGGTGACGCTGGTGCCCGAAGGCGGCGCGCCCACAATCGCCGAGGTCCGCGACGCCGACCGCCTTGCGGCCGAGGCCGAGGCGCTGGAAAACCCGATGGTGCAAGGCGGTCTTCGCCGCCTTCCCGAAGGCCCGGATAACCGAGATCCGAACCCCCGAAGCCCTCGCCCAGGAAGCCGCCAGCCAGGCGCTGCCCGAGGTCGAGGACGAATGGGACCCGTTCGAAGACAACTGACAGGAGACAGCGATGCTCAAAGGTCTGGGCGGCCTTGGCGACATGGCCAAGATGATGAAGGCCGCGCAGGACATGCAGGCCAAGATGGAGGCGCTGCAACGATGAGATGTCGCGCACTGTCGTGATCGGCGAAGCCGGCGCCGGCCTCGTGCGGCCCGCGCCACCGCCAAGGGCGAGCTGACCGGGCTCGAGATCGACCCGTCGATCTTCGTGGCCTCGGAAAAGGAAGTGGCCGAGGATCTGATCCTCGCCGCCGATCAAGGACGCCCAGCAAGCGCGCGGCAGACCGCTACCAGTCCGAAATGCGCAAGGTCACCGAGGCGATGGGCCTGCCGGCTGACATGAAACTGCCGTTCTGAGGCCGGGCCTTGACCGAAACGCCCCCCCGAGATCGACGCACTGATCGACCTGATGGCGCGGCTGCCGGGTCTCGGGCCCCGCTCGGCCCGCCGCGCCGTGCTGCATCTGATCAAGAAACGCGGCGCGCTGATGGCGCCGCTGGCCGAGGCGATGGCAGCCGTCGCCCGCACGGCGCGCGAATGCGCCAATTGCGGCAATGTCGGCACCGCCGATCTCTGCCCGATCTGCCCGTCCGAGAAGCGCGCCACCGGCGAGATCTGCGTGGTCGAAGACGTGGCCGACCTCTGGGCGATGGAACGCTCGGCCACCTTCAAGGGCCGCTACCACGTGCTGGGCGGCACGCTCTCGGCGCTGGACGCCGTCGGGCCCGAGGACCTGCGCATCCCCCGGCTGATCGAGCGCATCACCGCTGGAAGACGTGACCGAGGTGATCCTGGCGCTGAACGCCACCGTCGACGGCCAGACCACCGCGCATTACATCGCCGACGCGCTGGAGGGCACCGGCTGCGCCATCACCATCCTTGCCCAGGGCGTGCCGATCGGCGGCGAGCTGGATTACCTCGACGACGGCACGATCTCGGCGGCGCTGCGGGCGCGCAAGCAGTTCTGACCGCCGCGCCTCTTGTGACGAACGGGAGGGCTGCCTGCCCTCCCGCACCCACCCGGGGATATTTTCAGACAGAAAATGGGCGCGGCCCCGAAACGAAAAGACCCCGGCTTTCGCCGAGGTCCTGATCTCCGTCGCGACGCAGCACCTCAGTGCTTGTCGTCGTCCTCGTCCTCGTCGTCTTCCGCATCGGGCAGGTTGAAGAAGCTTTCCGCATCCGAGAAGTCCGCCGGGCTTTCCTCGCGCTCGGACAGGGTGAAGGTCTCCAGGCCTGCAATGGCCGAAGGCATCTTCGGGTCGGACGACATGCCCAGCGACTGCTCGGTCGAGACCAGCTTGCGCCGCTCGTCATCCGTCATCACCGTGCCATCCGCCGCTTTCTTGCGCGCCGCCGTCTGCACCGCCGCGTCCAGCTCCGACTGCCGGCAGAGCCCGAGCGCGACCGGATCGATCGGCTGGATGTTCGAGATGTTCCAGTGGCTGCGGTCGCGGATCGACTGGATCGTCGGCTTGGTCGTGCCGACCAGCTTGCCGACCTGCCCGTCGGTCAGTTCCGGGTGGAACTTGACCAGCCAGAGGATCGCCGCCGGACGGTCCTGCCGCTTCGACAGCGGCGTGTAGCGCGGACCACGGCGCTTTTCCTCGCCCACCGCAGCGGCATTGAACTTCAGCTTCATGCGATAGCTCGGGTCTTTCTGCGCCCGCTCGATCTCGACCAGATCCAGCTGGTTGTTGGCGATCGGGTCAAAGCCCTTCACGCCGGTCGCCACATCGCCATCGGCGATGCCCTGCACCTCGAGCTCGTGCATCCCGCAGAAATCCGCGATCTGCGTGAAATTCAGCGTGGTATTGTCCACCAGCCAGACTGCCGTGGCCTTCGCCATCAGGGGCTTGCTCATCTCAGGCACTCCTTTACAAATCTCTCCCGCGCCGGGAAAACGGCTGCGACCGGGGCCGCGTCTCCACGTTTTCGGGAAGTTATCGGGCTATATAGTCGCCTTGCCGTAAAGAGGAAAGAGAAAATGCGCCAGTTCGCCCTCGCCCTTGCAGCCCTCCTGACCCTCGGCGCGCCGGTTTTCGCCGACCATGCGCCCGGTCAGTTCGACTACTACGTCCTCGCGCTCAGCTGGTCCTCGGGCTGGTGCAAGACCACAGGCGACGCGCGCCACGATGCGCAATGCGCGCCCGGCAAGGGCTACACATTCACCCTGCACGGCCTCTGGCCGCAGGACGAGCGTGACTACCCGCAGGATTGCCCGCCCACCCAGCGCGATCCGTCCCGCGCGCAGACCGCCGCGATGGCCGATATCATGGCCTCCCCCGGCCTTGCCTGGCACGAATGGCAAAAGCACGGCCGCTGCACCGGCCTGCCTGCCCAGACCTACTTCGAGACCGCGCGCCGGGCCTATCGCAGCATCACGATCCCGCCGATCCTCGCGCGGATCACCAGGCCGCTGAACGTCGCCCCCGATGTGATCGAGCAGGCCTTCCTTCAGGCCAACCCCGGCCTGACCCCGGCAATGATGTCGGTCAGCTGCGAGCATGGCGTGATCACCGAAGCGCGGATCTGCCTGACCAAGACCCTCACCCCGCGCACTTGCTCGCCCGAGGTCGCACGAGGCTGCCCGCTGCCCAGCGCCGATCTGGAACCGGTGCGATAGGCCAGCCATGACACTCAAACGCATCCACCACGTCGCGATCATCTGCGCCGACTATGCCCGGTCGCGCCGCTTCTATACCGAGACCCTCGGCCTGACCGTCCTGGCCGAGGTGCATCGCAGCGAACGCCAGTCCTGGAAGCTTGACCTCGGCCTGCCCGACGGCGGCCAGATCGAGCTCTTCTCCTTCCCCGCGCCACCGCCCCGCCCCTCGCGCCCCGAGGCGCAGGGCCTGCGCCATCTCGCCTTCGCGGTGGCCGATGTGGCGGGCTGGAAGGCGCGGCTCGAACAGCAGGGCATCGACGTCGAGGCGATCCGGATCGACGAATACACCAACCGCCGCTTCACCTTCTTGCGCGACCCCGATGGTCTTCCCATCGAACTTTATGAGGTCCCGGACTGAAGATCCGGGCCTGACGATCAGCGGCCGCCGCTCACGGATTGCGCGGCAGCCGATCCTCGCTCAGCGGCAGCTTATGGGTCGCATCCACCTCATGTCCGCCCGCCTTCGGCGCCACATTCTCTGAAATCCAGACCGTGGCGGCCTCCGTCTCGGCGACATGAAACAGATGAACCGGGCAAGAGATCAGCGGCGAGAACATGCGGACCCCGGCGCGGATCCAGTCGACATCCGTCACCACGGCAACCCGCGCCAGATCGCCGATATGCAGCAGCCCCAGCTTGGCATCCTCCAGCGCCGCACCCGCCGAGAGCCCCTGGAACTCCGGCCCGAGACGGTAGAACAGCTTGACCCGCCCCTCCGCCTTGATCTGCCGCTCGACAGCCGGGATCACCACCTGCTCGTAATCCGCCCGCGTCACATGCCCGGTCGCGGACAGCGCCAGCACATCCGCCGGAAAGCCGCTCAGAATCTCGATATTGCGATGCTCAGCCATGTCATCCTCCCTTACGATTCCCCCTGAAGATGGGGCCGCAAAGCGCCCGCCGCCATGCTCTGGATCAATTCGGCGCCGCTGCCCCCCTGATTTACGACCTCTCGCGGACAGGTCCACCCCCCTGGGCCGAGGCCCTCATCCGGCGACCTTCATCACGATCTTGCCGATATGATCGCCCGCCTCCAGCCGGGCATGGGCCTTTGCCGCCTCTGCCAAAGTGAATTCCGAATCGATCACCGGCGCGACCTTGCCAGCCGCCAGCAGCGGCCAGACCTGCGCCTCCAGCCCTTCCGCGATGCGCGCCTTGGCCAGATCCGACTGCGGCCGCAGCGTCGATCCGGTGATCGTCAGGCGCCGCATCATCACCTCGGCAAAGTTCAGTTCGATCTTCGCCCCCTGCAGGAACGCGATCTGCACCAGCCGCCCCTCCATCGCCAGCGCCTGCACGTTACGCGGCAGGTAGGAGCCACCCACCATGTCGAGGATCAGATCCGCCCCGCCCTCGGCCTTCAGCACCGCCACGAAATCCTCATCGCGGTAATTCACCGCCCGTTCCGCCCCAAGCGCCACACAGGCCGCGCATTTCTCGGCCGACCCCGCCGTGGTAAAGACCCGCGCCCCGAAGGCCCGCGCCAGCTGGATCGCCACCGTGCCGATGCCCGAGGATCCGCCATGCACCAGGAACCGCTCGCCCGCAGCCAGCCCGCCGCGCATGAAAACATTGGTCCAGACCGTGAAAAACGTCTCGGGCAGACAGGCCGCCTCGCGCAGCGCCATTCCCTCGGGCACCGGCAGCGCATGGGCCGCGGGCACTGCCACGAACTCGGCATAGCCGCCGCCCGGCAACAGCGCGCAAACCGCGTCACCCACCTGCCAGCGGGCCACACCCGGCCCCACGGCGGCGACCTGCCCCGAACACTCCAGCCCCGGCAGGTCCGAGGCCCCGGGCGGCGGTGCATAGGCCCCGGCGCGCTGCAGCGCATCGGGCCGGTTCACCCCGGCCCAGGCCACCTTGATCACGATCTGCCCGGCGCCCGGTACCGGCACCGGTCGCTCGCATAGCACCAGAACCTCTGGCCCGCCCGGCCGCGAAATCTCGACCGCACGCATCCTGTCCATCGCCATACCCTGATCCTTCATCCCTGTCCGCCGCCTGTCCGCTGCCTGAACCAGCCCGGCAGATCGTCCCGCGCCGCCCCGGGCGCCCGCACCTTGCCCAAAAGCCAGTTCGGCCCGGCCAGCAGCCGGGACGCCAGCGGGCTCTCGCGCAGCTTCGCCTTCAGCGTCTCGATTCGCATCACATCCTCGATGCGCCGGTCGAGGAACTCCCAGGTCGCCACCTGCCCGGCACTGTCGTCGCCCAGCCAGAACAACACCACCGAGGCATAGACCGCCGACAGCGTCGCGCGCTTGGTATACCAGTTCACATCGTCGGACCGGTCGCCCAAAGCCCGCCAGATCAGATCGGCGGTGCCCCAGATCGCCTTCGCGCCCTCACCCGCGTGCTGCGGCAAGGCGAAGAGCGCGGTGCCCCGCCGCACCGCCTCCTTGTCGCTGACAGCCTCGATCCGCCAGCGCACCGCCGCCGTGATCCGGTCCCGAAACCGCATCGCCGTCAGATCGGCAGCCTCGATCCGCTCGACCATCGCAGCATCGCCCGCCGCGTGAAAGGCCAGCGCCAGATCCACTCCGCCGCGCGGAAACATCCCGCGCGCCCGCGCCGGCGTCACCCCGGCATCGCGGCAACCCGCCAGAAACGCGGCCTCGCTCCAGCCGTCGAAGGGCACATGCACCAGCACCGCCGCCAGAAGCTGCGCCCGTGTCGCGCCGGCCTCATTCACCGTCTCGCTCATTCCGGCTTCCCTCTCGCAACCCGTTGCTCTCGCCCAACCTAGCGCGCCGCAGGGCGGTAGACAAACGCCCCGGCCTTTGCTATAGGCGCCCAGCCTGCACATCAGTGCAACTTTAACTTAGGAAGGTGGTGACAACCACATGCAGGTAAGCGTTCGTGACAACAACGTCGATCAGGCCCTTCGGGCTCTGAAGAAAAAGCTCCAGCGCGAAGGCGTGTTCCGCGAAATGAAGCTCAAGCAGCATTTCGAGAAACCCTCCGTCAAACGTGCCCGCGAGCAAGCCGAAGCGATCCGGCGTGCCCGTAAACTGGCGCGCAAGAAAGCCCAGCGCGAAGGCGGCCTCTGAGTCGTTGACGAAGCTTGGCGGGGCAACCCGCTACCGGACGACCCCCGAGGTGCGAACCTGCGGGGGTTTTTCGTTCTCCCCGCCCCGTCCTCCCCGTTCGCCGGCCAAAAAAACCGCCCCGGGATTTCTTCTTGGCAAAAATACTCCTCTTGCGCGCAGCGCCAGCGGAGCCGTCAGGCGACAAAAAGGCGTGACGCCGCAGGCGTCTCCGTGAGATCACCCCGTCAGATCACGGCGCCAGATCCACCACCTCGAAATCATGCGTCACCTCGGCGGCCTTCGCCATCATGATCGAGGCAGAACAGTATTTCTCGGCCGACAACTGCACCGCCCGCTCCACCTTGGTGGCTGTCAGCCCGCGCCCGGTCACGATGAAATGCAGGTGGATCTTGGTGAAGACCTTCGGGTCCTGCGCGGCCCGCTCCGCCGTGACGACACATTCGCAATCCTCGACCGGCTCCCGCCCGCGCTCCAGAATCATCACCACGTCGATCGCCGAACAGCCGCCCGTCCCGATCAGCAGCAATTCCATCGGGCTCGGCCCCGGTGTCGGCCCGCCCGGCTCCAGCGCCGATCCCAGAACGATCGAATGCCCAGACCCGGAGCTGCCCACAAACGTCCGCCCCTCAACCCATTTCACCCGCGCTTCCAAGCCAAGCCCTCCTTGCGATCTGGCCGCAGGATGCGGCAGCACCCCGCCGGGCACAAGCGCCACCATGCCGCAACCGGGCGCGCCGCCCGGCCGGCCCCGCTCCACGCCAGTTTCGGCCCGGACCCGGGCGCTCAGGGGAACTCTCGCGCCCAGCCCCGCGTTGCGCCGTCAAGGTTCTGCAACGGAGCACGCCATGGCCGATATCCCCTTCGACCCCGATGAGATCGAGGAACTGATCCTGCGTCTCAAGGCCGCGATGACGAAAGAGGGCACCGACATCCCGGATCCCGGCGGCAATGCCACGGATGACGAGGTCTCCGAGACCCTGCAGGAAACCCCCGGAGACCTGACGCGCGACGAGATCGTGCAGGAAATCGAAAGCATGGACGACGATCAGCAAGAGGCGCTGGTCGCCCTGTTCTGGATCGGCCGCGGCGACGCCGAGCCCGAGGATTGGGATGAAACCGTGGCGCTGGCCGGCGAGCGCCACTCCGGCGAGGTCAGCGAGTACCTGCTGGGCGACCCGCTGGTGGCGGATTACCTCAGCGAGGGGCTCGATATCCTGCGCGAAGCAGGGGTCATCGACAGCGATTGAATTGTGTCCAATGCGGAAACCATAGCTCCTGCCAGGATCGGTTGCTTTCGGCCCACGAAACTATTGCCAAAAGATGAACGACACCGGGGCAAGGCGAGACTGTCGCCAAACCCCGCCCGCGCCGCCGCTGCGCGCCAGCCATCTGAAGATTTTCAGGAATGAAAGCTCTGGGGCCCGGCGCGCCCCTGGCACCGGGTCTGCGCTGTACGAGCGCGGCACTCACAAAAATTACTCAACAATTACAGAAGGCTGACACACAGGCTCAGCCGCCCTGCACCGCTCCTTGCTGCAACGCGACCGATCCATGCTCGTCCTGCGACAACGCAAGCAGAAATGACAGCATGGTCATACCGATCAGGGCGCACAACAACGCGACGTTGAGCTGCTTCCGGTCCTTTGGGATATCAAGCAAATTGTCCATGCCCGAGGTATACAGCATTGCAGGGGTGCAAAATACGATTACTTCGCCTCCAGCCGGCAACTTACCGTTTCCAATCTGGAAATCGCATTTTCAGCCAGATCGCGCGCCTCTTTCCCTCATAGCCGCTTTGCTCTAAACCGCTCGGCGCAAGCGTTCCGAGGATACCGCGATGAAATTCACCCTTTCCTGGCTCAAGGACCACCTCGAGACCGAGGCGCCCCTGTCCGACATCCTCTATGCCCTGACCGATCTCGGGCTCGAGGTTGAAGAAGTGGTGAACCCGGAGGACAGCCTTGGCGCCTTCCGCATCTGCCGGGTGATCGAGGCCGCGCCGCATCCCAATGCCGACCGCCTGCGGCTCTGCCGCGTCGAAACCTTCCCCGATGGCCCGGGCGGGCGCAGCGAAGAGGTGCAGGTGGTCTGCGGCGCGCCGAACGCCCGCACCGGGTTGATCGGCGTCTTCGCCCCGGTCGGCACCCATGTGCCGGGCACCGGCGTCGACCTGAAGCCGGGCGTGATCCGCGGCGTCGAATCCAACGGCATGCTCTGCTCGGAGCGAGAGCTGGAGATGTCGGACGATCACGACGGCATCATCGACCTGCCCGCCGACGCGCCGCTCGGCATGCGCTTCATCGACTATCGCGGCGTCAATGACCCGATGATCTACATCAAGATCACCCCGAACCGCCCCGACGCGCTCGGCGTGCGCGGCATCGCCCGTGATCTCGCCGCCCGCGGCGTCGGCACGCTGAAGCCGCAGGTGATCGAGCCCGTCGCAGGCCGCTTCCCCTCGCCCGTCACCGTCTCCATCGACGCCGGCGCTGAAGGCGCGCGGCTGCCCGCTTTTCGCCGGTCGGGTGATCCGGGGCGTCCGGAACGGCCCCTCGCCCGCCTGGCTGCAGGCCCGGCTCAAGGCCATCGGCCTGCGCCCGATCTCGGCGCTGGTCGATATCACCAACTTCTTCACCTATGACCAGAACCGCCCGCTGCATGTCTTCGACGTGGCCAAGGTCACAGGCGGCACCCTCCGCATCCACCCCGCCGAGGGCGGCGAAACGCTGCTCGCGCTCGACGGGAAAAGCTACACCTTCCAGCCCGGCATGATGGTGATCTCGGACGCCAGCAGCCGCCGAATCCATCGCCGGCGTGATGGGCGGCGAGGCCTCGGGCTGCACCGAAGACACCACCGAGGTCTTCCTCGAATCCGCCTATTGGGATCCGATCACCGTGGCCACCACCGGCCGCGCGCTGCGCATCAACACCGACGCCCGCTACCGGTTCGAGCGTGGCGTAGACCCCGCCTTCACCCTGCCGGGGCTCGAGGCCGCAACCCGGATGATCCTCGATCTCTGCGGCGGCGAAGCCTCCGAGGTGGTGATGGATGGCGCCGTGCCCGACACCACCCGCGCCTACCGCTTCGATCCCGCCCGCGTGCAATCCCTCGTCGGGATGGAGATCCCCGCCGCCACCCAGCGCGGCATCCTGGAAGCGCTCGGCTTCACCCTGTCGGGCGACATGGCCCAGCCGCCCAGCTGGCGCCCCGACGTGCTGGGCGAGGCCGATCTGGTGGAAGAGATCGCCCGCGTCGCCTCGCTCAGCAACCTGCAGGGCCGCCCGATGGCCGCGCGGTCCAGACCGGCGTGCCGCGCCCGATCCTGACGCCGATGCAGATGCGCGAAAAGGCCGCCCGCCGGATGATCGCCGCCCTCGGCTACAATGAATGCGTGACCTACAGCTTCATCGACGGCGCCGCAGCAGCCCTCTTCGGCGGCGGCAGTGATGCCGTGCGGGTCGAGAACCCGATCTCGTCCGAGATGACGCATCTGCGCCCCGACCTGCTGCCCGGCCTGCTGCAGGCCGCCGCGCGCAATCAGGCCCGCGGCTTCCTCGACCTCGCGCTGTTCGAGGTCGGCCCGGTCTTCGACGGCGGCGAGCCGGGCGAACAGCACCTGCAGGCCGCGGGCCTGCTGGTCGGCGCCACCTGCGGCGCGCGATCCGCATGGCTCGCGCCGCGCGGTTGACCTTTACGACGCCAAGGCCGATGCGGAGGCGGTGCTCGCCACCCTCGGCGCGCCCGCCAGAATGCAGATCGGCCGCAAGGTCGGCCCGCTGGTGGCACCCCGGCCGCTCGGGCAGCATGGCGCTTGGCCCCAACACCATGGCGATCTTCGGCGAATTGCATCCCAAGGGTCCTGCGCGCCTTCGATCTGAAGGGCCCGGCCGTGGCCTTCAGCGTCTTCGTCGCCAGCGTCCCGCTGCCCAAGACCAAGACCGCCACCCGCGCGGCGCTCACCCTCTCCGGCCTGCAGGCGGTCGAGCGTGACTTCGCCTTCGTCGTCGATACGAAGGTCGAGGCGCTGACCCTCGTCAACGCCGCACAGGGCGCCGACAAGGCGCTGATCGAGCGTGTCACGGTCTTCGACCAGTTCACCGGCGACAAGGCCGAGGCCAGCTTGGCGCGGGCAAGAAATCCCTCGCCATCTCGGTCCGGCTGCAACCCTCGGAAAAGACCCTGACCGATGAAGAGATCGAGGCGGTCAGCGCCAAGATCGTCGAAAAGGTCGCCAAGGCCACCGGCGGCACGCTGCGCAGCTGAGCGCGCCCGCGCACCCCAAGCCCCCGCGCAAGCTGTGCCGCGGGGGCATCTTTACGCGCATCCCTTTCCAATCGTTGCATAATTGCTAACGGCGAACTGAAAACTCGTGATATTTATCGTCCCCAGCGCGGGGAAGAGGGCCGCGCGGGACAATTGGGGACTGCAATGCTCAAGGAATTCAGAGACTTTATATCCAAAGGGAACGTCATCGACCTCGCCGTCGGTATCATTGTCGGCGCCGCCTTCACGGCTATCGTCAGCTCGCTGGTCACCGATCTGATCAATCCGATCATTGGCCTGATCGTCGGCGGGATCGACTTTTCAAGCCTTTACGTCGTGCTGCACGGCCATGTCGACCCCGGCACCGGCCTGAAAGCGGCCCGCGACACGGGGGCTGCAGTCTTTGCCTATGGCTCTTTCCTCAGCGCGGTCATCAACTTCCTGATCATCGCCTTCGTGGTCTTCCTGATGGTCAAGGGCGTGAACAACCTGCGCGACCGCGCGGTCAAGCCCAACCCGCCGCCGCCGCCAGCCCCGAAAGGCCCGACGCAGGAAGAACTGCTGACCCAGATCCGCGACGCGCTGGTCAAGCGCCCGGTCTGACCAAGGCCCGAATTCGACCCCCGGACCCATGTCCGGGGGTCGAAACATCTCATGCGTTCACGATCTTGGCCGGGTCCGCCACGGCCAGCCCGAGCGCCTCGCCCACCGCCGCATAGGTCAGCTGCCCGGCATGGACGTTCAGCCCCGCCAGCAGATGCGGATCCTCCTTGCAGGCGCGCCGCCAGCCCTTGTCCGCCAGAGCCAGCATGAACGGCATCGTCGCATTGCCGAGCGCGAGGGTCGAGGTCCGGGCCACCGCGCCGGGCATATTGGCCACGCAGTAATGCATGATGCCATCCACCTCATAGATCGGGTCCTGATGCGTCGTGGCATGGCTGGTCTCGAAACAGCCGCCCTGATCGATCGCCACATCGACGATCGCCGCCCCCGGCTTCATCTTCTTCAACTGCGCCCGGGTCACCAGCTTGGGCGCCGCCGCACCGGGCATCAAGCACCGCGCCGATCACCAGATCAGCCGCTTCGACCAGTTCCGCCGTGGCACTGGCGCTGGCGTATATCGTCTTGAAATCCCGCCCGAAAACATCGTCGAGATAGCGCAGCCGTGGCAGCGACCGGTCCAGCACCGTGACCTCGGCGCCCATGCCGGCGGCGACCCGCGCAGCCTGGGTTCCGACCACGCCACCGCCGATCACCACGACCCTCGCCGGGGCCACGCCCGGCACGCCGCCGAGCAGCACGCCGCGCCCGCCATTGGCCTTTTGCAGCGTCCAGGCGCCAACCTGCGGCGCCAGACGGCCCGCGACCTCTGACATCGGCGCCAGCAGCGGCAGCCCGCCGGCGCGGTCGGTCACCGTCTCATAGGCGATGGCGGTCACGCCCGAGGCCAGCAGATCGCGCGTCTGATCCGGGTCCGGCGCGAGGTGAAGATAGGTGAACAGCACCTGCCCCTCGCGCAGCCGCTTGCGCTCAACCGGTTGCGGTTCCTTGACTTTGACGATCATATCCGCCGCCGCGAAGACCTCTTCCGCGGTCGGCAGGATGCGCGCCCCGGCGGCGATGTAATCCGCGTCCGTAAAGCCGGAGCCGGTTCCGGCATCGGTCTCGATCAGCACCTCATGGCCGTGACTGACCGCCTCATGCGCCGCTTGCGGGGTCAGGCCGACGCGGAATTCCTGCGGTTTGATCTCTTTCGGGCAGCCGATTTTCATGGATTGGGTCCTCCCTTGCGATGCTTTATGGCCAAGAATGGCGCAGGGCGGGCGAAATCTGGTTGCAAAGATCGGTGGCGTTTCGCACCTGCTTGCGTAGAATATCGCGCAGATGGGCCATTTCATCGAAGGATTCTGCGAAAACATGGAACTCGACGCGACGGACCGCCGGATGCTGACCGCCCTGCAGAAGACCGGACGGATCACCAATGCCGAACTGTCCGAACAGGTGAACCTGTCGCCCTCCGCCTGCCACCGCCGTGTGCAACGGCTGGAAGCGGACGGGCTATATCAAGGATTACGTGGCCCTGCTCGACGCCCGCAAGATGGGCCGGCCGACCACGGTCTTCGTGGAAATAACCCTGTCAGGTCAAGCGGATGAGGTGCTGGAGGCGTTTGAGCGCGAGGTCAAGCGGGTGCCCGATATCCTCGAATGCCACCTGATGGCGGGAACCGCGGATTACCTGCTGAAAGTGGTGGCGCAGGATACCGAAGACTTCGCCCGGATCCACCGCCAGCACCTCGCCCGGCTGCCGGGAGTGGCGCAGATGCATTCCTCCTTCGCCCTGCGCACGGTGTTCAAGACCACCGCGATCCCGGTCTGAGGGTGCGCGCCTGATCAGCGAACGCCGCTGCTGTGCAAAAAAGTCGAGGTAAGCTTTGTGCCCGTTTCGTGCCCGATGTGATGTCGGGCGCTGGCTTTACAGACCGACAACCTTCAGCAGCACCACGGTCAGCACCGCGACCACCGCAGGCACCACCACAGAGGTCAGCATGAAGCCGCCCGGTGCCGACATCGTCACCGCCGCCGCACCGTCTTCCTGCGGCAGGATGCGGCCCGAGGGGCGGCGCCGCTCGGCCTTCTGGCGGCCCCGCTCGGAGAGGGCGTAATAGACCACCTCGCCCACCACGGCGCGTTCCTCGACCATGCCTGCGGATTTCAGCTTGCCGATCACCGCGCGGGTGTTGCGGTCATAGATCAGCGGCCGCGGGCCGCTGGTGTCCTTGGTGCTGACCAGCGGCACCATCGAAAAGCCGAGGCCCTGACCGTCATCCTGATCGGCGAGCAGGCCGATCAATCGCTTTTCGTCCATCACATCCATATCGCTCTGCCTGATGCCTTGATCTGCGCGGGGTCTGTTTCGCCCCGCATTCCGCGCAGGGTGATACTCTCTTGGCGCCTCCGGCGGAAGGGGCAGGATGGGCCTGCACGCTTGTGTGAGCGGAGGATGGCGCCGCGGATCAGGCTGCGCCGGGCGGGCGCGGCCCCGGCGGGCCAAGGCCGACGGGGCGATGGCCCTGCCTCATTGAGGGGAAAACCCGTCCCTCAGCGGCTCAACCCGCCCGGCAGGCTCGGCACATCCAGCGCGGCAAAGCCATAGTGGCGCAGCCAGCGCAGGTCGCTTTCGAAGAAGGCGCGCAGGTCGGGGATGCCGTATTTCAGCATCGCGATCCGGTCGATCCCCATGCCGAAGGCAAAGCCCTGCCATTGCGCCGGGTCGACACCCGCCGCCGCCAGCACCTTGGGGTGCACCATGCCGGAGCCGAGGATCTCCATCCAGCTGTCGCCCTCGCCGATCTTCAGCTGCCCGCCGACCCAGGAGCAGCGGATATCGACCTCGGCCGAAGGTTCGGTGAAGGGGAAATGCGAGGCGCGGAAGCGCAGGTCGACATGATCGACCTCGAAGAAGGCGCGGCAGAATTCTTCCAGCACCCATTTCAGGTTGGCCATCGACAGATGTCGCGGTCGATCGCCAGCCCCTCGACCTGATGGAACATCGGCGTATGGGTCTGGTCCATGTCCATGCGATAGACGCGGCCCGGGCGCGATCACCCGGATCGGCGCGCCCTGCTCGGTCATCGCGCGGATCTGCACCGGGCAGGTATGGGTGCGCAGCACATGCGGCGGGCGGTTGTCGCCCTCGGCCCGCGCCATGAAGAAGGTGTCATGCTCCTGCCGCGCGGGATGTTCCGGCGGGATGTTCAGCGCGTCGAAGTTGTACCAGTCGCTTTCGACCTGCGGGCCTTCGGCCACGGCAAAGCCCATATCGGCGAAGATCGCGGTCAGTTCTTCCATCACCTGGCTGACCGGGTGGATCGTGCCCATGCCGGCGCGGGCGGCCCGGCAGGGTCACGTCCAGCCATTCGGCGCGCAGCCGCTCATCCAGCGCGGCATCGCCAAGCGCCGCCTTCTTGCGCGCGCAGCGCGCGTGTCGATCTCATCCTTCAGCGCGTTCAGCGCCGGGCCCGCCGGTCTGGCGCTGCTCGGGCGTCATCTGGCCCAGTTCGCGCATCTTCAGGCTGATCTCGCCCTTCTTGCCAAGGGCGGCGAGGCGCAGGTCTTCCAGCGCGGCCTCGTCGGCAGGCGCCGGCGATGCCGGAGAGATATTTGGTCTTCAGGTCGTCCAAGGCGTCCATGTCCGGCCTCCGGGGGTGCGGGGACGTGCTACAAAGGCTGCGGGGTGAATGCAAGGGCGGGGTGGCGGGTTGAGGGCACCTCTGCTCGGGCCGAACGATATGCCCCAGCC
Organism: uncultured Pseudomonadota bacterium; assembly: GCA_963837565.1. Lineage (GTDB taxonomy): Bacteria > Pseudomonadota > Alphaproteobacteria > Rhodobacterales > Rhodobacteraceae > Solirhodobacter. Next base: position 65,211 of record CAWIOC010000009.1, read on the forward strand.
CGATACGGCAGCGCCAGCTGCCCGGGCAGCACCCGCCCCGGCCGGGCGCGGCCCTCCGTTGCGCCCATACGAAAAACCCCGCACCTGAGGCGCGGGGTTTCCGATCCTTGCCGAGATCTTGCGATCAGGCAGCCAGCGCGGCCTTGGCCTGGGCGACGATCGCCGCAAAGGCTTCCGGCTCGTGCACGGCGAGATCGGCGAGAACCTTGCGGTCGACTTCGATGCCCGGCCACGGTCAGACGCATTGATGAAGCGCGAATAGGTCATCGCCGGCGTCGATCGCGCGGACAGCCGGCGTTGATCCGCTGGATCCACAGCGCGCGGAAGTTGCGCTTGCGGGCCTTGCGGTCGCGGGTGGCATACTGGTTGGCCTTGTCGACGGCCTGCGTCGCGGTGCGGAAGTTGCGGCTGCGGCGGCCGTAATAGCCCTTGGCAGCGTCGAGCACCTTCTTGTGACGGGCGTGGGTGACCTTACCGGATTTAACGCGTGACATGGTTCAATCTCCTCAGCGGTCGTAGGGCATGTATTTCTTGACGATCTTGGCATCGCGATTCGACAGGATCATCGTGCCGCGCGCGTCGCGAATGAATTTGGTCGTGCGCTTGATCATGCCGTGGCGTTTGCCGGCCGGGCCGGCCTTCACCTGGCCGGTGGCGGTCATCGAGAAGCGCTTCTTCGCGCCCGACTTGGTCTTCATCTTGGGCATTTCCATCTCCTCGTTCGAGTGGTTAACGCGCAACTCGGCATGCCACATCGGCCGGACGCGCGGGTATCGAAGTGCGCCGTATAGGGGCGGTCGGGCCGTCTGGCAAGGTGAAAGTTCGCCTCTAGCGGACGAAGTCGGCCCGACCGACGTCGCACGAAGGCCTGCGGCGATGCCGGCGACGGAGTAGCCGACCGGGCTGGTCACCCGGCATAGGCGCAATCGCGCCGATCGCCACCGCCAGACGATGACGATCGCCGCCCATGGCGGGCGGCGTCCGACATCGCCGAACAGGGCCGAGACGATGGCAGAGTCCGATGCGCGAGTATCCCCGACGACGAAGCATCAGGTCGCTGAACATACGACATTCCCCCGACGGTGCCTATCGAGCAGAGCGTTACTTCGGGATCGGAGCGATAAATCAACCTTTCGTCGCAGGGGGCGACGCGCAGGATGTTGGTCGTGCCTGCACGTTGAAGGGCACGCCGGCGGTCACGCACGATCATGATCCTCGACCTGGGCAAAGCCGTCGTCGCGGGCCGCACGGACGGCGGCGATCACCGCGCCCTTGAAGCGCTCCTGCGGCTCGGTCAGATCGCGCAGTGCAGGCCCCAGGTCAGGCACATGCGGCGCGCGGTGGCCATCAGCGGCGTCAGCGCGATGATCGGCACGCGCGGGCGTTCGCGCGCCACCAGCGAGGCGGTGGTGCCGGACTGGCGAGAAGCAGCAGATCGCCTTGATGTTGGTCGTCTCGGCAATTTCGCGCGCCGCCGCCACGATGCCGTCGGCGACGGTCTCGCGCTGGCACCGACGCGGCTGCTTTCGATGACCTCGCGGTAGGTCGGGTCGCTTTTCGACCGAGATGGCGACGTTGTTCATCGTCGTCACCGCTTCGATCGGATATTTGCCCGGCCGCGGATTCGGCCGACAGCATGACCGCGTCGGCGCCCTCATAGATCGCGGTCGCGACGTCGGAGACCTCGGCGCGGGTCGGCACCGGCGCTCTCGATCATCGATTCGAGCATCTGGGTCGCCACGATCACCGGCTTGGCGGCGGCGCGGGCACCGCGCACCAGTCGCTTCTGGATCGGCGGCACGGCATGGACCGGCAGTTCGACGCCCAAGATCGCCGCGGGCGACCATGATGCCGTCCGAGACCGCAGGATCGCGTCATAGGCCTTCACGGCGGCCGGCTTTTCGATCTTGGACAGGATCGCGGCGCGGCCACGGGCCAGGTCGCGCGCCTCGATCACGTCTTCGGGGCGCTGCACGAAGGACAGGGCCAGCCAGTCGACCCCCATTTCGCAGGCAAATTCCAGATCGTTGCGGTCCTTGTCGGACAGCGCGGCCAGCGGCAGCACCACGTCGGGCACGTTCACGCCCTTGCGGTTGGAGATCGTGCCGCCGACCGTCGACGGTGCAATCGGCGAAATCCTTGCCGCAGTCGTCGACCTTCAGGCGGATCTTGCCGTCGTTGACCAGCAGCGAGGCGCCGGGCTCCAGCGCCGCGAAAATCTCGGGGTGCGGCAGTTGCACGCGGTCGCAGTCGCCCGGGCGTCGGTCGACAGGTCCATGCGGAAGGCGGCACCTTCGACCAGCATCTCGCCTCGGGCCATCGGCAAAGATGCCGACGCGCAGCTTCGGGCCCTGCAGGTCGGCCAGGATGGCGATCGGGCGGCCGGTATCGGCCTCGACCTTGCGGATGATGGCGTGGCGCGCCGCGATGTCGTCATGCGTGCCGTGGCTCATGTTCAGGCGGAACACGTCAGCGCCGGCCTCGAACAGCGCGCGGATGGTGTCGTAATCGTTGGAAGCGGGGCCGAGCGTGGCCACGATCTTCACATTCCGAAGGCGTCTCATCTGCCTTGGTCCTTGTGTCAGGGTCATGTGTCGTCGGTGGGCCGCGCCCTCTATGGCCGAATTCCGCGCAGCGCGGGCAACTGGCGCTTTCTGCCGCAGCTGTCTAAAGGAAGCGGATGCACGAACAGGTGACGCCGACATGACGACAGACGCCTTACGAAATCATCGGCAAGGCACGCAGGACACCCGCTGGCTGGTGACCTGCGATCATGCCACCAACCGGGTGCCGGACTGGGTGACTGGCGGCGATCTGGGCATCGCGGCCGCGGATATGGCCCGCCACATCGCCTATGACGTCGGCGCCGCTGGCCTGACCCGGGCGCTGGCCGCGGTGCTGGGCGCCCCCGCGATCCTGACCGATTTCTCGCGCCTGGTGATCGACCCGAACCGCGGCGAGGATGACCCGACGCTGGTGATGCAGCTTTATGACGGCACCATCATTCCGGCCAACCGCGGCATCCCTGCGGCCGAGGTCGAACGGCGGCTCGATGCGCTGCACCGCCCCTATCACGCGCGCTTTGGCAGATCTGGCGGCGCGGCGGCCCGATACCGTCATTCTGGCGGTGCACAGCTTCACCCCCTGCCTGCGCGGCCGCGCGCCGCGGCCCTGGCATATCGGCGTGCTGCATTCGCATCTCGACAGCCGCCTGTCGCGCGCCCTGATCGCGCGGCTGGTGACCGAGGGCCGCTGGTGTGTCGGCGACAATGAGCCCTATCTCGGCCATCTGCCCGGCGATGCGATCGATCGCCACGCGCTGCGCGAGGGGCGGCACAACACGCTGATCGAGCTGCGCAACGATCTGATCGGGACCGCAGCGGAACAGCAGGACTGGGCGGCGCAGCTGGCGCCGCTTCTGAAGGCCGCGCTGGCGGATGTGGAGCGTTAGATGGTGGACTATGCAGCAGCGATCTTCGATCTCGACGGCACGCTGATCGACACCGAACGCCCGGTGATCGCGGCCGGGCTGCAGATCCTGCAGGACTGGGGCCATGACGTCAGCCATGAGTTCATGATCTCGCTGGTCGGCATCGACGTGAATGAGGGCCACCGCAGGCTCTGCGCGCATCTCGGCACCGAGATCGACCGGGCCCGTTTCGACGCCGCCTGGCGCGAGCGCGCCAAGGCCGAGATGGCCTCCGGCATTCCGCTGATGCCAGGGGTCGATGCGCTGCTGCCGATGCTCGCCGCGCGCGGGCTGCCGCGGGCGGTGGCCACCAATACCGGGACTGCGCGGGCGCGCGAGAAGGTGCAGCAGGCCGGCCTCTCGCCCTGGTTTGAGGCCGCCCATGTGGTGGGCTTTGACAGCGTGGCGCGGCCCAAGCCCGCCGCCGATGTCTATCTCGCTGCCGCCGAACGGCTCGGCGTGGCGCCGGAGCGCTGCGTCGCCTTCGAAGATAGCGACACCGGCGTCGCCGCGGCCCTTGCAGCGGGCATGGTGGTTGTCCAGATACCAGACATGCTGCCCGCAGCCGGGCGGGACGCGCATCATCTGGCCGAGAGCCTGATCGACGGCGCCCGCGCCTGCGGGCTGATCTGAACGAGAGGAGCCATCATGGACGACCAGACCCGGACCGAGCTTGAGGCCGCAGCCTTCCGTGCGCTGCGCGAGCATCTGATGGACAAGCGCCCCGATGTCGCCAACATCGACCTGATGACCCTCGCGGGGTTCTGCCGCAACTGCCTGTCACGCTGGTATCAGGAAGCCGCCGAGGCGCGCGGCATCGAGATGACCAAGGAGGCGGCGCGCGAGATCTTCTATGGCATGCCCTATGCCACGTGGCAGGCGCAGCAGGCCCCTGCCGATGCGACCAAACAGGCCGCCTTTCAGCAGGCATTCGCCGATAATGTGGGCAAACCCGGCGAGTGACGCGATGGTGACGCGGCGTTCATGGCGCGCCGGGCCCCGGGTCTGCTAGTCTGACAGGCATGGACATGGCGCGTGACACCTACTCAAGGGCCGAGCGGCGCAGCGATGCGGCGGTGCATCTGATCGGGCTCGTCACCGTGCTGATCGCGGCGCCGGTGCTGATCGGCCTCGCCGTGCATCTGCAGGCCGGGCGCACCGCGCTGATCGCGGTCTCGGTCTATGGGGCCACGCTGGTGGCGATGATCGGCTTCTCGGCGCTCTACAACACCACGGCGCCACACCGGCTGACCTGGATCTTCCGCCGCCTCGACCATTCCGCGATCTATACCAAGATCGCCGGCACCTATACGCCCTTCATCCTGCTGCCCGGCGCCCATGCCGGCGCGCTGCTGCCGGCGATCTGGGGCGCGGCGCTGGCCGGGGTCGGGCTCAAGATCTTCTCGCCCTCGCGGCTGAAATGGCTGGCGCTGGCGCTCTACCTCGGGATGGGCTGGGTCGGCCTCGCCGCAGGCGGGCGCTTCACCGAAACCCTGTCGCCCGGCGTCCTGCACCTGATCCTTGCCGGCGGGGTGATCTATACCGCCGGCGTGGGCTTCTACCTGGTCGAGAAGCTGCCCTTCCACAAGACGATCTGGCACGGCTTCGTGCTGACCGCCACGCTGGTCTTCTACGCCGCCGTCACCCTGCATCTGGTGCAAAGCGCCGCCTGAGCGCCGGAAATTCCTTGCCTGACGCGACCACCACGATCATCCTCGATCTGCATGGCATGAAGAACGCCCGTTCCGCGCCGCGCCGTCAGGGGGAAGAATGTCACTATCGGTCATTGGATCCGGCTTTGGCCGGACCGGAACGCGCTCTTTGAAAGAGGCGCTCGAAACTCTGGGCTTCACGCCCTGCCACCATATGGAAGAGGTCTTCGCCCATCCCGAACAGGTGGCCCATTGGCAGGCCATCGCGGCGGGCAAGCCGGTCGACCTGAAACAGGTGTTCGAGGGCTACGAGGCCCAGGTCGACTGGCCCGGCTGCCATGTCTGGCGCGAGCTGGCCCAGCTCTATCCGAAGGCGAAGGTGATCCACAGCAAGCGGCCCGACGAGTCCTGGTGGAAAAGCTTTTCGACCACGATCGGCAAGCTGATGCGGGTCTACCCGACCCTGCCGATGCCGCCGCATATCCGCGGCATGATGGAAGCCGCCAAGGGGTTCATCGGGCGCGACACCTTCGGCACCATGACCCCGGATCGCGACACCGCGCTGGCCGCCTATCACAAGCGCGAGGCGGATGTCCGCGCCGCGATTCCGCCCGAGCGCCTGCTGGTCTTCGACGTCGCCGAGGGCTGGGGCCCGCTCTGCGCCTTCCTGAAGGTGCCGGTGCCCGACACGCCGTTCCCGCACCGCAACGTCAAGGACGATTTCTGGGCCCATATGGGCGGCGAGCCGGCAGACTGAACTCACCGCGCGCTCATTTTCTGCCCGGAAATATCCCGGGGGGTGCGGGGGGCAGCGCCCCCCGCCCTCGGGCGATGCGCGGCCCACGGTTGATCGCCCCGGCAGGGCGGGGCTCACCCCGCCACCACCGCCCGCTTCAGATCGCGGTCTTGCGGCTCTCGTCCAGATAGATCTCGCGCAGCCGGGTCGCCACGCGGCCCGGTTTGCCATCGCCCACCGCCACGCCGTCGATGTCGACCACCGGCATCACGAAGGCCGAGGCCGAGGTGATGAAGGCCTCATCCGCCGCCTTGGCCTCGGCCACGGTGAAGGGGCGTTCCTCGACCTCCATCTGCGCCTCGCGGGCAAAGCGCAGGACGGCGGCGCGGGTGATGCCGTGCAGGATCTCGGGGCCAAGGTTGCGGGTGATGATCTTGCCGCCCTTGACGATATGGGCGTTGTTCGAGGTGCCCTCGGTCACGAAGCCATCCTCGACCATCCAGGCATCGTCGACGCCGGCCTTCTTGGCCATCATCTTGCCCATCGAGGGGTAGAGCAGCTGCACCGTCTTGATGTCGCGCCGGTCCCAGCGCAGATCGTCGATGGTGATGACCTTGATCCCGGTTTTGGCCTGCGGATTGTCTTCCAGCCCCGGTTTGGCCTGGGTGAACAGCACCACCGTGCAGGGCGTGTCGGCCTTCGGGAAGATGAAGTCGCGGTCACCGGCGTTGCCACGGGTGATCTGCAGATAGATCCCGCCCTCGACCAGCCCGTTGCGGGCGATCAGCTCGCGGTGCACCGCCAGGAGCGCCTCTGTCGTGATCGGCGCGGCCATCTCGAGCTCGCCCAGCGAGCGCGCCAGCCGGGCCGCGTGACCGGGGAAATCGAGCAGCTTGCCGTCGAGCACCGAGGTCACCTCATAGACCGCATCGGCCATCAGGAAACCACGGTCGAAGATCGAGACCTTGGCCTGATCCTCGGGAAGATACTCGCCGTTGACATAGACGGTGCGGGTCATGGGGCACTCCTTTTTCGCGTTGCAAGTCTCGTCTCGCGAATGCGCCCGCAGGTCAAGGGCCGTCGCGCGGGGCGGTCCGCAGGGATCGGGCCGGAGGGACGGGCGCTGCCCGGGCTGCGGGCGCGGCCGTATCGGGCGGGTTCGCAGCGCAACCGTGGCAAAGCGCCTTGCCTGTCATCCCCGCGAAAGCGGGGATCTCCCGCCACCCGCGCGCGCCCCCCAACCGCCCAACACCGGGCATCGCCCGATCGCATCGGGCCGGGGGCGAGAGGCACCGCCGCTACCCCCAAAGCGCCGCGTCCGGCGGATGCACCCCGGCGTCGTCATAGCGCAGCGGATGCGCCCGATCCTCGGCCAGCAGCAAGGGGCCATCCAGATCGACGTAATCCGCGCCCTGCGCCAAAAGCACCGCCGGGGCCATCGCCAGCGAGGATCCGACCATGCAGCCGACCATCACACCATAGCCCTGCGCGCGCGCCACATCGCGCAGCGCCAGCGCCTCGGTCAGCCCGCCGGCCTTGTCGAGCTTGATGTTCACCATGTCATACTTGCCCGCCAGATCGGCGAGACTGGCGCGGTCATGGCAGCTTTCATCGGCGCAGACCGGGATCGGGCGGGCGATCTCGGCCAGCATCTCATCCGCCCCGGCGGGCAGCGGCTGTTCCACCAGCGCCACGCCAAGCCGTTCCAGATGCGGCACGAGGTCGAGGTAGATATCCACCGTCCAGCCCTCATTCGCATCGACGATGATGCGCGCCTTGGGGGCGCCCGCGCGCACCGCGGCAAGCCGGTGCATGTCGTCCGGCGTGCCGAGCTTGATCTTCAACAGCGGCCGATGCGCATGTTTCGCCGCCTCGGCCCGCATCCGGTCGGGATCGTCGAGCGACAGGGTGAAGGCGGTCAGCATCGGCCCCGGCACCGGCAGCCCCGCCATATCCCAGACCCGCATCCCCGCCGCCTTGGCACGCCGGTCCCAGAGCGCACAATCGAGCGCATTGCGCGCCGCCCCCGGCGGCAACAGCCGCTGCAGCGCGACCCGCGTCACATCCTCGGGCACCGACGCGATCTGCGCCGCCACCGAGTCGAGGCTTTCGCCATACCGCGCATAGGGCACGCATTCGCCGCGCCCGGTGACGCCGTCACGGGTCAGGGTGACGGTCAGCACCCGCGCCTCGGTCCGGCTGCCGCGCGACAGGGTGAAGGGCTGCGCCAGTCGAAAGGTCTCGGGCGTGGTGATGATGGACATGCGGCCTCCTGCGCTCTGGCTTCCGGGCAGCATGGCGCAAGGGGGGACGTGACGAAAGGGGGGCCGGCCGCAGCGCGGCGCGGAATGCTGCGGTGCAAAAAGATCGCTTGAAGATCGGCGCGCAATATTCTAACCAAGCATCGACCGATAACGCAATTTCATGTCTGAGATGCCCCATGAGCTTCCGCCTCCAGCCCGCCCCGCCCGCCCGTCCGAACCGCTGCCAGCTGTTCGGCCCGGGATCACGCCCGGCGCTCTTCGCGAAGATGGCCGGCAGTGCTGCGGATGTCGTCAACATCGACCTCGAGGATTCGGTGGCACCGGGCGACAAGGCCACGGCGCGCGCCAATGTCGTCGCCGCGACCCGCGATGTCGACTGGGGCAACAAGGTGGTCAGCGTGCGGATCAACGGGCTCGACACGCCCTGGTGGTACCGCGATGTGGTCGACCTCTTGGAGCTTGGCGGCGAAAGGCTCGACCTGATCATGATCCCCAAGGTCGGCTGCGCCGCCGACCTTTACGCGGTTGACGCGCTGGTCACGGCGGTCGAGCGCGCGATGGGCCGCACCAAGCCGATCGGCTTTGAGGTGATCATCGAATCCGCCGCCGGCATCAGCCATGTCGAGGAGATCGCCGCCGCCTCGCCGCGCCTGCAGGCGATGAGCCTGGGCGCCGCCGATTTCGCCGCCAGCATGGGGATGCAGACCACCGGCATCGGCGGCACCCAGGAAAACTACTACATGCTGCATGAGGGCGCGAAGCACTGGCCCGACCCCTGGCACTGGGCGCAGGCGGCGATCGTCGCGGCCTGCCGGACGCATGGCATCCTGCCGGTCGACGGCCCCTTCGGCGACTTCTCGGATGCCGAGGGCTTCCGCGCCCAGGCGCGCCGCTCTGCCACGCTTGGCATGGTCGGCAAATGGGCGATCCACCCCTCGCAGATCGCCCTGGCGAATGAGGTCTTCACCCCCTCCGACAGCGCCGTCGCCGAAGCGCGCGAGATTCTCGCCGCGATGGATCAGGCCAAGGCGCGCGGCGAAGGCGCCACCGTCTATAAGGGCCGTCTGGTGGATATCGCCAGCATCAAGCAGGCCGAGGTGATCGTGCGGCAATCCGAGATGATCGCGGGCAACTGAGGGCTGCGGCTTTCAATCCTGGATGGGAATCGGCCGCTCGGTGCTAGTCTGCCACAGCGGCGCCAGCGCGGGGGTACAAAGATGGGACAGACCGAAAGAGACTACTGGAACAGTGATGTGGGCCGGGTCTGGACCGATCACCAGTCCGAACTCGACCGGCTGTTCAGCGAGGTCTCGGCGCTGTTGCTCGACCGCGCCGCGCCCGGCCTCGGGGAACGGGTGCTCGATATCGGCTGCGGCGCCGGGGCCACGACCCTGGCCGCCCAGGAGGCCACGGGCGAAAACGGGCAGGCGCTGGGGGCCGATATTTCCGCCCCGATGCTGGCCCGCGCCACCGAGCGGGCCAAGGCCGAAAGCAGCCGCGCGCATTTCATTCTGGCCGATGCCCAGACCCATCCTTTCGCACCGGACCATTTCGATCTGGCGATGTCGCGGTTCGGGGTGATGTTCTTCGACGATTCGACCGCCGCCTTCCGCAATATCGCCCGCGCCCTGCGCCCCGGCGGGCGGATCACCTTCGTCTGCTGGGCGGCAGCCAGGGACAACCCCTGGTTCGCGATCAACGGCCGGATCACCCAGGCGCGGCTCGGGCCGCTGCCGCAGACAGCCCCGGACGCCCCGGGCCCGTTCCGCTTTGCCGAGACCGCCGACGTCGTGGCGATGCTGCAGGCGGCGGGCCTGAGCGACTGCGCCGGACAGAGCGTCGAATGCGACCTGCACCATCCGGGCGGCCTGCCCGGCGCGATGGAACTGGCCGAGCATCTGGGCCCGCTCAGCCGGATGCGACGCGAGCGCGCAGTGCCACAGGCGGATGTCGATGCGGTGCTGGACGAGATGCGCGACGCCTACGCCAGCTTCATCGTGCCCGACGGCATCCGCATCCCTGCGCGGCTGAATCTCTTCACTGCCCGCAAGGATTGAATCATCACAGTTTTATGAAGAAACGGTTGACAGAACGCCGCAGGAAATAGCAAAATTCCCCAAGCTTTGCTGCCAAATGCAGCAGTTTTGAAATCCCCGTCCGGGGCGGAGAGGAGGCCGCGCCGGACACATATGGGGGACGACGCGCCCTGGCCGATGTCGGGGCGCGTCCGCATTTCAGGGCTCGGCATCGGATCCGCGCCAAGGCATCGCCCTGGCGCACCGGGCAAAGCCTCACGGAAAACCCGGGCGCCCCCACCGCGGCCGCATCCGAGTTGCATTTCCCGGCCCGTCCGACCATATACTCGGCCCGACCTGAGCGGAGTGCGCGATGATCTATCTCGAGTTTGAAAAGCCCCTTGCCGAGATCGAGGGCAAGGCGGAAGAGCTGCGCGCGATGGCGCGCAAGAACACGTCGATGGATATCGAGAAGGAAGCGGCAGCGCTCGACAAGAAGGCCGAAACGCTGCTCAAGGACCTCTACAAGGGCCTCTCGCCCTGGCAGAAATGCCTTGTGGCCCGGCATCCGGACCGGCCGCATTGCCGCAATTACATCGACGCGCTGTTCACCGATTACATGCCGCTGGCGGGCGATCGGAACTTTGCCGATGACCATGCGGTGATGGGCGGGCTGGCCCGTTTCAACGATGCCCCGGTGGTGGTGATCGGCCACGAAAAGGGCAATGACACCAAATCACGGCTCGAACATAACTTCGGCATGGCCCGCCCCGAGGGCTATCGCAAGGCGATCCGCCTGATGGATCTGGCGCATCGCTTCCATCTGCCGGTGATCACGCTGGTCGACACGCCCGGCGCCTATCCCGGCAAGGGCGCGGAAGAACGCGGCCAATCCGAGGCGATTGCCCGCTCGACCCAGAAATGTCTCGAGGTCGGCGTGCCGCTGATCTCGGTCATCATCGGCGAAGGCGGATCGGGCGGGGCGGTGGCCTTCGCGACGGCGAACCGGGTCGCGATGCTGGAACATTCGGTCTATTCGGTGATCTCGCCCGAGGGCTGTGCCTCGATCCTGTGGAAGGATTCCGAGAAGATGCGCGAAGCCGCCGAGGCGCTGCGCCTGACCGCGCAGGACCTGCACAAGCTGGGCGTGATCGACCGCATCGTGAAGGAACCCACCGGCGGCGCCCAGCGCGGCCCGCGCGACGCGATCGAGGCCGTGGGCGGCGCGATCACCGCGATGCTGAAGGATCTGTCGGGCAAGAAACCCGACGCGCTGATCAAGGATCGGCGGCAGAAATACCTCGACATGGGCAGCAAGGGTCTGGCGGCCTGACGGCGCCCGGGACTCGGTAAAATGCGGCGCAGATTCGCGCCGGGCGGCAAGCGGGTCTTTACCCTTTGCGCGGTAGGCCGGGGATCATCCCCTGCCTGCCGGAGCAGCCTCCATGCCGCTGATCAAGAACATCATCCTGAACGGAACCTTCGACCAGTGCGGCGCCAACTGGATCGGCAATGATATCGAGATCGGCCTTCAGGGCGTTTACCTGAAGGATGGATCCCTCAACCCCGTCTCTGAACTGGATGGCAACGCCGGGCAGACCACGCTGCTGGCGCAGGCCTTCAACATCGCCGGGCGGCTGGAGACCAGGCTGACCTTCGACGCCGCCCTGCGCACCGAGTCGAACCCGAATGCCGGGCTGGAGGGGTTCCGGGTTTACATCGTCGATGCAAACCAGACCCCGATCGCCATGCAGGATTTCTATCCGACCGGGAATTCCCTGACACCGATGTCGATGGATGTGACCTTTCCGGAGGCCGGGCAATATGCGGTGGCCTTCGTGGAACTCGGCCCGGATGACAGTCTGGGCGCGATCGTCGACAATATCTCGATCCTTGTCTGCTTCACGGCGGGCACGGCGATCGACACGCCCACGGGGCCGCGCGCGGTCGAGGCGCTGGCGCCCGGCGATCTGGTCTGCACCGAGGACAACGGGCCGATGCCGCTGCGCTGGATCGGGCAGCGCCGGGTCGGCCGGGCAGAGTTGCGCGCCAACCCAAGGCTGCGCCCGGTGGTGTTCGAGCCCGGCGCGCTGGGTGCGGGGTTGCCACGACGCCGGCTCGCGGTCTCGCCGCAACATCGGATCCTTCGGGCCGGGCAGCAATGTGAACTTCTGTTCGGCGCGCAAGAGATCCTGATCCCTGCCCATCGCTTTGTGAACGCTCTCTCGGTGCATCTGGCAGAGCCGGAACAGCCGGTGACCTATGTCCATTTTCTGTTCGACGGCCACCAGATCGTGCGCGCAGAGGGTGTCGAGACCGAAAGCTTCTTTCCGTCAGCCCTGTCGTTGCAGGGCCTCTCGCCCGAGGCGCGGCAAGAGCTGCTGACCCTGTTCCCCGATCTGCCGCTCTGCGCCGCGCCCTTCGCGCAGACCGCGCGGATGGTCGTCCAGGGCCCCGAGACGCGGCTGGTCGCTGGTGACCGGCGCGAATCCCTGCGCGCCTGAGGTCGGGCCTACCACATGCTGTTCGCGGCGCGGCTGGGCCATGCAGCGTCATAGGCGGCACCGTCGAAAGCGCCATCGGTCGCGTCGCGCAGGATATCGCCCGCCGTGGGCAGGCCCTTCGAGTCGTCACCCGCCGTCCAGAGCCGGGCGCGGATCAGGGCGCGGGCGCATTGGCTGTAGACCTCGGCCACCTCGATCACGATCACCACGCGCGGCACCTTGCCATCGCGCGCGAAACTGTCGCGCAGCGCCGGGTCGGCGGTGACCCGGGCCCGGCCATTGATCCGGATCACGTTATTCGCCCCCGGGACCATGAACATCAGCGAAACGCGCGGGTCGCGGACGATGTTGCGCAAGGAATCGATCCGCTCGTTGCCGCGCCAGTCCGGCAGGGCAAGCCGGCCCGGGTCGATCTCGCGCACCACCGGGCCATCATCGCCGCGCGGGCTGGCATCGGTGCCTTCCGGCCCGACCGTGGACAGGATGCAGAAGCGCGAGGCCTCGATCCAGCGCCGATAGGCCGGGGTGATGTGGCGCGCCACCTTCCGCAACGCCGGACTCGCCGGGGTGCCGTACAGCGCGGCGAGGTCGTCTTCACTGTCAAGGAAGTGCATCATGGGCTCCCGTCCGGGTCTGGTGCAGCCAGTATCGCGGCGCGGCGGGAAAATTTCAAAGGGCCGTTTTTTCGCCCACAGCGCGCCGCCCTTGCCCCGGACTCACGGGCGAAGCCCGCCATGCCGCGCCCTCCCTCCCCCTTGCAAGGGCACGGCCCTCTGTTACGCCAAAGGCCAAAGATAACGGCTATGTCTCGAAACTGCGTTGGCCCGCTTTGAGCCTATTGCAGTCGTCTGCTGCGCGGCAGACGAGTGGCCACTTCGGGCTAAGACCCCATGAACCGCCGCCTTGCCTCCACGGCTATGTTGTAACGTTGCTGGAGGTCGGCGATCAGGGCCATCGCAACGTGTTTGGCCTCGTCGCTCTCTGCTTCCCTGTAGCTCTGCTTGGCTGCTTCCAGCAGCTTCTTGATTTTGAATTCCTCGGGCAATGCGCCTGCCTCGGCCATTATGCGGGCCGCCACTGCTGTCGCCATGTCAATGAAAGCCTCGCCGGAGCGGTCGGGCAGCGGCTTCCCCTCGCCTTCAAGGCCGCGCAGCTTGCCCTCTGCGAGGGCCTTCTGGATTTGCCGCTCCACGAGGCGGTCAAAGGATTGGGCCATACTGTGTTCCTGCCTTCTGACCGGCGCCGCAGAGACGATTACGCGGTGATCCGTTGAACATAGCCACTGGAACAAAGGCGGACACTCAAAATCCTACACGGGACGGCAGGTTCGTCCCGCTGAAGCGGACCAACACGGTTCCGGGACAGGGCCAAAGATCAAAACGGGCGCTCAGCCCGCGACAAACCCGGCCTCGGCCATCAGCCGGGTCGAGGCGGCCTCGACGGTCCGCTCCAGTTCGGCCATGAACACCCCGACCGGCTGACCCGGCGCGATCTCCGGCAGGAATTCGACGACGGCGAGGCCGGGCTTGCGCAGGATGCCCTTGCGCGGCCAGAACACGCCCACATTGGTCGCGGCCGGCACGCAGGTCTGGCCGAGCTGGTCATAGAGCAGCCCGGTGCCGACCTTGTAGCTTTTCACCACCCCCGGCGCGACCCGGGTGCCCTGCGGATAGATGATCAGCTGCCCCGGCAGGGTGCTGCCCGCCTTGACCCCCTCCATCATCTGGGTGATCGCCTGGCCGCGCTTGCCGCGATCGACCGCCACACAGCCGATGCGCTGCGCGTACCACCCCAGGATCGGGGCCCATTTCAGTTCCTTCTTCATGATGAACTTGGGCCGCGGCGTGACCGAGACGATCATGATGATGTCGAAGAACGACTGATGCTTGGCGGCGATGATCACCTCGCCGGTCGGCACCGTGCCGCGCACTTCGGATCGCAGCCCGACCAGGACACGCGCGCTCCACCGCACCCAGCGGCAATAGGTGTGCACGGCGGCAAAGGCGCCGGCGCGGTCGATCATCGCCCAGGGCGTGAAGAAGACCGCCATGATCGCCATCATCGCATACATCTGCACGATGAAGATCAGCGACATCACCCAGCGCAGCGCAAGCGGCATCACATCAACCTCCTGAGGGTGTGGAGCGCGGCCATCCGTGTGGCGGCAAAGGCCACCACGGCGGCGAGCGGCGGGATCGTCAGCGGCAGGACCCAGCCCAGACCGGAAAACCCGAGGCCGGTCAGAAACCCGCCGGTCTCGCCCGCCGAGGGCAGCAGCAGCACCGCCAGCATGCCGAGCGCGGTGCCAAGCACCGCGCCCAGCAGCGCGCGCAGGGTAAAGCGGCGCACGAAGGCGCGGGCGATATAGGCATCGCGCGCGCCGATCAGGCGCAGCACCCGGATCACCGGCGCATTGGCCGCCAGCGCCGCATTGGCCGCCAGCGTGATCATCGCCGCCGTGGCACTGCCGATCAGCAGGATCGAGACCAGCCCGAGCAGCCGCAGCCGATGCGCCGCCTGCACCAGCGGGCGGCGCCAGCGGCTGTGATCGTCCAGAACCGCGCCCGGCGCCTCGGCCAGCAGCCGGTTGCGCAGGCCCTCGGCATCAAACCCCGCAGCGGTTTCGTGGATGTCGATCAGCCGCGGCACCGGCAGCGCGTCGAGCGGCAGGTCGGGGCCGAACCAGGGCTCCAGCAGCTTGCGCTGTTCCTCGTCCGACAGGGCGCGCGCGCTGTCCACCCCCGGCGTGGTCTTCAGGATCGCCAGCACCTTGTCGGTCTGCGCCGCCATCTGATCGGCGGGCGCCGAGATCCGGATCGTGGCGCTCTGCGACAGGGCCGCCGACCAGCGCTCTGCCAGCCGCCCCGAGGCGAGCGACAGCGCCAGCGCGAAGACGGCAAGAAAGGCCATCGCGCCGGCGCGTGAACCCGGTCAGCCGCGCGGTCGTGCCACTCGGCGGCACGACACGGTCGGCGGTGACATCGCCGGTGGCAAGCGTGCTGAGGGTGCTCAGAAAGGTCACAGGTCCGACCCCGCGAGTTGCAGCCGCCGGTCACGGATCCGCAGCACGCGCGCCGCGACCTGCGCCTTGGCGCTGCGGATCAGGTTCAGGTCATGCGTGGCGATCAGGATCGACTTGCCCATCTTGTTCAACTCGACCAGCAGCGTCAGCAGGCGCAGCGACATCTCCCAATCCAGATTGCCGGTGGGTTCATCCGCCAGGATCACGTCGGGTGACATGATCACCGCGCGGGCCAGCGCCGCGCGCTGCCGCTCGCCGCCCGAGAGCGAGGGCGGCAGATGGTCGGCCAGGGGCGCCAGCCCGACCCAGCCGAGCAGATCGGTCAGATCGCGCTGCGGCACGTCGCGCCCGGCGGCGGTCAGCGGCAGGGCCACATTTTCCACCAGCGGCAGATGGTCGAGGAACTGGCAATCCTGATGCACCACGCCGATCCGGCGCCGCATCCGGGCCACCTCATCGCGCGACAGCCCGCGCAGATCGCGCTCATCCAGCGTGACGCGGCCCGCGGTCGGGTGCAGCTCGCCGTAGCAAAGCTTCAGGAATGTCGATTTGCCCGCGCCCGAGGGCCCGGTGAGGAAGTGGAAGGACCCCGGTGCCAGCCGGAGTGTGATGTCCGACAAAAGCTCGCCCCCGCCGTAGCTGTAGGCGACGTTCTGGAACTCGATCACGCTGAACTCCGAATCTTCACTGTTGCAGTTTCGCCCAGTGTGCGAATTGTTTCAATCTTACGCGGGCCCGGAACGCAAGCCATTGCCACAAACGCTTGGAGAAACACCATCATCTTGCTAGAACAGAAGGAATAATTGGTTGGCGCAGGCGTAAAGCGTCGACTTGGGGTAAGAGACACATGCGGCTGACTTGTCCGAATTGCGATGCGCAATACGAGGTAGACGACCGCGCGATCCCTGACGGTGGTCGTGACGTTCAGTGTTCCAACTGCGGTAACGCTTGGTTCCAGATGCCGTATCTGGCAGAGGAAGAGCTGGAAGACGAGGCCCGCATCTTCGCCGATACCGAAGTGCAGGCGCCGCAACGCGCGGCGCCCTTCGTCGAGGTCGACGAAGAGCCCGCGCCGGAAGCCCACCCCGAACCGACGCGAGAACCGCAACGCGCGCCGGAACCGGAGCCAGAACCCGAGGTCATGGCCGAGGAAGAGCCCATGGCCGAGCCGGTCGCCGAACCTGAGGCAGGAACCCTGGCCGAACCGGCCACAGAGCCAACGACAGCGCCAACTGCAGAGCAGATCCCGGACCCCGCCACCGAACCCATGGCAGAACCCCTCGCGGAAGACGGCGCGGAAGACATCGCGGATCCCGTCAGGGACCCCGCCGCAAACCCGATGCCCGCGTCCGCCGAGGCGGCACCGGGCGTGATCGCCATGCCGCCGCCGAGCCATGACGCGGTTTCCTACGACGACGAGGAGGAAGACATCGACGCGCCGCCGCCGATGTTCACGCCGCACCGCCCGATGATGGACGATTCCGTGCAATCCGTGCTGCGCGAGGAAGCCGAGCGCGAATCCCGCGCCCGTCTGGCAGAGCGGGCCTCGATCGAGACCCAGCCCGACCTCGGGCTCACCCCCGCGCCTGTCCGCACCGCGCCGGAACCGGCCAGCGGAACCTCCTACCTCGAGCAGATGCGCGCTTTCGAGGATGAGGACGATCAGGCGGCGGCGGCAAACAGCAAGGCCGCGCGGCGCGACCTCTTGCCCGATATCGAAGAGATCAACTCGACCCTGCGCGCCACCTCGGAACGCGGGCGCACTCCCGGGGCGATCTCGCCGCTGTCCTCGCCGGTCGAACACCGGCGCGGCTTCCGCCTCGGCTTCAGCCTCGTGCTGCTGGTCGCGGCCGCCCTGCTGGCGGTCTATACCATGGCGCCCACGATCGAGGCGCGCGCGCCGGCCTATGCCGGGATGGTGCAAAGCTATGTGGCCTCGGTGGATGTGCTGCGCGGCTGGCTGAATGACGGCTTGCAGGCGGCGGTGCGGATGATCAACGGCAGCAAGGCCTGAGCCTCGCGGCCCGGTTTCGGGGCCGCACCCTCTAGAACAGGTTCAAGAGCCGCTTGAGGTAGTCGCGCTCCGGCTCCGGGCGGCTCTGGTCGCCCGAACGGCGGCGGATCTCGTCCAGGATCTCGCGCGCCCGGCGATAGACATCTTCGCTGCCCAGCATGTTGCGGTCGGTCCCGACCGACCCCGCCTGCCCCAACTGACGGCCCAGCGGATCGCTCTGCCCGCGCTGGCCGGTCGGGCCATCGGACTGCCCCAAACTGCCCGCATTGCGCTGCGGCTGCTGGTTCATCGCCTGCTCCATGCCGTGCAGGCCTTCACGCAGCGCATCCATCGCCTCGGCCTGCCGGTCGAGCGCGCCGTTCATATCCTTGTTGCGCAGCGCCTGTTCGGCCTGATCCATCGCCCGGCCCGCGCGGTTCAGCGCATCGCGCGCGGCGCGGCCCTGTTCGGTGCCATCGCCCGGCAGGCTCTGCCGGCTTTGCCGCTCAAGCTGCTGGCGCAAGGCGCGCTGGCGATCGGCAAGGCTTTGCCCCGGTTGCCCGTCCTGCCCCGGCTGGCCCGCCTGCCCGCCCTGCTGCGGCAGCCCCGGCGTGCCGGCGTCGCCCTGCTGGCCCTGGCCGGACTGGTCCGAGGGGTTCTGGCCCTGCTGGCCCTGCCCCTGCTGCCCGTCGCCCTGCTGGCCGAACTGCTTTTGCAGATCCTGAAACGCCTGGTCCGACAGCCCCTGCTGCTGGCGCAATGTATCCGACAGGCCCTTCATCGCCTGCTGCCCGGGGATCTTCATCCCGCCCTGGCCCTGCGCCACCTGCATGTTCTCGGTCAGCTGCCGCAGCCGGTCGAGCAATTGCTGCGCCTCGGCCATCCGGCCCTGCTCCATCAGCTGCTGCAACCGGTCGAGCAACTGCTGCATCTGATCGCCGCTGATCGTCTGCCCCGGCTGCTGGCTCTGTGCGGTTTCCTTGTTCGGGTCCTGCTGCTGCGCAAGCTTGGCCACATAGTTCTGCAGGGCGGTGTTCATGTCCTGCATCAGCTTGGCGATCTCGTCCTTGCTGGCGCCCCGGCGGATCGCCTCGGACAAACGGTCCTGCGCCTGACGCAGCTTTTCCAGCGCATCCGACAGGGTGCCATCCTCGATCTTCAGCGCGACCTGCCAAAGCTGCTCGGCGATATCGTCGCGCACAGCCGGGGCGAGGCCAGCCGGGCTGTCGATCGCCGCCTCGAGCTGTTTCATCGCGACGCGCAGCTGCAGATAGGCCGCCTCATTGCGGATGAACCCCGCCGGGCGCCAGGTGATGGCGCGCAGCACCTCATCGGTATTGGCGGCATTGTCGCGCGACCAGAGCAGATCGCGCCGCATCTCGATCACCGCCTCGGCCAGCGGATCGAAGAACCGCCGCCCCGGCAGCACCGCCGAAACCGGCGGCGCCACCCCGGCATTGCCCGCCGCATCCTCGACCGTCAGGGCGATCTTGACCGGCAGATTGGCCCAGACATCCTTCGACAGATCCTCGACCATGATCTGGTTGAAATCCGCCCGGCTGCCAGAGATCGGCATCGGCAGGTCCAGCACCAGCGGGTCACGCTTTTCCGGTGCCGTGGCAAGGCCATAGCGGCGGTCCAGCGCGGCCGTATCCAGCGTGATCGTCGCATGGCCGCGCAGCACGCCATAATCATCCATGGCATGGAACGGCAGCCGCATCTCGCCGCTCGCCGCCCGGGTCAGCGCCCCGGTCACGGCGATGGCGGGGGGCATGTCCTTGATAACTTTCACGTCCCAGTCATGGCCGCCGGCCCCGGCAATCGCCAGCTTGCCGCTCTGCGCCACGGTGAAATCCTGCTGCGCCGCCGAGGCGCTGTCGACCACCCCGGTCCGCCCCGACACCGTCTCATCCACGGTCAGCGCGCCGACCGTGCCATAGAGCCGGAGCGTGACATGGCTGCCCACCGGCACCGAGAGCGTGTCGCCGGTGATGTCGTTGAGGTAAAGCGACGGCTTGCCGGTATAGGCCGGTGGCTGCACCCAGCCCTCCCAGGCCGGCCCCGCCGCCAGCGCCGCACCGCCGCCCCCGGCCGCGATCTCACCGACCGAGGCGATGCGCCAGACCGAGCCGAAGCCGAGCGCCATCACGAAGGCGATCAGCGCGACATAGCGCAGCGCGAAAGGATCGCGGCGCGCCAGTCGCAGATCGGGTTCCACCGCGCGCGCCTGCGCCGTGCGCGCGGCCATCCGCACCAGATGCGCACGCCAGACCGCAGCCGAGGCTGCGTCGGTTGCCCCGATCGCCTGGGTATCGCGCAAGGCGGTGATCGGGCGGCCCGGCAGGGCCCGGTCGAGCCGGTCCAGCGCCTCGTCCCGGCTCGGCCAGCGAAACCGCCGCAACCCGGCAGCCGCCGTCCAGACCAGCCCGGCCAGGGTCAGCATCAGCCCGGCCCAGGCCACCTCGACCGGCACCATATCCTGCAACCCGAAGGCGAGCACGGCAGCCGCAAAGAGAAGCAGGGTCCAGAACGGCCAGAAACACTGCGTCAAGCGCTCCGCCAGCACCCCGAGCCGCGTCAGGCGCAGGGGCCACCGGAGCCGTTCCAGCGCCGCATCCGGGATCTGGATCTCTTCGCTCATGCGTCCTTTCCGGGCGTCGTGACCGGCGAGGCGGTCAGAGCCACTCCGGCAGAATATCGCGCTTCAGCATTTCAATATAGGTCGGTCTTGGACGAATAATAGCGTAGTTGTCGCCGTGTACGAGGACTTCCGGCACCAATAGGCGGGAATTGTATTCCGAGGCCATGACCGCGCCATAGGCCCCGGCCGAGCGGAAGGCGATCAGCGCGCCTTCGGTCAGCGGCGCAAGGGCGCGACCGCGCGCGAAGGTGTCGCCGGTCTCGCAGACCGGGCCGACCACATCATAGGTCTGGGCAAGGGTTCCGGGGGCGGTTTCCGCGACCGGCACGATGTCGTGGTGCGCGTCATACATCGAGGGCCGCACAAGATCGTTCATCGCCGCATCGACGATCAGGAAATCCCGCCCCTCGCCGGATTTCACATAGATCACCCGGCTGACCAGCACCCCCGCATTGCCCGAAATCAGCCGCCCCGGCTCGATCTCGACCTCGCAGCCCAGATCCCCCACCGTGCGCTTGATCAGCGCGCCGTAATCCGACGGCAGCGGCGGTGCGGCATTGCTGTGCTGATAGGGAATGCCAAGGCCGCCGCCAAGGTCCAGACGACGGATCGTATGCCCTTCCGCGCGCAGCTGGCGGGTCAGCTCGGCGACCTTCAGATAGGCCTGCTCGAAGGGTTCCAGCTCGGTCAGCTGGCTGCCGATATGAACGTCGATGCCGACCACCTCGATCCCCGGCAGGCGCGCGGCCTCGGCATAGACGGCTGACGCGCGGGCGATCGGGATGCCGAACTTGTTCTCGCTCTTGCCGGTGGCGATCTTGGCATGGGTCTTGGCATCCACATCCGGGTTCACCCGGATGGTGATCGGCGCGGTGGCGCCCATGCTCCGGGCGACCTCGGACAGCGCGCGCAATTCGGGCTCGCTTTCCACGTTGAACTGGCGAATGCCGCCCTCCAGCGCCAGCCGCATCTCCTCGCGCGTCTTGCCGACACCGGAAAACACGATGCGCTCGCCCGGAACCCCCGCCGCCTTGGCGCGCAGATACTCGCCCGCCGAGACCACATCCATCCCGGCGCCAAGCTGGCCCAATGTCTTGAGCACCGCGACATTCGACAGCGACTTGATCGCGAAACAGACCAGATGCGGCAGCGGCGACAGCGCCTCTTCAAACAGCTTGAAATGGCGCGTCAGGGTGGCGGTGGAATAGCAATAGAAGGGCGTTCCAACCTGCGCCGCGATCTCGGCCAGGGGAACGTCTTCCGCGTGCAGGGCACCGTTGCGATAGAGAAAATGGTCCATGACTCCGGCTCATATCGAGAGCGGTGGAGCATTGCAATTCGGATTGGTCAGCGCGGCCTCGGGGGGCGGGCGACAGGCGCCCGCCGCAATCCTTACGCGCCCGCCTCAAGCCTGCGATTATGTGCCTTCCGCTCGTCCAGCAACCGGGCGTTCCGCGCCAGAACGCGGTCGAAGATCGGGCGGAACTCGGGATTCATCACACCCCGGCCAGAGGCGAGTTGATAAAGCGCATGCGCCGGGCTGTCGTTGCATTCGATCACCAGAGGCCCCGCTTCGGTGATCGCGATGTCCCAGCCGAGAATGCCGTTGACCGGAAAGATGCCATGCGCCTGCACGGCAAGGTCGAGCGCTGCCTGCCAGTGCGGAATGCGAAAGCCGGTGAAGGGCCGCTGGCTGACCGGATGTTTGTCCAGCCACTCGGTCGCAAGGCCGCGGCCACGGCGCGCCTGCGTGACCTCTCCCGTCGCCTGATCGGGCAGCGTGATCATGCTGCCGGCCTGCCAGAAATTATCCGCACTCGCCTTCGGCGCGGGGATCTTCCAGACCGCGTAAAGCGGCCGCGGGCGATCCGTGTCGATCACGGTGACGACGCGCAGCGTGCCAACCGCAGTTCCGATCAGCGCGGTCATCGCGGGATGCTGCGCCACTGCATCCTGAAACACGAAGCCTGCTGGATGGGCACTGGCGATCTCTCGCGCCAGTTCCGCCAGGGCCAGGCTGCGGCCCGACGCCAGATGGGCGATCCCCCTCGTGCCATCGACGCTGGCAATGCCGACCGCGCCGATGCCCTGAATGCTGCTGACCGGCTTGCCGAACAGCGGATAGCGCGCAGCACCGGTCAGAAAGGCCTCAATCGCCGCGGCATCGCGCAGCACGGGCATCTCGCCCAGAGCGCGGTCGGTGCTGTAAACGGCCTGCGTCGTGGTGGTCGGCAGCCCGAGCCGCGCCAACAGCGCGGTAAAGGCGACCTTGTCCGACAGGAAGCCGCGCAGTTGGGTCAGCATCGGCGGGGCAAGGCGGAGGTTCAGCTGGAAGGTGCCGATTTCCCCCAGAAACGCGGCCTTTTCGTCCCGGCTCAGGTCCGGGCGATAGACCTGCAGGGCGTAATATTCCTTGGCGGTGATCCCGACGCGCTTCAGCTGCAGGCGGGCGATCTCCGCGAACTGACGAAACGGGCCGACCTTGGCCTGCTTCGCGGCACCGATGATACTATCCGAGATGCCGCCCTTGGGTGCGGCAGGTCGATTGACAAGGGCACGCTGGCCCAAAGAGATATCCGTTGAATGGGTCAACTGCTGCCCCCTCGGTTCATGTCTGTTTCAATTGGCTCCTTACCCGACGACGCTTCGGGCCGGTTGAAATCTGCCGGGCAAATGCGCCGAAAAGACGGCAGGAAAAGGGAGTGTTTCTAAAATGCTGCCAATTGCCCGGCCGGCATCCGGCGCGCCAGAGTGGCAGCGGCCCCGCTAACGGATCCGCGCCGAGCGGATCAGCAGATAGAGCGGCAGCCCGCAGGACAGCCCGAACAGCAGCCCCGCCGGGATCGCCAGCAGCGCAATCCAGTTGCGCCGCACCAGGGTCTCGGCCATCGCCCAGATCGACAGCGCGGCGATCGAGATCGCCTCCGCCCCCGCAGGCCCGGTGCCATAAAGCCGGATGAACCAGCCGTGGATCAGCCCGCCCTGCGCGGGGATTGCCAGAAAGCAGCCGAGCGGCAGCAGCAGCCCCGCCAGCGTCAGCACGAGATAGGCGATCCGCAGCCGCGACATCAGAAGTTGGTCGAGACGCCGGTATAGGCGGAGCCACTGATGCTGAGCGGGTCGGTCTTGATCGAGCTGGACGTCGGCGCGTTCGGAAGCCGGTCCGGCGCGGAAGGCTCACCCGCGACGCCGCATCCCGCCAGCAAGAGCACCAGAAGCAAAGCGGTTTTCATCACAGCCGTCCTTTCCAGATCGCGACCTGCGCGCGCACCTGATCCGGCGCGGTGCCGCCGTAAGAGGTACGACTGCGCACCGAATTTTCAACGCCCAGCACGGAATAGACCTCTTGCGTGATCTCGGGGTGGCCGCTCTGCAATTCCGCCAGCGTCAGATCGGCCAGATCGCAGCCCTTGCCCTCGGCCAGCGCCACCAGCGCGCCGGTGACATGATGCGCCTCGCGGAACGGCAGGTTGAGGGTGCGCACCAGCCAGTCGGCCAGATCGGTCGCGGTGGAAAACCCCGCCCCGGCAGCCGCCGCCAGCGCGGCGCGGTTCGCCGTCATGTCGGCGACCATCCCGGTCATCGCCGCCAGCGACAGCATCAGCGTGTCGGCGGCGTCAAAGACCTGTTCCTTGTCTTCCTGCATGTCCTTGGAATAGGCCAGCGGCAGCCCCTTCATCACCGTGAACAGCGCCACCATCGCCCCCAGAATCCGCCCGATCTTGGCGCGCAACAGCTCTGCCGCATCCGGATTGCGCTTCTGCGGCATGATCGAGGACCCGGTCGAGAACCGGTCCGACAGCCGCACGAAGCGGAACTGCGCCGAAGACCAGATCACCAGCTCTTCGGCGAAGCGCGACAGATGCATCGCGCAGATCGAGGCGGCAGAGAGGAACTCCAGCGCGAAATCCCGATCCGCCACGGCGTCGAGCGAATTGGCCATCGGGCGCTCGAACCCAAGCTCGGCCGCCGTGGCATGGCGGTCGATCGGGAAGGAGGTCCCGGCCAAGGCCGCCGCCCCCAGCGGGCATTCGTTCATCCGGGCGCGGGCATCGCGAAACCGGCTCGCGTCACGGCCCAGCATCTCGACATAGGCCATCATGTGATGCCCCCAGGTCACCGGCTGCGCGGTCTGCAGATGGGTGAAGCCCGGCATCACCCAGTCCGCCCCTGCCTCGGCCTGTGCCAGAAAGGCGCGCTGCAGCGCCTCGATCCCGACCACGGCGGCATCGGTCTGATCGCGCACCCAAAGCCGGAAATCGGTCGCCACCTGATCGTTGCGCGACCGCGCCGTGTGCAGCCGCCCCGCCGGTTCGCCGATGATTTCCTTCAGCCGGGCCTCGACATTCATGTGAATGTCCTCCAGCGCGGTCGAAAACGGGAAATCCCCGGCCTCGATCTCTGACAACACCGTGAGCAGGCCTTCCGGATCGCCTCGGCGTCACTAGAAGCTACGATACCCTGCTGCGCCAGCATCGCGGCATGGGCGCGCGAGCCCTGCGATATCCTGCGCGTGCAGACGCTGATCGAACCCGATCGAGGCATTGATCGCCTCCATGATCGCATCGGGTCCGGCGGCGAAACGACCGCCCCACATGGTGTTGGCGGATTTGGGCGTCTTGGGCTGGTCGGTCATCGGCGGGCTCTTCTGGAGGGGACTATGCATCTGCTTCGTACCGCCGTGCTATACGCGGCCATCGCCCTTACTGCAAATACCGCGCTGGCGGATACCGCCGCACTCGAGGCGCTGCGGACGGCGACATGAAGAAGATGGAATTCGCGGCCGCCCCCAAGGCGCTGCCGGACGTCGCCCTTCGTCGATGCCGAGGGCGGCGAACATCACCTGTCGGACTACAAGGGCAAGTTCGTCGTGCTGAACTTCTGGGCGACATGGTGCGCGCCCTGCCGGTCCGAGATGACGACGCTGGACAAGCTGCAGGCCAGCCGGGGCAGCGACAGTTTCGCCGTGCTGCCGATCGCCACGCTGCGCAATTCGGTGCCCGGGGTGCAGAAATTCTTTGCCGAGGATGGCATCACCGCGCTGCCGGTCCGGCTCGACCCCGATGCGGCCTTCGCACGGCAGGTCGGCGTGATGGGCCTGCCGGTGACCCTGATCGTCAACCCCGAGGGCCAGGAGATCGCCCGCCTGATCGGCGGCGCCGACTGGGACAGCGCCAGCGCCCATGCGATCTTCGATGCCCTGGCGGCGGGCGGTTGACCGGCGCCCCTCTTGCGACGAATCCTTGACAGATCGCCCCCGTCAGGCGGCATCTGACACAGGAATTCCACGGGAGGAACCGCGATGAGCCATGACCACATCCATCTTCACCCCGCCATCGACCACGGCATTGCCGCGGGCAGCGCGGGCTTTACCGGCGGCACGCTGAAATGCCATTGCCTGAAAGACCCGGTGACGGTGCGCGTCGACGCGCAGGTCGCGTTCAACCACGCCTGCGGCTGCACCAAATGCTGGAAGCCCCACGGCTCGATCTTTTCGGTGGTCGCCGTGGTCGGGCGCGACAAGGTCCATGTCACCGCGAATGGCAACAAGCTGGCGGTGATCGACAGCAGCGCCACGATCCAGCGCCACGCCTGCACCGCCTGCGGCGTGCATATGTTCGGCCGGATCGAGAATACCGGACACGCCTTCTACGGCCTCGACTTCGTCCATGTCGAACTGTCCTCGGACAAGGGCTGGGCCGCGCCGGAATTCGCCGCCTTCGTCTCTTCCGTCATTGAAGGTGGCACGCCGCCCGACATCATGCCGATGGTCCGCGGCCGCCTGCGCCAGATCGGGCTGGAACCCTATGATTGCCTCTCGCCCGCGCTGATGGACATGCTGGCGACGCATCAGGCCAAGATGAACGGCGTGATCTGACGCCTCATTCCGGTCGGCGCACCGCAAGACCGATGACGGCAGAGATGCCCGCGTGGCCCGCGCCCTCGGACATCTCGACCTCTTCCTCGACCAGCCGCAGGATCTGCCAGTCGCCGAAGGCCTCGCGCAGCATCGCCTCGGTATAGAGGTTCGCCTCGATCTTCGGCCCGCCGGTGCCATGCACCAGTTGCCGCGGCGTATAGCCCTGCACGATGATGACGCCGCCGGGCGTCACCGCCCGCCGCATCCCGGCCCATTTCTGGGCCCGCTGCGCCGGGTTGGAAAACTGGCTGAAGATCTCGGCCACCACCTCGAAGCTCGCCTCGGGATAGTCCCAGGCATGGACATCGGCCTGCACGAACTCCGGCGAAACCCCATGCTGAAAGGCCAGCTGCCGCGCCTTGTCCTGCGCAGCGGGGGAGAAATCGAGCGACAGCACCCGCAGCCCCTGCCGCGCCAGCCAGACCCCGTTGCGCCCCTCGCCATCGGCCACCGCCAGCGCGCGACCGTTCTTCGGCAAAAGATCGGCGCAGGCGACAAGGAAATGGTTCGGCTCGGTGCCAAAGACGTAATCCTCGGTGGCGGCGAAGCGGCCCTGCCAGCGATCGAATTCCGGGTTGCTCATCGTGCATCCTTTCCATAGGCGGGGTCGAGCCTTGCATGCGCCGGGCAGGTGACCAGATGATCATTCACCATGCCCACCGCCTGCATGAAGGCGTAGGTGATCACCGGGCCGCAGAACTTGAACCCCTCGGCCTTCAGATCCTTCGCGATACTCTCGCTCAGCGCGGTCTTCGGCGCAATCTGGCTGGAATCGGTCACCCTGCTCTGGATCGGCGCACCGCCGACGCGGTCCCAGAGGAACCGGTCAAAGCCGCCCGCATCCTCGATCCGCTCCCAGGCGCGGGCATTGCCGATGGCGGCCTCGATCTTGGCGCGTGACCGCACGATCCCGGGATCGGCAAGGCATCGTTCCACCTCGGCCTCGCCCCAGCGCGCAATGGCGCGCGGATCGAAGCCGTTGAAGGCGGCGCGAAACGCCGGGCGCTTGCGCAGGATGGTGATCCAGGACAGCCCGGCCTGAAACCCGTCGAGCATCAGTTTCTCGTAAAGCGCGCGGCTGTCATATTCCGGCACGCCCCATTCCATGTCGTGATAGGCGACATAAAGCGGGTCGTCTCCGCACCAGGCACAGCGTTCGGACATGAATTCCCCCTGTTTCCAATCAGTTATGATGCCGCCGCGAAACTGTGGAAAATTAGAACAAAATGCGAAACTTCACCCTTCCTTTACGCCTGCCGCGCCAAGCTGACAAGGATCGGCGCAAGGATCGACGGGCTGACTCGCCGGCTGATCGACGCGGAATTCGGCCATGGGATCGACAGGGGGAACCGACGATGACGGAAGCAAGTGAACTCGATTTGATCCTGCCGGGACTGGACAGTCCGCTGTCCTTCGCGGTCAGCGAAAGGGATCGGGATACCATCGCCCTGGTCAAGCGCGCGCTGGACCGGCGCACGGTGATGCTGGCCTTCCAGCCCATCGTGAAGGCCCGCGACGTGTCCAAGGTCGCCTTCTACGAAGGCCTGATCCGGATCCTCGACGATAACGGCCGCATCCTGCCCGCGCGGGATTTCATCGGCTCGGTCGAAACCAATGAACTGGGCCGGATCATCGACTGCCTCGCGCTGGAAATGGGCCTCGCCGCCCTGGCAGAGGCGCCGGACCTGCGCCTCTCGATCAACATGTCGGCGCGCTCGATCGGCTATCCGCGCTGGAAACGCGCCCTGGCCCGCGGGCTGGACGCGGATCCGACCATTGCCGAGCGTCTGATCCTCGAGATCACCGAATCCAGCGCGATGATCATGCCCGATCTGGTCAGCGTCTTCATGACCGACCTGCAGCAAAGCGGCATCGCCTTCGCGCTCGATGATTTCGGGGCGGGCTATACCGCCTTCCGCTATCTCAAGGATTTCTTCTTCGACATCCTGAAGATCGACGGGCAGTTCATTCAGGGCATCCACAAGGATCCCGACAATCAGGTGCTGACCCAGGCGCTGATCTCGATCGCCAATCATTTCGACATGTTCACCGTGGCGGAATGCGTCGAAGACCCGCGCGATGCGGCCTTTCTGACCACGCTGGGGATCGATTGCATGCAGGGCTACCTGTTCGGCGCGCCGACCACGGTCACGCCCTGGCAGGCCCCGAAATCGGTCCGCCATGCCTGAGGCGGGACCGGGCTACAGCGGACCCGCCCCCGGACCTTGCCTGAACCAGGACTGCCCCGGCCAGCGCCGCAGCGGGCGACGGACGCCTCCACCGCTTGTGCCTGGCGGCCCCGCCCGCCCGCGGCCCGCGCGCCGCCGAAACCGGGCTGCCTTCAGCAAGAACCCGAGTGTTTGCGGCATTTCCGCTATGCGCGCATTGTGCTTGACGCCCCGACCCCTTAGACCAAGCTGAACAGGGCCAGGGACGCGACCCGCGCGCCCCGGCCCGCGTGGCAAGGGAGAGGACCCAGCATGACCAACGTTGTAATCGTATCGGCGGCACGCACCGCTGTCGGCAGCTTCAACGGCGCCTTCGCCAATACCCCGGCACATGACCTTGGCTCCGCCATGCTCGAGGCCGTCGTGGCCCGCGCCGGGATCGACAAGGGTGACGTGTCGGAAACCATCCTCGGCCAGGTGCTGACCGCCGGTCAGGGCCAGAACCCGGCGCGTCAGGCGCATATCAACGCCGGCCTGCCGATCGAAAGCGCGGCCTGGGGCATCAATCAGGTCTGCGGCTCGGGCCTGCGGGCGGTGGCGCTTGGCGCGCAGCACATCCAGCTTGGCGATGCGGCCATCGTGGCGGCGGGCGGGCAGGAAAGCATGTCGCTCTCCACCCATGTCGCGCATCTGCGCGCCGGGACCAAGATGGGCGACATGAGCTTCATCGATTCGATGATCCGCGACGGCCTCTGGGATGCGTTCAACGGCTATCACATGGGCCAGACCGCCGAAAACGTCGCCCAGCAATGGCAGATCAGCCGCGACATGCAGGACGAATTCGCCGTCGGCAGCCAGAACAAGGCCGAGGCCGCGCAGAAGGCCGGCAAGTTCAAGGATGAGATCGCGCCCTTCACCGTGAAGACCCGCAAGGGCGACATCGTGGTCGATGCCGATGAATACATCCGCTACGGCTCGACGCTGGAAGCGATGCACAAGCTGCGCCCGGCCTTCATGAAGGACGGCACGGTCACGGCGGGCAATGCCAGCGGTCTGAACGACGGCGCGGCGGCCGTGCTGCTGATGAGCGCGGCCGAGGCCGAAAAGCGTGGCCTCAAGCCGATGGCGCGGATCGCGTCTTATGCCACCGCCGGGGTTGACCCCTCGATCATGGGCGTCGGCCCGATCTTCGCCAGCCGCAAGGCGCTGGCCAAGGCCGGCTGGAAGGTCGATGACCTCGACCTGATCGAGGCGAATGAGGCCTTCGCGGCACAGGCCTGCGCGGTGAACAAGGACATGGGCTGGGATCCCTCGATCGTCAACGTGAACGGCGGCGCGATCGCCATCGGCCACCCGATCGGCGCCTCGGGCGCGCGCGTGCTCAACACGCTGCTGTTCGAGATGGCGCGGCGCGACGCGAAGAAAGGTCTCGCCACGCTCTGCATCGGCGGCGGCATGGGCGTCGCCATGTGCCTCGAACGGGATTGAGACCCGTCTCGACCGTTTATGCTGCACCTGCACAGTCGGCGCGCAACAATGTTGCGCGCCGTTGTTATTTTCGGTAACACCGTTTCAAGGCCCAAAGACAGAACGGAGGAATCATGTCCAGAGTCGCACTCGTCACCGGTGGATCACGCGGGATCGGCGCCGCCATCTCGATCGCCCTGAAATCGGCGGGCTACAAGGTCGCCGCGAATTATGCAGGCAATGACGAGGCCGCAGCCAGCTTCACCAGCACGACCGGGATTCCGACCTACAAATGGTCCGTCGCGGATTACGACACCTGCGAAAAAGGGGTTCGCAAGGTCGAGGCCGATCTCGGCCCGATTGACGTGCTGGTCAATAACGCCGGCATCACCCGCGACGCGATGTTCCACAAGATGACCCCGGAACAGTGGAAAGAGGTGATCGACACCAACCTCTCGGGCCTGTTCAACATGACCCATCCGCTCTGGGGCGGGATGCGCGACCGCAAGTTCGGCCGGGTGATCAACATCAGCTCGATCAATGGCCAGAAGGGCCAGGCCGGGCAGGCGAATTATTCCGCCTCGAAGGCGGGCGACCTCGGCTTCACCAAGTCGCTCGCGCAGGAAGGCGCGCGTGCCGGGATCACGGTGAACGCGATCTGCCCGGGCTATATCGGCACCGAGATGGTGCGCGCGATCGATCCCGAAGGTGCTGGCAGAGCGGATCATCCCGCAAATCCCGGTGGGCCGCCTGGGCGAGCCGGAAGAGATCGCGCGCTGCGTCCTGTTCCTCGCCTCGGATGACGCGGGCTACATCACCGGCGCCACGATCACCGCCAATGGCGGGCAGTATTTCGCCTGACAGGCATCACGGCTGACGACGCCGACCCGCGCGCCGCTGGCGCGGGTCGGTTTTTTCCCGCGTCTGCCGGGGCGGAAGCCCTGGCGCCGCGACGCCGGGCCGATGGACCGGGCTTCGCCCAAGCAACACACTGGCGCGCCCGACGCGCCGCAGCTAACAAGGGCCGGGCAAGCAGAAGGCCCCGCCCATGACCCGATCCACCGCCACCGCCATCGGATTTTGCGCCGTCCTGCTGTGGGCGCTGCTGGCGGTCCTCACCGTCGGCTCGGCCCCGGTCCCGCCGCTGCAACTGAACGCGATCTGCTTTGCCATCGGCGGCGGCATCGGCCTGATCTGGGTCGTGGCCAATGGTCGCTTCAGCGCGCTCAGGCACACCCGCTGGCAGGTCTATGCCTTCGGCACGGCGGGCCTGTTCGGCTACCACCTGCTCTACTTCTCGGCGCTGCGCAACGCGCCCGCCGCCGAGGCCGGGCTGATCGCCTATCTCTGGCCGCTGTTCATCGTGCTCGGCTCCGGCCTGCTGCCAGGCGAGAAGTTGGGTGCGGGCCATATCCTTGGGGCCGCCCTCGCCTTTGCCGGCGCGGCGCTGATCGTTCTGCAGGGCAATGGCGCAACCTTCCACGGCGCAGCCGCGCTTGGCTACACGCTCGCCTTCCTCTGCGCCCTGACCTGGGCCGCCTATTCGATCCTTTCGCGCCGCCTGGGCACGGTCCCGACCGACAGCGTGGCGGTGTTCTGCCTTGCCACGGCGCTGCTGTCAGCCCTGGTGCATCTGGCGGTCGAACCGACCGTCTGGCCCGTCACCCGGGCCGGATGGCTGTCCTGCCTCGCGCTCGGCATCGGCCCGGTCGGCATCGCTTTTTACGTCTGGGACATCGGCGTCAAGGGCGGCGACATCCAATTGCTGGGTGTCGCCTCCTACGCCGCGCCTCTGCTGTCGACGCTGGCGCTGATCGCGGCAGGCTATGCCACGGCAACACCGGCGCTGCTGATCGCAGCCGTGCTGATCACGCTGGGGGCCGGGATCGCTGCCGCGGCAAGCGCGCGGCAGCGTCGCCCGAGGCCGCTCAGTTCTGGCTGAGCCGGGTAATCTGTTCCTTGATCTTGAGCTTTTTCTTTTTCAGTTCCGAGACTGAGAGTGCGTCCACGCTGGGGCTTCTCTGTGCCTGTTCCACGCGATCCGAGAGGGTTTCGTGTTTCCGGCGAAGCTCCTGCAGATGTGACGTCATATTCATAGTCGTCCTCTCCTCTTGGTTGCTCTGTCACAAGTCCATCACAGTTCCCGAGTCGAGTCACGCCGCCAGTGCGTCACTCTTGCTGACAGACAGATGATCCGCAAATTCTTGCCGGTGGGTTAAGGCCCGAGCAGCGCGAGCGGCGCGCCGTTGCGCAGGATCGCCTGCGCGGCGGGCATAAGCAAATCGCGATCGCCGTCATGCACCATGCCGTCATGCAGGACGAAGGGCGACAGCAGGCGGAAGGCGGCGCGCCCGCCCTTGCGACCGGCCAGCAGAAAGCGGTTGGCGGCGCGGCCCAGCCGCGGTGACAGCGGCAGCACCACCAGACTGCCCAGCGCAGGGGGCAGGGCGGCCAAGGTATCGGGCAGCCGGTCCGCCGACTGGATCAGGGTCAGCGTGCCGCCCGGCCGCAACCGCCGCGTGGCGGTGGCAAGCCAGAGCGGCAGCGGGGTTTCCTCGCGCCGTGCCGCCTCGCGCCCGGGATCGCGGGCCGGGGTTCCGGCCGAGCGTGGATAATACGGCGGGTTGGTCAGCACATGGTCGAAACTGCGGGCCCGCAGATCGGCCGGCAGGGTGGCCAGATCGGCCTCGACCACCTCGAGGCTCACCCCGTTGCGCGCCGCGTTCTGCCGCGCGAGGGCGGCGTAATCGGCCTGCCGCTCGACCCCCGCCAGCCCGAGGCCCGGCACCCGCGTGGCCAGGCAGAGCGCGGCCACGCCCACGCCACAGCCAAGGTCCAGCACGCTTTCGCCCGGCCGGGCCGCAACCGCGGCCGCCAGCAGCACCGGATCGGTCGCCGCGCGATAGCCCTCGAGGGGTTGCAGGATGCGCAGCCTGCCGCCAAGGAAGCCGTCGTCGGTCAGCTCGGGGTCTTCCGGGACGCGCTGCCCTTCCATCGTTCAGAACCCTAGCGGGATGTCATTGTCCTTCATCACGGCGCGGGCCATGAACAGGTCCCGCTCCAGCACCATCAGACGGCGCGGCAAAACGCCCACCGAGCCTTCGAGCACGCTCATGTGGACGTCCATGGGAAACACCGCTATACCCTCGCCCTGTAGTAGAGCCTGGGCAAAGGCGATGACGGTCGGATCTGTGGTGCGAAGAAGTTCTTTCATGCTGCGGATTTAAGGCCATATCCGTAGCATTGTCGAGAGAAGCGGTGGGGCGGCGCATGGGGATGTTCGAAGGACGGCAATCGCCGAACGAGCGGTTGAGCGCATACCTTGCCCGGGACATGGATGCGGTGAACCAGCTGATCCGTCTGCGCATGGCCTCCGAGCATGCGCCGCGTATCCCCGAGGTCACCGCGCATCTGGTCGAGGCGGGCGGCAAACGCCTGCGCCCGATGCTGACACTCGCCGCCGCGCGGCTCTGCGGCTATGACGGGCCGTTCCATATCCACCTCGCCGCGACCGTGGAATTCATCCATACCGCGACCCTGCTGCATGATGATGTGGTCGACGAAAGCGCCCAGCGACGCGGCCGCCCGACCGCCAACCTGCTCTGGGACAACAAGTCGAGCGTGCTGGTCGGCGATTACCTGTTTGCGCGGTCTTTCCAGCTGATGACCGAGACCGGCTCGATCCGGGTGCTGGATATCCTCGCCAATGCCTCGGCCACGATTGCCGAGGGCGAGGTGCTGCAGCTGACCGCAGCCCAGGATCTGCGCACCGATGAGGCGGTCTATCTGAAGGTCGTGCGCGGCAAGACGGCGGCACTGTTCTCGGCGGCAACCGAGGTCGGCGGCGTGATCGCGGGGGCGCCGGAAGATCAGGTCCGCGCGCTGCATGCCTATGGCGACGCTCTCGGCGTGGCCTTCCAGATCGTCGATGACCTCTTGGATTACGGCGGCACCTCTGCGGTGATCGGCAAGAACGTCGGCGATGATTTCCGCGAGCGCAAGCTGACCCTGCCGGTGATCAAGGCGGTGGCGGCGGCCAATGCCGAGGAACGCGCCTTCTGGGTCCGGGTGATCGAGAAGGGCCGTCAGGAGGACGGCGACCTCGAACAGGCGATGGCGCTTCTGGCCCGACATGGCGCGCTCGAGGCGACGCGGACCGAGGCGATCCGCTGGGCCACAAGGGCGAAGGACGCGCTGCGCCCCCTGCCCGCGCATGAGCTGCGCGAGATGCTGACCGATCTCGCCGACTACGTGGTCGCGCGTCTGACCTGAGGCGGATGCCGAAAACTCAAAATCAGGCTGAGCGGGAGTAACCGATCTTCCAGTGGAAGAGCGGCCCCGCTCATGCGGGAACGCCGGTCCAGGACCATTCGCCAAGTGCGATATCAGAGGGCAGCACCCGACCCGGCGGGCGAGAAGCGCCCGCCAGAGGCGGGTCGGGCGCTGCCCGGCGGCCTAAGGGCCACCGGGACGGCAAGGTGCACCCGCACCGAGACGGCCGAGGCACCGGCCTCTGCCGTACCAGACCGCTCAGCCCCCCAGCACCGCCGCCGCAGCCACCCACCAGCCCGCATGCTCAGACCCGATCGCGCTTGCCGCCGCCTGCGCCAGAACCGGATCGGCGAACATCCCAAAGCAGGTCGCCCCGGACCCCGACATCCGCGCGATCAGGCAGCCGGGCCGCGCCGCAAGCGCCGCAAGCACCCGGGCGATCTCCGGTGCCAGCCGCAGCGCCGGCGCCTCCAGATCATTGCGCATGCCGCGCAGCCATCCGGCAAGCTCGCCCGCCGAGCCGAAGTCTGGCAGCGCATCCGGCATTCCGGGAGTGTCGCGCCGCTCCAGCGCGCGGAACACCGCAGGCGTCGAGACCGCCACCCCGGGATTGGCCAGCACCAGCCAGACCGGCGGCAAGGCGGGCACCGGCGACAGACCCTCGCCCACCCCCTGCATCCGCGCCGGCACCCCCGCCAGACAGACCGGCACATCAGCCCCGAGCGTCACCAGAGCCGCGCGATCCGGCAAGGGGCGCCGCCATATCCCCGCCAGAACCCGCAGCGTCGCCGCCGCATCCGCCGAGCCGCCGCCGATCCCCGACGCCACCGGCAATACCTTGTCCAGCACCAGATCCGCACCCAGATCCGGCGCCAGCAGCCGCGCCGCGCGCAGAACCAGATTGCTGCCATCCACCGGCACGCCTGCCGCCCGCGGCCCGGTCACGCGCAGCGCCAGATCGGGCGCGGCCTCGGCGCTGATCCGGTCGCCGACATCGGCAAAGACCACCAGACTGTCGAGCAGATGATAGCCATCCGCCCGCTGCCCGGTGATGTGGAGTGTCAGGTTGACCTTGGCGGGGGCGAAGCCCTCAGCCGCCACTGGCGCTTCCGCTTGCGGCACTGGTGGTCTTCAAGGGCGGCCCGCCCTCTTCCTTCAGCACCGCATCCAGCCCGACGTCGAGCTTGCGGCGAATGCGCACCGCATCCTTCGGATCGGGGCTGAACGACAGCGCCCGGTGCCACTGGAACTGCGCCTCGAGCTTGCGGCCCACCGCCCAGTAGACATCGCCGAGGTGATCGGTCACCACCGGATCGACCGGCATCAGCTGCGAGGCGCGCTCGGCCACCGGCAGCGCCTTGTCATATTGCCCGGTGCGGTAATAGACCCAGGACAGGCTGTCGACGATATAGCCATCATCGGGCCGCGCCACGACGGCGCGCTTGATCATGTCGGTCGCCTCATCCATCTTCTCGCCGCGCTCGACCAGCGCATAGCCAAGATAGTTCAGCACCTCCGGCTCGTCCGGGCGCAGCACCAGCGCCTCGCGCAGATCGGGTTCCGCCTTGTCCCAGAGACCCTGACGTTCCTCGGAAATGCCGCGCATGTAATAGATCGCCCAGTCGCCCGGCTGCGGTGTCTTGATCAGCGCCACGGCGGCGTCATAGGCGGCGGTCGCTTCCGGAAAGCGTTCCTGCTGGCGCAGCAGATCGGCATAGGCCACCTGCACGTCGATCAGATCGGGATGCGCCGCGGCCAGCTGCTTGAGCGCATCAACCCCGGCATCGACATTGCCCTGCGCATAAAGCGTCTGCGCCCGGATCTGCTGGGCCGCATAATAGGCCGGCGCGTCGCGCGGAATGCTGTTCAGCGCGACCAGCGCCAGATCATATTGCTTTTGCGATTGCAGCAGCCCCGCGACCAGCATCACCGCATCGGAATTGTCCGGGCTCAGATATTGCGCGATCCGGCCATAGACCAGCGTGAAGCTGTCGGCGGCCTGCCCCTTCAGCGCGGCGGCGACCG
Source organism: uncultured Pseudomonadota bacterium (assembly GCA_963837565.1). Taxonomy (GTDB): domain Bacteria; phylum Pseudomonadota; class Alphaproteobacteria; order Rhodobacterales; family Rhodobacteraceae; genus Solirhodobacter. The sequence continues at coordinate 101,359 of CAWIOC010000009.1, forward strand.
AGAAGAACACCTCGGACAGCCCGTCCTGCGCGTTGCGCACCACGTCGAAGGGCAAGACCTCGCCGGCGGCAAGGCGCTTTTTCATCGGATCGATGCTCGGGTCGGTATCGGTGCCGAACTTGTCATTCAGCAGCGCCAGCGCATCCGCATCCCGGTCAAGCTGGCTCAGCACCTCGGCATAGGCGATCAGGCCCCGGCGTTGCAATTGCAGCGCCACCCCGTCCTTGCCCGAAAAGATCTTTTCCGCGCCCTCGAAATCCCCGACCGAGGCCATCGCCAGCGCCTTGTGGTAGAGGCCAAAGGCCTGCAACCCCGGCACCTTGGCCAGCTTGTCGAAATCCGCCAGCCCGTCCGACATCCGCCCGGCCCCGACATCGGCCCAGGCGGTGACCAGACCGTCGACCAGCGTGCCGATCCCCTGCCCGCCGGCAAGCGACTTGATCGCCTCGTCATAGCGCCCGTTGTGCAGCAGGTCGGCCAGCACGACGATGGTGGCGGCCTGGCTCTTGGTGCCCTGCGCCTGCAGTTTCTGCGCCGCGGGCACCGCCCCGGCAATATCCCCGATGGCGATGTCCGACACCACCATGTCTTCCAGCAGCGAGGGGTTGGCCTCGTCCCCGGCCAGCGCCTGGGCGAAATAGGTCGCGGCGGCGCTGTAATCGGAATGCGCGGTGGCATAACGGGCGGCGAGATAGGCCCCGGCGTCGCCGACCTCGGCCAGCGCGGGCAGCGCGCCGATCATGGCGGTAGAGGCGAGCAGGGCGGCAAGGCTGTGGCGGCGGAGGAAGGGCATCACGTCAGTCGGTCCTTGCATGCGGACATATCCTGACAAAGTAAGCGCAGTCAGGTCCGGGCGCAATCGGGCGCGGCCATTTGACCGGCCCGATCGGCGGAGGATCACGCAGATATCACATATTGGGGTAGTTCGGGCCGTCTCCGCCCTGCGGCGTGCACCAGACGATGTTCTGGCTCGGGTCCTTGATATCGCAGGTCTTGCAATGCACGCAGTTCTGGAAATTGATCTGGAACCGCGCCGCATCCCCCTCGCCGATCACCTCATAGACCCCCGCCGGGCAATAGCGCTGCGCCGGCTCGTCGTATTTCGGCAGATTGACCGAAATCGGCACGCTCGCATCCTTCAGCTGCAGATGCGCGGGCTGGCTTTCCTCATGGTTGGTGAAGGAAAACGCCACATTGGTCAGCCGGTCGAAAGAGATCACGCCATCGGGCTTGGGATAGACGATTTCCGGATAATCCTTGGCCAGCCCGGTCGCCGCCGCATCGGTCTTGCCATGTTTCAGCGTGCCGAACAGGCTGACCCCGAACAGCGAGTTCGTCCACATGTCGAACCCGCCCAGCGCCAGCGAGGCCGCCAGCCCGAACTTCGACCAGAACGGCTTGACGTTGCGCACCTTCTTCAGGTCCGCCGCAATCGGGCCAGAGCGCAGATCCGCTTCATAGGCCGTCAGCTCATCGCCCGACCGCCCCGCCTTGATCGCCGCGAAGGCCGCCTCGGCCGCCGCCTTGCCGGACAGCATCGCATTATGGTTGCCCTTGATGCGCGGCACATTGACGAGGCCCGCCGAACAGCCCAGCAACGCCCCGCCCGGAAACACCACCTTGGGGATCGACTGCCAGCCGCCTTCCGAGATCGCCCGCGCGCCATAGGCCACGCGCTTGCCGCCCTTCAGCAGCTCCGCCACCAGCGGATGATGCTTGAAGCGCTGAAATTCCATGTAGGGATAGAGATGCGGGTTGCGGTAGTTCAGATGCACCACGAAGCCGAGGTAAATCTGGTTGCCCTCGATATGATATAGGAACGACCCGCCGCCCGCGTTCTTGCCGAGCGGCCAGCCCATCGTATGGGTCACCGTGCCCTCGCGATGCTTGGCCGGGTCGATCTCCCAGATCTCCTTCATGCCAAGCCCGAACTTCTGCGGCTCATGGCCCTTCGACAGCTCATATTTCGCCATCACCTGCTTGGACAAGGACCCGCGCACGCCTTCCGCCAGCAGCACGTATTTGCCCAGCAGCTCCATCCCCGGCTCATAATTCGGGCCCGGCGTGCCGTCGGCGTTCTTGCCGAACTCGCCCGCGATCACGCCGCGCACCTCGCCGTTGTCGCCCCAGACCAGCGCCGAACAGGACATGCCCGGGAAGATCTCGACCCCCAGCGCCTCGGCCTGCTCCGCCATCCAGCGGCAGACATTGCCCATCGAGACGATGTAATTGCCGTGGTTCGACATCAGCTTGGGCATCGGCCAGTTCGGTATCCGGACATGGCCCGCGGGCCCGAGCAGGAAGAAGTTGTCCTCTTTCACCGGCACCGTGATCGGCGCCCCCTTTTCACGCCAGTCCGGCATCAGCGCATCAAGCCCGACCGGGTCGAGCACGGCGCCAGACAGGATATGCGCGCCGACCTCGGAGCCCTTTTCCAGCAGCACCACCGTCAGATCGGGATCGAGCTGTTTCAGGCGGATCGCGGCCGACAGGCCCGCGGGCCCCGCGCCGACGATCACCACGTCATATTCCATCGATTCCCGTTCGATCTCGTCCATGCGCTCTTCCTCCGGTCCGGCCCGCGCCACCCCGGCACAAGGGCCGTCGGGCAGGGTCTGGGCAAAGCGTTAGCGTGGATGCAAAGCATGGGTCAATCGTAACACGGCATCACGGCGTCGCATTGCGGCACCGATGGGGATTTTAGCCCCACCCCACGGCACGGTTCAGCCCAGCCCGGGTGCAGGCCCTTGCAATCCGCGCCCTGCTGAGGTCAGGTAACAGGGTAGCGATGATTATGTGGCGCCGCGGCCCTCTGGCCGTGGGCGTCTTTTTTGCAAAGAGACCGATGGAAAAAATTCCGATGACCCGCGTGGGGTTTGCCGCGCTCGATGATGAACTGAAGCAGCTGAAGTCGGTCGAGCGGCCGGCGGTGATCCGTGCCATCGCGGAAGCGAGAGAGCATGGCGATCTGTCGGAAAACGCCGAATATCACGCAGCGCGCGAAAAGCAGAGCTTCATCGAGGGCCGGATCACCCAGATCGAGGCGCTGCTGTCGCTGGCCGAGGTGATCGACGTCGCCCGTCTCTCGGGCCCGATCAAGTTCGGCGCGACCGTCAAGCTGATCGACGAAGTGACCGAGGAAGAGAAACATTATCAGATCGTCGGCGAAGCCGAGGCGGATATCGAGCGCGGCCTGCTCAATATCAAATCCCCCCTCGCCCGCGCGCTGATCGGCAAAAGCGAAGGCGACAGCGTCGAGGTGAAGACCCCCGGCGGCGAACGCAGCTACGAGGTTCTCAGCATCCGATATCTCTAGGGCCGAACAGGAGGCCAGCCGATGCCGGAGCCGATGACAGACCGACCGATCGACCTGACAGCCTATGCCCGGCCGGCGCCGCGCAACCGCGTCTCGGGAACCGAGATCGTGGCGGTCGCGCTCAGCCTGCTCTGGGTGGTGGCGGTGGTGGTGTTCTTCCTGACCGGGGATATCTCGGCCCGCGGCCCCGGCCTGATCGGCGGCGTGATGACCTTCCTCGCGGTCTTCCTGCCGATCGCGCTGATCTGGGTCGCCGCAACCACCTCGCGCACGATGCGCGACCTGCGCAGCGAGGCCGCGCGACTGCAGGGCGCGGTCGAGGCGATGCGCAGCGCCTATGTCCAGCAGCAGCAATCCGCCGCCGCCCAGGGCATGCGCAGCGCGGTCGAACTGAAGCTGGACCAGATCGCCGCAGCGCAACGCCAGACCGAAACGAAACTCGCCACCTTCACCTCGCGCCGCGACGCCTCGCAGACCGAACCCTCGGCGGATCGCAAATCCGCCTTGGTGGCGGCCCGCAGCCCGGCGCTGGCCGAGGATGAACCCTCGCTCGCGCTTGGCACCCCGGCGGAAGAGCTGCGCGCGCCGATCTCGATCTCGGACTTCATCCGGGCGCTGAACTTCCCCGACAACCCGGATGACAAGGAAGGCTTCCGCACCCTGCGCGCCGCGCTGGAGGACCGGACCGTCGCCAAGCTGATCCGCGCCGCGCAGGATGTGCTGACGCTGCTCAGCCAGGACGGGATCTACATGGACGATCTCAAGCCCGACCGGGCCCGCCCCGAGATCTGGCGCAAATTCGCCCAGGGCGAGCGGGGCCGCGCCATCGCCGGCCTCGGCGGGGTGCGCGACCGCTCCAGCCTCGCGCTCAGCGCCGGGCGGATGCGCAGCGACCCGGTGTTCCGCGATGCCGCGCATCATTTCCTGCGCCAGTTCGACCGCACCTTCGCCGAGTTCGAGCGCAATGCGAGCGATCAGGAACTGGCCGAGCTCGCCGAAACCCGCACCGCCCGCGCCTTCATGCTGTTCGGTCGGGTGACGGGAACGTTCGACTAGGCGGGCTTTGCCAACGCCTGAACGGCAAACCCAGCCCTCTGTCGCGCAGTCCTAGCAACGGCCCTCAGGCTGTGTGGTTCTTCGCGCAGCGAAGGGTCACACACCGCCCCCCTAATGCAGCACCCGCACCATCCGGGTCGAACTGGCGTAGCGGAACACCGGGGCAAGCACGCCGAGCCGGTCGGTCCGGTCCGCCGTAAAGCCTTCGCGCTCGTACAATGACCGGGCGCGCGGGTTGATATCGGCCACGTCGAGCCGGATCTCGTCATAGCCGCGCCGCCGCGCCTCGGCGCAGAGCGCGCCGATCAGGGCGCGCCCGATGCCCTGCCCGCGCGCCGCTTCCGCGACCACGATCCCGTCGATCAGGAACCGCTTGTTCTCGACATCCCGCGACAGGAGCCGCAGCAGCGCCGCGCGCCAGACCGCGCCGGTGGTGCCATAGATCGCCACCAGATCGCTGTGCCGCCCCGAGGTGAACCCCCCCGCCGCGGTGCGATATCCGGCAATGCCCAGCAACCGGCCCGCGGGCGAGACGGCGGAAATGACATATTCGGGGCTGATCACCCGGTCGAGATAGGCCAGCGCCCGCGCCTCCGGCCCCATCACCCGGCCCAGCTTCAGCCCGAAGGCCTGCCAGTAAAGCCGCCCTGCCGCGAGGCGCTGATCCGGGGGCACGCCGTGTTGCAGCGTTGCCGCAGGCGGATGCTGAGGCAGATCATGGCCACAGGGGTCAGACGCGTAGGGGGCCCTGCTGGGCAGGATCAACACTCCTGTCACTGGTACGATCCGGTTTCAGGATGATGACCTTCGCGACAGATCAGGTCAATCCAAGCGAAAGTATCGGTCAGCCGGCGCACCTCGGACCATGCCGGGCTGCCGGCCCTTCACATGTCCGCCAGGGCGCCACGCTCGGCCGAGACGACCGCGCCGTTCGGCACCACATCGCCATCGCGATAGGTCTGCACCACGGCGCCCGGCAGCTTGGCCACATCCTTCATGAAGGCGCGCGGGAACAAGGTGGTGTGCAGCGATGTGAAGCCCGGCAGCTGCGCCATCAGGCTGGACACGGAATCGGTGCACATTCCCTGCGCCGCGGCACCATGCGCCTGCGCCAGCCGCAGCGCCTGCTCTGCCACCGCTGGCGAGACGGTGAACTGCGCCGCCACGACATGGAAGCCCTTGGACGACTGGAAGTTCAGATAGGCATGCAGCTTGGCCGGCGTCATGCCATAGACCACATCGCCGCGCTGCACGATCTCGGGGCCGGTAAAGCTGCCCGCCGGATCGAAGACCACCCGCTGCGAGGCATTGATGATCAGCGAGGAATGCGCGCCCCCGCCGGTGGTGTCACGGATCGTCGTCACCACGGTCAGCGTCGGAGGCGGCGGCGCCGAATACCGCTGGGCCGCCACAATATCAGGGCCAGCCACCGGGCGGCCGGAACCACAGGCGGCAAGCAGGACCACAAGGGCGAGACTGAGAATCACGCGCAGCATGGGGGCTCATTTCTCAAGACAGGGAAAACAGGGGGCTGGCCCCGCGACGGGGGCACAGCCGGGCGTCGGGCGTCGGGCTCGGATCAGCCGTCAACCAGCGCCATGAAGATCAGGATGCAAATCGAGATGCAGGCGCCCCAGGATACCAGGCGCACGAAGCCTTCAAAGGTCTTTTCGTGGTTCCGGATGTCCATGCTGCCGTGTTTGTACTCTGCCATGTCGATGCTCCTTCGCGCGGTCTTTCCAAGCCCATAGCCGATTCACACCGGGCTGTCACGACCCGAGGTGCCCGCCACCCTGCCGCGTCTCGCCGCAGGGCGCGCGCGCCCCGGCTCAGTTCACTGCCTGCCACAGCCAGGCGCCATCCGCGCGCCTGACCCGCGTCACGCGCCCGGCAATCAGCAGGTGGTTGAGATGCGCCACCGCCTCGACCAGCGCCAGACCATATTCCCCGGCCCCGATCTCGCGCTTGAACAGCGCCGGAAAGCACTCGACCGCGGTGCGCGGCTGGGCCAGCCACCCTGCCAGCCGGACCAGTGCGCCGTGATGATTGTCGATCATCTGCACCAGCCGTGTCGGCAGCCCGGTAAAGGGCAGCTTGTGACCCGGCAAAACGAAATGATCCGGCCGCGCCAGCGGCAACAACCGCTCGCAGGCTTCAAGCCATTCGCCGACCGGATCGGCATCGGGTTCCGTCGCATAGACCCCGAGATTGGGCGAGATCGAGGGCAGCAGCTGATCGCCGCCAAGGATCAGACTGTCATCCCGGCTCCAGAAGCGTCGCATGTTCCGGGGCATGGCCATTGCCGATGTGGATGTCCCAGTCGCGCCCGCCGATGCGCAGGCTCTCTCCCTGCTGGATCCGGCGATAGCCTAGCGGCAGCGGCGTCACCATATCGGCAAAGTTGAACGGACGCTCGCCGGCGCGCTGCACCAGCACCTCGGGCGGCATGCCCGCGGCGCGCCAGAAGGCCAGCGTCTGCGGGCTTTGCACCTCTTCCACGTCCAGCACCAGCATCCGCGCCAGCAGCCATGCGGTGCGGGTGGTGACCAGCTCTGCCCCGTGCTCGGCCTGGAACCATCCGGCAAGGCCGATATGATCGGGGTGGTGATGCGTGACGATCACCCGCCGCACCGGCCGCCCGGCCAGAGGCCCGGCCAGCAGCGCCGCCCAGATCCCGCGCGACTTGCGCGAGTCGAAGCCGGTGTCGAGGATGCTCCAGCCGTCGCCATCGTCGAGCGCATAGACATTGACGTGATCCAGCTTCATCGGCAGCGGCAGCCGCATCCAGAGCACGCCGGGCGCGACCTCGAGCGCCGCCCCCGGCTCGGGCGGGGCCTCGAAAGGATAGCGCAGGCCGCCTGCGGTGATGTCCATCACGCGCACAGATCCTCGATCGTCACGTCATAAAGCCCCTTCGCGCCCTCGCGCAGATGCGCCAGCAGCGGGGCATATTCCGGCATCAACCGCTTGATGAACACCCGGGCGAGCCGCGCCCGCGGCCCGTCGTCGGCCTCGGCCAGGGCGGCCCGCAGGTGGTAATGCCCGCCCAGCACCAGGGCCACGGCGCGCAGATAGGGCACCGCCCCGGCGAACCGGTCCTGCATCTCGGCCCCGACCAGCGCCTCGGTCGCCTCGCGCAGGGTCTCGGCGGCGTTCCAGACCGGGGTCGCGATATCCGGGAACCGGGTGCGCGCCGCCTCGGCATCGGCCTGCACCTCTTCCAGCAGACGGAACGCGGCCTCGCCGCCATCCATCATCTTGCGCGCGACAAGGTCCATCGCCTGGATGCCATTGGTGCCCTCATAGATCGCGGTGACCCGCACATCGCGCAGATATTGCGCCGCGCCGGTTTCCTCGATGAAGCCCATGCCGCCATGCAGCTGCACCCCGGCCGAGGCGACCGAGATCCCGGTCTCGATCCGATAGGACTTGGTGATCGGCGTCAGCAGCGCGGCGCGGGCCTGCCAGTCGGCATCGCCGGTGGCGCGCGCCATGTCGAGGGCGACCGCACAATCCAGCGCAATCGCGCGGGCGGCAAAGATCTCGGCCTTCATGCTGGCCAGCATCCGGCGCACATCGGCGTGCTCGACGATGGTGCCCGCCCGCCCTGAACCGGGGTCTTGCCCTGCTTGCGGTCCAGCGCATAGGCCAGCGCGTGCTGATAGGCCGCCTCGGCGACGCCGATGCCCTGAATCCCCACCGCGAGCCGGGCGTTGTTCATCATGGTGAACATGGCGCGCATCCCGTCATGCTTCTCGCCCACCAGCCAGCCGGTCGCCGCATCGAACTGCATCACCGCGGTGGGCGAGCCGTGGATGCCCAGCTTGTGCTCCAGGCTGACCACCGACAGCGTGTTGCGCGGCCCCGGATTGCCCGCGGCGTCGGGAATGAATTTCGGCACCAGGAACAGGCTGATCCCCTTGGTGCCCGGCCCGCCATCGGGCAGCCGCGCCAGCACGAGGTGGCAGACGTTCCCGGCAAAGTCATTATCGCCCCAGGTGATGAAGATCTTGGTGCCGGTCACGGCATAGCTGCCATCACTCTTCGGCTCTGCCTTGCTGCGCAGCGCACCGACATCGGTGCCGGCCTGCGGCTCGGTCAGGTTCATCGTGCCGGTCCATTCGCCGCTGATCAGCTTCGGCAGGTAGAGTCGCCCTGATCTCGTCGCTGGCATGATGCTCCAGCGCCTCGATCTGGCCCTGCGTCAGCAAGGGGTTCAGCTGCAGCGATATGCAGGCCCCCGCCATCATGTCATTCACCGCCGAGGTCAGCGCGATCGGCAGGCCCATCCCGCCGTAGTCCGGGCTGGCAGAGATCGCCACCCAGCCGCCCTCGCTGATCGCCTTGATAGCCCTCGGCGAACCCCGGTGAGGTGCGCACCACGCCGTTCTCCAGCCGCGCCGGGTGCTTGTCACCATTGCGCTGCAGCGGCGCCAGGATGGTGTCGCTCAGCTTGGCCGCCTCGGTCAGGATCGCCTCGGTCAGATCGCCCGCCTCGGCATAGCGCTCGGTGGCGGTGACGCGGGACAGGCCCACGACATGGTCGAAGATGAACTGGAATTCAGCGACTGGGGCATTGTACGGCATGGATCCCTCCCGTCTGGCGCGCCTTGGCAAGGGCCCGGCGCACGCGTATGTGACCTTTCGGTGCGCCCAGCCTACTGCAGGCGGGCGCGGGTTCAAGTTCAACGCGGCGTCACGACATGCAGGCAGGCAGCACCGAGACCCTTGCGCCGGACCCGGACGGGCTGGCCCGCGCCGCAGCGATCCTGCGGTCGGGCGGTCTGGTGGCCTTCCCGACCGAGACCGTTTACGGCCTTGGCGCCGATGCGCGCGATGATCGCGCCGTGGCCCGGATCTTCGAGGCCAAGGGCCGCCCGCGCTTCAATCCGCTGATCGTGCATCTGCCCGACCTCGCCGCCGCCCGCGGCTTTGCCGAGGTCTCGGGCGATGCCGAACGTCTGGCCAGCGCCTTCTGGCCCGGCCCGCTGACGCTGGTGCTGCCGCTGTTGCCGGGGGCCGGTCTGTCTCCCCTGGTCAGCGCCGGGCAGTCTTCGGTTGCGATCCGGGTGCCCGCCCATCGCGTGGCGCAGGCCCTGCTGCGCGCCTTCGGCGGGCCGGTGGCGGCGCCCTCGGCCAATCCCTCGGGCCGGGTCAGCCCGACCCGGGCGGGCCATGTCCTCGACGGTCTGGCCGGGCGGATCGAGGCGGTGGTCGATGGCGGTCCCTGCGCCGTGGGGGTGGAAAGCACCATCGTCGGCCTCACCGGCGCGCCGGTCCTGCTGCGCCCCGGAGGTCTGCCGCTCGAGGCCTTGGAGGCCTGCCTCGGCCAGCCCCTCGGGGTGGCGACCCCCGGCGGCGCACCGATCGCGCCCGGAATGCTCGCCTCGCATTACGCGCCGGGCGCCGCGGTCCGGCTGAACGTGACCGCGCCCGAGGCCGATGAATTCTGGCTCGGCTTCGGCCCGGCCAGCGCCGGTGCCGCGATGACGCTCTCCGCCTCCGGCGATCTGGTCGAGGCCGCAGCCAGCCTGTTCCACGCCCTGCGAGAGGCCGACCGCCGCGTTGCCGCAGGCCAGCGCATCGCCGTCGCCCCGATCCCCGACCACGGCCTCGGCCGCGCCATCAACGACCGCCTCCGCCGCGCCGCCGCGCCAAGGGACGCGGTCTGAGCTGAAGCCCCGATGATGAGGCAGGGCCATCGCCCTGCCATCAGCACGAGGTCGCCCCTTGCCGCCCGGTGGCCCCAAGGCCGCCGGGCAGCGCCCGTCCCGCCCCCGGCGGGCGCTTTGCTTCCCGCCGGGACGGGCGCCGCCCTCCGAAATCTCGATTGGCGAATGGTCCCCGAAAATCGTTCCCACATGAGCGGGGCCGCCCTTCCCCCGGAAGGTCGTCCTTTCCCGCTCAGTCAATCGTTGCTAGATCCCAGCCCTCACGCCCGCCCGGAGGTCCCCGACAGCGTCAGCGCCTCGATCCCGAGGCTGCGCAGCGCGCGTTCCCATTTCGTCGCGCTCGCCTCCGAGAACACCAGATCCGGCGTCGCGTCGCAGGTCAGCCAGCCATTGTTCCCGATCTCGGATTCCAGCTGTCCGGGCCCCCAGCCGGCATAGCCGAGCGCCAGCAGGGCCCGTGCCGGCCCCTGCCCCTGCGCCAGATCGCCCAGCACCTCCAGTGTCGCGGTCATGCCGAACCGCGCATCGACCCGCAGCGTCGAGGCGCCCACGAAATAATCCGCCGAATGCAGCACGAAGCCGCGCCCGCCTTCGACCGGACCGCCGAAATGCACCTGCACCTCGGCGCAGTCCGGCCCCGGCTCGATCTCGAGCCGGCGCAGCAGCGACCGGAACCCCGGCTCCTCCATCGGCTTGTTGACGATCAGGCCCATCGCGCCCTCTTCCGAATGCGCGCAGAGAAACACCAGAGAGCGCTCGAAGCGCGCATCGCCCATGCCGGGCATCGCGATCAGGAACTTGCCGGTCAGGTTCATCGAATCAGACGTCAGGGTCATGGAGTGCAGAATGCGGGGCAGGCGTGGTGCGGCGCAAGGCCCACCCCGTGATGACACGGCGGTGTTTCGCCCAAATGTGACTTTCAATCGGCAGCACCGCCCCTATTGTCGCCGCCATGATGAAACGCCCCTCGATCCTCGCCACCGCCCTCGCCGCCCTCATCGGGCTGATGCCCCTCACCGCCGCCGCCATCACCGCCGATGACGTGGTGCAGGCCGAGGTGCTGCCCGGCTGGCAGACCGCGCAGGGCACAAGGATGGCCGCGCTGCACCTCAGCCTCGCCGATCACTGGAAGACCTACTGGCGCGCGCCGGGCGATGCCGGCATCCCGCCCAGCTTCGACTGGTCCGGCTCCTCGAACATCGCCCGCGTCACGATGCACTGGCCCCGGCCAGAGGTGTTCCACCTGAACGGCATGCAAAGCGTGGGCTATATGAACAGCCTCGTGCTGCCGCTGGAATTCACGCCCAGGGACCCCGCCCAGCCGATGCTGCTGCGCGCCAAGGTCGATATCGGCGTCTGCAATGACATCTGCATCCCCGCGACCCTCACGCTCAGCGCCGATCTCGCAGGCCAGGGCCGCCCCGACGCCGCGATCCGCAGCGCGCTGGCAGAGGTGCCGACCCCGGCCCGCAAGGCCGGGCTGAAGGGCTTTCGTTGCAGCGTCAGCCCGATCAAGGACGGCGTCCACCTGACCGCCCGGATCGAGCTGCCGGCACAGGGCCCGACCGAAACCGCGCTGTTCGAATCCGCCGACCCCTCGATCTGGTTCGGCGCCACCGCAACCCATCGCGATGGTGGCACCGTCACCGCCGAGGCCGACATGGTGCCGCCCGCCGGCACGCCCTTCATGCTCGACCGCTCGAAGCTGACGATCACCCTGCTCGGCCAGGACAAGGCGGTCGAACTGACCGGTTGCCCCGCCAGCTGATCACTTGCGCCGCTTGTGCTCTTCCAGCCGGGGAAAGATTTCCACGAAATTGCAGGGCTGGTGGCGATAGTCGAGCTGCGCCTTCAGGATCTCGTCCCAGGCATCGCGACAGGCCCCCGGGCTGCCCGGCAGCGCGAACAGATAGGTGCCCTGCGCCACCCCGCCGGTGGCGCGGCTCTGCACCGCCGAGGTGCCGATCTTCTCCATCGAGACCATGGTGAAGACCGTGCCGAAGGCCTCGATCTCCTTCTCATAGACATCGCGATGCGCCTCGACCGTCACATCGCGGCCCGGTCAGCCCGGTGCCGCCGGTGGTCAGGATCACGTCGATCTCCGGATCGGCGCACCACGCCCGCAACTGCGCCGCGATCGCCGCCCGGTCATCGCGCACGATCCCGCGCGCGGCCAGGATATGGCCCGCCCCGGTCAGCCGCTCGACCAGAGTATCGCCGGACCGGTCATCGGCAGGCCCGCGCGTGTCCGACACGGTCAGCACCGCGATGCCGGACCGGCATGAAATTCCCTCGTCTCGTCGATCCGGCTCATGCCCCGCCCCTCAACCTTGCCTGCAAGCGCCAGCAGATCCGCCCAGGCCTCGCGCTTGGCCTCGGGCGTGCGCAACAGATAGGCCGGGTGCGTCATCGGCAGCACCGGCAGGCCCAGCGCCTCCTGCCACTGGCCGCGCAGCCGCAGGATGCCGCGCTTGCCCAGGATCGCGGCGCAGGGCGTATTGCCCATCAGCACCAGCACATCCGGCGCGGCCAGCTCGATATGGCGCTGCACGAAGGGCAGCATCATCGCGATCTCTTCCGGCGTGGGGTCGCGGTTCTGCGGCGGCCGCCAGGGCAGCGACATTGGTGATGTAAAGCGCATGCTCCGCGTCCGGCGCCGTCCGCGACAGCCCGATCGCGGCGAACATCCGGTCGAGCATCTGCCCCGCCCGCCCGACGAAGGGCCGCCCCTCGATATCCTCGTCGCGCCCCGGCGCCTCGCCCAGAATCATCACCCGGGCCGCCGGGTTGCCATCGCCAAAGACCAGCGACCGCGCGCCCTTCCTGATCTCGCACAGATCGAACCCCGCCATCGCCTCGCGCAGCGCCGCAAGATCGGGCGCGGCCGCCGCCAGCGCCCGCGCCTCGGCCACCGCATCGACGGCCTGCGGCGGCGGCGGCGAAGACCGGTTCCGGCGTGGCAGCCGGGGCCGCAGCCGCTGCCGCCGCCACACGCGCCCGCGGTGCCTCATCGACCAGATCATAGCGGTTGATCGGCGCATCGCAGATCGCCTCATCCGCACCCAGCTCGACCTGCCAGTCGAGCCATGCGAGGGCGAGATGGGGATCGAGCGCGCTGTCCATGCCGCCAAACTAGGCCCGTGCCGATCCAAGGGCAATGCCCCGCCCCGCCCCACAATGCCCCGACTAAGCCTTGTCGGGCGCCCGCGCGCTTTCTATAAGCGGGAAAATCCGGAAGGGGCCGCCATGACATTCCGCGCCCGACATCTGCTTGGCATCGAACATCTGGCCCCGGATGAGATTCGCACCCTCCTCGACCTCGCCGACACCTATGTCGAGGTCAACCGCCGCACCGTGAAGCGCGCGCGACGCGCTGGCGGGCATGACCCAGATCAACATGTTCTTCGAGAACTCGACCCGGACCCAGGCGAGCTTCGAGCTTGCCGGCAAGACGCCTCGGCGCCGATGTGATGAACATGGCGGTGGCCCATTCCAGCGTGAAGAAGGGCGAGACGCTGATCGACACCGCGCTGACCCTGAACGCGATGCACCCCGACCTGCTGGTGGTGCGCCACCCCTGTTCCGGCGCGGTCAACCTGCTGGCGGAAAAGGTGAATTGCGCCGTCCTGAACGCCGGCGACGGCAAGCATGAACACCCGACCCAGGCACTGCTCGACGCGCTGACCATCCGCCGCGCCAAGGGCCGCCTGCAACGCCTGACCGTGGCGATCTGCGGCGACATCGCGCATTCCCGCGTGGCGCGCTCGAACCTGATCCTGCTCGGCAAGATGGAAAACCGCATCCGCCTGATCGGCCCGCCGACCCTGATGCCCGCCGGCGTCGCCGAATTCGGCTGCGAGGTGCTTCGACGACATGCGCGACGGCCTCGAGGGCGCCGATGTGGTGATGATGCTGCGCCTGCAGAAGGAACGCATGGACGGCGGCTTCATCCCCTCGGAACGCGAATATTACCACCGCTACGGCCTCGACGCCGAAAAACTCGCCTATGCCAAACCCGACGCCATCGTCATGCACCCCGGCCCGATGAACCGCGGGGTCGAGATCGACGGCACGATCGCCGATGACATCAACCGCTCGGTCATCCAGGAACAGGTCGAGATGGGCGTCGCCGTCCGCATGGCCGCGATGGACCTGCTGGCCCGCAACCTGAAAGCCGAACGAGGCCGCGAGGCGGCGGGGGTGATGGTGTGACCTCCGCCCTTACCCTGCGCGCCGGCGAACGCGGGATGCTGCGGCTCTTCGCGCTCGATCTGCCGCGCGCGCAGGCCGAGGCCTTGCGCGGCAACGCAGCCGCCCTTGCCCGGCTCTTCGGGGTCGCCGCGCTCGATGCAGACGGGGTCGAGGTGCTCGACCTTGCCGATCTCGACGAACTCGGCCTCGCGCTTTACCTGACCGAGGGCGAGGGGCTCGACCCCTCCGAGATCGCCCCGCAGCAGGCCGAGATCGACGCGCTGACCGGCCACGCCCTGATCCTGCATTCCAGCGCCGCGCGCGGTCAGGCGCTGCAGCTTGTCCCGGACCCGGCGCTGCGGCTGATCGGCGCCTATGTCATCCTCAACCCGCCGGTGCTGTTCGAGCCGCTGCCCAGGGGCGGGGCCGAAGGCACCCTTGCACCCCCCGCCCGCGCGCCCAAATCCGACGCGCGGATCGGCGGCATGGTGGCCACCGTGGTGCTGCTCTTCCTCGCCCTCTTCACCGTGGCCTTCATCTGGATGGCGCGATGATGGGCGAACGCACCCGCGCCAGACGGCGGCCTACCCGCTTCCTTCCCCAGACAGGGCTGATCGCATGACCCTTCTCCTCCACGAACGCCCGCCTGATCGACCCCGAGGGCGCTGACCGAGACCCTTGGCGCGCTGCTGATCGAGGACGGCAAGATCGCCGCCCTCGGCGAGGTGAGCCCGCCGAAGGGCGCGCGCATCATCGATTGCGGCGGCAAATGCCTCGCCCCCGGCATCGTCGATCTCGGCGTCAAGGTCGGCGAACCGGGCGAGCGGCACAAGGAAAGCTTCCGCTCGGCGGCGCTGGCGGCGGCGGCAGGGGGTGTCACCACCATCGTCACCCGGCCCGATACGCTGCCCGCCATCGACACGCCCGAGACGCTGGAATTCGTCACCCGCCGCGCGGCAGAGGCCGGACCGGTCCGCATCCTGCACATGGCGGCGCTGACCAAGGGCCGCGAAGGGCGCGAGATGGTCGAGATCGGCTTCCTGCTCGATGCCGGCGCCGTGGCCTTCAGCGATTGCGACCATGTCGTGACCGATACCAAGGTGCTGTCGCGCTGCCTGACCTATGCCCGCGGCCTCGGCGCGCTGGTGATCGGCCATCCGCAGGACCCCGGCCTGTCGAAAGGCGCCGCCGTCACCTCGGGCAAATTCGCGAGCCTGCGCGGCCTGCCCGGCGTCTAGCCCGATGGCCGAACGCATGGGGTTCGACCGCGACATGGCCTTGGTCGAGATGACCGGCGTCAAATACCACGCCGACCAGATCACCTGCGCCCGCACCCTGCCCGCGCTGGAACGCGCCAAGGCGCAACGGGCTCGACGTGACCGCGGGCACCTCGATCCACCACGTCACGCTGAACGAGTTCGACGTCGGCGACTATCGCACCTTCTTCAAGCTGACCCCGCCGCTGCGCCCCGAGGAAGACCGGCTGGCGGTGGTCGAGGCGGTGGCCTCGGGCCTGATCGACATCCTCTGCTCGATGCACACGCCGCAGGATGAGGAAAGCAAGCGCCTGCCCTATGAGGAGGCCGCCGCCGGCGCGGTGGCGCTGCAGACCTTCCTGCCCGCGGCGATGCGGCTCTACCATGACGGCACGATGGGCCTGGCCCAGCTGTTCCGCGCGATGGCGCTGAACCCGGCCCGCCGGCTCGGCCTGCCCGGCGGGCGGCTGGCGGTGGGCGCGCCTGCCGATCTCGTGCTCTTCGACCCCGATGCGCCCTTCGTGATGGATCGTTTCACCATGCTGCAGTCGAAATCCAAGAACACCCCGTTTGACGGAACGCGGATGGAGGGTAAGGTTCTTGCCACATTCGTGGGCGGCGCGCAGGTCTATGGCGCTGAAAGGGTTGGGGAGACGGTCTGACATGCCGATGATCGAACATGGGGCAGGCATTCTGGCGCTGGTGGCGCTGCTGGCCTATCTGCTGGGCGCGATCCCCTTCGGGCTGCTGGTGACACGCGCGATGGGGCTGGGCGATGTCCGCAAGATCGGCTCTGGCAATATCGGCGCCACCAACGTGCTGCGCACCGGCAACAAGGGCGCGGCGGCGGCCACCCTGCTGCTCGACGGCGGCAAGGGGGCGGTGGCGGTGCTGCTCGCCCGCGCGATTGTGGGGCAGGATGCGGCGCAGGTGGCGGCCCTTGCCGCCTTCCTCGGCCATTGCTTCCCGGTCTATCTGAGGTTCAAGGGCGGCAAGGGTGTTGCAACCTTCCTCGGCATCCTGCTCGCGCTCAGCTTCCCGGTCGGGCTCTGCGCCTGCGCGACATGGCTCGTGGCGGCGCTGATCACGCGCTATTCCTCGGTCGCGGCGCTGATGGCGGCGGCGCTGTCGGCGGTCTGGATCTTCCCCTTCCATCAGGGCCGGATGTTCGTCCTGATCGTGGTCTTGACCGTGCTGATCTACCTGCGCCACTGGGCCAATCTTGAACGGCTGAAGGCCGGCACCGAGCCGAGGATCGGCGCGAAAAAGGCCTGAGGCGGCCAGCACGGCAGGAAAATTGGACAAAATCCCGGCACGAGAGCATCCTTGTCCCACCCGCAACGTATTAGGTGGATCATGGATTTTCAGACCGCTGTCAAAACCTGCTTTAACAAATACGCAACGTTCACGGGCCGCGCAGGGCGCTCCGAATTCTGGTGGTTCGTTCTGTTCACGGTGATCGTCCGGATCGTGCTGTCGATGGTCGATCACGCGATCTTCGGCACCAGCGCCGCACAACTCGCCGCCGACGGCCATTCCTTCGCCTATTCCTATCGGCCGGGGCTTTTCGCCGGGCTCTTCGGCCTTGCCGTGCTGCTGCCCTCGCTCGCCGTAGGCTCGCGGCGGCTGCATGACACCGGGCGCTCCGGCTGGATGCAGCTTCTGGCGCTGATCCCGATCCTGGGCTGGATCCCGCTGCTCTATTTCTATGTCCAGCCGAGCAAGTCCGGCGTGCTGACCTACGCCTGACGCCTCAGCCCCGGCGCAGGTCCCGCCCCGCGCCGGGCTCGCTCAGTAACTGTAGCCCGCGTAGATCTTCGTCAGATCGCCGTGCCAGTCGCCGTGGTAATGCTCCAGCAGTTCATCCGCCGGGGCCTTGCCGGTCTCCACCGACTCCTTCAGCGCCGACAGGAAATGCGTCTCATCCGGGATCAGCCCGCCCGCGCCGGGCTTGGCCCGCGCCTTCAGCCCGGCCTCGGCGATCGACACCAGCTCGCGCGCGAGATCGAGCATCTTGACGCCATGCGTATCCGCCTGCAGCGCATCGACCGAGGCCGCAACCCGCAGCGCCTCGCGGGTTTCCAGATCCCAGCCCTTGGCCAGATCCCAGGCCGCATCCAGCGCCGACTGGTCATACATCAGCCCGACCCAGAACGCCGGCAGCGCGCAAAGCCTGCGCCAGGGGCCGCCATCGGCGCCGCGCATCTCGATGTATTTCTTCACCCGCGCTTCCGGGAAGACCGTCGTCATGTGATCGGCCCAGTCCGACAGCGTCGGCTTTTCCCCCGGCATCGCCGGCAGCTCACCCTTCAGGAAATCGCGGAACGACTGGCCCAGCGCGTCGATATACTTGCCGTCGCGATAGACGAAATACATCGGCACATCGAGGACGTAGTCGACATAGCGCTGAAACCCGAAGCCCTCTTCAAAGACAAACGGCAGCGTCCCGGTCCGGGCATTGTCCAAGCCCCGCCAGATCCGGCTGCGCCAGGATTTATGCCCGTTCAGCTTGCCATCGAAGAACGGCGAATTGGCGAACAGCGCGGTCGCCACCGGCTGCAGCGCAATCGCCACGCGCAGCTTCTTGACCATATCCGCCTCGGAGGAGAAATCGAGGTTGACCTGCACGGTGCAGGTCCGCCGCATCATCTGCGTGCCATGCGTGCCGACCTTGGCCATGTAATCGTTCATCAGCCGGTAACGCCCCTTGGGCATCAGCGGCATGTCCTCATGGCTCCAGATCGGCGCCGCGCCCAGACCGATGAAGCGAATGCCGAGCGGTTCGGCCACCGCCTGAACCTCGCGCAGGTGCTCGTTCACCTCGTCGCAGGTCTGGTGGATGGTCTCGAGCTGCGCCCCGGACAGTTCGAACTGCCCGCCCGGCTCAAGGCTCACATTCGCGCCATCGGCAAAGGTCAGGCCGATGATATTGCCCTGCTCATAGACCGGCTCCCAGCCGAAGCGGTCGCGCATGCCTTCCAGCATGGCGCGGATGCTGCGCTGCCCGTCATAGGGCAGGGGCGCCAGCGTGTCGGTCAGATAGCCGAACTTCTCATGCTCGGTGCCGATGCGCCAATCCTGCTTCGGCTTGCAGCCAGAGGCCATGTATTCGGCCAACTGGCCCATATTCTCGATCGGCCCGCCGCCGGATTGGGGAATTGACATGGCAAGGCTCCGATCTGTTCCGCATCTGTCCGGCGCAAGACCTGTAGTCTTGCCGGGGGCAAGTCAAGGCCGCTCAGTGCAAGACCCGGGCATTGCGACGCCGCCAGACGATCCTGGCAATCTCGGGCGGCCCCGAAATCGCCGCCAGCAGGACCGAGGTGTCCAGCCCCGGCAGCCCCGCAAAGGCGTCAAACAACGCATCCGCCCCTTCGGCGGCGGTGGGGATGTAAAGCACCTCTCCCCCGCTCTGCGACAAGCGCCAGACCCGGCGGCCGGCATGGCGCGTCAGCGTGATCTCGGTCAGGGCCGAAAGGCCGGCAAAGCCGCCCTCGGTCGGCCCGAAATAGGTGATCTGCCCCTCCAGGACCTGCACCACGCCGGGGTCATGCACGCCCTGCGCAAAGCGCAACCGGCGCCAGCCGATCAGCGCCAGCCCGGCGCCAAGGGCGGCAATGGCCAGCCCCACCAGCAGCAGGAACGGCCCGCCCTGCACCACCACCCAAACCCCGAGCAGGGCCACGGCAGCAGAGATCAGAACCTCGCGCCAGCGCCGCGCAGCGGCAATCACCTCGGGGCGCAGAAACCCCATCTCAGCCGCCCGCCCAATCGCCCAGATGCGCCTGCCAGAGCGTCAGCGCCGCCACCGCCGCCGTATCCGCCCGCAGGATGCGCGGCCCGAGGCTGACCGGCACCACCTGCCCATGCGCCCGCAACCGGGCGCGTTCCGCATCCGAGAACCCGCCCTCGGGCCCGATCAGAATCGCCCAGGGCCCGGCCGGCTGCCCGGCCAGGGTCTGCGCCGGACCGGCCAGGGATTCATCCGCCCAGAGAATCGCGCCGCTCGGCAGGCCAGCCCGCCAGCAGCCTGTCCAGGGTCACCAGCTCCGCCACCTCGGGCACGAAGGTGCCGCCGCATTGTTCCGCCGCCTCAACCGCATGGGCCTGCAACCGATCCTGCCGGATCCGCTCGGAATTGGTGAAGGCGGTCTGCACCGGCTGGATCCGCGCAGCGCCCAGTTCCGCCGCCTTTTCCACGATGAAATCGGTCCGTGCCTTCTTGATCGGCGCGAACAGAAGCCAGAGGTCCGGCGGCAACTGCAACGCCCGCACCTGCTCGGCACAGGCCAGCGTGCCGCCGCGCTTGCCCGCCTCCACCACCTCGGCGCGCCACTCGCCATCGCGCCCGTTGAACAGCAGCACGAATGCCCCCGCCGCCAGCCGCATCACCCCGAACAGGTAATGCGCCTGATCGGCGCTCAGAGGAACCGTTTGCCCCGGCCCAAGCGGGTGCTCTACATAGAGCCTGATCCTTGCAGAAGACATGAGGCCGAACTTATGCCCCAGCCCCCGCGAATGCCAGAGCCTGCGCCGACCGCAGGCGGCCAGGTCGCCGATGCCGTGCGCGGCAACTGGGTCGACCGTCTCGCGCCCGCCGCCACCCGGCCCTATCTGCGCCTCAGCCGGGCCGACCGGCCGATCGGCACCTGGCTTCTGCTGCTGCCCTGCTGGTGGGGCGTCGGCCTCGCCGCAGCGGCAGACCCCGCCGGCGCAGGCTGGCGCGATCTCTGGATCGCGGTTGCCTGCGGGGCGGGGGCCTTCCTGATGCGCGGTGCCGGCTGCACCTGGAATGACATCACCGACCGCGACTTCGACGCCGCCGTCGCGCGCACCCGCTCGCGCCCGATCCCCTCGGGTCAGGTCAGCGTCAGCGGCGCGATGGTCTGGATGGTGGCGCAGGCCCTGCTCGGCGCCTGTATCCTGCTGACCTTCAACTGGTACGCCATCGCGATGGGGATCGCCTCGCTCGCCCTGGTCGCGATCTATCCCTTCGCCAAACGCTTCACCTGGTGGCCGCAGGTCTTCCTCGGCCTCGCCTTCAACTGGGGCGCGCTGCTGGCCTGGACGGCGCATGGCGGGCGGCTCGGCTGGCCTGCGGTGCTGCTCTATGTCGCGGGCATTTCCTGGACCCTGTTCTACGACACGATCTATGCCCATCAGGACAAGGAAGACGACGCCCTGATCGGGGTGAAATCCACCGCGCGGCTCTTCGGCACCAATACCGCGCGCTGGCTGCGGGGCTTCCTTCTGGCCTCGGTCGCGCTCTTCAGCCTTGCGGTGATCCTGGCGCTGGCGCCAGAGGTCGGGATCCTGCCGCTGGTCCTTGGCCTGATCGGGGCCTGGGGCTTCGGCTGGCACATGGTCTGGCAGCTTGCCCAGCTCGACATCGACAATGCCGAGACCTGCATGCGGCTGTTCCGCTCCAACCGTGATGCCGGGCTGATCCCTGCGCTGTTTCTCGCCTTCGCCGCCCTGCTTTGATTGATCCCGCCCGCCCGGCCCCTTATGGAAGACGGGCAAGACAGCGAAAGCCAGACCAGACCTATGCGCCCTTCCCAAAACCTGATTGCCATCGCCGCCTTCGTTCTGGCCGGCGCCTTCAGCTATTTCGGCGCGGTCTGGGCGGTGAACGCCATCGAATCGGACACCCGTCAGGCGGTCTCGCACAAGCTCTCGGTCGAGGGGCTGGACTGGGCCCATGTCGAGGCCGACGGGCTTCAGGTCAAGCTGACCGGCACCGCCCCGACCGAGGCCGCCCGCTTCCGCGCCCTGACCCTCTCCGGTTCGGTGATCGACTCGGCCCGGCTGCATGATCTGATGGCGGTGACGCCCGCCAAGGCGATCGCGCCGCCGCGCTTTTCGGTCGAGCTGCTGCGCAACGACGATGGCATCTCGCTGATCGGGCTGGTGCCGAGCGCGACCGGCCATGATGCCATCGCGGGCCGGGTCTTTCCGCTCGCCCCGGGCCATGTCTCCGACCTGCTGGAAACCGCCGCCGATGCCGCCCCCGCGGGCTGGGACCGCGCGCTCGACTTCGGGCTGAACGCGCTCAAGGCGCTGCCGCATTCCAAGATCTCGATCTCGGCGGACAAGGTCCGCATCACCGCGATCGCCGACAGCCCGACCGAAAAGCGCAATTACGAAACCCTGCTGGCCCGCGCCATCCCCTCGGGGCTGGATGTCGCAGCTCGACATCTCCTCGCCGCGCCCGGTGATCACCCCCTTCACCCTGCGCTTCGTGATCGACGCCGCCGGCGCCCGCTTCGATGCCTGCTCGGCCGATACCGACCGCGCGCGCGACCGCATCGTCGCCGCCGCCGTCGCCGCCGGGGTGACCGGCAAGATCGCCTGCACCATCGGCCTCGGCGTGCCGACGCCGAGCTGGGCCGATGCCGCCGTGCTCGGCATCAACGCGGTCAAGACGCTGGGCAAGGGCTCGGTCACCTTCTCGGATGCCGATGTCTCGCTGCTGGCGACCGAGGGCACGCCGCAGGCCAGCTTCGACCGTGTGGTGGGCGATCTCGGCGCCAAGCTGCCCGATGTCTTCTCGCTGAACGCGACGCTGCCCAAACCGACAACCACCGATACCGCACGCGGGCCGGTGGAATTCACCGCCACCCTGCTCAAGACCGGCCATGTCGACCTGCGCGGCAGGCTGACCGATGACCGGATGCATGATGCGGTCGACAACTACGCCCGCGCCCTGTTCGGCAACGGCAATGTCTTCACCGCCACCCGCACCGATGACAAGCTGCCCGACGGCTGGCCGGTGCGGGTGCTGGCCGGGCTCAAGGCGCTGTCGCTGCTGCATGACGGCGCGCTGCTGGTGCACCCGGATCTGGTCTCGATCAGCGGCACCTCGGGCACCCAGGACGCCAAGGACCAGATCTCGCGCATCCTGTCGAACCGGCTGGGCCAGGGTCAGGCCTTCACCATCAACGTGACCTATGACAAACGCTTCGACCCGCTCGCCGGCCTGCCCACCCCCGCAGGAATGCGTGGCCGAGATCAAGGCCGCCCTCACCGCGCAGAAGATCACCTTCGAGCCGGGCTCGGACACGATCAACCCCGATGCCACCCCGACTTTGGACCGCATCGCGGATGAGCTGAAGAAATGCACCGATGTGCAGATGCAGGTCGCGGGCTACACCGACAGCCAGGGCCGGCCGGAAATGAACCTTTCGCTCAGCCAGTCGCGGGCGGAATCGGTGGTCAAGGCGCTGATGGCGCGCCGCGTGCTGGTCGGCAACCTGACCGCCAAGGGCTTTGGCGAGACCAACCCGATCGCCGATAACGGCACCGACGCGGGGCGCGAGGCGAACCGCCGGATCGAATTCACCCTGCTGCCCGACACCGCCGACGCCACCGACAGCCCCGACGCCACCGCGCCGGACGCCGCCCCCGACGCCGCGACCGATGACAGCGGACAGGACATGACCGCGCCGGATCAGATCGCGCCGGGATCGGGCGATGGCGCGGCAACCGACGGCGACAGCACCGACAGCGACCCGGCGATGGGCGATGCGCCCAGCGACCCCAATGGCGCGACCGAGGGCGGCACCGACGCCGCCCCCGACGCCAGCACCGAAGGCTCCGGCGCGCCGACAGAACCCACGATCCGGCCCAAGCCGCGACCGGCCAGCAATTGATCAGAGGGCACCATGAACCGCACTGAATTCATCATCGTGACGGCCGTCATCCTGTTCGTCGCCTTCGCGCTCGGCTGGTTTGCCTATTGGCTGCTGCACCGCTTCACCCGGGTCAGCCAGTCCGACATGGGCGAGCTCGACAAGATGGCCCAGGCCCTGCACGAGGCGGAAGAGACCCGCGATCAGGCGATCATCTACATTCAGGACCGAGAGGCCGAGCTGACCAACCAGATCAGCCAGACCGAGGCCGAGCTGCGCGCCGCCATGGACGGCCTGCGCGACGCGCGCCACGAGGCGGAAGAGATGCGGGCCTATATCGAGAAGATGAACGCCTCCTAGGCCGCAGCTCCCGTCCCGTCACGCCATCCCGCCCCTCAGGTCTTGCCGCCCCTCACGTCTTCCCGGTAGTCTTGAGATAGGCGATCAGATCATCGACCTGCGCCGGCGTCAGCCGCCCCTTCCAGCGCGGCATGATCTTTGCCAGATCGCCGCCCTCCTCATCCTTGCCGTCCAGAATGGCGCGGGCGATCATCGCATCGTCATTGTGATAGGCGGTCTCCAGATCGGGCGATTGCAGATCGGCCGAGACCTCCTTGCCCAGCTTCATGCCGCCCGAGGCGTCGGCCTTGTGACAGACCGCGCATTTCATCTCGAACAGCTTGTGCCCCGCCTCGGCATTGGGGGCAGCTTGGGCCATCGTCCCGGCCAGGGCTGCCATCAGCACCACACCAAGGCCACGGGAACTATACTGTCGCATCGAATCTCTCCTCATCATCGGCTGCCTGCTGCAACCCATGGGGCAAGTTTCCGCCGACTGCGCCGCGTAACCTTGATCCAGATCAGTTTCCGGGCGCCGATTGGCGTGCCAGAGCGCCCTGCGACACTTTGCCGATCCCGCCCGCAGCCGTTTCGCAGGACATCCGCCTCCGCCTTGGGCTAGGCAAGGCACGGCGACGGAGCAGCCGCCGCCGCACACAACCCCATCCCGCAGATGCGGAAGGAAAACTTCGATGAAACCGATCGCGACCCTTGCCACGATGCTGGCCCTCGCCGCCCCGGCCTCAGCCTTCGCCCATGCCCATCTGACCGCCGCCCAGCCCGCCGACAAGGCCATGGTCAGCCCGGCCCCGACCGCGCTCAGCCTGACCTTTTCCGAGGGCGTCGCGCTGAAATTCACCGGCATCACCCTGACCGGGCCGGACAAGGCGACGGTCAAGACCGGCGCGGCCAGCGTCAATGCGGGTCACACAGAGCTGACCGTCCCGCTGACCGGCCCGCTCGCCGCCGGGGCCTATACCGTGACCTGGCACGCCTTGTCGGATGACGGGCACAAGACCCACGGCACTTACAGCTTCACGGTGAAGTAAGCTGTGGCGCTGGCGCTGATCCTCTGCCGGTTCCTGCACTTCGGGGCGGCGATGCTGCTCTGGGGCCGCTACGCCTTTGCCGCATGGATCGCGCCCGAAGATCGTCCCGCGCCGCCCGGCGGCGGCGCGCTGGCCCTGCTCGCCGCCACCGGCGCGGGCTGGCTGATGCTGGAAGCCGGTGAGGCCGGCAATGGCTGGGCCGACACGATCAACCCCGAGACCCTGCGCGCGCTGCTGTCGCAAACCGCCTTCGGGCAGGCCTGGGCGCTGCATCTGATCGTGATCGCGATGTTCGCGCTGGTGGCCGCGCTCGGCCCCCGCGCTTCGCGCCGCGCGCCCGCGCTGCTGGCCGGGGCGGCGCTCGCCACGCTTGCCCTCGTCGGCCATGCCGCGATGCAGGACGGCGCCCTGGGCAGCCTGCACCGCGGGCTGCAGGCGATCCACCTGCTCGCCGCGGGCTTCTGGCTCGGCGGCCTGATCCCGCTGCTCGCGGGCCTCGGCCAGCTGAACGAACCCGACACCCGAACCACCGCCAGCACCGCGCTGCGCCGCTTCTCCGGCGCGGGCCATCTTGCCGTGGCGCTGGTCATCGCCACCGGCGCCGCCAATACCGCGCTGATCCTCGGCCATCTGCCGGACAGCCTGCACAGCCCCTATCAGGCGCTGCTGGCCCTCAAGATCGGGGTTGTCGGGCTGATGCTGCTGGTGGCGCTGGCGAACCGCTACATCTTCGTGCCCCGCCTGCCCGCCGACGGGCCCCGCGCCGTCAATGCCATCCGTCGTGGCACGCTGCTGGAACTCGGCCTCGGCGCCGCCGTGCTGGCGCTGGTCAGCGTCTTCGCGACGCTCGATCCGGTCTGATCACCAGCGCCCCAGCGCCGCCTCATCGCCGTCGGTCGCCGCCACCCATTCGGCGCCTTCGGCGGAAACTTCCTTCTTCCAGAACGGCGCCCGGGATTTGAGGTAATCCATCAAAAACTCCGCCGCCGCGAAAGCCTCGGCCCGGTGCGGCGCGGCGGTGGCCACCATCATGATCGCCTCGCCCAGCGCCAGGGTCCCATGACGATGGATCACCAGACTGCCGGTCAGATGCCAGCGCGCCACCGCCTCGGCCTCGATCGCGGCAATCGCACGCTCGGTCATGCCCGGATAATGCTCGATCTCCATCCGCGCCAGCCCGCCGCCCGCGCGATCGCGCACGATCCCGGTGAAGGTGACAATCGCCCCCGCCCCGACCTGCGCTGCGGCAAACCCCGTCGACTCCGCCCCCAGATCGAAGGCCGCGGATTGCACCCGGACGACCATCTCAGCCCCCGGTCATCGGTGGAAAGAAGGCAACCTCGCGCACCCCGGCCAGGGGCGCATCAAACCCGGTCAGCACCTGATCCACAGCCACCCGCAACGCCGAGATATCCTCGAACGCCGCCGCATAGCGCGGCTCGCGCGCCGTCAGCTCCGCGATCAGCTCCTGCACCGTTGCCGCCGCGGTCTCGACCCGCTCTTTCGGCAGGCCGATGCGTTCCCGCACCCAGGCGAAATACAGAACCTCGATCATTTTCCCACCTCGTCGCGCAGATAGGGCAGCGCCTTGCGGAAATAATCCCAGCCGGTCGCCAGCGTCAAAGCCGCCGCGATCCAGATCAGCACCAGCCCGGCCCGCGTCGCACTGCTCGCCGACCAATGCGCCGCCTGCCGCCCCTGATCCTCGACATAGGCGAGGCCGGTGCCCAGAAACAGGACCGCAATCGCGATCATCTGCGCCGTGGTCTTCCATTTCGACAGCTTGGTCACCTTCAACAGCCCTGCCTTCGGCCCGAGGTATTCCCGCAGGCCAGAGACGAAAACCTCGCGAAACAGGATCACGGTGGAGGGCAGGATCAGCCAGGGATTCATCCCCGAATAGCCGGTGATCACCAAAAGCGCGATCACCACCATCGCCTTGTCGGCAATCGGGTCGAGCATGGTGCCGAACTTCGATTCCTGCTTCCACAGCCGGGCCAGATAGCCATCGAAATAATCGGTGATCGAGGCGCCGATGAACAGCGTCAGCGCCAGCCAGTCGGCATCCGGGCGGTGGAAATAGAGAAACATCACCGGCACCCCGGGTGCCGCGAGCAGCCGGAGCGTGGTCAGGATGTTCGGGATGGTCCATCTCATGGCCGAAACCTAGCCCATTCCGGGGGCACGGGGGAAGGGGCATTGGCGGCACCGCGCGGCGCAGCTACGACGCCCTGCGCCTGCAAGGTCTTGGTGACACGGGATTGTCAACGCCGCAGCCCGGCTCAGAATGAAACGGTCGCGACCAGCCGCGCCCGCTGCCCGGGCGGCGCCGGGGCCACCGGTGCGGCCAGATTGAAGCTGCGCCGGAAGGCGGCGGTGGACGACCCCGGGATCGCCGCCTCGGCCCTGGCCGCATCGCTGGCGGAAACCTTCTCGGCCTCGCACCGCCCCTCTGCCTGCCAGCTTGCCTTCGAAAACGGGCTGCCCACCGCGGCGGTGATCGCGGTCCCGGCCAGATCGTCTCGGCTGACCTGATTGCTTTGCACCAGCGCCAGGATCGCCTCGCCCAGCACCTCGGCGGATTCGGCAAAGGCCAGCGGGCGCACCGTGTCATAGCGCGGGTTCGGATCCCGGTCGTTGATGCAGTGCTTCGCCACATAGAGCCAGTCATGGATCATATAGGCCGGGGCATAGCCCCAGGGCTGAAAGCCCTTGAACAGCTGCGCCACCCGCGGGATCGAGCCGCCGTCGGTATACATCATCCCCGGCTTGAACACCTGCCCGCCGGCGCGCGTGAAGGTCAAAGGTGCCGCCGGGTCCGGCACGAACAGAAACTTGCCATCCCCCGGCCCGCCGCCCTCACCGACCCACATCACGAAGACCGTACCGCTGAAGCGGCCCGGCTGCAGCGTGTCATAAGAAATCTGGGTGCAATTACACAGCACCCCGGCCAATGCGAAAATGGCAATGCGCTTCATTCGCCTGCTCCAAATAAATCGGTGCAATGGGGACAGTCTCGCGCAATTTCCCCAATCGGTAAATCCGGCGGGATCAGCGGATTTATCGGCGAAAGAGTGTGTAATTAGACACGCCCCCTCCAAATTACGCGCGGCGCGGCGCGGAATAGGCGAATTTTAGCGCATTTCTTGCTAGCGTCGGTGGTCGGCCCTCATTGTTTCCAAAAAAAAACCGGGCCGGAGCAGGCCAACGTCATTTTTCAGGATCTCTCATGATGCCGGTGTTCGCAAACAGATCTGCCGCCTTCCGTCCGGCCAAGGTGGCCGCCTTCGGGGTTTTGCTCTCTGCCTGCGCCGTCGGGCCGGATTATACTCCGCCAGCAGCTCCGCTGCCCGCGCATTATGCCAGCGTGCGCCCGGTGGCGCGTGTCGGGGCGGATTACGCCGAATGGTGGCGCGCCTTCCATGATCCGCTGCTCGACCGCCTGATCGCGATTGGCCAGGCCGGCAACATCGGGCTGGCAGAGGCTGCCGCCCGGGTGCGGGAAGCCGAGGCACTGGCCCGCGCAGCAGGCTATCCGGTCACCGGCGGCCTGAGCCTGACCCAGCAATCCAGCGCCGGCACGGACACCGCCGAACTCGGCGCAAGCGCGGGGTTCGACCTGTTCGGCGCCCAGCGCCGCCGTGCCGAGGGCGCCTTCGCCCGCCTGCAGGCGACCCAGTTCGGCGCGCGCAACGCGCGGCTGCAATTGCTCGCCGCAATCGCGCAGACCTATATCGACATCCGCTTCTACCAGACCACGCTGGATGAGCTGGCCGCCGACCTCGCCTCCCGGACCAAGACGATGCAGCTGATCGTCGACCGCGCCGCGGTGGGCGAGTCCACCCGCCTCGACCGTCTCGGGGCCGAGGCGCTGGTCGAGGAAACCCGCGCCCGCATCCCGCTGGCGCAGTCCAGCCTTGCCGCGCAATATGCCCGGATGGCGACCCTGCTGGGCACCACGCTGGCGGAAATGCCCGTGGCCTTCGGCTCGCATGGGCGCCAGCCCGTCGCCACCGGCGCGGTCGCCGCCGGGGTCCCCGCCGACCTTCTGCGCCTGCGCCCCGACATCCGGCAGGCAGAGCGCAGCTATGCCGCCGCGGTGGCCGATGTCGGCGTGGCCGAGGCCGCGCGCTACCCCAGCCTGAGCCTGAGCGGGACATTGACCGTGGCGCTGAATGGCGGTGGCACCGCGCGCGGGCTGACCTCTGGCCTCTCGGTGCCGCTGTTTGACCAGCCCGCCCTGGCCGCGCAGGCCAACGCCGCCGAGGCGCGCGCCGCGCAAAGCTACCTCGCCTGGCGTGGCGCGGTGCTGACCGCGGTGCAGGATGTCGAGATCGCGCTGTCCGCGATCTACGGAACCCAGCGCTCGATCGCCAGTTCGCGCAAGGTGCTGTCGCTCTATACCGAGGTCCTGGGCCTGTCGCGCGAACAGCTCGGCTCGGGTGGCGACGTCACCGTGCTCGACCTTCTCGACCACGAGCGCCAGATATCCGCCGCGCGCAGCACGCTGGCACAGGGGCTGCGCGACGTGGCCAGCTATACCGTGCAGCTGTACCTCGCCCTCGGCATCGGCCCGGAAGAGCCTGGCGGCACCCCGGGCTGACCGCGCCCGGGCTCCGGCCCGGCAGCTCAGCCCGGCTGATCGTGGAAGAAATCATGGATCGTCCGGGCGATGGTCTCGGAGATCCCGTCGACCGCCATCAGATCCGGCAGACCGGCCCGCGCCACCGCCTTGGCCGATCCGAAATGCGCGAGCAGCGCCCGCTTCCGCGTCGCCCCGA
Organism: uncultured Pseudomonadota bacterium; assembly: GCA_963837565.1. Classification (GTDB taxonomy): domain Bacteria; phylum Pseudomonadota; class Alphaproteobacteria; order Rhodobacterales; family Rhodobacteraceae; genus Solirhodobacter. The sequence goes on from CAWIOC010000009.1 coordinate 130,650, forward strand.
CGCCGGGAATATCGTCCAGCGGCGTGGCCGAGACCGCCTTGGCCCGCTTCGCCCGATGCGCGCCGATCGCCCAGCGATGCGCCTCGTCCCGCAGCCGCTGGATGAAATACAGAACCGGGTCATTGTGCTGCAAGGCAAAGGGCCGCTGGCCGATGCGATGAAACTCTTCCTTGCCGGCGTCCCGGTCGACGCCCTTGGCGACCCCCACCATCGCGATATCGTCGACGCCAAGATCCGCCATGATCTGCGCCACGGCAGAGACCTGCCCGGCGCCGCCGTCGATCAGCAACAGATCCGGCCACATCTCGGTCGCCCGGTCCGGGTCTTCCTTCAACAGCCGCTCGAAGCGCCGCGTCAGAACCTCCTTCATCATCCCGAAGTCATCGCCCGGGGTGATCTCGGTGCCCTTGATGTTGAACTTGCGATACTGGCTTTTCAGGAACCCTTCGGCCCCCGCCACCACCATGCCGCCGACCGCATTGGTGCCCATGATATGGCTGTTGTCATAGATCTCGATCCGCTTCGGCGGCGCGGCCAGATCAAAGGCCTCGGCCAGACCGGTCAGCAGCCGGTTCTGGCTCGCACTCTCCGCCACCCGCCGCGCAAGGCTTTCGCGCGCATTCCGCGCCGCGTTCTCGACCAGCTCGGCCTTCTCACCGCGCTGCGGCACGGCGAGCTCGACCTTGCGCCCGGCCCGGTCGGCCAGCAGTTGCAGCGTCAGATCCTCATCCTCGATCGGATGCGACAGCAGGATCAGCCTTGGCGGCACCTTGTCGTCATAGAACTGCGCGATGAAGGCCTCGAGGATCTCCGGCGCCTCCGCCCCGGCCCCGGTGCGCGGGTAGAAATCGCGGTTGCCCCAGCTCTGGTTGGCGCGGATGAAGAAGACCTGCACACAGGCCTGCCCGCCCTCCAGATGCAGCGCGATCACATCCGCCTCGGCGACGCCCTTCGGGTTGATGCCCTGCGACGACTGCACCTGCGTCAGCGCCTTGATCCGGTCGCGCAGCGCCGCCGCGCGCTCGAACTCCATCGCCTCCGAGGCCGCCGACATCTCGGCCGCCAGATGCGCCTGCACGGCGGTCGAGCGGCCTTCGAGGAACCGCTCGGCATCGTCGATCAGCGCGTTGTAATCGGGCTCCGAGATATAGCCGACGCAGGGCGCCGAACAGCGCTTGATCTGATAGAGCAGACAGGGCCGCGTCCGGCTCTCGAAGGTCGCATCGGTGCAGTTGCGCAGCAGGAACACCCGCTGCAACTGGTTCAGCGTCCGGTTCACCGCCCCCGCGCTGGCAAAGGGGCCGTAATAGCTGCCCTTCTCGCTGCGCTTGCCGCGATGCTTCTTCAGCTGCGGAAAGCGATGCTCGCGGCTCAGCAGGATATTCGGAAAGCTCTTGTCATCGCGCAGCAGCACGTTGTAGCGCGGCTTGAGCTGCTTGATCAGGTTCTGCTCCAGCAGCAGCGCCTCGGTCTCGGTCCGCGTCGTCAGGAACATCATGCTCGCGGTCTCGCGGATCATCCGCGCGATCCGCCCGGAATGGCCCGAGGGCCGCGCATAATTCGACACCCGCGCCTTCAGGTTCCGCGCCTTGCCGACGTAGAGCACCTCGTTGAGCGCGTTCAGCATCCGGTAGACCCCGGGCGAGGCGTCCAGTGTCCGCAGATAGGACTGGATCAGATCATGCCCGGTCAGCGCCGTTTCGGCACCGGTCCCCGCGCTCGTCCCTGTGGTTGTGTCGGTCTCGGTCATAAGCTCGTCTACGATTCTCGGTTTGGCTGCACTCTTACAGACCCCGGGACAAGAGAAAACATGTCCACGGATTCTGTGGATAACTCTGGTGGGAAGTTTTCCGGAGGGAGAAATTCTCCTTGGATTCTTGGCATTTCGCTGATTTGCCTAAAAAATAGGCGCACTTATAAACCATTGATTTCGTTTGGTATTTTTTGTTGTCACCAACAACCATCTGAAAAGATTAGTAGAATTCGTAACGCTTTAGTGACGGCCCGTGACGAAGTGCACAAGTCAAGCGCCTTCGGCCCCGCGTTCGCCTTTCGGCTAGTCTTCCAGCCCCAGAATATCCGGCGTGCGCCAGGCCAGATGTTGGCCTGCATCAACACAGATCAGTTGTCCGGTGACTGACGTTGCGTCAAGCAGGTAGAGCAGCGCCCCGGTGATATCCTCGGGATTTACTCCATGTTCCAGCAGGGTTGCGGCGCGCTGGCGGGCGAAATGTTCGTCCGACTGGCGCGCGCCCTTCATCGTCGGGCCGGGGCCGATGCCGTTCACCCGCACCTTCGGGGCCAGCCCCTGCGCGGCGGTCCGGGTAAAGGCCCAGAGACCCATCTTCGCCAGCGTATAGGTCATGAACTCCGGCGTCAGCTTGCGCACCCGCTGGTCGATCATGTTGACCACCAGCGCGCGGGCAAAGGGCTCGCCCTGCGCATCCACGCCCGGCTCCGGCGCCTGCGCCGCGAAATTCTGCACCAGCACGAAAGGCGCGCGCAGGTTCGACCCCATATGCCGGTCCCAGCTTTCGCGCGTCGCGGTGCGGATATCGTCATGCTCGAAGATCGAGGCGCTGTTGACCAGCACGCTCAGCGGCCCGCCGAGCCCTTCGACCGCCCGCCCGATCAGTGCCTGCGTCTGATCCTCGTGCAACAGATCGGCCTGCAGGGCCACGGCGCGGCGGCCGAGCGCGCGGATCTCGCCCACCACCGCCTCGGCTTCCGCCGCCGAACCGGCATAATGCACCGCCACATCGAGGCCCCGCCCGGCCAAAGCCAGCGCCATCGCCCGGCCCAACCGCCGGCCCGCCCCGGTCACAATCGCCCTACCCTGCATCACCCGCCTCCGAATACCGCCTCAGACCACAAGACTTAGAACGAAGGCCGCGTAAGTCGCGACCAGAAAAGCACCGATCGGCCGCGTCACCGCGCGCCCGCTCAGCAGGACCGGCGCCAGCAGCAGCGTCGCCGCCAGCATCGCCCAAAGATCATAGCGCAGCATCGCCGCCGGCACCGGCAGCGGCGCCACCAGCCCCGCCACCCCGATGATCCCGAGCAGGTTGAACAGGTTCGAGCCGATGACATTGCCGATCGCCACATCGCTGCGCCCGCGCAAGGCGGCAGTGACCGAGGCCGAAAGCTCCGGCAAGGACGTGCCCACGGCCACCAGCGTCAAGCCGATCACCGTCTCATCCACCCCCAGCGCGCGCGCGATATCCGAGGCCCCCGCCACCAGCAGCCCCGCCCCGATCGGCAGCCCGACCAGCCCGATGACAATGAAGACCGCGATGCGCCAGACCGGCAGCGGCGCGATGCCCTCATCCTGCGGTGGCGGGTTGCGCCCTGTCATGCGAAAATTGTCCCACAGCGTCAGCCCCAGCGCCGCCAGCAGCACCAGCGCCTGCGGCACCCCGAAGCGCCCGGTGCAGGCCAGAGCGACGAACAAGACCGTGCCGCCCAGCATGATCAGATAGCTGCGCCGGGTCTCGGCCCCGCCGCCCGGAATGGTCGAGATCAGCGCCGGTATCCCCAGCACCAGCAGCAGGTTGGCGATGTTCGACCCCACCACATTGCCCAGCGCGATCCCCGCGCGCACCATTCCGCGCCGCCTGAACCGAGACCAGCAACTCCGGCGCAGAGGTGCCGAAGGCCACCACCGTCAGCCCCACCACCAGGGGCGGGATCCCCAGCCGCAGGCTCAGCCCCGAGGCGCCGCGCACCAAGAGATCGCCCGCGACCACCAGCAAGACCAGCCCCGCGCAGAGATAGAGCAGGTCGCCTGTCATCCCCGCTCAGCCCTTCCGGTCGCCGCCACAGGCGCAGGGCCCTGCCCCGATCTGATAGCGCCCACAACTCGGACATTTGCGCGGTTTGCCCATCTGCCCGCGCTTGCCCGGACCGGCGCCGGGAAAGCGCAGCCGCCCGAACATTGCCAAGACCACGATGAAGATCAGGAATAGGGTTGCGGCCTTGATCATCCGCCTAAAGCCCGAACCGGGACCAGAGCGCGCGGTCCTCGACCACGGCCATCGCATCCGACAGCATGTCGACGCCAAAGCGCCGCAACAGCCCGCGCTTCTGCCCATAGGGCACAAAGCGCACCTTCTCGCCAAAGCGCTTCTGCATCAGCGGCACAAGATGCCCGATACCATCGACCAGCCCGAGCTCGACCGCCTGGCTGCCGACCCAGATATCGCCGGTGAAGAGATCACCCTCGGCCAGCTTCGCGCCGCGCCGCGCCTTGACCTGCGCGATGAAGGCGGCATGGATCGGGTCCTGAAGCGCGCGCAGCCGCGCCACATCCTCGGGCTTTTCCGGCCGGAACGGGTCGAGGAAACTTTTCGAGCCGCCCGCGGTATGCACCCGCCGCTCGATCCCCTGCCGCGCGAGCAAGTCCTGAAACCCGAAGCCGGAAGAGATCACCCCGATCGAGCCGACGATCGAGCTGTCGTCGATCCAGATCTCATCCGCCGCCGTCGCCAGCCAATAGCCGCCAGAGGCCGCGATATCCTCGACGAAAGCATAGATCGGCACCGATTTCTCGACGCTCAGCCGCCGCAACCGCGCCGCGATCAGCGCGGTCTGCACCGGCGATCCGCCGGGCGAATTGATCACCAGCGCGACCGCAACCGGCTTGCCGCGCCGGAACGCACGCTCGATCAGCGGCGCGAGGGCCGCATCGCTCAGGCCGCCACCACGGCGCGCGGCAATCACGCCCGACAGGCGAAGCACCGCCACGATGGGGCGCGCGGAAAGGAAGGGGATGAACTGTCTCATGCCCGGGATGTAAAGCCTGCAGGCCAGCCGAACAAGGCGCAGCGGAAGCGCGGCGTGGTTTTGTCGCCCGTCCCCCGGCTTGAGGCGGGCCGCGCCCCGTGCCAGAACAGGCGTGGGGATATCGGAGGATCACATGGCAAACATCCTGTTCGACGCGCTCTTCGCGCCACTGGCGGGCGCGTCCCGCCGCCTCTTGATCCTGCCCGACGGCGCCGAGGTGACCGGGGCCGCCTTCGCAGCCCAGGTCGCGCGCTTCGCCCATGCCCTCGTCGCCGCCGGCGTGACCCCCGGCGACCGCGTCGCGGTCCAGATCGCCAAATCACCCGAGGCTCTGGCGGTCTACGCCGCGACCCTCGCCGCAGGCGCCGTCTTCCTGCCGCTCAACACCGCCTATACCGCGGATGAGATCGGCTATTTCCTCGGCAACGCCACGCCGCGCCTGTTCCTCTGCGAAGCGCGCCAAGGCCGCAGCCCTCGCCCCCGTGGCCGCCGCCGCGCGCGCAAACCTGATGGTGCTCGAGGCCGACGGCACCGGCAGCTTCCCCGCCGTCGCCTCCGGCCTGCCCGAGACCTTCGACGCGGTGCCGCGCGGCGAGGACGACCTCGCCGCCTTCCTCTATACCTCGGGCACCACCGGCCGCTCCAAGGGCGCGATGCTGTCGCACGCGCAACCTTCTGTCGAACGCGCAGGTGCTGGCCTCGGAATGGCGCTTCGGCCCGGGGGACGTGCTGCTGCACGCGCTGCCGATCTTTCACACCCACGGCCTCTTCGTCGCCTCCAACATCGTGCTGCTGTCGGGCGGGGCGATGATCTTCCTGCCCGGGTTCTCGGCCGACCAGGCGATCCGCTTCCTGCCGCAGGCCAATACGATGATGGGGGTGCCGACCTTCTACACCCGCCTGCTCGACGATCCCCGCTTTACCGCCGATCTGGTGCGCCATTTCCGCCTGTTCACCTCGGGCTCGGCGCCGCTGCTGGCCGAGACGCATGTGGCCTTCGAGGCCCGCACCGGCCACCGCATCCTCGAACGCTACGGCATGACCGAGACCAACATGAACACCTCGAACCCCTATGACGGGCGAGCGTCGCGCCGGCACCGTGGGCATGCCCCTGCCGGGGGTCGAGCTGAAGATCACCGACCCCGGCACCGGCGCCACCCTGCCGCAGGGCGAGGCCGGGATGATCGAGGTGCGCGGCCCGAACGTCTTCCAGGGCTACTGGCAGATGCCCGAGAAAACCCGCGAGGAACTGCGCGAGGATGGCTTCTTCATCACCGGCGACATCGGGCAGGTCGATGCCGAGGGCTATGTCAGCATCGTCGGGCGCGCCAGAAGGACCTGATCATCACCGGCGGCTACAACGTCTACCCCAAAGAGGTCGAACTGCTGCTGGACGAGGCCCCCGGCGTGCTCGAATCCGCCGTCATCGGCCTGCCGCACCCGGATTTCGGCGAGGCGGTCTATGGTGTGCTGGTGGCGCAGAAGGGCGAGAGCCCTGACACCGCCGCGATCCTTGCGGCGCTGGGCAAAAGCCTTGCGAAATTCAAGCAGCCCAAGGGGCTGGCGGTGGTCGAGGCATTGCCGCGCAACACCATGGGCAAGGTCCAGAAGAACCTGCTGCGCGACCAGTTCAAGGGGCTCTTCGCCAAGGGATAGAGCGGCAGAGATCCCCGCCTGCGCGGGGATGACAGGCGGAATGGCTGGGGCGCTACGAAGGGCAGCGCCCGGCCGGGGATGGGCGCGCCTGACGCCCCGCACCTCACTTTATGGTGCAAGGACCCCCCGCTCAATCGTCGCGCCTGTGTCACCAAAGCGCCCGTCCGCTGGGCCGGACGGGCGCTGCCCGGGCAGCTGGCGCTGCCGTATCGGGCCGGGTCAGAGGCGTGGCCGTGAAGGAAAGGGCCCTGTCATCCCCGCGCAGGCGGGGATCTCCCCCCACCCGCGCAACACCCCCTACCCCAGCACCCGCTCCACGATATGCCGCGGCAATCGGGATCGCGCTGGTCGCGGCCGGCGAGGGCGCGTTGCAGACATGCAAAGTGTGCCGCGTCTCGGCGAACAGGAAATCGTCGATCATCCGGCCATCCGGCGCCACCGCCTGGGCCCGGATGCCGGGCTTGTAGGGCGTCAGATCCTCCAGCCGCACCTGCGGGCAATAGACCTGCACCTTCTTCAGATAGAGCCGCCGCAGCACTGACGACGACAGCTCCGCCACCGCAGAGCGCGCGTTGCGCCCGATCAGCCGCCAGAAGCCGGGATAGGCCAGCACCTCCGCCAGATCGCGCGGCGAGAGCGCGGTCTTGGCATAGCCCTCGCGCGCCATCGCCAGCACCGCATTCGGCCCGACGGTAAAGCCGCCATCCAGCTTGCGCGTCAGATGCACGCCAAGAAACGGCCGCTCCGGGTCCGGCACCGGATAGATCAGGCGCTGCACCAGATCGGCAGGCTGGTTGCCGATGCGGAAATACTCGCCGCGGAACGGGATGATGCGGAAATCGACCGGCGCACCGAAGGTCCGCGCCATCCGGTCCGCCTGCACCCCGGCGCAGAACACCGCCTTGCCCGCCGAAACCCCCCCGCCCGAGGTCTCAAGCCGCACCCCGGCCTCACTCTCCGATCCCCCCAGAACCCGGGTGCCGAGCCGCAGCACACCGCCCTCCGCCACAAACGCCGCCGCCATATGCCGCGCGATGGCGGCGTAATCGGTGATCCCGGTGGTCGGCGACAGCAGCGCCGCGACCGATCGGATGTTCGGCTCCAGCGCCCGCGCCTCGGCGCCGGTCAGCGCCTCGATCTCGATCCCGTTCTGCCGCGCGCGCTCGTGCAGCGCGGCCAGACGGCCCGCCTCGGCCTCATCTCACCGCGACGATCAGCTTGCCGCAGATCTGATAGGCCAGCCCATGCGCATCGCAATAGGCCCGCGTCGCCACCACGCCGTCCCGGCAGAACCGCGCCTTCAGGCTGCCCGGCGCATAATAGACCCCGGCATGGATCACCCCGGAATTGCGCCCGCTCTGATGCAGGGCGGGCTGGGGCTCTTTCTCCAGCAGCACCACCCGCGCGCCCGGCTGCGCCGCCTGCAAGGCCCGCGCCGTGGCGAGCCCGATGATCCCGCCGCCGATCAGGGCGAAGTCGAATGTCTCGTTCATGTCGGGCAGGGCCTTATCTCGATCGGCGGGCCGGGCTCTGCCCCGAGCGTCAGGCACTTTGCCCCCGAACACAGCGTCCAGGGGCTGACCGTCGCGCCTGAATCGCCCAAGAGCAGCTCAGGCACTGCAGGCAAGGTCGGTTTCCAGACCCACCAGCCATCCTGCAACACCGCCCCCGGCCCGGGGTCCATGCCCGCGCCCGATCCCTGCACCCGCGCCTCGGTCAGCTTCAGCCCCTCTGCCGTCACCGCATAGGTCTCGCCCCAGCCGGTCTTCTCGACCGAATGCGTCCAGCTGAGCGTGAAGCTGCCGCCCACCAGCGCCAGCACCTGCGCCCCCGCCAGCAGGCAGCCCCCGATCATGCCGCCACCGCCGCCCCGCGCGCCTTGCGCCAGACCAGCACGGCAAAGACCAGCGACAGGGCGAAGCCCACCTCATCCGTCATCGGCACCGCGGCAATCAGCGTGAAGGACGCCGCCGCCGCCAGCAGCCGATAGGGCCAGGCCAGCCGCACCCCGAGCCAGCCGATCACCGCCGTGCCCCAGAGCCCGATCGCGATCACCGCCTTCAGGGTGACATAGGCCACCGCAGGCACATAGCCGATCTCCGCCGCCAGCGGCCCGCCATCCTGCAGCATCAGCGCCGGCGTATAGACCGCCATGAAGGGCACCACGAAGCCCGCCGCCGCCACCTTGATCGCCTCGAAGGAAATCGACAGCCCGCTCGCCCGCGCAATCGGTGCCGCCGCGAAACAGGCCAGCGCCACCGGCGGCGTCAGGTCGGCCAGAATGCCGAAGTAGAAGACGAACATGTGGCTGACGATCAGCGGCACCCCCAGCGCCAGCAGCGCCGGCCCCGCAATCGACGAGGTGATGATGTAATTCGGGATCGTCGGGATCCCCATGCCCAGGATGATGCAGGTGATCATCGTCAGGATCAGCGACAGGAACAGGCTCGACTTGCCGACCCCCACGATGAACTCGCCAAAGGTCGTGGCCGCCCCGGTCAGCGTCATGGTGCCGATGATCACGCCGACCAGCGCGCAGGCGATCCCCACCGGCAGCGCGGTCTTGGCACCCTCTGCCAGACTGTCGCGGCACAGGATCAGCGTCGCCCGCCCGCCCTTCGAGACCGCGTTCCAGGCCACCAGCACCGCCAGCGCCGCCAGCACGACATAGATGCCGAATTTCAGAAACGCCGCCGACACGATCCCCAGCGCGATCCAGAAGGCATAGCGCACCACCAGCGTCGGCAGCCCCTTGGCAATCGGAAAGCCGAGGATCAGGAGGACCGTCAGCGCCAGCCCGATGGTGCCCGCATAAAGCGGCGTGTAGCCGGTGAACAGAAGGTAGACCAGCACCGCCAGCGGCAGGATCAGATACCAGCCCTCCTTCAGCGCCTTGCGCGGCGAGGGCAGGTCGGCCTTGGCCATCCCCACCAGATTGTGCCGCCCGGCCTCGAGATGCACCATCCAGAAGGCCGAGGCGAAATAGAGGATCGCCGGGATCAGCGCCGCCTGCACCACCTGATAATATTGCACACCCAGGGTCTCGGCCATGATGAAGGCCACCGCCCCCATCACCGGCGGCATGATCTGCCCGCCCATGCGAGGCCGTCGCCTCGACCCCGCCGGCAAAGGCGGAGCGATAGCCAAAGCTCTTCATCAGCGGAATGGTGAACTGCCCGGTGGTCACCACATTGGCCACGCCAGAGCCCGAGATCGTGCCCATCAGACCGGAGGAGACCACCGCCACCTTCGCCGCCCCGCCCTGCCTGTGGCCGACCATGCCGAGCGAGACATCGGTGAACAGCCGGATCATCCCGGCGCGCTCCAGGAAAGACGCCGAACAGGATGAACAGGAAGATGTAAGACGACGAGACATAGACCGGGATGCCATAGATCCCCTCGGTCCCGAAGGACATCTGGTCGATCACCTGGCCGAAGTCATAGCCCCGCGTCTGCAAGGGCGAGGGCAGGTATTGCCCGAAGAAATCATAGGCGAGGAAAAGCGCCGCGATGATCGGCAGCGCCGGCCCCATGATGATCCAGGCGCCGGCGAAAACCACCACCAGCAGGGCCACGCCAACAAGCGTATCCAGCTGCGTCGGATCGCCCGAGCGCAGGATCAGCGGCCCGTATTCGACCCATTGATAGGCCGCAATCGCCACACCGACCAGCGCCAGCGCCCAGGCCAGCGTCTTGACCGTGGGCCCCTTGCGATGCGCCAGCGCGAGGAAGGGAAAGCCGAGCAGCCCGAGAAAGCCGACATGCACCGCGCGCACGATCTGGCTTGGCAGGTTCACCAGATGCGCCGCCGTGGCGATCTGGAACACCGAAAAGGCCACCGCGATCCAGAACAGCAGCCGCCCCTCGAAGCCTTCGGGAAAGCCTGCCTCATGCGCATTGATCTCGTCCACATCGACGGAAATATCGCCCGGATCCGCGGTCGCTGTCATCTCTTCCCCCCCGAAATGAGACCGGGCGGCGGGGATGCCGCCGCCCGCGATCAGGCCCTTATTTCAACAGGCCCTGTTCCTTGTAGAACTTCTCGGCGCCCGGGATGCAGCGGAATGGGCATCCCCTTCAGCGCATCCGCCAGCTTGATCTGCGCCGCGGCCTTGTGCGAGGCCTCGAGCGTGGTCAGGTTGTCGAACAGAAGCTTGGTCATCTGATAGGCGGTCTCGTCGCTGACGCCGGCGCGGGTGACCAGGAAGTTCACCACCGCCACCGTCGGCACATCGGCGCTCTGCCCGTCATAGGTGCCCGCCGGAATCGTCGTGGCGACATAGGGCGCGCCCAGTTTCTCGGCCACATCCGCCGGAACCGAGACCACGGTGATCGGCACCGAGGACGACAGGTCCTTGATCGAGGACACACCCAGCCCCGCCGATTGCAGCGTCGCATCGAGCTGGCGGTTCTTCATCAGCTCGACCGATTCCCCGAACGGCAGATACTGCACCTGCCCGAGATCGGAATAGCTCATCCCCGCCGCGGCCAGGATCGCCCGCGCATTCAGCTCGGTCCCCGATTTCGGCGCCCCGACCGAGACGCGCTTGCCCTTCAGATCGGCCAGCGTCTTGATGCCGCTGTCCGCCGAGGCGACGATCTGGATATAGTTCGGATAGATCGCCGCGATCCCGCGCAGCTTGTCCAGCTTCGCCTTGAAGCCCGCGTCTTCATTCCCGGCCCAGGCCATCGCCACGGAATCGCCCAGCGCAAAGGCCAGCTCGCCCTTGCCCTGCTGCAGCAGGTTCAGGTTCTCGACCGAGGCCTTGGTGGATTGCACCTGCACCTTGGTGCCCGACATCGCATCGCCGTAGATCTTCGACAGGCCGACGCCGAGCGGGTAATAGACCCCCGAGGTGCCGCCGGTCAGGATGTTGAGAAAATCATCCGCCTGCGCCTTGGACGGGCTCAGCGCTGGCGTCAGCGCCAGCACTGCCGCGGCGATCGCCGCCAGACCGGATTTAAACCTGAAAATTCGCATGATTGATCCTCCACTATGACCATGATTGGGGGTGCCGTTCGCGTTCACTACCGCGGCATTGCGCATAGGCATGGCAAAATGACGCAGAGGATTCAAACGGTTTCTGCCGCTTGGCCGGAATCAACCTGTTGAAACACTGATGATATTCGCGGGCGGCCCGGTTTCGTCGTCAGCCGCCCGCAACGCGGCTCAGCCGCGCCAGTCGTAAACCAGCGCGCCTTCGCGGAAGGCAAAGCGGTCGATATGGCGCGCCACCGCGCCTTTCAAAGCCTCCAGCTGGTCCGGATGGCTCGCCACCAGCGCGCAGCTCAGACGGTCGGGATGGGCCTGCATCGTCAGGACCGCATCCCCCGGCCAGTCCGCCCCACGCGCATCGCGCGGAAAGGTGACGGTGGCGGTCTCGCCCTCCTGCGTCACCGCAAGGTTATGCGTCCAGTGGCTGCACAGCTGGCGCATGTATTTGCCGGCATGGGGCGTCGCCACCTCGGCGCTCGAAGAAACGCTCATGTCGCCCCCCTCACAGCCGCTCGATGCGCTGCGCCGCCTCGTCGAGCACGGCCACGACCGCATGCAGCACCTCCGGCGGCACGTCGCGCCCGATCAACCGGTTGCGCAGCACGTTGCGCAGATTCTCCATCGCGCGCCGCACCGGCACGCCATCGGGCCGGTCCTGTTCCGCCCCAAGCGCCCGCAACCGCGCCAGAATGGCCTCGGCCTGCGCCGCGCCTTCGGCCAGATGCGCCTCGCCTTCGGGCGTCACCGCATAGGTCTTGCGCGCGCCCCCGGTCCCGGTCTCGGCGATCAGCCCCATGTCCTGCAACAGCGTCAGCGTCGGATAGACCACCCCCGGGCTTGGCGCATAGGCCCCCGAGGTCAGGGTTTCGAGTGCGAGGATCAGCTCATAGCCATGCCGCGGCGCCTCGGCGATCAGCTTGAGCAGCACAAGCTGCAATTCCCCCGCATCGAACATCCGCCGCCGATGCGCCCGCCCCGGCCCAAAGGTCGGATCCGGCCGCGGCCCGCGGGATGCGTGGTCGTGATGTGAATGGTCGTGGTGATGTCTCATTCCATAGCCTCATGTTTTGTCATGTCTGAGATATATCTTAAGATATCTCAGAAACAACCCCCCCGACGCGAAAACGCAAGCCTCCAGACCGGGATGGTCCGCTTCGCCCGCCGGGAGACGACAGCGGCCACTGCGCCGCATTCGCCGGACATCGGCTGGCCTCCGGTTCGATCTAGGCGAGGTCGGTCTGGATCCAGCGCGGCGCGTGATGGATGTCGATCGTCTGCAGCCGCCCCGGCCCGAGGTTCTCGAACCTGTGCGGCACGCCCTTGGGCCCCAGCACGACATCACCGGCAGCAGCCTCGATCACCTGATCCCCCACGAAGAACCGGGCGCGGCCCTCGGTCACGATGAAGGTTTCGTCATAGGGATGGACATGCAGGCGCGGGCCTTCCCCCGGCGTGTCGTTGCCATAGGTCAGCACCGTGACCGGACCGCCCAGGGTTTCGCCGTTCACCGAGCCGCGGTACGGCCCGGGCGCCGTTCCGTCAAAGAGCCGCGCCATCGTCGGCGGGCGCCCGTCCGGTTCTATGGTGGCAGGATCGAAATCGTTGCGGGCCATGTGTTTGCCTCCAGTGACACGGTCGCCGCATCCTGTGCCGCAGCGGGCCGCAGCGCAACCGTCCTTCGGCGGTTCCCGCAGGGTGCCAGGCGCAGCGGGTCCATGGGGCACCGGCGCCCCTCAGGATGCCGTCACCCGGGCCTCCCCGGTTGCCAGCGCCAGGCCGTCAACCACCGCCGTGAACGCTTCGGATCGGTGCAGATCGGCGGCCTCGCACAGGGCCCGGGCCTCGGCCGAGACCATCGCCATCAGGCTGGAGCCACCGACAAGGATCACCGCCGAGACCTCGCCCGACGATATCCCGGCGCGCGCCAGCGTATCTCCCATCGCGTCCCGCAACTGCTTGCGAAACTCGCTCAGCGCCGCATCGAGCGATCCTGCGTCGATCGGCGCGGCAAGCCCCGGCTCGATATAGCCCATCCCGATCCGCGCCGACCCTGCGCCATCATTCGCCGCGATCTTGCCGGCCTCCACCGCGAAGGCGAGCTCGTGGCCAAGTTCCTTCTCGATCACGGTTCCGAGCCGGCCAAGCCGGTCCGGCGTCACCGCCTGCCGGATCATCTCGGCCACGGCACGCCGGGTTTCGGGCGTATAGAGAAAGGCGATCTTGGCCCAGGTCGACAGCTCGGAATAAAGCGCGTTGGGCACCGGCAGCAGCCCTTTGCCGAAGGTCCGGCGCAGCTCTCCGCCGCGCCCGAGCAGGGGCATCACATGCGCCATCGAAACCGCATGGTCGAAATCCGTGCCCCCCAGCCGGATGCCGTGGCTTGCCAGAACGCGCAGCCCCTCGGGTTCCGCCCGATAGACGGTGAAGTCCGAGGTGCCGCCGCCAATATCGACGATCAGTCCGTACTTGCCGGCCTGACCGAGCCCATGACTCGCCAGCGCCGCCGCCTCGGGTTCAAAGAGAAAGCGGACCTCGTCGAAGCCCGCGGCGTGGTAGCAGGCGCGCAGGTCGGCTTCGGCGCGGGCGTCGCGGTCCGCGTTGGACGAATGGAAATGCACCGGCCTGCCCGACAGGACGCGCGGGAAACTGCGTCCGGCCTGCGCCTCGGCGCGCGCCTTCACCGCGGCCAGAAAGGCGCTGACGATCCCCGCCAGGGTCTGACGCCTGCCGCCGATCAGGCGCGGCTCGTGAAACAGCGCGGTGCCCAGCACGCTTTTCAGCGCCCGCATGTAGCGCCCGTCCACGCCGCCGATCAGCGCCTCCGTGGCGGCGCTGCCGATCTGCATCGCACCGCCTTCCAGCGGGAAGAAAACCGCAGTGGGCAATGTGTCGGCGCCGGGCTCGATCATCAGCCGGCGCGGTACGGAGCCGTCGAGAAAGGCCGCAGCCGAGTTCGAGGTACCGAAGTCGACGGCAAGGGTGCTGGCAGACATCGCGCGTGTTCTCTGTTCGGAAAGGCCGGGTCAGTAGCCAATTTCCGGACCTGCCGCAAGGGCGGATACCGGCAGGCCCGGATCGCGGCTAGACCATGCCGCCTGCCGCCAGATGGATCTGGCGCACCAGGGCATCGACGATCGGATCGGTTTCCTCCTTGTTCGCGCGCAGCAATCCATAGCGCCCCATGAACCCGTCAAGCCGGACCGGCACCTCGCAGATCAGCCCGGTCTCGACGTAGAATTTCGCCACCGAGCGCGGCAGGACCGCCAGCAGGTCACTGCGGCTGGTCATCACCGTCGTGGTCAGCATCGAGGCGGTTTCCAGCTTGTTGTTCGGCACCGGCAGACCCGACCGGGCGAAGGCGAGTTCGATCGCGGTCCGCATCGGGCTCGGTCTCGGCTGCAGGATCCAGTCGAAGCGCTGCAGATCGCTCAGCGTCAGGTCGTCGGTCCGGGCCAGCGGATGACCCGAGGCCGCGACGATCGACAGCTCTTCCGGCCAGAGCGGCTCGAAATGGATATTGGCCATGTCCAGATGTTCGACCGGTCGGCCCAGCGCCAGATCGAGCTGGCCCTCGTTCAGCGCCGCAATCAGATGGTCCGAGGTCGAGACGGTCAGGTTGATCAGCGGCCCCGCGCCGGAGGCGAAGAGCGAGGCGAACACGTTCGACAGCACATCCGGCACCGCTTCCATGATGGCGCCAAGCCGGACGGTGCCGAATTCGCCCCGCTTCATCGCGTCGATCTGCGCCTTCAGGCGCACCGCGTCCGAGATGATCCGGCGCGCATGGCGCGCGACCGCATGGCCAAAGACGGTCGGCTCCATCCCGGTGGACCTGCGGGTGAACAGCTCGACACCCAGCGTGGTCTCGACCTCGCGCAACAGCTTGGTCGCGCCCGGTTGCGACAGGTTGAGCTGTCGTGCCGAGGCATGAAGGTTGGCGGTCTCGGCAAGGTTGGCGACCAGCACGAGCTGCTTGAACCTCAGTCGTGACAGGATCGACATGTCAAGGCCGCGATGCACGTCGAATATCCTCCCCGGCGCAGAGTGCGGCAGCGCGGGGTCCCTGTCCAGCAGTCTCATTCCGGGGCGTCCCGGGCCGCGGATCGCCCGCATGCGCAGGCTCCGCCGGCCAGCGCGGCGCGGGCGCGGGATGCGTCAGCCATGCGCAGAGCTACCTGCCCCAGCGCAGCACCAGCGGGTCGAGCGGGCGGAGATGCCGGATCAGCCCCGCGCGCGTCTCCGGGTGCAGCGGCTCGATCGGGTGGCGGCAGAAGTCCGAGCGGATCACCCCGCCCTCCAGCATCGCCGCCTTGCAGGCGCGCCAGCCGCATTGCCGGTTCTCATGGTTCACCGCCGGCAGCACGCGGGCATAGGCCGCGCTCGCCGCCTCGATCTGCCCGGCATGGTAAAGCGCGATCACCGGCTTGATCTGATCCACGATCATGCCCGAGGTCATCGCGCCCCGGACGCCCGCATCGAGATCGGCCAGAAGCGTGATCGCCTCTTCGCCGTCGAACGGGCCCTCGATGGCATCGCCGCCCTCGGCGATCAGCTGGCGCAGCTTGGCGGCGGCCTGCGGGCATTCGATCTTGAACAGCTTCACCATCTCGATCTCGCGCGCCATGCGCACCAGCAGCGAGACCGGCAGATCGACCCCCGACAGCGGCGCATCCTGAATCATGATCGGGATGCCCACCTCGCCCACGGCGCGCACCTGTTCAAAGGTCTGCGCCTGCGTGCCTTTCAGCAAAGCCCCGTGATAGGGCGGCATCATCATCACGATATCCGCGCCCAGCGCTTTCGCCAGCCGCGCCCGCTCGACCGCGATCACGGTCGCGAAATGGCTGATCGTCACGATCACCGGCACCCGGCCCGCGACATGTTCCAGACACAGCCGGGTCAGCCGCTCGCGCTCGGCGTCGGAGATCAGGAACTGTTCCGAGAAATTCGCGAGGATGCAGATCCCGTCCGCGCCCTGATCGACAAGGCAGTCGAGCACCCGGCGCATGCCGGGCTCGTCGATCGTGCCATCATCGTGGAACGGGGTCGGGGCGACGGGCCAGATGCCGGAATAGCGCGTCATCGGGCGCGGCCCCCTGCCCCGGTCGCCAGAATGTTGAACCGTTCCATGCTCACTCCACGATCTCGAAATTCTTCAGATGCTTGTCCGATATCGTGATGCCGAGCCCCGGCGTGGTATCGTCAAGCTGCAGATAGCCGTCGGTCGCATCGGGATCGCCCTCGAAGATATAGTAGAACAACTCATTGCCCACTTCGACATCGAAGACCGGGAAATACTCGGCTATCGGGCAATTCGCATTCGCCATCGTCAGGTGGTAATTGTGCATCTGCCCGGCATGCGGAATGACCGGCACCTGAAACGCCTCGGCGATGGCGTTGATCTTCTGCGCCGCGGTGATGCCGCCGACCCGGTTGGTGTCATATTGCAGCACACTGACGGCACCCGCCCGCAAAAGGTCGGCGCAGCCGATGACCGAGAATTCATGCTCGCCGCCAGAGATCGGGATGATGTTCATCGCGTTCAGCTCCCGGTAGCCGTTCACGTCATCGGCGATCACCGGTTCTTCCAGCCAGCGCGGCTCGTATTTGGCCAGCTTCGGCAGCATCCGCTTGGTGTAGTCGAGGTTCCAGCCCATGTAGCATTCGAGCATCAGGTCGCGGTCATAGCCGATCACCTCGCGCACCGCCTCGACCCGCTTCAGGTTCTCGCGCATCCCCGCCATGCCGTCCTTCGGCCCGAAGCCGAAGCGCGATTTGAAGGCGGTGTAGCCGCCCTTCAGCGCCGCTTCCGCTTCCTTCTGCATCTCCGCGACCGGGGCCGCGTAGAGCTTGGAATAATAGACCGGGATCTTCTCCTTGGTGCGCCCGCCGAGCAGCTTGAACACCGGCTTGCCGACCAGCTTGCCCATCAGATCCCAGATCGCGATGTCGATCGCCGAGATCGCGGTCATGCCGATCCCCTTGCGGCCCCAGGCATGGCTGCGGCGGTACATCTTTTCCCAGATATAGGCGTAATCGAACGGGTCCTCGCCGAGCACCAGCGGGGTGAACCATTCGTCGATGGCCTTCTTCACCAGATTGGGCGCAAGCGCCGCGTTGCCGATGCCGATGGTGCCATCCTCTGCCTCGACCTCGCAGGTCAGCCATTGGTGAAACCGGAACGACGACATCGCATCGCCCTTCAGGCCCAGCACATCCGAGGCATTGGTGCAGAAATTGCCCTGCGGCGGCACGGTCGGGCCGGTCCACGTCCAGACGCGGGTGCGAACAGATTTGATCTTCATCGTTTGGTCCAGTCAGTTGAGGGCGGTGGCGGCGCGGCGGCGGCCCATGGTGCAGGCGATGGCGAAGGCGTTCCGCATCGGTCCCACGTTGGCGCGGCCCGCGCCGCGAATGTCGAAGGCGGTGCCATGCGCCGGGGTGGTGATCGGCACCGGCAGCCCGCCCTGCACCGTGACGCCCTGCCAGAAGCCCAGCAGCTTGATCGCGATCTGGCCCTGATCGTGGTAAAGCGTCACGATCGCATCCAGCTCTTTCGCGACCGCCTTGAGGAAGATCGTATCCGAGGGATAGGGCCCCTCGACCGGCAGCCCGAGCGCCTTCAGACGCTCGACGGCGGGGCCGATGATCTCGATCTCTTCGCGGCCGAAATTGCCGTTGTCGCCGTTGTGCGGGTTCAGCCCGCAGACCCCGATCCGCGGGCTGTCCAGCCCGCCCTCGATCAGCGCGGCATGGATCAGCCGCGTGGCCTCGATGATCTTGGCCTCGGTGATCAGGTCGGCCACGTCCCGCAGCGCGACATGGCTGGTGACACGGCTGGTCCAGAGCCCCTCCATCACGTTGATCTCGGACAGAGTGCCATTGTGGCCCAGCCGGTCGGCGAACCAGTGCAGCTCATCCGACTGGGTCATCCCCGCCAGATGCAGCGAGGACTTGTTGAGCGGCGCAAAGACCAGCGCATCAGCCGCCCTTGCGCTGACAAGATCCAGCCCGGCCCCGAGCGTCGCCAGACACTGCGCGCCGCCCTCCGCCGTCGCCTCCGCCCGCCTCCAGCCCGCCGACGGGCCGCGCCCGATCTGCAGGAACAGGGGCCGCTCTGGGTGCCGCGCCAGCGCCGCGGCCTCGCTCACCACCTCATAGTCGAAGCTGGTTCCCGCGATCGCCATGCCATCGCGCAACTCCGCCTCATCGCCAAGGATCAGCACCTCGGCCTCGCTCCGCACCGCCTCATCCGACAGCAGGCGCGCGACCAGTTCCGAGCCGATCCCGGCGGGATCGCCCAGCGTCAGGACAATGCGTGGTTTGACTTTTGTCATCTTATGTAATCCGTCAGCGCGAGTGAGACCGCCGGCACATAGGTGACCAGCAGCAGGATGAAGGCGAGCACGCCCACGAAGGGCAGATTGGCCCGCGAGGTTTCCCAGATGCCCGACTTGGCGATCGAGCAGGAGGTGATCAGCACCGAAGCAACCGGCGGCGTCTGCTGCCCGATGGCAAGGTTCAGCGTCACGATGATGCCGAAGTGAACCGGGTCGATGCCGACGGCGGTAACCAGCGGCATCACCACCGGCACGACCAGGATGATCGCGGCGGCGCCATGCAGGAACATCCCCAGCACCAGCAGCAGGACGTTCAGCAGCGCCAGAACGATCAGCGGATTGGTCGTGTAATGGGTGATCTCGGCGGCGAGGTTCTGCGGCACCTGGGCCTGCGTCAGAAACAGCCCGAGCGCGGCCGAGGTCGCCACCAGCAGCATCACGACGCCGGTCTGGCTGACGCCTTCCAGCATCGTCGCGCGCAGGCGGCGCACATCCAGATCGCGGTAGACGAAGAGCCCGATCACCAGCGCCGCAAGCACCGCAAGGCCCGCGCCCTCGGTCGCCGTGACGACGCCCGAAAAGATCCCGCCCAGGATGATCACCGGCATGGTCAGGGCCCAGAACGCCTCGCGGAACGAGGTCCAGACATGGCCAAGGTCAAAGCCGTCGGCGCGCGGCAGATTGTAGCGACGCGCAAGGCCATAGGTCACCGCCATCAGCAGCAGCCCGCCCATCACCCCCGGCACGATCCCGGCAACGAAGAGCTTCAGCACCGAGGTCTGCGAGATCGCGCCATAGAGGATCATCGGGATCGAGGGCGGGATGATGATCGCGAGGGAGGCCGCCGAAGAGGTGACCGCCGCCGCGAAGGTGCGCGAATAGCCGTTGCGCTTCATCTGCGGGATCAGGATCGTCCCGATGGCCGCGACATCCGCCACGGCAGAGCCCGAGATCTCGGCGAAGACCATCGAGACGCCGATCGTCACCATGCCCAGCCCGCCCCGCACGAAGCCGATCAGCGAGGAGACGAAGGTGATCAGCCGGCGCGAGATGCCCGAGGTGTTCATCAGGTTGCCGGCAAGGATGAACAGCGGGATCGCGATCAGCGGGAACGAGGTTCCGCCGGAATAAAGCGCGATCGCCATGTCGTTCAGCCGTGCGATGCCCGAGGTGAAGACAAAGCCGCCGACCGATACGATGCCGATCGCCACGGCGATCGGAACGTTGATCAGGATCAGCACGATCAGCGTCACCATAGTCAGCAGAAGGATCATGATTTGCCTGCTTTCGGCAGTTGCGCCAGGGCCTCGGCCTCGGTGATTGCGTGGTCGATCTCGACCTGCTCGCGGTCGATGCCCGCCGCCGCATCCCGCACCGTGCGCGGCATGGTCAGAAGGGTGCCGATGATCATCAGGACGGCGGTGATCGGCACCACCGATTGCACGATGTCCAGCGTCATCCAGGGCAGGCTGACCAGCGCGTCATAGGACGCGACCGACAGCACCGCATAGCCGAACCAGCCGATGATCGCGAAATAGACGACGACCAGACCCTCCCCCAGGATCGCCGTGGCGATGGCAAAGCGGCGCGGCATCGCGGTGACCAGACCCGCGAACCCCATGTGATGGCGCATGAAGACCGCATAGGTCGCGCCGAAATAGGTCAGCCAGGCCAGCAGCACGCTGGCGATCTCGTCATACCAGGCCGGCGAGGCGCCAAGATAGCGCATCGTCGTGGAATAGATGACGCAGGCGGCAAGCGTGACCAGCAGGATAAGGCACACCGTCTCGATGAGACGCAGCAGTGTCTTTTCGATCAGAGCTATCATGGTGTTTTTCCAACTATGTGCCGACCGGGCGACCCCCGGTCGGCACAGGACCGATGATCACTTGGACAGCGCTTGCGCCTGCTTCACAAGCTCACTTGCACCGGGAACCTCGGCGTCAAACGCGGCGTAGATCGGGGCCGATGCCGCAACGAAGGCCGCCTTGTCCGCCGTGTTCACCTTGACGCCCGCAGCCTCGATCTTCGCGATCAGATCCTTGTCGGCCTTGTCGCCTTCGGCCAGCGACCAGTCCTGAACCTCGGCGGCGGTCTCGGTGACGGCGGCCTTCACATCATCGGGCAGGGCCTTCCAGTTCTCGCTTCCCGCGGTCAGGAAGGTCGGCGAATAGACGTGATCGGTGATGCTCAGGTATTTCTGCACCTCCTGAAAATTCGCGCCGACGATATTGGTCAGCGGGTTTTCCTGCCCGTCCATCGTGCCGGTCTGCAGCGCCACGAAAACCTCCGAAAACGCCATCGGCGTCGGGTTGGCACCCCATTGCTTGAACATCGCGACGCGCCATTTCGACGAGGGCGTGCGGATCTTCAACCCGGCAAGATCCTCGGGCTTGTTGATCGGGCGCACGTTGTTGGTGATCTGGCGGAACCCGTTTTCCCAGGTCGAGATGACATGCAGGCCCTTGGCTTCGGCCAGCGGCGCCAGCTTCGGCTCGACGATCTCCTTGTCGATCGCCTTGACCTGGGCCCGGTCGGTGACCAGGAACGGCAGGTCGAACAGCCCGAACTGCGGCGCGACGCCGGTCATGATCGACGAGATCAGGGTGAACTGAACCGTGCCGAGGCGGAGCTTCTGCATCAGCTCCTTCTCATCGCCGAGCTGGCCATCGGCGTAGAACTCGACCTTGTGCTTGTCGCCAAGGCGCTGTTGCAGCTCATCCGCAAAGCGTTTCGCGCTCTGTCCCTGCAGGCTGTTGGACGCGGCGCCGACGGCCACGATGTAGGTGTCGGCCATCACCGGCGTCACGCCCAGTGCAACGGCACAAACGAGCAGGCCTGCGGACAGGCCCCTTGCGAATTTGGTCATATATACTCCTCCCTGAGTACGTTCTCCCGCTGTCTGACATGTCAGCGCGGGGTACCGACAGCCTAGACCTAGGCCCATTCCGGCCCTGCTGCATAATGGAAAGGTTTGATCACCTGATAACCATACGAAATCATGAGAGAGCCAGAAAGCTGCAAGAGAAATCGCATTCTGCGTTTTCCGGGGCCGCGCTCACGTGCCCCCAGTCGCAACCGGCCGCCTCGCGCCGGCGCTCTGCGTCGCTGCGCCCGCTGATGCCCGACGACCATCGGCGGCGAAGGCCATCTTCGCCATGCCACCCTTTACACCCTGACGTTTATCTCGCAGAACCTGAGGTCTGACGTTCGGTCAGCGGCCTGGGAGTCCGAGGGGTCCCGCCTGAGACCCAAGCCCCCGGGAAGGTAAGAATGGTATGACCAAGACCGCCCTCATCACCGGCATCACGGGCCAGGACGGCTCCTACCTCGCCGAGTTTCTGCTGGCCAAGGGCTACTACGTCCACGGCATCAAGCGGCGCGCCTCCTCGCTCAACACGCAGCGGATCGACCATATCTATCAGGATCCGCATGTGCCGGACCCGAAGATGACGCTGCATTACGGCGACCTTGCCGACAGCTCCAACCTGACCCGCATCCTGCAGGAGGTGCAGCCGGACGAGGTCTATAACCTCGGCGCGCAAAGCCATGTCGCGGTCAGCTTCGAGGCCCCCGAATACACCGCCGATGTCGACGCGATGGGCGCGCTCCGCCTGCTCGAGGCGATCCGCCTGCTCGGGCTCGAGAAGAAGACCCGCTTCTACCAGGCCTCCACCTCCGAGCTTTACGGCAAGGTGCGCGAGATCCCGCAGACCGAGACGACGCCGTTCCACCCGCGCTCGCCCTATGGCGTGGCCAAGATGTATGCCTACTGGATCACCGTGAACTACCGCGAGGCCTATGGCATGTATGCCTGCAACGGCATCCTCTTCAACCATGAGAGCCCGCGCCGCGGCGAGACCTTCGTGACCCGCAAGATCACCCGTGGCCTTGCCAATATCGCGCAAGGTCTGGAGCCTTGCCTGTTCATGGGCAACATCGACGCTTTGCGCGACTGGGGCCACGCGAAAGACTATGTCCGGATGCAATGGATGATGCTGCAGCAGGACACCGCCGACGACTTCGTCATCGCCACCGGCAAGCAATATTCGGTGCGCGAATTCATCACCTGGTCGGCAGCGGAACTGGGGCTGACCCTGCGCTTCGAGGGCTCTGAGCTGGAAGAGCGTGGCATCGTCGAGGCGGTCACCGGCGACAACGCCCCCGCCGTCAGACCCGGCGACGTGATCGTGCGCATCGACCCGCGCTATTTCCGCCCGGCAGAGGTCGAGACCCTGCTCGGCGATCCGCGCAAGGCGCGCGAAAAGCTCGGCTGGACACCGCAGATCACCGCGCAAGAGATGTGCGCCGAGATGGTCGCGGAAGACCTCAAATCCGCCCGCCGCCATGCGCTCCTGCACCAGCACGGGCTCTCGCTGCCCGTCTCGGTCGAAACCTGAAGGGGGGGGGCGATGAAATACTTCGTTGCAGGCCATCGCGGCATGGTCGGCTCCGCCATCCTGCGCCAGCTGCAGGCGCGTGGCGCCGAGACCATCACCCGCACGAGGTCAGAGCTTGACCTGACCGACCAGGCCGCCGTCCGTGCCTTCTACGCGCGCGAAAGGCCCGACGCGGTGATCCTCGCCGCCGCCAAGGTCGGCGGCATCCTCGCCAACAACAGCTATCCCGCCGATTTCATCTACGAGAACCTGATGATCGAGGCCAACCTGATCGGCCAGGCCCATGCCGCAGGCGTGCAGCACCTGCTGTTCCTCGGCTCCTCCTGCATCTACCCCGGTGCTGCGGCCCAGCCGATGCGCGAAGACGCGCTGCTGACCGGCGTGCTGGAACCGACGAATGAGCCCTATGCCGTGGCCAAGATCGCCGGCATCAAGCTCTGCGAAAGCTACAACCGGCAATACGGCACCGATTATCGCTCTGTGATGCCGACCAACCTCTACGGCCCGGGCGACAACTTCCACCCGAAGAACAGCCACGTCCTGCCCGCCCTGCTGCGCCGCTTCCACGAGGCCGCACAATCCGGCGCGAAAGAGGTGGTGATCTGGGGCACCGGCAGGCCGATGCGGGAATTCCTGCATGTCGATGACATGGCCGCGGCCTCGCTCTTCGTGATGGACCTCGATGCGGAAACCTACGCCGCCAACACCCAGCCGATGCTGAGCCACATCAACGTCGGCACCGGCACCGACGTCACCATCGCAGAGCTCGCCGCCATCGTGGCGCGGGGTCACCGGCTTTCAGGGCGAGATCACCTTCGACACCAGCAAACCCGACGGCACGCTGCGCAAGCTGATGGATGTGTCCCGCCTCGCCGCAATGGGCTGGCGCGCGACGATCGCGCTGCAGGACGGCGTCGCGGAAACCTACGGCTGGTTTCTGGAGAACGCCGAGAGCCTCCGAGAGGCGTGAGGGGCCCCGGAACAGCCCCCGCCCTGTCGTGACGGTGGTAGTGTCTCGCCGCCGCGCATCCGGCGCCGCGCGATCTTCCGGATGACCCTGGCACAGCGCGGCCCTGTGTCGGTCGCCAGCGCCGCGACACCTCGCCTGCAGCGCACAAATGATTGCTCCGGCCATTTCAGACCCTATATCTGGGTCTTGTGACCCCGCCCCAAGCTGACCTCGGCCAGGGGCAGCGTTGACCGACAATCGCAGATGCGCCTGTAATGGAGATATCCGAGATGAAATTTGACACCATTCAGCGCGACTGGGAGGTTTTTGCAGAAGAGGGAAAACCCGCAGTCGGCGCCGTTCGGCAGATCGCCCGCGATCACGCGGTGATCTATATCGAAGGCTTCGGCGACATCCATGTCTCGCCGCATCAGATCGGCAGCGTGCATGATGGCAAGGTCATCCTCCTCACCGAAGGCCTTTCCGACCGCGTCCAGACGGCCATTCGGCACGCGCACGACCGCGAACCGAGGTGACGTCCGCCAGCGACTGACTCAGCGGCCGGCGCACGGATCCGGCCCGCCGAACGGCCCCGCGCCGCGGCTCAGGCCGCGGGGCACCCGGGGCGCGCGCGCGCCCTGCCACAGTCTTTCCACCCGCGCCTGTCAGTTTGTCGTGCGCAGGGTCTCGAACAGGAACCAGGATCGCTGCTCGGCCTCGTCGATCCAGGTCTCGAGCAGGCTCGCGGTCGCGACATCGCTGTGCGCGTCGCACAGATCGTGAAGCTCGCGCAGGCGCGCGGCCAGGTCCTGGCTGTCCTCGCGCAGCTCTGCCAGCATGCCATGCGGATGGACGAACTCCGCATCATTGTCCGAAACCCGCTGACGACGCGAAATGTCACCGATCGAGCGGATGGTCGTCCCGCCAAGCTTGCGCACCCGCTCGGCCAATGCGTCGGTCATGGCCAGGATCTGACCGGCCTGGTCATCCAGCAGCAGATGATAGTCGCGGAAATGCGGGCCTGACATATGCCAGTGAAAGTTCTTGGTCTTGATGTAGAGCGCGAAGACATCGGCCAGCAAAACCGTCGCCGCGGCCGAGATGTCCCGGACCGCCTCGTCGGAAAGGCCAGACCTAGTGTGCAGCGCCGCGCTCCGGCGCGAGGTTACACTATCCGTCATGATCGATACTCCTCAGCTGGGGTGAAGCCGTAGCCCGGCATCCGTTACGACAGGCGGACGCGGTGATCCTGCGATCACCGCGTCCGCCGGAGAGCGCCCTGCGCCACCGGCGCGCGTCAGCTTGTGATGAAGGCCTGAATGTCGGCGTTCACCTCATCAGCATGCACCGTCATGAAGCCGTGCGGATAGCCCTTATAGACCTTCAATTTGGCGTTCTTCACGATCTTCGCGGACAACAGAGCGGCATCGGCGATCGGCACCACCTGGTCATCATCGCCCTGCATGATCAGGGTCGGCACGGTGATCTTCTTGAGATCATCGGTGAAATCGGTTTCCGAGAAGGCCTTGATGCCGTCGTAATGCGCCTTGACGCTGCCCATCATGCCCTGGCGCCACCAGTTCTGGATGAGCGCGGGATAGACCTGCGCCCCGGGACGGTTGAAGCCGAAGAACGGGCCGCTGGCGACGTCGTGATAGAACTGCGCGCGATTGCCCGCGACGGCTGCACGGTAGCTGTCGAACACTTCCATCGGCGTCCCGCCGGGATTCGACGCGGTCTTCAGCATGATCGGCGGAACCGCCGCGAGCATGACAAGCCTGGCCGCCCGGTCCTTGCCGTGGCGGGCGACATAGGCCAGGGCCTCGCCGCCGCCGGTCGAATGGCCGATATGGATGGTGTCGTGCAGATCGAGCTGATCGACCACTGCGGCCACATCGGCGGCATAATGGTCCATGTCATGGCCGTCGGACACCTGCGACGACCGCCCGTGGCCGCGCCGGTCATGCGCGATGACGCGGTAGCCCTTCTCGACGAAATACATGAGCTGCGGGTCCCAGTCGTCCGCCGACAGCGGCCAGCCGTGGTGGAACATGATCGGCTGGCCCGATCCCCAGTCCTTGTAATAGATCTCGACACCGTCCTTGGTCCTGATGAAGCTGTCGGTCGTGGATTTGGCGGCCTTGGTCCTGCTCGGGGCAGGCTTGTCCTTCGCGACGCCCTGCGAGGCCATGGCGAGCGTGACGGCCGCACTCGCCATGGCCTGCCGACGCGAGAGGTGAAATGAGTCGCGGTCTGCCATCCGGAATCTCCTGTTGGTTATGGGATCGGGCCGCGCGATCGTGCCCGTCCTTCCCGCTCCAAGCCTAGTCAGGGACCGGCGGACTGCCTTGTCAGTTTCGATAGGCGTTTGAATGATTGGGACGGATATCCGCGATAATCGCAGGGCGCACCGGGCCGGCGCCCTTCGGGAAAGCCGGGCATCCCAGTGAGGTCCCTCAGGACATGACCCCCTCAATCGAGGGCGGCATCGCTCGACAGCTCCATCGCGGCGCCCGGGCGGCGTTTCGGTTGCGCGCAGAGCGGAATCCGGATCCAGAAGGTCGTCCGGACGTTCGGCTCCGAGTCATAGCCGATCTCGCCAGACATTCGCGTCATAAGGCCCTTGGATATCGCCAGACCAAGGCCCGATCCTTCCCTGTCCCGCGTCGAATGTTCGGCCTGTTGGGAAAACGGCTGGAATATCCGATCGTGGAACTCGGATGAGATGCCACGCCCCTGGTCGGTGATCGAGACGTTGCAGGCCTGGCCCTCGTCTTTCACGCTCACCAGAACCGTCGCCCCGGGCGGCGAGAACTTCGCCGCGTTCGACAGGAGGTTTGCAATGACCTGCTTCAGTCTCAGCGGATCTGCCGTCACCACCATGTCCCGATCTTGCATGTCGAGGGCAAAGCAAACCTTGAACGCCTCGGCGTATGATTCGGTCTCGCCCACGATCTGCCCGACAAGCTGCGCGATATTCACCTCGGCCAGCCGAACCGAGAGATGCCCGGTGTTGAGCGCCTGAAAATCGAGAAGATCATCGACGATGCCGATCAGGCGGCGGCTGCTTCTGTAGGCGACATTGGCAAGCTTCCTGACCTGCTCCGAAGCCCCGAGGATCGCCGTTCCGTTCAACAGACCAAGCGCGCCATGCAGGGCCGCGAGGGGCGTTCGCAATTCGTGGCTCACCGTTGCGACGAAATCATCCTTCAACGCCGCGAGGCGCTTTTGCTCCGTGATGTCGATGATCTGCACGATAAGCCGCGCCCCGTCCCGCGCCTTGCCATTGATCCGGGATATCCCGACCACAAAATCCACCCTCGACCCATCCGGGCGCACATAGGACTTCTCGGCCGTGTAGGTGCCAACCCGTCCCTTCAAGAGACCTTCGATCTCATGCTGCATCTCGATCAGCATTTCCGTGTTGGAAAGACTCCAGAGCCTGCGCCCCTCGAGTGCGGCGGGCGGATACCCGAGAAAGGTGTAGCAGGCGTCATTCAGAAGCAGGAAGGTGCCGTCGAGCCTCAGAACCGCCATCGCCACCGGCGCGTTGGCGATCACCATCTCCAGCTCTTTCTCCCGCGCCTCCGCCAGTTCCAGCGCGCTTTCGAGGGGGGTGATGTCGATCATCGTGCCGAGAAGGCGGACGGCCTTGCCCTCCCGATCCCGCTCGATCACCCGCAGGGTCGATCGCATCCAGTGCCAGGTCCCGTCCCCGACCCTCATGCGATATTTTGCTTCGGCCTTGTCGGTCCGCCCTTCGATGCATTGCGCATCCGTCTCGAGCGCCGAGGCCAGATCGTCCGGATGCACCCGGGCACGCCACTCCTCATCCGAATTGAGGCCCTCCGATTGCGTGACCCCGAGCATGTCATGCCAGGTATCCGAGGCGATCCCGGTGCCGGTGCGAAGGTCGGATTCGAAGACCCCGATCTGGCCGCCCTGAAGCGCGAGGTTCCAGCGCTTTTCCTGATCCGTGATCGCGGCTTCGGCGTGCGCGCGGCTCGTCACGTCGCAAAGCTCGACGATATTGCGCGTCATGCCGGTTTCGTCGACGAACTGGCTCAGATGAACGTCATAATGCCCGATCCCCGCCTGCACCGACGGCAGCGTCACCTCGGCCCGTGTGCAGCCAGGCTTCAGATCGGTAAAGACCAGCCGTCCCTCACGCATCGAGAGGTCTGGCACCACCGTTGAAATATGCGACCCTACGGCCCCCCGGCCGTTGCGGGGCAGGATCTCCCCTGCGCTCGGATTGTTGAAGACTACATTTCCGAGGTCATCGACAACCAGAACGCCAACGGGGGAATTCCGAACAATGGACTCGAACATCGCAGAGCCTCCGGGGGGTAAGTCTCAGGCGGAAACAAAAGCATCTCTCCAGATCTCTGCGCAGCGGCTCGGTGGGAAACGGCAGCCTTGCCGTCACGCTTGCACTTCATTTCGTTCCGCAGAAAATCGCATCCACGGCAGCCGCTGGTTCATACATAGGGTCGAACGGTCACGACCCATCTCAACCTCACCGTGCATCTCTTAAAATCTGTATTAACGAAACATTAGACATCCGGCGAGCAAAAAAATCCGAAAGCAACAGTTGGTTTTTGGCGAATGCCGAGACGCCCCGAAAGGCGCGATCCGGGTCGGGCCGGGGCAAATTGCGACCGCAACTGCCCCACACTTAAGCAGACGCATTTCTGCCCCGCCTCAGGTGCAGGGCAATCCCGCTCAACGCCGTGAACAATCGAGCCCTGCACAGGTCTCGGAGCACCGAAAGCGGATGCGAAATGAGCCGTCAGCGACCGCCCGCATGGATCACGAGCGCGGCTGGCCCGGGGTCCCGAGGCTGATCTCGGGCGCCTGCAGCGGCTCTCCAGCCGATCACGACGGGACGGATGACTGGAGAAGCACCTGCAGCGGTCACCCCCGCCTCAGTCGAGCACCCGGTAATGCACCTCGGTCGGTGTGCAGGCGGCCCCATTGACCGGGATCATGTCCTGCGGGCAGGTCGACATCACCACCACGCAGTCCATCACCGCGCGCAGGATCACGAAATCCCCCGGCTTGCACAGCGGCTCGCCCCAGGTGATCCGCCCATCGGGCGCAACCGGGATGTTCATCCAGAGGTTGAGCGGGCTCGGGCAGTCCGGCGCCTGCAGCCCCAGCACCGCGAGCGCCGCATGCAGGTTGTCGGTGCAGTTGTCGTGATAGCCGGTGCAGCCGAGCAGGGCATAGCGATGCACGTCACAGGCCGCGATCACCGTGTCGTGGCGCCCCGGCGAGGTATCCTCTTCCAGGATCACGATCGGGCGGCGGTGGTTGGTCACCAGCGCATCACCCTTGGCCGGGAAGATGCCCTGCAGGCTGGCGTGCATATGCTCCATCGACAGGGACTCGGCCATGTCATCGGCCTTGAAGCACCAGGTGTCGACGACCTGCTGACCATGCGTGTTGATGATCTGGATCGCCTGCCCCTCGGCCAGCCGCACAGCCTGCCCGCGCCGTGCCGGCACCACCTGAAGTTCCGTCGCCATGGCCCCGCCCCGCTCCCCGTCCGATGATCACCGCACCTTCGGCCCCGGCGGTCATCGCGTCAAGGCGCGCCCGCCGCGATGGCGGCGATCAGGACGGGTTGGCCATTATGTAGCCGAGCAGACCGAGACCGTCGCGCAATTGCGCGCGGCCGATCTGGCCCCCGAGACAGACGCGGATCGCTTCCGTCGGCTCGCCGGAAACGGTGAAGGCATCCGACGGCATCAGCCCGATCCCGGTGCCGACCATGCGGCCGATGATATCGGCGCGGGTGCAGCCCTCTGGCAGATGCAGCCATATATTGAACGCATGCGGCGCCGCTTCGAACCGGAATTGCCCCAGCGCCTGCGCCGCGATCGCCTGCCGCGCCAGCGTCTCATCCCGGATGAAGCGCCGAATGCCATCCGCCGTGCCATCAAGGATCCAGCGCGTCGCAAGGGCCATCATCAGGGGTGACGGCATCACCGAGATCACCTTCAGCCGCTGCGCCAGATCGCGCGCCGCATGGCTGTCGGGGGCGACGGTATAGGCCAGCCGCAACCCGGCGCCGATGCATTTGGCCAGCCCGCCGATATGCCAGACCAGATCCGGTGCGAATGTCGCCAGCGGCGCCGGGGGATGCGGCGGGATGAAGCCATAGGCATCATCCTCGATCAGCGGCAGGCGATGCGCCGAGATGACATCCGCAATCATCTGGCGCCGGTCGAGCGTGATCGTCCGGGTCGTCGGATTGTTCAGCGTCGGGTTCAGATAAAGCGCCCTCGGCCGATGCTCGCGGATCGCGGCATCGAGCGCCACCGTGTCGATCCCTTCGCCGTCACCGGGCAGGCCGATCAGGCGGATCCCCAGCCGCGCCGCGATCCCGCGCACGCCGGGATAGGTCACATCCTCGCACAGCACGCAATCGCCCGGCTTGGCCAGCCCCATCAGGATCGCAAGGATCGCCGGATGCGCCCCCGGCGTCACCGCAACCCGGTCAAGCGAGGGCACCAGCCCGCGCAGCGAAAGCCAGCTCGAGGCCGCCTCCTTGTCGATCGTCCCCCCGGTCGAGGCCTGATAGCGCAACAGATCGATGAGATTGGCCGACACCGTCTGCAATCCCGCCTGCATCCGCGCCAGCAGCTCCGGGTCATCCGGTTCCGGCGGCAGGTTCATCGTCAGATCGACGTCGGCATGACGGCGCATTTCGCGCTGCGGTTCCGGGCGCGGGGTGGCAATCACGAAGGTGCCGCGGCCGACATGGCTGTCCACCAGCCCGCGCTGCCGCGCCTCGGCATAGCCCCGCGACACGGTGGTGAAATCGATGCCAAGCCGCTCTGCCAGCTGCCGCTGCGGCGGCAGCCTGTCGCCATGGCCAAGCGTGCCCTGGGCGATGCCATCGGCAATCGCCTCGGCCAGCTGAAGGTAGCGGGCGGCACCATTGCGGCGCAGCGTCGGGGTCCAGGTCTGCATGATCCTCTTCTACCGGCAATTCGCGCCGAATTGAAGCATTTTGTATGGATTTACCATAAATTTCTTCCCTCAAGATTCGCGTTTCGGCGTCAAACTAGGCGCGGAATGTGAAGAATCCGGCGCGAACCCTGACTTCGCCCGCTAAATTGTATGCAAAATTGATTGTATCATTGATTGGATCAAAACCCCTGCCACAAGCTGCTCCAGCATCACAGGGCCATCCTCGCGCCCCCCGTAAGGAGAGATCAGACATGCCGGCAGTCACTCAGGAAAAACACAAGGACGGCGACTTCTTCGTCGATTACGAACACAAGGTCTTCGAGGATGTGAAAGCCGAACCGGGTCAGAAGGCGCTCGTCACCTTCCACACCGTCGCCTTCGAAGGCTCGATCGGTCTGGTCAACATGCTCAACGCCATCCGCCTGACCCGGAAAGGCTTCGAGACCTCGATCCTGCTCTATGGCCCCGGCGTCACGCTCGGGATCCAGCGCGGCTTTCCGACCCTCGGCGACGCGGCCTTCCCGGGCCACCAGAACTTTGCCGACAACCTGAAGAAGTTCATGGCCGAAGGCGGCAAGGTCTATGCCTGCCGTTTCGCGCTGCAAGCCCTCTATGGCCATGGCGAACCCTCGCTGCTGCCCGGGATCATCCCGATCGCACCGCAGGACGTGCTCGACCTGAAGCTGCTGCATGTCCGCGACAATGCCGTGATCATCGACACCTGGACCGTCTAGGCACCCCGCCGGGGCCACTGCGGCCCCGGTCCCCCTTGCAAACTGGATCCGTCATGTCCCGTATCGTGAAGGCCGCCGCCGTCCAGATCGCCCCCGATCTGACCAGCCGCGCCAAGACCCTGGCCCGCGTGCTCGACGCGATCGACGAGGCTGCCGGCAATGCGGCCGACCTGATCGTCTTCCCGGAAACCTTCCTGCCGTTCTACCCCTATTTCTCCTTCGTGCTGCCGCCCTGCCAGCAGGGCAAACCGCATCTGCACCTCTATGAACAGGCCGTCACGGTGCCCTCGGACGAGACCAGACGCGTGGCCGAACGCTGTGCCCATCACGGCGTCGTCGTGGTGCTGGGCGTGACCGAGCGTGACCACGGCTCGCTCTACAACGCGCAGCTGATCTTCAACAGCGACGGCACCCTGCTGCTGAAGCGGCGCAAGATCACGCCGACCTATCACGAGCGCATGGTCTGGGGTCAGGGCGATGGCGCCGGCCTGCAGGTCGTCGAGACGAGCCTCGGCCGCATCGGCGCGCTGGCCTGCTGGGAACATTACAACCCGCTCGCCCGCTACGCCCTGATGACCCAGCACGAGGAGATTCACGTCGCCCAATTTCCCGGCAGCCTTGTCGGGCCGATCTTTGCCGAACAGATCGAGGTGACGATGCGCCATCACGCGCTCGAATCCGGCTGCTTCGTGGTCAATGCCACCGGCTGGCTGACCGAGGCCCAGATCGACAGCATCACCCCCGACCCGGCGCTGCAAAAGGCGCTGCGCGACGGCTGCATGACCTGCATCATCACCCCTGAAGGCCGCCACGTCGTGCCGCCGCTGACCGAGGGCGAAGGCATCCTCTACGGCGATCTCGACATGGCGCTGATCACCAAGCGCAAGCGGATGATGGATTCCGTGGGCCATTACGCCCGGCCCGAATTGCTGTCGCTGCACCACAACACCGATCTGACGCCAACCCGGCACGCGACCGCGCCCGGCCCCCAATTCAAACCGATCCCGCTGGAGGACTGACATGCAGACCGGCGACATCATCAATGACCTGCAGACCCGTGGCATGCGCCTTGTCGATCCGCGCGTCGGCGCCGACAGCCGCCGTGGCGGCGCCGGGCCGACCGACCACAAGGCGGTGACGATCAACGGGATGACGGTGATGGTCCCGGTGCATACCGCCACCGCCTTCAACTCGCCCTACATGGTCGAGGCGCCGGACGCCGAGGGCAATGCCCGCGTGCTGAAGGACGGCGCGTTCTTTGCCAGCGTGCAGTTTCCAGCCCGGGCGCGGTTCCTTGATCTCTCCACGGCAGAGGGCGTGCCCTACGGCCATATCGCACAACTGCATTCGAGGGATGTGCTCGCCACCACCGTGCTGCAGACCTGCATCCGCTACGAAAGCCGCAAGAAGACCTGCAAGTTCTGCGCCATCGGCCAAAGCCTCGCCGCCGGCCGCACCATTGCGCACAAGACGCCTGCCCAACTGGCCGAGGTCGCCCGCGCGGCCGTTCTGCTGGACGGGGTGAAACATATGGTCATGACCACCGGCACCCCGGCGGGCAAGGATCGCGGTGCGAGGGTGCTGGCGGAAAGTGCCGAGGCCATCCGCGCCGCAGTCGAGCTGCCACTTCAGGCGCAATGCGAACCACCCGAGGATGACGCATGGCACCGCCGGATGAAGGATGCCGGGATCGACAGCCTCGGCATGCATCTGGAAATCGTGACGCCCGCCCTGCGTGAGACGATGATGCCGGGCAAGGCCCAGGTGCCGCTGTCGAAATATTTCGACAGCTTCGGCGCGGCGGTCGAGGTCTTCGGCTGGGGCCAGGTCTCCACCTACATCCTTGCCGGGCTTGGTGACACCGCAGAGGCGATCCTGTCGATGTGCGAGCGGCTGACGGCAATCGGGGTCTACCCCTTTGTCGTGCCCTTCGTGCCGGTCACCGGCACGCCGCTGGAAAGCCACCCCGCGCCGAGGGCGGAGTTCATGCAGCGCATCCTGCGCCCGCTGGCCGCGATGATCGTCGAGCGTCAGATGCGGGCCGAGGATATCAAGGCGGGCTGCGGACGCTGCGGGGCCTGTTCCGCCCTGTCAGCCTTCGAAAAGTTCAGCCAGCCCGCGCTGGAGGGGACAGTGTCATGATCATCGAGCGCCCCGAGGCCTTCGTGACCCCGGAATTCCTGATCCGCCTCGCCACCGAAGCCTGGGAGATCGGCGGCGCCGCCTCGCTGCGGCATCGCACCTTCGTCACCGAACAGGGCATCTTTGCCGACCATGACCGCGACCGGATCGACCACATCGCCCTGCCGCTGGTTGCGCTATCCACGATGGCCTCCGAGGCGGATGAAGTGGTCGGCACCGTCCGCATCCATCAGGCTGAACCCGGCCTCTGGTGGGGCTCGCGTCTCGCGGTCGCGCCCGAATACCGCCGCATCGGGCGGCTCGGCACCGAGCTGATCCGCCTCGCCGTCGGCACCGCCCATGCGCGCGGCTGCACGACCTTCCTCGCCCATGTCCAGATGCAGAACGTCGCCCTGTTCGAGCGGCTCAGCTGGACCGCGCTCGGGCCGCAGGATCTGCACGGCCACGAACACATGAAGATGCAGGCCGATCTGGCCGCCTATCCGCCGATCGCCGACCCGGCGCGCGGCTGGATGGCGCTGACCCGCAGGCGCGCCGCATGACCGACCTTGCCGCCCTCGCCGCGTCGCTTGCCGCGCATCCGCATGTGACCGGCAAACGCGATATCGACACCGCCTGCGCCGCCCTCGGCCTGTCGCAGGACAGCCCCGGCCGCCCCGGCGACGACGCCGCCGCAATCCGCGATGGCGACGGCTGGCAATTGATGGCGACCGAAGGCTTCATGAACGACTTCGTGGCCTCCGCCCCCTGGTTCGCAGGCTGGTGCGCGGTCATGGTGAACCTCTCCGACATCCTCGCCATGGGCGGGCGGCCAACAGCCGTGACCAACGCGCTCTGGGCCCCCGATGCCGCGACCGCGCAGGAAATCCTGCGCGGCATGCGCGCCGCGTCAGAGGCTTACGGCATCCCCATCGTCGGCGGCCATACCAACCTGCGCACCGCACAACCGCAACTCGCCGCGGCGATCTACGGCAGGGCGAAGGCCCTGATCACCAGTTTCGACGCAAGCCCGGGCGACGTTCTGATCGCCGCCGCCGACCTGCGCGGCGCCTATGCCGGCGATACCAGCAACTTTCCCGCCTTCCTGAACGCCCCGCAGGAGCGGCTGCGCGGCGATATGGAAATTCTGCCGCAGCTGGCCGAGGCCGGCCTCGTCACCGCCGGCAAGGATATCAGCCAGGGCGGCATCGCCGGCACCGCGCTGATGCTGGCCGAATGCTCCGGTGTCGGCATTCGCCTCGACCCGCTGCGCATCGAGGCGCCGGATGGCGACCTGACGCGCTGGATGACCGCCTTTCCCAGTTTCGGCTTTCTGCTGACCGCCCGCCCCGGCCATGCCGCAGCCGTTCTGGCCCGCTTCCACGCCCGCCAGATCAGCGCAGCCGTCATCGGCGAGGTGACATCGGGCAGCACCCTCTCGCTGGCCGATGGCGCGGGCCAGCACCTGATCTGGGATCACGCCGCCCAACCCTATCTCGGCCTCGCCCCGCTCAAAGAGGCCTGCCCATGCCTGAAACCCGTTTCCGCATCCGCTGGCCCGACGGGCACGAGGAAGACTGCTATTCCCCCTCCACCGTCATCCGCGACCATCTGTCGGCGGGTCAGACCTACCGCATCGATGACTTCCACGCTCGCAGCCGCAAAGCGCTCGACCTTGCCGCGCTGAGGGTCGAGGCGAAGTTCGGCTTCCGCTGCTCATCCGCCGACGCGCAATCCGCCCGCATCACCGAAGCCGTCGCGCGGTTTCGCCCCGAGGAGACCGTCACATGCCTGTCCATCCGCTGACCAAACCCACCCGCACCCATGTCAGCGTCGCCATCGTCGGCGCCGGGCAGGCAGGGATGTCCGCATCCTATTACCTGTGTCAGGCGGGCGTCGATCATGTCGTGTTGGAACGCCACCAGCGGTTCCACGCCTGGAAGGTCGACCGCTGGGACAGTTTCTGCCTCGTCACCCCGAACTGGCAGTGCAAACTGCCGGACTGGCCCTATCGCGGCAATGATCCCGAGGGCTTCATGCTGAAGGACCAGATCATCGACTATGTCGAAGGCTTCAGCGCCAGCTTCGACGCGCCGCTGCGCGAAGGCGTGACCGTATGCCGGGTGGAACGCGGCGCCGACGGACGGTTCGAGGTCGATACCGATCAGGGCCTCTGGTCGCGCCGATCACGTCATCGTCGCCTCCGGCGGCTATGACCGCCCGGTCACGCCGCCCTTTGCAGCGCGGCTGAACCCGGCGATCCGGCAGATCCACTCCAAATCCTACCGTCGCCCCTCCGATATACCCAAGGGTGTCTGCCTTGTCGTCGGCACCGGCCAGTCCGGCGTGCAGATGATGGAAGATCTGCGGATCGCCGGCCGTGAAGTGCAACTGGCTGTCGGATCCGCCCCGCGCAGCCCACGCTGGTATCGCGGCAAGGATGCAACCGACTGGCTCCACCGGCTTGGCTATTACAAGGTCACGATCGACCAGCAACCCGACCCGCGCTCGACCGAGGCGAAGACCAACCACTACATGTCCGGCCGCGACGGCGGGCATGAGATCGACCTGCGCCGCTTCGCGCGCGACGGGTTGCAGCTCTATGGCTCGGTCGCCGATATGGCGGGTGACACGATCCGGTTCCGGCCCGATCTGCAACGGAACCTCGATCTGCGCGGACAAAAGCTATACCGGCATCCGCCAGATGATCGACGACTACATCGCCCGCGAAGGGATCGACGCCCCGACCGAACCGCCCTTCGAAAAGCTGTGGCAGCCCGAAGCCGAGATCACCGAGATCGATGCGGCCCGCGAGGGCATCACCTCGATCCTGTGGTGCATCGGGTTCCGCCCGGATTACAGCTGGCTGCAGGTCGATTGCCTGGACGACCGCGGCAGACCCCTCCATGCGCGCGGGGTATGCGATCAGCACGGGGTCTATTTCCTCGGGCTTGGCTGGTTGCATACATGGGGGTCGGGCCGATTCCTCGGCGTGGCGGAAGACGCGGCCCATGTCGCGCAGACGATAACGCGCCGCCTTGGTGCCAAGGCCTGGGCGCGTCAGGGCTGACCCGTCAGCGTCCCTCGATCACACCCTGTCGAAGACCCGGCCCGCGCGTCAGCGCGCGTCGCAACCCGCTGTGCCCGGTCAGAGACCGGGGATGAATTCAAGCAGCCCGCGCTTGCCGAAGGCAACGCCGCCGTCCGGCCCGAAATTGAACTTCGCCCCAAGGCCGACGAAGCTCCTGCTGCCCGACAGGCCAGAGCCTGAGGCCGACAGATTGCCGACCACGCCATAAAGCTTCACGTTATCCGCCACTTTCACATCGCCGATCAGGCCGACGCGTGTGCCCGAAATCGACCCGCTGAAGCTCGCGTGTTGCAGCGACAGACCCAATCCGGCACCCGGCGTGACCGCATAGCGCCCCAGGATCCCGAGGATGGTGCCGTGGACGCCGCTCTGCGAGCCATATTCGGCAAAGCCCTCAACCCCCACCGGGCCGCTTTGATGGCCCGCCTCAAGCCCGTAAAACCCCTGATGACCGCCCGAAATCTGATCGCGGCCATAAAAGGCGCCAAAGGATGTCTTCTGCCCGGCGTTGTAGATCGCATGAAGCGTGACATCGTTTCCGCTCTTGGAGGTGGCATTGTAATTGTACAGGCTGAGATCGGTCTGCAAGGCGAATTGCTGGCCAAAGCCGATCTGGAACGACCCCTAAATCGCACCGCGCGAGAAGCTCGTATCCTTGGTGAAAGCGGAATAAGACAGCGCAACCGTTCCGCCGGTGAACTCGGCTGCAGGACTTGCGCAGGGAAGGAGAGTGGCGAAGACCGCCACAAGCGTCGACCATTTATTGTTCATTTCTGCCCCATAGGTCCGACACGGCCAAAGACCGTGCCGCAGAATCCCTTATTGTCGGACTCCGCGTCAACCCAAGGCGGATCGCGAAGCTATTCCGTGATCAATGCGCAACAACCGCAAGACGCAGGTCCTTGATCCTTTGCACAGGGTCGGATCGCCACAGCAGGCACAGGCGCGACGACAGCGTGAAAGGCGCGATGCCCGCCATCAGCCGCCCTTCGAACCAGCGGTCGGCTCCAGCCTCACTCGACCGGGATAAGCACCGTATGCGCCGGGTCGAGGCTGAAGTGGATATCGCTGCCCGGCGCATAGGGCGCCAGGATATCCCCCGAAAAGGCGAAAAGCTCGGCTTCAAGCTCCGGCGCCGAAATGTGGTATTCCATATGGTCGCCAAGGTAGGAGGCCCGCGATATCCGGCCCGGGATCCGGGCCACCGCACTCCGCTCTGCCGCCATGCGCACCGCATGCGGGCGCACCGCGACGCAGGCCGGACCCGGGCCAAGCCCGTTGGCCGGAAGCTCCAGCAGCAGCCGGCCGACCGCGACCTGCGCCATATCGCCATCGACCCCGGTGATCCGCGCATCGAGAATATTCGCATCCCCCATGAAATCCGCGATGAAGCGGTTCTTCGGCCGGGTATAAAGCTCTCGCGGGGTGCCATCCTGCGCGATGCGGGCGGATTTCATCACGATGATCCGGTCCGACACCGCCAGCGCCTCTTCCTGATCATGGGTGACATAGACCACGGTCAGCCGCAGATCCTGCTGCAAGGCGCGGATCTCTTCGCGCACATGGCGGCGCAGCTTGGCATCAAGGTTGGACAGCGGCTCATCGAACAACAGCACCTTCGGCTCCAGCACAATCGCCCGGGCCACCGCGACGCGCTGTTGCTGGCCCCCCGAAAGCTCGCTCGGCTGCCGGGATTCATAGCCCTTGAGGCCCAGCAGCGACAGCTTCTCTGCCGCCCGCTCGGCCGCCTCGGCCTTTCGCATCCCCGAGGCGCGCAGGCCGTAGCTGACGTTCTCCATGACGCTCATATGCGGGAACAGCGCATAGCTCTGGAACACCATCGACACATCCCGCTCGGCCGCAGACAGCGTGGTCACATCGGCCCCGTCGATCAGGATTCGCCCGACGCTGGCCTGCTCAAGCCCGGCGATCAGGCGCAGCGTGGTGGTCTTGCCGCAGCCCGACGGCCCCAGCAGCGTCACCAGCGTCGCAGGCGCGATGTCGAAGGACACATCGTCGACGCCCACGACACTGCCATAGCGCTTGGTCACGCCGTCGAAGCGGACGGCAGGTTTTGCCGGGGCTTCGCGGCCGGGCGGGGTCGACGCGTCTTGCTGCATGCTCATCCTTCTCTCAGGCCGAGGCCGGAATGGGGTCGACGGTGCCGTCACGGCGGCCAAGCCTGCGTTGGCCGACCAGCAGCTGGATGCCGACAAGGATCGTCATCATGACGACGATCAGCACCGCCGCATAGACAATCGCGATCCCGTATTCGCCCACATCGGCGCGCCCGACGATATAGACCGTGGCCAGATTGAACCGCCCGGTGGCAAGGAAGATCACCGCGCTTACCGCCGTCACCGCCCGCACGAAGCTGTAGATCATCGCGGTGACGATGGCGGGTTTCATCAGCGGCAGGATCACCCGCCGCACGGTGGCGAAAGACCGCGCGCCCAGCGTCAGCGAGGCCTCATCCAGACTGCGGTCGATCTGCCCGAGGTTGGCCAGCCCCGCCCGGATCGCCACCGGCATGTTGCGGAAGATGAACGAGATCACGATGATCAGCCCGGTCCCGGTCATCTGCACCGGCGGCACGTTGAAGGCCAGGATATAGCTGACCCCAACCACGGTGCCGGGAATGGCAAAGCTCATCATCGCGAGGAATTCGAACAGGGCCCGCCCGGTAAAACGCTGCCGATCCAGCAGGTACGAGATCAACAGCCCGAGCGCCGCGGTGAACGGCATCGCCACCAGCGCAAGCCCGACCGTGGTCAGCAGCGAATCCCAGGCCGAACCGCTCAGGAACCAGCCATCGACCCCCTTGGTCACGGAAAAGGCGGTCAGCAGATACTCCAGCGTCGGCGTGTTGTCGCGGCCGATCTGCTGCACGAAGCCGCCGGTCAGGATGATCGCATAGACGGTCACCGTCAGGATCAGCCAGGGCAGAGTGATCGCGAAACAGCCAAGCCGCAGCCCGACCGGCAGCGCGGCAGGCACCCCGCCATCGCCCTTGCCCGCCATGGTCACATAGCTTTTGCTGCCGATCCAGCGCCGTTGCAGCAGGAAGGCCGCGAGCGTGAAGAACAGCAGCACGATGGCCAGCACGGCGGCACGGCCCTGATCATGCGCGGCGCCCACGACGGCAAAGAAGATATCGGTGGCCAGCACGTTGAAATTGCCGCCGATCACCAGCGGATTGGCGAAATCCGCCATGCTCTCGATGAACGAGATCAGGAAGGCGCTGGCAAGGCCGGGGCGGATCAGCGGCCAGGTCACGGTGCGGAAGGTCATCCAGCGGCTCGCGCGCAGTGTCTGCGCCGCCTCCTCCATGCTCGGGCTCACACCCTGCAGCACACCGACCAGCACCAGAAAGGCGATCGGGGTGAAGGCCAGCACCTGGGCGAAGGTGATCCCCGCGACGCCATAAACCCAGCGGCTGCGCGGGATGCCGAAATGCAGCGACAGGAACTGCGTGACAATGCCGGCACGGCCAAACAGCAGGATCAGCGCAAGGCCGATCACGAAGGGCGGGGTGATGATCGGCAGGATCGAGAAGCTGCGCAGCAACCATTTCGCCGGCAGCCGCGTGCGCAGCGCGATCAGCGCCAGCGCCAGCCCGAGCGCGGTGGACAGCCCGCCCACCAGCACCGCCACGAAGACCGTGTTCCAGGCCACGCCGCAGCGCACAGGCCCGGTCAGGCAGCTCAGGCTCCAGATATTGCCGTCAAAGAACTTGGCCGCGAAGACGCTGAGAGAGATCCCCCCGGCATTGTCGCGCACCGCCGACAGCAGGATGACCAGCAGCGGATAGGCGACGAACAGAACAAGCGACGCGATCACCACGACCAGCGCGCCGATCACGAACCGGTCGCCCTTGCACCAGCCCCGCGCGGCAAGGTCGTAGGCGATCAGCATCATCAACGAGAGGGCATAGGCCACCGGCCCCCAGCCCATCCCGGTCTGTCTCGGCCCCGTGCCGCTGGCGAGCGTCGCAAGCCAGTCAAAGCCCCAGCCGTTATGGCCGATGCCAAAGCCCTGGACACAGAGCCAGGCAAGCCCTGCCGCCCCCAGCGGGGCCAGCCCACGCAACCGCCCGGCAAACAGAAGCCAGCTGGCAAGCAACAGCGGCAGCGCCAGCGGCAAAAGCCAGGGCTGGCCGTTCAGCCCCGCCGCCACCCCGGGCTGCGCCGATGCCGGATCGGACAGCCAGTCCAGCGACAGAAAGCCGCCCTCGACCAGATACCAGGGCAAGAGCAGGAACCCCGCCCAGGCAATGCCGAGCCAGAGCGCCGCCCCCAAAGCGCGGGCGCGGGCGTCGGAAGGTCTCGTGGGGCTCGCCATCGCACGTCTCTCGCAGAGGGGGAAGATCTGCCGGCCGCCCCACAAGGCGACCGGCGCTGTTTCCGCGCCCGGGGCTGTCAGCCGCCGTTGCGCACGTCGTCGGTAAAGCGCTTCAGCAGCCGCTTGCGCACCTCCGAAGACCCGTATTTGGCGAAGTCATAGTCGATCAGCTTGATCTTGCTCAGGTCCGGCGCTTCCGGCGGCACCGGCGTCGCCGTGTTCGAGGGCATCTGATAGCTGCCATTGGCCGCCGCAAGTTTCTGCGCCTCGGGCGTCAGCGCCCAGTCATAGTATTTCTTCGCCTCGTCGAGGTTCTTGGCACCGGTGACAATGCTCATCGAGCCGATCTCATAGCCGGTCCCCTCGCAGGGCGAGACCACCTTCACCGCCGGGTTCTGCTTGGCGGCGTTGATCACGTCATGCTGGAAGGAAATGCCCACCAGCGTCTCACCCTTGGCGACCGCCAGCGCCGGCGCGGCACCGGCCTTGGTGTATTCGGCGATGTTCTTGTTCAACGCCTTGAAATAGTCGAAGGCCTTGTCCTCGCCCAGCAGCTGCACCATCGTCGCCAGCGTCGTCCAGGCGGTGCCGGAAGAGTTCGGATCGGCAATCTCGACCTCGCCCTTGAACTCGGGCTTGGTCAGGTCCGCCCAGCACTCGGGTGCCGCGATGCCGCGGCTCTTCAGGTCGTCGGCGTTGTAGCCATAGCCAAGCGCGCCAAGATAGATGCCCACGGTGCGGAACTTCGCCCGTTCGGCCTGCTTTTGCGCCCAGTCACGCAGGTTCGGCAGTTCGGCCGATTTGTATTCCTGGGTCAGCCCCTCCTCGGCCGCCTGCAGATGCGGGTCGCCGGTGCCGCCCCACCAGATATCGGCCTGGGCATTGTCCTTTTCGGCGCGCAGCCGCGCATAGATCTCGCCCGCGCTCATCCGCGTCATGGTGACGTTGACGCCGGTTTCCTTCTGATAGGTCGTGGCCATCGCGCGGCACCAGGCCTCGTCGACGCCGCAATACATCACCAGATTGCGGTCAGCGGCCTGTGCCGCCCCCGCCAGACCCAAAGCCGTCAGCAACGCCCCAAGCGCCATGCGCCCACGCCGCCGGATTGGCCGCAGTTCCGTTGTCCTTTCCATCGCAGTTCCTCCCTTGGTTTACGTCGTTGTTGTCTCAGACCCGAGCGCGATGCCGACAGCGCGCGACATCGCCAGCGCCACCCCGGGTGCTGCCGCAAAGACCGGATTTCCCCTCGCCATGCCGCCATTCTCGAGAAAGGCATTCACGCAGCCCCCCGCCTCCTCGACCAGCAGCAGACCGGCAAGGCAGTCCCAGGAATTGATGTGCAGCTCGGCATATCCGTCCGAGCGTCCATCGGCGACATAGGCCAGCCCCAGCGCGCCAGAGGCCGCGCGGCGCACATTGGCCCCCAGACCCCAAAGCCGGGTGACCGCCTCAAGATAGCGCTCGGTCGGGATCCGGGGCGACCATCCCATCTCGATCGACGCCTGTGCGAAATCCGTGGTGCCAGATACCCGGATCGGCGTGCCGTCGCGCGTCGCCCCCTGACCCCGGCGG
Organism: uncultured Pseudomonadota bacterium; assembly: GCA_963837565.1. GTDB lineage: Bacteria > Pseudomonadota > Alphaproteobacteria > Rhodobacterales > Rhodobacteraceae > Solirhodobacter. The sequence goes on from CAWIOC010000009.1 coordinate 173,613, forward strand.
GCAAGATAGGTCTCGCCGAGCACCGGGTTCACGATGCCGCCGATCTCGACACGACCGTCGCAGACAAAGGCGATCGAGATGCAGAAATGCGGGATCTGGCGCAGGAAATTCGCGGTCCCGTCAATCGGATCGACCACCCAGAGCGCACGCGCCTCCGGCGTGCCGCCGGTTTCCTCGCCCAGAAAGCCATCCTCGGGAAAGGCCGCGCGCAGGGTCGCGCGGATATGGTCTTCGACCTTGCCGTCGGTCTCGGTCAGGTAATCCTGCGGCCCCTTCATCGTCGAGGCGCGCCCGCTGGCACTGGCATAGCCCTCCAGCGCGATCCGGCCCGCCGAGGCGAGAAGCGCGCGGCACATCTCCGCGCGCCGGTCGAGGAAATCGGCCGCAAGCGATGTCGCGGCGGCAAGACCCTCGGTCGCGCTCATGCCGGGGCCCGCATCGTCGCCCAAGGGCCTGCTATGGAAATCGAGAGTGTCAGCGCCCCCTCCCGTGGATGCTTGCACATGTGTGCAAAGGCTTGCCCAGCTTGCGCCATGAGTCAACACAAATGGTTTACGCTGACACACTTGATTGCGGCTGCACATGCGTGCACGCTGCCCTCGGCAACTGCGGCAGGATCAGGACGTGGAACGGACAGGGGGAAGACACCGGTTCTCCAGCGCCAAGGAAGTGGCAGAGCTTGCCGGCGTCTCGCGCTCTGCCGTGTCGCGCACCTTCACCCCCGGTGCCAGCGTCTCCGAGGAAACCCGCGCCCGCGTGCTGCAGGCGGCAGAGCATCTGGGATACCACGTCAATCACCTGGCGCGCGGCATCCTGCATCAGGACACCGGCATCGTCTGCCTCGTCGTCGCCGAGAGCGACACGCCCTTCCAGGGCGCGATGCTCAAGGCGCTGACCGCCGAGCTGCGCGACGCCGGCAAGGTCTCGATGGTGTTCAACACCTCGGGCCCGAGCGAGCTGGTCGACGCGGCCCTGCGCAATACCCTCAACTACCGGGCGGATGCGACCATCGTGCTGTCCGGCGCGCCGCCGCAGTCGCTGATCACCGCCTGTCTGCACGGCGGCCAAAGGCTGATCCTGATCAACCGGGATGACCGGCTGGAAGGGCCGCACAACATCCGCGTCGACAATGCCGCCGCCGCCGAGACCGCGCTGCACGCCTTCCTGCGCGCCGGCTGCCGACGCCCCGCGCTGATCACCTCTGCCGCCGGCACCCCCAGCCTGGTGGCGCGCGAAGCCGCCTTCATCGCCTGCGCGCAAAAGCAGGGACTCGAGGTCATGGTCTGGCGCGAGGGCCGCACCGGCTATCAGACCGGGGCCGAGGGCGCGCGCCGGTTGTTCTCCGGCCGCACCCGGCCCGACGCCGCCTTCTGCGTGACCGATCTGATCGCCTGCGGCTTCATCGACGTGGCGCGCCACGACTTCGGCCTCGACGTCCCGCGCGACCTTTGCGTCATCGGGTTCGACAATATCGAGCAGTCCGGCTGGCAAGCCTACCAGCTCACGACCTTCGCGCCCCCGGTCGCCGAAATCGCCCGGCAGGCGGTGCTGCGGGCAACCAGCCTCGACAGCGATTCAGACCGGCGCCTCGTCCTGCACGCCCCGATCCTCTGGCGCTCCACGGTGCGCCCCGGCCCGGGGTCCGCCTGACCGGCGACCTTGGGCCGCCCCGGCCTCGCAGGCGCGGTGACTGGGGCATTTTCCTGAATCAGGCGCCTTGCGGCCCGTCCGGACCGGGTCACCTCAGACGCAAGCCGGGCCGATGCCGGACGGTCTCGAAGCCTTGCGCGCGACGTCCTGCCGGTTACAAAAAAAATAACGCCACCCAGCGTGACACCAATTGACGGCTCCCAAATTTCATGTCACACGCCGCGTCATGAAATTCGGAGCAAGCCAGATGCCCACCGCCCGCGCCTACAACAGCCCGCTGCGTGACGAGAAAGCCCGCGAGACACGGGAGGCCATCCTCGTCGCGCTGTTCGACCTGATGGAGTCAGACCGCGCGCCCGACGAGATCGGGATGGAGGCGATCGCGCAGGCGGCCGGCGTCCAGCGGCGCACCATCTTCCGGCATTTCGCCACCAAGGATGACCTGCTCACCGCCTTCTGGCCCTGGCTCAATGCCCGCATCGGCGCCTCGCCCTCCATCGCCACGCTGGGCGACATCACCGACGGCCCGCGCCGCGCCTTTCCCCGGTTCGATGCGCATGAGGCCGCGATGCGCGCGGCGCTGCATTCCAGAACCGGCCGCGAAATGCGCATGGCCACCGTGCCCGGCCGTCGCGCCCGGTTCGCGCAGGCGCTCGCGCCCGCCCTTGCCTCCGTTCCGCCCGCCGAGGCCCGCAAGGTCGAGGCGCTGGCGCATCTTCTCTTCTCGGCCTCCGCCTGGGAGGTCCTGAAGGACTATGGCGGTCTCACCGGCGCCCAGGCCGGCGAGACCGCTTCCTGGGCGCTCGACGTGATCCTGTCCGCGGTCACCTCGGGCCATTCTCCGGCGGACGCCGCATCGCAACCAAAGGAGTCAGGCGATGAAAATTGACGTCACTACCCCCGGCAGCGACGACACCCTCTGGGTGGTCGCCGACCGCATCCGCTTTCTCGGCGGCCTTCCAGGCTCGGGGCTGGAACTGATCGAGGTCGAGGCGCCGGCAGGCTCCGGCACCCCGCCGCACAGCCATGCCTCGCCAGAGCTGCTCTACATCGTCGAGGGCGAACTGACGGTCCGCGACTTCGGCGCCGGCGCAGCGCCCGTCGTGACCGTCGCCGGCCCCGGCACCGCGCTGCGCATCGCCTCGGGCTTGCCGCACAACTACTCGAACGACAGCGGCCGCCCGGTGAGGATGCTCGTCCTCATCGAAGCCTCGATGATCGCCTTCTTCCGCGACATCGGCACGATCGAGCCCGAGGCCCAGCCAGACTTCGCCCGCATCGGCGCGGCCATGCAACGGCACGGCATCGAGGTGCTGGCGATGGCCGCCTGAACGGCGCAAGCCCGGCAAGCGACAGGCCGGCTGCGGACTATCGGCTCCGCAGCCGGTGCCACCGCGAGAACGCTGACGAGCCCGCGCCGGGCTGAGGTCGGCGGACCTGTCGGACATGGTGAACCAACGCAGGGGCCGGCGGCGGACTGGCGGGTTCAAAGTGCTGACTGGCGGAAGCGGACATTTGCGAGGCGACCGACGCCGCCGCTTCCGGCCCTTACCGGTCATTGTGGCTCGATCCCACACGTCGGCGCCGCTTTCCGGAAGCGGCCATTGATGCGCGACGCAGCATTCAGCGTCGCGCAAAGACGGAGGTCCGGGACAATGGTGCCGTGCAACTTTCACTCGGACGGTTTAGGCAATTGCGCAATCGTCAGCACGAGGGTGTCAGATGCTTGACCATATTTTCCTGACTGTAAGCGACTTGGCACGCTCCGTTGCCTTCTATGAGGCGGTGCTGCCGACCGTCGGCGTGACCGCCCGCCATGACTACGATGGCAAGGACGGTCCACCCGGCCATCCCGATTTGAAGGGTTTTGGTGCGAACGGACGCATCGCCTTCTGGCTTCGGCAGGGACAACCAGCCCTGGAGGGCAATCACGTTGGATTTCTGGCCCATTCGGAAGCCGAGGTGCGGGCGGCACATGTGGCGGCCCTTTCCGCCGGAGCGGAGGAAATCCACCCTCCGGGTCCACAGCTTCACTATGATCCGCGCTATTTTGCGGCGCAGGTTCGGGACCCCGATGGCCATAGTCTGGAATTCGTTTTCAAGAGCTGGCAGCACGCGACCTGACCTCTTTCGCGACACGCGTATCGTTGCAGCACTTCGTCGAGCGTTGTGCGATTTCGGCTCGCCAGGGGGGTCAGTACGGCATTCCCGACGTCGATCGATCGTTCGGTTTGCCGCAACCAAAGCTCGGCGTCTCTCTTATGCGAAAAGGATCGGGAGAGGGCCGGTTGACCCGCTCTGCGAACCCTGAACCTGCCATTTGTCGCCACGTCTCCGAACAGTCGCCATGCTCATCTCCACTGTGACACCAGTGTGACAGAGACAGAATTCGGCTCGGAGGAATTGGCCTAACCCATTGGAAAAGATGGTGCACCCGGAGCGATTCGAACGCCCGACCCTCAAATTCGTAGTCTGATGCTCTATCCAGCTGAGCTACGGGTGCGACAGGGCGGCATTTAGGACGGCGCGGCGGGGATTGCAAGCGGGATTTTGGCGCGGCGCGACGGGACCCTGCGCCACCACCACCGGACAGCCCCCCGGCCTCAGGCCTCGGGCTGGCCGATCTCCTTGGGCAGGCGGATCAGGAACTCGGTGCCCTCCGCATCGGTCCGCACCAGTTCCAGCCGCCCGCCGTGGCCGCGGATCAGATCGGCGGCGATGACAAGGCCAAGGCCGATGCCGCCCTTGCGCGCGCCACCCTGAAACGGCGTGAACAGATGCTCGCGCGCCTTCGGCGGCAGGCCGGGGCCGGTGTCGCCGACCCGGATCCACCAGGCGCCATCGGCCTCGCCGGCACTCAGCTCGATGGTGCCGGGCTTGCCGGTGGCCTCGATCGCCTGACGGGCATTGCGCACAAGGTTCGACAGCACCCGGTGCAACTGCTCGGCATCCGCCCGGATCACCAGCGTCGGCGACAGATCGGCAAGGAAGCTGATGGTGCAGGCCTCGCCGCCCGCCGCCAGACGCTCGCCCTCGATCACATCATCGACCAGCCCGGCAATGGCGAAGCGGGTCAGGCTCGGCGGCGGCTCTTCCGCCTTGCCGAAGGCCAGCGTGCTTTCGCACAGGTTGACGGCGCGCGAGATCGAGTTGACCAGCTTCGGCGCGGCGCGGATCACGGCGGGGTCCTTGCTGTCCTCCATCCGGTCGGCGAACAGCTGCGCCGTGGTCAGGATGTTGCGCAGATCGTGGCTGACCTTGGCCACCGCCCCGCCCAGCTGGGCCAGCCGTTCCTTCTGCTTCAGCGCGCTGGTCAGCTGCCGTTGCAGCGATTGCAGCGCCAGCTCCGCCTCGCGCAGCTCGGTGACGAAGGCGGTGGGCTCGATCACCCGTCGCGCATCCTCGGGCGCCTCGGCATAGGCGGTCATACGCGTTCACCACCCGCTTGATCGGCACCACCAGCAGGCGGCGCACCGCGACGAACAGCAGCACCGCCGTCATCACCGAGATGATCGCCGACAGCGCAAGGATGCGCAGCCCGTATTCGATCATCGCCTTGCGCAGCGGCGCGGTTTCGGTGGTGACCTCGATCAGCAGGCCCGCATGCATTGACCGGGTTGCCGATCACCCGGATGATCCGGTTCGGCAGGATCGACCAGCACCGCCATCGCGTCCGAGATCAGCTCGAACGGCCCGGCATCGCGCAGGTCATAGGTGGCATAGATCGGCTTCGGGATCGGCGAGGACAGCACCAGCTGGCGCACCTCATCGCGCCGCAGCACCACGTTCAGCACGCCGGCATTGGCCAGCAGTTCCTTCTCCAGATCTGTCGCAGACCATGCCGTCGTTGGCCAGAAGCGCCAGCGAGGCGATCTGCGCCCGTTCCAGCCGCAGCAGCAGGTAGTCCTCGCGGAAGCGCGCGATCGAGGGCACGAAGATCAGCACCTCGGCCAGCATGACGAAGAGCGTCGTCAGCAGCAGGAAGCGGCCTGACAGGGTGTTGAGGGACATGCCTGCGCCTTTGCGTCGGGGCTTCAGGGAAGGACCCATTGCACAGGCTTTCACGACCCGCTTGATCATCGGATTAGCAAAGAGTTTTGGGGAAAAATAGGCCGATGCCGCGCGTTTCGAGATCTCGCCCAGCGTCGGATAGGGCAGCACGGTGGCAGCGATCGCCGACAGCTTCAGCCTGGCGGCAAAGGCCAGCGCCCAGAGGCCGATCATCTCGCCGGCGCCTGCACCCCGACGATGGCGACGCCAACCGGGCGGCCGCGCGCCACCATCAGCTTGACGAAGCCCGCCGGTGCGGCCCTCGGCGAGGGCCCGGTCGGATTGCGCGGAAGGCGACGCGGACCACGCTCAGCCGCGCGCCGTAATGCTGTCGGCGCCTCGGCCTCGGTCAGCCCGATCTGGGCCAGTTCCGGGTCGGTATAGGTCGACCCGCGGGATATGATCGTCGCGGCCCCGGCCGGCAGGCCGAACATCGCCTCGCGCAGGACGAGGCCGGCGTGGTAGCCGGCGAGATGGGTGAACTGCTGCCCGCCGGCCGCATCGCCCACCGCAAAGACCCGCCGGTTGGTGGTGCGGAGCCGGCCGTCGAGCCGGACCGCCCGTCGTCGGTCTCGATCCCCGCCGCGCCAAGGTTAAGCGCGCTCGAGGCATCGCCTGGCGCCCGGCGGCGACCAGCAGGTGGGTGCCGCTAACCGCCCGCCGGTTCTCCAGCGTCACCGCGATCGCCCCCGCGGTGCCCGAAACCGCCGCCGCCCGGGCGTTCTCCAGGATCGTCACGCCCTCGCCGCGCAGGGCCGCCAGCACGAGGGCCGCCAACTCCGGGTCTTCCCGGCCAAGCGCGCTGCCGGCCTCGATCACCGTCACCTCGGCGCCCAGCCGGCGATGCGCCTGCGCCATCTCCATGCCGATCGGCCCGCCGCCGATGATCAGCAGATGGCCGGCGTCGCCGCCAGGTCGAACAGCGTCTCGTTGGTCATGTACGGCACCGCGTCGAGCCCCGGGATCGGCGGGACCATCGGCGGCGACCCGGTGGCGATCGACGAAGCGGCGGGCGCGGATGCTGTGTCGCCCGCCTGCGCCGTCTGCGACACGAAAGCCGCCCAGTCGCGGATCACGGTGCAGCCCAGCGCCTCGAACCGTTCCTGGCTGTCATGCGGGGCGATCTGGGCGATGGTCGGCGCGACATGTCGCCACCGGCGCGGCATCGACCTCCGGCACCGCCGGCGCGACGCCGCGCCGCGCCCGGTGCCCCGCCCGTGCGCCGCTTGCCCGCGGCCAGCAGCGCCTTCGACGGCACGCAGCCATAGTTCAGGCAGTCGCCGCCCATCCGCCCGGCCTCGATCAGCACCACCGAGGCGCCCATCTGCACCGCGCCCGCCGCCACCGACAGCCCGCCAGACCCGGCGCCGATCACGCAAAGGTCGGGGTTCAGCTCCGCGGTCGGCTCATCCGGCATGTCCTTCCGAAACAGCCGCAGCACGATCGGCAACGCGGCAAGCGCCGCCAGGCCCAGCAGCGGCAACAGGATTTGCCGGTCGAAGATCACGCCGATGTCGGGGCTTTCCCCTCGCGAAGACCGCGTCCAGCCCCGCGCCGACCGAAGTATAGACCAGCGCGCCGGGAATGATCCCGAAAAACGTGGTCACCACGAACCGCGACAGGGCACGCCGACCAAGGCCGGGACGAGGTTGGCGACGAAGAACGGCACCGCCGGCACCAGCCGCATCAGCAACAGCATCGGCACCTGGTTGCGGTCGATCCCCGCCTTCAAGCGCCTTGACCCGGCCCGACCGCGTCCATCCGCGCGGCAAGACGGTCGCCAAGGCCCCAGCGTGCGGCCAGGAAGACGCTGTCGCGCCCAGCGTGGCGGCGATGACGTTGTAAAGCGCTCCGGGAAAGGTGGCGAACAGGAAGCCCCCGGTCAGCGTCGGCACGGTCGCGCCGGGCAGCGAGAAGGCGACGATGGCGATATAGGCGCCGACGAAGCCCAGCACGGTCGCCAGGTAATGGGCGTCGCGAAAGGCCAGCAACGCCGCGCGGTTCGCCGCAACATCTCGAAACGACAGCGGTCGCGGAACCAGAGCGCCCCGCCAAGCGCCACCACGGCGATCGCCGCCAGCGGCAGCAGCCGCAGCGGTCGGGCGGTCGCAGGCACGGCGTCGTCCGGCAGGTCCCCCCTTGTTGCGCCGCACGCGGACGCGCCGCCGCGACAGCGCTTTCACACCGCCGCATGCCGACAGCGGTTTCACGTCCGCGCTGGCCCGGCCACCGCCGAACCCGGCTCCGCGCGAAACCGCCGGAAATGTTGTGGAACCGTGCAGGCGGGCAATTGACAAGGCCGGGACGGCCCTTAGAGGACGGGCTTCGATATTCCCGGCCCTCGAATCCGATGTGGTTTGGGCCGAAGGACGGAGACGGCGATGAAACGCACCTATCAACCCTCAAAGCTCGTGCGCGCCCGGCGCCACGGCTTTCGCGCCCGGATGGCGACCAAGGGTGGCCGCAAGATCCTGAACGCGCGACGCGCGCGCGGTCGCAAGGTTCTGTCGGCCTGAGGCCGATTCCCGAAAGGGACCGAAATGACACCGCCGGGGGCACCTGTGGCAGGCGATGACGCCGGGGCCGCAGAACTGCCCCCGGCGGTTTCCGTTTTGTCCCGGTGCCAAACTACATCCTCAAGCAAGCGCGCCGACTTCCTGCGCGCCGCCTCTGCCCGGCGGCAGTCGACCCCGGGGTTCCTGCTGCAGGCCCGTGACCGGCGCGACGACGACCGCGGATGCGGGTCGGCTATACCTGTTCGAAGAAGGTCGGCAACGCCGTGGCGCGCAACCGCGCCAAGCGGCGCCTGCGCGAAATCGCGCGAGCTGGTGCGGCGGGGCCGCGCCCGGCCAGGCTGGGACTATGTGCTTGTGGGCCGCCGCGAGGTGACCGCCGGCCGCGATTTCGCGTGCTGGGGCCGATCTCGCCACCGCGCTCGGGCAGATCCACTGGACAGCGCCCTCGACAAGGTGCATACGGAATGACGCCGCTGGCCCATGTCGTGGCGCTGCCGGTGCGGGCCTACCGGCTGCTGTTCAGCCCCTGGGTCGGACATGGCTGCCGCTACACCCCGACCTGTTCGGCCTATGCGCTCGAGGCGCTGGAGAAGCACGGCGGGCTGAAGGGCGGCTGGCTGGTGGCCCGGCGGATCGCGCGGTGCCATCCCTGGGGCGGCTCGGGCATCGACAACGTTCCCGACTGCGGCCACGAGGACCACGAGCACGCCGAGTAGCGCCCCGTCGCGACCCCGTAGGGCGGGGTTCACCCCGCCACCCATTCCCCACCAGCCGCACCCCCCTTGGCCCGGATCAGCCGCGCAGCGGCCCGGGCCGCGCCCTCCCTCCCGCACGGGAGGGCGGCGCTCGACGCACAGTTGCGCAGCGGCATGCTGAACGAGATCGCGCGGCTGCACCGCGAGCTGCCCGACGTGACCATCCTTTACGTGACGCACGATCAGATCGAGGCGCTGACCCTCGCCGACCGCATCGCGGTCATGAACGAGAGCCGGCTCGTCGACGTCGGCAGCGCGCAATCGCTGTACCGCCAGCCGCCGTCGCGCTTTACAGCCTCGTTCGTCGGCAACGCCAACGTCGTGCCGGTCACGGTCGAGCGCTACGACGGGTCACGCCAGGAGGCCGTGGTTCGGCTCGGAACGCCCGTGCTCGCCGTGTCGGCCTTCGGTCCGGCGCAGCCCGGCGACCGCCGCATGCTGTGCATCCGCCCGCACGCCCTCGCGCTGGAGCGCACCACGGCACCGACAACGCCATCGAGGCCACGGTCAGCGAGGTCCAGTGGCGCGGGTCCGTGCATCGGCTGTACGTCGAAGTGGAGGCGGGGAGATGTGCGCCGACAGCAGGCCGTTGCGCGAGCCGCCGGCGCGCGGGCATCGCGTCGCGCTGCACTTCGCGCCTCACGACGCGACGCTGCTCGGTGCAAGCGGCGGTACGGCAGGCGGGACCTGGCCGGTCGACTCGGCGGACGAGGCGTAGGCCGGCATGGCGACGTCGTCGCGCCCGCTCGATCGGTTCGCTCGCGGCCGCGGGACGCGCTTCCCTGGATGGGCCTGGGGCGTCGTGCCGCTCCTTGCCCTGGCCTTGATGTTCTATTACCCGCTGTTCTTCATCCTCCGCCAATCGATCATGGGCGACGCAGGCCCGGCGAGCCTCGCCGCCTACAAGGCGATGCTCTCCTCCGCGCTGTTCCATGGGGCGCTGCTGCGCACGGTCGAGATCGCCGCGCTGTCGACGATCGGCTGCCTGGTCCTGGGCTTTGTCCTCGCACTCATCGTCTCGTTCGTGCCGTTTCCCGGCGCGCGCATCGTCAGCGGTTTCATCGACACCATCCTCGCCTTTCCTTCGTTCCTGATCGCGCTCTCGTTCACGTTTCTCTACGGATCCGCCGGTGCCTTCAACTTCCTGCTGATGGATTTGCTGAACACCAAGGAGCCGCCGATCGATTTCGTCTACGGGATGTGGGGCGTGGTGCTGGCGGAGGTGACGTTCTACACGCCCTTCGTCATGCGCCCGCTGCTCGCCGCATTCTCGCAACTCGATACCGGCGCTGGTCGAGGTGGCGAGCAGCCTCGGCGCGCGGCCGATGCGCATCGTGCGCGAGGTCATCTTCCCTGAGGCCGTCCCTGCGCTTCTCGCGGGCGGCAGCCTCTGCCTGCTGCTGACGCTGAACGAGTTCGGCATCGTCCTGTTCATCGGCGCCAAGGGCGTCATCACGTTGCCGATGGTGATCTACGGCAAGGCCATCCAGGAATTCGACTACACCGCGGGCTGCGTCGCCGCGGTGGTCAACATCGCGCTGTCCGTCGGGCTGTACTCGCTGTACCGGTTCGTGCTCGCGCGCGGGGGAGCGGGACGTGCTGCTGTCGTCTAGGCTCGGCCGCGTCGCCGCCTGGGCGCTGTTCTTCGCGCTGTTCGTGCCGGTGTTCGGCCTGCCGCTCCTCATGGTCGGCGCTGCGAGCGTCGCCGGGCAGTGGAACGACGTGCTGCCAAGCCATCTCACGCTGCGCCACCTCGCCGACGCCGTGCGCAGCAACGCCGGCGAGGAACTCCTGTCGAGCCTCCTCACCGGACTCGCCGCGAGCCTCCTCGCGCTGGTCCTCGGCACCTGGGCAGCGCTCTCGGTACGAGCGCTTCGCGGACGTACGGCGCGGGTGGCGAGCGTCCTTTTCCTGCTGCCGATCGCCGTGCCCTCGGTATCGGTCGGGCTCGGCTTGCTGGTCGCCTTCAGCCGCCCACCGCTGCTCCTGAACGGCACGCCGTACATCGTGCTCGTCGCGCACATCGTGCTGGTGACGGCGTTCGCGTACGGAAGCGTGTCTGCCGGATTGGCCCGGCTGCCCGCGCATTTCGAGCAGGTGGCGGCGAGCCTCGGCGGCCGGCCGGCCTACGTCCTGTTCCGTGTCACGCTGCCGCTCATCACGCCATCGCTCGTGGCGGCGGCAGGGCTGTGTTTCGCGCTGTCGATGGGCGAACTGGGCGCGACCATCATGGTCTATCCGCCGAACTGGGTGACGCTGCCCGTGGGCATTTTTGCACTCACCGACCGCGGATCCGTTTTCGACGGTGCCGCGCTGACGATCCTGCTGCTCGTGGTAACGGTCACCGTGCTGCTCGCGGTCACCCGAATCCGCACGCGGGCGAGCTACCGCTAGCTGCAACGATTGGAGGTGCACGACATGGCCAATCACGACCGCGACCCCATCCTGCTCACGCCCGGGCCGCTCACCACGTCGCTTGCCACCAAGGCGGCGATGTTGCGCGACTGGGGCTCGTGGGACGCCAAGTTCAACGCCGTCACGGCGCGCGTGCGCGACAGCTGCTGCGGTGATTCGCGGCGCCGGCACCCATGCGTGCGTGCCCATGCAGGGCAGCGGCACGTTCTCCATCGAGGCCGCCATGAACACGCTCGTGCCGCGCGACGGCCACGTGCTCGTGCTGGTCAACGGCGCCTACGGCAAGCGCATGGCGAAGCTGACGCAGATGATGGGCCGCAGCGCGTCGACGTTCGAGACTGCCGACGACGTGCCCACGACCGCCGCCGACGTCGATCGCTGCTGGCGGCGATGCGTCGATCACGCACGTGGGGCTGATCCATTGCGAGACCTCCACCGGCATCCTGAATCCGCTGCCGAGATCGCCGACGTCGTCGCGCGCCACGGCAAGGCGCCTCATCGTCGATGCGATGAGCTCGTTCGGCGCCCTGCCCATCGACGCGCGTACCGTGCCGTTCGACGCGCTGGTCGCGGCATCGGGCAAATGCATCGAGGGGCCGCCGGGCATGGGGTTCGTGTTCGTGCGCAAGGCGGTGCTCCGGCGCTGCGCGGGCAACTCGACCTCGCTCGCGCTCGACCTGCACGACCAGTGGGCGTACATGGAGAAGACGACGCAGTGGCGCTTCACGCCGCCGACGCACATCGTGGTCGGCGTCGACGCGGCGCTGGATCAGTTCCTGGCCGAGGGTGGCGCAGCCGGCGCGGCTTGCCCGCTATACGCGCGAACTGCGAAGCGCTGATCGAGGGCATGGGCGAGCTCGGCTTTCGCGCGTTCCTGCCGCGCGCGATCCAGGCGCCGATCATCGTCACCTTCCACGCGCCCGCCGACGCCAATTACACGTTCAAGGAGTTCTACGAGCGCGTGCGCGAGAAGGGCTTCGTGCTGTACCCGGGCAAGCTGACCGAGGTCGAGACGTTTCGCGTCGGCTGCATCGGTGCCATCGGCCCGAACGAGATGCGGCACGCGGTGAACGCGGTGCGCGACACGCTGGCGACATGGGCATCGCCAGGCACCCGCTGAGCGCGCGAGCGGCAGCGGTGCGCGCCAGTCGCGTAGCGCTGCGAGACCGGCAAGGCTGGCAGCGACGCCAGAGGCGCGTGAGGGCGTCCAGGGCGACCAGGCGTGGCGTCGATGGTCACGTGCCGTCCGGGACCACCGGCTCGGCGGTGGCAAGGCGTGCGGCACTTCGTCCAGGCGCGACGAGACGATGCTCGACCGCCTCGCCGTCCTGGTTGCGCGGAGCGAATTCATGTCGGCAGCCGCAGGTCGTGGACGAAGATCGTTTCGTGCTGCACGCCGTCGGGCTCGCGGAAGAGCGTGAATGTCGCCGCGCAGGCGTCGCCTGGCGCGCGAGCGCTGCGTCGATGCCGGCTTCCTCCCAGGCTTCCTTGACCACGGTGCCGCGCGACCGACGCGCCGGCGGCGATGCCGCCGCCGACCAGGTTGTCGAGCAGGCCCGGATCGATGGCCTTGGTCGGCGCTGCGGCGCGCGAGCCACATCGCGACCTCGCCGCCGCTGCGCACGAGGCCGTTGACGTGCGCGGCGTAGGTGCGATGCCGAAGTAGCGGGCGGCCGCGCGCTCGAGCAGGAACCAGCGGCGGCGTCCCCGAACGCCGGCGCCGACGGCATAGCGCTCGTCGCGCCAGGCGGTGAGCGCGCCTTCGTCGGCGAGCGCGCGGCGACGCGGCCATCGCCGCCGTGCGCGCTGCGCGGCGTCGCGAGCGCGGCCACGAAGCGCGACCGCGCTCGCGGTCGCGCGCGAAGACGTCGGCGAACTCGCGCCAGTCGCGTGCGGCGCGGTCGCGCGTCGACCGGCCGACGACATCAGGCCATCGACGACGAGCGGCACCAGCGCCGACGGCGGCGGGGCCAGCGCCGCGCGCCGAGACGCGCACGCAGGCGCGTGCGTTCATCGTCGGTTGGGATCGTGCCGGCGATCTGTACGAGCGCCGGTGCTAAAATCGCACTTCCTTCCGCATGGCCGCTCTCCGCATGCATTCTCGATGGCAAGGCCGTCGCGCAGCGCGTGACCGCCGAGGTGCGCGCCGGCGTCGCCGCCCGCGTCGCCGCCGGCATGCCCGCCGGGCCTCGCCGTCGTGCTCGTCGGCGAGAACCGGCGTCGCGGTCTACGTGCGCAACAAGCGGCGGACGACCGAAGCCGTCGGCATGCGCTCGTTCGCCCACGACCTGCCGGCAGACGACGACGCAGGCCGAGCTGCTCGCGCTGATCGACGCTCAACGCCGATCCGGCGGTCAGCGGCATCCTGGTCCAGCTGCCGCTGCCGAAGCACATCGACGCCGAGCCGTCGACCGAGCGCATCGACCCGCAGAAGGACGTCGACGGCTTCCATCCCTACAACATCGGCCGGCTGGTGCTGAAGAGGCCGACGCTGCGGCCGTGCACGCCGTACGGCTGCATGCGCTGCTGAGGAGACCGGCGAGGACCTCGCCGGCAAGCACGCGGTCGTCATCGGCCAGTCGAACATCGTCGGCCGGCCGATGGCGCTCGAGCTGCTGATGGCGCGCTGCACGGTGACGGTCTGCCATTCGCGCCACGCGCGACCTGCCCGGGCATCGTGCGCCAGGCGGACATCGTCGTCGCCGGCGATCGGCAAGCCGAGATTCGTCCAGGGCGACTGGATCAAGCCGGGCGCCATCGTCATCGACGTCGGCATCAACCGCATCGACGGACGGCAAGCTCGTGCGGCGACGTCGACTTCGCGGCCGCGAAGCAGCGTCGCCGGCTGGATCACGCCGGTGCCCGGCGGCGTCGGCCCGATGACGATCGCGACGCTGCTCGCCAACACGCTGCACCGCCGCGAAGCTGCAGGTCGCGGACCGGCCAACGCCGGGCTAGCGCTGCGCAGGTGCCAGGCCTTCGGGCGCGTGAACGTCTGGATGCCGTAGGTCGACAGCGTGAGCCCGATGCCCGAGTGCTTGACGCCGGACCACGGCAGCCGCGGGCTCACGCGGTCGCAGCAGTTCCAGTAGACGCTGCCCGCGTGAACGCGCGCAGGATGCGCCTTCGCGCGCTTGCGCGTCGGCGGTGTAGACGCCGGCGGTCAGGCCGTACTCGGTGTCGTTCATCAGGTCGACCGCCGCGGCGTCGTCGGCCACCGCCTGCATGCCGATGATCGGTCCGAAGCTCTCGTCGCGCATCAGCAGCATCGAGTGGTCGACGTCGGCGAGCACCGTCGGCGCGAACCAGTTGCCCTTGCCCTTGATCGGCGCGCCGCCGGTCAGCAGCCGCGCGCCTTTCTTCTTGGCGTCGGCGACCTGCCGCTTGCAGCACGGCGAGCTGCGGCTGGCGGGTGATCGGCGCCGATGTACGTCGCCTCGTCCATCGGGTCGCCGACCGGAAGCGCTTCACCTCGGCGACGAACGCCTCGACGAACGCGTCGTGGATCGCCTCGTGGACGTAGACGCGCTCGACCGAGCAGCACGACTGCCCGGTGTTGTAGAAGGCGCCGTCGGCGACGCGCCGCGGCGGCGGCCTTGACGTCGACGTCGTCGCAGACGTAGATCGGGTCCTTGCCGCCCAGCTCGAGCTGGACCTTGATCATCCGCCGGCCGGCGCTCGCCGCGATCTTCGCGCCGGTCGCGTACGAGCCGGTGAAGAACACGCCGTCGACCGGCTGGCGCAGCAGCGCGGCGCCGGTCGTGCCGTCGCCGATGACGGCGATGAACACGTCGTCGGGCACGCCCGCCGCGTGCAGCATGTCGGCGATGTGCAGGCCGGTCAGCGTCGCGAACTCCGAGGGCTTGTAGAGCACGGCGTTGCCCGCGACGAGCGCCGGCACGAACACGTTGCTGCCGACGAAGTAGGGATAGTTCCAGGCCGAGATGTTGGCGACCACGCCGAGCGGCTCGTGGCGTGATCCGCTCCTCGAGGCCTGCCGCGGCATCGGCGAAGACCTTCTCCTCGCGCAGCGCCCGCGCCGATTCGCGCGAGGAAGAAATCGATGCGCGCGAGCAGGCCGTTGAGCTCGTTGCGCGACTGGCGGATCGGCTTGCCGACCTCTGCGTCAGCGTGCGCGCGAGCGTCGTCGGCAGGCGCTCGACCACGACCTCGCGGAACTGCGCGATCGCGGCGAGGCGCTTGCTGCATCGGCGTTGCGGCCCAGGCGGGCTGCGCGGCGCGGGCGCGCTCGTATTTGGCGCGCGACGCTCGTCGCGTCGTCGGCGGCGACGTCGATCAGCACGGCGCCGGTGGCGGGATTGGTGATCTTCATGCGGCTCGGCCGTTCATCGCGCACTGCCGACGCCGTCGAGACGGGCCAGCTGGAGCGCGCTGAGCGAGCGGGGACGCTCATCGAGTACGGCCGCCCTTGTGCGCGCGGCATGGCGAGGAAATCGTCGAGGATCGGCGTGTCGTCGATGAACGTCGTGATCGCCGGGCGGATGGAACTCGGGATGCCATTGCACGCCGAAGACGTACGCCGGGGCCCGTCCAGCGCAGCGCCTCGACGATGCGGTCGGGCTCGGACCAGGCTTCGACGACGAGATCGCGGCCGAGCTCCTTCACCGCCTGGTGGTGGACCGAGTTGGTCTTGACCAGCGGCGTGCCGCGGGTAGAGCGCGAGCGAGCCCGCTGCCGGGCACGATCGACGTCGCATGGCAGTTCTGCTCGTACATCGACTGCAGTCGCGATGGCGAGCGCGTCCGGCAGCTGCGTCGCGATGTCCTGGTAGAGCGTGCCGCCCATGCGCCACGTTGATCACCTGCGCGCCGCGGCAGACGCCGAGCACGGGCTTGCCGCGCGCCGATGAACGCGCGCAGCAGCGCGATCTCGTAGTCGTCGCGGATGCGATCGCCGTTCCATGCGGGCTTCAGCGCGGTCTCGCCGTACGTGGCAGGGCAGACGTCGGAGCCGCCCATCAGCACCAGCGCGTCGAGCTCGCCGGCGTAGCGGTCGACGCGTGACGCGCGCTCCCGGCGCGCCGCGTGCGCCCGTCGCGGCGAGGGCACCATGAGCGCGAGCACGTCGCGCTGCATCAGCCAGTGCGCGACATTCTGCTCGATGTACTGCAGCGTCATGCCCTGGAAGAACGCGCGCGGCTCCGGCTCCGGCGTGGAGGAAGCACGCGGAGATGCCGATCTTCAGCATGGGCAGGCGGAGTCTAGAAGCGCCGCGGCGAAGAGCTTCTCGAAATCGGCGGCGGTGCACGGGCGCGGATTGGTCTGGTGGCAGATGTCCGCGGTGGCGACTTCGACGAGGCGCCGGAATGTCGGCGCGCCGAGCGGCCGCGCGAGCGCGTAACGCGCGAGAGCCTGGCCGGGAATGCCGAGCTCCGCCTTGAGGCTTGTCGAGCCAGGCGATGAACGCTTGCGCGCGCGCCTCGCGCCGAGCCGGCGTCGCCATCCCGGCACGCGCGCGACGTGGGCGAGCTCGGCGAGCTTGGCGGTGGCGGCCGGCAGGTTGAACCGCATCACATGGTCGATCATGATGCCGTTGGCGAGGCCGTGGTGCAGGTCGGCGACCGTGGACAGCGCGTGCGCGCAGGAATGCACGGCGCCCAGGTCCTTCTGGAAGGCGATCGCGCCCATCATCGAGCTCATCAGCATGTCGGCAGCGCGCCGCGAGATCGTGGCCGTTGCTTCACGGCGATGGGCAGGGCGCGCGCGGCGATGCGCACGCCTTCGAGCGCGATGCCGTCGCACAGCGGATGGTACGCCGGCGACAGGTACGACTCGACGTTGTGCGTGAGCGCGTCCATGCCGGTGGCCGCGGTGATGAGCGGCGGCAGGTCGAGCGTGAGCTCCGGGATCGGCGAACACCGCCTTGGCGAGCAGCAGCGGCGAGAAGATGATCTTCTTGACGTGCGTCACGTCGTCGGAGATGACCGACGAGCGGCCGACTTCGGAGCCGGTGCCGGCGGTCGTGGGCAGCGCGACGAAATAGGGCATCGGCTGGTCCGATCGGCCGCACCTGCGGATGGTCCCACGCGTACTCGAGGATGTCGCCGGGGTGCGTGCGCCATCAGCGCGATCGGCCTTCGCCACGTCGAGCGCCGCGCCGCCGCCGAGGCCGATGACGCGCGTCGGCGCGGTGCGCCCGTAGGCCTGCGCGCCGTCCATCGACCTGGCGGCGCACGGGGTTGCCGCAGATGCCGGAGAAGACCGCGACCTCGAGACCTTGCAGCTCGGCGACGAACTGCGGCGAGCAGCGGCAGCGCGGCGATGCCGCGATCGGTGACGACGCAGCGGGCGCGCGACGCCCTGCTGCGCGAGATGCTGCGCGACGAGCTTGCGCGCGCCGGCGCCGAAGTGGATCGTGGTCGGGAAAGCGAACTTGTCGATGGCCATGGTGTATGCCCGGGGCGCTCAGATGATCTCGAAGTAGCGCTTCGTTCCCAGTCGGTGACGCCGTCGAGCCACTGCCGCCACTCCCATTCGCGGGTCGCGGCGAAGTGGTCGACGAAGTCGTCGCCGAACCAGTCGCGGGCGACGCTCCGATTCCTGGAAGATGCGCGTGGTCTCGATCAGCGTGCGCGGCGCGCGCGGCATGTCCTCCGCGCCCTGGTTGGTGCCGTTGATCGGCGGCGCCGTGAGCTTCAGCTGCTTCTCGACGCCGTGCAGGCCCGCGGCGATGCACGGCGGCCATCGCGAGGTACGGATTGACGTCGGCGCCCGGGCAGCGCGTTTCGAGCCGCGTGGACTTGGGCGAGCCGGCGATCACGCGGAAGCTCGCGGTGCGGTTGTCCACGCCCCAGGTCGGCTTGACCGGCGCCCAGAAGCCGTCGACCAGGCGCTTGTAGCTGTTGATCGTCGGCCAGAACATCGGCGCGAACTCGCATGGCGCCGGCCACCTGGCCGGCGAGATAGCTCTCGAAGAGCTTGCTCATGCCGTGCGTGCCCTTGGCGTCGTGGAAGAGGTTCTTCTTGCCGTCGGACAGCGACTGGTGGATGTGGCCGGAGCAGCCCGGATACTGCTGGCTCCACTTGGCCATGAAGCTCGGCATGATGCCGAAGCGCGCGCCGATCTCCTTGGCGCCGGTCTTGAACAGGATCGCGCGGTCGGCCTGCTCGAGCGCCTCGGAGAACAGGATCGCCGCCTCGTAGACGCCGGGGCCGGTTTCGGTGTGCAGGCCCTCGATCGGCACGCCGAAGGCCGCCATGTCGTCGAACAGCGCCTCGAAGAACGCGCGCGAGTGCGTTCGCGCGCAGCAGCGAATAGCCGAACATGCCGGGCGTGAGCGGCTCCGGGCCGACGCCCTTCTTGGCTGCCCACGACTGCGGCGTCTCGGGGAAGTTGAACCATTCGAACTCCATGCCGCACATCGGCGTGAAGCCCAGCTTCTGCGGCGCGCGCCAGCACGCGCTTCAACATCTGCCGCGGGCAGAGCGGGTAGCGGCACTTCCTTGCCGTTCTGCGGTCCACGACGAAATCGGCGAGGAAGAAGGGCACGCCGTCGTCCCAGGGCACGTTGCGCTGCGTGCCGAGGTCGATGCGCGCGAGCGCGTCCGGAAAGCCCTTGTGCCAGCCGGTGAGCGTCGTGTTGTCGTAGCAGACGTCCTGCGAGTCCCAGCCGAAGACGACATCGCAGAAGCCGAAGCCGCCTTCGACCGCCGATGCGAACTTGTCCTTGTGGAGGTACTTGCCGCGCAGGATGCCGTCGATGTCGGAGACCGCCACCTTGACGCGCGTGCCGGGTGCCTTGCGCACGCGCATCGAGGACCTTGGCGGACGTGAACGGCATCGGCATCGCTGAGTGCTCCTCGCTGGCTCGCGCCGGGCGCGCGGACAATCGCGTCATTCTAGCAGCGGCGCCCCGTGGCATCATGGCGCGATGCCGCGCTCCGCATGCGCCGCCGCACTTCTCGCCGCAGTGCGCGCTGGCGGCCTGCCACGTCGCCGTGGCGCTCTTCGGCTTCGCCGGGCTCTTCGGCAAATGGATCGCGTGGGATCCCGTGGCGATCGTGCTCGGACGCACCGCGGTCGCGGCGGTGGTCCTGGTGCTCGTCGTGCGCTGGCGCCTCGGGCGTTGCGCCGCCCGCGCTGGGCGCCGTGCCGAACGGCGTGGTCCTCGCGGTGCACTGGGTGGCGTTCTTCGCCGCGATCCAGGGATCGACCGTGGCCATCGGCCTCCTGGGTTACGCGAGCTTTCCGCTGTTCGTGCCGTGCCTCGAGCGGTCGATGCTCGGCATTGCGATCACGCGCGCGCAAGCTCGCCGGCGCCGCGCTCGTGGCCGTGGGCCTCGTGCTGCTGGTGCCCGGAATTTTCGTGGCGGAGCCAGCCGCGCGCGGGCTCGCCTGGGGATGCTCTCCGGCTTGACGTTCGCGCTCCTGACCGTGCGCACGCGAAAGCTCGCGCCGTCGCGGGGTCCGTCGCGACATGGCGCTCTGGCAGAACGCGGTGGCGGCGCTGTGCGTGCTGCCGATCGTGCTTCGGCAGGGCGGCGTCGGCGGGCGCGTCGACAGCGCGAGCTATTCAGGTGCTGCTGCTGGGCACGTCTGCACGGCGCTGGCGCACACGCTGTTCACGCGAGCCTGCGCGCGCATGCCCGGCGTCCACCGCGGCGGTCGTGCGCGGCGCTCGAGCCGGTGTACGGCATCGCGCTCGCGCTGCGTCCTGCTGGGTCGGGTGCTGAGGCGCGAGACGCTCGCGGCGCGCGCGTCATGTCGTCGCCGCGGTGGTGGCACGCTCGTGGCGCGGCGATGCGATGGTCCGTCGCGCCGCGCCTCGAGGTGCGCCAGCGGCGGGGCGCGCGGTTATCATCGCGCCGTCGACATTTCGAGGAGGCGACGCAGTGATCCTGGTGCTGATGGGTGTGTGCGGTTCGGGCAAGACCACGGTCGGCGCGGCGCTCGCGGCGTCGCTCGGGCTGGCGCGTTTCTCGATGCCGACGATTTCCACCCGCCGGCGAACGTCGCCAAGATGGCGCGCCGGCGCAGCCGTTGACCGACGACGACCGCTGGCCGTGGCTCGACCGCATCGCCGACGAGATGCGCGCGATCCTCGCGCGCGGCGAGCCGCCGTGCTCGCGTGCTCCGCGCTGAAGGCGGCCTATCGCGAGCGGCTGCAGCGCGCGGGCGACGTGCGCTTCGTCTACCTCAAGGGCGACGCAGGCGACGATCGCCGCGCGGCTCGCAGCGCGCCAGCACCAGTACATGCCGCCCACGCTGCTGCCGTCGCAGTTCGCGGCGCTCGAAGACGCCGGGCGACGCGCTCGCCGTGGACATCCGCTAGCCGTCGCCGCGCAGGTCGCGCGTCATCCGCGCCGCACTCGGGCTGCTCGTCGCGATGAGCAAGCCGCGTAACAAGGCGCGGCCGCACGCTGCGTCGGCCACCTCGGCCGCTCGCCGCGAGCGTGGCTGGGCGCGGTCAACACGCCGGTGTTTCGCGCGTCGACCATCCTCTTCCCGACGGTCGCCGAACTTGAGGCTCGCGCGCAGGCGCGGCGCATCCGGGTCTGACGTACGGGCTGCACGGCTTGCCGACGGTGGCGCGACTTCCAGTGCGCGATCGCCGAGCTCGAAGGCGGGCACGCGGCGCTGGCGGTGCCCTCCGGGCTGACGGCGACGACGTTGCCGTTGCTGGCGCTGCTGTCCGCCGGCGATCACGTGCTGGTGCACCGATGCCGTCTACGGCCCGACGCGCCGCTTCTGCGACACTCACCTGACGCGCCTCGGCGTCGAGGTCGACGCTACTACGATCCGCTTGCTGGGCGCGGGCATCGCGCGCGATGTTCCGGCCGAACACGCGCTCGTGTTCGCCGAGTCGCCGGGCTCGCTCACGTTCGAAGTGCAGGACATCCCCGCGATCGCGCAGGCGGCGCATGCGCATGGCGCGCTGGTCGGTGCTCGACAACACGTGGGCGACGCCGCTGTATTTCCGCGCGTTCGATCATGGCGTCGACGTCTCGGTGCACGCAGCGACCAAGTACATCGGCGGCCACTCCGACGTGCTGCTCGGCGCTGATCGTCGCGAACGAGGCGACGTTTCCGAAGCTGCATCCGCTTGTGGACCGACATGGGCGTCACCGCGTCGACCGACGATTGCTTCCTCGGCTTGCGCGGCCTGCGCACGCTGGCCGTGCGGCTCGCGCGCCAGCAGGCGAGCGCGCTGGAGCATCGCGCACTGGCTGCAGGAGCAGCCGGAGGTGAAAGAGGTGATCTATCCGGCACTGCCCGGCGCGCGCGGGCACGAGCTGTGGAAGCGCGATTTCCAGCGGCGCCAGCGTCGCTCTTCGGCGTCGTCCTGCAGCCGGTGGCGCAGGAGCGCGTCGCGGCGATGCTCGACGGCATGCGTTTGTTCGGCGATGGGATGGAGCTGGGGCGGCTTCGAGAGCCTCGTCATCCCGACGTGTCCCGAGCGCACGCGCACGCGTCACGCGCTGGGACGCCGGCGGCCCCTGCCTGCGCCTTGCGATCGGCCTCGAGGACCCGGCCGACCTGATCGCCGATCTGGACGGATGGACTTCGCCGACGGGCTGAGCGACTGGGTGCGGAATGCGGCCAGTTGCGCGTTACGTAACTCGTGCGCGCTCACGTTCGCCGAGGTAGACGCGCCTGCACGTGCGGCATCCGCGCGTACCTCCGCAGGCGGCCCCGCGGCGATGATGCGGCCGTGGTCGAGCACGATGACGCGGTCGGCAAAGGCGAACACGACGTCCATGTCGTGCTCGGTGAAAAGCACGGCGATCCGCTCCTGCGCGCGCGAGATCGGGCGCCGAGTTCCATCAGCGCGGCCGCGCGAGCGCGGCGACATGCCGGCCGTCGGCTCGTCCATCAGCAGCAGCCGCGGCTGCGCCGGCGAGCGCCAGCGCGAGCTCGACGCGCTTGGCGTCGCCGTAGGCGAGCGTGGCGCAGTGCGTGTCGGCGAGGTCGGCGCATCCGACGCGCTCGAGCAGCGCGTCGGCCGTCGGCGCGCACGTCGCCGCAGCGAGCGTCGTCATGTCGTGACGTGCGCGCCCGGCGTGCGCAAGCAGCGCGACCGCGACGTTCTCGCGCACCGTCATCGACGCGAAGGTCGCGGCGACCTGGAACGTGCGGCCCACGCCCAGGCGCGCGATCGCGTGCGGGGGCAGGCCGTCGATGCGCGTCGCCGCGCGAGCGTCACCGTGCCCGCGTCCGGCGCGAGCTGGCCGTTGACGAGATTGAAGCAGGTCGTCTTGCCGGCGCCGTTGGGGCCGATCAGCGCGACGAGCTCGCCGGCGGCGACGGTGAACGACACATCGCGACCGCGTCGACGCCGCCGAACGCCTTGCGTCAGGCCGTCGACGGCGAGCACGGCGCTGCCGTGGCGCGCCGCGCATCGCCGCGACCGCCGCGCGCAGCGCTCGCGACGCGCCGCCGATGCCCATCGGGAACACGAGCACGAGCGACCAGGATCAGCGCGCCCAGCACCGCGCGCCAGTAGTCGGTGCTGCGCGCGCAGCGCGTCCGGCAGCCAGGTGAACGCGGCCGCGCCGAGCAGCGGTCCGAGCGAGCGCATTCAGGCCGCCCAGCAGCACCATCACCAGCGCGTCGACCGAGCGCGGAATCGGCAGCGTCTCCGGCGAGATGCTGCCCTTGGAGAACGCGTACAGCCCGCCGGCGAGGCCCGGCGAACGTGCCGGCGAGCGCGAATGCCGCTCCACTGCGTCCGCACGCACGTCGATGCCGAGCGCCCCGGCGCGCAGCGGCGAATCGCGCCCGCCGCGCAGCGCGTAGCCGAAGGGCGACCGCGCGATCGCACGCAGCGCCGCGAGCGCCGCGCGACGACGACGCCGAGCGCGAACGCAGTAGTACGCGCGCTCGTCGGCGAGCCACCCGGCGGCCACACGCCGACGAGGCCGTTCGAGCCGCCGGTGACGGCGTCCCACTGGAACGCGATCGACCACACGATCTGCGCGAAGGCGAGCGTCAGCATCGCGAGGTAGACGCCCGACAGCCGCACGCAGAACCAGCCGAAGACGAGCGCCGCCGACGAGCGCCGCGACCGGCGCGAGCGCGAGCGCCGACCGGCATCGGCCAGCCGTGCCTTGACCGCGATCGCCGCCGCATAGGCGCCGAGGCCGAAGTATGCGGCGTGCCCGAACGACGCCATGCCGCCGGTGCCGATCAGGAACTGCAGGCTCGCCGCGAACAGCGCAGCGACCAGGATGTCGGTGGCGAGCACCAGCGTGTACTCGTCGCCGGCGAGCGGAGCAGCGCCGACGAGCGACGACCAGCAGCGCACGCGGCGACCAGCGCGTCGCGTCGCGCCGGCGCGCCGCGACCAGCGCGCGCTGCTCGGCGATCGGCGTCGTCGGCGGCGCGGCGGCGGCGCGCCGAGCAGGCCATGCGGCTTCGACCGCGAGCACGATCGCCATCACCACGAATTCGGCGACCAGCGTGAGCTTGGGAAATGCGAACGGCGAAGTCGACCGACGTCGACGTGCCGAGCGCAATGCACAGCGCCTTGGCCAGCGCCGATGAGCAGCGCGGCGAGAAACGCGCCGGGAATCGAGCCCAGGCCGCCGACCACCGTGACGACGAAGGCATCGGCGATGATCGGCGAGGTCCATGCCGAGGTTCGCGGGCTCGCGCGGCAGCTGCAGCGCGCCGGCGAGGCCGGCGAGCAAGGCGCCCAGCGCGAACACGGCGGTGAACAGTCGCCGCCTCGTCGATGCCGAGCGCCGCGGTCGAGCACGCGATTCTCGCTCGCGGCGCGGACCAGCATGCCGAAGCGCGTGCGCGCGAGCAGCAGCCACAGCAGCAGCAGCACGACCGGGCCCACCGCGAGCAGCAGCAGTTCGTAGGACGGCACCGCGCGGCCGAGGATATCGATCGCGCCGGAGAACCCCGGCGCGCGCGGCCCCAGCAGGTCTTCCGCGCCCCAGATCGCGAGGGCCGCATCGCGGAC
>CAWIOC010000010.1:0-75839 GCA_963837565.1 uncultured Pseudomonadota bacterium
TAGCAATACGTAGTTGCCTGGCCAGGCGCCTGGTTCAGTTCGCTATTGCTATGCGGCGGCGAACATGTTGATGATCATCGCCATGCCGATCACCACCCCGATCAGCGGCTGATGGAACCAGACCCAGGTGATCAGCCCCATGATCACCGCGAACATCACCCCATTCGCCATGCCCTGCGCGATCTCGCGCCGGATCACCCGCCAGGCGTTGGACCGCGTCAGGCTGCGGCTGGCCAGCGCCCGCACCGCCACCGCCAGCCCCTGCGTCGCGGCATTGCCGCCCTGCGAGGCGACGATCGGCATCAGCACCGCCAGCGCCACGATCTTCTGCAGCGTCCCCTCGAAGAGCGAGATCACCAGCGAGGCGAGGATCGCCGTCAGCAGGTTCACGAAGAGCCAGGGAAAGCGCTGCTTGGTGGTCTCGATCCAGTTGTCCGACAGCGACCCGTCGCGCACACCGGCCAGTCGCAGGATGTCCTCTTCATGTTCCTCATCGAGCACGTTCATCGCGTCATCGATGGTGATGACCCCGACCAGACGGTCGCCCTCGTCCACCACCGGGGCCGAGATCAGGTGATACTGGTTGAACAGATAGGCCACCTCGGCCTCTTCCTCGGTGGCGGAGATGGTGCGGAACATCTCTTCCGCGATATCCCGCAGCCGGGTGTCGCGCTTCGACGACAGGATCCGCCCGAGCGTGACATTGCCCACCGGCTTCATCCGCGGATCGACCAGGATCACATGGTAGAACTGGTCCGGCAGCACCTCGGCGCCGCGCAGAAAGTCGATCGCCTCGCCCACGGTCCAGTGTTCCGGCGCCGCCACCGTCTCGCGCTGCATCAGGCGGCCGGCGGAATACTCCGGATAGGCCATCGCCTGCTCGACCGCGACCCGGTCCGCATCCTCGAGCGCATCGAGGATGAATTCCTGTTCGGGCTCCTCGAGGTCTTCGAGGATGTCGACCACGTCATCGGTATCAAGTTCGCGCACCGCCTCGGCCAGAACCGCGCGCGGCAGGTATTCGATGACCTCTTCGCGGATCAACTCGTCGATCTCCGACAGGATCTCGCCGTCGATCTGGCCCGACCAGAGGCCGAGCAGATCGCGCCGCTCGCCGGAACTGATCTGCTCCAGCAGGTCGGCGATATCGGCCGGGTGCAAGGGCTCCATCAGCTCCGACAGGCGGTCGCCATCCTGCGCGGCGACGGCATCCCGGATCTGGTCGACGCGCTTTGCCTCGAGCCCCTGGACGTCCTCGTCCGCCGCCTCCGGAATGTCGATAATCTCGGCCATGACGCCCCCTTCTGCGTTGCGGCGACCCTAGCCGAAGGCGTCTCGGGGGAACAGGGGCCGGGGCCAACATTTCATCGCCCCGCAGCGCGCGGAAACCGCCCGCCTACGCCCCCGCCTGGCGCGCGTAATCGAGCGCGTCATACCACCCGAGCGAGGTCCTGACCCGCAGATCCGGATCCAGATCCCATTCCTCCCAGCCCTTCACCGTCAAGGCATTCCCGCTGGCCGCGTGATGCCCGCTGAAGGTCCAGGCATAGACCACATGCGGCCCCGCCGTGCGCACCATGTCGCAGACCAGCGAGAGGTCCGGCACATCGGCAAAGAACCCCGCCGCCATCGCCACGATCCCCGCCCGCCCGCGCCAGGGCGCACCGCGGTTGATCACGATCCAGCCATCCGCCGCATAGAAGGATGCCACCGCCTCGGGATCTCCTGAATTCCATGCCGCCGTATAGTCCCGCGCGCGCTGCACGACCGCCTTTGGATCAATGGCATGTGCCATAATCTGGTCCTCCCTGAAGGCTGCAAGTGTCGCACGGCACGGCGCCAGAACCTAATCCTCCCGCTGCGCTTTCACGAAATCCACAAAGGCGCGCAGCGGCGGTGGCAAATGCTGGCGGCTCGAATAATAGAGGTAGGGCCCCTCGAAGGACGGCCACCAGGCCTCCAGCACCGGCACCAGACGTCCGTCGTTCAGCGCCGGGCGCAGCCAGTCCTCGAAGATCGTGACAATGCCGAGCCCCGCGATCGCCGCCGAGATCGCCAGCTCGCTCGCCTGCGTGCTCACCGTCATCCGCCCGACCGGCGCAACGCTGACCTCCTCGCCGTCGCGCGCAAAGCTCCACTCGGTCAGCGCTCCGCCCGGAAACCGGCCCCGGATGCAGGCATGCGAGAGCAGGTCGCGGGGATGCCCCGGCACCCCATGCGCCGCAAGATAGGCCGGTGCGGCAGCCGAGGCGCTGCGCTGCAGCCGGGGCCCGATCGGCACCGCGATGACATCCTGCGCCAGCGTCTCGCCATAGCGGATCCCGGCATCGGCGCCTTCGCTCAGCACATCGACCAGCGCGTCATTGACGGTCAGCTCCAGCGTGATCTCCGGATGGGCGGTCAGGAACGCCTCCAGGATCGGCGGCAGAATGCCCCGCGTCACCGCGCCGGGCACGTTCAGATGCAGCGTGCCGCGCGGCCCCTTGCCGAACCCCGCCGCCGAATCGAGCGCCCGCTCGATCCCGTCGAGCGCCGGCACGATCCGGTCGAGCAGCGCGCGCCCGGCCTCG
This sequence comes from uncultured Pseudomonadota bacterium, assembly GCA_963837565.1. Taxonomy (GTDB): domain Bacteria; phylum Pseudomonadota; class Alphaproteobacteria; order Rhodobacterales; family Rhodobacteraceae; genus Solirhodobacter. The sequence continues at coordinate 2,571 of CAWIOC010000010.1, forward strand.
GTCAGCGCCACGCTGCGGGTGGTGCGATGCAACAGCCGGACGCCAAGCTGATCCTCCAGCCGCCGCACCGCCTCGCTGATCGTCGAGGCGGGCGCAGTGGTCGCCCGCGCCGCACCGCGAAATCCACCCTGGGTCGCGGCGGCCACGAAAAGCCGCAGGTCCCTGATCTCGGCCATTGTTCGGTCTTTCCGTACAGGTTGTGCGGATCGCAGCGTATTACCGAACGCTCAGCACTGTCCATATCAAGGCGACCAAAAGGAGAAAACCCGATGACACACACCCCCACCCTCGGCGGCAGCTTCACCTTCAAGGACAGCGACATCAGCGTCCACCGCATGGGCTATGGCGCGATGCAGCTTGCCGGGCCGCATGTCATGGGCCCGCCGCGCGACCCCGCAGCCGCCCTCGCCGTCCTGCGCCGCGCGATCGAGCTTGGCGTCGATCACATCGACACCAGCGATTACTACGGCCCGCACATCACCAACCGGATCATCCGCGAGGCGCTGCACCCCTATGCCGATGATCTGACCATCGTCACCAAGATCGGCGCCCGGCGCGGGCAGGACGGATCCTGGATCCCGGCGATGTCGGCAGAGGCCCTGACCCAGGCGGTCGAGGACAACCTGACCAACCTCGGGCGCGAGGCGATGGATATCGTCAACCTGCGGATCATGTTCGGCCTGGCGCCGACCGAAGGCTCGATCGCGGCGCCGCTCACCGCGCTGGTGAAACTGCGCGAACAGGGCCTCGTCCGGCATATCGGCCTCAGCAACGTCACTCCGGCGCAGGTCGCCGAAGCCCGACGCATTACCGATATCGTCTGCGTGCAGAACCACTACAACCTCGCACATCGCGGCGATGACGCGCTGATCGACGAGCTTTCGGCGGCGGGCATCGCCTATGTGCCCTTCTTCCCGCTCGGCGGCTTCGCCCCCCTGCAATCCGCCGCGCTGTCGAAGGTGGCACAGGATCTCGGCACCACACCGCTCAGCGTCGCCCTGGCATGGCTCCTGCAGCGCGCGCCGAACCTCCTGCTGATCCCCGGCACCTCATCGCTCGCCCACCTGCAAGAGAACCTGAGCGCCGCAACGCTCCAGCTTCCGGCAGAGGCCCTGCAGGACGCTTGACCGCATCGGCTCGACCGTCACCGCATAAGACCGCCGCAAGGGCCGGGGGGCGCATGGCATCCCCGGCCCTGTCGGCCCGCCGTCTCGGCGTCCCGAAAACCGCCTCAGCCCGAATTTACCCCACCCGCGTTTGCGCATAGGCTGGCCCCGCCCAACTCCGGAACCCCGCGATGCAAGACCTCCTCCTCGGCCAGACCCTGACCTTCGCCGCCAACCCTTTCACCGAAGGGCCCGCCGCCGCGCGCCACGAGACCCACGGCGCGGTGCTGGTCGAAGACGGCCGCATCACCGCCACCGGCCCCGCCGAGACCCTGCGCGCAGCCCACCCGCAGGCCCGCGTCACCGATTACGGCCGCGCCCTGATCTCGCCCGGCTTCATCGACGCCCATGCCCATTTCCCGCAGACCGCGATCATCGCCTCCTGGGGCAAGCGCCTGATCGACTGGCTCAACACCTACACCTTCCCGGAAGAGATGCGCCTCTCCGACCCGGCCTATGCCGATATCATCGCCGCGCGCTATTTCGACCTGACACTGGCACAGGGCACCACCACCACCTGCTCCTTCGCCACCATCCACCCCACCTCCGTCGATGCCTATTTCACCCAGGCGCAAAAGCGTGGCCTGCGCGCCCTCACCGGCAAGACCTGCATGGACCGCAACGCGCCCGAGGCGCTGCGCGATACCGCCCAATCCGCCTATGACGACAGCCGCGCGCTGCTCGAGAAATGGCACGGGCGTGACCGGCTGTCCTACGTCATCACCCCGCGCTTCTCGCCGACCTCGACGCCCGAACAGCTCGAGGCCCTGGGCGCGCTCTGGGCCGAACACCCCGACTGCCTGATGCAAACCCACCTGAGCGAGCAGACGGATGAGATCGCCTGGGTCAGATCCCTCTACCCCGGCGCCCGCGACTACCTCGACACCTACGAGGCGCACGGCCTGCTCGGCCCAAGGGGCCTCTACGGCCACGCCATCCATCTGGAGCCCCGCGAAAAGGACCGGCTGCGCGAGGTCGACGCCAGCCTGATCCACTGCCCGACCTCCAATACCTTCATCGGCTCCGGCCTCTTCGACATGGCGGGCCTGATGGCCGCAGGCCACCGCATCGGCCTTGCCACCGACACCGGCGGCGGCTCCTCCTTCTCGATGCTGCGCACCATGGCCGCGGCCTATGAGATCGCCCAGCTGCGCGGCACCGCGCTGCACCCGAGCCAGCTCTGGTGGCTCGCCACGCAAGGCTCGGCCCGCGCCCTGCATCTGGACGATCGCATCGGCTCCCTCGCCCCGGGGATGGAGGCGGACCTGACCATCCTCGACCTCGCCTCGACCCCGGCGATCGCACAGGCCGCCGCCCGCGCAGGCGACATCTGGCAGGCGATCTTCCCGACCATCATGATGGGCGACGACCGCGCCATTCAGGCGGTCTGGGTCGGCGGCAGGCCGATCTGACCCGCCGCCCCCGCCGCTCAGGCCAGGACCGCCTTCACCACCGTCTCCATCGGCACCGTCGGCCGCCCCAGCAGCGCCTCGAGATCGCCCGAGGTCACCTCGAGCCACCCCTCCGCCACCCAGCGGTCGGCATCGGCCAGCGCCTTTGCCATCAGCTCGGGCAGGCCGAACTCGATCAGCTTCGCAGCGTAGGCCTCGACCGGCAGATCGTGATAGCCCACCGGCTTGCCCGCCACTTTGGCGATCATCCCGGCCAGCTCGTCCATCGCAAACGACGTGCTGCCGCCCAGCTCGAACACCCCCGCGAGCGCCTCGGCCATCACGATCGCCGCCGCCTCGGCATAATCCGCCCGCGGCGCCGCCGAGATCCGGCCCGTCTTCGCGGCGCCGAGGATGCCGCCATGCGCCACCCCGCCCTTGATCGTCTCGGCATAATTCTCGCCATACCAGCTGTTGCGCAGGAAGGCATAGGGGATGCCGGTCGCCGCGATCAGCCGCTCGGCGACCTTGTGATCCTGCGCAAGGTACATCGGATTCTCGGTCGCGCGCGGGATCGAGGTATAGCCGATGAACCTCACCCCCGCCGCCTGCGCCGCCGCCACCAGCCGCTCATACTGCATATCGCGCTGGCCGAACTCATTGCCAGAGATCAGCAAGAGCCGGTCGGTGCCGGCAAAGGCGGCCCGCAGGCTCGCCGGATCGTTGTAATCCGCCCGCACCACCCGCACGCCCTTGGCGGCCATATCGGCGGCCTTCTCCGGGCTGCGCACGGCGGCGGTAATCTCCCCCGCCGGAACCCGCGCCAGCAGCGCCTCGATGACAAGGCGGCCAAGCTGGCCAGTGGCCCCTGTTACTGTAATCATGGTCTGATCCTTTCCTGTTGCGACAGGGCCGAAACCTAGTTGCAAAACTTACCTAAAGTAAGTACGTACAATTTTGTTAGTTTTGGGAAATCCGCCATGCTCGACGACAAATCGCCGCCCACGCCGATCGACCGGGCCCTGATGGAGGGCAATGTCCTCTCGGACCTCTGCCCCTCGCGCAGCATCCTGCGCCAGGCCACCACCCGCTGGGCGCTGCTGTCGCTGATCGTGCTGCGGCGGGGCGAGATGCGCTTTTCCGACCTGCGCCGCGCCATCGGCGGGATCAGCGAACGGATGCTGGCCAAGACCCTGCAGGATCTCGCCCTGCACGGGCTGCTGACCCGCACCTCGCATCCGGTGGTGCCGCCGCATGTGGTCTACGCCCTGACCCCGATCGGCGCCGAGATGGCCGAACGGGTCGAGGGGCTGACGTCCTGGATCGAGCACAACCTGCACCGCTTCCCCGCACCGACCCCGGCAGACTAGGCCCGATGCCGCCCGCGAAAGACGCCCCGCCCGGCACCCAAGGCTACGCGGCAGAGGCGGAAACCCTGCTGCAAACCTATGAACAGGTGATCTTTGCCGAGGTTCACGCGGCGATCCTCGACCTGATCCCCGCACCCCCCGCCGATATCCTCGACCTCGGCGCGGGCAGCGGGCGCGATGCCGCCCACCTCGCCGCCTTGGGCCACCGCGTCACGGCGGTCGAGCCCACCGATGCCCTGCGCGATGGCGCGCGCCGCCTGCACCCGAACCCGGCGATCCGCTGGTCGGGTGACAGCCTGCCCGCCCTCGCCCGCACGACCGGCGCCTATGACCTGATCCTGCTCACCGCGGTCTGGATGCACCTCGACGCAGCCGAGCGCGCGGCCGCCATGCCCCGCCTCGCCGCCCTGCTGCGCCCCGGCGCCGTCCTGATCCTGTCGCTGCGCCACGGCCCGGTGCCCCCCGGCCGCCGCATGTTCGCGGTCAGCGCCGACGAAACCTCGGCCCTCGCCTCGGCCCAGACCCTCACCGAGATCCGCCGCCTGAGCCAATCCCCGGTCCTGCCCCGCAACATCGCCGAGGGCATCACCTGGACCCGGCTCGCCTTCCGCCGCCCAACCTGAGGCAGACGAACCTCACCCGGACCAGCCCGACCCGACCCGGCGCCCCGCATTTTCTGCCCGAAAATATCCCCGCCGGAGGCTCCCGCCCGATCAACGGCAAGCACCCTTCCTCATTCCACCCCAAACTCCAGCATCAGCTCCAGCCCCTCGGACAGAAACTCGCCGACATCCGGCTGGCCCAGCAGATAGGTGCTGACCAGCCCCTCATGCTGCTGGCGGGCGAGCGCCTTGGTCTCCTCCCATTCCTCCGGCCCGGCATCACCGCGCCCGATCCAGAACAGCGCGACCAGCGCGTCCTTCTGCTCGTCGTCCATGCTCTCGATCTCCTGCGTGATCTCGTCACGGCTCAGATCGCCCGCGCTTTCCTGCAATGTATCGGCCACCTCGTCATCCGAGGCATTGCCGCCGGGATCGGGGATATCCATCCCCTCCTTCGCCATCACCGCATTCAGCCGCAGCACAAGTTCTTCAATCTCGTCGCTGTCAAAGGGAAGGGCCGCCATCAATGTCTCCTGTTCTCGCTCCGGCCAGACCTGACATGCCCCGGGCGACAGCACCATGACATCGATCAGCCCGCCGCGGGTTTTGCACCGCCTTCGCCCGAAGATGTCAGACCCATCATACTGTGTGGCGCGCGCGCGATTGGTCAAGCCACGCGCCGTCATCCCCTCTCCTGTCGTGACTGCCGTCACGTTCAGGCCGCCATCGTCACCGGCCCGACCCCGGCGGCGCTAACCGAAACCCGAAGGCCCATGCGATGGAATTTGCCGCCCCGGCCCCGGGCCCTCGCGTCAAATCGTCCTGCGAATAATCACCCGCCGGAGGATCAATCGAGAGGTGGAATTGAAGGGGCCCTGCAGTTTCACCGTCGAATTTCGCCGAGATCAAAACGGCGGCGCCATATCCGGCGCAAAGCCGACAAGCCATCGATCAGATATTTCTGCCGCATCGCCAATCGGCGCAGAACACCACCATTTCCCCGGACCGGTTTCCAGGCTGTAAAGCCGACCCCGCGCCCGATGTGATACCAGTCGCGCGCGCCGATCCCGCGGCGGGCGCCCTAGCCCTGCAGGCGTCGCACCAGCCGCCCGGCCTGCTCTGTCACCCGGCCCAGATCCAGCCTGGTCAGCTGCCCGCCCTCGACCACCTGCCGTCCCTCGACGAAGAGATCCCGCACCCGCATCGGCCCGGCGAGCAGAAAGGCCACCGGATCCCAGGATCCGGCCGCCTCAACCCCCGAGACATCCCAGACCGCGATATCCGCCCGCTTGCCGACCTCCAGCGCTCCGCAATCCTCGCGCCCCAGCACCTGCGCGCCGCCCAGGGTCGCGATCTCCAGCGCCTCGCGCGCCGCCATCGCATCGGCGCCCCGCGCCACCCGCTGCAACAGCATCGCCATCCGCGCCTCGGCCACGAGGTTTCCGGCATCGTTCGAGGCCGAGCCATCCACCCCGAGCCCGACCCGCACGCCCGCATCCCGCATCGCCCGAACCGGCGCGATGCCCGAGCCGAGCCGGCAGTTCGAACAGGGGCAATGCGCCACCCCGGTGCCGCTGCGCGCGAACAGCCCGATCTCGCCCGCGTCCAGCTTCACGCAATGCGCATGCCAGACATCCGACCCGGTCCAGCCCAGATCCTCGGCATATTGCCCGGGGCGGCAGCCGAACTGCGCCAGCGAATAGGCGATATCCTCATCATTCTCGGCCAGATGGGTGTGCAGCATCACCCCCGCCTCGCGCGCCAGCAGCGCCGCATCGCGCATCAGCTCGCGGCTGACCGAGAAGGGCGAACAGGGCGCCAGGCCGACCCGCACCATCGCCCCCGGGGCGGGGTCATGGAAGGCCGCGATCACCCGCTGGCAATCCGCCAGAATATCCGCCTCGCGCTCGACCAGCGCATCCGGCGGCAAGCCGCCCTGCGCACTCGCCGATCGACATCGCGCCCCGGGTCGGGTGGAACCGCAGCCCGACCTCTGCCGCCGCCGCAATCGTGTCATCCAGCCGCGCGCCATTGGGGAACAGATACAGATGATCCGAGCTCAGCGAACAGCCCGACAGCGCCAGCTCGGCGAGCCCGACCAGCGCCGAGATCCGCATCTCGTCCGGCCCGAACCGCGCCCAGATCGGATAGAGCGTCCGGAGCCAGCCGAAGAGCAGCGCATCCTGACCGCCGGGAACCGCGCGCGTCAGGGTCTGGAACAGATGATGATGGGTGTTGACCAGCCCCGGCGTCACCACGCAGCCTCGGGCCGAGACCACCCTGCCCGCGCTCTGCAACCCCGGCCCCACGGCGGCGATCACGCCGCCCCGGATCAGCACATCGGCGCCCGCAAGCTCGCGCCGCGCACCGTCCATCGTGACCACGACATCGGCGCCCTTCAGCAGAATTTCACTCATGAGTCACCCCACACAGGCCCGAAATTACCCCCTTCGGCCTGTGTGACCCGCGCCGCGACAGAAAAGGGGCAGAAGGACTCGCCGCGCGTGCCGCGACGCTAGCAAACCCCGATCGGCGTGACAATCGCCGCGGTGGATCTGAGTATTTTTGCCAAGAAGAAACGGCAGTCCGGGCGCCGGGCCCTCAGTCCGCCCAGGCCAGCGCCTGCAGCGCCGCAGCATGCACCTCGGCATTGGCAGCCGCCAGAACCCGACCGCCCTGATGCGCCGGGCCGCCGCGCCAGTCGGTCACCAGGCCGCCCGCCGCCTCGATCACCGCGATCGGGGCCTGCACGTCATAGGGCTGCAGCCCGGCCTCGACGACAAGGTCGATCTGCCCGGCCGCGACCAGCGCATAGCCGTAGCAATCCATGCCGTAGCGCGTCAGCCGCATCTGCGGCACCAGCCGGCGAAAGGCAGCCGCTTCGGCGGCGGTGCCGACCTCGGGGAAGGTCGAGAACAGGATCGCCTGATCCAGCGCCCGTGGCGCCCGGCAGCGCAGCGCGCGCCGCCCGAGCGGGCCATCGACCCAGGCCTGCCCGAAGCCGCCCAGAAACCGCTCGCCGATATAGGGCTGGTCGATCACCCCCAGCAGCGGCCCGGTCTCATCGGCAACCGAGATCAGCACCCCCCAGGTCGGCGTGCCCGAGAGATAGCCGCGGGTGCCGTCGATCGGGTCGAGCACCCAGGTCAGGCCGCTGGTCCCGGGGGTCGCGCCCATCTCTTCGCCCAGCACGCCGTCCTGCGGGCGGCGCGAGCGAGAAGCGCGCGCATCACCGCCTCGGCCTCGCGGTCGGCCACCGTCACCGGATCGAACCGGTCGCTTTCCTTGGTCTCGGCGCTCAGCCCCGGGGCGCGGAAATGCTTCAGCGTCGCAACGCGGGCGACATCGGCCAGCGCCTCTGCCGTCTCGATCAGCGCCGCGCGCTCAGCTTCCGTCAATCTGGTCATCGCTGTCCCCTGCACCCGCGCCCAAGCCCGCGGTAGCGGGCGCCGGGCGGCGGGTCAAGGGTGCGGGCTTTCAGGCCGCGTCGCTCAGCACACGGGCCAGATCGAACAGGCGGCGGCGCTGCTGTTCCGGGATCGCGTAATAGGACCGCACCAGTTCCAGCGCTTCCTTGTCGGCCAGGATATCGCCCTCTACCCGCGGTTGCGCATCCCGCGCCGCATCGATGCCTTCGAAGAAGAAGCTGATCGGCACATCCAGAACATCCGAGATATCCCAAAGCCGCGAGGCACTGACCCGGTTCATCCCGGTCTCGTATTTCTGAATCTGCTGGAACTTGATCCCGACCTTATCGGCAAGTTGTTGTTGCGTCATACCGATCATCCAGCGACGATGCCGGATGCGCTTGCCAACATGGGCATCCACGGGGTGTTTCATACGTCTCTCCAATTACTGGTCATCTGGTCTCACCGGTTCCTGCGGAAAAGAAGCATTAAAGAAGCGTTAAAGCTGCAAACTTCATTCGAACCCGCGGAGCCACATTATCTTATTACCCTAGGTTTACTGCCTTATCTTTTTGGACAGGTAAGATGTCTGAATTATACACCTGCTGGCGAGGGCTGGCAAAAGGACAAAGGCCACTCATCCAGCGCGGGAATCCGCGGATCATCGATTGTTTCCCGGATTATCGGAGCCTACGGGCGCATTTTTCACCCAATCTCCGCAAAATGCCTGGCAACATGCGCATTTTGTAAACAATATGTTCAGCATTCGCGGACGACGGCCGGACCCGTCCCAGCAGACCGAGAGCCAGCATGCGCGCCTATCAGATCGACCGCTTCGGAGACCCCGCAACCCTGAGAGAGGTGACCGATTCGCGCCCCGGACCGGACCAGGTGCGGCTGGCGATTGCCGCCTGCGGGTTGAACTTCGCCGACCTCCTGATGCTGAAGGGCAGCTATCAGGAACGCCCCGCCCTCCCCTTCACCCTCGGGATGGAGGTGGCCGGAACCGTCACCGAGCTCGGCCCCGGCGTGACCGGGCCCGCCCCCGGCACCCGGGTCGCGGTCTTCGCCGGACAGGGCGGCCTGGCCGAGGCCGGCTGCTTTCCCGCCGCGCGCTGCGTGCCCCTGCCCGATGCGATGTCCTTCGCCGAGGCCGCCGCCTTTCAGATCGCCTATTCGACCAGCCATGTCGCACTTGCCCACCGCGCCCGCCTGCACCCCGGCGAGACGCTTCTGGTGCTCGGCGCGGCCGGCGGGGTCGGGCTGACCGCGGTCGAGATCGGCAAGCTGATGGGCGCCCGAGTCATCGCCTGCGCGCGCGGGCCGGAAAAGCTCGCCGTGGCCCGCGCCGCCGGCGCCGACCACCTGATCGACAGCGACACCGAAGATCTGCGCGAGGCGGTGCGCGGCCTCGGCGGCGCCGATGTGGTCTATGATCCGGTCGGCGGCGACAGCCTGCTGCAGGCGCTGCGCGCCACCCGGCCCGAGGGCCGCATCCTCGCCATCGGCTTTGCCAGCGGCGAGGTGCCGCAGGTGCCCGCCAACCTGCTGCTGGTCAAGAACCTCAGCCTGATCGGCGTCTACTGGGGCGGCTACCTCGGCTTCCGGCCCGAGGTGCTGACCGAGAGCCTCGCCCAGCTGCTGCGCTGGCATGCCGAAGGCCGCCTGCATCCGCATATCAGCCACAGCCTGCCGCTCGACCGGACCGCCGAAGCGCTGGAGCTTCTGCGCTCGCGCACCTCGACCGGCAAGGTCGTGGTCACGATGGGCGGCCTGACCGCCCCCGATCGCGTCGCGGATCATCTCGGCCATCTGCTCGACCGCCGGGCCATGGCTCGGCTCGGCGACATAGAGGTTGATCCGGGTCCGCGCCAGATCGGGCAAGGCGCCGCCATGCTGCACCTCCTGCAGATAGCGCGGCATCGCCCCTTCCACCAGGGCGTGCACCGCAAGGTCGGCACTGACGCTGGCCTCGATGGTGCGGGTCGAATCGGATTCGACCGCCATCACCCAGGGAATGCCCGCCCGGTCCAGCGCCTGCTGCACGCCGACCCGGAAGATGCAGTTATGCTCAAAGGCCAGCGGCAGCGGCCGCGCCTTCCAGGCCGACCCGCCCGGCGCGCCGATCCAGACCAGCGGCAGCTCGCTCAGCGTCTCGCCCTCGGGGCCGCAGCTGTCCTCGGTGGTCAGCACGATATCGGCATCGCCGCGCGCGAACAGCGCCTTCAGCCGCCGCGTATAGGACGACACCAGCGTCACCCGCATCCGCGGATAATCCCGCGCGAACTGCTGCAACACCTTGGGAATCGCGGGATAGACGATGTCCGAGGGCACCCCCAGCACGATCTCCCCCTCCCAGGCCTGATGCGTCAGCCGCGCGATCGCCTCGTCGTTCAGCGACAGCATCCGGCGCGCATAGCCCAGCATCTGCTCGCCCGCCGCGGTCAGCGACACGCCGCGCCCGGCGCGGTCGAGCAGTTCCAGATCCAGCGCCTCTTCCAGCCGCTTGATCTGCATCGACACCGCCGACTGCGTCAGGTTCAGAAAGCCCGAGGCGCGGGTGACACCCCCGGCATCGGCAATCGCCACGAAAGAGCGCAGCGAGGTCAGATCGAGATTACGCGCCATATCACTAATCCTGATGTTTGACGTCAAAAGCATTCATTTTACAAATGAACCCCAAAGGCGCAGTAAGATCAAGTTCGTTGATGGATCGACCGCGATCCATCGTCACCCAAGGATGACCGATCATGGCACATACGGCTCGCACCTGCGCGGCACCGCCGCACTCCCCTCGCTCGCAAAAGGCATCTCGCAGCCTTCGCATCGCGCTGACCGCGCGCAGAGAGCGCCGCAAGCTCGCCGGGATGGACGCCCATATGCTCGCCGATCTGGGCCTGACCCGCGGCCAGGCAGAGGCCGAAGCCCGCCGTCCGCTCTGGGACGTTCCCGCCAATTGGCGGGCATAAACGGAACATTCCATCCGATTTTGTCGATTTAAACCGACTCGCGGTGGAATTCGACGTGTTCCGCTTGAAAAACGTCCTCAGGTTGCCGATATTTCGGTGGGAGAGGGAACCTGGTCTCATGGTTTCCGATGACATTGGAAATGGAGGCTTCTCATGGCTGACTACAACACGATCCGGACCGGCGCGCGACCGATCACCGGTCAGATCGACGAGGGTCTGCGCGCCCATATGAACAAGGTCTACGGCCTGATGTCGGTTGGCCATGCTGGTGACCGGCGGCGTGGCCTATACCGTGGGCACCAACCCGGCGCTGCTGCAGGCGATCTTCACCTCGCCGCTGCGCTGGGTGGTGATGTTCGCACCGCTCGTCGTGGTCTTCGCTTTCGGCGCGATGATCAACCGGCTGTCGACTGGCTGCCGCTCAGGGGGTGTTCTTCCTGTTCTCGGCGCTGATGGGCCTGTCGATCAGCTATATCTTCGCGGTCTATACCGGCATCTCGATCGCCCAGACCTTCCTCGTCACCGCGATCGCCTTCGCCGGCCTCAGCCTCTATGGCTACACCACGAAGCGGGACCTCTCGGCCATGGGGACCTTCCTGATGATGGGCCTGATCGGCCTGATCGTCGCCTCGGTGATCAACATCTTCCTGCACTCCAGCGCGGTGATGTTCGCGATCTCGGTGCTCGGCGTGCTGATCTTCGCCGGCCTGACCGCCTATGACACGCAGAAGATCAAGACGACCTACGTGCAGATGGCGCAAAGCGGCGATCGCGAGTGGCTGGGCAAATCCGCCATCATGGGCGCGCTGAACCTCTACCTCGACTTCCTGAACATGTTCATGTTCCTGCTGCAGTTCATGGGCAACCGGAACTGATCGCAGTCCGCCAGCAGAGATACGAAGGGCCGGGGGGAAACCTCCGGCCCTTTCGCTTTGGCCCCGGCGCGCTGCAGGCACGTCGCGCAGGGCCACCCCGGTCGCCGCCTCCGGCGGGGATATTTTCAGGCAGAAAATGAGCATGTCGCGCCCCATTTTCTACCCTCAAATATCCCGGGGGTGCGGGGGCAGAGCCCCCGCCTCGGGCCCCCGCCTCAGCTTACCCGCAGCTCGTCATAGGACACCATCACATGCTCGCGGAAGGCCGGGCGCGCGCAAAGCCGGTCGTAATACCCCCGCAGCGCAGGCAGCGCCGCGCGCTCGATGTCGATCTCGTAATAGCGGTAGAGCATATGGCCCAGCAGGATGTCGGCCAGCGAGAACGCGGACCCGGCGAGCCAGCCCGCGCGCGCGATCTGCGCCTCGGCGATGGCGAGCCTGGCCTCCAGCGCCAGCACCCCGGCACGGATCGCCGCCGGATCGCGCGCGGCGGGCGCGGTGCGCACCACGCGCCAGAACACCGGCCCGGTAAAGCCGGCAGCCACATTGACCTTGGCCCATTCCGCCCAGCGGTCGACCTCGGCACGGGCCCGCACATCGGCCGGCCAGAACGCCCCGCCATCGCCGTAGCGCGCCGCGAGATAGCGCAGGATCGCCGCCGATTCCCACAGGGGCGCGATGCCGTCATCCTCGAGCACCGGCACCGTGCCATTCGGGTTCATCGCCAGGAAGGCCGGTGTATCGACCACGCCATAGGAAAACCCCGCATCGACCCGCTGATGCTCCAGCCCGAGCTCGCCGATGCACCACATCACCGCTTGCACGTTCGACGACGATCGCCGCCCCCAGACCCGTATCATTGCCGCACCTCTCTTGCCAAAACCCCGTCGGTGCAGGCCTATACCGCACGCATCATCCGCACCACCGGAAAGCCGATGCCCGGGCCCAGCGTCATCTCGACCGGCCCGAGCTCGGTGAAGCCCAGCGCGAGGTAGAACGGCACCCCGGTCCGCGTGGCGAGACAGTCGAGCCGCACCGCCCCGGCCGCCGCCACCTCGCCCAGTACATGCAGCAGGATCGCCCGCGCCACGCCGCGCCGCAGATGCGCCGGGTCGGTCGCCACATGGCGCACCTCGGCCACCCCCGGCGCCGCGCCAGACCAGCCGCCCGCGCCGATCACCGCGGCCCCGTCCGTCGCCACGAAATACCGCCCCGAGGCCAGCAGCTCGGGCCGCGCCCGGATCAGCCGCGGCACCGCCATCACCCGGACCGAGGGCGGATAATCCGGCGCCAGCAGCCGCGTATAGCTGCGCTGCAACAGATCATCCACAGCCGCGATATCGGCCCGCGTGGCGGTGCGTATGGTGATCACCGGGGTCATGCCCCGCAGCCTAGCACAGCCCGCGCAATGAAAAAGGCCGCACCTTGCGGCACGGCCTTCAATCCTTCGGGACAGGCAGATCCTACTTGATCTTGCCTTCCTTGTATTCGACATGCTGACGCACGACGGGGTCGTATTTCTTGACCGACATCTTTTCGGTCATCGTGCGGGCGTTCTTCTTGGTCACGTAGAAGTGCCCGGTGCCCGCCGTCGAGTTCAGACGGATCTTGATCGTCGTCGGCTTCGCCATAGTCGTCTCTCCAACAGCCGGGCCAGCCGCGGCGGCCCGTGAAATCCATGAAGCCCGCCTTTTACCCGCCCGCGCGCCCGAGTCAACCGGGAAAGCACAGGAATTGCCGCAGCGTGTCCCCGCCTCTGGCGGAAACCAAAGCGCCTCTGGCGGAAACCAAGGCGCCTCCGGCGGAAACCAAAGCGCCTCTGGCACCGTCGCGCCTCAGCTCAGAACCGGCACCCCCATCGAGACATGGATCGCATCGCGCGCCGCCTTGGCGATGCCCAGCCGGGTGGCGAGCGTCGCCATGTAGGCGCGCTCCACATCGCTGTCGAGCGTGATCGCCATCAGCGAGGCGGAATAGACCTGCGCCGCCATCGCGGGCTCGGTCGCCGCAACCAGCCCGTCCATGTCGAGCGGTGCCGCCAGCTGGGCGCGCACATAGGCGGTCTCATCCGGGCCCGAGGTCGAGATATGGCCCATGATCTTGGCCTTCTCGCTGTCGTCGATGCTGCCATCCGCCTTGGCCGCCTGGATCATCGCGCGGATCATCAGCTGCGCCGAGCGTTCGGCCACGGCCGAGGCTGGCGTATTGCCCAAAAGCCCGCCCATCATCTCGCCCGCGACGCCGCTGCCGGCCACCGCGGACCCGGTCAGCGCGGTCAGAAGCCCGCCGATCCCCATCGGCGCCGCTGCCCCCGCCGTGCCCGCCATCGCGCCGCCGACCTGCTTCATCAACCCGCGCACCGCATCGGCGCCGCCCGGAATGCCCATCTTCTCGGCCATGCCGCCGAGCTGGTCCGCCATGCCGCCCGGCCCGGTCTGGCCCTGCAACATATTGCCGATCCCCGACATGCCGCCCAGCTTGTTATATTCCTGCACGCCCTTCGCCGCGGCAAAGCCCACCGCCATCGTCGCCAATGTGTTGAGAAAGCTCATCGTTCCCTCCGTCATACGGTCCCATGCGCGAACCATAGCAAGCACGCCCCGCCGCCGGGTGACGGCGTAGGTCGTATCGGCGGCATTCCGCCGAGACGGCAGAGATGAGAGAAGACGCGCGGATGGCCTGTAAGCCGGATTTTGTTCAGGGGGCGTCGCCGCCCCCCTCGATGACCATTCCTCTAGGCCTGCCATTGCTGACAGGCTCCAGCCGCCAACCCGGGCCCCCGGGCTGAAGCCTCCCTGCGATGCCGCCCTTGCGGGTCGGCCCGCGCGGGGCCCCTATTCGGCGTTGCTCCCGGTGGGGCTTGCCATGCCGGTCCTGTTGCCAGTCCCGCGGTGGGCTCTTACCCCACCGTTTCACCCTTGCCGCTGCCGAAACAGCGGCGGTCTCTTCTCTGTGGCGCTTTCCCTCGGGTTGCCCCGGCCGGGCGTTACCCGGCACCGTCGCCTCATGGAGTCCGGACTTTCCTCGCGCACCTTGCGGCACCCGCGGTCACCCGGCCATCCGCGCGCGCCGAGCCTTAGGCGCAACCCGGCCCCCGGTCAAGGACACCCCCGCCTCGCGCCCAGCGTAGGGTGCGCATTCATTGCGCACCTTTGGCGCCCTCACTCCGCACCGCTCGCGCCCCGCACCGCCGGCCAGCGCCGCGCCAACCCCGCCACGATCCCCGCATCCACCGCATCGAGCGGCCCCACAGCCCAGGGCCGGAACCGCAACCGCACCGCCTGCAACAGCAGCGCGTCCGACACATCAGGATAGCCGAAGGCCAGCGCATCCGCGCTGAACCGCGCGACATCGCCGAGGTCCCCCTCGGGCCAGACCGACAGCCCCTGCAAGCGCCAGCCGGCGCCAGTCGAACCTCGGGCCCGGATCGACCTTGCGCTCGGGCGCCATGTCGGAATGCGCGATCACCGCTTCCGGGGCGACGCCCCAGCGCGCCATGATCCCGCCCAGCAGACGCCTCCAGCGCGCGCATCTGCGGCTCGGGAAAGGCATGCCGCGCCGTATTCGCCAGCTCGATCCCGATCGAGCGCGAATTGACGTCGCCCAGGCCCCCCCAGGACCCCGCCCCGGCATGCCAGGCGCGCATCTCCTCCGGCACCAGCCGCACCACCGCGCCGGTCTCCGAGATCACATAATGTGCCGAAACTTCCGAGGCCGGATCACAGAGCAGCGCCACCGCCGCTTCCGTCGTCTCCATCCCGGTATAGTGGAGCACCACCATCGCGGGGCGCGCGCCGCCCCGCCGTTCACCGCAATTCGGCGAGAGGTGGTCAACGATGGTCATGCCACCCGCGCCACCCCGTTGGCTTACCTGGCCGCCGCGCGGAACGGTGCCGGATCCCAGTCGCAGGCAAATCCGTCGCCATCCGGGTCCAGCCCCTTGGGATCGCGCTGCGGTCCGCCGGAGTTGAGAAACGCCATCTGCGCCAGATCGGGCGAGGTATAGCGCGCACAGGCCCGCGCCGGATCGCCGCCGATGATGCTGAACCGGGTATAGATCTTCTCGCCGACCGCATTGGTCGTGCTCAGCGCATATTCCGCAAGGTTCGGTCCGTCATTGCCCGGCCGTGCCGGCAGCGCCGATGGCTGGATCACCTGATATTGCGCGCGCTGCTGCGCCAGCAATTCCTTGTCGGCCTCGATCGAGCGCGCCGATTTCACCGCAGCGAAGTTCTGCTCCTGCGAAATCGCGCTCTTGTCCTGGAACTCCAGCTCGCTCTGCACCGGGGCGATGCCCTCTGGGGCCGCCCCGCCGCGCGGCCGGTTCGGGTCAAGCCCGTCGACCGTGGCCGAACTCGAACTCGACCCCGGCGCCGCGTTACGGATGTAGGAATTATAATCCTGCCCTCCAGCAGAATCAGGCACCCGCGGTCCGCAGGACACCAAAGCAAGAACCGCCAATACCGGAACAACCAGCCGCATCGTATAACCCCCGCCGCGCATCCAGACCGCGCCCCTTACCACCATTTTTGCGGCTTGGAAACGAATCCTGCCGCCTGTTCAAGCACGTAGGCGTGATTCAGCAACGCCCCTTCTTCCCAGGGCCGTCCGATCAGTTGCAGCGCCATTGGCAGCCCCTGCCGGCTCAGCCCGGTCGGAACCGCAACGCCCGGAAGGCCCGCAAGGTTCACTGTCACGGTAAAAACATCGTTCAGATACATCTCCACCGGGTCCGCATCCGCCATTTCGCCCAGACCGAAGGCCGCCGAAGGCGTGGCCGGCGTCAGGATCGCGTCGATCCCCGCCGCGAAGGCCAGATCGAAATCCCGCTTGATCAAGCGCCCGCACCTTCCGCGCGCGGTTGTAATAGGCGTCATAGAAGCCTGCCGACAGCACATAGGTGCCGATCATCACCCGGCGCTGCACTTCCTTGCCAAAGCCCTCGGCGCGGGTCTTCTCATACATCTCGGTGATGCCATCGCCCTGCGCGAGCTTCGCCCGGTGGCCATAGCGCACCCCGTCATAGCGCGCGAGGTTTGACTGGATGCCTCGGCCGGCGCGATCACGTAATAGGCCGGCAAGGCATATTTCGTATGCGGCAGGCTGATATCGACGATCTCGGCGCCTGCGTCCTTCAACATGGCGCGGCCCTCGGCCCAGAGCGTCTCGATCTCGTCCGGCATCCCCTCCATGCGATATTCGCGCGGAATGCCGATCTTCTTGCCGCGGATATCGCCGGTCAAAGCGGCCTCGAAATCCGGCACCGGAATGTCGGCGCTGGTCGAATCCTTCGTCATCCGCCCCAGCCATCGCGCCGAGCAGGATCGCCGCATCGCGCACCGACTTGGTCATCGGCCCGGCCTGATCGAGCGATGAGGCGAAGGCCACGATCCCCCAGCGGCTGACCCGGCCATAGGTCGGCTTGATCCCGACGATGCCGGTAAAGGCCGCCGGCTGGCGGATCGAGCCGCCGGTATCCGTCCCGGTCGCGCCAAGGCACAGATCCGCCGCCACCGCACTGGCCGACCCGCCCGAAGACCCGCCCGGCGTCAGCGGCGTCGCATCATTGCCGCGCCGCCAGGGGTTCACCACATTGCCATAGCACGAGGTCTCGTTCGACGAGCCCATCGCGAACTCATCCATGTTCAGCTTGCCCAGCATCACCGCGCCCGCGCCGAACAGCTTGGCCGTCACGGTCGACTCGTATTCCGGCCTGAAGCCCTTGAGGATGTTCGACGCCGCCTGCGACGGCACCCCCTTGGTGCAGAACAGATCCTTGATGCCCAGCGGTATCCCGCAGAGATCCGGCGCATCCCCCGCCGCGATCCGCGCATCCGCCGCCTTGGCCTGCGCCAGCGCGATCTCGGGCGTCTTGTGGACAAAGGCGTTCAGCCCGTCGCCCGCATCCATCGCCGCCATGCAGGCCATCGTCAGGTCGACCGCCGTGACCTCGCCCTTGCGCAGCGCAGTCCCGCGCCGCGGCAATCGTCCAGCTGTTCAATGCCTCGCTCACCGCCCTGCCCTCATTCGACAACCTTGGGCACCGCGAAGAAGCCCTCGCGCGCATCCGGCGCATTCGCCAGAACCGCGGCCTGATAGCCGCCGTCCGTCACCACATCCGCCCGCCGCTTCAGCCGCATCGGCGTCACGCTGGTCATCGGCTCGATGCCCTCCACGTCAACCTCGTTCAGCTGTTCCATGAAGGCCACGATCCCGTACAGCTCACCCGCCAGCGCGGCCAGGTCGGCCTCTTCGACCCGGATCCGCGCCAGATGCGCGACACGCCGTGCGGTATCAATGTCGATGGCCATGTGTCATCTCTCCTTTGCAGGGGTTCCGGCCCGTTTAGCCGCCCACGCGCGGCGCTGCAAGCATCTGGCGGCGCAGCGCCTCGATCATCCAGCCCAGCATCAGCGCATTGATCAGATGCCACAGGAAATGCGTCCCCTCGGGCCAGATCGGGCAAAGCGGCATATCCTCGGCCCGCGCCCAGATCGACAGCGCAAGCAACCCCGCCCCCACCGCCATGCCGCCCGCGAAGCGCGGCGCGCGCCGCGCCAGCGCCGCCGCGTAAAGCCAGATCAGCAGATCGACCGAGGCATAGCCGGCCGAGCCGCCCAGACCCGGCAGCAGCCGCGCCAGCACCGGCGTGGCGACCGCCGCATAGGGCACCACCAGCAGGACCCCCACCCCGGCCCAGAGCCGCGCCATCCCCCAGACCGCGCGGTTCACCGCGAAGACATAGATCAGGATGAAGCCCAGGATCGGCAGCACATCCGCCAGCGCCGCCCAGCGCGCAGCCACCGTATGAAACAGCCCGGACCCGAGGCCGATCGCCGCCAGCACCCCGCACAACAGCCGGGGCAGCGCCAGCCCCCGCAGCCGCGGCCAGAGCAGCGCCGCCGCGATCAGAAAGGCCAGATTCGTCACCGCATTCAGCGGTTCGGCCCAAAGCCCCGGCCCCAGCCGCTCGCAATATCCGTCAACCGCCGAGGCCCAGCTCATTTCCGCACGCCCCCCATTCCCTTCGCCGCGTCGCGCCCTAAACTAGGGCCCAGACAACCACAGGAGACCTCCCATGAACATCACCTGGCTCGGCCATTCCGGCTTCCGCATCGAGATCGAGGGCGCCGTCCTGCTGATCGACCCCTGGCTGACCGGCAACCCGATGTTCCCGGCAGACCGCCGCGCCGAGGCAATCAAGGGCGCCACCCATATCGTGCTGACCCACGGCCACGGCGACCATACCGCCGACGGCGTCGCGCTCGCGAAAGAGCTCAACCTGCCGCTGGTCGGCATCTATGACCTGATCGCCTGGTGGCAGGGCAAGGAAGGCGTGCAGGGCATAGGCTTCAACAAGGGCGGCACGGTCGATCTGAACGGCGCCAGGGTGACCATGGTGAACGCCACCCATTCCTCCTCGGTCGCGGCCGCCGACGGCACGCCGATCTATGCCGGCCACGAATCGGGCTACATCATCGCCGGCGACGGCCACACGATCTATCTTTCGGGCGATACCGATGTGATGGCCGACATGGGCATCTTTCAGGCGCTGCACCACCCCGATATCGGCATCCTCTGCGCCGGCGGCCATTTCACCATGGACATGAAGCGCGCGGCCTATGCGGCCAAGACCTTCTTCAGCTTCAAGACCGTGATCCCCTGCCACTACCGCACCTTCCCGCTGCTGGAACAGAACGCCGATCTGCTGAAGGCCGAACTGCCCGGCGTCAAGGTCATCGAGCCCGAGGTGCTGGAGCCGATCAAGTTCTGATCCCGCGCCCCCTTGGCGCGGGGGCGACCAGCCCCCGCGCCGCGCCCGACCCTCCCCCCGGGAGGGCGCATTGCACCGTCGCCAGATCAGCACAACGCCGGGGATACCTGACGCCATAAACCGCCCCGCTCAGCCGCCCCAAGGCGCCCCCCCAGGCTCGGGCGCGGCCCGACCCGCGGGCCCCGGACAGACCTACTCCCGCTTCCCCGCAAAGAACGCCCGCAGCAGATCGCCCGCCTCATCCCCGCCGATCCCGTCATAGACCTCGGGCACATGATGGCACTGCGGATGCGCGAACACCCGCGGCCCCTGCGCCACCCCGCCCGATTTCGGGTCCGCCGCGCCGTAATAGAGCCGCGCCACCCGCGCCTGCGAAATGGCGCTCGCGCACATCGGACAGGGCTCCAGCGTCACATAGAGATCGCAGCCCAGCAGCCGCTCCGACCCCAGCACCGCACAGGCCGCCCGGATCGCCAGAATCTCGGCATGCGCCGTGGGGTCGGCCAGCTCGCGCACCCGGTTGCCCGCCCGCGCCAGCACCGCGCCCCGGGCCCGAGACGATCACCGCCCCCACCGGCACCTCGCCGCGCGCGCCCGCCGCCCGCGCCTCGGCCAGCGCCGCCTCCATATGGCTCACAAATCCGCTCATCGCCCCGTCATGCCCGGCGCCCGCAGCCCACGCAAGCCGCTTTCGCCCCGCCCCGTTTGGCGCTAGGAAGGCGCGATGGACACGCCCCCGAAGCCCCGCCGCGCCCCGCGCCCCGCAAGACCCGCCAAACCGGCGCCCCCCGCCGCCCCGAAAGGCGCCGAGCGGATCGCCAAGGTGCTGGCCCGCGCCGGCATCGCCTCGCGCCGCGAAGCGGAACGGATGATCGCCATCGGTCAGGTCGCGGTGAACGGCAAGGTGATCGACAGCCCCGCCCTCAACGTCACCCCGCAGGACCGCATCACGGTTGAGGGCAAGCCGCTTGCCGCCCCCGAACCGCCGCGCCTCTGGCTTTATTACAAACCGCTCGGCCTCGTCACCTCGGCGTCAGACGAGAAAGGCCGCCAGACGGTGTTCGAGACCCTGCCCGAGGACCTGCCCCGCGTCATGTCGATCGGCCGGCTCGACCTCAATTCCGAGGGGCTGCTGCTGCTGACCAATGACGGCGACCTGAAACGCCGGCTTGAACTGCCTTCGACCGGCTGGCTGCGCAAATACCG
This sequence comes from uncultured Pseudomonadota bacterium, assembly GCA_963837565.1. Classification (GTDB taxonomy): domain Bacteria; phylum Pseudomonadota; class Alphaproteobacteria; order Rhodobacterales; family Rhodobacteraceae; genus Solirhodobacter. The sequence continues at coordinate 23,331 of CAWIOC010000010.1, forward strand.
CGTCCGGGTCAAAGGCAACCCGACCGAGGATCAGCTCGAGCCGCTGCGCACAGGGCCTCACCCTCGATGGCGAGCGCTTCCAGCCGATGGCCGTCAGCCTCGACAAGATCCAGGGCGCCAATGCCTGGCTCACCGTCGGCCTGCGCGAGGGCCGCAACCGAGAGATTCGCCGCGCCATCGACGCCATCGGCCTGATCGTGAACCGCCTGATCCGGGTCAGCTACGGCCCCTTCCGCCTCGGCGTGATGGAACCCGGCGACGTGGCAGAGGTCAAGGGCCGCATCCTGCGCGACCAGCTCGGCATGGGCCCGGGCGAGGGCGAGGAAGAGGTCAAGCCTGCCCGCGCCGTGCGCCACTCCGGCAAACCCGGCCCCCGTCCCGATGCCAGCCGCCCGCTGCCCCGCGCGACCGAGCTGACGCCGGCGCGCGGCCCCTCCGGCGTGCCCGGCAAACGCGGCCCCGCCCCGGCCCGACGCGGCGCACCGAAACCCTCGGAACTGATGCCCGCCCGCCCGCAGGGCCGCGACGCCGACGCCCCCAAGGGCCGCCCGACCGGAAAACCGACCGGAAACCGGCGGCAAACCCAGCGGAAAACCCGCCGGAAAGCCCTACGCCAAAGCCGCCGAAGGCCCCGGCAAACGCCCCTTCGCCAAACCCGAGGGCACGACATCCGGCCCCCGTCCCGGCACCAGACCGGCCGGCAAACCCGGCGGAAAACCGGGGGCCTTTCCACGCGGCGGTGCCCCGAAAGGCCCGCGCAAACCGCCGCGCGGGGAATAATCCCGCCGCCCCGGCCACTTGCGGCTTCCGAAACCACCGCCCCTGTCCTATATTCCCTGCGCTGACTGACCATCGCCTGGGGGGGCCAGATGACCAACACCGGCCTGCAGAAGCTCGCCTTCTTCCTGCTCATGGCGCTCATGGTCTATGTCGCCGTGACGGGGGGTGCCTGATGGCCGAACGGTTCGGCGGCAAATACAGCCCGGAAAATTCCCGCACCGAGGGGGCGCCAGACCCGCATCCCTTCGACGGCGCGCGCCGCGCCCGCGCCGGCGGCCGGGTCAACGCGCTCTTCATCGTGCCGCTGATCTTCGCGCTGACCGCCTTCCGGCAGTCGCCCGCGGGCCTCGCGCTCGACCTTGCCGCCTGCGGCACGCTGCTCTTCGCCGCCTGGCTGACGCGCGAAGGCACGCTGGCGCAAGAGGCTTACGAGGCCCGCACGATCTCGCGCCGCCCCGCCTTCCCGCGCAAGATCGCGGGCTCGCTGCTGACCGGCGCGGGCCTCGCCCTTGGCGGCATCGGCCACGGCCTGCTGGCCCCGCTGATCTTCGGCATCCTCGGCGCCGTGCTGCACTTTGCGGCCTTCGGCCCCGACCCGATGCGCGACAAGGGCATGGCCGGCATCGACCCGTTCCAGACCGACCGTGTCGCCCGCGCCGTGACCGACGCCGAAACCTACCTGACCGCGATGAAAGAGGCGATCCGCCGCACCGCAGACCGCCCGCTGGAAGCGCAGGTCGACAGCCTTCATCGCCACCGCCCGGCAGATGTTCCGCACCGTCGAATCCGATCCCGCGCGATCTGACCGCGGCGCGCAAATACCTCGGCGTCTATCTGATGGGCGCCTCCGACGCGACGGCGAACTTCGCCCAGCGTCTATGCCCAGGGCCGCGACCCCAGGGCGCGGGCCGATTACGCCGCCCTTCTCACCGATCTGCAAAGCAATTTCTCGACCCAGACGCAGGCGCTTCTGGCCAATGACAAGACCAATCTCGACATCCAGATCGACGTGCTGCGCCAGCGCCTGCAACAGGAAGGCATCCGCCCCGACAGCGGCACCGCCTGACCCCGACCCACGCATAACCCGTTCCCGAAAGGACAGACGATGACCGACGAGACCGCGCCCCAAGCAGCGACCCCGATCACCGCCGAACTCAGTGCCGAGATCAGGGATGTAACCGCCAACGTCCTGCCCGAGGCCAAAGCCGAGCTCGTGCCCCTCGACAAGGCCCCCGCCGCCGCAGGCCGAGGCGATCCGCAAGCGCATGGCAGAGATCGACCTGACCAACACCCAGTCGATCATCGCCTTCGGCGCCTCGGCCCAGACCGAGCTGACGACGATCTCGTCTTCCATGCTGGAAGACGTGCGCAACAAGGACGTCGGCCCCGCCGGCGATGCGCTGCGCTCGATCGTCGCCTCGATCCGCGGCTTTTCGGTCACCGAACTGGACGTGCGCCGCAAGCGCAGCCTGTGGGAACGCCTCACCGGCTCCGCCGCGCCCTTCGCCAAATTCGTCGCACGCTATCGAGACCGTGCAGGGCCAGATCGACAAGGTCACCAACGAGCTCGACATGCATCAGCACAAGCTGCTGATCGACATCAAATCGCTCGACGTGCTCTACGAGAAGACCCTGACCTTCTATGACGAGCTTGCCCTCTACATCGCCGCGGGCGAGGCGAAACTGGCGGAGCTCGACGCCACCACCATCCCCGCGAAAGAGGCCGAGGTCAAGGCCGCCCCGGAAGACGATCAGGTCATGGACGCGCAGGAGTTGCGCGACCTGCGCGCCGCGCGCGACGATCTCGAGCGCCGGGTCTATGACCTGAAGCTGACCCGTCAGGTGACGATGCAATCCCTGCCCTCGATCCGGCTGGTGCAGGAGAATGACAAGAGCCTTGTCACCAAGATCAACTCGACGCTGGTCAACACCGTGCCGCTGTGGGAAACCCAGCTGGCGCAGGCGGTGACCATCCAGCGCTCGCGCGAGGCGGCAGAGGCGGTCAAGGCCGCCAATGACCTGACCAATGAACTGCTCACCGCGAACGCGCAGAACCTGCAGGACGCCAACCGCGTCGTGCGCCAGCAGATCGAACGCGGCGTCTTCGACATCGAGGCGGTGCAGAAGGCCAATGACACCTCGATCGCCACGATCAACGAAAGCCTGCAGATCGCCGACGAAGGCCGCGCCCGCCGCGCCGACCGCCGAGGGCCAGCTGGACAAAGATGCAGAACGACCTGCGCGACACGCTCGCCGCCGCCAAGGCGCGCAAGCCGGCGCGGCGCCGGCGACCGACTGCAGAACGCGGGGGCTGACGCGAGCCGCCCGCCCGCTTCGGCCCCGCGCCGCATCCTCGCCGCCACGGCCCTCGCCCTCCTGCGCCTCGCTGCGCGGCCTTCGGCCCGCCCGTGCCCGCGCCGATGCCGGACGCGACGGCGGGCCTGCCGCCGCCGGACCCGCAGCGCCGCCCTGTCCGCCGACAGCGCGGCGCTGCGCGTCTATTACGCACGGCTGCAGGCAATCCATGCTGGACCGGGGCCTGCTGCGCACCGATGGCGGCGGGCCCGACGCGCCCTATGATGCCCGCATCCTGGCGCAGGATTTCATCCGCATCGCGCTCTGGGATGAATACGCACCCGCAGCTCCGGCCCCGCCGTGGCGCGCCAGACGCCCGACCATCTGCGCCGCTGGGCCGGCCCGATCCGGATGTCGCTGAGCTTCGGCCCGACCGTGCCGCGAGGCCGAACAGGCACGGCCGACACGGCCTCCGTCACCCCTATGCCGCCCGCCTGTGCGCGCCTGACCGGACTGCCGATCACGGATCGGCGATCGGAGCCCGCGAATTTCCACGTCCTCGTCCTGAACGAGGATGAACGCCGCGCCATTGCCCCCGAGCTTCGCCGCCTGATCCCCGGCATCGGCGCGGATACGGTGCAGACCATCACTGACCATGCCGCGTCTCGACCTATTGCCTCGCCTTCGCCTTCTCCCAGCCGGGCAGCTACGACCATGACCCGGCCGTGGCCGTGATCCGCGGCGAGCATCCCGACCTGATGCGCTGGCCTGCTATCACGAGGAACTGGCCCAGGCCCTCGGCCCCGCCAATGACAGCCCCGCGGCCCGGCCCTCGATCTTCAACGACGATCAGGAATATGCCCTGCTGACCACGCAGGACGCCCATATGCTGCGCATGCTTTACGATCCCCGCCTGCGCCCCGGCATGACGCCTGCCAGGCCGAACCCGTCGCGTGCATCGCCATCGCGCTGCAGGAGACTCGTGGCCCGAACACGCCGCATGACGCTCGCGCGCCGCCATGACCGCGCCGCCGCCGTGGGCTGCGTGGTCCGGATCGCACGCGCCGCCAATGCCTATGATGCTGGCGCAACCTCCCGCCCATCGCGGCAGCGCACTGGCTCCCCGTCTTCAACTTCCGAACGGCAAGGCCTGATCGATCATGTCCCTGTTCAATTTTCTCTCCGGCGAATTCATCGACGTCATCTCCTGGGTCGATGACACCCGCGACACGATGGTCTGGCGGTTCGAACGGCAGGGCAATGCCATCAAATACGGCGCCAAGCTGACGGTGCGCGAGGGTCAGGCGGCGGTCTTCGTCAACGAAGGCCAGCTCGCCGATGTCTTCACCCCCGGTCTCTACAGCTCGAGACCAACAACATGCCGATCATGACCACGCTGCAGCACTGGGACCACGGCTTCCAGTCGCCCTTCAAGTCCGAGGTCTATTTCGTCAACACCACCCGCTTCAACGATCAGAAATGGGGCACCAAGAACCCGATCATCTGCCGCGACCCGGAATTCGGCCCGGTCCGCATCCGCGCCTTCGGCACCTATTCGATGCGGGTCTCCGATCCCGGCGTGTTCCTGCAAGGAGATCGTCGGCACCGACGGCGAATTCACCTCGGATGAGATCGCCGACCAGATCCGCAACGTGATCGTGCAGGAATTCAGCCAGGTGATCGCGAAATCCGGCATCCCGGTGCTCGACATGGCCGCCAATACCGCCGACCTCGGCAAACTGGTGACCGGCGCGATCACCCCGACCATCGCCGCCTACGGCCTCGCCCTGCCGGAGTTCTACATCGAGAACGTCTCGCTGCCGGAAGAGGTGGAAAAGGTGCTGGACAAGCGCACCTCGGTCGGGCTTGCGGGCGATCTGTCGAAATACACCCAGTTCTCGGCGGCCGAGGCGATGACCGCCTCGTCGCAGACGCCGAACTCCGGCATGGGCGCCGGGATCGGCCTTGGCATGGGCATGGGCATGGCCCAGCAACTCGCCGCCGGGCCCTGGGGGGCCGTGCCGCAGGGCGCAGCCGCCGCCGCCGCCGCCGCCGCCGCCGCCGCCACCGGTCGAAAAGGTCTGGCACATCGCCGAGAACGGCGCGACCACCGGCCCCTTCGCCCGCGCCACGCTGGGCCAGCATGGCCACCGCGGGCCAGCTTCACCCGCGCCACGATGGTCTGGACCGCCGGGCCTCGACGGCTGGAAACCGGCCGGCGAGATCGCCGAACTGGCGCAGCTCTTCACCGTCATGCCGCCCCCGCCGCCGCCGCCCGCGCACCGGGGTCCGGGGCCTGATCCATGCCGACGCCCATCGTCGCGCCGCCTGCCCCCCCTGCCGGCGACCTGCATTACAAATGCGACCAATGCGGCGCAGAGCTGCGCTTTGCCCCCGGCCAGAGCGTGCTGAAATGCGACCATTGCGGCCATGTCCAGCAGATCCCCGGCGCGGCCAATGCCTCGCCGACCGCGTATCGCCGAGCTTGACTATCGCCGGGCACTGGCCAACGCCCTGCCCGCCGCCGCGATGGAAGAGCGCCGCGATGTCACCTGCCCCTCCTGCGGCGCAAGCTTCCCGCTGCCGCCCGATGTCCATGCCGCGCAATGCCCGTTCTGCGCCACCCCGGTGGTCGCCGACACCGGCGCGCAACGCATGTTCAAACCGCAGGGCGTCGTGCCCTTCGCGGTGACCGAGCAGCGAGGGCCGCGCGCGCGATGACCGACTGGCTCGGCCGGCTCTGGTTCGCCCCCGAGCGGGCTGGTGGAATATGCCCGCAAGGGCCGTGCGCTGACCGGCATCTACGTCCCCTACTGGACCTTCGACGCCGCCACCCGCACCGCCTATCAGGGCGAGCGCGGCGAATACTGGTACGAGACCCGCACCGTGATGGTCGAGGTCAACGGCCGCATGGAACAGCGCCAGGAACAGGTCCGCCACACCAACTGGTACCCGGTCTCGGGCCAGGTCGCGCGCGATTTCGACGATGTGCTGGTGATGGCCTCGGCCAGCCTGCCGCAGCCGCTATGTCGACGGGCTGGAGCCCTGGGATCTGTCGGCGCTCAAGCCCTATGCCCCCGACTACCTCGCGGGCTTCACGCTCCGAGGGCTATACCGTCGCGCTCGAAGATGGCCACAAGATCGCCCGCGACCAGATGGATCAGGTGATCCGCGGCGATGTCCTGAACGACATCGGCGGCGACGAACAGCGCATCGACAGCGGTGCAGACCGCGGTCTCCGACGAGACCTTCAAGCACATCCTGCTGCCGATCTGGATGGCCGCCTACAAATACGGCGGCAAGAGCTATCGCTTCGTGGTCAACGCCCAGACCGGCAAGGTGCAGGGCGAACGCCCCTGGTCGGCCTGGAAGATCACCGGCGCCGTGATCGCCGGCCTGATCGTCGCCGGCGCGCTGGCCTACTACTACCAATACTGGCAGATGACGCACTGAGCCCGGCGGGATCGCGCGGGGGCCGGCCTGCGCCTCCGGCGGGAGTATTTCTGCCAAGAAGAAGCCGCAGGCCCGAGGCGGGACGCCGGGCAGTTGACACCGCCGCCGCTCCGCCCGATAGGGGAACCATCCCTGCCGAAAGGTCATTGCCTTGCGCCTCCTCGCCAATGCCGTCATCCCAGAACTCCCCAACCCCTATTACGGCAAGGTCCGCGACAATTACGACCTGCCCGACGGGCGCCGGATCATCATCTCTTCCGACCGGATCTCGGCCTTCGACCGCATCCTTGCGGTGATCCCCTGGAAGGGTCAGGTGCTGACCCAGGTGGCGCGGTACTGGTTCGACGCCACCGCCGATATCTGCCCCAACCATGTGCTCGACTATCCCGACCCCAATGTGGTGATCGGCCAGCGCCTGACCATCCTGCCGGTCGAGATCGTGGTGCGCGGCTATCTCGCCGGCACCACCGGCACCTCGATCCTGACGCTCTACCGCAAGGGCCAGCGCAAGATGTACGGCCACACCCTGCCGGACGGGTTGCGCGACAATCGCGCCGCTGCCGCGCCCGATCATCACGCCCACCTCCAAGGCCTTCGACGGCGGCCATGACGAACCGCTGACGCCCGCCCAGATCGTCGAGACCGGCCTGCTGAGCCAGCGCCAGTGGGACGAGGTCTCGGCCTATGCGCTGGCGCTTTTCGCCCGCGGTCAGACGCTGGCGCGCGAGCGCGGGCTGATCCTCGTCGACACGAAATACGAGTTCGGGATCAATGCCCTGGGCCGCATCCTGCTGGCCGATGAGATCCACACCCCGGATTCCAGCCGCTACTGGCGCGCCTCCGGCTACGAGACCGCCTTCGCCGCAGGCAGCCGCCCGCCAAGCTTCGACAAGGATTTCATCCGCGCCTGGGTGGCGGAGCGCTGCGACCCCTACAAGGACCCGATCCCCGAGATCCCGGTCGAGATGATCGAGCAGACCAGCCAGGTCTATATCGACGCCTATGAGGCGATCACCGGCCAGAGCTTCGCGCCCGACAGCAGCGGCGCCACCCCGCTCGAGCGGGTCCGTGCCAATCTCGCGCCCTATTTCACCACCTGACCGCGCAGGATTTGCGGAAAAGTCTAGCGACTTCGGCGCCCGCGCGCGCCGCGATGCCCGCGGCGGTTCATCCCCGATTAGGACTCTGCGGCTAAACCGGACCGGCCAGACAGCCGGAGCGGATGATGACCATGCCCACCCCCCATCGCCACAGCGCCGCTTAGCCCGATGCCGCACCGTGGGCCAAGGCGCAAACGCCTGCGCAACCGGATCACCAGCCTCGTCGGCCTGATGGCCATGCTCACCGCGCTGGTGCTGGGCGTCTACGCCTCGGTGCAGACCGTCAGCGCCACCATCGACACCGCGCAGGACGGGCTGCGCTGGGAAACCCGTCTGGTCGCCCAGCGCGTCGCCTCCGCGATCGATGAGGTCGCCTCGGACGGGCGCATCGTGCTGCAGACACCGCCGATCCTGGGCATCCTGCGCAGCACGCTCAACGGTGGCCTCGACCCGCGCGACGGCTCGCATCTGGCGGACTGGAAGGACCGCCTCGGCGCGATCTTCGCCGGTGTCATGCGCATCCGCACCGATTACCTGCAGATGCGCTACATCCAGATCGCCGGCGGCGGCCCGGAACTGGTGCGCGTCAACCGCACCCCCTCGGGGCCGGTGCGGGTGCCCGAAGATCAGCTTCAGCTCAAGGGGGCAGAGCCCTATGTCCGCGCCGGGGCCGGGCTTCCGCCCGGCGGCATCCACATCTCGCCGGTCACGCTGAACCGCGAACACGGCGCGCCCGATGGCACCGGCACCGCCACGCTGCGCGTGGTCCTGCCGGTCGTGCAGGAGGACACGACCTTCGGGCTCATCGTGATCAACATCGACTATTTCGCCATGCTGGCCCGCGTCGCCGCCTCGGCGCAGTCCAACAAGATCGTGACCGTCACCAACCGCGCCGGGGATTACCTGACCTATGACGGGACGAGCCATACCACCCGCATCGGCTTTTCCAGCGATCCCGCCTATGTCCAGCCCCCCTTCGTCGCCACGTTGCGCGCCACGTCGCAGCCGGAAACCACCTTTCCCGACATCGACGTCGACGGCACCTCGATGGCGGGCTTTGCGCTGCGCCTTCCCGAGGGCGACCGGCCCTCGGCCGGACTCACCGTCGCGCTGCGGGTGCCGCGCTCGGTGATGCTGGCCGATGCCGTGACGATCCGGCACCGCATCCTCGCCATTGCCGCGCTGATGATCCTTGGCTGCACGGTTTTCGCCGCCAGCGTCGCGCAGGTCCTGACCCGCCCGCTGCGCGACATGACCGACCGCATTCTCGAGGCCGGCGGGGCAAGCCCGCGCGGCCTGCCGCTGACCCGCAAGGACGAGATCGGCGATCTCGCCCGCTCGTTTGACTGGATGGCCCGCTCCCTCGCCGCATCAGAGGCGCAATCCCATACCGTCCTCAATACCGTGGCCGACGGGATCCTGATGATCGACACCAGCGGCGTGATCCAGACCGTCAATCCCGCAGCCGAGGCGATGTTCGGCTATACCTCGGCAGAGCTTGTCGGTCAGGACATCGCCATGCTGATGCCACGGCAGTTCCGGGCCGCCCATCCCGACCATGTCGCAGGCTTCGTGCCGAGCGCCGGCCATATCCACCGGCCGGGGCAGATCATGGGGCACGGCCGCGAGATCACCGGCCTGCGCCGCGACGGCACCGAACTGCCGCTGGAAATCTCGATCAACGCCGCCCGCGTCGACGGGCACGAGCTGATCACCGGCGTGCTGCGCGACATCACCGAACGGCGCGAGGTCGACCGCCTCAAGATGGAATTCATCTCGACCGTCAGCCACGAGCTGCGCACCCCGCTGACCTCGATCCTCGGCGCCTTCGGCCTGCTCCGGTTCCGCCTGCAGACCGTGCTCGACGATCAGAGCCGCCGCCTGCTCGACATCGCGCAGGACAACAGCCAGAAGCTGACCCGGCTGGTCAATGACATCCTCGACATGGAGAAGATCGGCCTGGGTCAGGTCGACTATCAGATCGAACGGGTGGGCATCGTGGCGCTGGTCGCCGATTGCCTCGCGCATCACAAGGGCTACGCCGATCAGCACGGCGTCCACCTGAACTTCGACCCGCCCGATGACTCGCCCGACTGCCTGATCGACCCCGGGCGGTTCGAACAGGCGATGGCCAACCTGCTGTCGAACGCCGCGAAATTCGCAAATCCGGGCACCGATGTCACCGTGGCCGTCACCCTGCCAGAGCCGGGCCGCGTCCATATCACCGTCAGCAACTTCGGCCCCGGCATCCCGAAGGAATTCGCGCCCCGCGTCTTTCAGAAATTCGCCCAGGCCGATGCCTCGGCGACCCGCGCCAAGGGCGGCACCGGCCTCGGCCTCAGCATCACCAAGGCGATTGTCGAGGCTTTCGATGGCCACATCGGCTTCACCTCGGAACCCGATGGGGTCACCGAATTCTGGATCGACCTGCCAAGGGTCGATGCCCCTCACAGCGAAAGGGTCGCCGGATGATCGACCGCCTGCAGCGCATTCTCTATGTCGATGATGATGCCCTCCCCTCTGCCCTTGTCGCCCTGACGCTGGAGGAACTCGGCGGGTTCTCGGTCACGCTCTGCGCCTCGGGGCCAGAGGCGCTGACGGCCTTCCCGCAGGCGCGCCCGCAGATGCTGCTGCTCGACGTGATGATGCCCGGGATGGACGGGCCCGAAACCCTCCGCCGCCTGCGCCTGCTGCCCGGTGGCGCCAGGGTACCGGTGATGCTGGTCACCTCGCGCGCGGAATTCGAGGATCCGGCAGCCTACCGCAGCCTCGGCGCGCTCGGCGTGGTGATCAAACCCTTCGATCCGGCCCGGCTCTGCCACCAGATCGCCGCGATCTGGGACAGGCTGGCGCCGCCACCCGCCGAGCTTGGCCCGGTCCCGCCGCCGCGCGGCTTCGGCCCGCCCCGGCCGGGATCCGGCAGACGCGCGGCTAAGCCCGCACGCGCGACGTCCGGCCCTTCAGGATACCCGACTGCTGGATGATGTCGGACACTTCATGCTCGCGCCGATAGGCCATGATATGCACGCCCGACACGCCCGCGATCTCGCGCATCTGCTGCACCAGCTCGATGCAGATCTTCTTGCCCTCGGCAGCCTGCTTCTCGGCCCCCTCCAGCCGCGCGATCACCGCATCCGGGATATGCACCCCCGGCACGTTCGACCGCATCCAGCGCGCCGCCTTGGCCGAGGCGAGCGGCCCGACCCCGGCCAGGATGAACACCTTCCTGTCCAGCCCCAGATCGCGCACCCGCGCCATGAAGGCCTCGAACTGCGGCACATCGAAGATGTAATTGGTCTGGATGAACTGCGCCCCGGCCTCGATCTTCTTGGCCAGCCGCAGCGGGCGCCAGTCATGGGGCGGCACACAGGGATTTTCCGCCGCCCCCAGAAACATCCGCGGCGGCCGGGTGATCCTGCGCCCCGACAGGAACGTCCCCTCATCCCGCATCCGCCGGATCGTCTGCAACAGTGACAGCGAGTTCGAAATCGAACACCGGCTTCGCCCCCGGCTGATCCCCCGTCCCCACGCCGTCGCCGGTCAGGCAGAGCACATTCTGCACCCCCATCGCCGCCGCCCCCAGCACATCCCCTTGTATAGCAATGCGATTCCGGTCGCGGCAGGAAATCTGATAGATCGTCGAATAGCCCGCCCGGGTCAGCAGCGCGCAGATCCCGATCGAGGACATATGGCAATTGGCGCCCGAGGCATCGGTCGCGTTCAGCGCATCCGTCACCTCGGACAGCGGCCGCGCCGCCTCATAGACATCCTCCGGATCGGCACTGTCCGGCGGGTTCAGCTCGGCCGTCACGGCAAACCGCCCGGCCCGCAGCACCGCCTCCAGCCGGCTGGTCGAGGACATTCCCGGCGCCAGCGGCGCATAGCCCGGCAGCTCTCCGGCAAGGGGATAATCGCTCATGCCCGCCGCTCCGGTTCCGTGGCCTTCGGGGTCGAGGTCGGCTCGGCCCTCGCCGCCGCCGGAAAGGTCGCGGCCATCGCCGCCCGCGCCGGCCCCGCCGTGCCATCGCCGCGCTTCGCGGCCGCCCGCTCGCGGCTCGCCCGCAGCCAGGCCGAAGACCCCTGCAGGCTGCGATCCACCGGCGGCAGCACGATATTGATCCGCTCATGCCCCGCCATCTTCGCCGCCCCGTCCCAGGCCAGCACCCAGACACAGGGCATCTCCGGCTTGATCTCGCAGAACCCGCCCGGCCGCACCCCGCCGCAGGGCCCGTTGCGCAGCTGCTTGGGGCAGTTCATCGGACAGGACATGCCGGTCGAGGACAGAACGCATTGCCCGCACATCTGGCAATCGAACAGCAGGCCCTTCACCTGGCGCTCGACAAAGGCCACCGGCCGCTCGATCCGGCCATAGCCGACCTTCGCCAGGACCGGGTCCAGCGCCGTCAGCACCCCCTCCAACTGCTTGTAAATCCACTCGAAGGCCCGCGCATGGCGGTTCGCCCACAGCCTGACTGCAATCATCCCCGGCCCCCTCTGCTTCTGTCCCGGATGCTACGACCCGGCCCCCGCGCTGTCCAATCCGAACATGCGACAGCGCCCGCCACCCGCCGCAGGCTGCGCATTGATCGCGAACTGGCCGATGCCGCGGTTCGCTTGACTTTCAGATCCCGGGTTGCGCATCACGCCCGGGTTCATTCGGGTCGCTGGAAAACAGCGCGATCTTGTTGCCATGCGGATCGCGAAGGTAGCCGACATAGAAGTTGGGGCCATAGGACGCCCGAAAGCCGGGTTGCCCCTCGTCAGAGCCGCCTGCGGCCAGCGCCGCACCATGAAGCTCACGGACCTGTTTCTGCGATCGCGCCTGAAACGCGACCATGGCGCCGTTCCCAGCCGATGCCGATTGCCCGTTGAAGGGCGATTTGACATAGAAATCCGGCTGGACAGAGGGCTGACCCGGCACTGCGGGCAAGCTATAGCTCAGGTCCCCCTGATACTCTTCAAGCCTGTAGCCAAGCGCCGGGAGGAACGCCGAATAGAAGCGTTCCGCCTTCGCAAGGTCGTCAGCTCCGACGGTGACGTAGGCAATCATGCGGCGCTGCTCCTCCAAGAGCTGCGGCGATCGTGCTGGGATCGCCGTGAGATGGAAGCGTAGCATACCCGACAGCCGCCCCTGGAACAGCCGTGGCGAATGCTCGCTTTATCGGTTTGGCCGACATCAATCGCGGACCTGCCAAGGGCCTCAGTCTCAAGCTGCAGCATTCACCGCAAAGGCTGGCCCGCCCCCCAGCCTTTCCATTTGCCCCAGGGCGCTGCGCCCAGTAATGCTCTCCCACACCATCGCGCCCAAGGAGCCCCCGATGATCCTGTCCTGCGGAGAAGCCCTGATCGACATGCTGCCGCGCCAGTCGACCCTCGGGGAACCGGCCTTCGCGCCCCATGCCGGTGGCGCCGTCTTCAACACCGCCATCGCGCTCGGCCGCCTCGGCGCGCCCTCGGCTCTCTTCACCGGCCTCTCGACCGACCTCTTCGGAGAGGTGCTGACCGAAACCCTCGCCGCCTCCAGGGTCGATACCTCCTTCGCCGCCCGCTCCAACCGCGCCACCACCCTGGCCTTCGTCAAACTGGTCAATGGCCAGGCCAGCTACGCCTTCTACGACGAACAGACCGCGGGCCGGATGCTGACGCCCGACGACCTGCCCGCCCTGCCGCAACCGCTCGACGCGCTCTTCACCGGCGGCATCTATATCGGCCAGGAACCCGCCGGGTCCGCCTATGAGGCTTTGCTGAAACGCGAAGCGCCGCGCTCGGTCACCATGCTCGACCCCAATATCCGCACCAGCTTCATCCCGGACGAGGCCGCCTACCGCGCCCGCGTCGCCCGGATGATCGCGCTGGCCGATATCGTGAAGCTCTCCGATGAAGACCTGATCTGGCTGGAAGGCGCAGGCGAGACCGCCGCCCTCGCCCGCGGCCTGCTGGAACGCGGGCCCAAGGTCATCTTCATCACCGAAGGCTCGAAAGGCGCCACCGCCTATACCGCGCAGCACAGCGTCACGGTGGCGGCGCAAAAGGTCACCGTCGCCGATACCGTCGGCGCAGGCGACACCTTCAACGCGGGCGTGCTGGCCGCGCTGCACCGCGCCGGCATGCTGACCAAGGCCGCCATCGCCTCTGCCGCGCCCGAAACCCTCACCGCCGCCCTGACGCTTGGCACCCGCGCCGCCGCCATCACCGTCAGCCGCGCCGGCGCCAACCCGCCCTGGGCGCACGAGCTCAGCTGATGCGCGCCCTGATCCAGCGCGTCACCTCCGCCTCGGTCGATGTCGACGGCACCCGCATCGGCGAGACCGGCCCCGGCCTGCTGATCCTGATCTGCGCCATGCAGGGCGATACGACAGCGCAGGCCGACCAGCTTGCCGCCAAGATCCCCAAGCTCCGCATCTTCAAGGATGAGGCGGGCAAGATGAACCGCGCGCTGCTCGATACCGCAGGCGGCGCGCTGGTCGTCAGCCAGTTCACCCTTGCCGCCGACACCAGCCGCGGCAACCGCCCCGGCTTCTCCACCGCCGCCGCGCCCGAGGAAGGCCGCGCGCTCTACGAACACTTCGCCCGCGCGCTTGCGGCGCAGGGCATCCCGACCCAGACCGGACGTTTCGGCGCCGATATGGCGGTCAGCCTGACCAATGACGGCCCGGTCACGATCTGGCTCGACACCGCCACCAGCTGACAAGGGCTTGAGCCTGCCCGCAGTTTGGCGCAGGGTCACGTCAGCCCCGCGTCAGCCTGCCGATGCGAGATGACACCCATGAGACTGCTCACCATCCTGGTCCTGCTCTGCCTCGCGCTGCCGGTCCATGCCGACGACGATGATCAGGATCGCGCCCGCGCGGCGCTGGCGCGGCACGAGATTCAACCGCTGTCGCATATCCTGGCTCAGGTCAAACGGCTCCATGAAGGCACCATCGTGAACATCGAATATGAAGATCAGGACGGCACACCGACCTATGAATTCGAGATCGTCCAGCCCTCCGGGCAGGTCATCGACCTGCGTGTCGACGCCGCCACCGGCAAGGTTCTGGGCGAGGGCGAGAATGACAGTGAATGATCCCATCCCCCATAACCCCCCGCAAGAACAGGGAATTTGACTGATGCGCGTACTTGCAGTCGAAGACAATCCCCGCATCGCGAAGGATCTGCAATCCGCCCTCACCGCGGCAGGCTTTCTGGTGGAAAGCTGCGCCGATGGCGAAGAGGCCTGGTTTCGGGGCGATACCGAGGCCTATGACCTGATCGTGCTCGATCTCGGCCTGCCCCGGCTCGACGGTCTGACCGTGCTGCGGCGCTGGCGCGAGGGCGGCACCACGACGCCGGTGCTGATCCTGACCGCCCGCGGCGCCTGGACCGAACGCGTCGCGGGCATTGATGCCGGCGCCGACGATTACCTGCCCAAACCCTTCCGGATGGAGGAACTGGTGGCCCGCGCCCGCGCGCTGATCCGCCGCTCGGCCGGCAAGGCCGCGCCGACACAGGCGCATGGCGCGCTCTCGCTCGACCCCGCCAAGATGGAGATCACGCTGCGCGGCACCCCGGTCTCGGTCTCGGCGCTGGAATATCGCCTGCTGTCCTACCTGCTGATGCACCGCGACCGTGTGCTGCCGCCAACCGAGATCCTCGAACATCTCTATGGCGACGAAGACTCGCGTGAGGCGAATGCGCTCGAGGCGCTGATCACCCGCCTGCGCCGCAAGCTCGGCCCCGGCGTGATCGGCACAAGGCGCGGATTTGGCTATTTCCTCGAAGGCGAGGCCGCCTGACATGGCCGCCCCCGGCCAGCCCCCCGCCCTGCGACGATGATCCGCGCCTCGCTGCACCTCCGGCTGTTCGCGGCGGGCGCCGCCTCGGTGCTGGCGGCCCTCGCATTGGCGGCCTTCGGCCTGTCGCTGCTGTTCAACGCCCATCTCGAACGCCGCGCCGTGGCCGATCTCGATGTGCAGCTCGATCAGGTGCTGGCCGGGCTCGACACCGACGCCGACAACCCGCTGATCCTTGCCACCCCGCCCGGCGATCCGCGCTTCAGCCGTCCGCTCAGCGGGCTTTACTGGCAGGTCGAAGCCAATGGCAAAACCCAGCGCTCGCGCTCGCTGTGGGATTACACGCTGCCTTTGCCGCCGGATCAGGCGATCAACGGCACGCTTTACACCTTTGACCTGCCCGGCCCCGGCGGCGGCGCCGTGCTGGTCGTCGAACGCCTCGTCCGTCTGCCCGCCCGGCTTGGCCATCAGTTCGTCCGCGTCGCCGTCGCGATGGACCGTGCCGAGCTGACCGCCGAGGGCGCCTCCTTCGTCTCCGACATGGTGCCCTACCTCGGCCTGCTCGCCACCTTCCTGATCATCGCGGGCTGGGCCCAGATCGCCATCGGCCTGCGCCCGCTGGCCCATGTCGGGGCCCGCGTCGCCGCCGTCCGCTCCGGCCAGTCGACCCGGCTCGGCGCCGACTTTCCGACCGAGGTGCGCCCGCTCGCCGCCGAGGTCGACGCCCTGATCGAAGCCCGCGAACAGGATGTGCAGCGCGCCCGCGCCCGGGCCGGCGATCTCGCCCATGGCTTGAAAACGCCGCTTCAGGCGCTCTATGGCGAGGCCGGGCGGCTGCGTGACCAGAACGACCCGAACGCCGCCGAGGCGATCGAGACCATCGCCCGCGCCATGCACGCCCATGTCGACCGAGAGCTTGCCCGGACCCGCATCGCCGCCAGCGCGCCCGCCGCCACCTGCGATCTGGCCGCCGTGCTGGGCCGCGTCCTTTCCGTCGTGCGCCGCACCCCGGACGGCAGCCGCCTCGAGTGGACCAATGCGGTGCCGCCCGGCCTCGCCGCCCGGATCGACCCCGACGATCTGACCGAGGCGCTCGGCGCGCTGGTCGAAAACGCCGCCCGCCACGCCGCCAGCCGGGTCACGCTGACGGCCGCCCGGATCCCGGACGGGCTCACGCTCTGCATCGCCGATGACGGGCCGGGGATCCCGGAAGACAGCATGACCGATCTTCTCGCGCGTGGCGCCCGGCTCGACACCTCCGGCGCGGGCTCCGGCCTCGGCCTCTCGATCGCGTCCGAGATCATCGACGCGGCGGGCGGACAGCTGGCGCTCAGCAATGCGAACCCCGGCCTCACCGCCCGCGTCACCCTGCCCGAAGCCGCCGCCTGACCGGGCGCGAGCCCCCCCGCCGGCGCGGTTTTCTGCACCGGCATCCGTCCCGAAGTCGCGCCGCGTCTGCGCCCGAGTTCGCCAGACGACCCGCCCCCACCGCCTCTCTGGGCCCGCCTTCCGTCATCACAATACCTCACCCCTGCGCGACCCGGCGCGAGGCGGCACCGCCCTGCCCGGACCGCGCGCAACAATCCGCCTAAATTCGAGGCGGTCCCGAAGCCGCACCGGCAAATTCTCGCCACCTGCCGTTTCAGGCGGCGCTGCCCGCTCCGCCCCGGGCCGCAAAGCCCGCCATACCGCCGCGACGCCTCGCTTTTCCGGCTTCGCAAACCGCCTTTGGAACAGGCAGCCAACTGGCTGAAACGGCACGATTTTGCGTCAAACACCCGCGCGCACACGCGAAACGGGCAAAAACCCGCTATAGTCGTTGCAGCATCGCCGTTTTGTCATAGCTCTGTGCGTGGATTGCATGACGGATGTATAGCGTAAGAGCGTAGAAAGTGATTTGTGGTGGCGAAATTAGTGGCAACGAATCATACCTTCAATGAAAACGCATAGCTTGGCTCATTCTCCCTGCATGACGCGCCGCCGCCTTGTCGCGGCGCTGCCGCTGACCGCGCTGTGCCTCGCCTCGACCGCGATCAGCTTCCCGGTCCGCGCGGATGAGGCGGCGCCGCAGCCCGCCCCCGCCACGCCGCCCGCTGCACCGCAGAAATTCTCCTTCGACATCCTGACCGAGGCGATGCGGTCCAAGGCGCAAAGCCCCTATGTCGTGCCGCCCAAGGTGTCGAGCTTTCTCGACAACCTGAAATACGACGATTACCAGCGCATCCAGTACAACCCCGACCGCGCCCGCTGGGATACGCCCGGCAGCTTCTTCCGGATCGACGCCTTCCACCTCGGCTGGCTCTTCGACACGCCGGTCGAGCTGAAGGAAGTGATCGATGGCATGGCCAGCGACATGACCTTCACCACCGATGACTTCATCTATCACGGCGATCTGGCGGCCCGCGTGCCCAAGGCCACGCCGTTGCAGGGCGTCGCGGGCTTCCGGCTGCGCTTCCCGATCAACCGCGCCGATATCTTCGACGAACTCGTGGCCTTCATCGGCGCCTCCTATTTCCGCGCGCTCGGCCGCGACAATACCTATGGCCTCTCGGCCCGCGGCGTTGCGATCAACACCGGCGTCTCCGGCACCGAGGAATTCCCCCGCTTCTCGACCTTCTACCTCGAGCGCCCGGAACCCGGCGCGCAAACGGTCGTGCTGAACGCCGAGCTTGACAGCCCGAGCGTCACCGGCGCCTACCGCTTCGTCATCACCCCGGGCAAGAACACCGTGATGCAGGTCACCGCGCGGCTCTTCTTCCGCGCCGCCGTGCAGCAGCTCGGCATCGCGCCGCTGACCTCGATGTTCCTCTATTCCGACAACAACCGCGCCGGCTACGATGATTACCGCCCGCAGGTGCATGACAGCGACGGCCTGCTGATCCGCCGCGCCGATGGCGACACCACCTGGCGCGCGCTCAACAACCCGCCCCGCCTCGGCAGCTCGATCTTCGCCGAAGCGACGCCGAAAACCTTCGGCCTGCACCAGCGCAACCGGCAATTCGCCGATTATCAGGATGCCGGCGCGCATTACGAAACCCGCCCCTCGATCGATGTCCAGCCAACCGGCGACTGGGGCGAAGGCGCCATCCGTCTGGTCGAAATCCCCTCGGAGATCGAGGTAAACGACAATATCGTGGCGTTCTGGGTCCCCGCGGCCCCGGTTCAGGCCGGGCAAGAGCTGGAATTCGCCTATAATCTTGTCTGGGGCAATCTTGATCCTGATGGACAGGGCGAACGGGCGTATATATATGACACACGCGCGGGTCACGGTGGAATATCGGGCACTAAGCCGGACCCGAACACGCGTAAGTTCGTGATCGACTACAAGGGCGGGATACTGGCGCAAATGCCGGGCGATGCCGATGTTAAACCTGTCATTACCGTCGCCAACGGCAAGATCGTGCAACAGGCTCTGTCCAAGATCACAGGCACCGATATGTGGCGCCTTGTCATGGATGTGAACGCACCCGAAGGCGCCGTTGTGGAACTGACCGCCCATATCGCGGGTTACGGTCGGAAGCTGACTGAAATATGGCTCTATCAATGGATGAAGGACTGATGCCCAAGGATCTCTCCACCTTTGACGACGCCGAGACGCTGGCCGATCGCATGGCCAAATTGCCGCATGCCCCTCTTGCCATGCCGCGTCAGGTGCTGGAACATCCGCAAGGCCTGCTGGCCTGGCTGCTGCCGCTCTGGGGCGGCTGGCTTCGTGCGCATGGGTTCGGGAACTGATATTTGCCAACTGGACGGCAGACCGAGGCGGCCCTCTACCGGCGCCGCTTCATCGCACTTGGCCTCAGCCTGACGCTGGCGGTCGGGGCTGGTCTGCTGTTCTTGCAATATGGCGCGGCCGACGGCCTCGACGTGATGGATTTCGTGCGCAGCACGCTGATCTTCGGCTCGACCTTCTGGTTGTCCTGGGGCGCGGTGCAGGGCCTCTGGGGCCTCGCCTGGCGCCCGATCCACTACAACACGGCCGACACGCCGATCACCGCGCGCACCGCGATCCTTGTCCCGGTCTATAACGAAGACCCGGTCACCACCTTCTCGCGCGTGGCGGCGATGGATGCCTCGATCGCCGCGCTCGGCCTGACCCGGCATTTCGACTTCGCCATCCTCTCGGACACGCGGAACGAGGAGGTGGCCCAGGCCGAGCGGCACTGGCTTGTCCATCTGCTGCGCGACCGTCAGGCCGAGGGCCGGATCTTCTACCGCCGCCGGGTGGCGAACACCGGCAAGAAGGCCGGCAATATCGAGGATTTCATCACCCGCTCCGGCGCCGCCTATGACCTTTGCGCTGATCCTCGACGCCGACAGCCTGATGGAAGGCGCGACGATTGCCGAGATGACCCGCCGGATGCAGGCCGCGCCGCAGGTCGGCCTGTTGCAATCCCTGCCCAGGGTCGATCCGCGCCCGCTCGCGCTTCGGGCGCGCGCAGCAGTTCTCGGCCAGCTTCTTCTCGCCGATCTTCGCCCGCGGCCTCGCCCTGATGGCCGGGCGCACCGGCCCGTTCTGGGGCCATAACGCCATGGTCCGCGTCGCATGCCTTCGCCGCCTCCTGCGGCCTGCCGGCGCTCGCCGGCGCTCCGCCCTTCGGCGGCCATATCATGAGCCATGATTACGTCGAGGCCGCGCTCCTTGCCCGCGCCGGCTGGGTCGTCCGGCTCGATCCCGATCTTGAGGGCTCCTTCGAGGAAGGCCCGGAAAACATCATCGACTTCGCCAAGCGCGACCGGCGCTGGTGCCAGGGCAACCTGCAACACGCCCGCCTGCTGCTCGCCCCCGGCCTGAAAGGCTGGAGCCGTTATGTCTTCCTGCAAGGCATCCTCAGCTATGTCGCGCCGATGCTCTGGATCCTCTTCATCGCGGCCTCGATCGCGGCACCGCTCTTCGTGCCGGCGCCGGATTACTTTCCCGAACCCTATCTGCTGTTCCCGGTCTTCCCCTCGGATCAGGCCTCCAAGGCGATCGGCCTTGCGGTGGGGGTGTTCGGCCTGCTGCTGCTGCCCAAGCTGATGATCGGCTTCGCGGCGGTGCTGAGCGGGCGCGCCCGCGCCTTCGGCGGCGCGCTGGCGGGGCTGGCCTCGACGCTCTGGGAACTGGTGCTGTCCTCGCTGGTGGCGCCGATCATGCTGCTGTTCACCACCCGCGCCGTCCTGCAGGTGCTGCTGCGCGCCGATGGCGGCTGGCCCCCCAACAACCGCGGCGACGGCACCCTGAGCCTGACCGAGGCCTGGGCCGCCTCGCGCTGGATCGTGGTGATGGGCTTCGCCTTCCTGCTCGCCGGCGAATGGCTGGCCCCCGGCCTGGTGCCCTGGCTCTTGCCGGTGGCGCTGCCGATGATCCTCGCCCCGGCGCTGATCTCCTGGACCTCGCGCACCGGCTCGCACCGCCTGATGCGCACCGCCACCGAAAGCGTGACACCGCAGGTCGTGCAGGCGCATGACACGATCCTCGCCACCTGGCAGAAGATCGCGGAAGCCGAGGCCGCGGCCAACAAACCCGCCGCCCTCGCCCCGCTCTGATCCTAAGGAGGCGCCTTGCGGCGCCACCCCCCTCGCCTCGCCTGCGCCGCAGGGCGGCTCCGGCTCAGGTGCCTCCGGCGGGGATATTTCAGGGGCAGAAAATGCAGCTTCTTCTTGGCAAAAATACTCTCGGGGGGCTGCGGGGGGCAGACAGCCCCCCGCTTCGGAACGATCCGAGCCTCACTCCGCCGGAACCGACGACCGCCGCTTGCGGGTGAACAGCCCGCCCAGGAAGCCCGAGACCCGCTCCATCTGCACGAAGATCACCGGCGTGATGAACAGCGTCAGCGCCTGGCTAGACGATCAGCCCGCCGACCACCGCGATCGCCGAGCGGCTGGCGCAGTTCCGAACTGGCGCCAGAGCCGAGCGCGATCGGCAGCACGCCGAGCAGCGCGCAGAAGGTCGTCATCATGATCGGCCGGAACCGCCGCGCCGCCGCATCGCGGATCGCGTCGACCGGGTTCATGCCGTCCTCGCGTCGCAGCACCAGCGCCACGTCGATCATCATGATCGCGTTCTTCTTGACGATGCCGATCAGCATCAGCAGGCCGATCAGCGCGATGATCGACAGATCGAAGCCGAAGAGTCCGCAGCGCCAGCAGCGCGCCGAGCGCCGCCGACGGCAGGCCCGACAGGATCGTGAGCGGATGGATGAAGCTTTCGTAGAGCACGCCCGAGCACGACATAGATCGTCAGCACCGCCGCCAGGATCAGGAGCCCGGTATTGCCGCTCGCCTGCTGGAACAGCTCCGCCGCGCCGGCATAGCTGGTCAGCACCGACGGGCGGCATGCCGATCTGCGCTTCAGCGCGGTCGATCCGCTCCGTCGCCGTGCCGAGCGAGACGCCGGCCGGCAGGTTGAACGACAGCGTCACCGCCGTCAGCTGGCCGGTCTGGTTGACCGTGACCGGGCCGGATGTCCGCTCGACCCGCGCGAAAGCTGGCCAGCGGCACCAGCGTGCCGTCGCTTGCCGGCACGCGCAGCGCGGCCAGCGCGTTCTCGTCCCACTGGAAGGCGGGATCATATTCGAGGATCACGTCATAGCTCGATCCGGTGGTCTGGATCTGCGTCGCGACATAGGTGCCGAACCCGGCCTCCAGCGTCGTGCGCAGCGCCTGCGCGGTGATGCCCGAGACGGTTCGGCCGCATCGCGTGTCGACCACCACCGCGGCCTGCAGCGCGTCGTTCTGGTAATCGGAGGCGACATCGACGAAATGCGCCGGTATCCGCCCGCATCGCGTCGTCCAGCTTGCCGGCCCAGTCGCGCGCCAGGCTGGCATCGAGCGACTGCAGCACCAGCTGATACTGGCTCTGCGTGCGAGCGCCCGCCGAAGCGGAGGCTCTGCTGCGGCGTGATGAAGGCGCTGCAGCCCCGGCACCTGCGACAGCGAGCGGCGCAGCTCGGCCAGCGTCTGCTGCAGCGGCGGGCGGTCGGCCGATCCTTCGGCTCGAGCTGGACATCGAGCGTGCCGGAATTGTCGGATGTGTCGCGCAGGATCGAGGTGACATGCGCCACCGCCGGATTGTTCTGCACGACGAGGCCTGGCCTGCAGTCCTGCAAGCGCCTTCATCGCGTCGATAGGAAATATCCTGCCGCGCCTGGGTCGAGATCGATCAGCTGGCCGATATCCTCGGTCGGGAAGAAGCTGCGCTGGATACGGTCACGAAGCTATAGTAGCCGACGCGCCGCCGTCAGCACGAACAGCAGCCATGATCAGCCCCTGATGCTGCAGGCACCAGCCGACCGCGGCGGTCATAGCCAGCGGTGATCCGGTCCGAGAGCCTGCGCCGTCTCGCCGGCCATGGCGATGCAGCGACCGGCAGCCGCGCCGCCAGCATCGGCGTCACCGTCAGCGAGACCACCGCCGAAGGCGAGGATCGCCAGCGTCACCACCACGCCGAACTCGTTGAGGATCCGCCCGACGACACCGCCCATCAGCAGGATCGGCAGGAACACCGCGACCAGCGACAGCGACATCGACATGATCGTCCCGGTCACCTCGCGGCTGCCCTCGAGGGCGGCATGCATCGGCGGCTCGCCGTGCTCGGTGCGCCGCACGATGTTTTCCAGCATGACGATCGCATCATCGACCACCAGACCGACCGAGAGCGTCAGCCCGAGCAGCGAGATATTGTCGATCGAATAGCCGAGCAAATACATCAGCCCGAACGTCGCGACCAGCGACAGCGGCACGGCGATGCCGGGGATCAGCGTGGCGATCAGCCGGCCGAGGAACAGATAGATCACCAGCACGACCAGCCCGATGGTCAGCCCCAGCGTGCCCTGCACATCCGACGACCGCCGCCTTGATCGAGGCCGAGGCGTCGTTCATGATGTTGATATGCACGCCCGCCGGCAGCGCCGCCTGCAATCTCGGGCAGCTTGGCGCGGATCGCATCGACCACCGCGACGGTATTGGCGTCGGGCTGGCGCTGCACGGCCAGCACGATCGCTGGGTTTGCCGTCGAGCCAGCTGCCCTGATAGATCGATCCGACGCTGTCGCGCACGTTGGCGACATCGCCGAGCCGCACCAGATTGCCGTTGGTTCTGCGCGATGACCAGCGTGCGGAACTGCGCCGCATCGGTGCGCTGCGTATCCGCCGTCGATCGTCATCAGCTGGCTCTGGTTCTGGATAGTGCCGACCGGGGTCTGGTCATTGGCATTCGACAGCGCCTTGGCCAGCCCGGTCATCGACAGCCCGCGGCTGTCGAGCTTGCGCGGGTCGACGTCGATCCGCACCGCATAGGTCTGCGCGCCGTAGACCACCGCCTGGGCCACGCCGGGCAGCGTCGAGAGCGTCGGCGAGATCACGTTCTCGGCGATGTCATCGACCTGGGTCAGCGGCGGCCCGTCGCTGGTCAGCGCCATCAGCAGGATCGGCGACGACGGCCGGGTTCACCTTGCGATAGCTTGGTGTGCTGGTCATGTTGTTGGGCAACTGCCGCGACGGCGCGGCTGATCGCCGCCTGCACATCCGCCGCCGCGGCATCGATATCGCGCGACAGGTTGAACTGGATGGTGATCTGCGTCGAGCCGAGCTGCGAGGTCGCGCTGATCGTGTCGATCCCCTCGATCGTCTCGAACTGCTTGATCAGCGGCGTCGCGACCGAACTTGCCATCGTATCGGGCGAGGCCCCGGCCAGCTGGGCGCGAGACGCTGATCGTCGGCAGGTCGGCCTGCGGCAGCGCCGCCACCGGCAGGCTGCTGATAGCCCGCCCAGCCGGCCGATCACGATGCCCGACCATCAACAGGATCGTCGCCACCGGTCGGCGGATGAAAATCGCCGAGATGCTCATGATTTGGTGGCCACCGGGGCGACGGAGTCACTCGCCTCGGCCTGCCCCGGCTTGGCCGGCTTGCCCGGCGCGGGCGGCGCCGAGGCCCCGGCCTCGGCCTTGGTGATCACCTTGACCGGCGCGCCCTGCAACAGCGTCGCCTGACCCTCGGTCACCACTTTCTCGCCCGCCGTCACACCCGCGCTCAGCCCGGCCAGATCACCCTGCCGCAGCGCCACCGTCACCTTGCGCAGCTCGACCGTATTGTCGTCCTTCACCACGAACACCGTCGATCCGTCGCTATGCGGCGCCACCGCCACACTCGGCACCAGCACCAGCTCCGGCGTGGTGCCCGCATCGAGCGTCACGTTGATCGTCTGGCCCGGCCAGAGCGCGCCATCCTCATTGGCAAGGTTCGCCCGCAGCGTGATCGTGGCCGAGGCCGCGTCGACCGCGCTGTCGATGAATTCCACCGGCCCGCTGATCCCGGCAGCCCCCGTCTTGCCGCCCATCGATCCGGGCTGCAACACCGGCGTCACCGTGGCCTTCAGCACGCCCGCCGCCTGCGCCTGCCGCAGCAGCGCAAGATCGGTCTCGGCCAAACTGAACTGCGCCAGCACCGGCTTCATCTGGGTGATCTTCACCAGGGTGGTCCCGGGCGAGACATAGGCGCCCTGCGACAGCAGCACCGCACCGAGCCGCCCGTCGAAGGGCGCGCGCACCTCGGTCAGCGACAGCGCCACCTTGTCGGCGCCTTCGGCCGCCTGATCGACCGCCAGCGTGCCCTGCGCCACGCGCAGCGCGGTCTGCGCATCGTCGCTCGCCTGCACCGTGCCGGCACCGCGGTTCACCAGCGCCGCGGCGCGGTCATAGCTCATCTGCGCATCGATCACCGTGGCCCGATCCTTGCTGATCTGGGCGGCGTCCTTGGCCAGTGCCGCGCGGATCGTGCGGTCATCAAGCCGCGCCAGCAGGTCGCCCTTGGCCACCGTCGCGCCATCCTTGACCAGCACCGCCGCCACCGTGCCCGAGACCTCGCTCGACAGCGCGGTGACATTGACCGGCACCACCGTGCCGATCGTCGTGCGCGTCACCGGCAGGCTGCCCGCCTTGGCCACCGCAACCGTCACCGCCGTCGGCCCGCTGCTGCTGCCACCGCGCCTGCCCGCCTTGGCCTCCGGCTTGCCCGCGCCCTCGGCCGCGGCGGACTGGGGTGCGGGCTCGACATAGGCCACGACCCAGGCCGGGGCATAGGGCATCAGCTTGGCCCGGAAGGCATAGCCCAGGGCCAGCACCCCGACGAGAAGCACAATTGCCAACTGCTTCATTCCCGAGACTCCCGGCTGCCTGAATATTGGGGAAAGAGCCTGCAAACGCACAGACGATACTTCAGCACTTCTCTAAGCGGATTTGCAAGATTGTCCATTTCCATACGGGGGCTCACGACAATGTGGTTGATCCCGGATCACGCACCGGACCGGGATTATACGATGCCCCCTTT
The DNA here is from genome assembly GCA_963837565.1 of uncultured Pseudomonadota bacterium. Classification (GTDB taxonomy): domain Bacteria; phylum Pseudomonadota; class Alphaproteobacteria; order Rhodobacterales; family Rhodobacteraceae; genus Solirhodobacter. The sequence continues at coordinate 49,041 of CAWIOC010000010.1, forward strand.
CCATTCCGTCGCGCGCATGGCACCTAATCGCCGAGGGACGCAGCCCTTTGGCGGCCCGCCCTCCCCCCTGAAAGCCAGCTGATAGCCAATCGAGCGGTAGCCCCAGATGACCAGAGAGTCCGCCCGCACCCTGTTGCGCGCCCGCATCCTGCCGCTGATCGTCGCCACCGCGCTGTTCATGGAGAACCTCGACTCGACGGTGATCGCGACCTCGCTGCCCCGCATCGCGGCCGATCTCGGCACCAACCCGATCCATCTGAAACTGGCGCTGACCTCCTATCTGCTGGCGCTGGCGATCTTCATCCCGGCCTCGGGCTGGGCCGCCGACCGCTTCGGCGCGCGCAGCATCTTCCGTCTGGCGATCGTGGTCTTCGCGGCAGGCTCGATCGCCTGCGGCGCCTCGAGCAGCCTTGGCTGGCTGGTGGTCAGCCGGGTGGTGCAGGGCATCGGCGGCTCGATGATGGTGCCGGTCGGGCGGCTGATCGTGCTGCGCACCACGCCCAAGGCCGGGCTGGTCGCGGCGCTGGCCTGGCTGACCGTGCCGGCGCTGGTCGGCCCGGTCATGGGCCCGCCACTCGGCGGCTTCATCACCACCTATTTCACCTGGCGCTGGATCTTCTGGATCAATATCCCGATCGCCGTGCTCGGCGTCGTGCTGGCCACGATCTACATCCCGCGGATCAAGCCGGACACGGTGCGCGCCTTCGATACGCTGGGCTTCCTGCTGATCGGCCCCGGCCTCGCCGCCTTCCTGACCGGGCTGACGATGGCGGGCCTCGGCCTGACCTCGAACGCGGCGATGATCGGCCTGACGCTCGGCGGCGCGGCGCTGGTCGCGCTCTATGTCGGCCATGCGCTGCGCGCGCCCGCGCCGCTGGTCGACCTGCGCCTGCTGCGCCTGCCGACCTTCCGCATCGCCGCCAGCGGCGGCACCATCTTCCGCATCGGCGGCGGCGCGACGCCCTTCCTGCTGCCGCTGCTGTTCCAGCTGGGCTTCGGCCTGACGCCGTTCCAGTCCGGCATGATGACCTTCGCCTCGGGCATCGGCGCGATCACCATGAAGTTCCTCGCCCAGCCGCTGCTGATGCGCTTCGGCTTCCGCCGCGTGCTGATCGTCAACGCGGTCCTGTCCTGCATCTTCGTCATGGCGCCAGCCGGTTTCACCGTCACCACGCCCTATCTCGTGATGGTGGGCACGCTGTTTCTCGGCGGCGTCTGCCGCTCGCTGCAATTCACCTCGATCAACGCCATCGCCTATTCCGACGTGCCGCCGGACCAGCTGAGCAGCGCCACCTCGTTCAACGCCGTGCTGCAACAGCTGTCGAGCTCGATCGGCATCACCATCGCCGCCTTCGGTCTGGAAACCGTGCAGCAGATCACCGGCACGACCGTGATCAGCGCCGCCACCTTCCCGCCGGTCTTCATGCTGGTGGCCTTCGTCTCGCTCTGCTCGACCTTCTGGTGGACCCAGCTGACGCGGGACTCCGGCGGCGACCTTCTGGAACGCGCCCCGGTTCCAGCACCGACCCGCGGCTGAGCCGTCACCTCCCGCCTCGCGCACCTGTCATCCCCGCGAAAGCGGGGACCTCCCCCCACCCACTCCACGCCCCCAAACGTCCAACAAAGGCCAGCGCCCGGCTGGGGGCGGGTGCTGCAACGACTGGCCGGCACGCTATTTGGAGCCAAACCCCCCGCTCAACCGTCGCGCTGACCCCACCAAAGCACCCGTCCGCAGGGCCGGACCGGCGCTGCCCGGGCCGCTGGCGCGACCGTATCGGGCCGGGTGGGACACCCAGCCGGGAAAAGCGCGTTGCCTGTCATCCCCGCGAAAGCGGGGATCTCCCCCCACCTTCGCAACGCCACCCGCGCAGCGCCCCTCTCACATCACATCCCAGACCTTCGGCACCGCCGCAGCCGGCACCTCCGCCGTCGCCTTCGGCGTCTTGCCCCTGCCGCGCAGCCAGCCGAACCAGCGCCGCTTCGGGCGCTCCCCGTCCCGCGTCACCAGCATCAGCGCCGAGGGCGTGACGATCAGCGTCAGCACCGTGGCAAAGGCCAGCCCGAACACGATCGCCGAGGACAAGGATATCCACCACTGCGTCGAGGGCGCGCCCAGGGTCGCCTCATGGCTCAAGAGCTCAAGGTTCAGCCCGAAGGCGATCGGCAGGACCCCGAGGATCGCCGTCATCGCGGTCAGCACCACCGGCCGCGCCCGCTCGTGGCAGGTCTCGAGGATGGCATCCACCTTGCCCATCCCCTCGGCCCGCAACGTGTCGAAGGTATCGATCAGCACGATGTTGTTGTTCACCACCACGCCCGCCAGCGCGATGATCCCGATCCCGGTCATCACCACGCCGAACGGCTGGCCCATGATCAGCAGCCCCAGGAACACCCCGATCGTCGACATCACCACCGCCGAGAGCACGAGGCCAACCGAGATGAACCGGTTGAACTGCGCCAGCAGCACCCCGAAGATCAGGAACATCGCAGCGCCAAAGGCCTTGCCGAGAAACGCCATCGCATCCTTCTGGTCCTGATCCGAGCCGCCGAGCTTCCAGTGGATGCCCTTCGCCTCGAGCCCGGCCTGCGCCATCTGCGCGCTGACCTCGGCCTGCACCGTGGCGACCTGCACCCCGGCCTTGACGTTGGCCTGCACCGTCACCGTGCGCACCCCGTCGATCCGGGTCAGCGTGCCGGTGGTCTGTGCCGCCGCCCGCGTCACGAAATTCGACAGCGGCACCGATCCATAGGCGGTCGAGACCCCAAGCTGATCCAGCTCCGAGATCGTGCGATAGGCCTTGGGCAGCCGCAGCCGGATATCGACCGCATCATCCGCCCCCGGCGGGCGATAATCCGTCAGCTTCAATCCGCTGGTCACCAGCTGCACCATCGCGCCCACCGTGGCCGGCGACACCCCGGCCCGCGCCGCCGCGGCCCGGTCCACGTTCAGCTCCCAGTCGACCCCGGGCGGCGGCAACCCGTCCGAGATATCGACGATATCCGGATTCTCGCGCAGCTTGGCCGCCACCTGCTTGGCCACCTCGTTCAGCCCGGCCGGATCGATCGCCGACAGCTGCACCTGGATCGGCTTGCCGGTCGGCGGCCCCGCCGCCGGCACCGAAACCTCGATCGACACCCCCGGCAGGCCCACCATGGTCTTGCGCAGATCGGTCAGGATCTGGTTCGCGTTCTGCCGCTTGCGCCAGTCGACGAATTCATACTGGATCACCCCGATCACATCGGGATCGACCTGCCCGTCGCTGCTGCCGCCCACCGTCTTGCCGCTGCGGGTATAGACCGTCTTGATCCCGGGATAGCCGAGGATCCGGTTCTCGGCCTGCCGCACCAGCGCATCCTGCTCGTCGATCGACAGGTTGCCGCGGGCATGGACATAGAGCAGCCCGTAATCCGGCTCGACATTGGGGAAGAACTCCAGCCCCTTGCCAAACTTGCCATAGGCCACCGGCACCGCCACCAGCGCCGCACAGGTCAGCAGCACCACCGTCCAGGGATGCCGGATCGCGCGGCCCACCAGCCACATGTAGGCGCCGCGCTTGGCGCGGCTTTCCTCACTCGCCGGCATCGGCTTGGCGATCAGCGCCCCCAGCGTCGGCGCGAAGATCAGCGCGTAAAGCATCGAGGCCGACAGCGTCGCGATCAGCGTGATCGGCATGTACATCATGAAAGAGCCGACAATGCCGGGCCAGAACAGCAGGGGCGAGAACGCCGCCACCCGGGTCAGCGTCGCCGCGATCACCGGCCCGGACATGCGATGGCTCGCCATCGCGAAGGCCTCGCGCTTGCCCATCCCTTCCGACATCCGCCGCTCGGCGAACTCGGTCACGATGATCGCGTCATCGACCAGCATCCCCACGGCAAGGATCAGGCTGAACAGCACCACGATGTTCACCGTCAGCCCGGCCAGCGACAGCCCCAGCATGCCGATCAGGAAGGACGCCGGAATCGCGAGACCGATCAGGATCGAGGCCCGCCCCGACAGCGCGAACAGGATCACCACGAAGACCAGAATCACCGCGGTCAGAACCGAGTTCTGCAGATCGCTCAGCAATTGCCGGATATTGGTCGACTTGTCCTGGCTGAAGGTCACCTGCGTGCCCGCCGGCATCAGCTTCTGCGCCTGCAGCGTCAGCGCCTTCACCGCATCCACCGTCTCGATCAGGTTCGAGCCGAGCCGTTTTGACACCTCGATCGCCACCGCCGGCTTGCCGTTCAGCCGGGTGATCGTCGTCGCATCCTTCTGCGTCGCGCGGATATCGGCCAGCTGCCCGGCCCGCACCACGGCGGTTCCGCTCGAGACGATGGGCAGGTTCGCCACATCCTCGGGCGTCTCGATCAGCGCCGGCACCTTGATCGCATAGCGCCCCTGCGCGCCCTCCATCGCCCCCGCGGCAACCAGCTGGTTGCTCGCCTGCATCCCGGCGATCAGCTGATCCGGGCGCAGGCCATAGGCGCTCAGCTTGGCCGGATCGACCACCACATCGACCACATCATCGCGCACGCCCTGCAGCTTGGCTTCCAGCACGCCGTTCACATCGGCGATCGCATCGCGCAATTCCCGCGCGGTCTTGGTCAGCACCCGTTCCGGCACATCGCCCGACAGCGTCACCACCAGCACCGGAAATTCCGAGATATTCACCTCGGTCACCGAAGGATCGGAGGTCATGCCGGTCGGCAGATCCGGCTTGGCGTCAGAGACCTTGGAGCGCACATCCTCCAGCGCCTTGCGCAGATCGGTGCCGGCCTGAAACTCGATCAGCACCGCGCCGCCGCCCTCATAGGCGGTCGAGGTCAGCTTCTTCAGCCCGGCGATGGTCTTCAGCTGCGTCTCCATCGGGCGCAGCAACAGCCGCTCGCTGTCTTCCGGAGAGATCCCGGTATAGACCATGTTGACATACATGATCGGGATCGGAATATCCGGCTCCGCCTCCTTCGGGATGCTGATATAGGCCATCACCCCGGCCAGCATCAGAAACAGCAGGACCGAGATCGTCAGCCGCGCATTGCGGATCGCAAGCTCGACCAGCTTCATGGTTTGACGCCTGCAAAGCCGGGCGGCGGGTCCTTCACATCGACGGTCTGCCCGTCGCCGACCAGATCCTGCCCGGCGACGATGATCCGCACGCCCTCGGGCACGCCCGCCAGGATCAGCCCCTCGGGCCGGTCACCGACCAGCGTCACCTTGGCGAAATGCGTCACGTTCTGCGCATCCACCGTGCGCAACCCGATCTCGCCGGCCTCGTTCAGCGTGATCACCGAACGCGGCACGATGATCGACCGCACCGGCGGCGCCGACAGCACGATCTCGGCGGTCATCCCGGCCGGGATCGCGGCATCCGGGTTGTCCAGCGCCACTTCCAGCGGATAGGTCCGGGTGATCTTCTCGGCCGAACGCGACAGAAACCGCACCGTGCCCTCGGCCTCGCGGCCATCGACCAGATGCACCGTCGCCTTGGCGCCCACCGCGATATCGCCCACATCGAGCTCGCCCAGTTCGGCGCGCACCACGATCGGGTCATAGGACATCAGCGCCGCAACCGTGGTGCCGGTCTGCACCCATTGCCCCGGCTCGACCGGAACCTGATCGATCACCCCGGCAAAGGGCGCGCGCAACACCAGCTTGTCCAGTTCGGCCTGCGCCTGGCTGACCATCGCCTCGGCCGCCGCCTTGGCCGATTTCGCCGCCACCAGCGGCAGGTCGGCCATGTTCCCGCTATCCGCCAGCTTCTGGTCCGCGTCGAGCTCGCGCGCGCGCTGATCGAGCGACATCTTGGCATTGGCCAGCGCCGCCTGCAGCTCCGGCCCTTCAAGCCGCATCAGCACATCGCCCTCGGCGACGCGCTGGCCCTTGGTCACGTCGAGCTCGGCGATGATCCCGTTGGCCCGCGCCGCCAGCAACACGCTCTTGTCGGCCTGGGTCTCGCCCGAAAGGCGGATCTGGCGCGAATGGTCGGCAAAGACCGGGGTGATCGCCGCAACCGTCTGATGCACCACCGCAGGCGCCGCATCGCCGCTCGCATCGCCGCTCGCCTCGCCGCTCGTTTCGGTCGCCGCCTGCCCGGCCTCGGGCGCCGTCTGCGCAGCCTCATCCGCCGGCTGCGCCGCCTGCACCTGATCACTTCCGACCGAGGACATCTTGCCGGTCAGAACCCATGCCGAAGCAGCAACCAAGACGACGATTGCCGCAAGGCGGTGGAATGGCATTCGCAATTTCATCTGTTCACCCACTCGTTATCGCTCACAGCCCCGGCGTTACATGGGGTCGCGTTCGTCCCGCTGACAGGGGCGCTTGCGCAGGACCTCCCCCTGCCAGCGCCAGAGAGCCTACAACTACCCTCGGAATAGAGCAATTTCAGCATTATCGGGCAAGAACCCACCGATTGCGCCCCGCCGATGCGGCAAAGCCACGCCGATGGCCCGGCTGATCCTGCCCTGCCGGTCAGCCCCAGTCCCAGGGTCGGGTGAAACTGCCCAGCGCTTCCTGCACCTTGTCATCGGGCACAGCCCCCCGCGGCGCGATCCGCGCCACCAGCCCGCGGGTCTTGTCCTCGACCACCTCGGACACCGCCACCGGCAGCGCCGCCGCCGTCAGCGCCCGGTCATAGACCCGCGCGATCGCCCGGCGCCGCAGGTCGGGCTTGAACACCTTGCCAACCGCCGTCTTCGGCAGTTCATCGAGGATTTCCAGGTGCTTTGGCACCGCCGCCCGCTCGCTGATATGGGTCCGGGCATAATGCATCAGCTCCTCCACCGTCACGCTCGATCCGCGCACCAGCTCGACATAGGCACAGGGCAGCTCGCCCGCCGCCGCATCGGGCTGGCCGACCGCGCCGACAAAGGCCACCGCGGCATGGCCCGCCAGCGCCTCCTCGATCTCGGCCGGGTCGATGTTATGGCCGCCACGGATGATCAGATCCTTGGCGCGCCCGGTGATGAACAGATAGCCATCGCTGTCCAGCCGCCCCAGATCGCCGGTCCGCAGATAGCGCCCCTCGGCATAAAGCCCCGCGTTCTTCTCATGCTCGGTATAGGTGCCGCCCGGGATCACCCCGGGGTTATAGACACAGATCTCGCCGATCTCGCCCACCGCGCAGCGCTTCACCACCGCCCCGGTCGCATCGCAGTGCAATATCCGCACCTCGGTATAGGGAAACGGCACGCCCACCGAGCCGATCTTCTTCGCCCCCGTCACCGGGTTGATCGAGACCAGACAGGTGCATTCCGTCAGCCCATAGCCCTCGACGATGGTCACCCCGGTCGCCTGCTCGAAGCGACGGTACAGCTCGACCGGCAGCGGCGCCGATCCCGACAGCGCCAGCTTCAGGCTGGACACATCGGCATTCACCGGGCGCTGCATCAGCGCCGAAAGGGCGGTCGGCACGGTGATCATGAAACTGGCGCGCCAGCGCTCGATCAGACCCCAGAAATTGTCGAAGACGCCCTCGCCGCGATAGCCCGCCGGGGTCGGAAACACGACATGCGCGCCCGAGGCGATCACCGTCATCATCACCGGATAGGCGGCAAAGACATGGAACAGCGGCAAGGGGCACATCAGCACGTCCACTTCCGTGAACAGAAACTCGCCCCCGAGCCAGCCGTTATAGACCATCCCGGAAACCCGGTGCTGCGCCACCTTGGGCATCCCGGTGGTGCCGCCGGTGTGGAAATAGGCCGCCACCCGATCCTCGGGCGGGTCTTCAAAGGTCAGGGCATCGGCCCGCTCCGCCGCCCGCGCCCGGTTGAAATCGAGCACCCGCGCGCGATGTGTCACCGGGTTCTTCGGCCGGATCAGCGGCACGATCCAGCTTTTCGGCGGCCCGAGATAGCGCAGCAGATCGACCTCGAGCACCGTGGTCACCCCCGGCGCCTGCGCCAGCGCGGCGGCCACCTTCTGCGCGATGTCGGTCTTCGGGAAGGCGCGCAGGGTCACCACCACCTTGGCCCCGGTCTCGCGCAGGATCGAGGCGATCTGCCCCGGCTCCATCAACGGGTTGATCGGGTTCACGATCCCCGCCACCATGCCCCCGAGCAGGCAGACCGCGGTCTCGGTGCAGTTCGGCAGGATATAGGCCACCACATCGGTCGGCCCCACGCCCAGCCGGCGCAACAGGTTCGCGGTCTGCGTCACCTGCCCCAGCAGCGCGGTCCACGTCAGCGTCTCGGCGGCATCCTTCGGGCCCGAGGTCAGCTGGAACGACAGCGCGGGCCGCGCGCCATGCCGCGCCGCGGTGCGGGCCACGAACTGGTACATCGTCGCAGGCTCGCCGCGCGCCTCCCAGGACATCTCTGCCTCAAAGGCCCGCGCCTGCGCGGATGACTCGAATTCTGCCACGATTGTCCTCCTCCGACCGGTTGCACCGGCCCTCTCCCTGCCCGGAAACCTCGGCGGTTTTGCTGCCCCGCGCAAGCAAAAGCCGCCCGCCGCAACGCAACGTCAGCCCGCCGCGGCGGCCTCGATCGCAGGGACGAACCGCGCGCCGCCGGCGTCGAGCTGCAAGCGCGCGCGCTGCCCGAAGAACCCCACGCGCGCGCCCCGGGCGCCAATCGCGATCAGCCCGGTGCCTGCGAGAGCGCCGTCGAACAGCGCCTCCAGCTTCAGCTGCTCGGCATCGCCCAGCCCGCCGCCGCTCATGTCGATCACCACCCAGTCGGGCCGCGCCAGCACGATCCGCGCCAGCGACACCGCCCGCGCCTCGCCGACACTCAACCGCCGCTCCCAGCGATCGACCCGGTCAAGATCCGCCAGCCAGCCCTGCAGGCCCACGGCCTTCAGCGCCGCCTCCACCGCCGCGGGCGGATAGGCATCGGCGGGCGCCGGATAGGTCACGCAGCCGCGCAGGCTGCCGGTCGGCAGATAGGTCCGGAGCGGCACGAAATCGATCTTCCCCGGCGCCGGCATCGCGACCCGCCCGCGACCCCAGAGCCATAGGCCGATCAGCGCGCGAAACAGCAGCGTCCCGCTCGCCGCATCGCCGCCCTCGACCACCAGCCTGGTGCCCTTGGCCAGCACCAGCTGCCGCGGCTCCAGCCTGACCGCCCCCGCCGGCCCGGAAATGCACAGCGTCTCGATCTCCACCCCGCCGCTCTGGTCCAGCTCGCGCGTGATCAGCTGCTCGTTCCGGCCAACCGCATCCATGTGCCGCGCCGCGCGCCGGAACCCCGACACCCGCATCAGCGTCGCCCGCCAGTCCGCGATGGACGAGAAGTTGTCGATGAACCAGCGCAGCGATTGCTGCACCTGATTGAAGGCGCCGACCACCATCATCAGTTCGCCAAAGGTCATCTTGCCCGCGAAATAGGCCGGCGCCGAGACCAGGATCGGCGCCACGATGGTGAACCAGCCATAGCCCGCCGTCACCCAGGTCAGCCGGGTGATCGCGCCCACGATGCGGCGCGACATCGCCAGCACCGCGCCAAAGGGCACCTCCAGCCGCTGCCGCTCGGCGGCCTCGCCGCCCGCCATCGCGATCGCCTCGATCCCCTCGTTGACCCGCACCAGCTCGAACCGGAAATCCGCCTCGCGGGCATAATGCGTCGCATCCAGCGCAATCAGCGGCCGCCCGACCCACCAGCTCAGCGCCGAGGCCAGCCCGGCATAGAGCAGCGCGCACCAGACCATGTAGCCCGGCGGCGCAAAGTGAAATCCGCCGATGTTGATGAACATCCCCGTGCTCAGCGCCCAGAGCACCCCGATGAAGGACACGAGCAGCAGCCCCGACTGCAACAGCCCGATCCCCAGATCGGTGGTCAGATCCGACAGATGCTGCGCATCCGCCGCCAGCCGCTGATCCGGGTTCGCCCCATACTCACCCGCATAGGACAGCCGGAACGCCCGCAACGGCTTCAGCCATTCGTCGAGCAGGTCTTCCACCAGCCCGCGCCGCAGCGTCAGCCGCGACATCTGGTTCAGCCAGGTCTGCAGCACGTTCAGCACCAGAAGGACGCCCGCGATCTCGGCGAAGACGCGCAACTGGACCAGAAAGCCCGCCAGATCCTTCTTGGTCAGCGCATCATAGAAGGGCCGGTTCCAGGCATTCAGCCGGATCTGGCCATAGGCGGTGGCCAGAATCACCAGCACCAGCGAAACCGCCAGCGCGATCAGCTTGCCACGTTGCCGCGACCGCCAGAACGCGCTGATCATGATCTCCAGCCGCGTCGCGAAGGGGGGCGAGCCCTCCGGGTCGTTTTCAGGGGTATATTCGCAATCCGGTCCGCTGTCGGTCATAGCCCTACTCTCGTATCGCTGCCGGTTGGGACAAAGATGCGATATGGCAGCGGATTTGCAATGCCCCGATCCGGGCAGGTCTATTCGGCGGCCAGCCCATCGGTGAATTGCAGCCGCGCCAGACGCGCATAAAGCCCGCCCTCGGCGACCAGCCGGTCATGCGTCCCGCTCGCCACGATCTGCCCGTGATCGAACACCAGAATGCGGTCCGCCTTCTTCACCGTGGCCAGCCGATGCGCCACGATCAGCGTGGTCCGGGTCGCGCTCAACCGCTCAACCGCGACCTGCACCAGCCGCTCGCTTTCCGCGTCGAGCGCACTCGTCGCCTCATCCAGCAGCAGGATCGGCGCATCGCGCAGGATCGCCCGCGCGATCGCGATGCGCTGCTTCTGCCCGCCCGACAGCATCACCCCACGCTCGCCGACCTGGCTGTCATAGCCCTCGGGCAAGGCGCGCAGGAACTCATCCGCCGCCGCCGCCTTCGCCGCCGCCTCGACCTCGGCGTCGCTCGCCTCCGGCCGGCCAAAGCGGATGTTCTCGCGCGCCGTGGTGCCAAAGATCACCGGATCCTGCGGCACCAGCGCGATCGCGCGGCGGAAATCATCCCGCGCCATCTCGCGCAGATCGATCCCGTCGATCGTGATCCGCCCGGCCTGCGGGTCATAGAAGCGCTGCAACAGCTGGATGATCGTGGTCTTGCCCGCCCCCGACGGCCCGACCAGCGCCACCGTCTCGCCCGGTGCCACGGTCAAGCGACACCCCGTCCAGCGCGGAAATCGAGGGCCGCGTCGGGTAATGAAACGTCACCCCTTCAAAGCCGACCGCCCCGACCGCCGGCCGCGGCAGGGCCGCGGCTTGGCCGGGTCCGTCACCGCATCCTCGGCATTCAGCAATTCCACCAGCCGCTCGGTCGCCCCGGCCGCGCGCTGCAACTCGCCGACGATCTCGGACAAGGCGCCCACCGCCCCCGCCACCAGCACCGCATAGATCACGAACTGGATCAGCGAGCCCGAGGTCATCTCGCCCGCCCGCACATCCCGCGCCCCGATCCAGAGCACGCCGACAATCCCGGTGAACACGAGGAAGATGACGATCATCGTCATCACCGCCCGCGCCCCGATCCGCTTGCGCGCCGCCTCAAAGGCGTTTTCGGTCACGCCGCCGAAGGTCGCCCGGTTCTCGGCCTCATGGGTGAAGGCCTGCACCGTCTGCACCGAGGACAGGGCCTCGGAGGCATTGCCCGACGAATTGGCGATCCAGTCCTGATTTTCCCGGCTCAGCTTGCGCAGCCGTCGCCCCAGCACGATGATCGGGATCACCACCACCGGCACGATCAGCAGCACGAGGCCGGTCAGCTTGGCCGAGGTCAGCAGCATCAGCCCGAGCCCGCCGAGCAGGATCAGCACATTGCGCAGGGCGACCGACAGCGACGACCCGATCACCGAGAGGATCAGCGTGGTATCCGTGGTCAGCCGGCTCAAGACCTCGCCGGTCATGATCCGCTCGAAAAACGCCGGGCTCATCCCGATCATCCGGTCGAACAGCGCCTTGCGGATATCCGCCACCACCCGCTCGCCGAGCCGGGTCACGAGGTAATAGCGGATCCCCGTCCCGATCGCGAGCAGCGTGGCGATCACCAGCGCCGCGGCGAAGTATTTGTCCAGCAGCACCGCATCCGAGGTATTGAACCCGTCGATCACCCGACGCACCGCGATCGGCAGGACAAGCGAGATCGCCGCGGTCAAAACCAGCGCCGCCCCGGCCCCGATCGCCATCCGCCGATAGGGCCGCACAAAGGGCAGAAGCCCCGCCAGTGCCCCGATCCGCTTCGATGCCGCGCGACGCTCCAGCGTCACATCCTCGCCTCGTGCCATATGCTGCTTCCGTCTGTTGTCGGGCCTTTTCGTGCCCGTCCCCGGCCTTACGCCCTGCCCCGGATGGGGGCAAGCTTACCGATTGCCACAGGGCGGAGGGCCAAAGCCTGCTCTGAGACATTCCTCCGCGCGCGTCCTGACCGCAAGCAGCCACAGCGCCCGGCGCCAGATAACCAAGGGAAGGAGGTGGAGCGGGCGGCGGGAATCGAACCCGCGTCTTTAGCTTGGAAGGCTAAGGTCTTACCATTACACAACGCCCGCGGACCTTCGCGAGTTACTATTTCAGATAGCAAATGTGGTCAAGTCACGCTCGTAGCACCCGGAGGTGCAGCTTGGGCGAGCCATCCCTTCCGGCCCGAAGCCGACCTTGGTTAAGTCGGATGTAAACGACAGCTTATTGTATAATCGGAGCTAAATAGGTTTACGTGGGCAGCCTGACCGGCAGCTGGTAACGCATTGAACTGCGGCAGCTTGCTTCCTTATCGTAACCTGCGAGTGCCAGCTTGCGCCAGGTGCAATGGAGAAGTTCTTGGAAAGACCGAAAGCTAGGTAAGTAAGCTTTCCGCGAACAATGTGCTAAATTGGACCTTGAGCTAGGTTCACGCGATTGGTTGATGAAAACGGGCAAAAGCTTCAGGCTTAAGGACTGACGAGGAAGAAAAGCGGCCGTTGATTTTGATTGCCGCGAACGACCGCCTCCCGCCCTGCGGTGATCATGCCGGGTTCGACGTGATCGGCCCATTGCCGTCAGTCATCCTGACGGCTCGCCCTACTGCAAACCGCCCTTCCCAAGTCCAGTAGCAACCGGAAAAAATGGCTCGAGCCTGTTCCTATTCCAGGTCGGGCAAGAAAATGGTCAGCAGCCCGATCGCCGGCAGGAAGGCACAGATGCGGTAGACCATTTCGATCCCCACCTGGTCGGCCAAGACCCCAATCAGCGCGGCGCCGAGCCCGCCGAGGCCAAAGGCCAGACCGAAGAAGAGGCCCGACACCATGCCGATCCGGCCCGGGATCAGCTCCTGCCCATAGACAACAATCGCCGGGAAGGCCGAGGACAGGATCAATCCGACAACCCCGCTCAATGCCACGGTCGCCGTCAGGCCGACATAGGGCAGCACAAGGGTGAACGGCAGGGCCCCCAGGATCGAGACCCAGATCACGCGTTTGCGTCCCATGCGATCACCGATCGGGCCACCGATCAGCGTGCCAATCGCCATCCCGGCAAGAAAGACGAAGAGATCGACCTGGGCCGCATGCTCGGACACGCCGAAGCGGTGGATCAGGTAGAAGATGTAATAGGAGGTGATCGACGCGATGTAGAAGAACTTCGACACCATCAGCGCCACCAGAACGGTCATCACCCGGCGCACCTGCGCGGCCGGATAGGCGGCAACGGCAACCTTCGCCGGGCCAACCGGTCGGGCGCGAAGATGGGCCCGATACCAACGACCAAGACCGGTCATCACCATCATGCCGAGAATGGAAGTCAGCGCGAACCAGGCCAGCGCATGACGCCCATGCGGCAATACGAAATAGGCGATCAGCAACGGACCGACGGCGTTGCCCGCGTTGCCGCCGATCTGAAACACCGATTGCGCCAGACCATGCGCCCCTCCCGAAGCGAGCCGGGCCAGACGCGAGGTCTCGGGATGGAAAATCGAAGAGCCGGTTCCCAGCAGGACCGCGCCGGTCAGCAGCATCGGGTAGGAGGTTGCAAACGCGAGGGCGAGAAGCCCGGACAGCGAAGACAGCATTCCGAACGGGAGCGAATAGGGCAAGGGATGCCGGTCCGTGTAGCGGCCGATCAACGGCTGCAGAAGCGAGGCGGTGGCCTGATAGGTAAGTGTCAGAAGGCCGATCTGGGCAAAGCTCAGGCTGAAGCCGCCCTTGAACAGAGGGTATGACGCCAGAAACAGGGATTGCGTCATGTCGTTGATGAAATGGCTCAGGCTGGCCGCCGCAAGAACCGAGTAGACCGGGTGGTGCCTCACTTTGGTCGGAGCGGCGGGGTTCGCCTGCCTGGGCTCGGCCGTCACCGGGTTGGTTGTGGTCAGGTTCATCTGATCGTCCTGTCGCTGATCGTCCCCGTCGGCACCTGAGGGCCGCACGTCACAAGCGGTTAGATAATTCAAATGGACCACGGCCCGCCACCGGGTTAAGGTCAATAAACCACGTGACTGGGCCAAAGAGGGCGCAGAGATGGAAATCCGGTTCGAGCGCGATCCCAGCCGACCCGATGTGCAGCGCCCGATCGTTGCGCGCGGAATAGACTATGCGGACGGCACGCTCGTGCAGTCGCATTCCCATGCGCGCGCCCAACTTCTGTATGGCTCCACCGGCACCGTCATGGCCGAGACGCCGCGTGGTGCCTGGATGATGCCTCCGGAGCATGGCCTGTGGATACCCGCCGGCGTCGTCCATCAAGTGCGCATGATGGGACGCGTGAAAACCCACAGCCTTTATTTCGCATCGGATGCCGTCAGCGCGATGCCGTCGTCCTGCGTGGTGCTTGGCATCACCCCATTGATGCGCAGCCTTCTGGCCGAGGCGGTCACCCTGCCAGCTGAATATGACCTCTCTGGCCGGGATGGCCTTGTGATGGCGCTGATCCAGGCGGAATTGCTGCGGCTGCCTGAAATGCCGTTGTCCTTGCCGCTTCCCCGGGATCCGAGGCTGGCGATGCGCTGCCGTGCGTTTCTGACGAATCCGACACCGCATGACACGATCGACGACTGGGCCCGTCAAAGCCATATCAGCCGCCGAACGTTCACGCGCAAATTCCGGGCCGAAACGGGGTTGAGTTTCGTGGCCTGGCGCCAGCAGGCCTGCGTCATGGCGGCCTTGCCACGGCTTGCCTCCGGAGAAGCGATCACCTCGGTCGCGCTAGACCTCGGATACAGCAACCCCGCAGCCTTCAGCGCCATGTTCGCCCGCACCCTCGGATCCGCCCCACGCGCCTATCTGACGAGCGCTTCGGACTAGCGGTCCGGGCAGTTGCGCAGGTGGCAGCAACAAATTCGGCTTCGGAGAGCCTTCCTGCTTGCTTAGGCGGGGCTCCTCGACGGGCGGCGCGCCGCGACCCACTGGTCTCGATCACGCGAGCTGCACCTCAGATTTCCCGAGGTTCGTGTGGAAGAAGACCGGATCTATATCGCTGATGGCGCGATCTGGACCCGGGCGGGCATGACGGCCGGCATCGGGACCGACCAGGCGCCAGGATGAAGAATATCGAGCCTCAATTCTGATCTTGCGTGAAGCTGCCCCGGGGAAGCCCTTCAGGGTCCGGACGCGCCTGTCGAACAGCACCGCCGGGGGCGGGGCAAGCGGCTCAAGCCGCCAGTGGCGCGATCAGCGCCGCGCCCTGCGCGCGGTTGGAGTTTACCGCCGGATCGACGCGGTGCAGTTGCAACACGCCGTCGCCGGTGGCGTGCATCAGCGGCGCGGCACCGCTGCCCGCCTCGCCGAGCCAGAGCGGCCAGTCGGCGGGATCGAGGATCACCGGCTCGCGATGGTGCACCCTGGCAAGCACCGGCCCGGCGTCGCAGGTCACCATCGCGCAGCTGACAAGCGATTGCCCGTCGCGCTCCCAGGCCTGCCAGATTCCGGCGAAGACCATCGCCGCGCCATCGGTCCGGGTGATGTACCAGGGCAGCCGCGCGCCACCCTCGCCGGCGCTCCATTCGTAAAACCCGCTCGCCGGGATCAGACAGCGGCGCTCGCGCACCGCGGCGCGAAACGCCGGCTTCTGCGCAATCGAATCCGCCCGCGCATTGATCAGCAGCGGCCCGTCCGAGGGCGTCTTGTACCACTGCGGCACGAAGCCCCAGCGCATCGGACGCAGCCGCCGCCCGGCCGCATCCGAGGTGACCACCGCCACCGCATTCGTCGGGCAGATGTTATAGCGCGGCACCTCCGGCAGATCGTTGCCGGGCACCGCCCCGAACAGCTGCGCAACCGCCTGATCCGGCATCGTCATCACGAAACGTCCGCACATGCCCGGCCTCCCGCCCCGGACCCACCCGGGCAAGATGAGTATTTTTGCCAAGAAGAAGCCGCAGCCGCGTTCCCATCGCAACCCGGTGCCAGGGACAGCGCCCCGGCACCGGCCCCGCCCTTACTGGCCGACCTGCTTGATCCGGCCATCGGTCTTTTCCGCAACCTTGCCCATCTTGGTGATGTAATCGATCACGTCATTGGCCATCAGGCTGCCCGCCGTCTCGTTCACCAGCACCTTGCCACCGCCGAGCGCGGTATAGCCGTCGCCGCCGCCCAGCATGTAATCATTGGTGGCGACCTTGTAGACCTTGTCCTTGTCCAGGGGCTTGCCATCGACCATGACCTCGGTCACCCGCGACATCGGCTTGGCGGTCTTGTCCCAGACCACGGTCATCCCCGCCACCTGCGGGAACCGCCCGGCGCCGTCCTCGACCTGGCTGAAGCCGTTTTCCAGCGCCGCCAGCAGCTGGCTGCCCGGGATCTCGGTCACCACGGTCTTGTTGCCGAACGGCAGTTCGGTCAGCACATCGCGCCGGGTCAGATCGATCCCCGCGTCATAGGTCTTGTCGCCGCGGATGCCGCCGCCGTTGATCAAGACCACATCCGCCCCGCTCTGCGCCTTCAGCGCATCCGCGATCAGATCGCCCATCGAGCTTTCCTCGGTCCGCACCACATTGCGGCGGCTGTCGAGCGGCGCCTCGTTCTTGCCGATCACCACGCCGAGCTGCTTGTCGAGGTCGGCCTTGTAGCCATCCACCATCTTCTGCGTTTCCGGGTCCGGCGCCACCGTGGCGGTATCGACGAAGCGGAAGTTCGGCACCCATTTCACCGATCTCTTGCCGTCCTTCTCGGTCACCGTGATGTTCAGATCCAGCGGATCGAGGAACTTCGCGTCGA
The DNA here is from genome assembly GCA_963837565.1 of uncultured Pseudomonadota bacterium. GTDB lineage: Bacteria > Pseudomonadota > Alphaproteobacteria > Rhodobacterales > Rhodobacteraceae > Solirhodobacter. The sequence goes on from CAWIOC010000010.1 coordinate 66,051, forward strand.
TCGAGGTCTCGACATAGGCGGTGATCCCGTCATAGGCGGTGAAATAATCATGGTCATCGCCCGAGATGATCACGTCGAAGGCATGGCTCGCCATCATCTCGAAGTCCTGGCTATGCGGCGTCTGCACCACCCCGATCACCAGATCGGCGCCGGCCTTGCGCGCCGCCTTGGCGGCATCCACCCCGGCCTTGACCGAGGGCAGGAACTTCAGATCGCCGGTCGAGGCGACAACCGGCGAGTCATCTTCCGAGACCGGGATCAGCGCCACCTTCAGCCCGGCGATATCCTTCATCATCACCCCACCCACGCCCGGCATCGAGGAGCCGTCCGGGTTGGTCACCGAGACCGTGGCCCAGGGATATTTCGAATCCTTCACCTTGGCGTAGAAGTTGTCCGGCCCGAAATCGAACTCATGGTTGCCCGGCACGGCAATGTCGAAAGGCACGATATTGGTCAGCTGGATCGTGTTCTCGCCCTTGTCCAGGCCCGACAGCAGCGAGGGCGACAGCATGTCGCCATCGAAGACGTAGAGGAAGTTCGGGTTCGCCGCCTTCTCCGCCTTGGCCAGCGCATTCAGCCGGGCGAAACCGCCGCGGTCCTTGCCCGCATCGAAGTTGTACAGATCGCCGACCCCAAGGATCGTCAGCTTGATCGTATCGGCCCCGGCCAGGCCCGCGGCCAGCGCCAGGGTCGAGGCCGCGACGGCGGCCAGGCGAAAATTGCGACGTTTCATGCTGCACCCTCTCATTGACGTTCCCGAGGGCCAGATTGCGGTGCCTGCGCGCCCGAGTCAAAGCCCTTTGGCAGCCATCCTCTGCGCCCGCCGTGACAGGACGGTGACGCAGCCCGAACGATCGCCCGGATTGACCCCGCCCGCCCGATCGGGCATCACCGATTGCAGCCGCCACGACCCCCGCCGCCAAGGAGCGTTCCTGTGATCGTCACCCCGCCATCCGAGCTCACAGGCCCCCCCGTCCCCCGCAGTCTCGGCCGCCTGCGCGCCGTCACCCCGCAGGCCCGCTGAGCCATGCAGCCCGACCGCCCCACGCTGATCTTCAAGATCTTCCGCCGCGCCGAATGGAACGCGCTGCGCACCGCGGGCGAGACCCTGGGCGCGCCGATCGACCTCGCCGACGGCTATATCCATTTCTCGACCGCAGCCCAGGTGACCGAGACGGCGGCCAGACATTTCGCCGCCGAAAGCGATCTCGTGCTGGTCGCGGTCAATGCCACGGCGCTCGGCGAGGCGCTGCGCTGGGAACCCTCGCGCGGCGGCGCGCTCTTCCCGCATCTCTACCGCGCGCTGACGATGGGCGATGTGGTCTGGGACAAATCCCTGCCGCTCGGCGCCACCGGCCATATCTTTCCCGAGGGCATGGTGTGAGCCTGCTGGAACAGGCCGGTCTCGCGCTCTTGCAGCGGATCGACCCGGAGCGGGCGCATGGCCTGGCCCTCATGGCGCTGCGGGCGGGCCTTGGCGCCGCCCCCGGGCCGATCACCTCGCCGCGCCTCGCGCTGACGCTGGCGGGCCTTTCGCTGCCCAATCCGGTCGGCCTCGCCGCAGGCTTCGACAAGAACGCAACCGCGCTCGGACCCCTTTCGCGCGCCGGTTTCGGCTTTCTCGAGGTCGGCGCGGCGACGCCCCGCGCGCAACCCGGCAATCCGCGCCCGCGGCTGTTCCGGCTGACCGAGGACCGCGCCGCGATCAACCGCTTCGGCTTCAACAACGACGGCGCCAGCGCCATCGCCACCCGCCTCGCCGCCCGCCCGCGCGGCATCCCCGTCGGCCTGAACCTCGGCGCCAACAAGGACAGCCCCGATCGCGCCGCCGATTTCGCCGCGGTGCTGACGACCTGCGGCGGCGCCGCCGATTTCGTCACCGTCAACGTCTCCTCGCCCAATACCGAGCGCCTGCGCGATCTGCAGGGCCGCGACGCGCTGACCGCGCTGCTGCAAGGCGTGCTGGCCGCCCGCGACGCCCTGCCGCGCCGGATCCCGGTCTTCCTGAAGATCGCCCCCGACCTCGACGATGCCGCACTTGCCGAGATCGCCGATGTCGCCCTCGCCACCGGCCTCGATGCGATCATCGCCACCAATACCACGCTGGCGCGCGAGCGTCTGAAAAGCCGCCATGCCTCCGAGAAGGGCGGCCTCTCCGGCGCGCCGCTGTTCGAGCATTCGACCCGGGTTCTCGCCCGCCTCTTCACCCAGACCGGCGGCCGCCTGCCGCTGATCGGCGTCGGCGGCATCGCCAGCGCCGAAGACGCCTATGCCAAGATCCGCGCCGGCGCCTCGGCGGTGCAGCTCTACACCGCGATGGTCTATGGCGGCCTCAGCCTCGCCGCCGAAATCGCCCGCGGCCTCGACACATTGCTCGCCCGCGACGGCGTGCAGAACGCGGCCTTCGCCACCGGCACCGAAGCCCATCGCTGGCTCTGACCCGCCCCGCGCCTCTGCCCTCATTTTCTGCCCGCATTTTCTGCCCGCATTTTCTGCCCGAAAATATCCCACGGGGGTGCGGGGGTGTGAAACCCCCGCTCCGCGCTCCAACCCGAAGCCCGTCACCAATATCTCGCCACCGAGGGCAGCGCTCGACCCCAGCCGGCGGCGGCTGCCCGGGCCGGGTGAGACGCGCAGCCGGAAAGAGGCCCCGCGCCGCAAAACCACGCTCGGCGCAGAATATCCTTGCCCGACGACCTGCCGCGCCGCAGTCTCATTCGAGGGCGAGCGCTGTCGCTCCGGCAGCGTCAAGGGGTGTGCATCAATGTCCCTCCAGATCATTGGCCCGGGCTTCGGGCGGACCGGAACCAGATCGCTGAAGGCGGCGCTGGAATTGCTCGGTTTCGGCCCCTGCCACCACATGACGACGCTCTTCGCCGACCCGGCGCAGCTGGCCTTCTGGAAGACCCTTGCCGCCGGCGGCACAGTCGACTGGCACGAGGTCTTCGCAGGCTTCCGGTCGCAGATCGACTGGCCCGGCGCGCATGTCTGGCGCGACCTCGTCGCCGCCTTCCCTGAGGCCCGCATCGTCTTCAGCACGCGCCCGGCCGAGGCCTGGTACACCTCCTACGCGCGCACTGTCGGCAAGCTGCGGCGGCTCTATCCGCAGATGCCCCTGCCAGGGACCGTGGCCGAGACGCTCGATACGATGAAACAGGTGATGATCCGCCGTGGCATCGACCCCGAGATGCGCGACCGCGACACGGCCATCGCGGCATTCCACCGCCAGCTCGCGGATGTCCGCGCCGCCGTCCCGGCCGAACGGCTTCTGGTCTTCGCCCTGGGCGACGGCTGGGCACCGCTCTGCCGCTTCCTCAGGGTGCCGGTGCCGGACTCCCCCTTTCCAAGACTGAACGACGGCGCCGACTTCTGGCAGCGCTTCGGCGGCGAACCACCCGAGGCATAGGTCCCGCTACGCCGCCAGCCGCTCCACCGAAGGATAATAGACCGCCATCGTCACCCCCCGGGTCACGTTCAGCACCATCAGCGCGCCCCATAGCCCCGCGTTCTGCCAGACCGGCAGCAGCCCGACCAGCGCCACGACATAGACCGCCACCGAGATCGCCATCGCATTGCGCATCGTCCGGGTCTGGGTCGCGCCGATATAGATGCCATCGAACATCCAGCTCGCCACCCCCAGCACCGGCGCCGCCACGACCCAGGGCAGAAAGTCGCGCGCCGAAGCCCGCACCGCCGCATCGCGCGCCATCACGTCGATGATCGCGGGCCCGAAGCCCGCAAACACCGCCGCCAGCAGCAGCGCGCCACCGACACCCCATTCGCTGGTCAACAGCGCCGCCCGCCGCAGGCTCGGCACCGACCGCGCCCCCACCGCCTGGCCGACCAGCGATTCCGCCGCAAAGGCGAAGCCGTCGAGCGCAAAGGCGGTGACCTCGACAAACTGCATCAGCACCTGATTGGCGGCCAGCGTCGTGTCGCCAAACCCGGCGCCGAGAAACACAAAGGCGGTGAAACAGCCCTGCAACAGCACCGAGCGCAGCATGATATCGCTGTTCACCCGCAGCATCAGCCGCAGCCGCGCCCGGTCGAAGACCCGCGCCCAGTCGCGCCACTGATCGCCGCGCGAAGGCGCTCCGGCAAAGCCAGAGCCCCAGCGCCAGCCCGGTCCATTCGGCGCTCAGCGTGGCGCTTGCCACCCCGCGCACGCCCCAGCCGATGCCCAGCACGAACCACAGATCCAGCCCGATGTTCACCAGGTTCATCCAGAGCTGCAGCAGCAGCACGCCGCGCGTCCTCTCCTGCGCGATCAGCCAGCCGGTCACCGCGTAAAGGCAGATCGTCGCCGGCGCGCCCCAGACCCGCACCGAAAGATACTGCCGCGCCAGCCGCTCGACCTCGGCCGAGGCCGGGGCGACCTTGAACGCCGCCCAGAACAGCACGCCCTGCAGCACGATCGCCGCCAGCCCGGCCAGCGCCCCGATCATCAGCGCCCGCATCAGGATCGCGCCGGTCTCGGCCTCATCCCCCGCGCCGCGCGCCTGCGCCACCATGCCCGAGGTCCCCATCCGGAGGAACCCGAAGATCCAGTAGACCGTGGCCAGCACCACCGCGCCCACCCCGACCGCCCCGATCGGCGCCGCCTGCCCGAGCTGCCCCACCACCCCGGTGTCGACGAGGCCCAGCAAGGGCACCGTCGCATTCGACAGCACGATCGGCAGCGCGATCCGCAGCACCCTGCGATGGCTGAGCAGCGCCGGGCGCAGCGGTCCATCCTTCATCGCCACGTCACTCATCGCGCGCCGGCATCAGGAAATGCCCCGTCGCCTGCGCATAAAGCCGCGCCCGATTGTCCTGCCAGGCCTCGACATGGACACTGGCATAGCGCCGCCCCGAGCGGTTCACCCGGGCCCGCGCATAGGCGTCCCGCGGCAGGCCGGAGCGCAGGTAATCCACCGTGAAATCGATCGTCTTCGGCAGCCGCGGCATCCAGCCCGGCGCCAGCCCGGCAGGGTCGAGCCGCCCGCTCTCCATATCCTCCCAGAGCGCCGCCCAGGCCAGTTCCACCACCGCCGTCACCTCCAGAAACGCCGCCGTCGCCCCGCCATGCAGCGCCGGCAACAGCGGATTGCCGATCAGCTGGTCCGAGAACGGCAGCATCGCGGTCAGCTCGTCCCCCCTGCGGTCGAAACTCACGCCGAGGAACTGCGCATAGGGAATCCCCCCGGCCAGCAGCCGCAACGCCGCATCGCGCCGCGTCTTGACCACCTGCACCGACTCCGGCGGCGGCTTCGGCGGCCTCATGCCGCCGGCCCCGGCACGACGGTAAAGGTCCCGACCGCGCTTGCCACCGGCATCTCCTCCTCATCATCCATCGCCACCGCCCGCACGAAGGCCACCGCCCGGGTGACATGGTAACACTCCGCCCGCGCCCGGATCCGCTGCCCCGGCACCGCGGGCCGCATGTAGTCGATCCGCAGATCGATCGTGGCGGTGCCGCCCGCCCCTGCCGGATGGCTCATCACCGCCGCCCCGCAGCAGGTATCCATCAGCGCGAAGACCGCCCCGCCGTGGATCACCCCGCTCGCCGGATCGCCGACCAGGCGCGCGTCATAGCCCATCGACATCCGCGCCACGCCCTCGTCGATCGCGTCAAGCCGCATCCCCAGCGCGCGGGCATGGGGAATGGCCTCAATGAAATGCTGTGCTATCTCGTCGCGTGTCCGCGTCATCCCACCTGCCCTGCCCAAGACCTGCCCGAAACCTGCCAGGACCCGCCCAAGATATCCCCCCGCACCCGTCGCCCCGCAAGGGCCAATCCGCCCAACGCCCGATTGCACCCCCCCGCCCTTCGCACTACCCTTGCCGCAAGGGAGAGCCGCGCGATGTCAGACGAGCCGATCAGCTTCAAGGAGATGTGCGCCCGCTTCGACGTGACGCCCCGGACCCTGCGCTATTACGAATACATCGAACTCCTGGCCCCGATCAAAGACGGCCGCGCCCGCTTCTATGGCGCCAGAGAGATCGCCCGGATGACCCTGATCCTGCGCGGCCGCCGCTTCGGCTTCTCGCTCGAGGAGATTCGGCAATGGCTCGATCGCTACGGCAAGCAGGACACCGAACCGCAGATGACCGCCTGGATCGAACTTGCCGACCGCCAGCTCGGCGTGCTCACCACCCAGCTGCGGGAGCTTGAGGCGACCATCGCCGACCTCCGCGCGCTGCGCGATCAGGTCGCAAAAACCCTGCCCCCCGGCTGAGGCCCGGCCTCGCAATTCTTCCGTTCGCAAATATCCCCGCCGGAGGCAGGCCCGAGCCGAGGCCGCCCCGCGGCGCAGGCGAGAAAAAGCAGCGGCGCCGCAGGCGCCTCTCTCGGATCTCCGGCAACCCCCCCCGGGCCGCGCCGCGACAGCCAGAGGCCCTCGCCCCGGCCGCCGCGCTACGGCCTCTCCGCTTGAAATGATCTCGCGACGAGGATCCCAGAGGGCCGGGACCGGTCTCACTCCTCGCGCAGGACCTTCGCGAAGCTCGGGAAGATCTGGTCATTCCCGGCGATCACCGATCCGCTTTCCAGCGCGTCCTGGCCCTCGCGCGCCGCTGCGACCATGCCGCCCGCCTCACGCACCAGGATCAGCCCGGCCGCGATGTCCCAGGCGTTGATGCCGCGCTCCCAATAGCCGTCGTAGCGCCCCGCCGCGACATAGGCGAGGTCGAGCGACGCCGCCCCCCAGCGCCGCACCCCGGCACAGGCCGGCATCAGCCGGCCAAGGTCACGCAGCACCGTGGGCAAGGCCGGCCGGCCGGCAAAAGGCACGCCGGTCGCGAAGATGCAGTCGATCATCCGGCCCCGGCCCGAGACCCGCAGGCGGCTGCTCGTTCATCCAGGCGCCGTTGCCCTTCTCGGCCACGAACATCTCGTCCTTGGCCGCGTCAAAGATCACGCCGGCGACGATCTCGCCCTTGTGCTCGAGCGCGATCGACACCGCCCAATGCGGCAGACCGTGCAGAAAATTCGTCGTCCCGTCGAGCGGATCGACGATCCAGCGCCGCGTCGGGTCCGCGCCCTCGACCGCCTCGCTTTCCTCGCCGACCCAGCCATAGGTCGGACGGCCCCCCATCAGCTCGTCACGGATGATCTTCTCCGCCGCGAAATCCGCCTTCGAGACGAAATCCCCCGGCCCTTTCGACGACACCTGCAGGTTCTCCACCTCGCGGAAGTCCTTCACCAGAGACCGGCCCGCCTTGCGGGCCGCCTTGATCATCAGGTTGAGGTTAGCACTGCCTTGCATCGGATGGCTCCTTCGGGATCAGCGCGAGCGTATAGGACCCTTGCGCGCGGATGTGAAGGGGGCGCGCCGCAGGGCGCATGCCTCAAGCCCGTAGGGTGCGCTTTCATTGCGCCCCAACCCCCACGCACCGCCACACGCGCCCCAACACCCACGCACCGCACCGGCCCCTCCCCCGTAGGGTGCGCATTCATTGCGCACCGCCACAAGCGGACCGCCACCCACGCACAAAACCCCTCAAAACCGCCCCAACCCGTGCGCGCACGCCCAAACCACCGAACGCCGCGTTAACCCGCACAAGATCGTGCACAAAACGGGCATGAACCGGACAAGTGCTTTTTGCCCGATTTCGCTACACTCTTTGCAGTTTCACCGGCTCGGTCCGGCCCAATCTTAAGAAATTGGCAATATATGGCAGCACCGCATCCTCCGCCCGTGTCGCCGCATAAAGCCGCTTGACCAGCCCCTTTTCCGTCACCGGCCGGGTGACGTAATCCGAGTGGTATTTCACATCCCGCACCACCCAGTCGGGCAGCACCGCCACCCCCCGATTGGCCGCCACCAGCATCAGGATCACCGCCGTCAACTCCACCTGCCGCACCGCCCGGGGCTCGACCTTGGCGGGCGTCAGAAGCTCGGAAAATATGTCCAGCCGTGCCCGGTCCACCGGATAGGTGATCAGCAGCTGATCGCGAAAATCCTCTGCAACAACAAAGGGTTTTGCGGCCAGAGGGTGCTGGCTTGAGGCCACGAAGACCGGCGCATAATCGAACAAGCGGGTTGAAGACGACCCCGGCAGATCCTCCGGATCGGAGGAGACGACAAGGTCCACCTCCTCGCGCATCAGCGCCGGCAGCGCCTCAAAGGCGAGCCCCGGGCGGATATCCACATCGATATCGGGCCAGGACTGCGGCGGAACTGTCTCCAGCACCGGGAAAAGCCAGTCAAAACAGGCGTGACATTCGATCGCGATATGCAACCGCCCCTGCTTGCCGGCCTGCAAGGCGCGAAATTCCTCGCCCAGCGCATCGATCTCCGGCAGGACCCGCTCCGCCACCCGCAACAGCCGCATCCCCGCCGCCGACAGTTTCAAAGGCTTGGACCGCCGCACGAACAGCTCTACCCCCGCCTGCTCCTCCAACCCCTTGATCTGATGCGACAAAGCGCTCTGCGTCATGTTCATCATATCCGCTGCCCGGGCCAGTCCGCCCGCATCATGGATCGCCTTGATCGTGCGGAGATGCCGGAATTCCAGATGCATCCTGCGATGATCCTCATAATGGTGTTGAAGATTATGAATTTGTCTCACATTGCCCAGCATGCGACAAGGGGATCAGAACAGGAGACCTCCCGATGTCCCACCCGCGCGTATTCCTTCGAATTCTTCCCGCCCCAGACGCTGGAGGCGAGCTTTCGGCTGTGGGAAACCGTGCAGATGCTGGCGCCGCTGAAGCCCGGCTTCGTCTCGGTCACCTATGGCGCCGGCGGCACCACCCGCAAGCTGACCCATGAGGCGGTGACGACGATCGGCAAGACGACCGGGCTGAACGTCGCGGCGCATCTGACCTGCGTCGATGCGAGCCGCGCCGAAACCCTGGAGATCGCTGAGATCCTATGCCGATGCCGGCGTGACCGAAATCGTCGCCCTGCGCGGCGATGCGCCGAAGGGCGCAGGACGCGTTTCACCCCCATCCCGAGAGGCTTTGCCAATTCGGTCGAGCTGATCGAGGCGCTGGCCGAGACCGGCAAATTCAACCTCCGCGTCGGCGCCTATCCCGAGCCGCATCCCGAGGCGGCGGATCACCGGCCGGATGTCGCCTGGCTGAAGCGCAAGATCGACGCCGGCGCCAGCCTCGGCGATCACGCAGTTCTTCTTCGAGGCCGAGACCTTCTTCCGCTTCCGCGATGCCTGCGTGAAGGCGGGCATCGACGCGCCGATCATGCCCGGCATCCTGCCGATCGAGAACTGGGAAGGCGTCCAAGCAAATTCGCCGCCCGCTGCGGCACCCAGATCCCCGCCTGGATGGATGAGGCTTTCGACAAGGCCACCCGCGACGGCCGCGAGGAGCTGCTGGCCACCGCGCTCTGCACCGAACTCTGCGACAGCTGATGCAGGGCGGCGTCGACGATCTGCATTTCTACACGCTGAACCGCCCGCAAATGACCCGCGACGTCTGTCACGCGCTGGGCGTGACGCCCGAAGTGGCGGACAACTACGACTCGGCCAGAGATGCCACGTCACAGACTCTGCGATGAAGGTCATCGCCTGCTCGTACGTCCGCCCGCCGAGATCAGGAGCGACGATCAGGATGTTCGTCCCCATCTCATCGTCTTCGAACGCCGGCATACCGATGCTCGTTGCGATGTCTTCCGCTTGCTTCCCGGTTGCGGGAACGGGTGCGCCGGCGTCGTCGGCTCCCCACCAATGGCGGCCCGTGTAGAGCTGGCCTCGGCGCTCGAACTCCTCACTAATCGCACAACCAATGAGGCGGGTCTCGAACTTGCCACTGTTCATGGTGCGTGAGTGCACAACTACTGCGTTCGC
>CAWIOC010000011.1:0-120252 GCA_963837565.1 uncultured Pseudomonadota bacterium
GCGCTCCTTGAATGGCCCGTCCCTACAACGGACACATAGGGACATGGCTGTATCCGAAAGCCGCCCTTCGTAACCGCGCCACTCACCATGCTTCGCCGTGCACGTCCGGCAGCTTTGGGCTGGCCCAGGACTGATGCTGCGCCGGACATGAACGACAGCTCAGGGCCGGAAGCGCCGTCAGGGCGCCGCTTTCATGAATGTCCGCTTCAACCGGGTTGGGTTGCTGGAGACTGCCAGTCAGCAAGCGGCCCAATCCCGTCATTCGGCCCCGGTCCGAATGCCGCGATGCGGCATGCCCAATCCGGTCTTTCAGTTCCAAGCGCAGCAATTGTAGGCGCTAAACGTCATCTCGCGGAACCACCAAGACGCTCCACAGCCCACGGGGCGGAACCTTAGGCGTCCGGTTGAGAAATCGGTAGCGGAACGTCACCCCCGCCCAGTCTGTCGCCGGCTGAATTCTCGCAATACCGACAAAGGCGGTGAGCTTCGCCGGCACATGTCGGTGCCCCGGATAGTAGAGGCACAACCCCTCTTCCGCGGGCAGCCATTCGGCCAGAACTTCAACCAGCGCCCCGCTTTCGAGGTCTGCGGCGACCGCGGTTTCCGACAGGTAAGCAAGGCCTGCGCCGGCCAATGCCGCCTGACGCATGAGGTCGCTTTCGTCGAGGATCAGCCGTCCGGGAACGTCCAGGCGCAAGTCTTGGCCCTGCTGGCTGAACTCCCAGTGATAATATCGGCCCGAGGGCAGTCGTGCCCGGATGCAGGTGTGGTCGCGCAGATCATGCGGCGTCTGGGGGACCCCACGCTCGGAAAGATACTCCGGGGCCGCCACAACGGCGGATCGCATCTCCCGGAATATCGGCACGGCGATCATGTCCAGCGGCACGAGCGACCGCATACGGATCCCTGCATCGAAACCCTCACCAATCACGTCGATCAGGTTGCCTTCGGTCAGAAGCTCCAGCTGCATCTGCGGATGACGATGCAGATAGACCAGGACCGCGCCTCTCAGCAGGAACCTTGCCGCCCCCAGTGCCATATTCAGCCGCAGGAGCCCCGACACCTGCGTTGACGTATCCCCGGCGTTGTCGATCGCGGTGTCGATGGCACCGACCGCCGGCAGGATTTCGGCAACGAAGCGCTGCCCGGCCTCGGTCAGGGAGACACTCCGCGTCGTGCGGTTGAACAGGCGGACACCCAGCCGGCTCTCCAACCCGGCAACGGCCTGGCTGAGACCGGAGGATGCAACACCCAGATCGCGCGCCGCGGCGCGGAACCCGCCATGGCGCGCCACGGCCAGCACAGCCCGGAGATCGGCAAGGCTCGTCCCGTTCATTGCGCAGAACTCCTTATCAGGCTAAAAGTATCCGAGCAGCTTATCGGAACAAACTCCCGGGTGCATATCGCGATCATCACCAAACAGGAGAAGACGATGACCGATATCGACCAGATCTACATCGACGGTGCCTTCGTGACGCCGCATGGGACAGAGCGCATGGCGCTGATCAATCCATCGACCGAGAAAACCTTTGCCCATGTCCGTCTTGCCGATGCGGAGGACGCACGGCGCGCCGTCGCCGCGGCCGTTCGCAGCCAGCCGGTGATGGCAGCGACCGGCAAGCCCGAGCGGATCGGGATGCTGCGAAGTCTCGCCGCGGCCATTCGCAAGGCTGGCACCCCGATGACCGAGGCGATGACGCAGGAATACGGTGCGCCCGCGCAGTTCGCCAGCTTCTCGGTCGAGAACACCGCCTCGGTCTTTGAGCGAATGGCCGAAGCCGTTGACGACTATGACTTCGAGCGGCAGGTCGGGCGCGCCTCGGTCCAGATGCTGTCGCCCGGCGTCCTGGCCGCGATCACGCCATGGAACAGCAACTACGGATTCATCGCGACAAAGCTCGCGCATGCGATCGGCACTGGCACAAGCCTTGTCATCAAACCCGCCGAGCAAAGCGCCCTGCAGACCCAGGTTCTGACCCGCATCCTGCACGGCGCCGGATTGCCGGAGGGTGTCTTCAACGTCGTGACCGGCACCGGACCCGAGGTGGGTGCCGTCCTGACCGCGCACCCGGATATCGCCTCGGTCAGCTTCACAGGGTCGAACGCGGGGGCACGGCATCGTGCAGCGCAGCGCGCTGGAGACGATGAAACGCCTGGTGCTGGAACTCGGAGGCAAGGGCGCGACGATCCTGCTCGAGGACGCAGACCTTGCAACGGCCGTCCCCGCGGCGCTGCGGGCCGGCCTCTGAATTCCGGGCAGGCCTGCGTCGCGGGCAGCCGCATTCTCGTTCCGCAGGGGCGGCTGGCAGAGGTGGAACGGCTTGTGCGGCTCGAAGTGGATAGCCTGCATGTAGGCAATCCGTCTGATCCCTCGGTCATACTCGGCCCGATGGCGACCAACGCATTGGGACCGCGTGCAGAATTGGATCCGTCGGTGTGGCGGAGGGTGCCCGGATCGTCACCGGTGGCGCAGGCGGCCCGATGGGCTCGACAAGGGGTATTTCGTGAAACCGACGGTCTTTTCCGACGTAAGCAACGACATGCGTATTGCCCGCGAGGAGATTTTCGGCCCGGTTCTGTGCCTGCTGGGCTACCGGGACGAAGAGGAGGCCATCGCGATAGCTAACGACACGGACTATGGCCTGCAGAACTACGTCTTCTCGGGCAGCACGGAACATGCGCAGGAGGTCGCAAGCCGACTGTTTTCGGGCCGGGTCTTGATCAATGGGGCCTCACATGACCCGAGTGCCCCCTTCGGCGGATTCCGCCAGTCCGGCCTTGGGCGGGAGATCGGCAGTTACGGTCTGGACGCTCTGCTGGAGCCTCGAGCGATCATCGGGATGTGAAGTCCCCGTCCACTGGCAGTTTCCTTCCCCGGACTCGAAAATCGGCTCCCAAAACGGTCGCTCAGGGTTACCCCTGCACCTGCGGCCATCGGCCATCGCGACCGACACGATCGTCTCCGAGAACGCGCTCAGCAACAGTAGCACGGCGATCCCGGCCCGGGCGTAGGAAATCGCCCATGCATCCCCGATCCGCACGCGCGTCAGCACCTCTTCGGAGAGCTGCAACAATAGGATTGCGACGCCATAAGCAACGAACTCGATGACAAGCAGCGGATCAATCGCCGCCGGAAGAATGAAGGCCGCAAGATTAATGGGAGCCTCCGGCGCAAACGGTGTAGACCTGCCAACGTCCCGCAATGTCGGCAAATTGCGCCTCGCCGCACCCCTGAAGAACGATCTCTGTGCCGACAACGATGTCGCGGACCGTCTGCGAGACGAGGATTTCCGACTGCCGTGCGCGACGCACCAGTTGACCGGCAATCTGTAGCGCGGGACCGGCCCGATCGACCATCCCTTTCGGGCTCCACCGGTGTGGATGCCGACCCGGCACGGAAGTCCTGCGCTCGGCAGCGATCACGAAGGCCATCGCACAGGCGATCGCCGCACCTGGCCGATCGAACCTTGCGGGATCGCGCGGCCGGTTGATCCATGCCAGGTGCCGCCGTACCGGACGACGTCATGCTGCGGGTCGAACCGGCAATCGTCGCGGGTTCGGACTGCGTTGCCACCAATCCGTCCAATCTTCCGGCAAGGATGGTCGTCAGCACCCGCTCCGGCGCCGGAAGACCGGGCAAGGACGCGACGAGCCTTTCGATTTCTCGGATGATGCGATCATTGTCCCCCGCCCAAAGCAGGTGGTCCTCGCCCGGAAACTCGACGATCCGGGCGCCGGCGATCCGTTCGGCGAGGAAGCGCCCCTCTTCGATATGCACCCAGCGGTCGCCGGTGCGATGCAGGACAAGCGTCGGCACCCCGATCGCCGACAGCAGGGCCCGCTGGTCGATCTCGGCGCCCCACCGCCAGAGCCAGATAGCATCGTGCGGGCTTGCCGAGGCGCGGCAATAGGCGGCGAACCAGTTCCGCTCGGCCGCGTCACCGGCAAAACTCGGCGCGCCTTTGGCCAGATCGAAGGGGCCGCCCCATTCGCGGGCAATGGCGGCAAGCTCCAGTTCAAGTTGCGGCTCGGTCTTGGCCCAGGGGTAGTCCGCCGACCAAAGCCCCTTGGCGTAGGCGCCAAAGAGCACCAGCGCTGCAGCCCGTTCGGGGTGGGCCGCGGCGAAGAGCATGCAGAGATTGCCGCCTTCCGAAGTGCCCAAAAGCACGGCCACGGGAGCCCGCAGCGTCCATCACCGCGGTCAGATCCTCCATACGCTCCTCAAGCGTCGGCAGCCCTACGTCACGGTCCGACAGGCCGGTGCCGCGCTTGTCGAAGCGGATCAGTCGCGCGAAGGCGCCGAGCCGGTCGAACATTTTCGCCAGGGCAGGATGCGTCCAGGCAAAATCAATATTTGAGACCCAGCCCTGGACGTAGATGAGATCGATAGGCCCGTGCCCTGAGACCTGATAGGCGATGCTGTGCTGTCCGGATCTGGCGTAGCACGTCACCGGCAGGTGGGTGCCGCCTGCGACAGGGGCGAGGGAGGCGGTCATCCCAGGCTGGTTGTGCACTTCGTGCGCTCCGGAGACCGGACTGCCGGAAGGCGGCGGCGGGGCGCGGCGCCGCGCCCTGATCGCCTTGGCGAGGTCCAGCGTTTCCTGCTCCGGGCTCTCGCCAAGCTCGACCTCCAGCAAAGACCGCAGTCGGTCGAACTGGCGTAGGGCTTCGCCCGATCGTCCTGTGCCAGATGCAGCCGCATCAGGCCACGGTTCGCCGCTTCGTCCAGCGGCTCGATCTCCAGCGCGCGGGCCAGCAGCATCGCCGCGTCGCCGAAGCGGCGCTCTGCCAGGGCAGGCTCAACGCGGTTGGCAAGGCATTCGCGCAAGAGGTCCGAGACGCGCGCCTGTTCGGCGGCGCGCCAAGTGTCGAACTCCGGAGAAAACCCCGCGAGGCCCTCGAGGAAGATATTTTCGGACGGCAGCGGGTGTGCTGCATCATGCGGCGCCGTCGCCGCGCTTTGGAGCGATTGCAGGTCGGTTGCCAGTCCGTCCCGCCGGATCGCCACCCTGTCTCTGGACGCTACGATCAATTCACCGGCCTCGGGGCCAAGCGCCTTGCGGATACTGCTCAGCGCCTGCCGTAGGTTCGCCCGACCGGACTCCTCGGTCGAACCTGGCCAGAACAGTCCGACCAGCCGGTCCCGCGAGAGCGTCGTGCTGGGATGTAACGCGAGATAGGCAAGCAGCGCCTGATGGCGTCGCTCGCGGTAGGGTGACGCTTGCCCCGTCGCCGCGCTGAAAGCTCGGTACGCCGCACAGCCTCGCGTCCAGAAGTGGCGCAGTCGATTGCCGTCGATCTTGCATTGCTCTGACGATCCGGGATCGCCCACCATTGCGGGCCTATTGCAGGCTGGTTTCGTGGAAATGCAAACAGGGTCGAAGCCAATGTATCCTACCCACGACATGAACCCAATTGCGATTGAGCATATGCTTCGCGAACGCCTTGCGGCCGACATGCGTTTTGTCGACGATCGTGCTCGGCGGAGAGCGCGCGCGGGATCGGCGTGGCTCTGGGCCGTCCTCGCTCTCGCCTGGCCGCGGTTTCGGGAGTCATGTGGCGGGACGGACGCAGGGGGGCATCTGCCGGACTGAGGCTGCAAAGCTTGAATTGTGCACGCAGGGTTTGCCAGGCCGTCTGGTTGCGCCTTGCAACGATCAGTGCTGGCTGCGTTTGGGGAAGAAGCTGCGGTTGCCGAAAGGCGGGTCAGGGGCGAAAGTGACGATGCGGAATCGGCGCGGAAACGGCCCCTCGGGCTGCGGCAAATCCACCCTGCTGCGCCTGATCGCGGGGCTGGAAGACGTGTCCGGCGGCGTGATCGAGATCGACGGCGTCAATGCGACGCAGACCCCGCCGGCCAAGCGCGGCCTTGCCATGGTGTTCCAGTCCTATGCGCTCTACCCGCATATGTCGGTGCGCAAGAACATCTCCTTCCCGCTCAAGATGGCCGGGATGGACGCCGCCGAACAGGAACGCCGCGTGACGGCGGCGGCCAAGGTGCTGAACCTGACCGATTACCTCGAACGCCGCCCCGGCCAGCTCTCGGGCGGCCAGCGCCAGCGCGTCGCCATCGGCCGCGCCATCGTGCGCGAACCGGCCGCCTTCCTGTTCGACGAACCGCTGTCGAACCTCGATGCCGCGCTGCGCGTCAACATGCGGCTGGAAATCACCGAGCTGCACCACACGCTGAAGACCACGATGATCTACGTCACCCATGATCAGGTCGAGGCCATGACCATGGCCGACAAGATCGTGGTGCTGCAGGCCGGCCGGGTCGAGCAGGTGGGAAGCCCGCTCGAGCTCTACAAACGCCCCGCCAATATCTTCGTGGCGGGCTTCATCGGCTCGCCCAAGATGAACTTCGTCGAAGGCGCGGATGCCGCCAAGCTGAACGCCAAGACCATCGGCGTGCGCCCGGAACATGTCACCCTGTCGAAAGACTCCGGCCAGTGGGGCGGGACGGTCAGCGTCTCGGAACACCTCGGCTCCGACACCTTCCTGCATGTCGCGGTCGATGGTCTCGGCACGATGACCGTGCGCGCCGATCGCGAATTCGACGTCCGCCACGGCGACCGTGTCTTCCTGACCCGCAGGCCGACAAGATCCACCGCTTCGGCGCAGACGGAAAGTCGCTTGCATGAGGTTGAAGGGCAAGGTTCGGTTATAGGTCTTGAGGGGGCCGGGGCAGTTGCCTGGCCACGTGTTGGGATCAAACGCCGCCCCAGCGCACCGTCGCGGATCTGCAGCACGTGGGTGGCATCGAGATTAGCCACGTGGAGTGTGCAAAATGCGCCCTCCATGTATTGCGAGGCGTTGGGCCCCGGAGGGGGTTCGATGCCAGTTGTCTCCGCTCCACCGAATGGCCGCTATAGGCGGCCAAAGACGCAACCCTGCGTGAGCCAAATGACTGCTCTCCGCCCTTCAGGTAAATGCCAGAAGCACGACCGTCATCGTGGGGTCGAAGGTCTGCTTTCCGAGGTGGCACGTGACGATCACGCGACCGCAGCCAGTGTCCGGTCCCCGCCCATTGCGAGCAATGCGGCACGCATTACCAATGTCATGGAAGTTCTAAAAGCGGACCAATACAGTTCGAAAAATAGCATGATTTTTTTGAAGGGGAAGTTTCCCTTTTTTTCGTCTCGCTTGTGGGGCAAAATGTGAGGCAAAAATCTAAGGCCTGCCGAAGCGGGCCCAGAGATATCAATGATTTAAGGGGTTTCCTGGTTGGTAAGCCAGAGAAATGGTGCCCAGGGGCGGAATCGAACCACCGACACGAGGATTTTCAATCCACTGCTCTACCCCTGAGCTACCCGGGCACGGGAAGGCTGTTGGGCCTTGGGTGGGGCGTATTTAGGGCAAGGCGGATGGGGTGTCCAGAGGGAAGTTTCGGGAATTCGGGACCGGGCGCGCGGGGAGGATTTTGCGTGGCAGGCGGGCGGCGTCGCAGGGCTGTGTCAGTGCGGTTTGCGGGGCGGGTCGCGGTCTTCGCCTTCATCGCTGTCGCGGGCGGTGTCGTCCTCTTCCAGCGCCTCGCCGGGGATGGCGTAGCCGCCGGTGAGCCAGCGGCCGAGGTCGACGTCGGCGCAGCGGCGCGAGCAGAAGGGGCGGTATTTCGGGTCGGTTTCGCGGGCGCAGATCGGGCAGGTCATGGCATGCGCCTCGGTCAGGGGCCTCCGGTCGCGCTTGCGCTGGATCTCGTAAAGGCCGAGGGGGGTCCAGCCGGCGAGGCTGGTTTCGGCGCCCTCATAGCGGAAGGCGGCGCGCAGGACCTGTTCCAGGGTGGCGCGGTCCTTCTTCGGCATCGGGGCGAAATCGACCACGATCTGGCCGCCGAGGCCGCGCAGGCGAAGCTGGCGCGGCAGGTCGCGGGCGGCGGCGATATTGGCCTTGAGGCCGGCGGCGGGCGAGGTGTCGGGGCCGGTGTTCACATCGACGGCGACCAGGGCGCGGGTGGGTTCGATCACCATGCTGGCGCCGCCGGGCAGGGGGACGCGGGGGGCAAGAGCGGCGTCGATCATCTCGGCCACGCCGAGGGCGGTGAAGCCGCCTGCGTCCTGCAGCACCTCGTCCGGCTCGGGGTCGGCCCAGTCGCGCCAGGCGGTTTCCTGGGCGCCGGGGCCGTCGACCAGCAGCTCGGGGTCGCCGTCGAGATCGGCGAGGACCGCCTCGGCCAGGCTGCGCATGGCGGCGATGTCTTCGGCGATGCTCTTCGTCTTCGGCCGTGGCGGCGGCGGAGCGGAGGATCAGGCCGAGGTCTTCGGCGCGCGCCCTGCCATGGCGGTCGGTGGCGAGCGCGTCAGGTCGGTCGCGCAGGTCCTCGTCGTGGATCCGGCGCGAGACGTTCAGGCCGGGGGCGCCGGGGGTGACGATGGCGAAGCGGGATTTGAACAGCAGGCGCAGGGTGACGCGGCACGGCCTTGCCGGGCTCGGCGTGGCCGGTGACCTGCACCAGAACGCGCTGGCCGGGGGCGAGGCCCTGGGCTTGCCGCAGGAAGCCGGAGCCTTCGGGCAGGCGGACGAAGACGCCGCCCTGGCCCTTCATCGGCCGGTCGACCACGGCGCGGTAGATCGCGCCGGGCAGCGGCGGGCCGTCCTCGGCGGGGTCGATCAGCGATGTCTTCGAGGCGGCCGTCGACGATCAGCGCGGCGGCGTCGCGGCCTGCGATCTGGTCGAGGGCGATCGACGCGGCCCTTCATGGCGTGGCCCCTTCGATGCTGTGGACCGGGTAGCCTGCCGCGGCGAGCAGGGCGGCGGTTTCGGCCACGGGCAGGCCGACGACGCCGGTGAAGGAGCCGGAGATCCAGGGGATGAAGGCCCCGGCGCGGCCCTGGATGCCATAGGCCCCGGCCTTGCCCTGCCATTCGCCGGAGGCGAGGTAGGCGTTGAGTTCGACGTCTGACAGGCGCTTCATCTTCACCGTCGGTCACGACTTCGCGCGCCCAGAGGCGGTCGCCGCGTTTCACCGCGATGGCGGTGATGACCTGATGCCGGCGGCCGCCGAGCGCGAGCAGGAATTCGGCGGCTTCTCCGGCGTCGCGCGGTTTGCCGAGGATGCGGCGGCCGAGCGCCACGGTGGTATCGGCGCAGAGCACGATGTCATCGGGCCCGGCCGGGACGGCGGCGGCCTTTTCGCGCGCCATGCGGGCGCAATAGGGCCGGGGCAGTTCGCCCCGCGCCGGGTCTTCGTTGATGTCCGGGGGCAGGATGGCATCGGGCACAAGCCCGAGCTGCGCCAGAAGCTCCCTCCGGCGTGGGCTGGCGGAGCCTAGGATAAGCCGCATGGGCTACTTGAAGCGGTAGTTGATGCGGCCCTTCGACAGGTCGTAGGGGCGTCATCTCGACCTGAACCTGGTCGCCCGCGAGGACGCGGATGCGGTTCTTGCGCATCTTGCCTGCCGTATGTGCGATGATTTCATGGCCATTTTCCAGCTCGACCCTGAACGTCGCATTCGGCAGGAGTTCTTTCACGATACCGGGGAATTCGAGCAGTTCTTCCTTGGCCATGGTCACTCCAGCTATGGGCTGCCTGCCTTGTTTTGCAGGCGCGCCAGTAAATGCGCCCGATGCGCGGACAATTCAAGGCCAAAGTGGCAAGTTGTGCGGGCCGTGTCGCGCGCGGCTGCGCCGGGCTTTTTGCGACCGTGCGGGGGTCAGGCGGCGGGGACGGTGGGCGGGCCGAAGCGGGCCAGCATGCGGGTGCGGATCTGATCGCGCGACTGGCGGTAGGCGGAGAGTTTCGCCTCTCGGGTTTCGCCCAGCCCGGTCGGGTCGAGGATCGGCCAGTATTCGACGTCGAGGTGGTAGTAGCGGGTGAGTTCCAGCGCCATGCGCTGGCTTGCGGGCGAGAGGGCGATGATCAGATCGAAGCCGGAGAGATCGTCGCCCCATTCCTTCATCTCGTCAAACGAGCGGGAGCGGTGGCGCGACAGTTCGATCCCAAGTTCCTGACAGACGGCGACGGCGAAGCCGTCGATCTCCATATCGTTCTTCACGCCGGCGGACTGGACGTAGATCGCGTGGCCATAGGCCTGCTTCATCAGGCCCTCGGCCATGGGAGAGCGGACCGCGTTGTGGTCGCAGCAGAACAGCACCGATGAGGAACTCTTGTCCAAGGCTCAGCCCCAGTGCAGGACGCAGATCAGGGTGAAGAGGCGGCGGGCGGTGTCGATGTCAACCTCTGCCTTGCCCTCGAGGCGTTCCTGAAGGACGCGGGCGCCTTCGTTGTGGATGCCGCGGCGGGCCATGTCGATGGCCTCGATCTGGGAGGGGGGCAGGCGTTTGACGGCCTCGAAATAGCTTTGGCAGATCTGGAAGTAGTCTTTGACGACCTGCCGGAAGGGGCCGAGGGAGAGGTGAAACTCACCCACTTTCTGCTCGGCCTCCGAGGCGATGTCGAAGACCAGACGGCCTTCGCGGATCGCGAGGTTGAGGCGGTAGGGGCCGGGTGGGCTGGGGCGGTCTTCGCGGGCGGGCAGGGTGAAGCTGTTGTCTTCCAGCAGGTCGAAGATGGCGACCTTGCGTTCCTGCTCGATCTCCGGCGTGGGCGGAGCGAGGCCGGTGTCGTCGATGGCGATATGGCTTATGCGGGTCATCGGTCCATTCCAGCGTGAACCGTGGAGTGATGCCCGAGACAGGGCCATGAGGCAAGTCGCCAATTTTTCCCGGGGATCACCCTTGTCCCGTTGCGGTCAGGCTGCAGATCCGGATTTGCCGGGATCCGTCGGCGCCGCGATCACAGACGCAAAGCGAGACCCCCTTGGCGGTTTCCTCGGCCTCGGCGAAGGCCGCGGCGCAGCCGCGCGCGTCGCCGGTGCGACAGGCCGCGACATGGGCGTGGCAGAGCGCCCGCATCTCTTGCAGGGTCGCCACCGGCATCTGCCCCGGCCTCCGGGCCCGATGAAACCATGCGAGCGCGGGCCCCGAGGCCGTCAATCGTTCAGCCGGTCGAGCCTTGCGCGGACGCTGAGCCCATGCGCCTGAAGGCTTTCCGAGGTGGCGAGGCGTTCGGCGGCGGGGCCGATGGCGCGCAGCGCTTCCGGGGTCATGCGCGCCAGGGTGGTGCGTTTGAGGAAATCCATCACGCTGAGGCCCGAGGAAAACCGCGCCGAGCGCGCGGTGGGCAGGACGTGGTTCGGCCCGCCGACGTAATCGCCGATGGCCTCCGGCGTCCATGCGCCGAGGAAGATCGCGCCGGCGTGGGTGATGGAATGCGACAGCGCCTCGGGGTCTTCGACGCAAAGTTCGAGGTGTTCGGGGGCGATGCGGTCTGACAGGGCGGCGGCCTCGGCAAGGTCGCGGACGGTGATGATGGCGCCGAAGTCGCGCCAGCTGGCGGCGGCGATGGCGCGGCGGTCGAGGGTCTCGAGGCGTTTGGCGACGGCGGCGGCGACGGATTGGCCGAAGCCGGCGTCGGTGGTGATCAGGATCGCCTGGGCGCTTTCGTCATGTTCGGCCTGGCTGAGCAGGTCGAGCGCGATCCAGTCGGGGTCGTTGTCGCGGTCGGCGATGATCAGGATTTCCGAGGGTCCGGCGATCATGTCGATGCCGACGCGGCCGAAGACGCGGCGTTTGGCGGCGGCGACATAGGCATTGCCGGGGCCGGTGATCTTGTCGACCGCCTGGATGGTTTCGGTGCCGTAGGCCAGCGCCGCGATGGCCTGGGCGCCGCCGATCCGGTAGATCGTCTCGACCCCGGCAAGGCGGGCTGCAAGGAGGACCAGCGGGTTCGCCCGCCCGTCCGGGGTGGGCGCGCAGATCACCAGGTTCCGGACGCCCGCGACCCGGGCCGGGACGGCGTTCATCAGGACCGAGGACGGGTAGGAGGCGAGGCCGCCGGGCACATAGAGGCCGGCCGCCGAGACCGGCGTCCAGCGCCAGCCGAGGGTGGCGCCGTCGGGGTCGGTCCAGCTCTGGTTTTCCGGCAGCTGGCGGATGTGGTAGGCGCGGATCCGTTCGGCGGCGAGTTCGAGGGCGGCGCGATCCTCGGGCGAGACGCGGGCGATGTGCTGGTCGATCTCCGCGCGCGAGAAGGCGAGGGTTTCGGGCGTCAGGCGCAGCCGGTCGAAACGCTCGGTCAGGGCGATCAGGGCGGCATCGCCGCCGTCGCGGACCTGCGCGATGATCGCGGCGACCGCGTCATCGACATCGACCGCGTCTTCGCGTTTGGCGGCGAGAAGCGCGCGGAAGGCGGGTTCGAACCCCGGATCGGCGGTGGACAGGACTGCGGGCATCGACACTCTCCTTGGTCCGGCGTGGCTTATCCTGCATGGCGGTGCGGCTCAAGCCGGGTGCGGGCCGGCTGCGCAAAAGGATGCGCCCCAGCGGTGGGGAACCGATGGGGCGCAGTTGGAGGGTCATTTGTTTGGTCAGCAGCAGTTCCGCAAGCAGCGCTTCTGCAAGCAGCGCTTTTGCAGATAGGGCCCGGTGCACCGGGCAGGGCTGAGGCTAGGGCGATTCGCTTTCGATTTCCCTAATCACTGTGGCTAGTGCCCCTCGAAGGCGCAGAGCGCGTGGACATCCATGCCGAGCGCCTCGAGTTTCCGGCGGCCGCCGAGTTCGGGCAGGTCGATGACGAAGGCGCAGCCGGTGACCGAGGCGCCGAGGCGTTCGATCAGGCGGATGCCGGCCTCGGCGGTGCCGCCGGTGGCGAGCAGGTCATCGACCAGCAGCACGCGTTCGCCGGGTTGCAGGGCGTCGTCATGCATCTCCATGATCGCCTCGCCATATTCGAGGGTATAGGCCTGCGAGATCGTGGCGCCGGGCAGTTTGCCCTTCTTGCGGATCGGGATGAAGCCGAGCGAGAGCTGGTGTGCGATGGCGCCGCCAAGGATGAAGCCGCGCGCCTCGAGCCCGACCACCTTGTCGATCGGCTGGCCCGCATAGGGG
The DNA here is from genome assembly GCA_963837565.1 of uncultured Pseudomonadota bacterium. GTDB lineage: Bacteria > Pseudomonadota > Alphaproteobacteria > Rhodobacterales > Rhodobacteraceae > Solirhodobacter. The sequence continues at coordinate 12,887 of CAWIOC010000011.1, forward strand.
TGGAGGAGCTGGTCGATCGCCATGCGGAAGCCGCGCGGATCGGCGAAGAGCGTGGTGACATCGCGGAACATGATCCCTTCATGCGGGAAGTCGGCGATGGTGCGGATGTAATCCTTGACGGTCTTGGGCATGAGGAGGGGGGCCTTTCAGAAGCCGAGGTCGGGCTTGGTTACCATGAGCCAGAAAACCGCGACAAGGGCGGCGAAGGCGGGCCAGCCGAGGGCGAACCAGATGCGATAGGCGCGGCGCGCCTGATCGGGCAGGGCTGTGCCTTCGGCAAGGGCGCGGATGGCGAGGTTTCTGATGCGGATTTGCAGCAGGACCACGGGGGCCCAGCAGGCGAAGGCCAGCGCATAAAGCGCGTAAGCGGCGAGAAGCCAGGGCGCGTCTGGGGCGTAGCCCTGCAGCGCGATCAGCCAGGCGCCGGTCAGCGGCTGCGCGATGCCCGCGGGAAGGGTGAAGAGCCAGTCTGCCAGCACCACGGCGGAGGCGACCGAGGCGATGGTTTCGACCCGCCCGGTCCGCATCGCCATGACCATCTGGAAGGCGGTGCCGAGGCCGGTGCCGAAGAGCAGGGTGGAGGACAGGATATGCAGCCATTTGGCAAGGAGGTAGGCCTCCATCAGCGTTCCTCGACCAGCGCGAGGTGGGTCAGCAGAAGCAGCAGGATGGGCAGGTTCTTCAGCAGGCCGCCGAAGGGCAGGAGCCAGAGCGCCGGGGCCAGCAGGGTGAGGCCAAGGGTATAGGCGGTGACGAGGGCAAGCTGGGCGAGGGCGGTGGCGCGGGGGCGCCAGTCGCGCAGCAGGGCCAGCGCGAGCATCAGGTCAGCCGCGCCACCGAGGCGGGCGAGGAGGATCAGCGGCCGGGCGGGCAGGTCGGGGAAAGCGGGCAGGAACGTTGCCGCAGGGGTCAGCAGGCCGATCAGTCCCGAGGCGAGCCAGAGGGCTGCGAGGGTCAGCCGGATGGCCGGTTTCAGCAGGTAGAGGCGGGCCTGCCAGAGGTCCTGGGTGCCTGCGGGACGGGTGGCGAGGATCTCGGTCAGCCCCCGGGGTTTGGGCAGGAGGGCTGCGGGGGTGCTGGCGACGCCGGCTTCGAGCTGGGCCAGGGCGGTGGAGGAGATCGGGCCGAGGCGCAGGAGGTCGCCGATCCTTCCAAGGCCTCGGGCGAGGGGCAGGGGCAGGGCGAGGATCGGCACCGGCCTCAGGCCGAGCCAGGCGCGGAGGGCGGCGGCGAGTTCGGACTGGGTCAGGCGTTCGGGGCCGCCGACCTCGTAAGCGGTCGGGGGTGGCGGGGTTTGCAGGCAGCCGATGACGATGGCCGCGAGGTCTGCGGCGTGGATCGGGTTGAAGATCTGCGCGCCAGTGCCGACGACGGGCAGCCGGAAGGGCAGGGCGGCCAGCGCGCGCAGCAGCGAGGTGCCACCATAGGAGGTTTCGGCGACACGAGGCCGGGGCGCAGCAGGGTGATCGGGATCGGCGCGGCGCGGGCGGTGGCTTCGCCCTGCCTGCGGGCCCGGGCGAAGGGTGTGTCGGCCTCGATCCCGATGGCGGAGATCAGGACGCCGGTGGCGGTGCCGGGCAGGGCGGCATAGACCGCCGCGGGGGCTTTGGCATGGACCGCGTCGAAGGCGGTGGGGCTGCCGGTCAGCAGGCCCGCGGCGTTGACCACATGGGCGCAGCGGGCAAGCTGGGGCCGCCAGAAGGCAGGGTCATGGGTGGCCGGGTCGGTCAGGTCGGCGGCAAGCGTGTCATAGCCCATCGCGGCGAGGCGGGAGGTGCGGCGGGCCGAGCAGAGCGGCTGGTATCCGGCGGCGCGCAGGCTGGCCGCGATCTGGCGGCCGATGAAGCCGTCGGCGCCGAGCAGGAGGACTTGTGCGCCTGTCTTTTGCCTGCCTGTCACCCGAGGACGCGGCCTGCGACGGCGTCGAGCCTTGCCAGAAGGGCGGGGTCGCGTTTCGCGGGGGCGGTCATCAGGGCGTAGTCGAGGGCGTGGTCGCAGCCGTTGGGGCAGGTCGGATGAACGGGGCCGAGGAGCGCGGGCAGGGCGCGGACCAGGCGTGCGGGCGCGGTCGGCATTGGCGGTGAGGGTGGCTATGACGGTGGCCACATCGACCGCGCCGTGGTCGGGGTGCCAGCAGTCGTAATCGGTGACCATGGCGACCGAGGCGTAGCAGAGCTCGGCCTCGCGCGCGAGTTTGGCCTCGGGCATGTTGGTCATGCCGATGACATCGGCGCCCCAGGTCTCTCGGTACATGCGGGATTTCGGCGAGGGTGGAGAACTGCGGCCCCTCCATCGCGAGGTAGGTGCCGCCGTCATGCACGGTGATGCCGGCATCGAGCGCGGCGGCGAGGCAGGCCGCCGAGAGCCGCGCGCAGGTCGGGTGGGCGAGGGCGACATGGGCGACGCAGCCGGGGCCGAAGAAGGATTTCTCGCGCGCGAAGGTGCGGTCGATGAACTGGTCGATGAGGACGAAATCGCCGGGCGCCATTTCTTCGCGGAAGCTCCCGCAGGCGGAGACCGAGATGATGTCGGTGACGCCGAGCCGTTTCAGCGCATCGATATTGGCGCGGTAGGGGACCGAGGTGGGGGTGTGGACATGGCCCCGGCCGTGGCGCGGCAGGAAGGCCATCGGGACGCCGCCGAGGGTGCCGGTCAGGATCTGGTCCGAGGGGTCGCCCCAGGGGGTCTCGATGGCGACCCATTCGGCCCCCTCGAGCCCGTCGATGTCGTAGACCCCCGAGCCGCCGATGACGCCGATCCTGCTGTCCATGCCCTGTGCCCCCGCTGCTGGTTCGGGGGAAGACTAGGCGAAGGGGCGGAGGGGGGGAAGGGGGAGCGGGGTGAACCCTGCCCTAAGGGAGGGCGCAAGGGAGGTGGGGGCTCAGCAGTGGGGTGCGTCCCTTCATGTGGGTGCCGATCCGGCAGTGTGGGGCGATCTATCGCATCATACTGAAGGAGGGCCGTGCGGCTGGGGATGGCGCGGCCCGGGCCGCTGCTGCGGATGATCCGGGCCGGGAGGCGTTATGCCGGGACACTCTCGCCGGAGGGGGATTGGCGGTTCGCAAACACCTCTTTCGCGGCGAAAAGCCCGTTCAGGGCAGAGGGAAAGCCGGCGTAGACCGCCATTTGCATCAGGATCTCGGTGATCTCGCTTTGCGTAAGACCCACGTTGAGCCCCGCCTCGATATGCACTTTGAGCTGCGGCTGTGCGGTGCCCATGGCGGCAAGCGCCGCGATGGTGGCGATTTCGCGGTCTCGCAGCGACAGGCCGGGGCGCGAATAGATGTCGCCGAAGGGGAACTCGAAGACGTAGGTTGCGAAATCGGGGGCGATTGCGGCCAAGGCGTCGATCACATTCTGGCCCGCCTGTCCGTCGATCCGCTCAAGCGCCCGTCGTCCGCGCTGGAGCCGCGTCTCGGTCTCGTGAATTTCTGTCATCATGGTTTTGCGTCCTTCTTGCAGGTTCGACGTAGCTGTCGATCTTGGTGTCAAGGACAAGAAGGCAGGCCTGCAATTCGGCAACGCGCGAGCGCACCGCCGCGCGATGCGCCACGAGCAGGGCGCGGCGTTCGGCGGCTGTCGCAGCGCCCGTTTCGCGCAGCTTTGCGTAGCGCAGCATTTCGCGAATTGGCATGCCGGTGGTTTTCAGGCGGTCGAGAAATTCGATCCAGGTCAGGATCGACGTGTCATAGTCGCGCCGCCCACCGGCATCGCGATCGGCATGGGGCAGAAGCCCGATCCGCTCATAATAGCGGATCGTATGGGTCGTCAGCCCGCTGCGTTTCGCCAGTGTTCCGATTTTCATTATGCCTGCTTCTCATCAAGACGCAGGTGAGCCTAGGTGTTTGAGCGCGCTCTAAGTCAAGCTGATTTTCGCGGTGCCGCCAAGCGGTGGGATTTGGTCGCGGTGTGGTGGTGCGGAATGATTGCGCACCCTACGGGGCGGGGAGGTCGAGCCAGAGTTTGCCGTCGCGGTAGCCGCCTTGGATCAGGTGGCCGGGGGTGTTGACTTCGGGGTTGGTTCCGGCCCAGTCGCGGAATTTGTCATTGGTGACGATGCGGCCGCCGAGATGGCGGGCGGCGGCGAGGATGGTGGGGTCGGCGGGGGTCGCCTTGGTCGACCACCAGGACCCGGTATCGGTCAGCAGGCCAAGCTGGTGACCGAGGGAGCCATCGCGCTGGTATTTGCCCTGCAGTTTGTAGCCTGCATTGGCGTCGAAGATCACGCTGATCGTGTAGCCGAGGCCGGTCAGGTGGTCGACGACCTCTTTCACCGTCGCGAGCATCGGTGTGTTGCCTTTCCAGTGCATCACGTTGGAGCCGTCGAGGACGATCCATTTCGGCGCTTTTGCGTCTGGCTTGGCGGCGGGCGAGGGCGCGGAGCAGAAGGATCAGGCTGGCCAGCGCGCAGGGGCCGGCCAGCAGCAGGAGGTCGGTCAGGCCGGGCCGGGTTTCGGCCACGGCGATGCCGGCGAGGGAGAGCAGGAAGAGAAGGGCTGGCACAATCATGGGGCGAGGCTAGCGGGGGGCGATTGCCCTGCCAAGGGGGGCGGGCGCTGGTCGTGACGCAGGGCGGCGATCAGGCGGGCGGCGGGGCTGGTGGCGGCGAGCGGCATGTGCGCGAGCGCGATGGGCCAGGTCGGGGGCGAGATGCCTTTGGGCAGGGGGTGGAAGCGCAGGCCCACGACCGACAGGTTGCGGGCCACGGCGGCGGGCACGAAGGAGGTGCCGAGGCCGGCGGCGACCATCGCGAGGGTGACGAGCATGTCGGCCGGGCTTTCGGCCACGATCCGGGGCGGCAGGGCGGCGGCGTGGAACAGGGCGAGGATCGCGTCGTGCAGTTCTGGCCCCGCCATTCGGGGGAACAGGATCAGCCGGTCGTGGATCGCCGCGAGCGGCGGCGGGGTTGCGGCGGCCGGGTCGCTGTCCGGCCATGGCGAGCATCAGGGGCTCATCGGCGATGAGGTGGGAGTGCAGGCGGGGGTGTGGCGCGAAGGGTGGGGTGACGAAGCCAAGGTCGAGGCGGCCTTCGGCGAGGGCGGTGATCTGATCATTGGTGGTGGCGGAGGTGATCTCGGTCTCGATGCCGAGGGATCGGGCGAGGGTCAGGACCCTTGGCAGGGTCTCGAACAGGGCGAGCGAGACGAAGCCTATGCGCAGGGGCGGGGTGGCGGTGCCTGCGGCGCGGGCGAGGTTTTGCGCGCGCTCGGCGGCGGCGAGGGTGATGCGCGCCTCGGGCGCGAAGGCGCGGCCCGCCTTGGTGAGGGTGACGCGCTGGGTCGTGCGTTCGAACAGGGCAGTGCCGAGGTCGCGTTCGAGGCGGCGGATGGATTGCGAGAGCGGCGGCTGGCTGATCCCGAGGCTTTGGGCGGCGCGGGCGAAGCTGCCTTCGTCCACCACGGCGAGGAAATGGCGGTAGCGTTGCAGGTTCATATCGAAGCGGTCCTGAAGTCGGTCGAATTGATATTGGAATGATAGCGCGGGAGGGGGCAGGTGTCATGCGGGTCGGCGAAAGGCTGTGCATGGAACAGGATGTTGTGACGGAAGCGATCGAGGTTGCCGTGCCGGGTGTGGCTCGGCCGATGCGGGTGGTGGTGATGCGGGGCGCGGCGGCGGAGGGGCGGCGGCCCTGTTGCCTGCTGTTCCCCGAGATCTTCGGGTTGACGCCTGCGATGCATGCGGCGGCGGCGCGGATGGCGCGGGCGGGCTATCTGGTGGCGATGCCGGATCTGCATCATCGCAGCGCGCCGAATACCGTGCTGGCCGAGGATGAGGCGGGACGGGCGCGGGGGCTCGCCTTGTTGCGCGAGTTGCGGCGCGAGACGGTTCTGGCGGATATCGGGGCTGTGCTCGCGGCGCTGGCGGGGCGGGGGGATTGCGGTGGCGGGACTGCATTGCTCGGGTTCAGCGCGGGGGGCCATGTCGCCTATCTCGCCGCGGCGCATTTCGACGTGGCGCTGGCGGTGTCGGTCTATGGCGGCTGGATCACCAATGCGGATATTCCGCTGAGCCAGCCGGAGCCGACGATCACCCTGACGCCGGAGATCGGACGGCGCCGGGCGGAGGTGCTCTATGTCGTGGGGGATCAGGATCATCTGATCACGCCGGATCAGGCCGGGGCGATCGAGGCGGCCCTGGCGGGGGCCGGGGTGGCGCATGAGGTGGTGGTGATCGGGGGCGCCAAGCACGGCTTCATGGTGCCGGGGCGGGCGTCCTATGACGCCGTGGCGGCGGAGACGACATGGGCGCGCATTCTGGCGCGGGCTGCGGCACGGTTGCGGTAGGGCGGGGCAAGGGGAAAAATCTGCCTCTCGGGTTTCGCCCCGGGGCGATGCGGGGTATGGGGGCGCTTCATTTCCGATGGAGAGTTGCCGCCCATGCCCGTTTCCGCCCTTGTCAGCTTTGCCCGTGCCGTCTCGCCTGCCCATGCGCGGGCGCTGCCGGGGACGGTGGGGGAGGTGCGGACCGAGCTGCTCGCCGGGTTGACGGTGGCCCTGGCGCTGGTGCCGGAGGCGGTGGCTTTTGCCTTTGTGGCGGGGGTCAATCCGCTGACCGGGCTTTATGCGGCCTTCATCGTCGGGCTGATCACCGGGCTCTTTGGCGGGCGGCCGGGGATGATCTCTGGTGCGACCGGGGCCTTGGCGGTGGTGATGGTCAGCCTCGTCGCGGCGCATGGGGTGGAGTATCTGTTCGCCACCGTCGTGCTGATGGGGCTGTTGCAGGTGACGGCGGGGGTGTTGCGGCTGGGCAAGTTCATCCGGCTGGTGCCGCATCCGGTGATGCTCGGCTTCGTCAACGGGCTGGCGATCGTGATTTTCCTGGCGCAGCTCGGGCAGTTCAAGGTGGCGGGCGCGGGCGGGCGGGTCTGGATGCAGGGGCCGCAGCTTTGGGCGATGCTCGGGCTCGTGGGCGTGACGATGGCGGTGATCTGGGCCACGCCGAAGCTGACCCGGGTGATCCCGGCGCCTTTGGCGGGGATCGTGATCACCGGGGCTTTGGTGATCGGCTTCGGGATCGATGTGCCGCGGGTCGGCGACATGGCCTCGATCAAGGGCGGATTGCCGGCGTTTCATCTGCCGATGGTGCCGCTGACGCTGGAGACGCTGAAGATCATCGTGCCCTATGCGGTGATCATGGCGGCGGTCGGGCTGATCGAGAGCCTTCTGACGCTGAACCTGGTGGGCGAGATCACCGGGCATCGCGGCGGCGCCAGTCAGGAATGCGTGGCGCAGGGGGCGGCGAATGTCGTCACCGGGTTCTTCGGCGGCATGGGCGGCTGCGCGATGATCGGGCAGAGCATGATCAACGTCACCTCTGGCGGGCGGACCCGGCTGGCGGCGGTGTTCGCGGCGCTCTGTCTCTTGTCCTTCATCCTGTTCGGCGCGCCCTTGATCGAGCGGATCCCGCTGGCGGCGCTGGTGGGCGTGATGTTCATGGTGGTGATCGGCACCTTCGCCTGGCAGAGCTTTCGCGTGTTGCGGCTGGTGCCGCGGGTCGATGCGGTGGTGATCGTGCTGGTGACGGCGATCACGGTGGCGACCGATCTGGCGACGGCGGTGGTGGCGGGGGTGATCGTCTCGGCTTTGGCCTATGCCTGGCAGAACGCGCGGCGGATCTGGGCGCGGAGCTATGTGACGCCGGAGGGGGCCAAGGTCTATCAGATCGAGGGGCCGTTGTTCTTCGGCTCGGCCAGCGGCTTTGCCGGGTTGTTCTCTCCCGAGACCGATCCTGCGGCGGTGATCGTGGATTTTGCCGGCAGCCGGGTGGCGGATCAGTCGGCCTTGGCGGCGATCGAGGGCGTGGCGGCGCGCTATGAGGCTTTGGGCAAGCGGCTGACGCTGCGCCATCTGAGCCGGGATTGCCACCGGCTGCTGACGCGGGCCGGGCAGCTGATGATCGACAGCGACGATGACCCGGATTACGGCATCGCGGTGGATTACGGCGTGCGGCCCGGCGTGCTGGGCGGGCATTGAGGCGGAGCGTGGGGGTGGGGGAGATCCCCGCCTGCGCGGGGATGACGGGGGCGCGGCGGACGGGCGGGGTGGACCGGGCGCCTACGCCTCGCCGGGGCGGATCATCTCGAAGACCTCGGTGACGGTGGCATAATCGCGGTAGCCGAGGCGCGAGAGCGGGTGGAAGCGGGTCACGTCGAAGCGGCCGTCGAGGATGCAATCGTCGCGCAGGTGGACGCCCGTCACCTCGCCGAAGACCACGAAGTTATGCAGGCCTTCGATCTTGACGATCTGCGTCACGCGGCATTCCAGCGCGGCGGGGGCATTGGCCACGCGCGAGCAGGCGATGGTGTCGCAGTCGATCCGGGGGATCTTGGCGAGGGTGAATTCGTCGGTCTCTTTCGGCCAGAGGGCCGGAGGTGGTGTTCATCACCTCGCGCGCTGCATATTCCACGATATTGACGCAGAAGACGCCGGTGTCGCGGATATTGGCGACCGAATCCTTGGTGTCGCCGCGGTCGGATTTGGCCGAGGTCGAGGCGAACATGACCTGCGGCGGCACATAGGCCACGGCGTTGAAGAAGGAATAGGGCGCGAGGTTCTCGGACCCGTCCGCCCCGCGGGAGGAAATCCAGCCGATCGGACGCGGTGTGACGATCGCGTTGAACGGGTTGTGCGGCAGGCCATGACCATCGGCGGGGCGGTAGAACATCGGGGCTCCTCATCTGGTTTGAACCTGACCTAGCTGCGTGTTACCCGCGTTTCCAGAGGATTTCGCGACGGGGCGGGGGGAACGGCAGGCGCATGTACCAGCTGGAAGAAGAGACCGAGGCGGATGCGTGGGAGGTCGAGGCGCTCTATGACCTCTGCTTTGCGCCGGGGCGCACGGCGCTGTCGTCTTACCGGCTGCGCGAGGGGGTGCCGAAGGTGGCGGGCCTCTGCCTCGTGCTGCGTGAGGATGGGATATTGGCGGCGGTGATCCGCTATTGGCCGGTGCAGGTGGGCGGCCGCGCGGTGCTGCTGCTGGGCCCGGTGGCAGTCCACCCGACGCGGCAGGGCGAAGGGTTGGGAGGCTATCTGATTCACGAGAGCCTCGCCGAAGCCTATCGGCTGGGGTGGGAGCGGGTGATGCTGGTGGGCGATGCGCCCTATTACGGCCGCTTCGGCTTTCGCCGGCTGGAGGGCGTGGTGATGCCGCCGCCGACCAACCCGGACCGGGTGCTGGGCCATGATCTGGTCGGGCGCGCCTGGGCGGGGGTGCATGGGCCGGTGGAAAAGGCGGTGCCGCCCTATGGGTCTTATATTCCGCGGGGGTGATGGGCTGGGGGCGCTTGACGGATGTGGTGGTGGTCGCGCGTGGCTGCCTGCGCGACGTGGCCTCTGGGCATTGACCGCTTCGAGCCCATCTTGGACATTGCGGCACGGATGACTACACGGTGACCTATGTCGATGATCCAAGACCTAGAACAAATCGTGGCAACGGTCCTGCCGGCCGACCCCAGCTTCCGATCGATCGGACGCGAGGTGTTGGAGCGTCACATCAACGAAGCCCGGCAGAGTGCACTCGCCAACTCGAAGGATGAATTCCTGCTTTCCCTGATGCGGCTTCTGGCGCTTCCGGGGAACGGGCATACGCGCCTGATCCCAAATGATGCCATCCTGGTTCTCCCGCTAAGGTTCGCAACCATCGGCACCACTGTGCGCCTGCTCGCCGCCGCGTCAGGCCTCTCTGAGGCGATTGGGGGCGACTTGATATCCATCAATGGGGTTCCCGCAGGCGAAATCGAAGTCGCCGCAGAGAAATTCCTGGCGGGGACGCGGCAACGTAGACGCGTCATCGGGCCAATCCTTTTCGCATGGCCAGGTGCATTGCGGCATTTGGGCGTTGCTTCAGGCGGCGACGCAATCGAATACCGGATTCGGAGTGCGACGGGGCAGATCAGCGAACTTCTTCTGGATCCCGCGAATGGGGTTCCCGGTTCCACGCTCTACCCACGCGGCGAGCATGGAAAAGCCGACGCATCCTGGACGCCCAGATCCTATCTGAAGATCAAGGACTTCGGCCAACCCGGGCTGCTACTGGTCCTTCCGAGCTTCCTGGATCCCGGTGAAACCGCACTTCCGGATGCGATTTCCGAGGCGGCAGACCTCGTAAGATCGCGCCCGGACACTCCCCTGCTCATTGACGTTCGCGGAAATACAGGCGGCGACTTTCTGAAGACCATGCCTTTGATCGACGCGATCTCCGAGGGCGCGGAAGGCCGGCGGGTCGGTTTGCTTGTCGACAAATTCACCTTCTCCGCCGCTATCGTCTTCACCGCCATCTTGAAGCACCGTCTGGGAGAACGCCTTTTACTCATCGGGGAAGAGGTGGGGGACGGGCTGACCTTCTATGCGGAAGGGGGAACCATCGACCTCTCGTCCAGCGGAGCGGCGGTTCGATATTCTACAGCCTTTCATGATTGGGCCGGTGGTCGTACCGATGAGACCACTCCGGCCGAAATCGCCGAGAGAATGGTCGCGACCGGGACGCTGGAGCTGGACCGTGTCTGGGTCGCGCATTCGGACGATGTCGAAACGCTGGATCGGTTCTGCCGGGAGGTTCTGGACAGTCTGAACGCCTGGACGACCGTCCGCTCCGTCCCGCACGGCAGAGGTTCGGGACGGTAGCATCTTCTCAGCGACCCGCGACGGAGCGCGGTTCGCACCCCCTATCAAACGTCGCGCGCTGCCCGACCCGCTGCGCATCTGGTAACTGGCCCGGGCGTGACCTACCTTTCTGTAAAGGGTTTCCAGAACGGGTGCGCGATGGATGATGTGCAGGATCTGCCGCTGGGCGAGGTGACGGCACTGGCGCGGCGCCATGCCAGGGCGGGCGGCATGGTGATGAGCCTTGTCAACGCCGCCGGCAGCCGGATCGAGAGCCGGCTGGAGCTGTTGCCGGATGGCGTGAAGGACCGGCTGGAAAGTGTCGCCGCGCAGGCTCTGGAGCGCAGCTATCGCCTCGCCGGGCGGACGGTCAGCGAGAGCGGCCCGGCGCTGGGCGAGAAGGGGCATCTGGCGATGGCGACGCTGACCGGGGCGCTGGGCGGCTTTGGCGGCTTCGCCTCGGCCCTGGCGGAGCTGCCGGTGACGGTGACGGTGATCTTCCGCTCGATCCAGCGCATCGCGGCGAGTTATGGCTTCGATCCGCAGGACGAGGCGGTGCGGCTGGAATGTCTGCGGGTCTTCGGATCGGGCAGCCCGCTGGAGCGGGATGACGGGGTGAATACCTCTTTCCTCGGCGCGCGGGTGGCGATCACCGGGTCGGCGCTGAACCGGGTGATCTCGGCCGTGGCGCCGCGTTTTGCCACGGTGCTGGGGGAAAAGCTGGCGGCGCAGGCGGTGCCTTTGCTCGGCTCCTTCGCCGGGGCCGGGATCAACTATGCCTTCGTCAGCTATTATCAGGAAATGGCGCATGTGCGCTTTGGTCTGCGGCGGCTGGCCGAGGTGCATGGCGAAGTTGAGGTGCAGGAGGCGTTCCGCGCCGCCGCCGCCGTACCACGCTGAAAGATGCGGCAGGGGCGCATCGGTCTGTGGCCCTTGTGCCGCATTGCGGTCCTGCAAGGTTGAATTTACCGGCTGGTGCCATAGGTTTGTTACAGGCCCGCCGCGCGGGCTGCAAAGGACGGTTTACGGCATGATCCGCTATGCTTTGAAATGTTCACAGGACCACGCTTTTGAAAGCTGGTTCGCCTCGGCCGCTGCCTATGAGGTTCTGGCCAAGGCGGGGCAACTGGCCTGTGTGGAATGCGGATCGGTCGAGATCTCCAAATCGCTGATGGCGCCTGCGGTGCGCCCCGCGCGCGCGGTCGTGGCGGGCGAGCGGCCCCTGTCGACCCCGACCAGCCCGATGGAACAGGCGATCGCGGCGCTGCGCAAGCAGGTCGAGGAGAACTCCGACTATGTCGGGCTGAACTTCGCGGCAGAAGCGCGCGCGATCCATGCCGGTGACGCGCCGGAGCGGGCGATCTTTGGCGAGGCCAAGCTGGAAGAGGCCCGCGCCCTGATCGAAGAGGGGGTGCCGGTGGCGCCGCTGCCCTTCCTGCCGCAGCGCCGGGCGAACTGAACCCTAACGGACAGCGGGACATCTTATGACGGTATTGATTACGGGGGCGGCGCGCGGCGTCGGGCTGGCGCTGCTGCAGGGCTATGCAGCGGCGGGTGAGGCGGTGATCGGCACGCATCGCGGGGCTGCGCCGGATGTGGGGGGCGCGCGCTGGCTGCGGGCGGATATGACCGACGCGGCTTCGGTCGCGGGGCTCGGTGCGGCGCTCGACGGGGTCGCGCTGGATCTTCTGGTCTGCAATGCGGGGGTGCTGCTGGATCGGGGGCAGACGCTCGACAGCGGCTATCCGGCGGCGATGTGGCAAGAGATGCTGGCGGTCAATGTGACAGGGGTGTTCCTGACGGTGCAGGCCTGTCTGCCTGCGCTGCGCCGGGCGAAGGGCGCACGGATCGCGATCCTGTCGAGCCAGATGGGGTCGAGCGCGCGCGCCTCGGGCGGCTCGCTGATCTACCGCGCGTCAAAGGCGGCGGCGCTGAACCTCGGGCTGAACCTTGCGGCCGAGCTGAAGGGCGAGATCGCGGTCGGGATCTATCACCCCGGCTGGGTACAGACCGATATGGGCGGTGCACGCGCCTCGATCACGCCGGAGGCGTCGGCGGCCGGGCTGCGTGCGCGCTTTGCCGCGCTCGGGCCGGGGCATAGCGGGGTTTTCGAGAATTGGGACGGGACGGCGCATCCGATGTGAGGCGGTGCTGCGCGGGTGGGGGCAGATCCCCGCCTGCGCGGGGATGACGGGCGGTGGCGAAAGCCCGCAGCCTGCCCCCCTTTCTTCCGTTCAAAAATATCCTCCGGGGGTGCGGGGGTGGAAAACCCCCGCTTCTGGCGGCCATGGGCGCGCCGTTCCGGCCTCTTGCACCGGACCCGGGCGGCGCATAAGAAGCGCGCGATGAATGGCCCATGCTCGGCGGGGGGGTTGATGCCGCTTCTCGTGATGAAATTCGGCGGGACCTCCGTCGCGACGCTCGACCGCATCCGCAATGCGGCCGAAAAGGTCAGGCGTGAGGTCGAGCACGGTTATGACGTGATCGTCATCGTCTCGGCGATGTCGGGCAAGACCAATGAGCTGGTGGGCTGGGTCAACGAGACCTCGCCGCTTTTTGATGCGCGGGAATATGATGCGGTGGTCTCGTCGGGCGAGAATGTGACCGCCGGACTGATGGCCCTGTGCCTGCAGGAAATGGACGTGCCGGCGCGCAGCTGGCAGGGCTGGCAGGTGCCGATCATGACCACCTCGGCGCATGGTGCGGCGCGGTTTCTGGATATTCCGCGGGCCCATATCGACCAGAAATTCGCCGAGGGCATGAAGGTGGCCGTGGTCGCGGGCTTTCAGGGCGTCAGCCCCGAGGGCCGGATCACCACGCTGGGGCGCGGCGGATCGGATACCACGGCGGTGGCCTTTGCGGCGGCCTTTGCCGCCGAGCGCTGCGATATCTACACCGATGTCGACGGGGTCTATACCACCGACCCGCGCATCACCAAGAAGGCGCGCAAGCTGGATCGCATCGCGTTTGAAGAGATGCTCGAGCTGGCCTCGCTTGGCGCCAAGGTGTTGCAGACACGCTCGGTCGAGCTGGCGATGCGCTACAAGGTCAGGCTGCGCGTGTTGTCGAGTTTTGAGGATATCGACGGATCAATCCGGCACTTTGGTGTGCGACGAGGAGGAAATCATGGAATCGAAAGCCGTCTCTGGCGTCGCCTATTCGCGCGACGAGGCCAAGATGACCCTGCTGGCGGTCGAGCCGACCGGCCCGGCATTGCCGCCGCGATCTTCGGCCCCCTGGCCGAGGCCGGGGTGAATGTCGACATGATCGTGCAGAACATCTCGGAAGAGGGTCAGCACGGACATGACCTTCTCCTGCCCGACCGATCAGGTGCTGCGGGCGCAGAAGGCGATGGATGATGCCAAGGCCAAGGGCGTGATCACATTCGAGGATCTGGTCGCCGACAAGGACGTGGCAAAGGTCTCGGTCGTGGGCATCGGGATGCGCAGCCATGCCGGTGTCGCCGCGACGATGTTCAAGGCGCTGGCCACCGAGGGGATCAACATCAAGGTCATCACAACCTCGGAGATCAAGATTTCGGTTCTGATCGACCGGAAATATATGGAACTCGCGGTTCAGGCCCTTCATGATGCCTTCGGACTGGACAAAGTGGCCTGACGACCGGGCCACCCGGCCCGGCCCTCGAGAAAAGGGAACCGGACAGGGACATGGCACACCGTAACGAAAGCAACAGCCGAACCTTGCTGCGCCGTTTGCGCGACAGCCTTGCCGAGCCGGGCAAGGGGCAGGACCGGCTGGACCGGATCACCCATCTGATCGCGGATGAGATGGGGCTGGAGGTCTGCTCGATCTACCTGTTCCGCGACGATGATCACGCTGGAGCTTTGCTGCAACCGAGGGGTTAAGGCCGAGTCGGTTCACCAGACCCGGTTGAAGATGGGCGAGGGGCTGGTCGGGCGGATCGCCAAATCGGGGATCGCGATCAATACCGCGGATGCCCCGTCCGAGCGGGGGTTTCGCTACATGCCGGAGACCGGCGAGGAGATCTATTCCTCGTTCCTCGGCGTGCCGATCCAGCGGCTGGGGGAAAAGCTCGGCGTGTTGGTGGTGCAGTCGAAATCGGCCCGGATGTTCTCGGAAGACGAGGTTTACGCGCTGGAAGTGGTGGCGATGGTAACGGCGGAAATGACCGAGCTGGGCGCCTTTGTCGGTGAGGGTGAGGCGCTGTCGGCGCTGCATCAGCATCCGGTGATGTTCCGCGGCTCGACCGGGCAGGAGGGCACCGCCGAGGGGCGGGTCTGGCTGCACGAGCCGCGCGTGGTCATCACCAACCCGGTCGCCGATGATCCGGTGGCGGAATGCGAGCGGCTGCGCGCGGCGATCGATCAGTTGCGGCTTTCGGTCGACGATCTGCTCTCGACCGCCGGAACCGGCGACAAGGATCAGCAGCAGGTGCTGGAAGCCTATCGGATGTTCGCCAATTCGCGCGGCTGGCTGCGCCGGATGGAAGAGGATATCGAGCGCGGCCTCTCGGCCGAGGCGGCGGTGGAGAAGGAGCAATCGGCGACGCGGGCGCGGCTGGATCAGGTGCCGGACCCCTATCTGCGCGAGCGGCTGCACGATCTTGACGATCTGTCGAACCGGCTGCTGCGCATCCTGACCGGGCAGGGCAATGAGACCGGCGCGGAGATGCCGGAGAATCCGATCCTGGTCGCGCGCAATATCGGGCCGGGCGATCTGCTGGAATATGGCCGCAAGCTGCGTGGCGTGGTGCTGGAGGAAGGCTCGGTCGGCTCTCATGCGGCGGTCGTGGCGCGCGCGCTGGCGATCCCGCTGGTGATCCATGCCGAGCGGATCACCACCGAGGCGCTGAACGGCGATCATATTCTGGTCGATGGCGATCAGGGCATGGTGCATCTGCGGCCTGACGGAAAACGTGGCCACCGCCTTTCGCGACAAGATCGCGATGCAGGCGAAGGCGCTGGAACGCTATGCCGATCTGCGCGCATCTGCCGGCGCAGGCCTTGTGCGGCACGCGTGGTCAACCTGCACATGAATGCCGGGCTGATGGCCGATCTGCCCTCGCTCGAAGGATCGGGCGCCGAGGGGGTGGGGCTGTTCCGCACCGAGTTGCAGTTCCTGATCCGCAATCAGGTGCCCAAGCGCGGCGAACTGGCGGCGCTTCTATTCGCGCGTGCTGGATGTCGGCCAACGGGCGCCGGGTGGCGTTCCGCACGCTCGACATCGGCTCGGACAAGGTGCTGCCCTACATGAAGCCGCAGGACGAGCCGAACCCGGCGATGGGCTGGCGCGCGATCCGGGTGGGGCTGGAAAAGCCGGGCGTGCTGCGGATGCAGTTGCAGGCGCTGATGCGCGCCGCCGAATGGCGGGCCGCTGACGGTGATGTTCCCCTTCGTCGCGCAGTATCGAGGAATTCACCGAGGCGCGCGACTATCTGCTGCGCGAGATCGACCGCGAGGGCTCGCTCGGCCATGTCCTGCCCTCGAAGCGTCGAGATCGGCGCCATGCTGGAGACGCCGAGCCTTGCCTATGCGCCCCGGGCACTTCTTCGAGCTGGCCGATTTCATCTCGATCGGCGGCAATGATCTGAAGCAGTTCTTCTTTGCCGCCGACCGCGAGAACGAGCGGGTGCGGCGGCGCTATGACACGCTGAACGTGCCGTTCCTGCGCTTCATCGAGCAGATCGTCGAGCGTTGCGCCGAGAGCGGGACGCCGGCTGTCCTTCTGTGGCGAGGATGCCGGGCGGCCCGATCGAGGCGCTGGCTTTCGCGGCGATGGGGCTGCGCAGCCTGTCGATGCGCCCGGCCTCGGTCGGGCCGGTGAAAAGCCTGCTGCGTCGGGTCGATCTGGGCCAGGCGCGGGCGGCGATCGAGGCGGCTTTCGCGGCGGGGGAACTGAGCGCGCGCCCGGCCCTGCAGGACTTGCTGACGCGGCAATCGGAGCTGGCCTGAGGCGGGGGCTGCGCGCGGTGATCTGTCGTTTGGCGGCCATCCTCAGGCCGCCATCCGCACGTCTGCGTCAGCTGGTCTTGTCGGCAGGCGGCACGAAGCTGCGCAGCAGTTCGCGCAGGTCCGGTTCATCGACTTTCTGCGCGGCCTTTTCGAGCGAGAACCATTTGCGCCGGCGCTGGCCCTTTTCGGGGAAGCGATCAAGCAGGCGTTTCACCCGGATCGCGAAGACCGCGACCATGCAGGGGATGCCCATGTCCTTGGGCATGATCTTGACATAGGGATAGCCGCCCACCGCCTCGGCATGTGCCACGCCTTCGACGCCGGCCTCTTCAAACGCCTCGCGCAGTGCGGCTTCCGCCGGGGCGAGGTTCTTCATCGTCCAGCCCTTGGGGATGATCCAGCGCCCGGTGTCGCGGCTGGTGACCAGCAACACCTCATATGTGCGCCCGGAGGGGCGCCAGCAGAGGCCCGCGATCTGCGCGGCTGTCGGGTCGGAGTCGATTGCCTGCGCAATCGGCATGATGCTTTTCGGTTTACCTACAAAGGACATGGCCTGTTCTTTCCGCCACCTTGCGGGGTCAGGGCGATTTTTTGCTGCTCTTTCCGGAATATATCACAGAATTCGCAGCGAAACCAGTCTCGGGCGGCGCGGGCCCGACGGGATTCTTGAAGCCCCGGTGCGGCGCGCTAGTTCCGCGGGGGGACGAGGGAGATCAAACATGCGTCTGAGTATATTTGCGATTCTGCTGGCCGTCCTGCTGGCGCCAATCCTGCCGCAGCGCGCCGCCGCTGCCGGGCAATTCAGCTTCACCTCGATCGATGGTGGCACGCTTGCCCTGGAGGGGTATCGCGGCCATCCGGTGCTGGTGGTCAACACCGCCTCGCTCTGCGCCTTCACGCCGCAATACATGGGGCTGCAGGCGCTTTACGACAAGTACAGGGACCGCGGGCTGGTGGTGCTGGCGGTGCCCTCGGATGATTTCAATCAGGAGCTGGCGACGGCGGGGCAGGTGAAATCCTTCTGTCAGGCGAATTTCGATCTGACACTGCCGATGACGGATATCACCCATGTCAAAGGGGCCGAGGCGCATCCGTTCTACAAATGGCTGGCGGCAACGAAGGGCTTCACGCCCGGCTGGAATTTCAACAAGGTGCTGCTTGGGCCGGATGGACAGGTGCTGGGGACATGGGGATCGACGACGCGGCCGGAGTCGAGCAGGATCGTGGACAAGATCGAGCCCTTGCTGAGCAAGTGAATGGCGGGGCGGGGCCGGTCTTCATCGGCTCCGAGATCTATCGCTGGTCGAGCTACGGGCCCTGGCATCCGCTGCGGGTGCCGCGCGTCTCGACCGTGATGGATCTGTGCCGGGCGCTGGGCTGGCTTGGGGGCGCGCGCTATCGCACCAGTCCGCGCGCCAAGCCAGGCACGCTGACGGCCTGGCATTCGCCCGAGTATATCGCGGCGCTGCAGGCGGCCGAGGCTGAGGGCGCGGTCAGTGAGGCGGTGCGGCTGCGGCATGGCCTGGGGACGACGGCGAACCCGGTCTTCCCCGAGATGTTCCGGCGGCCCGCGACCTCGGCCGGGGCGGCCATGCTGGCGGCCGATCTGGTGCGCGGCGGCGGCGTGGTCTACACGCCGGCAGGCGGCACGCATCACGGCATGCCGGACCGGGCGAACGGGTTTTGCTATCTCAACGATCCGGTGCTGTGCCTGCTGACGCTGCGGCGCATGGGGGTGCGGCGGGTCGCCTATGTCGATATCGACGCGCATCATTGCGACGGGGTCGAGGCGGCCTTTGCCGGCGACCCGGATGTGCTGCTGGTCTCGGTGCATGAAGAGGCGCGCTGGCCTTTCACCGGGGAACTGGCGGCGGATGGCGGCGGCAATTGCTTCAACCTGCCGGTGCCGCGCGGCTTCAACGACAGCGAGATGCGGGCGGTGCTGGAGGAGTTGATCCTGCCGCGCGTCGCGGCGCACCGGCCCGAGGCGATCCTGCTGCAATGCGGCGCGGATGCGCTGGAGGAAGACCCGTTGTCGCGGCTGGCGCTGTCCAACGCCGCGCATCGCGCGGTGGTGCGGGCGCTGAAGCCCCTTGGCGCCGCGCTTCATCGTGGTCGGCGGCGGCGGCTACAACCCCTGGTCGGTCGGGCGCTGCTGGGCCGGGGTCTGGGCGGAACTGGCGGGCGAGGAGATCCCCGAGCGCCTGCCCGAGGCGGCCGAGGCCGTGCTGCGCGGGTTGGCGGGGCGCGGCCATGAGCGCGGGCGCGCGGTGCCGGAGCATCTGTTCACCACGCTGGCCGATGCGCCGCGTGAGGGGCCGGTGCGGGGTGAGATCCGCGAGCGGTTGCGGCGGCTGGCCGGGCGGTGACCCGGTGCGGGTTGCGCCGCGCTGTCGCGCGTCGCCCGAGGCGGGGGCTCTGCCCCCGCACCCCCGGGATATTTTCGGGCAGAAAATGGAGGGAGGGTCCACCGCCCATTTCTTCTTGGCAAAAATACTCCCGCCGGAGGCTCCCGCAGCGGGGCTGGGGACGGCGGATCAGTGCAGGGCGGTCGTGAGGGCCTGGCGCAGGGCCTCGGTGCCGCCGGTCGCCTGCGTTGTCAGGATGCGGCGGGCGGCCGCAGTCATTGCCGCACGGCGGGCCGGATCGGCGAGGCGGGTGAGGGCGGTCGCGAGGCTCTCGGCGTCCTGCAGGCAGAGCGCGCCGCCGCCGGTGTCGAGGGCGGCATAGACCTCGGCGAAGTTGGCGACATTGGGGCCGTGCAGGATGGCAGAGCCGCAGGCGGCGGGTTCGAACGGGGTATGGCCGCCTTCAGGGCCGAGCGAGCCGCCGGTGAAGGTGACGCCGGCGAGGCGATACCATAAGGCCATCTCGCCCATCGTGTCGGCGAGGTAGACGGGGGCGTCGCCGGGCGGTTCGCCCGCCGATCTGGTGGCGAAGGGCAGGCCGGTGGCGGCGATCAGGGCGGCGACCTCTGCGCTGCGGCGCGGGTGGCGCGGGGCGAGGATCAGGCGTGTCAGATGACCTGCGGCGCGGGCGCGGGTGAAGCCGTCGAGCACCACCTGTTCCTCGCCCGGGTGGGTCGAGGCGGCCAGCAGCGTGGTGGCGGGGTCGAAGGCCTCGGCGAGGTCGGGCGGCAGCGGTGCCGCATCCGGCGGGGCGAGGCGGGCCTTGAGGTTCATCGGCGGGCCGATCCGGGCGGGGTCTGCGCCGAGGCTGCGCAGCCGGTCCTGCGAGGCGGCGTCCTGTGCCGAGACGAAGGCGAGGCCGGCCAGCAGGGGGCGCAGCAGCAGGTCGGCGCGGGCCCAGTTGCGCGCGCTGGCGGCCGAGATGCGCGCGCCGATCAGCAGCACGGGTGTCCCGCGCGCCTGCATCATGGCGATGCGGTTGGGCCAGATCTCATTTTCGAGAATGGCGAGTGCCGTGGGCCGGGTGCGGGCGAGGAAGCGGGCCAGTGCCGGGCGGTAATCCAGCGGCGCGATGGCGGCCCTGGTGCGGGGCAGCGCCCAGGCTTCCACCATCGCGCGGGCGGTTTCGGTGTTGCAGGTGATGATCAGGGACAGGTCGGGCATCTCGGCCAGCAGGCCCTCGATCAGCGCGCGGGCCGAGGTCAGCTCTCCGTTCGAGGCGCCGTGGAGCCAGAGGCGGCGCGGGGCGGCGGGCAGGGCGGGGCCGCCGCCGAGGCGTTCGGAGCTGGTGCGGGGGCTGTCGCGGCGGGTCAGGCGGCGCCAGAGCAGATAGGCGGCGGCCAGTGGCGAAAGCAGGGTCAGGATCAGACGGTAGAGGGCCAAGGGATCACCCCGTGTCAGGTTTGCCCTGCAATAGGGGGGGCGGGCGCGGCTGGCAAGGCGGCTGCGGGGGGCGGCTGGTCGCTGCGGCTCAGGCGCCGACCCTGGGGCCGGGGCAGATCAGGGGCTTGTCGCTCTGGCGCACCTCGACCAGGTCGGGGTTGCTGGTGATCCCGTCGAAATGCGCGGCGATGCCGGTGCCGGTTGCATAGAAGCTCCAGCATTGCGGGCCGAGGGTCTCGTCGTCGTAGGTGAAGCAGATGTGGTTGGACGGGTCGGTGTACCAGGTGCCGCGTTTGCACTCCTGCCCGAGGAAGGCCCAGATCACCTTGTGGTCGGGCAGGTAGGTCTCGGCGCCGTAGTTCTGGCCGCCGACGGCGTAGTAGAGCGTCTTGCCAAGGGCATAGGCCTCGAACTGGCTGGCCGTCATCGGGGTGTCCTGCGCGGTGCCGGGCGTGGCCGTCGGGAGCGGCGCGGGGGTTTCGGCCAGGGCGGCGGAGGCGAGGATCGCGAGGACGGGAAGCAGAAGGAAGCGCATCGGTGGGGCCTTTCGGTGGCGCGGCGCAGGGCTCTCAGGGGGTGGCCGGGGCCGGGGGAAGCGGAGCGCTGGCGGCGGAGGTGGTGCGCCATTGCGCGAGGCGGCGGTTCATCATCGGCAGCCATGTGCCGGGCACGAGGGCAATCGCGCCCATCACCGGCAGGCCGTAGGGCAGCAAAGGCGCGGCCCCGGCGGGGGGCAGGGCGAGGTCGGGGAAGGGCCAGGCCGGGTGGGCGTGATGCGCGGAATGGTGCGGCACATTCAAGGTCAGCGCCGAGGTGAACCAGCGGCCGGAGTTCCAGGAATGCCTGTCGCTGACCGGTTCCAGCGCACCATCAGGGGTCTCTTCGCGCAGGAGGCCGTAGTGCTGGACGTAATCCGAGAGCAGCAGTTGCAACTGGGCATAGGCGCAGAGCAGGAGGTAGACGATCAGCCCGGTCACGTTGAACAGGGCCAGCACGCAGAGCAGCATGACGATCTGGCCCGCGATATAGATCACATAGGGGTTCATGCCGCCCTTGCCGGACTGTTCGCGCATCGAGGCTTCGATCTCGTAGCCTGCGATGAAGCCACCGATCCAGGCGCGCGGCAGGAATTCGTAGAAGGTCTCGCCTTCCTCGGCGGTGCTGGGGTCATTCTCGGTTGCGACATGGCGGTGGTGGATGTGGCGATGCGCCGAGGTGTGGTGGCCGAAGAGCAGGCTGATGAACATCCATTGGCCGAGCAGGAACAGCGGCCGGTCGGTGCGGTGGATCAGCTCATGCGCGACGGCATTGCTGATCTGGCCGAAGAAGATGCCGAACGCGAGGAAGAGGGCGATCCGGTCGAAGATGCCAAGGCCGGTGGAATGGGCCAGCGCCTGCAGGGCCACCAGCATCAAGAGGACATGCGCCACGGCGAGGCCGATCAGCAGCTGGTCCGCCGCCGGAAAGTCCTGGCCTGGCGGGGCGCCGGGCAGGGCGTAGCTGACCAGTTCATCGAGCGCGAAGGCGAAGACCGTCAGGTAGGCCAGGGCGATCCAGGCCCAGATGCCCCCAAGGAGCGCACCCAGCAGCAGAAGCGGGATCGGCAGCAGGCTGGCTATGGCGAAGGGAAGGATGGGCCGGGACATGAAAGCTCCTTGACGTCGGTGGCGCGAGTATCGCCGGAACCGGCGTCCATTCCAAGCGGTTGCGCGGGGGGATGGCGGTTGGGCGCCCGCGATGTGGCGTCGCGGGCTTCCATCCGGCGGGGCTTCGGTTTAGGCACGAGGGGAAGGGGCGAAAGGGGTGGCGATGTCGTTCTTCAAGAAGCTCAAGGATCGGCTGACCAAATCCTCATCCCGGCTGGATCAGGGGCTGGATGCGCTGGTGGCGGTGCCGGAGGCAGAGGCTGCGCCTGCCGCGCCCGTGCCTAAGGCTCCGGCGCCTGCCGTTCCGCCTGCCCCTGTCCCATCCTCTCCTGGTCCCTCTGCCCCCGTTCCCTCGGCGCCTGCGCCACGCGGGCCGGGGCTGGCGGCGCGGATCGTGGGGGCGGCCGGCGGCGGCCGGGTGCTTGACGATGCGATGCTCGAAAGCCTCGAGGAATTGCTGATCCAGTCCGACATGGGGGTGGAGACCGCGCTGCGGGTCGCGGCCAATATCGCCGAGGGGCGGTTCGGGCGGCGCATCGGCGCAGACGAGATCAAGCGCCTGCTGGCCGCCGAGATCACGCGGATCATGGAGCCTGTGGCCAAGCCGCTGCCGCTCTATCCGACCAAGCCGCAGGTGGTGCTGGTGGTCGGCGTCAACGGCTCGGGCAAGACCACGACGATCGGCAAGCTCGCCAGCCAGTTCCGGGCGGCGGGCAAATCGGTGGTGATCGCGGCGGGCGATACGTTCCGCGCGGCGGCGGTGGAGCAGCTGCAGGTCTGGGGCGAGCGCGCCGGGGTGCCGGTGATGACCGCGCCGGAAGGCTCTGACCCCGCCAGCCTCGCCTTTGACGCGATGACACGGGCGCAGGCCGAGGGTGCCGATCTTCTGATGATCGACACCGCGGGTCGATTGCAGAACCGTGCCGATCTGATGGAGGAGCTCGCCAAGATCATCCGGGTGATCCGTCAAGCAAGGACCCGGAGGCGCCGCATAACACATTGCTCGTGCTCGACGCGACCACCGGACAGAACGCGTTGCTGCAGGTCGAGATCTTCCGCAAGCTCGCCGATGTCTCGGGTCTGGTGATGACCAAGCTCGACGGCACCGCCAAGGGTGGCGTGCTGGTGGCGCTGGCCGACAGGTTCGGGCTGCCGATCCATGCGATCGGTGTGGGCGAACAGATCGACGACCTTGCGCCGTTTGACCCGGAAGATTTCGCCCGGGCTCTGGTCGGGCTCGAGGACTGAGCCTGGTGCCACGCGACGGCTTCATTTTCTGCCCGAAAATATCCTCGGGGGGGTGCGGGGGGGCAGACAGCCCCCCCGCCCTTGACGGGTGCGCGGCGTGACGGCCTATCTCGTGTCGCTGGAGGGCACGCATGCGGGGCATGTCGCGGCGATCATCCTCGCGCTCAGTGCGGCGGTGCTGCATGCGTTCTTCGGTGCCTTGCAGAAGGGGCGGCATGATCCCTGGCTGAGCCGGGCGGCGATAGACGGCTGTTACGGGCTCTTCAGCGCGCCGGTCGCGCTGTTCGTGGTGCCCTGGCCGGTCGGGCGGGTCTGGGTGATCCTGCTCGGCGCCTTTTTCATCCATATCGGCTACAAGCTGCTGCAGGCGATGGCCTATCAGCGCGGCGCCTATACCGTGGTCTATCCGGTGGTGCGCGGCACCGGGCCGCTGTTCGCGGTGATCGGCGCGGCTCTGGTCTTTGGCGAGCATTTCACACTGGGCCAGTGGGGCGGGGTGGCGCTGCTGGTCGGCGGGATCTTTGGCATCGCGTTCTATAACCTGCGCCATGTCGTGGTGGACCGCGAAACCCTGGTGCCGGCGCTCGGGCTGGCGGTGATGACCGGCGGCTTTGTGGCGCTTTACACCACCTATGATGCCTATGGCATCCGGGCGGTGCCCGATCCGTTCACCTTTCTTGCCTGGTTCTTCATGATCGACGGGATCTTCATGCCGATCTTCACCCGCAGGCGCTGGTGGGGCATGGCGCGGGCGCAGGCGATCCCGCTTCTGAAGCGCGGCGCGCTGGGGGCGGTGGTGGCCTGGTTTTCCTTCGGGTCGATCATGATGGCGACACGCCTCGACAAGGTCGGCGAGGCGGCGGTGCTGCGCGAGACCTCGACGGTCTTTGCCGCCGCGATCGGCTGGCTGATGCTGAAAGAGGTGGTGGGGCCGCGCCGGTTGATCCTGATGTCGCTGATCGCGCTCGGTGCGGTGGTGGTCGAGATCGCGCGCTGAGACGCGCGAGATCGGGCGGATTGGCGCGGGATTGGAGGGATTGTGACTGGCAATTCCGCGCCGGCCGTCCTAGGGGAGGAACCGCAGAGCCCAATGGAGGAGTGCGGATGCGCGGACGGCACGTCAATCCTTTCGTCAAGCTGGTGATCGAGCTCGGCCCGATCGCGCTGTTCTTCATCGCCTATTCGCGGCTGAAGGGGCAGCACTGGATGATCGCGGGCACCGATTATGATGCCTTCATCCTGATCACCGCCGCCTTCATTCCGCTGACCATCCTGTCGACCGGGATCCTGTGGTGGCTGACCGGCAAGCTGTCGAAGATGCAGGTGGCGACGACGGCGCTGGTGATCCTCATGGGGGGGCTCTCGGTCTGGCTGAATGACGAGCGGTTCTTCAAGATGAAGCCGACGCTGGTCTACCTTCTGTTCGCGGGCATCCTTGGGTTCGGGCTGTTGCGCGGCAAATCCTACCTGCGCCTGGTGATGGAAGAGGTCGTGCCGATGGAAGAGACCGGCTGGATGATCCTGACCAGGCGGGTGGCGCTGTTCTTCGCGCTGCTGGCGGTGACGAACGAGGTGGTCTGGCGCACGATGTCGACCGGGACCTGGGTCTTGTTCAAATCCGTCGTGCTGACGCTGGCGCTGGTGGCCTTCTTCATGACGCAGGCCCGGCTGATCGCGAAATACGCGATCGAGGAAGAGAAGTAAGGCGTTCGGCTGGCGGGGTGGCGGGAGATCCCCGCCTGCGCGGGGATGACAGGGTCGGTCCCTTCCACGCTTGCACGATGCGCTTGGCCCGATAGCGGCCGCGCAGGCGGCCCGGGCAGCGCCCGTCCGGCCCGGCGCTGCCCGGCCTGAGGTGAGGCAGATGGCGGGGGGCTGTCTGCCCCCCGCACCCCCCGAGGATATTTCTGGGCAGAAAATGCGGGACGGGGCCGTGCCGGGCCTTATGCGTCAGAGCGGGGCGCGGCGACCCGCTGTGACGCGCGGCGGGGCGAGCAGGCGGGACCAGCGCGGCGAGGCGGTTTCGGGCAGCGGCGCGCGCAGGGCGGCCAGCGGCAGGTCGTCGCGCAGGAGCGCGCGGTAGAGGCCGAAGACGCCGGGGCGGAGATAGAGGCTCCAGTGGCAGATGCGCAGGCGCGGCGGCGCGATCGGGTGGCCGAGGCGGGCGAGGGCCCGAAGCGTGTCGTCGTGGTCAAGCTGCAGGTCGAGCCAGTTCGGGCGGCCTGAAACGCCGAGGCCGAGGGCGCGGTCGCGGGCGCGGGGGAGAAGACGTTCGATCAGGAAATCATAGAGGTCGTTTTCGCGGCTGGTGACATTGATGAATTCCGCCACCCGGCCTGCCGGGGTGGCCAGCGCCGCCTCGGTCGGGCCGCGGAGCTCGGCGGCGGCCATCAGGATGGCGCGGCGCAGGACCGGGCGGGTCAGGTGTGGCAGGGCCTGCAGGATGACGCGGGCACCGAGGCTGTGACCCAGCGCCTCGACCCTTGTGCCGGGGCGCAGCCTGTCGATCTGCAGCAGCAGCCGGGCGAGGGCCTGACCGGCGCGGGCGGCCATGGCATAGGCCTGCCAGATCGTGCCGAGCGAGTCCCAGCCGAAGGCGATGCAGAGCCCCTCCTCCGCGCGGTGGGTGCCGAAGCCGAGGTGGCGCGGCCAACTGACCGCCTTCCAGTTGCCCGATGCCGGGCTCAGCGAGAGGATGTGATCATGCGGGTTCTCGCGCTTGTCGTTTGGCGAGAAGCGGTAGCCGTGGATCATCACGATGATGGGCGCGCCGGGGGGCAGGGCCGCCAGCGCCTGTTCGAGCGCCGTATCGCCCCCGGTGATGCGGGGGATCTCGCCGTCTGCATTGATCACGAGGAGGGGCATCGACAGGCCTTCCCTTCATCCTGGTCCCAGCAGATAGGGCGATGCTGCGACGCGGCGATGAAAGGCAGGTGACAGCCGCGTGACGTGACAGTTGTGTCGCAGTTGACGCGGCCTGCGCCGGCGCGCTATCCGGGCCTTCGTGGCGCTTTGTCACCGGATTGCGGGCCACGTTAAATAAACCGCTAAAGAGGGCAGGGATATTGCACCCCAGGCCTTTTCCGGCCTTGGGGTTTTTTTGTTTGCGGAAGGGACGATGGCGATGTCGGATGACTGGAAGACCCGCACGAAGCTCGTGCATGAGCGGCAGCCGCCGCAGCCAGTATGGCGAGATGGCCGAGGCGATCTTCCTGACCCAGGGGTTCGTCTATGAGAGCGCCGAAAGCGCCGAGGCGCGGTTCATCAAGGCGGGCGAGGACGAGTTCATCTATGCCCGCTATGGCAATCCGACGATGCGGATGTTCGAGGACCGGATCGCGGCGATGGAGGGGACCGAGGATGCCTTTGCCACCGCCAGCGGCATGGCGGCGGTCAATGGCGCGCTGACCTCGATGCTGAAGGCGGGCGATCATGTGGTCTCTTCCCGCGCGCTGTTCGGATCGTGCCTTTATATCCTGGAAGAGGTTCTGCGGCGCTTTGGCGTCGAGGTGACCTTTGTCGACGGCACCGATCTGGACCAGTGGCGCGCGGCGGTGCGCGAGGATACCAAGGCGGTGTTCTTCGAATCGCTTTCCAACCCGACGCTGGAGATGATCGACATCACGTCGGTGTCCGAGATCGCCCATGCCAAGGGCGCGCTGGTGGTCGTCGACAACGTCTTTGCCACGCCGATCTTTTCGCGCGCGGTGGAGCTCGGCGCGGATGTGGTGGTCTATTCGACGACCAAGCATATCGACGGGCAGGGCCGCGCGCTGGGCGGCGTGATCTGCGGCACGACGCGAGTTCATCCGCAAGACGGTCGAGCCCTATATGAAACATACCGGCGGCTCGATGAGCCCGTTCACGGCCTGGGTCATGCTGAACGGGATGCAGACGCTGGACCTGCGCTGTCGGGCGATGGCGGAGACGGCGCAGGGGCTGGCCGAGGCGCTGGAGGGCGATGCCGCGGCTGAGCCGTGTGATCTATCCGGCATCTGCCGAGCCATCCGCAACATGCGCTGGCCAAGGCCAGATGGAGATGGGCGGCACCATGCTGTCGATCGATATCGACGGGCGGCAAGGAGGCGGCGTTCCGCTTCATGAACGCGCTGAAGATCTGGAAGATCTCCAACAACCTTGGCGATGCCAAGTCGATCGCGACGCATCCGGCGACGACGACGCATCAGCGGCTGCCGGCCGAGCAGAAGGCGGCGCTGGGCATCACGCCCGGTCTGATCCGTCTGTCGGTCGGGCTGGAGGATGCGGGCGACCTGCTGGGCGACCTGAAGCAGGCGCTGGCGGCGATGTGACCGGCGACGGGACCCTGTGCGCCGGATGATCCGAAAGGTCGCGTCCGGCGTAGACTGGGGGAAGCCACTGGACAAGGATCAAAGGCACCCCATTTATGGGGGCAGTTGCGATCTCGAAAAGGATCCTCCGATGAACATCCGTACCCCGGACGTCGACCGTATTCCCAGCCGTGACGAGGCGCAGCGCGCGCTCTCGGTGCTGCGGCAATGGGCGGGCAAGTCGAGCGATGCCGAGATCGCGGCGGCTCGACCCGGCGCTGAGCGCGCTGTTGCCGGAGCAGGAGAGCGCGGGATACCCGGCGCTGAGCCGGGACTATCCGCAGGATTTCGCGGTCGACGAGGCCTACAAGGCGTCCCTGCCCGATCTGCAGAACGGGCCCGCCAGCCTGATCGTGGGCGCGCGCCAGCAGATCCAGCATGTCGGCATTTCGAACTTCCGTCTGCCGATCCGGTTTCATACCCGCGACAACGGCGATCTGACGCTGGAAACCTCGGTGACCGGGACCGTCAGTCTGGAGGCCGAGAAGAAGGGCATCAACATGAGCCGCATCATGCGGTCGTTCTATGCCCATGCCGAACGGACGTTCAGTTTCGAGGTGATCGAGGCGGCGCTGGATGATTACAAGACCGCGACTGGAAAGCTTCGACGCGCGGATCCAGATGCGGTTCTCGTTTCCGATGAAGCTGTGGTCCGCTGCGGTCCGGCCTGCAGGGATACCAGTATTACGACATCGCGCTGGAGCTGGTCGAACATGGCGGGATTCGCAAGAAGATCATGCATCTCGACTATGTCTATTCCTCGACCTGCCCGTGCTCGCTGGAGCTGAGCGAACATGCCCGGCGCGAGCGGGGACAGCTGGCCACGCCGCATTCGCAGCGCTCGGTGGCGCGGATTTCGGTCGAGGTGCCGGGGGACGGAATGCCTGTGGTTCGAGGATCTGGTCGATCTGTGCCGGGCGGCGGTGCCGACCGAGACCCAGGTGATGGTGAAGCGCGAGGATGAACAGGCGTTCGCCGAGCTGAACGCGGCCAATCCGATCTTTGTCGAGGATGCGGCGCGGCCGTTCTGCGCGAAGTTGCTCGCCGATGCGCGGATCGGGCGATTTCCGGGTGGTGGCGAGCCATCAGGAAAGCCTGCACAGCCATGATGCGGTGTCAGTGCTGACCGAAGGGCGCGACCTTCGCCGCCGAAAGCCTGGATCCGCGGCTGTTCAACACGCTGTTCCACGTCGGATAAGGCGGATCGGGGCGGCGGATGACCGGCGCGGGTGGCCCAAGGCCCGGGCCGGTCAACTCATCCTCGGTCAGACGGCGGCCTGCACGGCGGCGACGATGTCGCCCACGACTTCGGCCAGCAGCGTCTCATCCGTGCATTCGGCCATGACCCGGACCAGGGGTTCGGTGCCGGATTTGCGAATCAGCAGACGGCCGGAGCCGTTCAGCCGGGTTTCGGCGCCTTGGATGACCGACTGGACCGATGCTTCTTTCAGCGGTTCCTGCCCGGCGGCGTAACGGACGTTGCGCAGAAGCTGCGGGACCGGGGTGAAGCTGTGCACCAGGTCCGAGGCGCGGTGCCCGGTGCGGGCCATCTCGGCCAGGAACTGCAGGCCCGCGATCAGCCCGTCGCCGGTGGTGGCGTAATCGGTCATCACGATATGGCCGGATTGCTCGCCGCCGAGGTTCCAGCCGCCGCGCCGCATCGCCTCGACCACATAGCGGTCACCGACCGGGGTGCGTTCGAGGCGGATGCCGCGGGCGTTCAGGAATTGCTCGAGCCCGAGGTTGGACATGACGGTGGCGACCAGGGTGGCGTCGTGCAGGCGGCCCTCATCCGCCCAGCGGGCGGCGAAGAGCGCCATCAGCTGATCGCCATCGGCGACATGGCCGGTCTCGTCAATGATCATCACCCGGTCGGCGTCGCCGTCGAGGCTGATGCCGATGTCGGCGCCATGGGCGCGGACGGCGGCCACCGCCGCCTCTGGGTGGGTCGAGCCGACGTCTGCGTTGATGTTGAAGCCATCGGGCGAGACGCCGATCTGGATCACCTCGGCGCCGAGTTCCCAGAGCACGTCGGGGGCGACCTTGTAGGCGGCGCCGTTGGCGCAGTCGATCACCACCTTCAGCCCGTTCAACTGGCCGCGACCGGGGAAGGTGGTCTTGGCATATTCGATGTAGCGGCCCTTGGCATCGTCGATGCGGCGGGCGCGGCCGATTTCCCCGGCCCCGGCGAGGGCGATCTCGCTGCTGACGATGGCCTCGATTTCCAGCTCGGCCTCATCCGAGAGCTTGAAGCCGTCGGGGCCGAAGAACTTTATGCCATTGTCGTGGTAGGGGTTGTGGCTGGCCGAGATCATGATGCCGAGGTCGGCGCGCATCGAGCGGGTGAGGTAGCCCACGGCGGGGGTCGGGACCGGGCCGAGCAGCAGGACGTTCATGCCGGTCGAGGTGAGGCCCGCGGTCAGCGCGGTTTCGATCATGTAGCCGGAGCGGCGGGTGTCCTTGCCGATCACCACGCGGTGGCCGTTGCGGCCATCGGTGCGGAAATACTGGCCTGCGGCGGCGCCGAGGCGCAGCGCCATCTCGGCGGTCATCGGATAGGTATTGGCAAGGCCGCGCACGCCATCGGTGCCGAAGAGTTTCCGGGTCATCTGTCTGCCTCCTTATCCGCCGCCAGCCATTGCCAGAGGCGCAGGGCCTGTCGGGTTTCAGCGATATCATGGACGCGCAGCATCTGCACACCCTGCGCGACCCCGGCCAGCGCGAGGGCGATCGAGCCGGGGGCGCGATCCTTGGGGTCGGGGGCCTGGCCCACGGTGCCGATGGTGCCCTTGCGCGAGACGCCGAGCAGGAGGGCACAGCCGAGGCCGTGGAAGAGCGAGAGGCCGCGCAGCAGGGCGCGGTTATGGGCCAGCGTCTTGCCGAAGCCGATGCCGGGGTCGATCAGGATGCGGGCGCGGGGGATGCCCGCGGCCTCGGCTTGCGCCAAATGGGCGGCGAGGGCGTCGTAGACGTCGAGCAGGGCATCGTCGTAGTGCGGGTTTTTCTGCATCGTCGCGGGGGTGCCCTGCGAATGCATCAGGCAGAGCGGGCCGCCGGTTTCGGCAAGGAGGGGGGCCATCGCGGGATCGAAGGTCATCGCGGTGACGTCGTTGACGAGGCTGGCGCCGGCGGCGAGGGCGGCGCGGGCGACGGCGGCCTTGCGGGTGTCGATGGAGATCGGCGGCAGCTGCCCTTGCGCGGTGAGGGCGGCGATCAGCGGGGCGGTGCGGGCGATCTCTTCGGCCACCGGTACCTCGGTCGCGCCGGGGCGGGTGCTTTCGCCGCCGATGTCGAGGATCTCGGCGCCTTCGGCGGCCATTGCGGCGGCGCGGGCGAGGCCGGCGGTGAGGGTGGCGTGGTCGCCACCGTCGGAGAAGCTGTCTGGCGTGGCGTTGAGGATGCCCATGATGCGGGGCGCGTCGAGCGTCAGGCCCGCGATGGGCGCGCGCGGGGCGGTGAGGCGGGCGAGGGTTTCGGGCGGGACCTCTGATGCGGGGGCCAGTCGGGGCGGGGCAGAGCGGCTGATCACCTCGACCCGGTCGAACCAGCACCAGCCGCCTGCGAGGGGCAGGGCGGTGGCGGGGCGTGCCGCATCGCACATGGCGATGGGGCGGAAATAGGGGCCGGGGGTCTGTGTCAATGCGCTGCCCATTCTGCGTGGCGCGGTTATCGGGTCGGGTTTGCGCCTTGTTGCGACGGGTCTAGCGCCGCCGGGGGGCGTTTGACAAGCGGGGCGCGTTCTGGCCGGGCGGCGATCCGCCCTGACTGACATGCAGCGTGATCAGCCGGGCAGCACCTCGACCGTGACGCGGCTGCCCGGGGGGACGCGGCCCTGCGGCGGGACCAGCAGGCGGTCGGCGGCCAGAAGCTCGGCGAGCCAGAGCGAGAGCGCCAGCGGATCATGGCTGCCCGGGCTGTCGACGGCGTCGAGCACCAGTTTGGACGGCGCCCAGACCACGGTCTGGCCGTGTTTCATCGCCCAGTCGATCTCGGTCCGGCTGGCGACGACGACGCAGCGCCGGTCGCGCCCGGCCAGAACCCAGGCGTTCTGCTCGATGGCGAGCAGGTCGATGCGGCGTTGGGCGGCACGGGCGGCGGAGTGCGGGGCGCGGGGTTTCGGGCAGGCCC
Source organism: uncultured Pseudomonadota bacterium (assembly GCA_963837565.1). Lineage (GTDB taxonomy): Bacteria > Pseudomonadota > Alphaproteobacteria > Rhodobacterales > Rhodobacteraceae > Solirhodobacter. Next base: position 44,583 of record CAWIOC010000011.1, read on the forward strand.
ACGGTCAGGATCAACGGCAGGCCACGGGATTCAAGCGCGTCAAGGCGGCCGGTGAGGTCAGCGGCCGCGATCATCGCATTGTCGAGGTGGACGACCAGCGGGTGCAGTGCGGCCTCGGTGCCATCGGCGTGGAGGGCGCGGAGCGGCGCCTCGGCCCGGCTGCGCACGATCTCGACCCCAAGCGCGCCGGGGCCACGGTCGAGTTTCTCGATCCGCACGAAGACGCGCATCGCCTGCGGCTCGGCCAGGATGCGTTCGGCGACACGGGCGGCGAGGGTTTCCAGCAGGTTGAGCCGTTCGGCGGCAAGCTCGGTCGCGATCGCCTCGGTCAGGCTGTCGTAGGACAGGATGCGGTCGACATCGTCGTCGATCGGGGCGGGATGCGGGCGGACCTCGACCACGATGTTGAAGCGGATGCGCTGGGTGGTGCCGCGTTCGGCCTGAAAGGCGCCGATCTCGACCGAGACGGTGTGATCGCGCAGGCTGATGCGGTCGCGCGGGTCGGCGCTGGCGGTTGCCTCGGCGCGCGCCTCGGGATGGGCGAAGGCGAGGCGTATGTCAGAGGTCATGGCGGCTCCGTCGCGGGCCGGTGTCACGCGACACGGGCCTTTGCGCGCATCATAGGCCGATTGCGGCGCGCGGGCTATGCCAAGCCGCGGCGGACGAGCGCGCGGATACGACGCGCGCGCCCGCGATCAGATCAGTTCGAGGCGACCTGGACGTTGTCGCGATAGAAGATATGCGCACCGATCGCCGCGGTTTCGGCAAAGCGGTTCGCCCATGCCGGGCGCACATCGACGGTGTGGAAATGGGTCGCGCCATCGGTCAGCGAGCGCGGCGCGCCGTCGAGGATCAGCCGGGCGATCTTGCCCGCCTTGATGTATAGATTCCTTGTCGGAGATCACCTCGGTATGGCCGTCGCAGGTGAAGGTGAACTGGCAGGCGTTGCGCCGACCGGTGCCTTGATTGACGACGTCGCAAATGCTTTTGGGATAGTCCGGCGCGTCGACACGATTGGCGATGACCTCTGCCACCGCGAATTCACCTTTGACCGACTCGCCGCGCGATTCGAAGTAGATCGCCTGCGCCAGGCAGGTCCATTGCTGATCGCCCGATGCGACCGGCTGGCTGTCGAGGAAGGCGTCCGTGTAGCTGATCTTGGGCAGGTCGCCCTTTGCGGTATCGGCCTGAGCCGGTTCTGCGGTGATCTCTTGCAGTCGCGACGCACCGACGGCCGCGAAAGAGCTGTTGTCCTGACCGAGCAACAGCGACAGGCGCGTGTCCATGGTTGCTGCGGGATCGTTAGGTTGGCTTACCGTCGCATCGGCGAAGGCCGCCCCAGACAGTACGCACAGCAAAGTCATGCTGCGCGCCCAAATCAGTAGCAAGCGCATTTTTTCCGTCTCCGGTATTCGTTTTGACGACTCCACCCCCAGGTAGCGCCGTCGGCCCGGATAGACCAAAAACGCCAATCCGTCCACCTTTGTGGCATTAATGCAACATGAATCGGCGACAATCCGCGAACTCGCCTTACCGTTGAGCTGTGGATAATGGCGGAGTCAATATCTCGTGATAAAAATATATGTTGTTGAATTTATTACGTTTTATCCGTTCCGTCCCGGCGATCGTTGAGCGCGAGATGTGCCGCGGCAAGGCGCGCGATCGGAACCCGGAAGGGCGAACAGGAAACGTAGTCAAACCCCAGCTTTCGGCAGAAGGCGATCGATTCCGGATTGCCGCCATGCTCGCCACAGATCGACAGGGTCAGGCCCGGGCGAATCGCCCGGCCCCGGTCGGCCCCGATCAGCAGCAGCTCGCCCACGCCATCGATATCGAGGACGTGGAACGGGTCTTCCGGGAAGACGCCCTGCTGCACATAGGTGTTCATGAAGCGCCCCGCGTCATCGCGCGACAGGCCATAGGTCATCTGGGTCAGGTCATTGGTGCCGAAGGACAGGAAGGCCGCGTGCTGGGCGATCTCGCCCGCCCGGAGCGCGGCGCGCGGCGTCTCGACCATGACCCCGAGGCGGAAGTCGAAGCTGGCGCCCATGCGGGTCCGCACGGCGGCCGCGACGGCGTCGATGCGGGTTTTCACCAGCTCGACCTCGCGCTTGGCCGAGACCAGCGGGATCATGATCTCGGGCACGACCTGGGTGCCGGCACGGCCGGCCTCGACCGTGGCCTCGAAGATGGCGCGGGCCTGCATCTCGTAGATCTCGGGCAGGGTGATGCCGAGCCGGACGCCGCGCATGCCGAGCATCGGGTTGAATTCCGACAGGGCCTCGACCCGGCGGGTGACCTCGGAAAGGGGTTTGCCCAGGGCTTCGGCCAGTTCGCGCATGCCGTCGCGGGAATGCGGCAGGAATTCGTGCAGGGGCGGGTCGAACAGGCGGATGCAGACCGGCAGGCCGGCCATGATCTCGAACAGACGGACGAAATCGGCGCGCTGCATCGGCAGCAGGCGGTCGAGCGCGGCGGCGCGGTCCTTGGCGGTGTCGGCGAAGATCATCTCGCGCATCACGGTCAGGCGGTCTTCGTCGAAGAACATGTGCTCGGTCCGGCAGAGGCCGATGCCCTCGGCCTCGAACATGCGGGCGATGGTGGCGTCGGCGGGCGTGTCGGCATTGGCGCGGATGCCGATGTCGCGGACCGCATCGGCCCAGGTCAGCAGGGTGCGGAAGGTGTCGTCGAGCGCCGGTTCCAGCATCTCGGCCTCGCCCACCAGAGCCTCGCCCTTGGTGCCGTCGATGGTGATGATGTCGCCTTCCCGGAAGCTGCGGCCATCGCCGGCCTTCAGGATGCGGTCGCGGGCGTCGACGGTGATGCCGGAAGCGCCGACGACGCAGGGCAGGCCCAGGCCGCGGGCGATGACGGCGGCATGGCTGGTGATGCCGCCGCGTTCGGTCAGCACGCCCGACGGCGGCGTGCATGCCGCGGATATCCTCGGGCGCGGTTTCGCGACGGATCAGGATGCAGGGCTCGCCGCGCGCGGCGCTGGCCTGGGCTGCGGCAGAGGAGAAGACGATGCGGCCGCGCGCGGCGCCGGGGCTGGCGGCAATGCCGCGGGCGAAGGGGTCGCGGGCGCCGCGCGGGTCGACCTGACGGTGCAGCAGTTCGGACAGCGCGCGCGGTTCGATCCGCAGCACGGCCTCGTTCTGCGTGATGATGCCGTCCTCTGCCATGGCGACCGCGATGCGGACACTGGCGCGCGAGGAGCGGGCGACCTTCACCGCGTCGAGCACATGACAGCTGGCTCGATTTCGATGGTGAATTCGATCTGCATCTCTTCGCGCAGCTTGGCCCGGCTGGCGGCGCCGAAGCGCAACAGGTCGGCGAAGACATCCGGGCAGATCTCTTCCAGCGAGGGGCCGCGCGGGTCGCGTGTCAGGTAGAGCGCGCCGCCGTCGCTGAGCTCGGCGCGGGCCTGGGCCTGGCCGAGGTAGCGGCCGGTGATCTGCGGCTGGCCGGTGACCGGGTCGACGAACTGGATCACGCCGGAGCCGCTGATGCCGGGGCCGATGCCGAGCGCCATCTCCTGCACGATCAGGCCGATCCCGGCGTCGGCCGGTGCGCCCTTGACCTGCCGCAGGATGCGGGCGGTGGTGCCTTCCCAGGCGCGGGCCATCGAGCGCAGCACCTCGGTCAGCTGGCGTTCGGGGTCTTGCGGAAAGGGCTCGTCCATCTCGGCCTCGAAGGCCTTCAGGGCGATGCGCAGGGTTTCCGGCGCTGGCTTCGGCCTCATCGAACATCTCGGGATCAAGCCGGGCGACATGGATCGCATAGGCTTGCACGAAGCGCAGGTACAGCGCGGTTGCGGCGGCTTCACCCATGGGTTTCGGTCAGGCGCGGCATGGCGTTCGTCGTTCATGCCGATGTTGAGCACGGTCGAGGGGCCGCCCCAGTCGGTATCGGCAGGCGAGGGGCGGACCGAGACCAGCGGCGCCGGGCCGAAATGCGCAAGGATCGCGCGGCTCGCGGGTTGCTGGCCCGAGGCGATGCTGCGCACCGCGGCGGAGGAGAGCGCCACGGTGCGCGGCACCGGCATGTCGAGCCGGATCAGCCGTTGCAGGCATTTCGCCCGCCAGCCATGCACGGCGAGCGTGACTCGCGCGGATTGCGTGATCTCGACGAAATCCTCGACCTTGACCTGTTTCTGCACTGCGGCACATCCTTTGTTCGGGCGCAGCATACTCGCTTAACCCTGTCAAGCAAGCATGGCGCCGGGGGGGCGCTGCCCCCCGGACCCCCCGGGATATTTATAGACAGAAAATGGGAGGCGCAGAAGGCCCCTTCATTTTCTGCCCGAAAGTATCCTCGGGGAGCGCGAGGGGCAGACAGCCCCTCGCCTGGCCCGGGTAGGGCGTCAGCCTTCGATCCGGGTCAGGTCGGCGACCTGGGTGCAGATCGCGCGGATGCGGTGCAGGAGGTTCAGCCGGTTGCGGCGGATCACCTGTTTGTCGCTGTTGACCTGCACCGCGGTGAAGAAGGCGTCGATCGGCGCGCGGAGTGTGGCCATGGCGGCCATGGCTGTGGCGAAATCCTCGGCGGCCATCGCCGGGGCGATTGCGGCCTCTGCCGCGTCGAGCGCGGCGAAGAGGGCGCGTTCCTCGTCCGTCTCGGCGAATTTCGGATCGGCGCCGAAGGAATATTCCACGCCGTCCTTCTTTTCCTCGGCGGTCAGGATGTTGTTGGCGCGTTTGAAGCCTTGCAGCAGGTTCGGTGCCGTCTTCGGTTTTCAGTCAGCGCGTCGAGCGCCTCGGCCCGGTTGACCAGCAGGGTGAGGTCGTCATTGCCGGGCATGGCGAGGCAGGCGTCGATGACGTCGTGGCGGATGCCCTGGTCGCGGAGGTAGACTTTCAGGCGGTCGTGGAAGAAGGAGAGGAGGTCGGCTGCATTGACATGCCGTCGGCTGAATCACTGATCGCTCATGACAGCATCTGACGGTCGTCAGGTCCGTCGTAAAGTCCTTCAGCCTCGAACTTCCAATTGCGACTGATCGCGGAATTCACGAGTTGAAACGGTATTGAACAGTCGCGATCAGAATGACTGATGGAATGCTCGCAAGTCGAAAGCCGCACCCCATTCCCCAGCACCAACCGGATAACCCCCAGCGCCGCCCGCCGCAGCGCGAAGGGGTCTTTGCTCCCGGTCGGCTTCTCGTCAATCGCCCAGAAGCCGGTCAGGGTGTCGATCTTGTCGGCCAGCGCCACGGCGACGGAGACCGGCTCGGTCGGCACGTCGTCGGAGGGGCCGAGGGGTTGGTAGTGGGCCTTGCAGGCCATGGCCACGTCATCGGGCAGGCCTGCGGCGCGGGCGTAGTAGCCGCCCATGGTGCCTTGCAGTTCGGGGAATTCGCCGACCATGGCGCTTTGCAGGTCGGCTTTCGCCACGCGGGCGGCCTGTTCGGCGCGGGTCGGGGTCGGCGCCGACCAACGGGGCGATTTCGCGGGCCAGGGCGGCGATGCGGGCGATGCGGTCGGACTGGCGAGCCCAGCTTGTTGTGGAAGGTGACGTTTTTCAGGCCCTCGGCCATCCCTTCCAGCCCCACGGATTTCACCATGCGCAGGTCGTTTTCCCAGAAGAACCTGGCGTCCGACAGGCGGGCGGTCAGCACCTTCTGATTGCCCTGCAGGATGGTTGCGCCGTGGTCGGCGGTCTCGCGGTTGGCGACGGTGACGAACCTCTCGATCCGGCCGGTGCGGGGGTTTTTCACCGAGAAGAACTTCTGGTGTTCCTTCATCGAGGTTTGCAGCACCTCGGGCGGCAGGCCGAGGAAGGCTTCGCCAATCGCGCCCATCAGGGTGACGGGCCATTCGACCAGGCCCGCGACCTCGGCCAAAAGCCCTGCGTCTTCGACGACTTCGAGGCCCTGGGCGAAGGCCATGGTGGTGGCGTCATGCCAGATCTGGGCGGCGCGCTCTGCCGGGTCGAGGAGGACGCAAGCCGCTTTCAGTTTGCGGCGTAATCGTCGAAGGAGGAGACGGCGAAGCGGGCCGGGGCCATGAAGCGGTGGCCGTCGGTGGTATTGCCCGCGGTGATGCCGTCGAGGGTCAGGGGGACGACCTCGGCCCCGCCCTCATCGCTCAGGATGCAGAGGATCGAGTGCAGCGGGCGGACCCAGCGCAGCGTGCCCGCGCCCCAGCGCATGGATTTGGGCCAGGGGAAATTGCGGATGGTGCGCTCGAGCACCTCGGCCACGATCTCGGGCGCGGCGCGGCCGGGTTTTTCGATGCTGGCGAAGAGGGTGGCGCCCTTCTTGTCTTCGCGGGTCTCGAGCTGGTCGCGGGTCAGGCCGGTGGCGCGCAGGAAGCCCTCGATGGCGGCGGCGGGGGCGTCGGCCTTGGGGCCCTTGCGCTCTTCTCGCAGCGTCGGGCTATGCGGCGCTGAGACCGTCGAGCGCCAGCGTCAGGCGGCGCGGGGTCGAGAAGGCGGCGGCGGCGGCATAGGTCAGCCCGGCCTCGACCAGACCGTTGGTGATGAGGGATTTCAGATCCTCGCGCGCGCGGGGTTGCATGCGGGCGGGGATTTCCTCGGAGAAGAGTTCGATCAGGAGGTCGGGCATGGGCTACTCTTCGATGGAGGTATCGACCGGCACGGCGGGGTCGAGTTGTTGCCAGGCATAGGCGTGACCATCCGGGAGGACGGCGATGACGCGGTCGACGCCGGGGGCGATGTCGTGCTGCGAGAGATAGGCATGGGCGGTGCCGCGCTGCAGGGCGAGGCTGATGGTCTTGGCATCGAAGCAGGAGAACCAGCGCGGCGCGATCAGCGGCTCTGCCTTGTCATAGGGTTTGGCGGCCTGCACCTGCGCTTTGGCGTCTGGCGCAAGGGTGAAGCAGGCGCGGAAGCGGATCGGCGAAGAGGTGGCGTCGATGCCCTGGAAATCGCTGACCGCGACGGGCAGCGGGCCACCGCCGGTGGCGGGCACCAGTGTCAGCGCCGTATCGGCGGGCAGGGTGGCGTAATAGGCGTATTGCTGGGTGTACCAGAGGCCGCCCCCGGCGAGGGCGGCGGTCAGGACGATGGCACCGGCCACGTATTTCCCGTTCACGCAGGCACCCCGCTGGCGCCGCCGGCCTCGGTCTGCACAAAGCTGTCGGCGCAGCGTTTGGCGAGCGCGCGGACACGGCCGATATAGGCCTGACGCTCGGTGACCGAGATCACGCCGCGCGCGTCGAGCAGGTTGAAGAGGTGGCTCGCCTTGATGCACTGGTCATAGGCCGGGTGCGCCATCAGGATGGTGCGACCCGCCTTGTCGGGTTGCGGGGCGGTGAGGATGCGGTCGCATTCGGCCTCGGCATCCTCGAAATGTTTCAGGAGCATCGCGGTATCGGCCTGATCGAAGTTCCAGCGGGAATATTCCTGCTCGGTCTGGCGGAAGATGTCGCCATAGCTCAGCGCGATCGGCGATTGCGGGTCGTTGAAGGGCATGTCCATGACGTGATCGACGCCGAGGACATACATCGCGAGGCGTTCGAGGCCATAGGTCAGCTCGCCCGAGACCGGGTGGCAGTCATGGCCGCCGACCTGCTGGAAATAGGTGAACTGGCTGACTTCCATGCCGTCGCACCAGACTTCCCACCCCAGACCCCAGGCGCCGAGGGTGGGGCTTTCCCAGTCATCCTCGACAAAGCGGATGTCGTGGAGCGCGGTGTCGATGCCGATGGCGTCGAGCGAGCCGAGGTAGAGGTCCTGCAGGTCGGGCGGGCTCGGTTTGATCAGCACCTGATATTGGTAGTAGTGCTGCAAGCGGTTCGGGTTTTCGCCGTAGCGCCCGTCGGTCGGGCGGCGCGAGGGTTGGACATAGGCCGCCGCCCAGGCGCGCGTGCCAAGGCTGCGCAAAGTGGTGGCCGGATGGAAGGTGCCGGCGCCCACTTCCATGTCATAGGGTTGCAGGATCGCGCAGCCTTTCGAGGCCCAGTAGGACTGGAGCCGCAGGATGATCTCCTGAAAGCTGCGCGGGGTGGAGCCTTGCGATGCCATGTCCGACCTCTCTGGAAGCGGGTTCTCAATAGGCACAGGTGGGGGAAGGGTCAATCGCGGCTTTGATCACGGGTGGGGTTTTTGATCAGGGGCGGGTGCGTTCGCTTTCGCCTTGACCCGGGCGGAGCCTGGCGGGGCTGCGGGTTCGGGCTGTTGGCCGGGGCGGGTGACGGCGTTGGGCAACAGGTGCGGTGCAGGATGCCGCAGCCTGCCGGTTTACGGGCTTTTTGACGTGCATCATCGGCCTCGTCTGGTAGGGTTCGAGCGGGTTGAACCGCAATGTGACGCTACGACAAGGGTTTGGATGGCATGAGAAGACGGGTTTTCTGGCTGGTGCTGATGCTGGCGTTGGGTGTGGCGGCGATGGTGCGGGCGCAGCAGGCGGCGTGGCTGCAGATCGAGGCGCAACCGACCCTGCGGCAGGCCGAGGCGCGGGCGCGGGCCTATGCCGGGGCGTTTCCGAATGTGCAGGGCTATGCGCTGCGCTCTGGCTGGTATGCGATCGTTCTCGGCCCCTATGACCCGGCGCAGGCGGCGGCAGAGTTGTCGCGGCTGCAGGCCGAGCGTCTGGTGCCGCCAGACAGTTTCATCGCGGATGGCAGCTTGTTTCGCGGGGCCTATTGGCCTGCGGGCAATAGCGGACAGGATGTGACGGCGGCGGCGCCTTTGACCCCGGCGGTGCCGGTGGCCCCGCTGGCCCCGGTGGTGACGACCCCGCTGTCGGATGTGACGCAGGCGACCGGGCCCGCCGATAGCGGGCAACTGGCGGCGCTGCCGGCGCCGGACGCGGGGCCGGCCCCAGGATCGATGCTGCCGGATGAGACACCGGCCGAGGCGCGGGCGAGTGAAGCGACGCTGGACCTGGCCGGGCGCCAGCAGTTGCAGCAGGCTTTGCGCTGGTATGGATTTTATGACGGCGCGATCGACGGTGCCATCGGCCCGGGGACGCGCGGCTCGATGGCGGCCTGGCAGAATGCGCAGGGGCATGAGGATACCGGCATTCTGACCACGGCGGAACGCAAGACCTTGGTTGACGGATATACCGCCGAGATGGCGGCGCTTGGTCTGGCACCGGTGGATGACAACAATGCCGGGATCAGCATCGATCTGCCGCTGGCGATGGTGGGTTTCACGAAATACGCGCCACCTTTCGCGCATTACGAGGCGAAGGGCGACAGCGGGGTCAGCGCCTTGTTGATCAGCGAGCCGGGCGATCAGACGACCCTGGCCGGGCTTTACGACATCATGCAGACGCTGGCGATCGTGCCGGTGACCGGCGAACGCAGCCTGCAGGGCAATGCCTTCGATATCTCGGGGCAGAACGACAAGGTGCATTCCTTCGTCCATGCGCAGGTGATCGGGCGGGCGGTCAAGGGCTATGCCCTGATCTGGAAGCCCGGCGATGACGTGAAGATGGCCAAGGTTCTGGCGGCGATGAAGGAAAGTTTCCGGTCCAATGGGGATGCGGCGCTGGATGCGACGATGGTGGCTGTGCCGGAGGATCAGAAGCGCGGGCTGCTGGCCGGGCTGGAGCTGCGCAAGCCGGTGATCGCGCGATCCGGCTTCTATGTCGATGCCGGGGGCGATGTGCTGACCACATCGGAGGTGGTCAAGCAGTGCAAGCGGATCAGCTTTGGCGCGGATCACGCGGCCAAGGTGGTGGCGCAGGAAGGCGGGATGGCCCTGCTGCGGCCTGATCAGGTGCTGGCACCGCTGGGCTATGCGCATCTGCTGGTGACGCCGCCCCGGCTGCGCTCGGAGGTGGCAGTGGCCGGGTTTTCCTATGCGGGCGTGCTGAATGCGGCGACGCTGAGCTTTGGTACGCTGGAGGATGTGGCGGGCCTGAACGGTGAGACGGATCAGCGGCGGGTGACGCTGACGGCGCTGCCGGGCGATGCGGGCGGGCCGGTGATCGATGCCTCTGGCGGGGTGATCGGGCTGCTGTTGCCGCGCGCCGATGCGAGCGGCAAGGTGCTGCCCGAGGGGGTGAACTTCGCCGCCGGGGCCGAGGCGATCACGGCGCTGCTGCAGAAGGCCGGGGTGATGGTCACGCCGGCGACCGAGGCGGCCTCGATGGCGCCCGAGGATCTGACGGCGCTGGGCGCGGACATGACGGTGCTGGTGTCCTGCTGGAACTGAGCCGCGCCGGCTGATCTGAACAGGGAAAGGGCCGATCTTCGTTAAGAGGATCGGCCCTTCCTTCGGTATCGGGGTTACTTCTGTCCCAGAGGTTTCAGCAGGCGGGCGACGGCGGGAGAGCAGATGATCTCGCCGCGTTCGGCGAAGGCCTCGTGGTTGGCCTCGATGGTCTTCAGGTCGTAGAAATAATTCACCATCACCCCCCAGGACGAGGCGCGGCCGCGCGGGCTGTCGTCGCCCGAGGGGTGGATGCGGTCCAGCCTTGCGCCATTGCCGAGGTGGAAGCGCGCCACCGGATCGCGCGACCCGCTGCCGGGGCGGTCGGAGGTCCCGAGATAGGTCGCGGCGATCGAGGACATCAGATCGGGCGGGGCGAGGGCGGCGGGGCTCGCCTCGAGCGTGGCGACGAGGCCGCGCTGGGCGGGGTTCAGGCGGCCGGCGTCGCCGCGCCCGGTCTCTGCCAGCGCCCATTTGCGCAGGCCAGGAACCGGCGAGAGGGTGACGAAGGTGGTCAGGCTGTCGAATTCCTGACGCAGATCCTCGACCACCTGCTTGATCAGGAAATTGCCGAAGGAGACGCCGCGCAGCCCGGGCTGGCAGTTCGAGATCGAGTAGAACACCGCAGTGGTGGCCTGCGCCGGATTGGCGTGGATGCGATCCTCGGTCAGGATCGAGGCGATGGCGCCGGGGATCGCGGTGGTCAGCGCGACCTCGACAAAGATCAGGGGATCGTCGCGCAGGGCGGGGTGGAAGAAGGCGTAGAGGCGGCGGTCGGGGGCGGCGACGCGGCGGCGCAGTTCGTCCCAGCCGCTGATTTCATGGACTGCCTCATAGGCGATGATCTTTTCCAGCACGGCGGCGGGGGTGGACCAGTCGATCTGCCGCAATTCGAGAAAGCCGCGGTTGAACCAGGAACTGAAGAGATGCCGGAAGTCATCATCCAGCGCGGTGAGGTCGGGGTGATCCTTGAGCAGGTCGAGCAGGTCGGCGCGCATGTCGACAAGGTCGCGGGTGCCGCCGGGGGCGCGGTTGAGGCGGCGAATGAGTTCCTGGCTGGCAGGTTCGCTGGCCGAATGCAGGGCGCGCAGGGCGGCGGGGTCGCGGGTTTCCGTCCAGATGGCCAGCGCGCGATCAACGGCTGCGGTGTCAGTGCCGAAACGGGTCAGAAGATCGGTCAGGAAGGCCGCCTTGGCGGCGGCGTCCAGCGCGCGGTAGCTGTCGAGCACTTCCCGTGCAAGGGCAAGGCTGGTCGCCTCGCCACGCCCCGAGACGAGGGCGGCGCATTGGTCCGAGAGGCTGGCGCGGGCGGTCTCGGACGTGGTCAGGGCGCGGCCGATATCGGTCACGCGGGACATCAGGTCATTGAGGAAGCCGGTGGTTTTCATGACGGCATCTTTGCGCCGTTCGGGGGCGGTTCCAAGTAAATTCGGGGGGAAGCGGTGAGGGGCTATGGGCGTTTTGCCCTGCATTCGGCGCATCGTTGCTCCCCCTCGGGCGGGAGCAAAGGCGCATAGCGCCGCCGGGCCGCGCGCTCGCTCTCGCATGGATGGGCTGGGGGAGTGGTCGGTATGACTTGTGCGGCGCCGGGGCCGCTCCGTCACAGGCGGCGCGAAAAATAGCCGAAGGTCTGCCGTTGCGCGTCTTCGCTGCCGAAGGCTGCGGAATTCCCGTCCCATATCTCGAGGATGAGGTCGCGGCGGGTCCGCGTGTCTTCGGCGTCGTCCTGCGGCGGGAGGCTCGGCTTGGGCGCAAGTCTGACCAGCTGTGACAGCGCGGGGGCCGCAAGGCCCGCAAGGATATGCGACAGGAACAGGGTATTGACCAATTTCGCGCCCTCCGGGCAGATATCCTGCCTTGGATATGCTCGCCCGGTTCACGGCGCCGTGGTATCCGCGACGGCGTTGTGCTGTTATTCATCCATGAAGAGCCTGTTCGAAGACTGGTCGGCGGTGCGGATCTTCCTCGCGGTATTTCGGCGGGGTTCGACGCTTGCCGCCTCGCGCGACCTGTCGATGTCGCAGCCGACCGTCGCGCGCCGGATCGACGCGCTGGAGCATGAGCTGGGTCTGACGCTGTTCGAGCGCGACACGCGGGGGGTCCGGCCGACGGCGGTCGCGGTTCGGCTGCTGCCGCGGGCCGAGGCGGCCGAGGCGGCGATGCTGAGCTTTGCGGCAGAAGCAGCAGCGGCGCGCAAGGGCGCGCTGCGGCCGATCCGGATCACCGCGCCGAACCGGAATTTTTCGCCGCTGTTTTCCGGGATCCTTGCAGAGTTCGCGATCGAGCATCCGGAGATCCGCTTCGAGCTGATCTCGAGCTACGAGGTTCTCGACCTTGTCGCCGGAGAGGCCGACATGGCGATCCGCATCACCGCGCGCGTCAAGGACGAGCGGCTGATCTGTACCAGGCTTACCGAGGTGACGGCCTCGCTTTACGCCTCGAAGGATTACGCGCAGCGGCGCGGCCTGCCCGCCGGTGCTGACGCTTTCCCCGGCCATAGTTTCGTGATCTACGATCCGGCGCCGGGGTCGATGCTGCTGAACGCATGGCTGCTGGAGCGGATCGCGCCGGAACAGGTCGTCTCGCGCAGCGGCGATGCGGAATCGGTCAATGCGGCGATCGCGGCCGGTCTTGGCATCGGGCCGATCACGACCTCGCTCGCGCTCGATTATCCGATGCTGGTGCGGTGTTTCCCGCCGCCCGAGGGCACGGCGGTGTCATCCTGGCTGGTGATCAGCCCGGAGGCCTATCAGCGCCCCGAGGTGCGGGCCTTTGCGGCCTTCTTCGCGCCGCGCTTCCGGGCGGCCTACAAGGCGCATCGTGCGCAGGCTGACGCCGCGGGCCAGATCGGCTTGGGCCAATGACGGAAACTTGAGGGGTTTGAGGATGGCCGAGGCGGATCGGATCAGGACAATTGCCCGGCAGACGCCGGATTCGGCGGCGATGGTGGAAAGCATCAAGCAGGCCCGGGTGATCATCGCCAAGCTGAACCGCTTGCCCTTCGACGATCCGGATGCGGTGCGGGCCTTGGTGAGCGAGCTGATCGGCAGCCGGGTAGATGACAGTTTTGTCCTGATCCCGCCGTTCTATGCGACGGGGGGCGCCGATACGCGGATCGGGCGGAATGTCTTCGTCAATCAGAACTGCACCTTTTATGACCTCGGCGGGATCGAGATTGGCGATGATGTGATGATCGGTCCGAATGTGAGCCTGATCACCTCTGGCCATCCGGTCGACCCTGTTCGGCGGCAGGAGGGGGTCGAGGCAAAGCCGATCGTGATCGGGCGCAATGTCTGGATCGCGGCGGGGGTGACGATCATCGGCGGGGTGACGGTAGGGGAAAACGCGGTTGTCGCGGCGGGGTCGGTTGTCACGCGGGATGTGCCGGCGAATAGTTTGGTCGGCGGTAATCCGGCGCGGGTCATTCGCGCGATTTGAGGGGCGTCATGGAAAAGGGGCGCCCGCCGGGCGCCCCTTTGTTGTTTCGCGAGCAGGTGCGGATCAGTTCCGCGCCTTGTCGACCATCTTGCCCTTGGAGATCCAGGGCATCATGGCGCGCAGCTTCTCGCCGACCTGTCTCGATCTGGTGCTCGTCGTTGATCCGGCGGGTCGCCTTGAAGAACGGCTGGCCGACGGCGTTTTCCTGCATGAAGTCACGCACGAACTTGCCGGTCTGGATGTCCTTCAGGACCGCCTTCATCCGCGCCTTGGTTTCGTCGTAGGGCAGGATGCGCGGGCCCGAGACATATTCGCCGTATTCGGCGGTGTTCGAGATCGAGTAGTTCATGTTGGCGATGCCGCCTTCGTAGATCAGGTCGACGATCAGCTTCACCTCGTGCAGGCATTCGAAATAGGCCATTTCGGGCTCGTAGCCGGCCTCGACCAGGGTCTCGAAGCCCATGCGGATCAGCTCGACCAGACCGCCGCAGAGCACGGCCTGTTCGCCGAAGAGGTCGGTTTCGCATTCCTGACGGAAGTTGGTCTCGATGATGCCCGAACGGCCGCCACCGATGGCCGAGCAATAGGACAGGCCGAGTTCCATCGCCTTGCCGGAGGCGTCCTGATGCACCGCGACGAGGCAGGGCACGCCGCCGCCCTTGACGTATTCGCCGCGCACGGTGTGGCCGGGGCCCTTGGGCGCCATCATGATGACGTCGACGCCGGGCTTGGGCTCGATCAGGCCGAAATGGACGTTCAGGCCATGGGCGAAGGCGATGGCGGCGCCTTCGCGCAGGTTGTCATGGACGTATTTCTTGTAGGTCTCGGCCTGCAGCTCGTCGGGCATGGTGAACATGATCAGGTCGGCCCAGGCGGCGGCTTCGGCGATGCCCATGACCTTCAGGCCTTCGGCTTCGGCCTTCTTGGCCGAGGGCGAGCCTTCGCGCAGCGCGACGACGAGGTTCTTGGCGCCCGAATCGCGCAGGTTCAGCGCATGGGCGTGGCCCTGGCTGCCGTAGCCGAGGATGGCGACCTTCTTGTCCTTGATCAGGTTGATGTCGCAGTCGCGATCATAATAGACGCGCATGGGCGATTCCTTCTGCTTGTTGCATTGCGGCGCAGCATAGGAGATTTCGCGATGTGAGGCCGTGCATAATTTGACGAGATATGCGATCTTCTGCGAAAATATCATTCGCAATATGTTGATCGGTGAAATAATCATGCAGATCGACGACACCGACCGGCGGATCCTGCGCCAGCTGCTGGCCGAGCCGGAGCTGGCCACGGCGGAACTGGCCGAGCGCGCCGGGGTGACGGCGGCGACCTGCTGGCGCCGGCTGGAGCGGCTGCGGGCGCAGGGCGTGCTGCGGGGCGCGGAGGCGGTGATCGACTGGCGCGAGCTGGGCTATGAGGTGGAGGTCAGCCTGCGCTTCACGCTCGACAAGACCGAGCCGCGGGCCTTCGACGAGTTCATCGCGGCGGCGCGCGAGGTGCCGGAGGTGCTGGAGATCCAGACCTTTCTGGGCCGGGTCGATGTGCGGCTGAACGTGATCGCGCGGGACATGGCGCATTATCAGGAGGTTTACCGCGACCGCATCCTGGCGCTGCCGCATATCGCCGATATCGAGGCGCTGATGCATGTCGCGCACGATCAAGGACGAGCGAGGGGCTGCCGCTGTGATCGAGCTGGATGACGACGGACCGGGCGATCCTGCGGGCGCTGGTGCGCGATGCGACGCTGAGCGCGGGCGAGCTGGGGCGGCGGTTCGGGCTGTCGCAGCCCGCGGCCTGGCGGCGGATGCAAGCGGTTGCAGGAGGGCGGCGCGATCTCGCGGGCGGCGGGTCGATGCTGGACCGCGCGGCGCTGGGCTTTGGCGGTGACGGTGTTTCTGGGCGTCAAGCTGGCCACCAAGGGGCGCGTCAGCCTGGAGGATTTCGAGCGCGCGGTGAGCGCCATCCCCGAGGTGCAGATGGTGCAGCATGTGCTGGGCCTGTATCGATTACCGCCTGCGGGTGGTGGCGCGCGACATCTGCCGGATTTCGAGCGGGTGCTGCGGCGGCGGATCATGACCCTGCCGGGGGTCGGGACAGGTCGAGGCCAATGTGCTGCTGAGCGAGGAGCGGCGGCCGGGGCCGCTCGGCTAGGGCGGGAGCCTCCGGCGGGGATGCTTTCGGGCAGCACATGCGGAGCTTGCGAGGATCTTGGTGCGCAGGGGGTGAAATCCCCGGGCGGGCGGACTAGACGGGCGCGAGAACCGCGAGGAGATGACCCATGCCCGCCTTCTTGCCGATATCGACCCGGACGGGTTGCAGGAATTCTCGGTGGTGTTCACCGACCGGTCGCTGAACCATATGTCGGCAGACGTTTCAGGGGGTGATGCGCGATATCTCGGCGATGCTGAAAGAGGTCTACGGCGCCGATGCGGTGGCGCTGGTGCCCGGCGGCGGCACCTATGCGATGGAGGCGGTGGCGCGGCAGTTCGGCCAGCGCGCGCCATGCGCTGATCGTGCGCAACGGCTGGTTTTCCTATCGCTGGACGCCAGATTTTCGAGGCGGGCGGTTTTGCCGCCGAGACGCACGGTGATGAAGGCGCGCGCGACCGGCAACGGCGCCCGAGGCGCCCTTTGCGCCGCCGCCGATCGAGGAGGTGGTGGCGAAGATCCACGAGGCGAAGCCCGACGTGGTCTTTGCGCCGCATGTCGAGACCTCGGCCGGGATCATCCTGCCGGACGATTACCTGAAGGCGCTGGCCGAGGCGGCGCATGAGGTGGGCGCGCTGTTGGTGCTGGACTGCATCGCCTCGGGCTGTGTCTGGGTGGATATGGAGGCGGTCGGGCGTCGATGTGCTGATCTCGGCCCCGCAGAAGGGCTGGTCGGCCTCGCCCTCCGCCGGGCTGGTGATGCTGTCGGACGCGGGCGCGGGCGCGGATGGACGGGACGACATCGACAGTTTCGCGCTGGATCTGAAGAAATGGCTGGCGATCATGGAGGCCTATGAGGCGGGCGGGCATGCCTATCATGCGACGATGCCGACGGATGCGCTGCGCGCGCTTGCGCGACACGATGCAGGAGACGCGGGATTATGGCTTCGACGCGGCTGAAGGAGGCGCAATGGGAGCTGGGCGACGGCGGTGCGCGAGATGCTGGCGGCGAAGGGCGTGCGGTCGGTCGCGGCGCGAGGGGTTTGCGGCGCCGGGCGTGGTGGTGAGCTATACCGAGGATCCGGAGATCCAGAACGGCAAGAAGTTTCGCGGCGCAGGGCATGCAGATCGCCGCCGGCGTGCCGCTGCAAGTGCGACGAGCCGGAGCGGGTTCCGGACCTTCCGGCTGGGGCTGTTCGGGCTGGACAAGCTCTATGACGTCGAGGGCACGCTGGCGCGGCTGACAGGCCGTGGTGGACGAGGTTCTTTGACGCGTCGCGGGTGGCGGGGCGATCCCCGGCCCTACGTGGCGTTTGGAGCGACGACAGAGGGCAGCGCCCGTCCGCGTACATGCCGGGCCGCTGGCGCGGCTTACTGCGCTTCATTCCCAGCCCGGCGCGCATCAGCGTCTTGCGCAGCGGGGCGACCGCGTAGAGCGCGTTCGAGCGCGGCGGCGCGGGCGTCGCGGAGCAGCGGGCGCGCCGAGCATCGAGGCGCGGTTCAGCGCGTCGATGCCCGTCACGCGGGTGCGCATCTCTGAGTGGCGGCGGCGGTGGTAGGTGTCGAGCATCGCGGGCGCGCCGAGGTCGTCCGGGTGTCCGGCGGCAAGGTCGAGCAGGCAGGCGAGGTCGGCCAGGCTCATGTTCAGGCCCTGCGCGCCGATCGGCGGCATGACATGGGCGGCCTCGGCCATCAGGGCGGTGCGTTCGGCCGCCATGCGGTGCGGCGATCTGGCTGATGATCGGCCAGAGGCTGCGGCGGCTGACCAGCGTCAGCGGGCCGAAGAGATGGCAGGAGCGGGCGTCGGCCTCGGCCTCGAACTCCGGCACCGGCAGCGCGGCGCAGGCGCAGGCAGTTCGCGGCCCTGATCCATCCAGACCACCGCCGAGCAGGGCAGCCCGTCGCGGTCGGGCAGCGGCACCAGGGTGAAGGGGCCGCCGGAGCGGTGGATCTCGGTCGAGACATTGTCATGCGGGATCGGGTGGGTGACGGCGAAGGTCAGCGCCTTCTGGCCGTAGCGCGTGTGCTGACCGGCGATGCCGAGCGCGTTGCGCACCGGCGAGTTGCGGCCGTCAGCGGCGATCAGCGAGGCGGGCCGCGACGCTGGTGCCGTCGGTCAGGCTGACGAGCGCCTCGGCATCGCGGGTCAGCAGCGGACGTCGTGGCCGGTGCCGGGGCGGAAGTCGACATTGGGCAGTTCGGTCAGGCGGGCGACCATCTCGCGGCGCAGGAGCCAGTTGGGCAGGTTCCAGCCGAAGGGCTGGTCGGAGATATCGGCGGCGTCGAAATCCTTGACGATGCGGGGTTCGGGCGTGTCGCCGCCGGCATCGACGATGCGCATGATCTGCAAGCGGCGCGGCGTAGGGCGCGAGCCGGTCCCAGAGGCCCGCGGCGTCGCAGCACCGCGACCGAGGGCTGCAGAAAGGCAGTGGTGCGCAGGTCGGCGCCTCGTCGGTGTCCGATCGGTGACCGGCGGGGCGGGATCGACGCAGAGCACCTGAAAGCCCGCAGCGCCGAAGGCGGCGGCGGCGGTCAAGGCCCGGCGACGCCGCCGCCAGAGATCAGGATATCGGTGTGCTGGCGCTGCATCGGGGGCCTCCGTTCGGGGCATGAGTGCTCTAGCGGCGGCGCGCGGCAGCTGTCCAAGCGGCGTTCGCGTCACGCGAGCCGCGCGAGAAAGGCCGGAGAGGTCGTCGGTGTGGTGGTGGATATGCGGCGCGGGCCTGGCCTCTGGGGCGACATGGACGGTGCGCATGCCCATCGCATGCGGGGCGGCGAGGTTGCGCGGGTCATCCTCGAACATCGCGGCGCGGCGTCGGGATCGAGGCCGTCGCGTGGTGAAGATCGTCTCGAAGGCCGCGCGTTCGGGTTTCGGGCGGAAGCCTGCGTGTTCGACGCCGTAGACCGCGTCGAAGAGGCCGTCGAGGCCGCGCGCGCGCAGCACCGTTCGGCATAGGGCGCGCGAGCCGTTGGTATAGACGATGCGGCGGCCGGGCAGGGCGCGGATGCGCGCGGCGAGCGCGGGGTCGGGGACGAGCGCGTCGAAGGAGATGTCATGCACCTCGGTCAGATAGGGGCGCGGGGTCGATGGCATGTTCGCGCATCAGGCCCGGCCAGGGTGGTGCCGTAGGTTTCCCAGTAGTGGCGGCGCAGGCGGTCGGCCTCGGCCTGCCCGACGCCGAGGGCCTGCATGACCCAGGCGGTCATCCGGACCTCGATCTGGTCGAAGAGCCGCGCCGCGGGCGGGTAGAGCGTGTTGTCGAGGTCGAAGACCCAGGTCGCGGACATGGGCGAAGTGCTGCGTGATCATGATGGCCAAGGTAGGGCGTGTCGGGCAATGTCGGCAAGGTGGCGCGATGGCAGCGGAAGGCTTGATTGCCGGCGGCCCTGCGGGTCTAGTGTCTGCAGGCCCTTGTGGAGCCTGAGATGAAAGACCTGCAGGCCGGTACAGAAAGACGCCTATACGCTGATCCTCGAAGCGATCGATGCGGGCGTCTACCAGCCCGGCGACCGGCTGGTGGAATCGGAACTGGCCGAGCGGTTTGGCGTGTCGCGCACGCCGGTGCGCGAGGCGTTGCAACGGCTGGAGACGCAGTCGATGCTGACGCGGGACGGGCGCAGCCTGATCGTCGCCTCGCTGGATCACAACGCAGCTGGCCGAGCTTTATGTGGTGCGCACCGAGCTGGAGGGGCTGGCGGCGCGGCTGGCGGCGCGGCATGCCATCGGACGAGGAGATCCAGGTGCTGCAGCGAGATGGCGCGGGACGACCGCGCGCTGCTGGGGCGATCCGCAGGGCGCTGAGCCGGGCCAACCGGCGGTTTCACAAGCAGATCCATCTCGCCTCGCACAACCGGTTTCTGGTGCAGCAGCTGGATCTCGTGCACCGCTCGATGGCGCTGATGGCCACGACGTCGCTTTGCGGCGGAGGGGCGCGACGAGGTCGCGCTGGCCGAGCATGACGCGATCGTCGCGGCGATTGCGGCGCGGCGACGGCGATGCGGCCTACCGGACGCTGAAGGCGCATATCTCGAAGGCCTTCGAGACCCGGCTGAAGATCGACGCGGGCGAGAGTCAGAGACTGCCGCTGATCCGGCGGTTCGTGAGCAGGTCCGTGGCGCGGTCTTGTCCCAGTAGAAGGGCCGCGCGGCCATCTCCCAGAGCCCCTTATAGGCGGCGAGCGCGCCGAGCGGGAAATAGAGCGTGCAGGGTCGGCACCCAGAGGCAGCAGGCAGCGGTGCCGGGGCGCCGGAGACGGCGATCATGCCAGCCGTCGAGATTGACCAGCTTCGGCAGCCGAGGAAGAGGCTGACCAGCGCCAGCGTCACCGGAGCCGGTCAGCCCGGCGCAAGCGGGTGCCAGCAGGCCGAAGGCCATCAGCCAGAAGACCACAGCAGCGGCGCCAGCAGGAATTGCGAGAGCGTGCCGCAGGAACAGCACCTGCACGCCGAGAAACGCCACGCAGCCCAGCTGCGCGCAGCAGCAGGCGCGGGCGGCGCATGTGGACGCACCAGGTCATCATGTAGCCCTTGAGCCAGCGCGAGCGCTGCTTGACCCAGGGCCGGGCGTGGCAGTTCGCCTCTTCCCCGGTGACGGTGTGCGATCAGTTCGGTGCGGTAGCCGTGGCGCGCAAGGCGGATGCCGAGATCGGCATCCTCGGTCACGTTATGCGCGTCCCAGCCGCCCAGCGCCTCCAGTCGCCGACGGCGGAAGAAGAGCGTGGTGCCGCCGAGCGGGATCGGCAGGCCGAGGCGTTGCAGCCCGGGCAGCACGAGGCGGAACCAGGTGGCATATTCGATGGTGAAGCAGCGGGCGAGCCAGTTGGTGCGCGGATTGTAGAAATCGAGCATGCCCTGCAGGCAGGCGACCTGCGGGCCGCGTTCGTGGAAGCGTTGCGACGACGCGGTCGGATCTGATCGGGGTCGGGCGCGTCTTCGGCGTCATAGATGCCGATGATGCTGCCGCGGCAGAAGGTCAGCGCGAAGTTCAGCGCCCGCGGCTTGGTCTTGACGCGGCCCGGCGGGGACGATCGACCACGCGCATCCAGGGCGGCAGGCGGGCGGCGTCCAGGGCCTCGCGGGTGGTCGCGATCCTCTTCCTCGACCACCAGGACGATGTCGAGCAGGTCGCGCGGATAGTCCAGCGCGGCGAGGCGCTGTGACCAGACGCTGCGGCGATGTCGCGTTTCGCGGAACAGCGGCACCATGACCGAGACGCAGGGCAGGCGGGCGA
This sequence comes from uncultured Pseudomonadota bacterium, assembly GCA_963837565.1. GTDB lineage: Bacteria > Pseudomonadota > Alphaproteobacteria > Rhodobacterales > Rhodobacteraceae > Solirhodobacter. The sequence goes on from CAWIOC010000011.1 coordinate 65,512, forward strand.
TGATCGGCGGTCGGGCCTGCGGCGCGGGCGCAGGCGCGTCGGCCAGATGCGCGGCGATCGCCGCCAGCCTTCAGCGCGGTGGTCAGCGACCAGGGTCAGCACCGCCCAGCCGAGTCAGCGCCGAGCAGGAGCGCGCCGGGGGCGAGGCCAGCTGCGAGCGCCAGCAGGGCGAACAGGAGCGCGGCGCCAGCGGCGCACCGGCCGGCGCTGCGCCAGTCGCGGCAGCTTTCGGCGGCGGGCACCAGGGTTTCGGCGCCGCAGGTTCAGCGCGTCGCGGCGCTGCGCGAGCAGGGCGTCCGGATCGCGCTCTTCGCCGGCAAGGGCCATGCGGACCGGGCCGAAGCGGGTGATCAGCGCGGCCGCGGCGCGGGCTGAAACGCGTCGGGGCGGGCGGTCAGCGATGATCGTCGTGCCGCCGAGGTCGACGCCAGGGCAGCAGCAGCCGTCCGCAGGCAGGTCTCGGCGCCGAGGCGGTCGATCAGGCGGGGATCGGGCGGGTCGTGGCGGGGTCGATGACGGCAGGCCGCCGCAGCGGCGCGCCGCGCCAGGCAGCACTCGGGCCGGCGCCGCTGGCCTGCCGGCCACGCGGTCGATCCGGTCGAGCGTCGCGCCGGCTCGCGCGTCTGGCGCAGCGCCTGCAGCATCGGCAGCGGCGACGACCGCCCTCGACGGGATCAGGAGCCCGGCCGATCGAGCCGGTCACCCGCGCAGCGGCTGCGTGTGCGCGGCTGCTTCCGCCACGGACGTGGCACGGATCGGTCCGGATTGCGAACGCATCATGGCCCCCCTGATGGCTGCGGGGCCAGATAGCTGCGCTGGTCAGCATGGTTAAGGGGCCGTTAACCGGCGTCTGACGGCGCCGAGGTTCAGGCGCTGCGGCGCGGCGCGCATGGCTCGGCGAAACGCTCGAACAGGTAGTAGCTGTCCTGCGGGCCGGGGCTGGCCTCGGGGTGGTACTGCACCGAGAAGACCGGGCGGTCGGCCAGCCGGATGCCGCAGTTCGAGCCGTCGAACAGGCTGACATGGGTTTCCACCACGCCTTGCGGCAGGGTCTGGCTGTCGACGGTGAAGCCGTGGTTCATCGAGGTGATCTCGACCTTGCCGGTCTCGAGGTCCTTGACCGGGTGGTTCGCGCCGTGGTGGCCGTGGTTCATCTTGACCGTCTGCGCGCCAAGCGCGAGGGCCAGCATCTGGTGGCCAAGGCAGATGCCGAAGACCGGCAGGTCGCGCGCCAGCACGCCCTGGATCATCGGCACGGCATAGTCGCCGGTCGCCGCCGGATCGCCGGGGCCGTTGGACAGGAACACGCCTTCGGGGTTCAGCGCCAGCACATCCTCGGCGGTGGCCGAGGCGGGCAGGACCGTCACGTCGCAGCCCGCCGAGGCGAGGCAGCGCAGGATGTTGCGCTTGGCGCCGTAGTCGATGGCGACGACCCGCAGGCCCGCGCCCTGCGCGCTGGCATAGCCCTGCGGCCAGGCCCAGCGCATCTCGTCCCAGCGGTAGCTTTGCGCGCAGGTCACGTCCTTGGCGAGGTCGAGCCCGACGAGACCCTTCCAGGCGCGCGCCTTGGCGACCAGCGCGTCGATGTCGAAATTGCCCTCGGGATCATGGGCCAGCGCGACATGCGGCGCGCCCTGCTGGCGGATCGCGCGGGTCAGGCGGCGGGTGTCGAGCCGCCCATGCCGATCCGGCCCTTGGCGGCCAGCCAGTCGGTCAGCTCGCCGGTGGCGCGCCAGTTCGAGGGCTCGGTCGGGTCCCATTTCACCACCATGCCGGCGGCGACGGGATCGGCGGTTTCGTCATCCTCGGCGGTGACGCCGGTATTGCCGATATGCGGGAAGGTGAAGGTGACGACCTGCCCGGCATAGGAGGGATCGGTCATGATCTCCTGATAGCCGGTCATCGCGGTGTTGAAGCAGAGTTCGGCCACCGTCTCGCCGGTGGCGCCGAAGCCCTGGCCGTAGAAGACTGTGCCATCTGCCAGGGCGAGGCAGGCGGTGGGGCGGGTGGCACGGCAGTCTGGCTGGCGGCGGGCATGGGAGCGACTCCCCTGCGCAGATCGGCCGGCAACCTAAGGGGCGGGGCGGGGCGGGTCAAGGGGGCGGGGCGAAATTGCCTTATCGTTATGCAATTCATGCGGTTAGGCGGAAATTCGAGCGATTGTCTGCGGCGATCTGGCGGGGTAATGTGGCAGCTTGGACAGCGATGGGGACGATGGATCATGACTTTGCGCGAGCGGATCAGCGCTGCGCTGAAGGATGCGATGCGCGCGCAAGAGGCGGACCGGCTTTCGACCCTGCGGCTGATCAATGCGGCGATCAAGGACACGGACATCGCGCTGCGCGGCGAGGGCGCCGAGGACGAGCGTGAGCGATGCCGATATCACTGCGATCCTCGGCCGGATGGTCAAGCAGCGCCAGGAAAGCGCGCGCGCCTATGAAGAGGGCGGGCGGCTGGAGCTGGCCGAGAAGGAGCTCGCCGAGATCGAGGTGATCGAGGAATATCCTGCCGCGCCAGCTCGAGCGCGGACGAGATCGCCGGGCGTCGATCGACGCGGCGATTGCCGAGCTGCGGCGCAAGCTCGATCCGCGACATGGGCCGGGTGATGGCCGTGCTGAAGGCGCAGATACACCGGGCAGATGGATTTCGGCGTGGTCGGTCCGATGGTGAAGAACAAGCTCGGCTGAGGCCCTGAGGCCCTGAGGCCCTGTCACCGGGGCGCGTATTTCTTCTTGGCGAAAATACTCCGGGGGGTGCGGGGGGCAGAGCCCCCCGCCCTTTTTAAGTCGAAGTGGGCAGAGGCCAGGCTATTGGTCAGGCCGGCAGGCGGCGCAGGGCGTCTTCGATCTCTGCCTTCAGCGCCACGCGTTCTTCGGGGCTGAGGAAGGCGCCAAGCTCAACCTCGCGGCCGCCGCCCTTCAGGGTCAGGTATTTCTCGACCGGCCCGCCGGTTTCATGCAGCGTCAGGCGGACCCAGTGCGGGTTGGCGATCCAGTCGCGGCGCGGGCCGCGCGGCTCGTGGCGGTTCAGCTCGATCCGGTCGGGCCAGAGCCGCAGCTCCTCGATCAGCTTGCCATCCTGATAATTGCGCCGGAAGGCCCACCAGAGGCCGAGGATGGGGATCGCGGCAAAGGGCAGCAGGCCCCAGAGCGCGGGGCGGCCGAGCAGGCCGAGAAGCGGGATCAGGATCAGACCGCCAGCCATCGCCAGGATGAAGGCGAAGCCCCGGCGCGGCAGGGATCGGTTCGGCCAGAGGTGCATCTCGGCGAGCGGCGGCGCCTCTGCCGACCAGAGCGGGGCGGATATGGGAAGGGCCCCGGATTTCTCCGGGGCCCTGTCCAGTGCCTTTACCCATTAAAGGGCATTTCAGTGCGCGTACCATGCTTGAGCGCCTGATCCCAGTCCGCCGGTTTCGGCAGGATCTCGAACGTATGTTCGGGCGGCGGGCAGGGCAGGGTCCATTCCAGCGTGTCGGCGTATTCGTGCCAGTAGTTCGTTCTCGGTCACGCGCTTGCCGGCGAAGAGGGTGTAGAACACCACGCCGAGGAACCACAGGAACGAGGCGAAGGCGATGAAGGCGCCGATCGACGAGAAGCAGTTCCAGTAGGCGAAAGCCTCCGGGTAGTCGATGTAGCGGCGCGGCATGCCCTGACGGCCGAGGAAGTGCTGCGGGAAGAAGGTCAGGTTGGCGCCGATGAACATCACGCAGAAGTGCACCTTGCCGGCCCATTCCGGGTACTGCCGGCCCGACATCTTGCCGATCCAGAAATAGACCCCGGCAAAGATCGCGAACACGGCGCCAAGGCTCATCACGTAGTGGAAGTGGGCGACGACGTAATAGGTGTCCTGATAGGCCCGGTCGACGGCGGCCTGGCGACAGCACCACGCCGGTCACGCCGCCGACGGTGAACAGGAACAGGAAGCCGAAGGCGAAGAGCATCGGCGTCTTGAACTCGATCGAGCCGCCCCACATCGTGGCGATCCACGAGAACACCTTCACGCCGGTCGGCACCGCGATGACCATCGTGGCCAGCATGAAGTAGCACTGCTGGGTCAGCGACAGGCCGACGGTATACATGTGGTGCGCCCAGACGACGAAGCCGAGCACCCCGATCGCGACCATCGCATAGACCATCGGCAGGTAGCCGAAGATCGGCTTTTTCGAGAAGGTCGCGATGACGTGGCTGATGATGCCGAAGCCCGGGACGATGATGATGTACACCTCCGGGTGGCCGAAGAACCACAGGATGTGCTGGTAGAGGACCGGGTCGCCGCCGCCGGCGGCATCGAAGAAGGTGGTGCCGAAGTTGCGGTCGGTGATCAGCATGGTGATGGCGCCCGCCAGAACCGGCAGCGACAGCAGGATCAGCCATGCGGTGACGAAGATCGACCAGGGGAACAGCGGCACCTTGTGCAGCGTCATGCCCGGGGCGCGCATGTTGAGGAAGGTGGTGATCATGTTGATCGCACCGAGGATCGACGAGGCGCCCGAAAGGTGCACCGCGAAGAGCGCGAGGTCGGTCGAGAAGCCGCCTTCATGCGTCGAGAGCGGCGGATAGAGCACCCAGCCGATGCCCGAGCCCGCCTGCGCCGTCGCCGCCCGGCGCGAAGACCGAGCAGATCGCCAGCGAAGTGCCCGCGACATAGAGCCAGTAGGACAGGTTGTTCATCCGCGGGAAGGCCATGTCCGGCGCACCGATCTGCAGCGGCATGAAGTAGTTGCCGAAGCCGCCGAACAGCGCCGGGATGACCACGAAGAACATCATCAGGATGCCGTGGGCGGTGATGATCACGTTCCAGAGGTGCCCGTCGGGTGTGCAGGCCGCCGAAGACGGGATCAGCCGCATGCCTTCCTGGCACATGAACTGCACGCCCGGATACATCAGTTCCATGCGCATGTAGACGGTGAAGATCACCGAGATCAGACCGACGAAACCGCCGGTGAAAAGATAGAGGACACCGATGTCCTTATGGTTCGTGGACATGAACCAGCGGGTGAAGAACCCCTTGTGATCGTGTCCATCGTGGCCATGTATGGCTGCGTCGGCCATGCGTGCCTCCCGTTCCCTTGGCTGAAGTGGCGTGAGGACGGACGCCCCCATGCTCGGTTTATCGCTGTCTTTCTAAATTGTCGGTTGACGCTCGGCAATCCGAGACTTTGCCGCAGGGGCCGAAAAGTCACGCCTGATCGGGGATTTGCCGCCTCGGGCGGGCGTCACTTCGCCGCAGGGCCGACCGAAGCAAGATAGGCGGCCACATCTGCGCCGCCCTTGGACAGCATGAAGGCCATGTTGGAGCGGGCGGCGGCGTCGCCGGTCTTTTCCTTCACGAAGGCGGTCGGGTTCTCGACATATTGCGCGACGAGGGCTTCGGTCCAGATCAGGCCGGTCTTGCCCAGTTCGCGCAGGCCGGGGCCGTAGCTGAAGGGATCGGCAGAATTGCCTTTCGGTCCCGAGGCGGCCACGCGGCCGATGACACCATAAAGGTTTGGCCCGGTCAGGCCGCCCTTGACCACTGCGGTCCCATCGTCCTTGACGATCGAGTGGCAGACCTTGCAGCGGTTGAAGAGCTGCTCACCCTTGGTGGCGTCGCCATCGGCCAGTGCCGGAGTGGCGAGCGCGAGCAGCGCGAGCGCTGCGAGACTGCGGGTCATCATGGGAATTCTCCTGTTCGATGGGTTCACGGCCCGGGGGGGCAGGCGATTATCTGGCGCGCCGGGCGGCGAGGTCAAACCCTGGTGCGGGCAGGGCGGGTGCCGGGCCCATGATTTCATCGAAGGCCAGGCGCAGCGCGAGGTCGAGGTCGGCCATCGTGACCGGCAGGCCGAGATCGACGAGGCTGGTGACGCCATGATCGCGGATGCCGCAGGGCACGATGCCCGAGAAATGCGAAAGGTCGGGTTCGACGTTGATCGACACGCCGTGGAAGCTGACCCAGCGGCGCAGCTTGACGCCGATCGCCGCGATCTTGTCCTCGGCCGGGCGGCCGTCCGGGCCGGCTGGACGGTCGGGGCGCACGACCCAGACGCCGACCCGGCCGGTGCGACGCTCACCCTTCACGCCAAGGCTGGCGAGGCTGGCGATCACCCAGTCTTCCAGCTTTGTGACGAAGCGGTGCACGTCGCGGCCCCGGCGGTTGAGATCGAGCATGACATAGACCACGCGCTGGCCCGGCCCGTGGTAGGTATATTGCCCGCCGCGCCGGGTCTGGTGGACCGGAAAACGGTCCGGCTCGGTCAGGTCTTCGAGCCTTGCGCTGGTGCCCGCGGTATAGAGCGGCGGGTGTTCGAGCAGCCAGACCGCCTCATCCGCCGAGCCTTCGGCAATTCGCGCCACACGCTCTTCCATCGCGGCCAGCGCGGTCTCGTAGGGGACAAGACCATCCCAGAGCTTCCATTCAAGCATCGCGAGCCTCGGTTCGGCGGCACGGGCGTGCTACTTTTCGTCGCAACCGACCGGCTCTTCTGTTATTGTTTGAAAATTAATTCAGCCTTGGTTTCTTAGCGGAGAGTGGTGATGATCTCAAATCGAATTGCGTCCACAATCATGGTTGCCGCCCTGGCGATCGGGCCGGCCGCACCGGCGATGGCGAATATGGGCGATGCGCTTGCGGGCGGCTTGGTCGGGGGCATCATCGGCGGTGTCATTGTAAATGAGACCACGAAGAACCGGCAGCGCACCACGGTCTATCGCTCGGCCCCGGTGATTTCGTCCTACGACCGCGCGGCCAACCGCGAGACGCAGACGGCGCTGAACTACTTCGGCTTTCCGGTCGGCACGCCCGACGGGGTGATCGGCGGGCGCTCTCGGTCCGAGATGGCAGAGTACCAATCGTTCCTTGGCTATCCGGCAACCGGCGATCTGACCGAGTTCCAGCGCAATCTGCTGGTCACCTCTTATAACCGGGCGATTGCCGGTGGGCAGGCGACAATGCAGCAGGCGGCGCGCGAACCCGATGGGGATGCGCGGGCTGCTGATTTCCTATCGCGACGAGATGGCGGGGAATGCGGCACCGCAGCCCGCGCCGCAACCGGTGATGGCACCGGCTGCGCCGGCGACAAGCGTGATGGCGGCGGCACCCGCGCCGGATCCGGCACCTGCGACGGTGGCCCCGGCGGCCCTGCCGAATTTCGGCGGGGCGGCGGGGACCGTCTCGCTCGCCTCGGAATGCAACAAGGTCAACCTGATGACCAGTTCCGGCACCGGGCTGATGACGGTTGCCGACATGACCGATCCGAATGTGGCGCTGACCCAGCAGATGTGTCTGGCGCGGACCTTCGCGATCTCGACCGGCGAGGATATGGCGTCGCGGGTCCAGGGCTTCACGGCCGAGCAGATCTCGCAGCAATGCGCGGGCTTTGGCCCGGCGATGCAGAATTACGTGGCCGAGCTGGCGGTCAAGCCGCGCGATGCGGTGATGAGTGATGTGGCCGGGTTCATCCAGACCGCGGGCATGGCGCCCGCGCAGCTGGAGGCGACGGCGAAGATCTGTCTGTCGGTCGGCTACAAGAGCGACAACATGAATGTGGCGATCGGATCGGCGCTGCTGCTGACGGGGCTGGGCGACAAGCCCTATGCCGAGTTGATCGGGCATCATCTGTCGCAGGGCTTTGGCGTGCCGAAGCAGGTGCAGCAGGCGCTGCCCTGGTATCAGCAATCGCTGGACGCGCTGTCGGCCGGGCAGCCCGCGGTCTTTGCCCCCGGGCAGGCCGGACGCCCGGAATTGATTCGCAAGGCGGCCTATGCGGCGGCCGGTCAGGCCGACAATTCGCCTGCCGTGATGCCGAGCTTCGCGATTGCGGCCCCTGCGGCAGCCCCGGCTGCGGTGCCGGCCGTGGCACCGATGCCGGCTGCGGCCCCGGCTGCCGTTCCGGCGGCAGCCCCGGCAGCAGCGCCGACAGAGGCGGCAACGGCTGTCCCGGCGTCGGCGGATGCCGGTACGGGGACGAAATCCTCGGTGGACGACCTGCCGCTGCTGGCCCGGCTGCCGTTCCTTGTCTTCAAGTAAGGGCCCTGATGCCCGACCGAATTCACACGGTCGGGCAAAACCCCGAAGCGGCTGAAAAAGACGCTTCACAACCCCTGCGGCCTTCGCTAAGAAGCGCGGCACCAAGCCTGACTGTGCGGTCGTGGCGGAATTGGTAGACGCGCAGCGTTGAGGTCGCTGTGGGGTAACACCCGTGAAGGTTCGAGTTCCTTTCGACCGCACCACATGCTCTGACCGGATGCCTCGCCACCGATGGCGGGCAATCCGGTCAAGAGCGGGCTGGCCCCCCTCTTTCCTGAACATCCGGCATGAGACTGCTGCGGCGCGCGCCGGACAGGCTGCGGGGAATGTTTCCGGCGGGGGCGCGGGGCGAAAGACGCCAATTCGAGATATCCGCTGCCCTAATGCCGCGCAGATAAGCAGCATAGCGACCAAATAAGCCGCAATGCGGCCGATTAGCCCAATAAATTGACAAGTGAGTTGCTTTTGAGGCCGGAGTCCGTTTTAGTCAGCCACCATAAACAGCGCAGTCAAACTGCGGAAGCATACAGGGAGACTACAGTGGTCGGTTCAAACCACAACGACGCGTTCGTCGAATTCGACCGTGTGCAAAAAAGCTACGACGGTGAAGTCCTCGTGGTCAAAGAGCTTAACCTGGCGATCGGCAAGGGCGAGTTTCTGACCATGCTCGGGCCGTCCGGGTCCGGCAAGACGACCTGCCTGATGATGCTGGCTGGCTTCGAGACGGCGACACATGGCGAGATCCGGCTGGACGGGGCGCCGATCAACTCGGTTCCGCCGCACAAGCGCGGGATCGGCATGGTGTTCCAGAACTACGCGCTGTTTCCGCATATGACGGTGAACGAAAACCTGGCCTTTCCGCTCGAAGTGCGCGGCATGACCAAGTCCGACCGCGAGGCGAAGATCAAGCGGGCGCTGGACATGGTGCAGATGGGCGAATTCGGCAATCGCCGTCCGGCGCAATTGTCGGGTGGCCAGCAGCAGCGGATCGCGCTGGCACGCGCGCTGGTGTTCGATCCGGCACTGGTGCTGATGGATGAACCGCTCGGCGCGCTCGACAAGCAGTTGCGCGAGCATATGCAGTTCGAGATCAAGCATCTGCACGAAAGCCTCGGGATTACCGTGGTTTATGTGACGCATGATCAGGGCGAGGCGCTGACCATGTCGGATCGCATTGCGGTGTTCAACGACGGGCGGATTCAGCAGCTGGCACCGCCGTCCGAGCTCTATGAGGCGCCCAACAACAGTTTCGTGGCGCAGTTCATCGGCGAGAACAACAAGCTGCCGGGCGTGGTGGAAGAGATTGCCGGCGGGCGCGCGGTGGTAAAGCTGGAGAACGGCGAGCTGATTGAGGCGACGCCGGTCAACGTCAGCCAGAAGGGCGAGGGCACGCTGGTGTCGATCCGGCCCGAGCGGGTGGAATACATGCCCGAGCGGATGCCCGAGGGGGCCTTCACGATCGACGCCGAGGTGCTGGAGTTCATCTATATGGGCGACATCTTCCGGACCCGCCTGAAAGTGGCGGGCACCGAGGATTTCGTCATCAAGAACCGCAACACGGTGGGGCAGCGCAAGCTGGTGCCCGGCGAGATCATCAAGATCGGCTGGGACCCTGCGGACGCGCGCGCGCTCGACCGGTTGTGATCCGTTGCCACGGGCGGACCCCGTGGCGTGCCGCAATGCGCGGCCAAAACAAGACACAAGTTCAACACGGGAGTAAACAATGAAGAAACTACTGGTACTGACGACGGCCCTGACCGGGCTTGCCATGATGGCACATGCCGATGAGATCAACGTGGTGTCCTGGGGCGGTGCCTATTCCAAGAGCCAGATCGAAGCCTATGCCAAGCCGTTTACCGCCAAGACCGGCATCAAGGTGAACATGATCGACGCCGACAACCCGGCGACCCCGATCAAGGCGCAGGTTGAAGCTGGCAACGTGACCATCGATGTGGCCGACGTCGAGATGTCGGATGCGATCCGGCTGTGCGACGAAGGCCTGACGGTTCCGATCGACCCGGCAACCCTGCCGGCGGCGCCGGACGGCACCCCTGCGGCAAAGGATTTCCTGCCCGGCGCGCTGACCGATTGCGCCGTGTCCTCGATCGTGTTCTCGACGGTCTATGCCTATGACACGACGAAGTTCAAGGACAAGGCGCCGACCACGATGGCCGACTTCTTCGACACCAAGAACTTCCCGGGCAAGCGCGGCATGCGCAAGGGCGCGAAGGTGAACCTCGAGATGGCGCTGATGGCGACGGGCGTTCCGGCGGCTGACGTCTACAAGACGCTGTCGACCCCGGAAGGCGTCGACAAGGCGTTCAAGGAACTCGACACGATCAAGAAGGACATCGTGTGGTGGGATGCCGGCGCGCAACCGCCGCAGCTGCTCGCCGATGGCGAGGTCGCGATGACCACGGCCTACAACGGCCGGATCTTCAACGCCGAAGTGGCCGAGAACAAGCCGTTCAAGATCGTCTGGGATGGCCAGGTTCTGGAATTCGACCTGTTCGTCGTGCCGAAGGGCGCGCCGCACATGAAGGATGCCCTGGCCTTCGTGGCTTTCGCGACCTCGACCCAGGCGCTGGCCGATCAGGCCAAATGGATCGCCTATGGTCCGGCCCGGAAGTCCTCGAACTCGCTGGTCGGGATGTATCAGGACGGCAAGACCGAGATGGCGCCGAACATGCCGACGGCGGCTGCGAACATGAAGAACGCAGTGGTGCAGGACTCGGCCTTCTGGGCTGACCACGGCACCGAGCTGGAACAGCGGTTCAACGCCTGGCTGGCGGCGAACTGAAACTGATATTGGCGGCGCGGAGCAATCCGCGCCGCCAGCTTTTCCGACCACCGGGGCGAGATATGGCAGAGATGACAGCAGGCGCGGGCGCGACGCAGACGGTGATCACCACTGCGGATGGACGCCCGCTGAAGGAGGCGCTGGCAACGTGCCCAGGCCCGATCGCGTCGCAAGGCGCTGATTCTGGTGCTGCCGCTGCTGGTCTTCGTTCTGCTCAGTTTCGTCATGCCGATCGGCAAGCTGCTGCAGCGAATCGATCTACAACCCGGATTTCCACGACAACATGCCGCGCACCGTGGCCTGGTTCGACAGCCACGCGAGTGGCACGCCGCCGGACGAGGCCGCCTATCAGGCGCTGGCCGAAGATCTGGTCGACAGTTCCAAGGCGCGGACCTCGGGGCAGGTGGGCACGCGGATGAACTATGCGCTGCCGGGCTCTCGGTCGCTGTTCACCTCGACGGCGCGCAAGGCCAAGGACCTGAAGCCGCCCTACAAGGAGGCGCTGATCGCTGAGGACCCGCAATGGGGCGACGCCGAAGCTCTGGGCGACGATGCGGCAGGTGTCGAATTCCTATACGTTCGATTTCTATCTGGCCGCGCTGGACCATACCCGCGACGACTCGGGCAAGATCGTGCCGGTGGCGCAAAACCAGGCGATCTACATCTTCCTGTTCGAGCGCACCTTCATCGTGGCGGCGGTGATCACCTTCATCTGTTTCCTGATCGGCTATCCGGTGGCGCATCTGCTGGCGGTGCTGCCGCTGCGCACCTCGAACCTCTTGATGATCCTTGTGCTGCTGCCGTTCTGGACCTCGCTTCTGGTGCGCACGACAAGCTGGATCGCGCTGTTGCAGCGTGAGGGCGTGATCAACGACACATTGGTCTGGCTCGGGCTCGTCAGCCAGGATCACCGCATGCAGATGATGTACAACAAGACCGGCGTGATCGTCGCGATGACGCATATCCTGCTGCCGTTCATGATCCTGCCGCTCTATTCGGTGATGCGACCGATCCCGGTGAGCTATGTGCGCGCGGCGCGCAGCCTTGGCGCGACATCCTGGACCGCGTTCCGGCGCATCTATTTTCCGCAGACGTTGCCGGGGATTGGCGCGGGCTCGCTGCTGGTCTTCATTCTGGCGGTCGGCTACTACATCACGCCCGCGATGGTCGGCGGCCCTGACGGCAAGCTGATCTCGAGTCAGGTGGCCTATTTCATCAACGGCGCCGGCAACAACTGGTCGCTCGGTTGTGCCATCGCTGCGATCCTGCTGGCGGTGATCCTGATCCTCTATTGGCTCTACGATCGTCTTGTCGGCATCGACAATCTGAAGCTGGGGTAAGCACATGGCGCTACCGATCTATGCCTCGCCACTGGAGCGGGTCTGGTATTACACCTTCCGGGTGATCTGCGCGCTGGTGCTTTTGTTCCTGATCGCGCCGATCCTGATCATCATCCCGCTGAGCTTCAACGCGCAGGCCTATTTCACCTTCACGCCCGAGATGCTGGCGCTGGAAGCCTCTGGCTACAGCCTGAGATGGTATGACTCGCTGCTGACCTTCGGGATGCAGGCGCCAGACCATGTGCGCGACTGGTCGTGGTGGGCGGATGCCTGGGCCAATGCGAAATGGGTGAATGCGGCGAAGAACTCGATCTTCATCGGGTTTTTTGCGACGATCGTGGCGACTGCCCTGGGCACGCTGGCGGCGCTCGGCCTGGCGCGGCCCGAGATGCCGTATCGGCGGGCGATCATGGCGGTGCTGATCTCGCCGATGATCGTGCCGATCATCATCACCGCGACGGGGCTGTTCTTCTTCTATTCCAGCCCCGGATTTCCCTATCCCTATGTGACCTTCAGCCCGTTCGGGCTGCACATGGGCTATTTCTCGACCCAGGATGCCTATGGCTGGCGCTTGGCCGGGTCCTATCTGGGCGTGATCCTGGCCCATGCGACGCTGGGCATTCCCTTTGTCATCATCACGGTGACGGCGACGCTGGTGGGGTTCGACTACCTCGCTGAGCCGGGCCTCGGCGAGCCTTGGGGCGACGCCGGTGACGACCTTCTTCAAGGTCATCATGCCGCTGATCCTGCCGGGCGTGATCTCGGGCGCGCTGTTCGCCTTCGTCACCTCGTTCGATGAGGTGGTGGTGGTGCTGTTCATCGGTGCGCCGGATCAGCAGACCATTCCGCGGCAGATGTGGAACGGCATCCGCGAGCAGATCAGCCCGGCCATTCTGGCGGTGGCGACGATCCTTGTGGTGCTGTCGATCGCGATGCTGACCATGCTGGAGTTGCTGCGCCGCCGGTCGGAGAAGCTGCGCGGCATGACGCCGCAGTAAGGCGCAAAGGGTTAGCCCAGCTGCGAGAGCCAGAAGGACGCGGTCAGGATCGTGCCGATGGTGGCGAAGAGAACGGTCGAGGCGGTGACCCGCTTGGCCACGCCATACATGTTCGAGAAGAGATAGGCGTTCACCCCCGGCGCGACGGCGGCGGTGATCACCGCCGAGCGGAACTGATCATGCGACAGGTTCAGGCCGCGGCCCATCGCCCAGGTCAGCGCGGGATGGACGATCAGGCTTATGCTGACCGCGAAGGCGATGACGCGGATGTCGCCCTCGGGCCGGTAGCGGTAGAGGATGCCGCCCAGGGCGAAAAGTGCTGCCGGGACGGCGGCGCGGACCAGCAGGTCGATCGCATCGGTCAGAACCTTTGGCAGCGGCGTCCCGGTCAGGTTGACGGTCAGGCCGAGCAGGATGCCGATCACCAGCGAATTGCGGAACATCGAGCGCAGGATGCGACCGCCGGTCGCGCGCAACCCGTTGCCGTGGTTGCGCGCAAGCTCCATCGCGGTGATGCCGAGGCAATAGCAGAACGGCGCGTGGATCGAGATGATGGCGAAGTTGCCCGCCAGTGCCGCCGTGCCATAGGCGCGTTCGGTGATCGGCACGCCCAGCATCAGCGTGTTCGAGAACAGGCAGCAAAAACCAATGGCGACGGAGTCTTCCCAGCGCCGGCCAAAGAGGAAATGCGCGCCCAGGGTCCCGATGGCAAAGCTGATGGTGGCGGCGATGTAATAGGTCGCGAGCAAGGCGGGGTGGAAGTTCTGCGCCAGATCGAGGGTCGAGATGCCGCGAAACAGAAGCGCGGGCAGCGCGAAGGTCTGGGTGAACTGCATCACGCCATCGACGCTTGCGTCCGCAAACAGCCCGCGCCAGACCGCGACATAACCGAAGCCGAGAATCAGGAAGATCGGCAGGATGACGTCGAGAAGGGCCTGCACCTAGACCTCGAAGCTGATGGTCATCCCATCATAGGCCGGGGTGATGTGGGCGGGGGTTTCGGCCTCGAGCGTCGCATAATCGAGGTCGAGGTGCATGTTGGTCAGCACCGCGCGGCGCGGTTTGAGGCGGGCGATCCATTCCAGCGTCAGGGCGAGATGGGCATGGGTCGGGTGCGGCGTCCGGCGCAGGGCGTCGATGACCCAGACATCGAGGTTCTTCAAGCTTGGCCCAGGCCTCGGGGTAGATCTCGATCACGTCGGGCAGGTAGGCAAGGCCGGCCACGCGGAACCCCAGCGCGTCGATCGCACCATGGTCGACCTTGAAGGGGGTCAGCGTCAGCTCGCCGCCCGCGCCGGAGATGGTGATGTCGCCTGTGATGGTGTGCATGTCGAGGATCGGCGGATAGGGCGAGCCTTCGGGTTGCACGAAGGCATAGCCGAACCGGGAATAGAGCGCGTCCTGCGTGGCGCCATCGGCCCAGACGGCCAAGCGTTTGCGCATGTTGAAGACGATCTGACGCAGGTCGTCGATGCCGTGGACATGGTCGGCATGGGAATGGGTATAGACCACCGCATCGAGCTCTCCCACGCCCGCGTCGAGCAGTTGGGCGCGCATGTCGGGGGAGGTGTCGATCAGGACGCGGGTGGTGCCCGCTTCGGTCCGGCGTTCGACCAGCAGCGAGCAGCGGCGGCGGAAGTTCTTCGGGTTGGTCGGGTCGCAATCGCCCCAATGGCCGCCGAGGCGGGGCACACCGCCCGAGGAGCCGCAGCCGAGGATGGTGAAACGCAGGAGGGCCATCAGCTGTCTTGTGTCCAGGCGGCGGCCTTGGCGAAGAGGCGGTCGAAGTTGGCGTTGGTCTGGCGCGCGAATTCGTCCAGCGAGAGGCCGAAGGTATCGGCGCCGACCTGTGCGGTGAGGGCGGTATAGGCGGGCTCGTTCCGCCGCCCGCGATGCGGCGGCGGGGCGAGGTAGGGGCTGTCGGTTTCCACCAGAATGCGCTCGACCGGGGCGGCGGCGAAGATCGCGCGCAGGTCGGTCGATTTCGGGAAGGCGGCGATGCCGGACATCGACAGGTAGAAGCCGAGGTCCAGCGCAGCCTGTGCCAGTTCGGCGGAGGAGGAGAAGCAGTGCATGACGCAAGCGTAGGGGGCGGCGCGGAATTCCTCGGTCAGGATGCGGGCCATGTCCTCATCCGCGGCGCGGGCGTGGATGATCAGGGGCAGGCCGGTCTGCCGCGCGGCCTCGATATGCAGGCGCAGGCTGCGTTGCTGCAGATCCTTGCTGTCGGCGGAATAGTGGTAGTCGAGGCCGGTCTCGCCGATGCCGACGAATTTCGGGTGCCGGGCGAGGGCGACGAGGTCTTCGACGCTGGGCAGCGGGTCTTCGGCGGCGCTCATCGGGTGGATGCCTGCGGCGTAGAAGACGCCGGGCGTGGGCCTCGGCAATGGCGCGGACCTCTGGCGCGTTGTGCAGCCGGGTGCAGATCGTGACCATGCGGGTGACGCCCGCGGCGCGGGCGCGGGCGATCACGGCGTCGATCTCGCCCTCGAAATCGGGGAAGTCGAGGTGGCAATGGCTGTCGACGTGATCTGGGGTATCATGCTCGCCGTCTTTCGGGGCCTCAGGCCGTGGCAAGCGGTGCCGCCGTCTCGTCGATCCTCAGGACCATATCGAGCAGAAGTGCGGCAGGGTCAAGGTTGACTGCCTTGCCGCGCCGGGCGCGGGCGCCGAGGGTTTGTTGCAGATCGGCCCAGGCGCGCGCGGCGCGGGCATCGGGGGCGAGGCGGGCGAGCAGGGCGGATTCGCCGCGCGCGGCCTCGGGCGGAGGCGTGCCCTGCACGCCGGTACGGGCGAGGCGGGCGAGGAACAGGTCGATGAGGGTCAGGATCAGGTCGAAGCTTCGGCTCGGCCGCGCGGCCGGCGGCGGATTCGGCAAGGGCTATCGCACGCGGGCGGTCGAGGTGGGGCAGGCCGGAGAAGAGGTGGATGATCTGGGCATAGATCTGCAGCGCCGTCGAGGGTGATCAGGCGCAGGGCCTCGCCCACCGAGCCGCCGGCGAGTTCGGCCAGCGCCTGCGGGTCCTGCACCGCCTCTGCCCCGGCGGCGGTCAGGGCCTCGGCCATCTCGGCGGGGCCGAGGGGGGCCAGCCGCAGTTCGCGGCAGCGCGAGCGGATGGTGGGCAGCAGGCGCGACGGGCTGGTGGCTGATCAGCAGGAGTGTGGCGCCTTTCGGCGGTTCCTCGAGCACCTTCAGCAGGGCGTTGGCGGCGGTGGGGTTCATCTCATCCGCCGCATCGACGATGACGACGCGGCGACCGCCGTCGGCGGCGGACAGGTGGAAAAAGGATTTGAGATCGCGCACCTCATCCACCGTGATGACGGTCTTGAGGCGCTTCTTCTCATCGGTCCCAGGAGCGGCGGATCAGTTTCAAGCCGCGCTTCGGAGAGGGCGGCGACACGCCGGGCGACGGGGTGCTCGGGGTCGATGTCGAGGCTCGTGGGCGGGGGCGGAGCGCCGAAGAGGCCGCCGTCGTCCGGCGCGGGTTGGGCCAGCAGGAAGCGGGCGATGCGCCAGGCGAGCGTGGCCTTGCCGACGCCGCGCGGGCCGGTGATCAGCCAGCCATGATGCAGCCGGCCCGAGGTAAAGGCGTCGAGAAAGGCGGCCTCGGCGGCATGCTGGCCCGAAAAGATGGCGGGTTTCGCGCGGGTGCGGGGCGCCTTCGACCCGGTCGGCTTCTGGGAGGTCATCATCGCTCATGTCCGGGCGGCCTTGGGCAGGCGGGCGGTGGCGATGGCGGCGACTTCGGCGGCGACGGCCTCGACCGGGCGGTTGCCGTCAATCACGACGCAGCGGTCGGCAAATTCGCGCGGCCAGAGCGAGGAAGCCTGCGCGCATCCGGGTTTGCAGGTCTTCGCCGAAGGTCCTCGAACCGTTCCTCGCTGCCCTGGCGGCCGAGGGCGCGGGCGAGGCCGATGGCGGGGTCCATGTCGATCGATCAGGGTCAGGTCGGGTTCTACGCCCGATCATCAGGGCATGCAGGTGGTCGACGGTGGCGCGCAGGTCGCCGCGGGTGATGCCCTGATAGAGCCGGGTGCTGTCGGCGAAGCGGTCGGTGATGACGATCTCGCCGCGGCGAGGGCCGGGCGGATGGTCTTTTCCAGATGGTCGCGGCGGGCGGCGGTGAAGAGCAGGATCTCGGTCTCTGCCGACCAGCGGTCCGGGTCGCCTTCCAGCACGAGGCGGCGGATTTCCTCGGCGCCGGGCGATGCCGCCGGGTTCGCGGGTCAGCACGACCTGCCGGCCCGCAGCGCGCAGGGTTTCCGCCAGGAGGCGGGCCTGGGTGGATTTGCCCGAGCCGTCGATGCCCTCGAAGCTGATGAACATCGCGCCGCGGCGTCCCCGTCACTGGCTGGCAGCGCCGCCGGCGAAATCGCGGTAGAGGACCGCAGCCGCCGTGGTCAGACGTGTTTCAGGAAGCCGCCCTTGGCGACGTCAGACTGCGGCGACGAGCGGGATATGCGCGTCCGGCATGTCGGGCAGGGATACGACCAGGTCGGCGATCTGCTGGCCTGCCTTGATCGGGGCCTTGATCGGGCTGTCATAGACCACCTTGGCATCCGTCGCGCCATTGACCGCGACCGGCACCAGCAGTTTGGCATCGGCTGCGGGGACCAGGCCGACCGAGGCCGCATTGCCCATCCAGACCGGGGCCTGAGCGATCACGGTGCCCTTGGTCGCCACGGTCTTTTCGATGAACTGGCGGAAGGCCCAGTTCAACGACGCGCTCGCCTTCGCTGGCGCGGGCCTGGATCGAGGGCAGGCCGGTGATCACCGAAGACACGCGGCGGTCGCCCTGTTTGGCGGAGCCGACAAGGCCGTAGCCCGAAGCCTCGGTATGGCCGGTCTTCATGCCGTCGGCGCCGGGGACGCGGCCCAGCAGCGGGTTGCGGTTGTCGGCGTTGGCGGGGGCGCGGCCGTCATAGGCGAAGGACTGTTCCGAGAAATAATGATAGTATTGCGGGTAGGTCTTCATGATGTGGATCGCCAGCATGGCCAGATCATGCATCGACATCAGTTGGCCCGGGTCGGGCCAGCCCGAGGCATTGGCGAAATGCGAATGGGTCAGGCCAAGTTCCTTGGCGCGCGCGTTCATGTGCTTGACGAATTCGTCCTGCGAGCCGGCCAGCCCTTCGGCCACGGTGACGCAGGCGTCGTTGCCCGAGAGCACGATGATGCCCTGAATGAGTTCGTTCGACCGTCGGGCGGTCGCGTTCATTCAGGAACATGGTCGAGCCGCCCATGTTCTTGGCCTCGGTCGAGACCGGGAAGGGTGTTGTCCATTGTCACGCGGCCATCGGCCAGCGCCTCGAACAGCAGGTCAATGGTCATCAGTTTCGACATCGAGGCGGGCGGCATCGGGGTGTCGCCGTCCTTGTCCATCAGCACGGTGCCGGTGTTGACGTCGACGACATAGGCGGCAGTCGCCGCCGTGTCGAAGGCGAAGGCAGGGGCTGCGGCCAGAAAGACGAGCAAGGAGCCCAGAAGGGCGGAGCGGCGATGGGTCATTGGGTTCGGCAGTCCGATCAGGTCTATTTTGAGACAAAGTAAGCGTCGGCATAGCCGAGCTTTTTCATTTTCGCGAGGGTGGCGTCACGGTCGGCCGCAGCGGCGATCGGGCCGGCGATGACGCGCCAGAACGCTTTGCCCTGGCTTTCTTCCTTGGTCACGGTGGCGTTGAGGCCGGATTTCTTGATACCGGCTGCGGTCTTGGTCGCGTTCGCCTCGACGCTGAAGATGCCGATCTGAAGGTAGGTGCGTTCGCCCGTGGCGCCGGGCGGGGCGGCGGTGACAGGGGCTGCCGCGGCCGGTGCCGCGGGTTTGGCCGCAGCGCCGGCACTTGCCTTGGCGGTCAGGGTGGCGGGGGCCATCGTGGCTGCAGCCGCGGGCTTGGTTGCCGCCGGCTTGCCGGCAACGGGCTTGCCTGCGGCCTTGTCGATGGCGGCGCTGGCACTGGCTGCGACCTGATCGATGGGTTTGGTCTGGATTGCCTCATTCGCGTCGAGGATCGGCTTTTTCGCATCCGGTTGCGGCACCGGTGCGGCCTGGCGGCGCAGCGCCACGACGCTGATCGTGGCCGGTTGGCCGGCGAGCAGGCCGAGCGTCTCGGCGGCGTCGGAGGAAAGCTGAAGTTTCGGGCCGGGGTTGTTGCGCTCGCGCCGGAACAGGGCGCCGATCACGAATTTGCCATTGGCCGGGTTGCGGATGATGACCCGTTCCGGATCGTTCACGGTCGGGTAAGCGACCCAGACCCCACCGAGCGAGGGGCGGCCATCCCAGAGACCCTTTTCCGTGACATGGAACACTTCGGGCGCCTCGACATCGCGGTCAACTAGCTTGACGGAGGTTTCTGCCGTAGCAGGCGTCTCGGCACCCGGTTTGGCCGAGGCGGTTGCGGCCTTGTCGCGATGCAGAAACCCGAAAGGCTTGGCGCCGTCCTGGCATCCCGCCAGAAAAAGTGCCGTGCCCAATAGAAGGGTCAGTTTCCCGATCCTTGATCTTGCCATCCTAGCCCCCGTTTTGCGCGAACTGGTCGCCGCGCTTATCTGGCCTTGGGTCTGCTTCCGGCGCAGATTGCATCCGGAAGCCGACCGGCCCCGCCCATATGCGCGCACTCTAGCCCGAGATGCCCTTCAAGAAAAGGGTGGCGGGGGGATTCGGCGAAATTCGGCTTTGCACAAGATCGTCAGGCGGCGTGAGGATGAAAGGCCAGCCGAAGGGGATTTTCGGCGGCCTGGAGGGCGCCGGATCAAGGGCTGCGCGGGCCGGGGCGTCGACGGAGCCCTGTGTCGGTGATGCCCTCGGTGCGGTGCTCGCGCCAGCAGCTTTGCCGTTGTCCCACGGCGCTCTGAAACAGAGCACATCTTTGCTGTACGCAGTCTGCAGCGCTTGGGTGACGGGGTGAATGGTGCGTTGGCGTTCAAGCGCCCGTCGCAAATCCCTCTCGCACGTTTGAAACGGGCGAAACTCGGTCGGTCGTGCGCCTTTCGTCCAAATTGGTCGAAGACTAAACAATCCTGCTCCAAGGCGTTGCGGTAAAACCGTCACAACAAGGAAGGCCACAGACCGAGGACCTGCCGGAATAAACGATCAGGAGACGTTCACATGGGTATTTGGACACCTATCGCGGCAAGCCTCGTGGTGGTCTTTCTCGCGACAGCGCCGCTTCCGAGTGCCGCAGGCATTCGTTTGCCGAGCCTCGTGCTGGTTCATGGGGCCTTTGACGGTGGATCGGGCGGGAGCCGGGGGATCCCGTTGCTTGCCGGGGCCGGTCTGACGGTCGTCGCGGTGCAGAACCCGCTCAGTTCGATGGCCGAAGACGCCGCCGCGAGCCATGTCGTCATGCTTTCGCATCCCGCCGAAGTTGCGGATGTCATCATCCCGCCGGCCAAAGCGATGGGCTGAATCGAGTTTCTCCCTGCCTGGAGGTCGCAGTCCCCACCCAACCCCCGTCACTCCAGGTAACTGCCACCGGTGCCTTCCCTGGGCACCGGTGGTTTTTTATCGAGGGGATCCGACACTGCCGGGGCGAGCCAACGCGGAAAGGGAAGCGCATCAGCGACCCTTTCAAGGCCGTACATGATTGGGAATTCCGCCTGCGGACGATAAGCCCATCGAAGGCGAGGCAATGCGGCGGGCCCATCTCAATTCCGCAGAATTGACCGAAGATCGCGACCATCTTGCGGGGCCCCGGTCGCACCAGCGCCTTGTTCTGGCCTGCGCGCCTGGCTTCAGCTTCGATCGTCACCGCCAAGCGGAACCCGTCTGATTCCGGGACTTGGATTGCCCCGCCTTATGATGACCCTGGCTGCGCGCCCGCGACGCGTCAGGCGGTATCCTTTTGCGGCTGCCCTCGCGTGTAATCCGCCGAGGTCCGTTTGAGGATCTGGCCCTGCGCATTGATGATCAGGCGCAGACGGCGGTTGGGCGAATAGAAGGTCAGCCGGTGACGTCCGGCATCCTCATCCTCCCCCTTTTCGCAAAGGCTGGTGATCCTGCCCTGGCGCAAACCTTCCATGACCTCGAGCGGTGTCACCCCTAGCCCGGAGGCGATCTCTTCAGCCCCGATCTGGATTGTGCCGTTCTCGAATTCGATCATGCCGCCCTTCCTTGCCGAGGACACCCCGGCCAAGGGCAAGAAAATAGCATCCGCGAATGGGCATTTACAATACCCATTACCGCCCTGCGGATCATGCCGAAAGGCGCGAGGGTCGACCCCGGTCGGAAGCTGGATCGGGCGGGGCTCGCGAGGTCGGAAAGGCGTCAAGTCACCGCAGTGCGCCCCATCCAGTCGTCATGCCAGCACCGGCGACCAGGCGCAGTCCGCAACCGAGGTTCGATCCAGTTCGGCCAGGAACGCCTCCCGCGCCTGGGCGAGCCGCGCTTTCAGGCGGCACTGCGCTGTCATCAGGCAGGCGCCGCCGTCCTTGCGGAAACACTCGACGAGCGGCTGCGTCGCCTCCATCCGGCGCACCACGGCGCCCAGCAGGATCTCGGTTGCCGGGCGCGCAAGGCGCAGCCCGCCCCCCGCGCCACGCTGGGTCTGGATGAAACCACCCTCGGCCAGTTCACGCACGACCTTGGTCAGATGGTTGCGCGAAATACCGTAGGTCTGCGCGATCTCCTCGGTCGTGAAGGCCCGATCCGGGTCCGCCGCCAGTCGCATCAGGGTGCGCAGCGCGAAATCGGTGAAAGAGGTGAGGCGCATTGTCCCATCCGTAATCTGGTGATTGCAATGCCACTGTAGCGGCGCCTAATTGGTATTGTAAATACCGATTTGGAGCCTGCAATGCAAACCGACCGCGCCCGAGTTCAGGCCGAGATCACCGCCCGTACCGGCATAGATGCTGCACTGATCCGGCACCTGGTGCATGGGTTTTATGACCGGATCCGGGCAGACGCGGTGCTGGCGCCGATCTTTGCCGCACATATCCCGGACGCCCAATGGCCGGCGCATCTCGACCGCATGTGCGCGTTCTGGTCTTCCGTCACTCTGATGAGCGGCGCGTACAGCGGCCGACCGATGCAGGCTCACTTGCCGCTGAAGGTGCAGGCCGGCGACTTCGACCGCTGGCTGGATCTGTTCCGGGCAACGGCGCGCGCCCTGACCCCGCCCATCGCGGCGGATCACTTCATCGAACGCGCCGAACGCATCGCTGCCAGCCTGGAAGCCGGAATAGGTCTCCATCAGGGCCGCAACCTCGGTAGCGGGTTCCGCATGCCCACCACCGCCTCCAGTCCC
The DNA here is from genome assembly GCA_963837565.1 of uncultured Pseudomonadota bacterium. Classification (GTDB taxonomy): domain Bacteria; phylum Pseudomonadota; class Alphaproteobacteria; order Rhodobacterales; family Rhodobacteraceae; genus Solirhodobacter. Next base: position 87,899 of record CAWIOC010000011.1, read on the forward strand.
GCGCTGTGATGGGCAAGCCTCCGACGGCACCTGAGAGATGAGATCCCTTCGAAGACAGACCGATGTGCCGGTACGCTGGCGAACAAAGGCGACCCGTTTCGAGTGATGCGCATCCATTGATTCCGCGACCGCGACTGCGGCGCGACAGCTCCGCGACCTTTCACGCATAGCGCCTGGCGACGAAACGTCCGCCGAGCGTCTTCATGCCTGCATCGCGTCGATCCGTTGCCCCCACTGCGCAGCCGAAACGCTCGTGCCGACCTGATTCTGCGTCGCGCACGAACCGCCGCTGTCGCCGGACCCTGCGGATGCAATGTGCGAAGCCGCATCGTTCCACCGGTGGTCCTTCGCGCCCGCTCGAGTCGGAGCGCGCCGTATTGCGAGCCGATGGCTCCTTCCGTCAGAATTCACGGAAGCATTTCAGCACCTTAATCAACCCGCTCCACCTTCCGACGTTGCGTTGTGTCGTCAGGCAAACCAATGGCGGCGAGTCACGCCTGGAGAAAAAGGTCGGGATTTGATTCGATCAGGGGCGCAAGAACCCGATGCAGCGAGTCAAATCCAGGCACAAATAAGATGGGAGGTCTTTTGGAGGATAGCCGCAATGGTGACCAATTGAATTAATCGGTCCCAATGGCACATGTGAAATTCTGGAGGCGAGTACCGGAATCGAACCGGTCTTCACGGATTTGCAATCCGCTGCGTAACCTCTCCGCCAACTCGCCTCGGCAGGCACAGGCACTATACCATGCCATAATGTCACGCAAGACGTTCTGAGCGCTCGGCCTCTGTTGCCGTGGTCCCGGTTCTGTGGCAACAATTGGCAGACAGAAACTAGACCGAAGAGTTTAGCCTCATGACCGACTACGCCCTTCGCCGAACGATGATGGTTGATACGCAGGTTCGTCCCTCGGACGTGACCAAGTTTCCGATCATCGAGGCGATGCTTGCCGTGCCTCGAGAATTCTACATGCCGGTGGCCAAGCGCGAGGCCGCCTATGTCGGCGAAAACGTTGAAATCGGCGCCCGCCGCGTGGTGCTGGATCCGCGCGTGCTGGCCAAGATGCTGGATGCGCTGGATATCGGGCCGGGCGATCTGGTGCTCGACCTTGGCACCGGGTTTGGCTATTCGGCGGCGGTGATCGCGCGCCTGGCCGAGGCTGTCGTGGCGGTCGAAGCGGATGCCGCGATGGCCGCCGAGGCGCAGGCCACGCTGGCCGCCGAAGGGGTGGATAACGTCGCGCTGGTCGAAGGCGCGCTGGAGGCTGGCGCACCCAAGCACGGACCCTATGACGTGGTGACGGTACAGGGCGCAGTCGAGCAGGTGCCCGAGGCGATCCTTGCGCAATTGAAGGATGGCGGACGGATCGGCGCGATCTTCATGGAAGGCGCGCTGGGGATTTGCCGGATCGGCCACAAGATTGACGGCACAGTTACATGGCGCTTTGCGTTCAACGCAAGCGCACCAATTTTACCCGGTTTCGAAAAGAGCCGCGTTTTCGCGCTTTGAAGCGTGCAACGGCCACAACGAAACGAGCAGGAGTCCGTGAGAATGGTAACTAGAACTTTGAAGGCTCTGTCGAAGGCGACGCTCGTGTCCGCCCTTGCGCTGAGTGCGAGTGCCGCGACATCCGAAACCTTGTCGGACGCGCTGGTCATGGCCTATCGAAATTCGCATCTGCTGGAGCAGAATCGGGCGCTGTTGAGGGCAACGGATGAAAACGTGGCGATCGCAGTGGCGGCAATCCGGCCGATCATCGCCTTCGTGGCGCAGGGCGAGGGGGTGCAACCGTCGACGCCCTCGACCTATAACAACAACCTTACCGGATCGCTCGCACTGTCGACAACGCTGACGCTTTATGACTTCGGGCGGACCCGCGCGGCGATCAATTCCGCGAAGGAAACGGTGCTGGCGACCCGCGCCGCCCTCGTCTCGGTCGAAGAGCAGGTGCTGCTGCAGGCGGTCAGCGCCTATTACACGGTGCAGCAGTCGGTTCAGACGGTGGCTTTGCAACAAAACAACGTGAATGTGTTGCAGCAGGAATTGAAGGCAACGCAGGACCGCTTTGACGTGGGCGAGGTCACCAAGACCGACGTGGCGCAGGCGCAGGCCGCGCTTGCAGCGGCGCAGGCGAGTTACGTGGCGGCGCAGGGCAATCTTGCGGTTGCGCGCGAATCCTACAAGGCGGCGACCGGATCCTATCCGGGTGTCCTGCGCGCGACGGGCGGCCAGCCCGCGACGGCGCGGTCGCTGGCCGAAGCGCAAGCGATTGCCGTGCGGCTGCACCCCTCGGTGCAGCAGGCGCAGCATCAGGTGGCCGCGGCCAATTTCAACCTGCGTCGCGCCGAGGCGAGCACCCGCCCGTCGATCGACGCCGGGATGAAGAATGGCGTGGACAACAAGGGCAACACCGGATCGTCGCTGACGGTGACCTTCACCCAGCCGATCTATTCGGGCGGGCAGATTTCGGCGACCTACCGGCAGGCGGCGGCGAACAGTGATGCGGCCAAGGCGCAGCTTTTGCAGACCGGGGTGACGGTGGTGCAGAACGTCGGCAATGCCTGGGCGCAGCTTGCGGTGTCGCGCGCCAGTATCAGTGCCAACCAGGAACAGGTGCGGGCCGCACAGGTTGCCTTCGATGGCGTGCGGGAAGAGGCCAAGCTTGGCTCTCGGACCACGCTGGACGTGTTGACCGCCGAGCAGACCCTGCTGAACGCCAAGGTGGCCCTGGTCACGGCGGATACCAATCAGGGGATTGCGGTGTATTCGCTGCTGTCTGCGATGGGTTTGCTGACCGCGGATCATCTGAAACTCGGCGTGCCATCCTACGATCCGGCGGCCTATTTCAACGCGGTGAGCAACGGCCCCGCCTCTGGGCTGAGCCCACAGGGCGCGGCATTGGACCGAATCATGCGGGGCATCGGCAAGAAGTAACCGCCACAATTTGTTGTGTCCCAGCTGAGACGGGTCTACAATTGTAGTAGAGCAGCAGGGGTACCAAAGATGTCGGACCGGATGACCAACGTTGAGATCGAAAGTGTGCTTTCGTCCATTCGACGGCTGGTTTCCGACGATGCGCGGCCCGGACTCCGCACTGGGGCGGCGGCGGCAATTGCGCCGCCCGCCAACAAGCTGGTGCTGACGCCCGATTTCCGGATTTTGCCCGACAGCGCGCCCACTAAGCCCGAACCGGCCCGGGCTGCGACACCCCTGCCTGGGCCCGCCAAACCTGCGGCTGACATGCCTGTGGCCGCAAAACCTGTGGCCGGCAGACCTGTAGCTGACCGGCCAGCGCCCGCCAATGATGCGCCGCGACCGGTCGCGGCCGAATTGTCGGCCGAGACGGGACGGGTGCCGCACGCAACACCAGAATTCGCAACGCGGCGGAAACCGGAGGCGGATTGGGATGATGCCGCGGCGGTTCTCAAGGGTCGAATTGCGGTGCTCGAGGCAGCCGTGGCCGAGCGCGCCGAGGATTGGGACCCGGACGGAAGCGAAGATGATCCGATGTCCTTCCTGACCAGCCGGGGCGCGACGCCCGGCGCGGCGGGGCTGGAGATGGCGGCCGCTGCGGAAGCTGACCGCGACGTGATTTCCGAGGTATTGGAGCCAATCGTGGCGGCGAAGGTTGAAGCGGCGGTTGCTGACGCTTTGGCGCAGCACCCTGTCGACGTCATCGCCGAAGCTGAAGCCGAACTTCCGGCTGCAGCGCCGGCCGAGGCGAATGCCCCGCTGCTTGGGGAGGGAAAGCCCGCCTCGGTGCATGAGGAAGGTGCCGCAACCGCGCCCGGGATCGTGGACACGACCTGGCAGCAGGATCCTGCCGCGCTGCGCGAGCAGGACCCGCTGGATTGGCAGGACGACCACCTGACGTCATCGCCGCGCCCGGTTCACCTCGATCCGGAGGCGGAGGGGGCCAGTGTCTTTGCCGAGTCGGGCGAAGAGGCGATCCTTGACGAAGAGACCCTGCGCGAACTGGTGCGCGATATCATCCGTCAGGAATTGCAGGGCACGCTGGGCGAGCGGATCACCCGCAACGTGCGCAAACTGGTCCGGGCCGAGATCAGCCGCGCCCTGGCCAGCCGCGACTTCGACTGAGCCTGCACTCCGGCGCGGCACTATAGAAATCAACTGAAGTCGCAAAATGCAAAACGCGCCCGACTGGGGGCGCGCTGCATGGTGGTATCGGGGGATGGATCAGGCCGCTTCGGCGTGATCCATATCCTCCATCGCGTGGCGACGCTCGCTTTCTTCGCGCGACAGAGCGACCGACGTGCGGATCCCTTTGCCAACGAAGTCCATCAGGCCTTTCACAACCCGCTCGTTCGGGTCGATGCCCGCGCAGGACAGGACCTCCCGACCATCGCGAGACCGTGCCCAGCGAGCGATCTGCTCGGGGCCATTGCCGTATTTTTTATCATCGGCAATTGCATCATCCAGCGCCGCAAGCACGACCGCGGCAAAAAGCTTGCGCGAACGCTGGCCCTGCTCGTGGTTGAATGCGGTGCCATCAACGAAATCGACCATAATGTCGTCCTTTTATTCTTGCTCTTGCGTTTTCTGGCGTCCGGCGAATATGGCGTTTTCGCCGCGATTCGGTATCCCTGTTCGGGAATGTCCGTCATGCACTTAGCGCATATCGCCGTCTGAGTCACACTGTATCTAGTCGCCTTGCCAGCGACATATCGGCCAGATATAGGTGCCATCGAATTCCGATCAACCTTTTGACAGGTTTTGTCACATGCCCAAGATCAACGGCAACGAAATCAAGCCGGGCTTCGTCCTGGAGCATGACGGCGGCCTTTGGGCCGCCGTTAAGGTCAATCACGTGAAGCCCGGCAAGGGCGGCGCCTTCGCTCAGGTCGAGCTGAAGAACCTGCGCGACGGGCGCAAGCTGAACGAGCGGTTCCGGTCGGAAGACAAGGTCGAACGGGTCGAGCTGGAGATGAAGGATCAGCAGTTTCTCTATGAGAGCGACGGGATGCTGGTGTTCATGGACAATGAGACCTTCGAGCAGATCGAGCTTTCGGCCGATCTGCTGGGCGATCGCCGCCCCTTCCTGCAGGATGGCATGACCGCCTCGATCCAGTATTACGGGGATGAGGCCTTGGCGGTGCAGCTGCCGCAGAAGGTCGTGTGCCGGGTGGTCGAGACCGAGCCGGTGCAGAAGGGGCAGACCGCTGCCAACAGCTTCAAGCCCGCGATCCTCGACAATGGCGTGCGGATCATGATCCCGCCGTTCATCGGACCGGATGAGCAGATCGTCGTCCATACCGAACTGATGGAATATTCCGAGCGCGCCTGACGGGTCTTCGCACGCATCGGCCCCGCTTTGGTGAAAAGCAGGGGAAGATGCGGGGCGGGCCGTGGGATCCTTCCGCGGTGACGGAGGATGAGATGACCATTCGGCAGATCGACGAAGGCGAGGCGGCGCTGCTGGTGCCGCTGAACGCCGTGGTGCAGGCCGTGCATGTGGCCGCGCGGCCCGATGTGTTTCACGGTGACGCGGATGCGGACGAGGTGGCGGGCCATTTCGCCGGGCAGCTGGCGCAGCCGGGCTGGTTCGCGCTGATCCATGAGGAGGGCGGCGTGGCGCTGGGCTATGTTCTGGCCGAGGTGCAGCGGGTCGAGCGCAATGCGATGAACCAGGCGCGGGTGCGCGGGTTCCTGCATCATGTCGCCGTGCTGCCTGCGGCGCAGCGGCGCGGCATCGGACTGGCGCTGATCGAGGCTGCCAAGGCGCGCTTCCGGGCTGAGGGGGCGAGCGTCTGGGCGGTGAGCTATTGGGGCTGGAACGAGGCCTCGGCCGCGCTGATGGCACGGGCCGGGGTCTTGCCTGCAATCACGTTGGCGGATGGGGCGCTTTGAGGGCGGCTAGGTGGGGCGGGCGCTGCCCGGCGGCCTTGGGGCCTGCGGGACCGCAAGGCGTGGTGCAGGGCGGCGGGAGAGGCAGTGGCCTATGCCTGTGGCGGGTCAGCCGGGTAGCAGCGTGACCGTTGCTGCATCCGCCGTCATCGGCCCGGTCGCGCGGTCGAAGCGGAGGTAGGCCAGCGCCTGATCGCCGGCGCGGCTGAGCAGGGTTCCAGCCTCTTTGCCATCGGCGAGGATCGGGGTGCCGGGCGCGGCTGTTCCACTGACCGCGACGCGGGCGAGGCCTTTGCGCAGTTCGGTCTTGTGCTTCATCCGGGCCGTCACCTCCTGCCCGACGTAGCAGCCCTTGCGGAAATCGACGCCATGCAGACGCTCGAACCCCATCTCGAGGATATAGCTGTCGTCCGGGATCAGCTCGATCCCGGTCTCCGGGATGGCATGGGCCACGCGCAGGGCGGTCCAGTCGGTGACGGGTGCCGCGCCGGGGTCGGCGGAATAGAGCCGCCAGCCGAGCGCGGGGTGACGCGGATCGGCGAAGGCGCCTTGGGGGGCGGGGCCTGTGCCCTGGCTGACGTGCAGTGGAGAGGGCGCGATCTGTACCCTGGCGCGCAGGCGGTACAGGGTAAGGCGGCGGGCGAGGCCTTCGGCGAGGCTTTGGTGGACGTCGATCAGGATCGCGTCGGACTGTGGGACGAGGAAGAAATCGGCCAGGTACTTGCCCTGCGGGGTGAGCAGTGCGGCGTAGACCAAGCCGGATTTCAGCCCGGACAGGTCATTGCTGACCAGCCCCTGAAGGAAGTCTTCGCGATCTTCCCCGGTTATGGCGAGAAGGCTGCGGTCTGCGATGGATTCGGCCGTCATTTCATTCTCCCTGTCGCGTGATATGACATATAGGAAGAGTGGGGAGCCGCAACAGGGAGGGGACGATGCGCGCGCCGGTCTCGGTCATCCTTGCGGTTCGTGGGGCCGGTGGGGCTCTGCCGCGCCAGCTGTCGTCACTTGGCGAGGGGCTGCGCGAGGGCTTGATCCGGGAGCTGATCGTGGTGGACTGCGGTGCCTCGGACGCCGTGATGGCGCTGGCCGAGGCGGCGGGGGCGATGGTGCTGCGCGGGCCGCCGGAGCGGGACGAGGCGCTGCGTCGCGGCGCCGAGGCGGCCTCGGGCGAGTGGCTGCTGTTCGGGCGGGCGGGGTCGACGCCGGTTGCCGGCTGGTCCGGGCAGGTCTTGCGTTGTCTGGCGCAGCGGCCTTCCAGGATCGGTCGGATCGCGGCGCGGCCGGGAGGGTTCGCCGCGGGCTGGCGGTTCTGGCCGGGGCCAAGCTGGACGCTGGTGCCGCAGGCCCTGTACCAGTCAGGCGAGAGCACGACACGCGGCGCGCGCTACCTGCGCTGAGACGGTGCTGAGTCGGGCCGTCAGGCCGATGCGGCGTCGGGGGTGCGGAACTGCAGGTGGTAGAGGTCGGCGTAGATGCCGCTGCGAGCGATCAGCTCGTCATGGCGTCCCTGGTCTACGACCTGACCCGCCTGCATCACCACGATCTTGTCGGCATCGCGCACGGTGGCCAGCCTATGCGCGATCACCAGCGTCGTGCGCCCCTTGGAGAGACGTTCGAGCGCGTCCTGCACCAGCGCCTCGGACCGCGCGTCGAGCGCCGAGGTGGCCTCGTCCAGCAGCAGGATCGGCGCGTCGCGCAGCAGCGCGCGAGCGATCGCCACGCGCTGACGCTGGCCGCCCGACAGGCCCGAGCCGCGCGGCCCGGCGGGGGTGTTGATGCCGAGCGGCAGGGCCGACGTGAACTCGTCGACATGGGCCGCTTCGAGCACCTCGCGCAGGCGGGCGTCGGACACGTCGGTGCGGCCGAGCAGGATGTTGTCGCGGATCGTCTCGTCAAACAGCGCGGTGTCCTGCGAGACGATCGAGAACAGCCGCGCGGAGCGCGGTCAGGTCGAGCCCGCGAATGTCGGTGCCGCCGATCAGGATCGCGCCCTGTTGCGGGTCGGCCAGTCGGGCGAAGAGGTTGAACACCGTGCTTTTGCCCGCGCCCGAGGGACCGACGAGCGCCGTGGTCTGGCCCGGTTCGGCGGTGAAGCTCAGGCCGTGCAGCACCGCCTCGCGGCCATAGCCGAAGGTCACCTCGTCAACCTCGATCCGCAGGATCGGTCGGGGCGGGCAGCGGGGCTGCGGGGGTCGTGATCGTGGCGGAGATGTCGAACAGTTCGCGCACCCTCTCGAGGCTGGCCAGCGCCACCTGCCATGCCCCCGAGACCGCGCCGAGGCGGCGCAGCGGTTCAAAGATCAGCGCCATGGCGGTGAAGAAGCTCATGAACTCTCCCACCGTCTTCTCGCCTGCGATGATCTGGAAACCGCCGTAGGTCAGCACGCCGGCAAAGCCGATGGCGGCGACCACGTCCATCAGGGCCGGGATGCCGGCGGAACCGGCCTCGGCGCGGATCTGGGCGCGCACGAAGCTGTCGACCGAGGCGGCGAAGCGGGCGCCTTCACGGGCCTCGGTGCCAGAGAGCTGGATGGTGACCATGCCGTGGAAGATCTCATCAAGCCGGGTCGAGATGCGGGATGCCGTTTCGCGTGCCGAGCGTGAGGTGCGGCGCACGACCTTTTGCAAAAGCACGATCGGCCAGACCAGGATCGGGGCACCCGCGACGGCGATCAGGGTCCAGCGCCAGTCGACCGAGAGGGCGACGCCGAGCAGCGACACGAGGGCCACCACATCCCGGCCGACGGCGGCGAGGACCGAAGTCCAGAGTTGGCGCAGGGTGGCGCTGTCGCCGCGCACACGCTCGATCAGGCCGCCCGGGGAATGGGTCTGGTGGAAGGACTGGTCCAGCGTCATCAGATGGCGCAGCAGGTCGGATTGCATCGCGGCGACGAAGCGTTCGCCCGCGATGGCCGTCAGCACACGTTGCCCGAAGCCCGCAAGCGCGCGGATCACGAAGACGCCGCTTACGGCGAAGGCGACCCAGATCACCGCCGAGGCGTTGCCGCCGACGAAGACCGTGTCGAACATCGGCTGGATCAGATAGGAGATTGCCCCCATCATGCTGCCCTCGACGCTCATCAGCAGGAGAGCGGCCAGCAGGATCAGGCGGTAGGGCTGCAAATAGGCGCGCCACATCCAGCGCAGGAGCGCGATCGGGTTCACATCCGGGTCCACTTCCCGGCCTGCCATTCGCGGAAGCGAGCGGGTGACCTCGGCCGGGTCATAGCCGTTGCGGATCCAGTCCATCAGCTCGATGCCGGTGCGGGCCTTTTCGCGGGCATAGTAGCGCAGGAAATGGTCGAGCACGCCGGTGTCGGTCGATTTGAGATGGACGAAGCGCCAGTGCGAATTGCTTGTCAGCCTCTTCCGCCGAGCGCCCTTCGATCATCATCAGATAGAGCGCCGAGGCGAAGCCGGCACGGTCGGCGCCGGATTTGCAATGCATCACGAAGGGTTTCGGGATGGTGCGGAAGACCTGCTCCAACTCGATCAGAACGTCGGGTTGCGGCAGGGTCTTGGCCGAGAGGCGCAGGTCGATCATCGTCAGGCCGAGACGTTCGCAAGCCTCGCGTTCCAGGAGGTAGTAGCTGAGGCCCGCGTTGCCGCGCAGGTTCAGCACGCCCTTGATGCCAAGCCTTGCATAATGCTGGACGCGCCCCTGCGAGGGCTGGTTCGAGCGATAGGCGCCATCGGCCACCTTGAAGAAATTGGTCCAGAGCACACGCAGGAAGGCATGATCCATCAGATGCGCATGCCAATGCGCCCGGCGACGGTCCTGCGGGTCGGACAGGTCGCGCCCGGTCGGCGTGTTCAACAGGCGTTCGTAATCCTTGACGCGGCGGTAAAGCGTTCGGAACATCCGGTCTCCGCAAGGGGCGGTGTGCCCCGGGGTCGATTTCGCCAGCGGTCTAGCGGGAAACGCCGGGTGAGGCAAGCAAGCGCGCCCGGTGGCAGGGCCGATTGACGCCGTCTGCGGGCCGGACTAGGCAGGGCCGTCCCCTGCGCCGGAGTGTGCCATGAGCCTTGCCAACGGTCGTCCCTATCTTGCCATTCCCGGCCCCTCGGTCATGCCCGACCGGGTCCTGGCCGCGATGCATCGCGCCTCGCCCAATATCTATGAGGGGCGCGCTGCATGAGATGACCGAGACGATCAGGCAGGACCTGAAGCGGGTGGCGGATACAACGCAGAACGTGGCGATCTATATCGCCAACGGCCATGGCGCCTGGGAGGCGGCGAATGCCAATCTGTTTTCGCGCGGCGACACGGCATTGGTGCTGGCGACAGGGCGGTTTGGCATCGGCTGGGCGGACTCGGCGCGGCGGATGGGGATCGAGGTCGAGGTGCTGGATTTCGGCAATCGCAGCCCGGTCGATCTGGACCGTCTGGTCGACGGCGCTGAAGGCCGATACCGGGCATCGCGATCAAGGCGGTGCTGGTCACCCATGTCGATACCGCGAGCTCGGTGCGCAATGACATTGCTGCGGTGCGCGAGGCGATCGATGCGGCGGGCCATCCGGCACTGCTGGCGGTGGATGCCATCGCCTCGCTCGGATGTGACGAGTTCCACATGGATGCCTGGGGCGTCGATGTGCTGGTTGCGGCCAGCCAGAAGGGGCTGATGACGCCGCCCGGGCTGGGGTTCCTGTGGTTCTCGGAGGCCGCGAAGGAGCGGTGCCGGGGCGGCGATCTGGCACGCCCTATTGGGATTGGGGACCGCGTCGCGCGCGGCCGCAGGAATATTGGCAGAACTTCGCGGGCACCGCGCCGACGCATCATATTTTCGCGCTGCGCGAGGCGCTGGACATGCTGGAGGAAGAGGGCATGGCCCATGTCTGGGCGCGGCATGACGGTCTGGCGCGGACGGTCTGGGCGGCGTTCGACGCCTGGGGCCAGGGCAACCCGGAGATCGGCTGAACGTGGCGGATCCGGCCTCATCGCGGCCGCTCGGTCACCGCAGCGCGGCTTGGGGCGCCACATGCCAGCGCGCTGCGCCGCTGGACCGAGGCGGAGGCGGGCGTGACGCTGGGCATCGGGCTTGGCATGGCGGCGCCGGCCGACCCGGCCTATCACGGCTTTCTGCGGGTGGCCCATATGGGGCATGTCAACGCCCATATGACCCTGGGCGTTCTGGCGGTGATGGAGGCGGGGATGCGCGCGCTCGGCGTGCCGCATGGGCCGGGGGCACTCGGGGCCGCGGCCCAGGTCGTGGCCGGGCGCTAGCTATTGCCGTTCCTGGCGAGCCAGGCCTTCATCCAGGTGATCTCTTTCTCCTGCGCGGCAATGACCTTTTCCGCGAAGGCCCGGGCCTTTGGGTCCTTGCCGTATTTCAGCTCGATCCGGGCGGCGTCGACGGCGCCCTGATGGTGCGGGATCATGCCGGTGATGAAGTCGACATCGGGGTTGCCGGTGAAGGGCTTGTCCATGCCCATCGACATGGCGTTCATCGCATCGACATAGCCCTGGGTCGCGGCAGAGGCGCCGGGTGGGGCGGTCATCATCATCATGCCCGAGGGGGCGGTACCATCCGCCAGGGCAGGCAGGGCGGCAAGGCAGGCGACGGATAGCGCGAGCAGGGGTTTCATGGCGTGACGCTCCTTGGGTTTGTGCCGGGAGAGGGTGCGGCATTCCAGCGGCGGGAAGGCCAATCACGATTGCGGCAGGGGCCGGTCAGGGGTGGCGCGCCTCGATCAGGGATCGTGCAGGGCGGCGGCGAAGGCGTCGAGCATGGCGGGGGTTCCGGCAGCTGACACGGATGCAGCGGTCCTGCGGCGCAACGAAGGGCATGCGGACGAAGATGCCACGGGCGATCAGGCCCTGCAGCACCCGGCGCGCGAAGGCGCCGTCCTGGCCACAGTCGATGGCGACGAAATTGGTGGCCGAGGGCAGCGGCGAAAGACTGTTGTCGCGGGCGATGGCGGCGATGCGGCTCGCGCGCCGTCGGCCACCTGCGCCTGTACCTCGGTCAGGTAGTCCTGGTCGGCAAGTGCCGCGAGTGCGCCTGCCTGCCCGATGCGGGACATGCCGAAATGGTTGCGGACCTTGTTGAAGGCGGTGATCAGCGGGGCCGCGCCAAGCGCATAGCCGACCCGGGCACCGGCCATGCCATAGCCCTTGGAGAAGGTGCGCATGCGGATCACGCGCGGGTCATCGGCGGCGATCTCGGGGGCGGTGCCGGGCGGGGCGAGGTCGACATAGGCCTCATCCAGGACCAGCAGGCGGCCGTCGGGAACGCGCGGCGACCATTGCCGCGATGGCTCGGCCGGGTGTGTGGCTGCCCATCGGGTTGTCGGGGTTGGCGAAGTAGATCAGCTTGGCATTGGTCTCTGCCGCCTGGGCGAGCAGGGCATCGGGGTCTTCGTGGTCGCCGCGATAGGGCACCTTGTGCAGCCTGCCGCCGAAGCCCGCGACATGGAAGTTGAAGGTGGGATAGGCGCCGTCCGAGGTCACCACGGCATCGCCAGGGTCAATTAGTCATGCGCACGAGATAGCCCAGAAGCCCGTCGATGCCTTCGCCGACCATGATTTGGCGGGCGTCACAGCGGTGATGCGCGGCGAGTGCGTGGCGCAGGTCATGGTTTTCCGGGTCGCCGTACATCCAGACCTCGGATGCCGCCGCCTGCATCGCGGCGATGGCCTTGGGGAGGGGCCGAAGACCGACTCATTGGCACCGAGGCGGGCGGCGAAGGCATGGCCGCGCGCGCGTTCCTGCGTTTCTGGCCCGACGAAGGGCACGGTGGCGGGAAGGCTGTCGACGAGGGGGGTGAGGCGCGGTCCGGTCATGGCGCCAAGAGATACGGAATTCCTGCGGGTGGGCAAGGGGATGTTTACCCACCGGATCCGCATGATCGGGGTTGAGCTTTCCGGCGGGCCGGGGCGATAACGGGGCAACCGCCCCGCGGGAGGACCTGAGCCCCATGCCACAGCGCGCCACCCTTGCGCCACTTTCCATTCCGACATTCCGGTCGCTTTGGGTGGCGTCGAACATCTCGAACCTCGGCGGGCTGATCCAGACGGTGGGCGCTGGCTGGCTGATGACCAGCCTGTCGAGCTCGAACGACATGGTGGCGCTGGTGCAAGTCGGCCAAACCGTGCCGCTGATGGCATTTTCGCTGATCGCCGGGGCACTTGGCGGACAATTTCGACCGCCGTCGGATCATGATCTGGGCGCAGGTCGCTGATGCTTGGATTCTCGGCGCTGCTGGCGGTGGCTGACCTGGATCGGGGCGATCACGCCCTGGCTGCTTCTGGGCTTCACCTTTCTGATCGGGGCGGGGACGCGCGCTCTACAACCCGTCCTGGCAGGCCTCGGTGGGCGATATCGTGCCGCGCGAGGATGTGCCGGGCGCGGTGGGGCTGAACAGATGGGGTTCAACCTGATGCGCTCTGTCGGGCCGGCGATGGGCGGAGCGATCGTGGCGCTGGCCGGCGCGGCGGCGGCGTTTGCGGTGAATGCGGTGAGCTATGTGGCGCTGATCTGGGCGCTGTTTTCCTGGTCACCCGAGCGGCGCGAGCGGCGCTTGCCGCGCGAGCCGCTGCTGGGCGCGCTCTCGGCCGGGCTGCGCTACATGTCGATGTCGCCTTCGCTGATCCGGGTGATGGCGCGGGGGGCGCTTGTTCGGGATTGCGGCCTCTCCGTGCTGGCGCTGCTGCCGGTGGTGGCGCGCGACATGCTTGCAGGGCACGGCGCTGACCTATGGCATTCTGCTGGGCGGCTTTCGGGGTGGGGGCGATCGGCGGGGTCTTGGTCAGCGGGCGGATCCGCGGCAAGGTGAAGAATGAGCGGGTGGTGGTGGGCGCCTTCCTCGGCTTCGCGCTGGGGGTCTGCGCGCTGGCGCTGAGCAAGCTTCTGGTGCTGAGCTGTCTGGCGCTTCTGGTCTGCGGCGCGTGCTGGGTGCTGGCGCTGGCGCTGTTCAATGTGACGGTGCAGCTGTCGAGCGCCGCGCTGGGTGGTGGGGCGGGCGCTGTCCTTCTATCAGACGACGACCTTCGGCGGGATGGCGCTGGGGAGCTGGCTTTGGGGCGTGCTTTCGGATGCGCATGGGCCGATGGTGGCGCTGATCGGCTCGGCGGCGCTCTTGTTGGTGGGGGGGCTGTCGGGGCGCTGGCTGGGGATGTCGGAGTTCGACACCCTGGACCTCGACCCGCTGGGGCAGTTCAACGAGCCGCAGCTGAGCCTCGATCTGCGGGCGCGCAGCGGGCCGATCATGGTGATGATCGACTATGTCATCGCGCAGGCGGACATCGACGATTTCCTGTGCCGCGATGCGGGCACGGCGGCGGATCCGGATCCGCGACGGGGCGCAGCAATGGGCGCTGCTGCGCGATCTGGAAAACCCCGATATCTGGACCGAGACCTATCATGTGCCGACCTGGGTGGACTACGTCCGCCACCAGGAGCGGCGCACCAAGGCGGATGTCGAGGTGACCGAGCGGTTGCTGGCGCTGCATCAGGGACCGGAGCGGCCCAAGGTGCACCGGATGATCGAGCGCCAGACGGTGCCGATCCATGACGACATGCCGCTGAAGCTGACCGATATCGCCTGAGGTGGGGCGGCGCCGGGGGTTTCACACCCCCGGTCCCCCGTGGGATATTTACGGGGCAGAAAATGCGGTGGCGGGGCGGACCCCGGGGTGCGCGGATGTCATCCCCGCGCAGGCGGGGATCTGTCGGGCACCGGACGCATCGCATTGAGCTTGTGGCGTAGCGGCGGGGGCGGTGCGCTTGGGGTGAGAGGGCCCCGCTTTCGCGGGGATGACACCCTGTGGCAACCGGTCTCAGCCGACCTCGGCCAGCCGCTTCAGCGCGGCTTTCAGTTTGGCGGCCTCATCCTCGCCCTGTTCCAGCTTTTCGCGGGTTTCCTCGACCACCTCTTCCGGGGCATTGGCGACGAATTTCGGGTTGTTCAGCCGCCCGCGCAGGCCGCCGAGATCTTTCTCCAGCTTTTCCAGCGTCTTGGAGAGGCGGGCCTTTTCCTCGGCGATGTCGATGATGCCTGTCGAGCGGGATGGCGAAGAGGCCGCCTTCGACCGCGATCGATGATCGCGCCCTTCGGCGGGGTGGCGGCCGCGGTCAGGCTGTCGATGCGGGCGAGGCGCTTGATCAGCGCCTCGTTGCTCGCCCAGGCGGCGGTGACCTGCGTCATCGAGCGCTGATCTGCAGCATCGGCGAGCTTCAGGCCGACCGGGACATGCATCTGGGCGCGGGCCGAGCGGATTTCCTCGATCAGGGTGATGACCCAGTTCATCTCGCGGTCGGCGGCCGGGTCGATCAGGTCGGCGCCATAGGTCGGCCAGTCGGCATGGACCAGCAGCTTGGCGCGGGGCGCGGTGAGGGCCCAGAGCTCTTCGGTGATGAAGGGCATGATCGGGTGCAGCAGGATCAGGCACTGATCGAGGACCCAGGCCATGGTCTGCGCGGGTCTCGGCGGCGTCGTCGCCGTCGAACAGGCGGTTTGGCGAATTCGACATACCAGTCGCAGACCTTGCCCCAGACGAAGGCGTAGAGCGCGTTGGCGGCGTCGTTGAAGCGGTAGTGCGGTCAGCGCCTCGTCGACTCGCCTCGCGCACTTGCGCGGTTTCGCCGATGATCCAGCGGTTCACCGTGGCCTTGGGCTGCGGGATCGGCCGATCGGGGCGGTAGCCGGTCGAAGACGCCGTTCATCTCGGCAAAGCGGGTGGCGTTCCAGAGCTTGGTGCCGAAGTTGCGGTAGCCCGCGATGCGCGGCGGTCGAAAGCTTCAGATCGCGCGCCCATCGCCGCCATCGCGGTCAGGGTGAAGCGCACCGCATCGGCGCCGTATTCGTCGATCAGTTCGAGCGGGTCGAGCGACGTTGCCGAGCGATTTCGACATCTTCTTGCCCTTCTCGTCGCGGACGAGGGCATGGACATAGACGGTGTGGAAGGGGACCTGACCGACCACGGCAAGCTGCATCATCATCATCCGGGCGACCCAGAAGAAGATGATGTCGAAGCCGGTGACGAGGACCGAGGTGGGGAAGTATTTTTGCAGTTCCGGGGTCTGTTCGGGCCAGCCGAGCGTGCCGATCGGCCAGAGGCCGGAGGAGAACCAGGTGTCGAGGACGTCGGGGTCGCGAACAGACGAGATCGTCTTCGGCTGCGAGTCGCTGCATCGACTGCGGCAATCTCGCAGTGTCTTCGACGGCTGGATCGGCAGCATGGCTTCGGCCTTCGTCATGCAGGCATCTTCGACGCAGAGGTCGCAGCGTCTTCGTTCGTAGCATCGGTGCAGCTGGCGCAGCACGGTTGATCGCCGTTCAGTCGCGAGGCTCGCAATAGTCTGCGTCTGACCTCGTGCGCTCGATGCCTTCGGCCCATACCAGACCGGAATCTGGTGGCCCCACCAGAGCTGGCGCGAGATGCACCAGGGCTCGATATTCTCGAGCCAGTGGAAATAGGTCTTGGCGTCGCGTTCGGGCAGGATGCGGGTGTAGCCGGCGTCTCGTCAAAGGTGCCGGCCTCTTGCGCGGCCATGCCCTGGCGCACCGCGTCCAGCGCGGGGCCGACGATCTTGGCGGTGTCGACAAACCACTGGTCGGTCAGCATCGGCTCGATCACGACTTTCGAGCGGTCGCCGAAGGGCTGCATGATCGGCTTGTTGTCGACCAGCGGGCGGCGGCTGAGGTCTTCCGAGTTGGTCTCGGGGTCGATTTCCTTGTGCAGGTAGGTGACGGCGAGGCCTTCGGCGGTGATCGCCTCGATCACCCTTTTGCGGGCCTCGAACCGGTCGAGGCCGCGGTATTCGTCGGGGACGAGGTTGATCGCGTCGATCTCGGCCTCGGTGAAGGCTTTGCCTTCGACAATGGCCTGCGCCTTGGCGGCCTCTTCCGCATAGGGCGCGCCGTCGGCGCGCATCGCGGCCTTGGTGTCCATCAGGCGGTAGCAGGGGATGTTGTTGCGCTTGGCCACGGCATAGTCGTTGAAATCATGCGCGCCGGTGATCTTGACCGCGCCCGAGCCGAAGCTGGGGTCGGGGTATTCGTCGGTGATGATCGGGATCAGGCGGCGGTGTTCCTTCGGGCCGACCGGAATCTCGCAAAGCTTGCCGACGATGGCGCGGTAGCGTTCGTCGGAGGGATGGACCGCGACGGCGCCGTCGCCCAGCATGGTTTCGGGCCGGGTGGTGGCGATCGAGATGTAGTCGCGCGTCTCGCGCAGGGTGACGTTGCCGTCTTCGTCCTTCTCGACATAGTCATAGGTCGCGCCGCCCGCGAGCGGGTATTTGAAATGCCACATATGGCCCGCGACTTCGATATTCTCGACTTCGAGATCGGAGATCGCGGTTTCGAAATGGGGGTCCCAGTTGACCAGCCGCTTGCCGCGATAGATCAGGCCCTTGTTGTACATGTCGACGAAGACCTTGATGACGGCGTCGTGGAAATTCGGGCCCTTGCCCGCCTCCGGGTCGCCGGAGGCGCCGCCCATGGTGAAGGCCTCGCGGCACCAGTCGCAGAGGCGCCGAGGCGTTGAGCTGGCCGATGATGGTGCCGCGCGATTTGACCTTTTGCTGCCAGACGCGGTCGAGGAATTTCTCGCGGCCCATCTCGCGCCGGGTGGGTTCCTGATGCTGCGCCATGTCGCGTTCGGTGACCATCTGGGTGGCGATGCCGGCGTGATCGGTGCCGGGCTGCCAGAGCGTGTCGAAGCCGCGCATCCGGTGCCAGCGGATCAGGATGTCCTGCAGGGTGTTGTTGAAGGCGTGGCCCATGTGGAGCGAGCCGGTCACATTCGGCGGCGGGATCATGATGCAGAACGGCTGCGCGCCGGGTTTGGCGTTGGCGCCAGCGGCAAAGGCATCTGCCTTTTCCCATGTCGCGGAGAGGCGCGCCTCTGCTTCGGCGGCGTCAAAGGTCTTTTCCATCGGCATGATTACGTCCCGTCCTGATCGCCGAGGTGTTTATACGGCAAGCAGGGGAAGGGGAAGACCGCAGAGGCGGCCGCGGCGGCGCGGGTCAGACCAGCGCGCGCACCAGAAGGGTGATCAGCCCGACCCAGATCGCGACCGAGAGCAGAGCCACCGGGATGAGCCACCACCCCGAGGAGACCTTCTGGCGCGACGGGCCGGTGCGGCGCTTGACCGTGTCATGGATGGCATGCGCATTGCCGAAGCGGTTGGTATCTGCAATGGCCATAGTTACCCCCAATCCAGCGGTCGTGACGAAAGCCTGGCGCGTTCTGCGACCGCTTTCGACACAATTCTAGCTTCAGGGATATTGCGATTGGATTTCTGTGAACAGCAAAATATCGAGGTTTTTCGGCAAAGGCGAACCAGTCGCCATAATTTTGCCGGTTTCTTGACAGATTTGCGACAATCTCTGGCCGCAAAGGCGCCGTGACGCGGATCGGTCAGATCAGCGCGCGCACCAAAGCGGTCAACAGCGTGGCCCAGACCCCGATCGAGAGAATTGCTATCGGCAGGACCCACCAGCCGACCGGCGCCTTGGCGGGCTGGTGCGTGCGACGGCGGCGCGCTGTGGTGTTTCGCGGGATGAAGGTGAAGCCTTCGGTTGTCGTCATGGTCATCTCAGGGTCCTGCTTGTGTCGTCCGGGTCTTCATCGGCTGCGCGAGTGGCAAGCCGAATCACTCTCCTGAGGATTGAACGCAGCGTTCGTTAAAAACAGATGAAACGTCGCATTGTTTCCAAAAATGGAAGTAATCAGGAAAAATCGAGCCGGACTGTTTCCGAAATCACAGGCTTCGGTCAATTTTTGTCGAGAGATGGATCAGACTTTCCGAGGATTTCACCCCCGGAATGGCGCCGATCGCGTCCAGCACATCGTCAAGGATCGTGGTCGTCGGTGCGGCGATCAGCAGCAGCAGGTCGATCCGACCCGAGGTGGTGTGGATGCGCTCGACCTCGGGCAGGGCCTTCAGGCGGGTCAGCACATTGGCCTGGGTGCGCGGTTCGACCATCAGCAGAACAGTGGCGCGAATCCGCCCCTCGCGCGCGGTTTCGCCGAGCTTGACGGTATAGCCCGCGATCATGCCCGAGGTCTCGAGCCGTTCCAGCCGTGCCTGGATGGTCGAGCGCGCAACCTTCAGGCGGCGCGCGAGAACGGCCACGGAAATGCGGGCGTCGGCGCCGAGTTGCGCGAGAATGGCTCGATCCAGGTCATCCATGCAATTTGCCCGTTGTTTCGTCATTATGACCGAAAAAACAGTGAAAACAACTCTTTTGATCGGTGACTTTGTCCATCATATCCGGCATCCTCGTTTTCAGGAAAAGGGCGGCTCATACGCACCTGGCCTGGTTTGGTTGAACGCGTAAGCGGCTCCGAACTGGTTCTCCCAGGGCTGGAGTAGGCTGCGCTCTGTTGGCACAGGAAGGACACGCCGATGGGGCTCTCGAAAACGATCTGGACGAACCCGTCCGAGTTTCTCCGCAAGAATGAACCCGATGACGCCGGTGATGTTTTTCTCACCCGCCGTCCTGCAGGCGACCGCACGGCGGTTCCTCGACGGGTTCCCCGGGCTGGTGACCTATGCGGTCAAGTCCAATCCCGACGAGATCGTCATCGAAAACCTGGCTGCGGCCGGGATTCGCGGCTTTGACGTGGCCTCGCCCACCGAGATCCGCATGATCCGCCGGATCGCGCCCGAACGCGGCGCTGCATTACAACAACCCGGTGCGCGCGCGGGCCGAGATCGCCGTGGCGGTCGAGCTGGGGGTCAAATCCTACTCGGTCGACAGCCATTCGGAACTGGCCAAGCTGATCGAGCTGGTGCCGGCCGAGGGTTGCGAGATCTCGGTGCGCTTCAAGCTGCCGGTGTCGGGTGCTGCCTATAACTTCGGTGCCAAGTTCGGCGCGACGGTCGAAGTGGCGGTCGGCGCTGCTGACGTCGGGTGGCGGAGGCCGGGTTTATCCCCTCGCTGACCTTCCATCCGGGCACGCAATGCACCGATCCGGCGGCCTGGGAGACCTATATCCACACCGCGGCGCAGATCGCGGCGGATGCGGGGGTGACCATCGCGCGGCTGAACGTCGGCGGCGGTTTCCCGTCGCATCGTCTGAACGAGGTGATGCCGCGGCTGGAGGCGACTTTGCCCTGATCGACCGCGCGGCGAGCGAGGCCTTTGGCGACGAGCGTCCGGAGCTGGTCTGCGAGCCGGGCCGTGGTCTTTGCGCCGAGGCCTTCGTGCTGGCGGCCCGGGTCAAGGCGATCCGCGACGACGAGCATGTGTTCCTGAACGACGGCGTCTATGGCGCGCTGACCGAGCTGCCGATGATCGGCGTGATCGACCGGATCGAGGTGCGTTCGGCCGGCCGGCGTACTGCGCGCGGGCGAGGCCGTGCCACGCATCGTCTTTGGGCCGACCTGCGACAGCGTCGACCGTCTGCCGGGCGAGCTGGTGCTGCCCGCCGACATCGAAGAGGGCGATTACCTCGTCTTCCACGGGCTGGGCGCCTATTCGATGGCGACCAACACCCAGTTCAACGGCTTCGGCGATCTGGGGCTCGCGACGGTTCTGTCGCTGCGCGCTAAGGCTGGCTGTGGCTGGCCCGGCACGTGATGCCGGGCGAGCCCCTTGCGGCCGGGGGCTGAGTCAGCGCGGAGGCGGTGCCTGGCTCGTGAGCCGATGCTGCCGGAACTTTTTGCTTTTTACGGGCGTTTCCGTTTCGAAATCCGATGTGGCCTGCGGGTCGCGTTCACGCGGTGTTGCGCGCGGCACCCCGGGTGCGGGCTGCCCTGCAGGGTGGTCATTTGTTATGGTCTTTGGACCGGGCTCCAAAAGGATCGGGGCAGCGATCGGGCTAGGCTGCGGAATGTGACGTAGGGGGTTGGTTCGTGGGCAAGGCTGTGAGGATGTCTGGGCGGCAGAAACCGGCGGTTGCGGTGGCTCAGGAGGGTGCTGATCGTGAAATTTCTTGATCGGTTTCTGAATTGGGGGCGCCCGCCGCGGGTTGAGGTTCACACGCCGGAAACGGTGCCGGTGCGGGGCCCTGTCGATCATGTCATCATCCTCGACGGCACCATGTCCTCGCTTGCGCCGGGGGAAGAGACCAACGCCGGGCTGACCTATCGGTTGCTGCGAGAGCTGACGCCCTCGACCCGGCTGTCGGTCTATTACGAGGCGGGCATCCAGTGGCGGCACTGGCATGAATTCAAGGGCGTGCTGGAGGGGCGCGGGATCAACCGGCAGATCCGGCGGGCCTACGGGTTTCTCGCCTCTCGCTATCATCCCGGCGACCGGATCTTTCTGATGGGCTATTCGCGCGGGGCCTATGCGGTGCGTTCGCTTGCCGGGGTGATCGATCGGGTCGGGCTGGTACGCGCCGAACATGCGACGGTCCGCAATATCGTGCTGGCTTACCGGCATTACCAACTGACACCGGATACTCCGGCGGCGCGGGCATTTTCGCGGCTCTATTGCCACGACGAGATCGAGATCGAGATGGTCGGGGTCTGGGACACGGTCAAGGCGCTGGGGCTGCCGCTGCCCGGTGCGCAGAGGCTCGGCTGCCGAAGCACGATTTTCACAACCATCCGCTCGGCCCGGCGATCCGGCAGGGGTTTCACGCGCTGGCGCTGGACGAGACGCGGGCCGCGTTTGAGCCGGTGATGGGACCTGCCCGGAAGGCTGGCAGGGACGGGTCGAGCAGGTCTGGTTCCGCGGCGCGCATGGCGATGTCGGCGGCATGCTGGGCGGTTACAACGCAGCGCGGCCCTTGGCGAATATCCCGTTGGTCTGGATGCTGGAAAGGCCGAAAGCGCGGGCTTGACCCTGCCGCATGGCTGGCGCGCGCGGTTTCCCTGTGATCCGCTGGCGCCGTGGTGGGGACCTGGCGTGGGCTGGGCAAGCTGTTCTTGAACCGGCGGCCGCGGCTCGTTGGCCCCGACCGGTCAGAGGCGATCCATGACAGCGCGGTGGAATGGTAACCGCGCCATCTCGGGCCGGGCGATCTGCCCGGGATGCCGGATGCGGCCTCGGATCTAATCCGGGACTGAGGGCGTCAGGTGCCATGATCAGGCAGGTGGTCGAGCCGGTGGCGTAGAGCTTGCCATCGGCGACGCCGCGGATGCTCGCTTCGGCGACGGCGGTGGTGCGCCCGGCATGGCTGACGGTGGCTGCGGCCTCGATCTCGACCCCGAGGGGGAGGGCGCGGATCATATTAACCTTGTATTCCAACGTGGTATAGACTGCCCGCGGGGCACGATGGTCATCACCGCGCAGCCCAGCCGCTGTCGAGCAAGGTGCCGTACCAGCCGCCATGGACGGTGCCCATCGGGTTGGTGTGGCGAAATTCTGGTATGGCGCGGAAGCTGGCGCGGCCTTCATCGACGCGTGCAGGGGGACGTTCATGGTGCCCGAGATTGCCGGCATCGCAACCTTGCCGGCTAGCATGTCCTGCAGGAAGTCCAACCCGCATCGCGAGGCAGCCGGCCCGGTCGAGCGGATCGCCGGGCTGCTGGCGATATAGGGTTGCGTGCGTCCCCCCGTTATGCGGGGCCGAGGTTCAGGCGGGCGCCCTGGCCTTGGCAACGCCGTCAGGCGACCTTTTCCAGCGCAACTTCGGGCGTCACGCCCAGCGCGTGACAGACGTCGCGGGTCAGATGGGGGCGGTTGAGGGTGTAGAAATGCAGATCCTCCACGCCGTCCTGCATCAGGGTGTCGCAGAGCTCGGTGCAGAGCGCGGTGGCCAGCAGGTCCTCGCGCCCGTCGCGGGTGGCCTGGTGAAGGCCTCGTCCAGCCAGGCGGGGACCTGGGTGCCGCAGCGGGCGGCGAATTTGCTTGGCGCCGTCCCAGTTCTCGATCGGCAGGATGCCGGGGATGATCGGGGCGGTGATGCCCGGCCTTGTCGCAGGCATCGCGGAAGCGGAAGAAGGTTTCGGCCTCGAAGAAGAACTGGGTGATGGCCGAGGCGGCGCCGGCGTCGATCTTGCGTTTCAGCCAGCGGACATCGGCGTGCGATCGGCCGCCTCGGGGTGCGGTTCGGGATAGGCGCCGACGCGGAGCTTGAAATTGCCGGTCGCGGCCAGCGCCTCGATCAGCTCGACCGAATTGGCAAAGCCGTCCGGATGGGGCGTGAAACGGCCCGCGCCCTTCGGCGCGTCGCCGCGCAGGGCGACGATTTCGGTCACGCCCGCCTCGGCATAGGCTTGCGGCGATCTCCAGCGTTTCGGCGCGGCTGGCATCGACGCAGGTCAGATGCGCGGCGACGTTCAGCCCGGTAGTCTTGCCGATCGTCGTCACCGCCTCATGGGTCAGCTTGCGGGTGGTGCCGCCCGCGCCATAGGTGACCGAGACGAAACCGGGCTTCAGCGGCGCCAGCATCTGCACCGTTTCCCACAGCCGGAAGCGACGCGTCGAGCGACTGCGGCGGGAAGAATTCGAAGGAAATACGCGCGGGTGGGACATCGGGAGGCTCCTGTTGCTTGTCGGCCCTTGTCGCAGATCGGCGAACGTGAGACAAATTCATAATTTTCAACATCAACATGAGGTTCACCGCAAGATGCATCTGGAATTCCGCCATCTCCGCTCGATCAGGGCGATCCATGAGGCGGGCGGTCTGGCCCGGGCGGCGGATATGATGAACATGACGCAATCGCGCTTTGTCGCATCAGATCAAGGGGCTGGAGGATCAGGCGGGGGTGGAGCTGTTCGTCCGCCGTTCCAAGCCGATGAGGCTGTCGGCGGCGGGGATGCGGATGTCTGCGGGTGGCCGAGCGGGTCCTGCCCGAGATCGACGCGCTGGACGAGGAATTTCGCGCGCTGCAGGCGGGCAAGACCGGGCGGCTGCATATCGCGATCGAATGCCATGCCTGTTTTGACTGGCTTTTCCCGGTGCTGGAGCTGTTTCGCCATGCCTGGCCGGATGTGGATGTGGACATCCGCGCCGGGCTGGCCTTCGACGCGCTGCCGGCGCTGATGCGCGAGGAGGTGGATCTGGTGATCTCCTCCGACCCCGAGGATCTGCCGGGGGTCACCTTCAACGCCGCTTGTTCGATTACGCGCCGGTCTTCGTCGCCTCGGCGCAGAAACCCCCTGGCGCAGAAAGCCTTCGTCGAGGCGGAGGATTTCCGCGATCAGACTGCTGATCACCTATCCGGTGGACCGCGCAGGCTGGACATCTTCACCGAGCTGCTGACCCCCGCCAAGGTCGAGCCGCGCGGCGAGCGGCAGGTGGAGCTGACGGCGGTGATCCTGATGCTGGTGCGGCCGAACCGCGGCGTGGCGGTGCTGCCCGACTGGGTGGTGCGCGAGGTGAAGCGACCATGCCGATTACGTCACCCGGCCGGTGACCGAGGCGGGGCTGACCAAGCGGCTTTATGCGGCGACGCGCGGCGGAGGATGCGACGAAGCCCTACATGGCGCATTTCCTGCGGCTTGGGCGCGGACCGAGCCGGTGAAACTGCAAAGAGTGTAGCGAAATCGGGCAAAAAGCACTTGTCCGGTTCATGCCCGTTTTGTGCACGATCTTGTGCGGGTTAACGCGGCGTTCGGTGGTTTGTGCGTGGGCGCACGGGTTGGGGCGGTTTTGAGGGGTTTTGTGCGTGGGTGGCGGTCCGCTTGTGGCGGTGCGCAATGAATGCGCACCCTACGGGGGAGGGGCCGGTGCGGTGCGTGGGTGTTGGGGCGCGTGTGGCGGTGCGTGGGGGTTGGCGCGCAATGAAAGCGCACCCTACGGGCTTGAGGCATGCGCCCTGCGGCGCGCCCCCTTCACATCCGCGCGCAAGGGTCCTATACGCTCGCGCTGATCCCGAAGGAGCCATCCGATGCAAGGCAGCGCTAACCTCAAGCCCGTAGGGTGCGCTTTCATTGCGCGCCAACCCCCACGCACCGCCACACGCGCCCCAACACCCACGCACCGCACCGGCCCCTCCCCGTAGGGTGCGCATTCATTGCGCACCGCCACAAGCGGACCGCCACCCACGCACAAAACCCCTCAAAACCGCCCCAACCCGTGCGCCCACGCCCAAACCACCGAACGCCGCGTTAACCCGCACAAGATCGTGCACAAAACGGGCATGAACCGGACAAGTGCTTTTTGCCCGATTTCGCTACACTCTTTGCAGTTTCACCGGCTCGGTCCGGCCCAATCTTAAGAAATTGGCAATATATGGCAGCACCGCATCCTCCGCCCGTGTCGCCGCATAAAGCCGCTTCACCAGCCCCTTTTCCGTCACCGGCCGGGTGACGTAATCCGAGTGGTATTTCACATCCCGCACCACCCAGTCCGGCAGCACCGCCACCCCCCGATTGGCCGCCACCAGCATCAGGATCACCGCCGTCAACTCCACCTGCCGCACCGCCCGGGGCTCGACCTTGGCGGGCGTCAGAAGCTCGGAAAATATGTCCAGCCGTGCCCGGTCCACCGGATAGGTGATCAGCAGCTGATCGCGAAAATCCTCTGCAACAACAAAGGGTTTCGCGGCCAGAGGGTGCTGGCTTGAGGCCACGAAAACCGGCGCATAATCGAACAAGGGGTTGAACACGACCCCCGGCAGATCCTCCGGATCAGAGGACACCACAAGGTCCACCTCCTCGCGCATCAGCGCCGGCAGGGCCTGAAACGCAAGCCCCGGGCGGATATCCACATCGATATCGGGCCAGGACTGCCGGAACTTCTCCAGCACCGGGAAAAGCCAGTCAAAACAGGCATGACACTCGATCGCGATATGCAACCGCCCCTGCTTGCCGGCCTGCAAGGCGCGAAATTCCTCGCCCAGCGCATCGATCTCCGGCAAGACCCGCTCCGCCACCCGCAACAACCGCATCCCCGCAGACGACAGTTTCAAAGGCTTCGACCGCCGCACGAACAGCTCCACCCCCGCCTGCTCCTCCAACCCCTTGATCTGATGCGACAAAGCGCTCTGCGTCATGTTCATCATATCCGCTGCACGGGCCAATCCGCCCGCATCATGGATCGCCTTGATCGAACGGAGATGCCGGAATTCCAGATGCATCCTGCGATGATCCTCATAATGGTGTTGAAGATTATGAATTTGTCTCACATTGCCCAGCATGCGACAAGGGGATCAGAACAGGAGCCTCCCGATGTCCCATCCGCGCGTATCCTTCGAATTCTTCCCGCCCCAGACGCTGGAGGCGAGCTTTCGCCTGTGGGAAACCGTGCAGATGCTGGCGCCGCTGAAACCCGGCTTCGTCTCGGTCACCTATGGCGCCGGCGGCACCACCCGCAAACTGACGCATGACGCGGTGACGACGATCGGCAAGACCACCGGGTTGACCGTCGCGGCCCACCTGACCTGCGTCGATGCCAGCCGCGCCGAAACCCTTGAAATCGCTCAGTCCTATGCCGATGCCGGGGTGACGGAAATCGTCGCCCTGCGCGGCGATGCGCCAAAGGGGCAAGACCGTTTCACCCCCCGCGCAGATGGTTTCGCCAATTCGATCGAACTGATCGAGGCCCTGGCCGGGACCGGCAAATTCACCCTCCGCGTCGGCGCCTATCCCGACCGCCACCCCGAGGCGGCGGACCTCACCGCCGATGTCCGCTGGCTGAAACGCAAGCTCGACGCCGGCGCCGCCTCGGCCATCACCCAGTTCTTCTTCGAGGCGGAAACCTTCTTCCGCTTCCGCGACGCCTGCGAGAAAGAGGGCATCACCGCCCCGATCATCCCCGGCATCCTGCCGATCGAGAACTGGTCCGGCGTCCGCAAATTCGCCGCCCGCTGCGGCACCCAGGTCCCCGCCTGGCTGGATGAGGCCTTCACCAAGGCGATCCGCGACGACCGCCACGACCTGCTCGCCACGGCGCTCTGCACCGAACTCTGCGATACCCTGATGCAGGGCGGCGTTAACGATTTCCACTTCTACACCCTCAACCGCCCGCAAATGACCCGCGACGTCTGCCACGCCCTTGGCGTGACGCCCGAAGTGGCGCTGCAAAAGGTCGCCTGACGGCGTTGCCAAGGCCAGGGCGCCCGCCTAACCTCGCCCCGCAAAACGGGGGGACGTCATGCAACCATATATCGCCAGCAGCCCGGCAGATCTGCTCGACCGCGCCGCGCTGACCTCGCGAAGCGGGTTGGAATTCCTGCAGGACATGCTTGCCGGCAAGGTTGCGATGCCGGCAATCTCGGGCACCATGAACGGCACCCTGCACGCGGTCGCTGCCGGCCGCGCCAGCTTCCGCGCCATACCAGAGTTTCGCCACACCAACCCGATGGGCACCGTCCATGGCGGCTGGTACGGCACCCTGCTCGACAGCGCGCTCGGCTGCGCGGTGATGACCATCGTACCCCGCGGGCAGTTCTACACCACGTTGGAATACA
The DNA here is from genome assembly GCA_963837565.1 of uncultured Pseudomonadota bacterium. Taxonomy (GTDB): domain Bacteria; phylum Pseudomonadota; class Alphaproteobacteria; order Rhodobacterales; family Rhodobacteraceae; genus Solirhodobacter. The sequence goes on from CAWIOC010000011.1 coordinate 115,028, forward strand.
AGGTTAATCTGATCCGCGCCCTCCCCCTCGGGGTCGAGATCGAGGCCGCAGCCACCGTCAGCCATGCCGGGCGCACCACCGCCGTGGCCGAAGCGAGCATCCGCGGCGTCGCCGATGGCAAGCTCTACGCCACAGGCTCGACCACCTGCCTGATCATGGCGACCTGACGCCCTCAGATGCCCGGATTCAGATCCGAGGCCGCATCCGGCATCCCGGGCAGATCGCCCGGCCCGAGATGGCGGCGGTGATACCATTCCACCGCGCTGTCATGGATCGCCTCTGACCGGTCGGCCCCAACGATCCGCGGCCGCCGGTTCAGGAACAGCTTGCCCAGCCCACGCCAGGTCCCCACCATCGGCGCCAGCGGATCACAGGGAAACCGCGCGCGCCAGCCATGCGGCAGGGGCAAGCCCGCGCTTTCGGCCTTTCCCAGCATCCAGACCAAGGGGATGTTCGCCAAGGGCCGCGCTGCGTTGTAACCGCCCAGCATGCCGCCGATGTCGCCATGCGCGCCGCGGAACCAGACCTGCTCGACCCGTCCCTGCCAGCCTTCCGGGCAGGTCCACATCACCGGCTCAAACGCCACCCGCGTCTCGTCCAGCGCCAGCGCGTGAAACCCCTGCCGGATCGCCGGACCGAGCTGATGGTTGTGAAAATCGTGCTTCGGCAGCCGCAGCCTCTGCGCCCCGGGCAGCGGAAGCCCCAGCGCCTTGACCGTGTCCCAGACCCCGACCATCTCGATCTCGATCTCGTCGTGGCAATAGAGCCGCGAAAATGCCCGCGCCGCCGGAGTATCCGGGGTCAGTTGGTAGTGCCGGTAAGCCAGCACGATATTGCGGACCGTCGCATGTTCGGCCCGTACCAGCCCGACCCGGTCGATCACCCCGGCAAGCGAACGCACCGCATAGGCCCCGCGCGAATAGCCCATCAGAAAGATCCGGTCGCCCGGATGATAGCGAGAGGCGAGAAACCCGTAGGCCCGCCGGATCTGCCGGTTGATCCCGCGCCCCTCCAGCACGCCCTTGGATTCATGCCAGTGCCGCCACTGGATGCCCGCCTCGTAATAGACCGACAGCCGGGTCGAGGGCGTCAGCTCTCGCAGCAACCGATAGGTCAGCCCGGCGTTGGTCTCTTCCCCCGGCGCAAGCGAGGACATGGTGCCGTCGAGGATGATGACATGATCGACAGGGCCCCGCACCGGCACCGTTTCCGGCGTGTGAACCTCAACCCGCGGCGGGCGCCCCCAATTCAGAAACCGATCAAGAAATTTCACGATCAGCACCCTCCTGAGCCACCGCAACCGCCGGTTTCTGCCGCCCAGACATCCTCACAGCCTTGCCCACGAACCAACCCCCTACGTCACATTCCGCAGCCTAGCCCGATCGCTGCCCCGATCCTTTTGCAGCCTGGTCCAAAGACCATAACAAATGACCACCCCTCGGGGCAGCCCGCACCCGGGATGCCGCGCGCAACACCGCGTGAACGCGACCCGCAGGCCACATCGGATTTCGAAACGGAAACGTCCGCAAAAAGCAAAAGGTTCCGGCGGCATCGGCTCACGAGCCAGGCACCGCCTCCGCGCTCGAACTCAGCCCCCTGCCGCAAAGGGGGCTGGCCCGGCATCACGTGCCGGGCCAGCCACAGCCAGCCTTAGCCGCGCAGCGACAGAACGGTCGCGATGGTCAGATCGCCAAAGCCGTTGAACCGCGTGTTGGTCGCCATCGAATAGGCGCCCAGACCGTGGAACACGACGTAATCGCCCTCTTCCATGTCGCCCGGCAGCGCCAGGTCGCCCGGCAGCCGATCGACGCTGTCGCAGGTCGGCCCAAAGACAATGCGTGGCACAGCCTCGCCCGCGCGCAGTACGCCGGTGGCCGAACGCACTTCGATCCGGTCGATCACACCGATCATCGGCAGCTCGGTCAGCGCGCCATAGACGCCGTCGTTCAGGAACACATGCTCATCGTCGCGGATCGCCTTCACCCGCGCCGCCAACACGAAGGCCTCGGCGCAAAGACCACGCCCCGGCTCGCAGACCAGATCGGGGCGCTTGTCGCCAAAGGCCTCGGTCGCCGCGCGGTCGACCAGTGCAAACGTCGCCTCCAGCCGCGGCATCACCTCATTCAGACGATGCGACGGGAAACCGCCGCCGACGTTCAGTCGCGCAATGGTCGTCCCCGCATCCGCCGCAATCTGCGCCGCGGTGTGGATGTAGGTCTCCCAGGCCGCCGGATCGGTGCATTGCGTGCCCGGGTGGAAGGTCAGCGAGGGGATGAACCCGGCCTCCGCCACCCGACGCAGCAGCGCCACCGCCACTTCGACCGTCGCGCCGAACTTGGCACCGAAGTTATAGGCAGCCCCCGACACCGGCAGCTTGAAGCGCACCGAGATCTCGCAACCCTCGGCGGGCACCATCTCGATCAGCTTGGACAGTTCCGAATGGCTGTCGACCGAGTAGGATTTGACCTCCATCTCGACCGCCACGGCGATCTCGGCCCGCGCCCGCACTGGGTTGTTGTAATGCAGCGCCGCGTTCGGCGCGATCCGGCGGATCATGCGGATCTCGGTGGGCGAGGCCACGTCATAGCCACGAATCCCGGCCGCAGCCAGGTTTTCGATGACGATCTCGTCGGGATTGGACTTGACCGCATAGGTCACCAGTCCGGGGAACCCGTCGAGGAACCGCCGTGCGGTCGCCTGCAGGACGGCGGGTGAGAAAAACATCACCGGCGCATCGGGTTCATTCTTGCGGAGAAACTCGGACGGGTTCGTCCAGATCGTTTTCGAGAGCCCCATCGGCGGTGTCCTTCCTGTGCCAACAGAGCGCAGCCTACTCCAGCCCTGGGAATCCAGTTCGGAGCCGCTTACGCGTTCAACCAAACCAGGCCAGGTGCGTATGAGCCGCCCTTTTCCTGAAAACGAGGATGCCGGATATGATGGACAAAGTCACCGATCAAAAGAGTTGTTTTCACTTTTTTTTCGGTCATAATGACGAAACAACGGGCAAAATGCATGGATGACCTGGATCGAGCCATTCTCGCGCAACTCGGCGCCGACGCCCGCGTTTCCGTGGCCGTTCTCGCGCGCCGACTGAAGGTTGCGCGCTCGACCATCCAGGCACGGCTGGAACGGCTCGAGACCTCGGGCATGATCGCGGGCTATACCGTCAAGCTCGGCGAAACCGCGCGCGAGGGGCGAATCGCGCCACTGTTCTGCTGATGGTCGAACCGCGCACCCAGGCCAATGTGCTGACCCGCCTGAAGGCGCTGCCCGAGGTCGAGCGCATCCACACCACCTCGGGTCGGATCGACCTGCTTCTGCTGATCGCCGCACCGACGACCACGATCCTTGACGATGTGCTGGACGCGATCGGCGCCATTCCGGGGGTGAAATCCTCGGAAAGTCTGATCCATCTCTCGACAAAAATTGACCGAAGCCTGTGATTCAGGAAACAGTCCAGCTCGATTTTTCCTGATTACCTCCATTTTCGGAAACAATGCGACGTTTCATCTGTTTTTAACGAACGCTGCGTCCAATCCTCAGGAGAGTGATTCGGCATACCACTCGCGCAGCCGATGAAGACCCGGACGACACAAGCAGGACCCTGAGATGACCATGACGACAACCGAAGGCTTCACCTTCATCCCGCGAAACACCACAGCGCGCCGCCGTCGCACGCACCAGCCCGCCAAGGCGCCGGTCGGCTGGTGGGTCCTGCCGATAGCGATTCTCTCGATCGGGGTCTGGGCCACGCTGTTGACCGCTTTGGTGCGCGCGCTGATCTGACCGGTCCGCGTCATGGCGCCTTTGCGGCCAGAGATTGTCGCAAATCTGTCAAGAAACCGGCAAAATTATGGCGACTGGTTCGCCTTTGCCGAAAAACCTCGATATTTTTCTGTTCACAGAAATCCAATCGCAATATCCCGGAAGCTAGAATTGTGTCGAAAGCGGTCGCAGACCGCCAGGCTTTCGTCACGACCGCTGGATTGGGGGTAACTATGGCCATTGCAGATACCAACCGCTTCGGCAACGCGCATGCCATCCATGACACGGTCAAGCGCCGCACCGGCCCGTCGCGCCAGAAGGTCTCCTCGGGGTGGTGGCTCATCCCGGTGGCTCTGCTCTCGGTCGCGACTTCGGTTGGGCTGATCACCCTTCTGGTGCGCGCGCTGGTCTGACCCGCGCTGCCGCGGCCGCCTCTGCGGCTTTCCCCTTCCCCTGCTTGCCGTATAAACACCTCGGCGATCAGGAAGACTGGGACGTAATCATGCCGATGGAAAAGACCTTTGACGCCGCCGAAGCAGAGGCGCGCCTCTCCGCGACATGGAAAAAGGCAGATGCCTTTGCCGCTGGCGCCAACGCCAAACCCGGCGCGCAGCCGTTCTGCATCATGATCCCGCCGCCGAATGTGACAGGCGCGCTCCATATCGGCCACGCCTTCAACAACACCCTGCAGGACATCCTGATCCGCTGGCACCGGATGCGCGGCTTCGACAGCTCTGGCAGCCCGGCACCGATCACGCCGGGATCGCCACCCTGATGGTCACCGAAGCGACATGGCGCCGCATCAGGGACCCACCCGGCCGCAGATGGGCCGCGAGGCATTCGTCGACAAGGTCTGGGAGCAAAAGGTGAAATACGGCGGCACCATCAACGGCCAGCTGCAAACGCCTCGGCGCCTCGGCGGACTGGTCGCGCGAAGCCTTCACCATGGGCGGCGCCTCCGGCGACCCAGAGGCGGGCAAGGGCCCAATTTCCATCATGCGGTCATCAAGGTCTTCGTCGAGCTCTACCACAAGGAGCCTGATCTTTCGCGGCAAGCGCCTGGTCAACTGGGACCCCCATTTTGAAACCGCGATCTCCGACCTCGAAGTCGAGAACATCGAGGTCGAGGGCCACATGTGGCATTTCAAATACCCGCTCCAGGGCGGCGAGACCTACGAATACCTCGAGAAGGATGCAGACGGCGACGTCACCTTCCGCGAGACCCGCGATTACATCTCGATCGCCACCACCCGCCCCGAAACCATGCTGGGCGACGGCGCCGTCGCGGTCCACACCTCGGACAAACGCTACCCCGCCATCGTCGGCAAACTCTGCAATTCCGGTCGGACCAAAGGAACACCGCCGCCTGATCCCGATCATCCCCGACGAATACCCCGACCCAGCTTCGGTTCGGCGCGGCGAAGATCACCGGCGCGCATGATTTCAACGACTATGCCGTG